>DATKZI010000001.1:0-11349 GCA_035528035.1 Bathyarchaeia archaeon
AGACAAGTGGCATACATTCCGTCTACATTTTGAAGAAATAATTCCATTCCTTTTGGATAAATTGGTTCGCCTGGTGGTCCTTGAGAATCTTCTAATAATTTTATTCTAGTGCCGTTTGGTATTTCGTATAATTTCATAATATACAACTTTGACCATCGCAGAATCGCTCTTGTTCTGATTCTTCTGATGTTTGTTTAAACTTCAATTTTTTGATATTTTTTGATAATGTTTCATATTCTTCTTTAGTTATTTCCTCATATGGCATTTGTGAATATGCCCCAGTTTCTGTTTTAGGTAAGAAACTAACACCTTTTAATTTGTATTGGAAATAATTGAGCGCAGGTCCTATTTGATTAGCTTCTTCTGGTTTAAATGTAATTGTACAAGATACTTGATTATCAGCCCAATGTTCTTGTAAGAACGCGGCTAATGACAATTGTTCCCATAAGTTAACTTGGTCTACAGTTCTAACTCCTTCTATAGCAGTTGGAACTTCGACAATGAGTGTATTTTCTGGATCGTGAGTACTAGCTTCAACTCTGTAACCAGCTTCTTTTATACTATTAATTAGGTCAGATGTAGTTGATAGTCGTATTCTACGTATATAATAATTACTTTCAGGGTAATGCATACCGGGTGTTACTCCAGCCAAAATTGAGACTGTGCCTGATGGTTTTACAGATGTTATTTTAATAGACTTTGGTACTGCAAACCATTCACTGTATACGGTATCGTAATATTTTAGGATTTCATATCCTTCATTACACCATAGACGAAATTGTTCTATACCATTTTTATCTACAAATTCAGCAATGCCTGTTAGTGATGTTCCTATCCTTCTATTTCTAAGTTGTACACGGTTAGTTTCAACCCAACTTGTTTTACCTAATGTAACGGTCTTAGCGTATAGATAAGCAAATTTTAGTGTACGTTTGAAATCTTTGATATCTTCGTTTCTTGTTGGAAATACATCAACTAAGCAACACATTTCATATGATTCTAGAGTCTGTTCAGAACATGGATTACTACCCACCGCTCTACTATCTTTACCATTTGACTCATCTTTCATTCTACCATATGAACGCATATTATCTAACCAAACATATCCGGGTTCACCATTTCTGGCAGTTTGAATACTAAGCTTGCTATAATCCATACCAAGTTCAGCAAACACAGAATTATTACTAGTCCAGCCATAGGCGGCACGGTGAACATTAGAGCCGTGATAAGTCTCTTTTTCTGAATCCCATTCATAATCTTTAAGTTTTAGAAATTCTTCTGAATTTGGATCACCGAAGACAATTTGTGCTGAGCTTCTGACATTAGCAGCTACAATACATACACCTATCATATTCATAATATCAGTAATATCCGTTATTGTTAAATATTCACTAATTCGTTTTTCTAAAAGATGTTTTAATTCAGTATGTAGTTTACGTAATGGTTTAGGTCCAGCTGATTTACCACCAAATCCCGCAATGGGTTCACCTGCTATACGTATTTTGGAGTAATCGAATTCCCATTCTTTATCTCCATCAAAGTAAGCAGATAAGAGGAGATCGAGTGATTCTACCCAACCTTCTCTGGAGTCTAGTATTTGCCAAACCGTAGTGACATTACTTTTTCTAGGACTTTTAATCTTTAATTTACCTGCACCTTTTACATCAAATCCTACACCAACTCCTAACATCTCCATGTCCATCATAAAGAGAAAAGGTTTTGTTTTGTCAGTGACTAGATTTTCTGTAGATACAAATGCACAATTATTAAGAGTTTGAAATAAACCCTTCTTTTCAACACTATCGCTACCCATTGCCCATATACCACGACCAGCAGGTAGAAATTTCATGTTAAACATTCTGTCATACATTTCTTCAGCAGATCTAGTAGCTTTCGCTTTGTCCCAACCAAGGTCATATTTAAATATATGACGTTTTTGTATAGAGTAAGTACCTTCTACTACTCTACGAACGGTCTCGTACCATTTCTCATTGGTACCATCTTCTTTTAGCCTACTGTATGTACGCATATACGTAAGTTCCCCTAACCCATTGAAACCGAATGGGGGAGTGATGTTTTTATATATTTCGACAAAACTGTCTTTAAGTTCAAAGTCCATAATATAGAAAAGTCCGTCCTCAATGACCTACAGATCAGAATTTTACCTCCGATTAGGTACTTTTACATTAAGCAACGGACTTAGATCATTAGTTTAAATAGTTCAACAAATTATTTTCAAATGGTATTTCTATCTTGTTACGTTTTGAAGTATTAAACTTTGATAATTTATTG
Organism: Bathyarchaeia archaeon; assembly: GCA_035528035.1. Lineage (GTDB taxonomy): Archaea > Asgardarchaeota > Heimdallarchaeia > JABLTI01 > JABLTI01 > JABLTI01. The sequence goes on from DATKZI010000001.1 coordinate 2,293, forward strand.
GAAGTTTTGTCAATTTCTTCATTGAGATCTTTTAACATTCTATTTACTTTATCTTTTTTAAGTGCAGCTATATAGTGTTGTTTTCCATAAGTTCCATCTTTAGTACTCATTTTCATTAGATTTTCTCTTCTAATTTTTAATTGAGATAACTTATAGATATAGAAAGAATTTGAGTTCTTATCTAAAATAGAATGTCGTCGTAAGTTGGCTTTTTGAATTGCTTCTTTAAGCCTAATAACTTGAATTTCCATAGATGTTGTTAACTCTAGTAGTTCTTCTAGATTACATGTGCTTTTACTTTTAGCATCTCTGGAATTACATGAGACAAGAATTTGATAATTTTCGTGAATCTCGCGGTCAAGTTTTTCTCGTAGTTCAACAGCATTTTCAAGTGTTAATTTTCTTTTTTCCACGATGTGGTTTTTAAGGTGTGCCTGTCAATCCACCTTTGTTCAACATAAACCAAGCATATAGTTTACGGCTATTCTAAAAATAGGTTTGTGTTTTTACCATTATTTTTGAATAACAAATTGACGTTAGATTTTAGTTACATTCGTTATGAATGCATAAGAGCTACGCCACGTCAAGGCATCTAACATGTAGCCTAAGCACGGGTGTTATCCCATGCCTATGCTGCCATTAATTGTTTTATCGGAAAATAATCCGAACTTAGTATCCTTTTAAGATTTAGTTTAATAACTTTTTTCTCTTGTTTTTTATAAAGAGTTTTAATATGAGATAGTAGATCATCAATATTGATTACTGATGAACGGATGAGAGAGTTACAATATCTATTATAGACATTGAGGAGGGATATATCCCCAGATTTGACGTGGGAATATCGGGTTATTAAGGCTGTCGAAGGTTTCATTTTACTTACGGGGAATTTGATTTTAGTGTATTCGCCCCATAAATATTCTACTACATCTCTATAATCATTAGCATTTATAATTTTAAGTACTTCTTTTTGAACTTTATCTGGTCTCCAATATGGATGTGACCTACTGATAAACTTTGAAGAAAGACGTTCAATTCTTTGTGGAATTTCTTTTATTATTAATTCAGATACATGTACTTTTTGTCTATCCCAGAATTTCCATTTATTACGTGTAAATATAGCAATACCGTTTCTTCGTAGTTTAATTGAATCGAATTCGTAAAACAAGTCGCTTAACATTTCTCTTAAACAAATCCTTCTGTGCTTTGTTAAATTTAGAATTCTCATGATTGAAATTATATTTTGCCCAAGTTTTACCGCTAAACTGCCATGTTTCAGGTACTTATGTTTAGCACTAAAACACCGCTTTACGGGCTACCTAGATCGTTGTCGTGATGACTCATAGGTACTATCTATTAGCGGAAATTGTAGGGTTACGATACCCCTAAAGTAACCTCATACTTTTTATTGGGTCTTTTATCTTGTTCCTCTGGATATACTACCTCCTAATAAGTATCTTAATGTTCCTTCCCATTTTCCATTAGCATATAATAATGCTTCTTCAATAGAGGAACGAGCATAGTATCCATGCGTTAATTGATCAATTGCATGAACATCAATATTTTTAATTTTGTATTTACGTTTAAAGGGATTTCTCATGTTAGTATGTAAATCTAGATAAAACTTTTATTCCTTCTGTCAAACTAAATGTCTTATAATCTGCTATACAGTCAAGAAATTGTAGATATTTATCTGGCATATATTCATTATCATCTTCTCTTACTAGAATTACAGTTTTTCCTAATCCTTTAGCATAACCAGCTTCAACTATATATCCTTGTCCGGGATTTGTTTTTTCTGAATAAACAAATACAATATCTGCTGTTCTAATAGCCCATAAGTCCCAAGCTGTGTATTCGTCGAAAGAGAGGTTTTTTCTTTTTCCTGATTCTGGATCTATTTCTGGAGTTAATGGATCTAAAAAGATAAATGAATCTTTTAATAATTCTTTAATTATTTTTCTCCAATCTCCATGAAATCCACCTGCTAAATAAAGTTTTGGTTTCATACTTTTATTTCTAAAATTGTTCTTCCATCTCTAGTTTTCATCTTAGATTTTGAATTATAAGATTCAAGTTCTTTATTATAAGGATATCCAATTACATCATCTACATTTGTAAGATCAATTCTTTTGTTATAGATATCTCCATTAGAATAAATAAAATGAAGTAGTTGAGAAGATTTGGTTATGAGTTGCAAAGCGTTTGCAGAATATGCGTTAGCTCCAACCCAAGATGCTCCCCTAGCAAAATGATCACCAATTCTGGTATAATGTAAGTGACCAAATAGAATGAATGCGATTTTGTATCCATAATCTGACCATTTACCTGTCATTTGAATGACACCTTTTTCAACATCACCCTGTAATGTTCTTTGCATACCATGTGTGAGTAATATCCATTGCCCAGCTACTGAAATAGGATATTCAGTATAGTTATCTTGTTCTAGAATATGAATTTTGGGATGACCAGCAAATAAATATTCAAGAGCTTTATATACATCATAATCATAATTGTCTGTGGTTATTAGTTCATTCCATCCTAGTTCTTCTCCTATTCTAGATTCATTTCCTGTTACACCAGCAAAATAAATATTATCAAAATGATGAGATAGATCGATTAGTGCTGCTCTGAACAATTCAATAGCAATGAATTTAGCTTTCATTCTATTTGTAGCCATCGATAATTTTTCATCAATTCTACGATCAGAATTTATAATATCTCCAGTACATACTACTAATACTTTTCTAAATCCCGCCGCTTTAAAGTCTAGTATAGCTTGAGTAATGAATTTCTTAAGCATTTTACTAGCTCTTGGTATATCGTATATATTAATCCCAGCTAATTTTACTAATTCATTTATGTGTGGATCACTAATATGAATAATACCAACTCCGGACATTATATCTCCAAGTGTTGAAAATAATTCCGCTTTTGATTTTGCAGAAATTGGATTCTTATACTGGTATTTTTGAAGTAACTCTAACATAGCGATTTGATTAGCTTCAATTGCATTTGGTAATCGGATATGTTCTCGTTCTATTTTGCGTAAGATACGATTAGAATCCATAAATCTTTGGACTCTAGCTGATTCTTTTTGTAAGGCAATTTTTAGTTCTTCATCTGTATACAGTTGAAGTTCTTCTTTATTGAATACATATATGGCGTATAGTCTAGCATCATCTCTACTTATCTTTAAGTCCTTAGCAATATGACGAAGTGTTGGATTTTTATCATATTGTGCTTGATAAGTCAAGACGAAGCTAGCTACTTTGCCATACGTTTCTTTATTAAAGTTTAACATATTAACCTCCTAGCATTATAAATTGTTCAATGATCCGGTATGTTGGATTGAATAGCCCAGTCATTATAGTAACTAGACTAATCTTCATTATAACTAATAATGCTAAAGAGATCACACCTGTGCTTATTTTGAGTACCACATCGGGCCCTCGTTTAGCATTTTGATTGGTTAAGAGATAACCAAATAGTCCTATTCCTCCTAAGAATATTAGTAAGTTAGTTAAATTAGTCAAACGTGCTTCTTTTATGAATGCTTGTTTGATAGCTTCCTCTCCAATACCAAACTCTTCGTTGAGAGCGCCTACTGTTGATTTGTAAGCTGTAGTATTCATATTAGGAATTTTATCATTTAACTGACCTAATTGTAGGACTAGTTCTTCGGTAACCTCCGTTTGTGCTTTTAATTGCTTTTCATAAGGAATTGAACGATTGTCAATTTTACTATTTACAGTCATTTCTACAATCGTTATCGTGTCTGATCTTAGAGGAATCTTTGTATTTGATTGAGATCCTGTAAAACCAACACTCATGATAAACATTGTTAATGTTAAAATAATTGTTATTAACCTTTTCATTTTGATTTTGTTAAGTTAAAAAAAAGTATAAATAAGGCTCAAGGGACAACGCAGTGCTACCCCCGATTTAAATCTACACCCGCGTTTACGATTACCTTATGTATACTTTATTAAGTTAAACATAGGGTCTGAGCCTAAGAGTCGCTAAGCGTCTCTCGTTCCCAGTCCCCCATGTTAATCGTTTTAAAACATATCTTTTTCAAGTTGTTGTTCCAAGAAAGCATAAGCTTTTTGATGTCTATCCAGATTTTGTTTTGCTTTTTGTAATTCTTTTTCAACTAAAACTTTAGCTAAACCTCTGGCATACTTTTCACTGGAATACCAACGATTCATTGGATCATCCCAAATAGCTTCTTTTGCATTTAGTGGAATTTCAAATTCATTTGCAAGTCCTTTATTGAATAGGACAGCTTTTCCATTTTCAGTGAATTGCTTGGACATAACTTCCCCTCCACGCAGAACATAATAATTTAAATCTATTCCTTTTGCTTCTTTTTCTGTATCAGATACATCTTTTTGTTCAACTTTCCATGCTTGTTCACCTAAATTTAGATCCTTGATTGGATCAACTTTGTCATATTCTTGTTCATTTGATTTTGAAGATTTACCTTCAGATACAATAACTGTAGCTTTGATTCCTTCTTCTTTCATTGATTTACTTTTTTGATTTATAAATTAGAAAATAATTTGTACATATGGAACTGAGAATTTTGAATTTCCTTTCTCCAAGTGCTTGATTATTTGATGATGTTCCAGCATTGTACATAGTGTTCTTATTCGCAAAGACTTATAATCTTTGTTAATGTCAACTACATCTTCATAACAATTAAAATTGCCATTTCTAGATTGTAATATAACCCAAAGTTTAGTATAAATGGGATCTTTTTTATTCCAATGTGTTTTTGATAATTGTACTAAATTATTATCCCAGTATTCTTTTATCAGTTTAAAAAATACTAAAAGTTCTGAATTATATTTCCAGTATGGTATATAGATATCCCTATTTCCTATCCTAATGTGTATATTATCAGTAGCATATATTTCGTACTCGAGTTTTATTCCCCCTGCTTTCGGCTCGAGTACTCTTATGGGTGTGGTAATTGGGATACTTTCACGTTTTTTGATAAAAGTATAACGTTTCATCTTCCAGAACTTCTCAGAGTCTTAAAAATAATAGTATAAGTATTAGCATCTTCAGCTAATCCTACAACTTCATATCCATATTTTTCTTGTTCAGTTATGATTGATTTTAATTTCTGTTCTTTTAATTGATTAGAACATCGTACTACTTTATGTCTTTCCATAACTAGTATTTTGATTATTCGTAATATCTATCGAGTTTCTCAATTACTTCTAGTACTTTTATTTGAATTAGTACTTCTTCTCTAGCATCAACAGGAATTAATGTTGCTTGTCGTTCTCTAGATTTATGAAATATTTCAGTTGCCCAAGCAAGAGCTTCTGATCTCATCATGTTTACTGTTGGCATGATTTTGTTTCTCTTTTTAGTGAAAAGGTAACTATCTATGTCAATTAATGAGCGTAGGTGTGTGTAAAGTTAGGGAACCTAGATTATCAAGTAACCTTTAGACCTTCTAAATCTGATACATTTGTTAAATTATGATACCCTACCTTAAGGTTTATTTGTCAGGTTTCTCTACACTCCTTTACACTACGCATTTTGGTTTAGTCATTAAGACTAGCATTACCCGAGCTTGCGATTTAGACTCCTTTACACTCTAAATGAATGTAATATATTATTTTAGCACCGCAGTGCATGACAATAGTACTTTAATCTATAAAGATACTCCCTGGATTTCACCCCAGATGCTACTCCTTGATAAATTCTGATAAATTTGTAAAGTCGGATTTCGAGATTTATGAGTTCTAACCGTAGTTGGATACACTTTACTTTCTCAATTTTGCACTTTCTTTATATTTTGTTTCCTATTTCGTTGCATATCATTCCAACAACGACTGGCTTTCATTTACATTTACATATTTTAGTATGTTATGAGGAATATTGAAAATAGTAGCTTACTGTGCTCTTCATTAATCTACAATCTACCTCGTGTTGCATTTCTTTCTTCCCTCTTCGACCTCTTGGCTTCGCTAGTAACAAGGGCGTTAGCACACTCTGGCTTTAAAGGTTGTTGTACAAAATTCCCCCCAGTAAAGCAATTGGGCAAGTATAAAACTTACATGGATTAACTATAGCTTCGGCTACAAAAGAAAACATTATAGCTGAATATCACCGATTGATTTCTCGGTTTTTTTTCAACCTCGCTTGCAGTTGCGGCTACAAATTGGACCCTTACGACTTCAGAACACTCTTGGGAGTCCTAGCTGACGAGTATCAGGTCATGTACCGGGCTTATAGCCTTTTTTTTGTTCCGGACAACATGAAACCGGTTTGGTTTAGATCAGGGATAGAGCTTAAATAGGATTTGTTTACCCAGGGAATTTCACCCTTTGCGCTCCTATAACGAAGGACATTGACTCTATAATACATATTAATACTCAATCACACCCTATGAGCGAATCATTAGGTAGGTTTCAGGATCTCTCGTAGTTAATATATATGTAGTCACGTCGTACCAGGTATGATTAAACTAATATCTTACGCAACATCTGGTATTTACTGGAATCTTAGTTTAAACATCTGACCTCATCGTTTACCTATCAGTGCCACATGGGTCTTTATTTGGATAGACCCAAATGCTATTCCATACTACCTTTGCATTTCATAGCAATGTTAAGCTTGGTTATCGCATAGTCTCCAAATCAGGCACTATCTACAGGGGTATCATTGTAAAAGTGCCGAATAATCTTCCCTTGTTCATTTACATCTAATGGTTTAGGATATGACGTAACGCCGTCTATCTGTTCTTCTTCAGGAAGATAAGAGTTAATATTGTCTTTAATTTCTTTAGCCATTTTTACAACATCTGCGCTTGTTTTTGCAAGAGCGTCCATGATAAATGTTTTAAAACGAATAAGCAATACAATTTTATTATCATATTGAATAAGTAATGCTTGTTTTATAAATTCATCTGATCTTACAATTCTTTCTATTTTGTTTGGATTATACATAGAACCATTTGCAGAATAAATTCTATCATCTTTTCTACCTAGAATTTGTAATTCGGAGTTTGGACCCATAATTGCCATGTCTCCAGTAGTTCTAAATTGATCTAAACCACCAAATTTCTCTGTAACTTGTAATTCAGCTGGCCATGGTCCTGGTTTATGAGCATCAAGTTTGATGTTTACTCCTTGAATTAGCTTTTCATCTATGGAAATTAACTGAAACTTCGTTGTACCATAAGTAGAAATTACTTTATATCCTATCCTTTGCAGATTCTTTTTTAATTTAAAGTGAGTTTCATCATTTAAAATTATAAATATTTTATCAGTTCCCCCAAATTCTACTTTGAATTCTCTTTTTAATCTAATGGTATTTATCCATTTAGTTAATAACCACTTTTCAAATTGTCTACGTTGCTTTTCTGTTTGACTTATAGCAACATAATCCCACATTTCTTCAAACCAATTAGTATTTGCAAATATTGCCCCTATTTTTTCACCATTAGCTTGATGTCTGGTGAGTACAACTGTACCTTCTAATACTATAATTGGTAAAAGAGTTTGTAAAACAAACCAATTGAGATCTGTTTCAATAGAAAAACTGCATTTTTTTAAATTTAATTCTTCAAGTTTTGTAGACATGCCTCTGACGGTTCTACGCATTGTTTCTGGAAAAATCATTTTAAGTTCAGGATGACTATTAACTCCAGATGTAAATAACCATAAGTTACAATTTTTATATGTGTGATTTATATTTTTACTTATAAGATCAAGTAAAATTGCTCCATTTTTAATTTCTCTATGATCAATTGCATTTAATCTAACCCATTTATTTCTTTTCTTTTCAATATTTTTTATTCTAAACGGGTTTACATAGTCTAATACGTATCCTTCAACCGTTGACATTCTTATCAGAGCACATGTAAAATTATTAGTTGACATCATGTGTCCTTTTTGTTCATCTGAATCAGATACAAATAATAAGTTTAAATTGTATCTTGTAGTAATTGTATATTTGTGTTCAGCAGTGAATGATTGTGGTACTAAATACACTGGAATGCTTTTGATTAATGCAGTTAAAAATACAACAACCCATTCAAAACTATTACTGGCAGATAGGCAAATTCTTGGATTTGGGATTTTGAGAGTATCAATCATAGTAGACAAATTTAATATTTCAAATGCTAATTGTCTATACGTATATGCTCTATAATCATCTTCCATAAAAATTCTATCTTTAGCTTTGATTATTCTGTTAATGAGTAATTCTCTCATGATGAATGAATTTTGACAATTATCTTGTCTTGTTTGTCAACACTTAATTGAGATACTTCAAATCCTGTCCAATATGAATCTATTACAATTTCAAATTCATTTCTAACAAGTTCTTCTGGACAATTCGCAACAACGAGTTTAATATATTCTCCATTTTCATCTTCACTCATTATATTAAATCTACTACGAGGTTGTCCATTAATAAATATTTGCAATTCTGAGTCTGTTTTATTAATTGAATAGACTTTAGAAAGAACTCCTTTTGTTCCATCTTCTCCTAATGCTAAAATTTTAGAATAGAATAGGTTTTGAACTGCGATTTTGCTGAATTTTGATAATTCTGCTTTCATAAAAGGTATGTTTTATTATAAGTTAATGTGTGAAATGTTAGATCACCTGGTTTAAGTACTGTTTTAACTTCAAGTAATATATCTTTTACTTGTTCAAATGGATATATTTTCCCTTTTTGATATGGGGTATGATCTTTTAGAAATAGTACTTCTGATTCAGGTTTAAGAGAAGTAGTTGCAGTGAGAGGAACATAACCATCTCGTAATTCACTTGTAGATAAATAAAATTCATTAGTATATCCATATTTTTTAGTATCTATTGCTGCAGTTAAAAATCTTTTACATACGGCATGTCGTTCTTCTATCCGATTGTGAATTTCTTGTTCAATGTTATTTAAATTATCCTTTAAATTATCTTGTGATGGTAATTTATCAGGTAGCATTGATAACATTGCTCTATGTCTTCTTTGGTGCTCTAAGAACGTTTTGTATTTGATTATTGCTCTTGAATGATCTATTAAACCATCGAT
>DATKZI010000002.1:0-43298 GCA_035528035.1 Bathyarchaeia archaeon
CCTACATAATAGTCCGCTAAATCTTTTAATTCATACGCAACTTCTATCATATCCATTAAACAAGCATCATGAGTAATCAAATCAAGCTTTCTTGAATATTCAGTTTCTTGGTTAGCAATTGCTGTTTGCATTTCATCAATATAGAGACAATCACCATAACTGGTGTCATCCCAACAGATACCATCAATTCCACCACCATGATCCCATATATTTAACCAGATGTTAGTTGATTGAATTGAGTAGTTGTTAAGCCCAAAATCAAGTAATATTTCTAATGAACTGCCAGCACCCATATTTAGTTCGCCAAAATCTTTTATCAAAGTAGATGAAATGATTCCGGTATTAGTATCATGGGAAATATCATATAAACGGGTTCCAGTCCAATCGCCATCTGATGTATCATAGCCAGGTGTTCTATCCAATAAAGCAAGAATTTTAATTGAAGATAGATCATCAAAACCATCTTCAAGTTCATTCACATCTACTATTGCATCTTCTTCTAGATTATTATCACCATCAAAGTAGTTTAAAACCAACCAATCATAACTTAAGTCGTTTGTTTCAAAACCACTTGTTTCTACTGGTGTGGTTGTAGTGATAAAGATAGAATTTTGATTAGGATTAATTAGTAAAATACCTTGACTAAATATTATTGTTAACAATAATAATGGTAAAAATACACGTAAATTACTACGATTTGTTATATTATTTTTTATTAAACTCATCGATTTAACTCCAATTAATTAGTTTACATTAGAATATGATTTTAAAACATTGTTTTGTTATTAAAGATTTTACATTCAAGACAAATTCTGATTAATGTTATTAATAATAATAAATAAGCACCTATATTTTGGGAAAAAAAGAAAAAATTATGATGCTTTTATTTCATAAGCATCAAGATCTTTCATAAAGAATGCTAAAACGGTTCCAATAACAAACAAAACTATCATTATTATGAAATTGATGAACATTAAGCTGCTGCCTTCAGATAGCATAATGCAACCTAGAAGAACTACTCCACTGACTTGCCCTATCCACATCATTAAACCATTTGATGTTTCCTCAGGTAATGGATATGTTATTTCCGCAGCAAATGTTAATCCAATTGGTAGTAATGATATTAGGAAGAGTCCAGCGAAAAACGAAGTAATATATCTTGAAATATCATTCTCAATAAAGAAGAATAATGGTAAAAGAATTACTCCAGCACCCATGGAAATTATTATGAATAATTTTCTTTTGCGGAAGTGGTCAGATAAAGCTGAAATAACTACAGATCCTATAATACCTCCGCCTACAATTAGACACCCAATTATTCCTGGACGTGGATCATTAAGTGGGTAACCAAATATTACATCAATAACAGCTGATATTGCATTAAATGTTCCTAATCCAAGCAGAAAAATAATAAAGAGTAAATTGAAATCTCGTTTTTTAAACATAGATTTGGTTCCTTTCAAGGCTAAAGTTCTAGTTTTATCAGCATATGCATTTGGTGGGGTTGGTGGTTTGTTTCGTACAAAAATCAAATATAGAACCATTGCAACCAAAGAAGCAATTCCAAAACTCCAAGTAATCCAGCTAATTCCTGCATCAATGCCAATTTTTTCCACTAATAATGGTGGAATTAGAAAAGCTATTATCACACCAAGAAGCATGGACATTGTTCCTAAACCTGAGGCTAAAGTTTTCTCTTTTTCCGGGAACCAAGAAGCAGCAACTTTGGTAAATGAATTCAAAACGAATGGTTGACCTATTGCAGTTATTATTTGGAATATTAATAACATGACGTAACTTTTCGTCATAACAGCGAATACTCTCAAGAATCCAAAAACACCGGTTAGAATAACACCTATACCAGTACCCCATTTCAAACCTAACTTATCTATTACCCAGCAAGCTAGGAAATTAACTGGGATATAAGCAACCATGAAGATTAATGCGAGTACTAAAATCTCAATTGTGCTTACTCCAAAGAATCCAGCTGTTTCATCAACAATTGTACCATAAGTTACCCAGACTATTTGGGTTATTGCTCCAGCTAACATAAACAAAATAAGGACTAACCAGCGATATTTATACGCTATAAATTTGGATTCGCCAGTTTTCATTTCATCATTTACACTATCGATATTTTGAGCCATTAATATCTTATCTCCTGTTTACAATCTAATAGTAATTTTAGATATTGTATCCTTAAAATTAAAAAAGATTGCTCAAATTTTGCCTGAAATTCTCAACTTGTTGTACTTTTTTTATTATTCTAGATTCCTCAGCTGCAAATCCCATGTAATGTGACTCCATCGCACTCGAGATATCAGTTAGATTACTTTCTTCCTGAGTTTTTTCACCTAGTATAACTGCTGTGAAAGCATCCATTATTTTACTATCGCCTCCTCCGTGAGCATCCAAGCTCAGTCCTTCTTCATGAATAATTTCTGTTTTTCCAAATCTGAAATCAGTTAGCTCGAGGATTTCTTTGCTGTTTCTAAAAATACCTCGAAGAACTCCTTTAGAACCAAAAATCCTTAGTTCTCTTCCTTCATGTTCAGATAATCCATGCATAGTTAAAGTAGCTGTTGCTCCACTTGGGAAAGTAAACGTTGAAATTTGATGATCAGGTACATCATTCCCCGTTTTATAAATGCACAATCCAAAAGGTCCCTCTTGTAATGCTTTCATTACCCCTTCTTTGGAATAATCAGTTGTAAGAGATGTTAATGGAAATTGATCCCAATTTTTAATTTTTCTAACATCTTTATTAAAAAGTGCTAGAAAATTAATAAATCTCTTTGATTTTATCATTTGTTTTGTTATCCATCTCATCATCTTTGATGATGAATAAATTCCTGTTCTTATTATTGGTTCTAAATCAATATACAATCTTGGTGCATACCAAGGACATTCGTCTGCTATTGGACAACCATCTGTACATCTCTTAGGAGCATTGAGAGGAGCATTTTCGGATTTATAATGTGTTACTTCACCCACAGAATGAATTTCAACAGCTTTTTCATTTACTAACCAATGAATGAGATCAAGATCATGACAAGTTTTAGCTAAAATAATTGCTGTTGAAGTTTCTTTGTTTTTATATGACCCTCTAACAAATGAATGACCAAAATGCCAATAAGAGACATTTTCTGAATGGTCATAATGAATTATTTTGCCCAATCGCTCCGTGTCAATAAGCTGTTTGATTTTTTGCCAAAAATCTGTAAAACGTAAAACATGGCAAATTTGAACTAAACAACCATTTTTTTCAGCTAATCTATGTATATTTTGACATTCTATTAATGTAGGGGCAATTGGTTTTTCTAGAACAAGATCATATCTCAATTCCAGTGCTTTCATTGCTGGTTTGTAATGTAATCTATCTGGTGTACAAATGAAAGCTACTTGAGCAATTTTACCTTTTTTTACCTCGAGTAATTTTTCCCAAGAATTAAAAGCCATATTATCTGGAATATTATGAAGATTTTGAAAGATTTTTCTTTTCTCTATATCAGGTTCAGCTATAGCAATAAATTGTAATCTTTCAGGATTATTTCTAGCATATTCTCCATAAGCATCTCGTCCTCTCGAACCTGCACCAATCAGTATTGCAGTTACTGGAGCTATTTTACTTTTATCCATTACAAAAACCATCTATTTTCTGTTATTCAAACTACCAATTAAATGTTATAAAATTTGTTAGAGCTAAAAATCAATACTTTTTATATATCCCCTAAATGACATTTCAGTCATAACGTAAATTAAAAGCAAAAATGATAATATTTAATTCGATAGATAATGGAAAAAGATGAAATATTAGAGATTTTTGGTAAATTTATCATTAGTAATCTAAGAGATTCCTCTATAGATTTTTGTGATAAATTATTACGAGGTTATTGGAAAGCATTAAAGCTACAAAATCTACAGCAAGACTTGCAGCAATTTACTTTAGAACAAAAAGAGATTATACAAAAAAGCGTTGTTGCATCTATTGATACAGCAATCCATGATTTTCTTTTTGCTTTAGAAGAAAATGATGAATCTTCAAATAACATTAAGATTTTTGTTAACGATCAAGATATTACTGATTTAGGCGTTTGTTTACGAGATTTACTCTTTACAAAAGATGGTTGGTTTGAAACTTTTAGCCGTTATAAAATTAAATTCTAATGTCTGTAATAATTCATTTTTTGCGGATGCTATCCAAGTCTATCATATCAATATTTATTAAGTTCTAGAATTATAAACACACTAGTGTTTATTATGAAATTAATGAGAGTAATTATTGGTTCGATTATTGGTAGCTTGATAAGCGCTGGAGTTGCTATTGGATTAATCTACGGAGGTATCCGTGTTGCCTGGTGGCTAGCAATTATTCTTTCAGGTATTGGAACAATAATTGGTGGTTTTATAGCTGGATGGATATCTCAAGACAGATTCCCCGGTATGATTGCTGGTGCCTTAACAGGTATGTTTGTTTTTGGTGCAGTAGTTCTTTGGTCGTGGTTGGTATTAAGAACCAAAATAATGGCTTGGTGGGATAGCTTTGCTGATATCAATTCTGTTATCACTGAATTACTTGGTTTCCTCAATGTTGAGCCTACTTCAGGTCTTGGTATGATGATTTCTGATAAGATAAATGAGTTATACATAACATATGCTGCAGATATGGATGCTGTAATAGCAAATTATGTTCCCAAGTTCTGCTTGATTTTAGGAGCAATCTTTGGTGGAATGGCACTAATAATGAACACTATTGCAGGTCGCATAGGTGGAAGATTAAACAAAATTGATGAAATCACAGGGACTTAATCCCTGAATTTATTTTTTTTAGTATTAAATTCCTCTTTTTGTAGTACTAAAGTCAACACAATCTTTTTCTTTCAGCTCGTTTATATAAAATGGGTTTTAAATTGCCCAGGTTTAGGAAATGAAAATTCTTATAACAGGTTCATTTGGACAGGTAGGCTCAAAGATCCTTGAGAATCTACCAGATAATGGGGATACTATTCGATGTTTTGATTTAAAAAATCGTCGAACTAAGAAACTTGCGCGGAAATATTCAGACAAGTTTGATATTATTTGGGGAGATGTTAGAAACAAAAATGATGTTTCAAAAGCACTAGAGGATATTGATATTATCATTCATTTGGCTTATATCTTACCTCCCATTACAACGAAGAATCTAAAGCTTGCTAAAGAAGTAAATATTGAGGGAACAAAGAATATCCTTGAAATTGCTAAAAGTCAAAAGAAGCAACCAAAAATACTCTTTACTTCATCAGTAATTATCTATGGAGATACTCGAGACAAGCAGCAACCGATTACAGTAGATGAGGAATTAAATCCAACTGATTATTATGCGCAACATAAAGTTGAATGTATGAAATTGATTAAGGAATCAAATCTTGACTATTCAATTTTCGTTTTAGGAGTTATTCCACCAATTCATAAGCTAGTCTATGATCCTATGATGTATGAAGTGCCTATCGAAACTCAAATAGAATTATTACATGAGGAAGATGCTGGCATTGCTTTTGTTCATGCTTTGAATACTGCTTCTATTTGGAATAAAACTTGGCATATTGCAGGTGGACCTAGTTGTAGATTGAATTATCTAGATTTTGTTCAAATCTCAATGAAAGCTATGGGTCTAGGGGAATTACCTTTAGAAGCATTTGGCGGTGCTAGTTACCATAGTAGTTTAATGAGCTCAGAATTAAGTAATGAAATCTTAAATTATCAAAAACATACTTACGATGAAATCTTACATGATATGGCAAGTGCTAATCGTTTCTTAATTAGTATTATCAAAATTCTTCGACCACTGGTCAGAAAAGTACTGATTAATCAATCACCTTATTATAAAAAAAATAAGAAAGAAAATAATTAAGAAATAACTATATTCCCCAGTGAAAAACACAGGGGTTTCTTTTTTAATTCCTCAATAGAAATCATAGTATTTCTAAAAAAAATTGAAAATACTAATGAATTTTAATTTTAAATGAGTGTATATTTTCTAAATCGATTTGTTATTATTTCAATAAAATAATATCAATTTGAAATAAAATGTCTGAAATAAATCTAGATAGTGATTTACCAAAAGTTGAAATTCTTGAAGAATTAATCAATTACCAAGAAGGCTCTGTTGTAAGTCGTCAAATAATAAAACAAAAAACAGGTAATGTAACTTTATTTGCTTTTGCTAAAGATGAAGGCTTGAGTGAGCATACAGCACCATTTGATGCCTTAGTTTATATTTTAGATGGCAATGCAATTGTAACAATTGCGGAAAAGGAATATCACATCAAAACAGGTGAATTTATTATTATGCCTGCAAATATTCCTCATGCTTTGAAAGCTATTGAGCAATTTAAAATGCTATTAATTATGATTAAAGAAGGTTAGAAATTTTTTTTACTCCTTTTATATCTATTATTTTTTTATTCTCTATGTATTCGATAAAAATAGATTTTACAAATAAAAATTTATGTTGCATTTCACTACTATAACTTATGATACCAATAAACGATCTGCTGTATCATTTTATGATACAAACTCCTTTAACAAGGGTATTCTATTATATGCTAATATTACTAATAATTGCTGATCTTATTGTAATTCTTTGGTTGATTTATTGGTTTTATGAATATCAAAATACTAAACCTAGAAAACTTCCTATTTTATTAGCTCGAACATTACTTATACTTGAAACAGTATCATTGGTATTAGCTACTAGTGGTTATCTTATTATGTATGCTTTAAATAAATCAGTTCCACCATTTGTAGGATTTATTTTTGAAATCATTAGTTTTTCATTATTAGTCATTATTTTGATAATATTTACTTTTTTTATTATTCAAAAGAAAAAATCGGAAAAATTGAATCTAAATAATAACACTATTGATGAATAATTGAATAAAATAGCGTTGTTTTTTTATTCTTAAACATTTAAATAATTAATACAACTATTATTTGATGGCATATATCTATGTAAATATATGTAGCAATGCTCTATTGAGATGAAAAGAATGGGAGCTAATTATACATTTGAAATGGACAATACACGATTTAGAAATCAGATGAAACTGATGAAAATTGGCAGTATTATAATGATAACCTTCTCAGCTATTTCCTTTTTGATGGCTATCTTATTTTTTACCTTTGAAGGTTCACCAACTTCCTCAAAATCATATGTTATATGGTTTCTTGAGATTGTTAATGTCAGCATTGTTTTGCCAGCTATGATTTTATTATTAGTTGGTTTTAATGAATTGAGAAATAATGTAGAACCTGAAAATAATAAACTCTTAAAATCTATACGAATTTTAATTATTATCTTCATAATTGTTTATGTCATTTATACTGCAATCTCTCTACCAATACATATTATTGATGATGGATATGGTTGGATTACTTTAGGTAAAAATCTAATAGTAATAGTTTTTATTTCTGCAATAATGTTTCAAGCTAGTTTTCTATTTAATAAAATGCAAAAAATTGGGTACCCCACAAGAATGCTTTTTATACCACTAATATTTCTACCGGTACCATCATTTATTGGATTTATCCTTGGTTTTTTTGTTACAGCTTACGATGATATTTTCCAAATTTTACCTAATAGTGTTGGTTTGAGAATAGCAGCATATCTAGTATATACTTATCTTTCAATTTGTCTTATAGCAACTTTTATTGAATTTATGAAAATCATTTCCAAAATGATCTCTAAAGTTGAAGAACATTTGACAACAACCACTGAAACAAAAGCAAGCAAAAAAGAAATACTGAAAACAAATAATAAAGGAAAATCTAAAAGAAAATCCATGACATAAAAAAAGGAAGCTAAAGAATTAGCTTCTTATTTTTTCTTTCTACTAACTAGTATTGATATTACTGTAAAAACAACTATTGAAGTTATTAGTACTATTGGTAAACCTGGACCATTAGTGAATGTTACAGTAATGGTATTGTTTTGTGTAATTGTATCGGGTGGTGGTGTAACTGTTACAGGTGGAGGTGTCACTGTAACGGGCGGTGGAGTAATAGTTGTTGGATCAGGATGACTAAGTATATCATTTGGATCTGTATCGTAATAAATTTCTTCGCTGTCAAAATAACCATCTCCGTCAGTGTCAGCGTTAGATACATTTGTATAAACATATCCTAAAACATCTGCTCCTGGATTAGTTGGAGCATAATACCCTAGAATTTCTTCTCCGTCAAGTAAAAAGTCATCATCTACATCTGGATCTAGAGGATTTATTTCATAAACAAAAATCTCATCATAATCACTTAATAAATCATAGTCAGTATCTGCATTTAGTGGATTGGTGCTGTAAACAAAAATCTCATCATAATCAGATATTCCATCCAAATCTGTGTCATCTGAATTTGGATCAGTATAATATGTTAGAATTTCGTCGTCATCAGTTATACCATCATCGTCTGAATCGTCATCATTAGGATTTGTGGAATAAATCTTTACTTCATCACTATCGCTAAGACCATCGGAATCGGAATCTGAATTAGAAGGATTGGTTCCGTAGGTTATCTCTTCGCTATCTGTGAGACCATCGTCATCCATATCAGCATCCAAAGGATTGGTAAAAAATACAAATATTTCTTCGAAATCATCTAAGCCATCGCCATCTGTATCCGCTAGTGTTGGGTCCGTGAAATAAATATAAACTTCATCGCCATCGGTAAGGGTGTCGCCATCGGTATCGGGATCATGTGGATCCGTAGATTGAAGAAACTCATTAGAATCATCTAAACCATCGCTATCAGTATCAGCTAAAGTGGGATCGGTGAGATAAATTGTTACTTCATCGCCATCACTAAGTCCATCGGAATCGGAATCATCATCATTAGGATTTGTACCATAGGTCATCTCCTGAGTATCTGTGAGACCATCGTCATCCGTATCAGCATCCAATGGATTTGTTATATAATTATCCAAACCTAAAGTAATTTCTTCGAGATCATCTAAACCATCGCCATCGGTATCCGCTAGTGCTGGGTCTGTGAAATAAATATAAACTTCATCGCCATCGGTAAGGGTGTCACCATCAGAATCAGGATTGTATGGGTCAGTGGTTTTAAGATACTCATTATAATCATTCAAGCCATCATCTTCGGAATCGGAATCATTTGGATCAGTAATGTATCCATCTACACCTGTGTTCAATTCTTCCCAATCGTTTAATCCATCGCCATCTGTATCAGCTAGATATGCTTTAGTTCCAAGATAATAAATTTCATCCCAATCATCTAACCCATCATCGTCAGTATCAGCCAAGTTTGGATCAGTATTGTAATAATTTTCTTCGGTTAAATCATCTATATAATCACTATCGCTATCCATCGAACCTTTGCTAAATATTGATCCTCTGAACATTGGCCAAATACTATTACCATGAAGTGTTGGACTATATATTTCATAACAATAGAGTTGATCATTTCCAAATATAACTTCCATATAGCCATTATTATCTAAATCCCAGAGTGCTACAGAACTATATTGTTCATCTGGTAATGTGATTGACCATAGTAATACTCCATCTTTATCTACACAATATAAAACACCGTTCGTTGTGGATGGATTAAGTGCACCAAAGATAATTTCTTGTAACCCATCTCCATCTAAATCACCTAGAATAGGTGTAGCGAATAGATCATTAATTGCGGTATAATTCCATTGATAAACTCCATTACTATTCAAGCAATAGATTTTATTATCAAAACTTGGTACGAGAATCTCTAAATCACCATCGTCATCTATATCACCGATTGATGGTGAACCATCTATTCTTGCTCCTGTATTATAAGACCATTCTAAATCACCAGTAGCATTTAGACATAGAACATCTGTTGCAGAAGCAGTACCAATAACAATCTCTAAATCATTGTCATCATTCAAATCAGCTATCGCTGCACCAGAACCTGTTCCACCCGTTACAGCATAACTCCATTCTAGTTGACCAAGATGGTCCAAACAATAGATACTTGATCCCATTGAACCAAAAATGACTTCTAAGGTACCATCGTTATCTAAATCACCTAAAGAAATAGGTCCAAATAACATGGAATCACAATCATAAGACCATTCAACATCACCGGTATTATTTATACAGTAGAGAAAAGAATCCAAAGAACCAATTAATACTTCTAAATCACCATCGTCATCCAAATCACCTATTGCTGGGGTTGAATAAATTTGATTTGTAGCATCAGTTACTTGCCAAAGTAAATCACCAGAGGAATCCAAGCAGTAAACATCTCCATCAAGCGAGCCAAATACTATTTCTAAATATCCGTCATTGTTTAAATCCGCTGCTGCAGCAGTTGAAAAAATTACATTCCCTGTTGCATAACTCCAAACTAGATCTCCCGCGGAATCAATACAATATAAATTATTATCAGTACATCCAAAAATAATTTCCATCGAACCATCCTTATCCAAATCAACTAAAATAGGTGATGATTGAACAACATCAAGAGTAGTATAAGACCATTTTAGACCATAAACCATACTTTGAGTCGTATACATTATTGGTGGTTGATTATTTAACAATCCCGTAACTGCAAATACAGGTAAAATTAGTATAAGTAGTAATTCTATCAAGGCTATATTTTTCGCTTTCATATATTTACCTTCTTAAGCTTGTCTAAAACCTATAACAAGTATAGAATATTTTTATTCTTAAGAAACTTTTCCAAATGGACATTTTTATCTGATTATTAATTTTAAATTATATAATACCAACTTTAACTATAATCATGTTCGGAAAATAGAACAATCATATAATTACTACTAGATGAAATTTAATTAAAGAAAAAAAGAATGGTTAAAAAAATTTTCTAACCATTTATCTTTTTGTTTCACTGAAATGATTGTTATATTAGTTACTGATAAAATTACAACTCTTTGATACCTAGTGTTAGTTCAAATATTGTTAATTAGTTATCAATTAATATCTTCGTGGCTTTCGTTTTTTGTAGCAATCTTGACAGTAAACTGGTCTGGTGCCATCTGGTTTGAAGGGAACTTCGGTTTCATTTCCACAGTCAGCACAGGTAACCTTGTGCATCTCTCGTGGTGGTCTATCATCATATCTTTTACTCATTAATATATTCTCCATATATACATACTATTAATACGCTATAAAACAAAAACCCAAATTTCTTTGGATATAAGAAATAATTGAACTTATCACTAGGTCTAATTGTTTCTTGATTTTGTAATTATTTCGTATTTATGTACTAATCTCACCTTACTTTTTTAAAGATATTCTTTTTTTATTATCTTCAAAAGGAAAAAATAATTTTACTTTACTGTTTTTTTTTTTCATTTACAAAAAATCTGTTAGCATTTTTAAATTAAATATTAATTGCTTATTAAAGGGGGAAAATATTAACTGATGTTTACATAAAGATAAGATTCTAACAAATGAGTGGTTTCCAAATCAACTAAGAACTTCTTTCACTCCTGTTTTGTCAGGTCTTTTACAAATTTGTTCAATAAAATTAATATGTGATTCTTTCTGTTTCTTATTAATTGGTATTCTACTTATCATAGTTGTATTTCTAATACTAGTCATTTTTACTATTTCTTTTGGTCTAATTGCATTAATAATTAAAATTTAATTTAGAAAAAATTAATAAGAGTCCATTAAATTATTGATTTATATAGAAAATTAAGCCTATCTCTTTTAAAATCAATAGTAAGATTCTAAAAGCGATTGCCTTGTGTTAAAATTAGACAAGAAAAAAGAATAATAATTCTTTCCAAGAGGTCCGATAATTAAAATGATTCCAGTTCGATGTTTCACATGCGGGAAATTGATTGGCGACAAATACGAAGATTTTGAGCGTAGAGTTGCTACTGGTGAAGATCCAGCTAAAATCCTAGATGATTTGGGATTAGATAAATATTGCTGTCGCCGAATGATTGTTTCTCATTGCGATCTAATTGACGAATTTCTCCAATTTGAATATCCCAGAAAAAAAGAAACCTAATTTTTTATTAGGTTTTTAAAATTTATTTTCTTCAGTCATCTGTTTTTCAATAATTATATCTTTGTTCAATAGAAGTTTTCGACCAATTAGTAGAAGGTATATCATTGAAAATAATACTGCAAGTCTTTGCGTATAAGCCATACCAAAAAACCATCTTGTAGCGAGGTGAAAAACTAATAATCCGAATGTTATGAATCCAAAAATTGGATATATTTTGGAAATTTCTTTTAAATTTTTAATAATATAAACTGAAATAAAAATAATCAATATACTTGTTACAAAAAAGAATGCTGCACCAAATATATAATGAGTTGTTGGAAATAGTCGTTCAGTTACTGCTCCAAGTAAAAATAATGTACCACAAACAGATAAAATTAAACTTACATAAATGATTTTTAATATTCTCTTTTGGAAAAATTTCGTTAAAGGAACAAGAACAAATAGTAAACCTATACTGTTAATTACCACACCCGTCATAAAAAAAATTTCACTAAGAGAACCAAAATACACCAATTCGCTTAATTCCAAGTCCCACCATTCATAACCATGAATAATAGCATAATAGTGAGAAAGTGAAATTAATATTAAAAAGATAATATTGGTAATTAATGAAATATAGAAACCAAAAATTGCTTTTCTATGTTTTATTTCAAGGTTAAATTCTGCCATTGTTATTCTCACTCATCTTGGCAGTCAATTATTTCCATGACAGATTTGTTATTAGCATCATTTTTTGGATACATTTGTTTAATAATATTTGAACCCAAAGCTACATTGAGGTGTTTTGCGATAACTTTACATTTTGTTCTTAGAATACAAAATATTGGTGGGAATTTTATTTTTTGATGTCTGTTTAGATTATTCAAAGTTGTTTCATAATTTGATTGCCCTTTTACAATAAGTAAATCTGCTGTTGATAATAATTCCTTAAATCTTATAGTAGTATCATCATAATTATAACCAAAAGAAGAACTGACAATAAAAGTCTCTGTGGCTACAAAAGGCAAATCATCTCTTTTAAAGTCATCAAGAGTACAATCATTTGCTACAGGACCACCCTTTAGTCCTAAATAGACTTCTTTACCTAGATTAGTTAAA
The DNA here is from genome assembly GCA_035528035.1 of Bathyarchaeia archaeon. Taxonomy (GTDB): domain Archaea; phylum Asgardarchaeota; class Heimdallarchaeia; order JABLTI01; family JABLTI01; genus JABLTI01. The sequence goes on from DATKZI010000002.1 coordinate 13,114, forward strand.
AACTCAACGATCAGATTATCTATTACCACTTCCCCACAATTATCTGAGAGATAGATAATTTTGTGCGCTTGGTTGATAGTGTCAAATAATTCTTGGAAATCTGATATAGCTAACCTTTCTTCAGGAAAATGAGCAATCTTATCAGCAATTTCAGCAATATTAACTGAATGTCCTCCCGTGCTGAAATCTACCATATTGGCACCTATTGAGTAAAGAATTAATTTAAAGAGAATGTCTTTTACGTACATTCCTTCAATTGATTTGATAAGTTGAGGAATAAGTTTTTTGAATGTTTCATTACTTTCTTGCTTTATTTTATAAAAAGGATCTATAACACCTGTTTCTTCTGCTATTAAAGCAAATAGCTCTGTGGAATAATCAGGTAGTTTTATTTGTTTAAAATCTCTCTCAATTTTTTTAGTGAACTTTATCACAAGTCTCTTTTTTTGTTTTTCATTATTAATTGAAAGTTTGATTGCTTGTTCTGTTATTTGTACCAAACAAGAAAGGCATAATTCATTAGGCATAACTTTAATTGCTAATACTACTTTTTAAACTTTCATTTGAAAATTATGAAAAAAATAAGAAAAAGAATAAAGGAAAATTCCTTTATTTTTGATAAATCCCAATATGATTTTTTTAAATTAATTCAAGATTATCATAGTTAGGTATATAAATTCTCAACATTGCATATTTTGATTGGAATACGAGTTTGAAATTGTTTAATGTGGTAACATCTGGGGCATCATTTAATCCGGAACCACGCCAATAATTTATTGGTTGTTGTGGGTTGTCGTTGTATCCAGCTTTATTGAGTTTATAAGCTACTAATTTGTAGATCACTGATTGCCAGAATAGATCTGTGAATCCATATGTTTCTGAATCAGGATCTTCATCATAATAATCTGAATATTTTATTGCATATTCTTTCAAATCTTCTGAAGCATATTCTTCAGAAATTTGCATCATCCATTGAGATTTGTATATATCATGACCAGGCATATTAATTGTACCAGGACTTACTACTAGTACATAATCAACGCCATATTTATTCATTAATTTCAGTGAAGTTGTTTCATTATGAACCAGCATTGCACCGATAACACCAATTTGCGTTGAATTTATGGTGGCATTATCAACCAGAGTTGTACAGTTACCTAATGCATGTATTTGATACCCGTAATCCCACCAGCTCATTACTAAAGGTGGTTTTTCACCAGGCGCATACGGCGCTATTACTGTACGCAAATAATCATATGTTTCTTGATAATCATGTGCCATAAAACTCGCTTCGTTTGGGTCTTGAGGGTCTAACCTTGGTGTAAGTTCGTGGTTCATATAATATTGTCTTTGCATCATATTTGCACCAAAAATGACAGTGAGCATTAATATTGCTGCTACAAAGACATATGCTACTGCGATCAGCTCTTTACCGATTTGTTTTGCAGCTCTACGTTTTCGCCTGGAAATGGTGAAACGTTCTTGGTTTATCAATGCAAACGGTCTTAAAACTTCATCTAGAGTATACCCAGATACTAGTGCTGCTGCTGGAGTAACAATTAGAGATAATCTTACCATTGATCCTCCAAAATAAACACCAGTTAGGCCAAGAAGCAAAAGGAAAACTGTTTTCTCATTTGGTTTCTTAATGCAGAAGTAAAATCCTAAAGGCAATAAGAATACCATTATGTAGATATTGAAGAAAAGATTTGCCCATGATGAAGTTAAGTTTTCTGCTACAGATTCGATTAGAGGTAATGAACCTGCTAGGGTTGGGAATAAAGTTCTAATAAATTTACTCGCTATAGGTTCTATTTTATCCAAGGCATAAAGCACAATTAGTGCTACAATACCTGCACCTATAATACCGAAGATAGAATAACGAGTAATTTTCTTCAGACGTTTAGCTTCTATATGCTTCTGTAATTCTTGATAGAGAGAAATCAACAACATTACAACTATCAATACTACAGGTATCAATTGTTCTGTTGAGAGAGCAAACCCTATACCATTACGAGGAATTAGTGTTGCTAAAAATATTCCCAGAATAATTGTTATTGAGAAACTTGAGATTAATCGTCTGGAATATTTCTTCAAGAAAATCATGAGTAATGCATATAAAGCTAAGAAATCGTAAGCATAACGGTAAGCACCCCAGGTAAGACTCAGCACACCAAGGGACACACCTGCCAGAATATTGCTGATCATATTATCTTTAGTCAATCCATGGATGAAGAAATAGAATGTTAAGAACATTAAGAAAATTCCAACACATTCATTATCATAGAATCCAACAACAGTTCTACTCAGAAAACCATTTGCCATTGTCAAGAAGAATGCTGCAAAAAGCCCAGTGCGTTTACTGTGAATGGTTGCACCCAATTTATAGATAACTAAAATTGTTGCTGCACCAAAGATCGCTGGAACAAAATATGCTACTGTATAAAGTGTAGTATTGAACCCAAGGAATAGGGCGATTTTATAGCAGATCACAGCAGTCATAGGTATAACAATATACATTGAACTGCCCATATTTCGACCATAAGGGTACCAGGTTGTTTGGTCATACCAATTCAAAAATTCTCTCAAACCATGCTCGTTAATGTATTCAGCGCATTGCCATTGTATCCAAGGGTCTAACCCTTTCAAAAGTATATCTGTGGAATATACTGGATAGAGCCTTACTAATAAAGCACCAATAACTAGTAACACTAAACTGAAGTATAGTAGTACATGTTCTCGTTTGACTTGTGGTCTGCTTATTCTTGAGCTGATACCGTCCCACACTCTGCTAAAGAATGCTTTTACTTGTGACAATTGTTTCGACCTGCTTTTCCACTTTATAGATAGATTCTTCTTGCTTATTTCTTTATTAGGTTAATGCAAGATATTTAATTCTTTCTAGCATTTCACTAACTTACTCTTTTTAACATTTTCTTTAATTATTAACTATATCATTTATTTGTTAAAAAATAAATAAAAAAAGAATTTTGGGTGAGAATTTACCCAAAAAAGTCTTTATTTTGCAGCTATTTCTTCAGTTTGTATCATCTTTTCTTTTTTCTTTTCAGACCAACGGAATAAATAGATACAACCTAGTAGAACCATAGCTAGCACTATGAAGGATACACCCATCTGCCATCCTCGATATCGAATGATAACAACGATGATAGAGTAAAGTATATCCGCCAAGATGATTATTAATCCTGTTCTTCTTAGAATTATTCTATTAAAGATAACTCCAACAGTAAACAAGAATAATCCTATAACACCCCAAACCAAACCAGGCATTATGTATCGAAGATCAAACGATTGCATATAGAAATAGATAACACTAGTTAGCATTAACATAAGCGATCCAGAAATCATTAGAGTAGAAGTTAATGGCTCACCTTTGATAAATAGTTCATTGATAACGGAGAAAATTAACAAAATACTTGTAATTATCATCAAGATAATCAGTATTGTATCACTATCTAACCATTCGTAGACGTGTAGTAAGAAACCAAAGAAACCTAATGATGTAATTATTGTTACGATTGGTGTTATTCGTATATTCAATGATATTGATGCACTTAAGAATAGAACTGATATAAATAATCCTTTGATTATATTTAGCTCGAATTCTTCTATGAACATTACTTGCGATATAGCTATGAACAAAAGATATATTCCAATAAGTATACCATCTGTTTTACCTAATTCCTTATTCTCAAGATAATTATAGGTTCTTGCATCTGGAAACTCCTCTTTTGTTTTCTTGTGGAAATATAGTATAAAAACTACCACTGAAAAGACTGCTAAGGGAATAAATAATATATAATCTACAAGAACTGCTTTGAGCTGTGAATTATTTGCTAATGAATCCAACCATTCAAATGAATAATTGAATGAATATGAATAAATGGTAACACCAACAAGGATTGTAGCGATTATTCCAACAAACTTACTGAAATTGAAATTTTTCTTTGAATAATTCATTAAAATTGAGATTATTGAAATTCCAAGAATTAAAATTCCACATATTAGAGTAAAAACATTTGAGTTGTTTGCTTCAGGTTCTAAAAACGGAGATATAGCACTTATTAAAATTGCTAGAGCACTACTTGTGATAGTAATTGCATAATTATTTTTATTCAAAATAATCATTGCTGCTACAGCTGATGTCCAAGCAAGCCAGATTGAAGTAACAATATTTACTTCGAAATTAACTTTTAGGAATCCATGGTCAATTAACATTAAAGCTGTAAAAATAAACATAGAAAGTCCAGTAAATAAAATAGTTAGAATTGTTTCTAGTTCACCCTTCTTGATGAAAGATAAAATGAAGAAGCCAATTGTCACAATACAAAAAATAATTGTTGTAGCTATTGGATTTGTTAGTATACCACCAAAAATTGTCATTGAAACGAAAGTTAATGGTATAAGGTATCTAACATAAGCTTGCCTAAACCAAGTATAGGTTAAATTACCTGCCATTAAAACACCGAACATTGTTGCTGATATCCAACTATAAACATAAGCATCAAAAACCTCTAAGAGAATTACAAGTAGATTTATAGCTACAAGTATGAGCATTTCATGTATAATTTTCAGCTCATTTGTTTTTAGGTCAATTTTGGTTTCTTCTTGCGAAATGATTTTTTCTTGATCAATTTTAACTTTGGTTTTACTCAACTGCTTGAACCTCCTTAGCTTTCCATTCAAAAAATGCTGGAATGTTGATTACAATGAATAAAAGCAACATTATTAGTGGTTGATAGGCGAAAAGCGATAAACTATCTACTGCTAGAAATATCATTAAAACAATTAAAGTGATACCCATTGCGGACAGCGAATTAACACGCCAATTTGGTTTTTTAGTTGCTATGAATGGTAGATTAGCCATCGCAGCTGTTGCTAAAACAAAGAGTAATCCTCCAAAAGCATACCAAGTACTGATTCTATCCATTAGTCCCAAAATAATGATATTAATCCCTGAAATGATGCTCCAAATAAGATATATGATCTTTGAATCAACAAATGCCTTTGGAATAATTGAGCTTAAAATTGCTATTACTGCAAAACTGATACTTAGTAGAAAATAGAAAATGGTTTCGGTAGTATTTGATGGTCGAGATAATGCAAGCATTAAAATTATTTCCAATTCAGCAAAACTGAACGTTAAAATCTTTCCAGTTAGAGTTGAATATTTCTTCATTGGAGTAATAACTTGCAGTATACCAAATATAAAGAAAACAGCAAAGAATAATATTGTTGTAACATAATCAAATCCGTTACTATAATTGAAAGCTAATAAAAAGATTGAGAATAATCCATTAGCGATTAAACCTGTGATCCAGAAAATATTCAATTTCATTTTTATCTCGAGATGCTCTTCTTGAATAAATCGATAATAGAAGCCTATCCCTAGAATGACTAATCCAGAAATGAATATTTCAAATGGGTAAATTGTTGCCCAAGCTGCTTCTGTGATCACGTTTGTTATAAAAGGATGAGTAAGAACAATTAGTGATATAGAAGGAAGAATTAATGATAAAAATACCAAAATCCGTTTATGTATTACCGGAATTGTTCCTTTTGAAAATCTTACCACTAATAGTATCATAGTGGGGATTAGCAATAATGGTATGAATTCTAAGGCTACATGACCTGCCACTTTGGGGATACATAATAGGAATGGTGTAATAGACATCGTAAGTAATGTTCCCCACCATTTATTGCGGAATATTGCAACAATAGTCGCTAGAATAAATGGGATAATGAATACAAACAAACTAGTAATACCATTCATTACTGGTGGATAAGAATCCCATAAGAAATCAATTGCAGCAAAAATTGGAATAGGTATGAAACCTGTAAGTGTTAACATTTCAGATTTGTTTAGAACACCTAAAACTATTGAAATAATAGCCAACCCAAAACTAAGATACATAAATAATGCTTTGTTTAATGAACCACCTATACCAACTATTCCACCAACATAGAGAACAATAAAACCAATAAATACAATTATCGAAGCAAATTGAGGGATGGGTAATTTTCTTTTCTGTTTGATTTCAGCATGAGGATCACCTAATGTTCTCAAATCACCAGGTTCAAGGAATTCTTCTTTTTCAACAATTGCTTTTTTCTTCTGGATCCAACGAGAAAGTATAGCAACTATTTCTCCGATAATTACTATTCCTCCTCCTATGGAATAAATTGTTATTATTTGATTTACTACAGAGCTTAGTTCTACAACTACAAAATAAATTGTCAAAGTAATACCTAGACTGAAGAGTAATATTGCTAGGTAGAAGAACCAATAATTCAATAGATTCTGTTCTAATTTAGACCATACTCTTGGTTGCTGAGATATTTCAAAAGGTTGTGTCTCCCCTTGTGCTATCTCAAGTAGTGATTCAGTTTCACCTATAATAGGAATTTCCCCAGGTCTTTTTCCAGCCATGATTCTGATATAAACATTCTTAGCAGCCATTAATCGAATTGTAAATTGGTTTAGCAAAGTAGCTATTGCATCACTAGTTTCTTTTTCATCACTTGCTAGTGAATCTTTAGTCAATTCAATAAAATTTTTGAAAGTTTTCTCAATAGCATTCATTCCTCCCAGAATACTATCTATTTCAATTATTGGGGTTGCAAATAGAACTATACCACATTCTTTACAGTAATTCACTGCTGGAACAATATTTCCACAAATACGACAATAGGTCATATTTGGCGAGGCTACATATGTTTCTTCTCTAGCTAATTTAATTGATAAATATTGTTTTTTAATTGCATAATGACGATAAATTTTTTCAAAATTTTCTCTAAATGTCAGTAGAGCTTTTTCAGATTCAAATGTTAATTTATCTAAAATTACTTTTGCCCTTAGTTTTTCTGTCAAATCCTTAATTTCAGTTAACCTAACAAGAAAATTCGTTGCCTCATCTAATTCTGAAGCACCTAACATAGCACCACATTTTGTACAAAATTTACCTTTAATATTAGAAGAACCACATGTTTTACAAATAATTAATTCTTCTTTTGTCAATTTTGTGACTCCCTTAGTCCATTAAATCCCATAGGATTATTTAATAAATAATAATAGACAAAATATTAATACCTTTTCCAAATGATTAATAAAATAAGAGGGTTTTCGCTATACTCAAAAAAACGTGTAGTTATTAATAAATAGTTAATATATATTCAAGAGGAATTAATCATGGATGATCCAGCTCAAGTAGTTAAAGATGATTGGAATACCATTTTAGGTGAGCTTGATGGGATTGTACGAGAAACTCATCATTTGTCCTTAATGGCTATTGGTGATAAGGATGCCTTTGAGGGAGAAAATTTTCCAGCACTCATTCATTTTATTTCAGAAATTAAAAAAGAAAAAAAGAATCAATCGTGGGAAAAAATAGAACATTTTGCAAATTCAGCTAAAGAGAATCTGAAATTTTTAGATGAAACTCAACAAATTAAAATGCAAAATAGACGAATAGATCGTTCGTTTATTGGCACCTTACCTAAAAATACTGATCAAATTGGTTCTAGCACTATTGAAATCTTAAATGAGATACCGATTGTTTTGCGTACGATAAATGAATCAGTTGAAGCTATGTTGATTGATATTAAGTTAAAATTAGATTTCTCTATTGTGAAATTTGAAAAAGAAATTATTGACATCAAACACCAAATAGCTTTGCTAGAAGATCAAATTACATCTCATACAAATACAGTTAAAAAAGGATTAGTTTCAAGGGAAGAACAAATAATTTATACCCAAGCTTACCGAGAAACCTATTATGAAATTCTTGAAAAAGCAGCTAGTTATATTATTCGTGATTTTTCTGTTCATTCAAAAGCTTTTGAAGATGTTTATGAAAGATATTTAATGAAAATCAAGAATTATAAAGAAAGTCCAGCTTTTGATGATTTTATAAAAGAGAATTGTTCAGAAATTGAAAAATCCATTAACACTTGGTTAGTAGATGGATTCAAAGCTTTTATTCAAGCATTGAAATTTGTTCGTAAAATTGATGATCGATTAAGTGATACTAAACAATCTCATATTCAACAGATAAAATCAGATCTAGAAGCACAAATAACTGATATTGTTACAAATATTGTTAATCTTCTAAAATTAGAAGCTGTTTTAGATACTGATAAAGTTAAAATTATGAAAGAAGCATCTGAAAAAGTAATATCTGCTGCTAGATTTTTTGCTCGTACAGTTGATGTCGTTGCAGTAAATCCACATGAGAAACTCATTTATGATGAAAAAATTCTTCGTGAAACAACAAATATGCTTACAGCTGCTTTTGAAGGAACATATGGTAAAATAGAACAATCTCTTGATGAATTTATTAAACAAATACCTCCCAGTAAAAGCACAAAGAAATACTTGGACATTATTAAAGAAACCAAAGAAAATTGTTTGGGACCTAATAATCTAGATGATGGTATAAAATCAATCCCAGCTTTGATTGAATTCAAGAATAATATAGATGTTCTTCTAAAAGAAATCGCTCGAGATGTAGTTGATACTCAGGAGAAATTTATCAAGAAAATTAAGAATATTAACAAATACATAGGTCAAACAGATGCTATTCCTGTACCTTCTGAAGATGAACTAGTAAAAGTAGAAAAGATTGATTTGAACGATTCAAGAACATTATCAAAAGTTGTTGATCTTCTAAAGGAAAGTTTAGTTGAGACTGCCACATCGATTTCATCTTTTGAAGAAAAGATCTCAGATGGATTAGGTATTATAGTTAATCCTGATTTAGAGAGTAAATTATCAAGATATAAACGTCCTTCATATAATCCTACTGTTAAACAAGCAAATAGTGCTATGAATGAATTAGAAGGATTTGCTAAAGACCTAACAAAAGACACTGGTGAAGCTATTACCAATTACATTAAAGATTTGAAGAAATTTATAGTCAAATCACCAGCACTAATCACATTCTTGAATTTACTTAAGATTATTGGTAAAGAAGCATCTACAGGTAAAATTACCTTAACACAAATAACTGTCCGTCTCGAACAAGCTGTGGAAGAGTATGCTAAATTGCTTGAAACAATAATCACTGATAACTCTGAAGAAATTGCTTTGATAATGAAAGATATGTCAAAAGTAGAAATCTATAAGGATATGACTTTGGATGACTTTAGCTTAAAACATGATGAATTAGTAAATAATATCGCTTTAGATTCTGTTGCTCAACAAAAAGAAAAGACTACTCCTGAGTTATTATGTAAGATATGTAATGGCAAAATCGTTTGGAAAGAGCAATCATATAATGATATGCTTGGTTTAGACGTACTTAAAGTTAGATGTGAAAATAGCCATGAGGATAATATTATTGGTTTTGCTTCAAATGAAGAAGAGGTAGAAGATGGTACTATAGAATTAAAATGTTCTAAATGTGATTCTGAAACTCTAATACCTTCTAAAATTGATCTCTATTCCAAAGATAAATTAATAGTAACAGCAACTTGTCCAAAAAATCATGATACTGAGTTTAATATAAAGAAAAAATAAATAGTTCCAAGTAGTATTAATGTAATATTAGATATAACTTAAACAAAACTTAAAACTACATAGTAGAGGAATAATATATCCTCTACAACCGGAACTTGTTTAATATGACTGACTATAAGAAAGATCCAATACGTTCTCAAGCCCGTCGCGATGTATTAAAAGCAATAGGAGATAAGGAAATTATCAATAAATTTGAAATCGTAGAGGAAACTGCATTAAGTCCGTTAACAATTAACTCAATTTTACGTGAATTTAGAAATTATAAAATAATCACTTGTCATGCAGGTGGAATGTATGCTCTTTCAGGGGAAGGTCGAGAATTTTATTTTCAAATTTTAAATGATAAAAAATATCGTAAAAAGGATTATGATCGAAGAGTAGCTGAGCTTTCTGAAGAAGAAAACAGAGTAATTCATACTATATACATCGATGAAGAAGAACCACCTAAAAATGAGTAGCTAAAAATGATTTTAACAGAGTATGAATATTTTCATTCCTTTTTCCTTTGACTACCCTTTCTTACTTTAGTAAACTGATGTTGCCAAGACCCAAAGATAATTCCGTCGTTTGACCATTTCCTAATTGTTTTCAATATATCTGGTACAATTGGTCTAGGTTTAACATTTGCATACTCTGTACCTGGTAATGGTATGAGATAATGCATGTGAATTTTGCAATCTTTCTTGACAAGCTTTTTACACAAATCCATAGTCAAGTATTGATCTTCATCTGCTTCCTCTGGAAAACCTAAAATGAAATCAATGTTCATTGTAAAACCATAAGACCTTGCTAAATCTACTGCTGAAATAACATCCTCTACTGTATGTCCTCGCTTAATTTGTTGTAAAACCTTTGGACTTCCCGATTGAGCTCCCATTGTCAAATTATCATTATGACAGAATTCTTTTGTAAGATTTAATGTATCATTGGTTACAGATTCTGGACGAACCTCTGATGGGAAAGTTCCAAAGTATATTCTTTTTCTTTTTTTAGCTTGCAAATTATGTAAACCAGATAACAATTTCTTTATCATTTCTACGTTAGGTTCAGAAGATTTTTTCGCTCCATACCCGAAAGCATTGGGAGTAATGAATCGGAAATCCCAATTCTCTCGTTTTGTAAGAAGAAATTCTCCCCATTTGATAACATTTTCAGGGCTACGATGTCGAGCTGGTCTCGAAAATAATGTTGGTACTTGACAATATTTACAACCAAAATTACATCCTCGAGTAATCTCGAGTGCGGAATATAATTCCTTTTTAGGAGCAAAAGGGGGATAAGCATCCAGATTAATTGGGTCATTTTTTTGATTTGGAATTAATTTTTTATTTTGATCAAGATATGCTATACCTTTAATGGATTGATAATTTTCACCTTTTGTAATTCTTTTCACTAATTCACAAATAGTTTTTTCTCCTTCACCAATTACAACCGCATCTGCTCCAGTTATAAGAAGATCATTAGGAAGAGCAGATGGATGTGGTCCTCCTACAACGATAATCATATTTTGACGTCTAGGATGTTTTTGCAGATTTTTAATCATTTCTTGAATCTTTTCAAGTTGAAAAGTAGCAACTGAGAATGCAACAATCAAATTAGAGAATTTTTCAATGCTAAAGAGACGATTTATTTCTTGTTTAAAATAATCCGGTTTTGGGATAAATGTTGGGATATTGGCTGTGTGAGTATCGAATTCAAGTGCACCAATTAATGCATGATAGGAATAGATATTGGCACGTGAATAATAAAATACAATACCCATATTATTTTCCGATAGCGGAAAAATTAATCGTTCGACAAGAGCATTCATAAGTCATCAGTTGTTTCTCTTTTTAACATATAACGGTAAACAGAACCAAATAGATAATCATCGTTACGTTCCTTTACTTCAAAATTATTAGTATGCATCCATTTAATTAATGCCTCTCTTACCTCTGGAGTGAAATCATCTGTTTCTTCACCAAGATAAAATCCATCCATAGTTAAAATTTCTATGACATTTTCTAAAACTATACCCTCTAATTTGACAATATCCTTAGGGTCATCTCTTTTCAGTAATGATAAGTTATAAGTCTCAAAAACTCTTCTAAGTTCTTTTATTGGTTCAGGATGATCATCTACACGAATATCGATGTATCTATCTGTTCCACCATCATAGGCACCTTTTTCTTTTACAATAAGAATTGCTGCTCCTTGTTGACCCCGTTTATCTCCCCCTTTTTCTTGAGCGGCTTCTAATGCAGCAAATAACCTTTCAACTAAATCTCCCTTAGTTGTTTCATAAGCATGAACCATTGCACTAATAACTTCACCTGAAACAAGAATGTTACCTTGACAACAGAAATTTTTCCCCACATAGTGGCCTGCCCAATCATAGCATTTTTGACCTGTAAATGCATAGGCATTACCTCGTGAGTCAACTATACCTAATTGTCGAGTTTCTCTTTCAGGATCCTGTTCGGTAAGAATTTCGACAACATCCTCAGCAGAAAGTCCTTTTGCGAGCATTTCCAAACCATTGAGCCCATAACTTGTGTTAACATAAGCTTGTGTAGCTATTGCACCAACTTTTGCTTTGGCATAAGGAACAATTGCTCCTACAGCTACAAATTTAGATTGAACAGCAACACCCCATTCTTTGTTTTTAGGGTCATAAGCAACAATAGAGAAAGTCATAATAATCGTATAATTAACACTTTGTAAATAATAATAATTTTGTTCTTATTTGCGTTATTTTTACTAAGATTTTTTAGCTTCGCTTTCAGTTATATAATTATAGGTTCGGCTAAAGACACCAACAAGGGATTTGGCTTCTTTTCCAGAAACAAATGCCCGACCAATAATATTTCTAAAACGTCTTACAAGATGATTAGCTCGCCAATCGGGAATTTTAAGGACACTAACTGCTTTAGCAAACCAATCAATTAAGACTTCTTTCTCCTCTTTGGTCGCACTTCTATAATTAATATTAAGGACATTTTTCTTGAGAGAATGTAAAGTATATAATATAATAGCTATTGATTGTGCTAAGTTTAATGCTTTATATTCATCTACAGTTGGGATATGGATGGTCATGTCGCAAAGATTAATTTCTTGATTAGAAAGCCCTGAATCCTCTCTACCGAATAACAAGGCAATATCACCTTCAAACTCTAATAAATTGACTAATGAAGGATCAGTTGAACTTACAGCAATACGTGCATCTGTTGTGCCTTTATCAGAACTCAAACGAGCTGTTGTTCCAACAACATATTGAACAGTTTCAAGGAATTCTTCAAGAGTATTATAAATTTTGATAGCATCCAAAATATCATCAGCATGCATAGCAAAACGATAGACATCATCAGAGAAATTGGTTTGGGGATTGATAAGAATTAATTCCTTAAAACCAAAATTCTTCATTACTCTTGCAGCAGCACCAATATTGCCAGAAACACTGGGTTCAACAAGTACAACTTTAATTGTCATAATGCTCACTTCAATATTTACTTTGAAGATAAAAAGTTTAAGCATAGAAGAAGAAAATACAGAAATAATCATAATTACATAAAGTAGTTATTATGAATTACTTGTTTAAAGAACTCACAAGAAAAGATATACCAGCTATGAAAGAAATAGTTGAAGATATGCCTTATTATTTCCAAAGAGTTGTTGATTATTCACCTATTTTAATGGATTATCCTAACTGTTATCTTTATGGCGTTTTTCTCGATAACCAATTATTAGGATTTGGTAATCTTAGAAAAAAAACATCTAGTTATACTTGGATTGAATCAATTAGAGTTAATACAAAAAGCCAATTAAAAGGCATAGGAACAGCTCTTTTTAGTCATGGTGTAGAAAAAGCAAAAAAAGAGAATTTTCCAGTTGTTGCTTATGCTACTGAAGCTAGCAATCAAGGATCATGTAGTATAGGGAGGAAATTAGGATTTCAAATGATAGAGGAAATGAAACCATTATGGGTAGAACCAAAAAAAGTAGTTATTGATAAAAACAACTTAGCAGAACAAAAAACAATTACAAATGAAGAAGCAATTAATCTTTTAACAGAAATACCAAATAAACCTCATGAAGATATTTGTTTAGGATGGGAATTTGGTCCTATAGAAAAGGAATTTTTAGAGCAATATTCAGACATGAAATTTTTTGCAATAGAAAATACCATTCTACTTGAATATAAAGAACGGGATTTAATATCAAAAGAAATAACCAATGTGAAAGCAATAGTTTATGGTTTAGAAGAGAATATTGAAGAATTGTTACTTGGTTTTATAAAAAGAAATAATACAAATGAATATTTATCTTGTATAATAACTGAAAAGCTGGAAAAAATACCCCAAACAATGGGTTTTCAAAATGCAATTTCTGACGATGGGATACAAAACAAAATACTTTTGTGGAAAAAAAATATTGAATAATAAATTAGTGAAAGAAGGTTAAAAAATTGACAACATGGGAATGGGAATGTCGCGCATGTGGATATAGCTTTATCAATCCAATTTTTAGGTTTATAGAAATATGTCCTAAATGCGAAGCTGAATATATTAAATTAGCAGAAGCTCAAGGATTAACACAGATAGGATTATTACCAATTTACGCTTTAAAGAATGAAGAAATCAATAATGAAAGAACAAAAAATTCCATTCTTTTTTCAATAGCAGTACACGCAAAAAAAATCGAATGTTACTATAAGGACTTTTATTTATATGTACAAGAGAATTTTATAAAGGAAATAAGTAAGAATCAAGTAATAGTGGAATTAAAGGAAAAAATAAGTGGAGTGGAGGAGATTTGAACTCCCGACCAGCAAGTTTCCCTAATGGGAGCACCGCTCCAAAATTACATCATTCCTAGCGGTCAGTTAATTTTTTTACTTGTTCTGGAGCCTGCCGTGCTGCCTGGCTACACTACCACTCCGTGGTAATCTTCTTCTTTTTTTATGAATATTATATAAAATATTTTCTATTGAGATGACAAGTTGTTAATTTACTAAAATATTGCTTTTCATCCTCATTTTCTTATTTATTTCGCAAATAAATAGTTTACCAACTATTTTCTTTATTATTTTATTATTCATAAACCTTAATTACTACTTATTGCAAATTTATTCGAGCAATATGACTGGTTTATCTGAAGATGATTATTTAATTAATCAAGGACGAATTGCCTTTAAAGAAGGTAACATTGATGAAGCAATTATTTTTTTCAAGGATGCTTTAAAGCTAAATTCTAAAAATGATGAAGCCCTTTATTTTATTGGAGTTATTTACAATACTTTAGGCGATTATGATTTAGCTGTCGAATATCTTGAGAAAGCATTAGTGCCTCGCGAAGATAGTTTCAAGATTTGGTCAACTATTGCTGAAGCTTATAAAATGAAAAAGGAATATAAGAAAGCAATTTCTGCTTTTAAGAAAGCATTGGAAATCGATCCTAACAATGTGAACAAAAGAATCATTTTGTCTACCATTGATAATTTAGTTTTAAAAGCTGATTTTTCAACAGATTGATTTTCTGTTTTTTTCCTTATTGATTTCATTTTTATATGATTTTATTTTAGTTTTTTTGTAATGATTCTTTCGCTTCAAAATTCTCTTCTTGTTAGAAATATTCCTTTTTATTTTCTTCCCACCATTTTAACCAGTTTTCTAAAATATATTGACGACCGCTTTTAGCTATACCTGCAACAAATCCTTTTCCAGGATTCTCAATATGTCTTCTAATTAGATAGATTTGTCCTATATGACCCATCATGTGTAGTGAAACTCTTTCCAATGTATTCTTAATTGATTCTTTAATTTCCTTGCCTTCAGATGTTTCTGGAACATACATGTATTTTTCTTCAGGTAATTGATCTAAATACTCAAAAACTTTTTTTGATATTTTAAGATATATTTCTATTAATTCTCCAAAACTTACTGGTGGTTTTTCAGTAACTTGCTCTTTGCTTACACCATATGCGAAATATTTTGTCATATCTTCATTCATTATTCTATTATCCATACATGAATCACAATAGACCATATCCACATGTGAAGCTAAATGCCCAACAATCCAAAGTATATGGTTAATATTGGGTGCTATCTGTTTTGTTACTTCTTCATTTTTCAATCCAACAATGGATAAAAGTAAATTCTTTTCAGCAATATCCAGCAAATCAATAGCCATTTGCTTCTCATTTCGATTATCAATGATTTTTTCTGTCATAGAAAAACCTCTTATACTATAGTAATTTCTCTCTTCTGCTTAAATAATTTCACCAAACTCTAATCTTTTTTATTACTTACGAAAAGCTTCATATTGAATCATTCATTTACATTCAACATTTAACACCAAAATTAATAATCTTAAATAGATAGGAGATATCAATGACTGAATGTGCTTTATTCCTCCATGGGCATCAACCATATTATAATGAAGAGTTTATTGTAAAGGAAATTATCTGGCAGAGTTATGGTCCTTTATTCAAATTACTTCTTGACACTTCAAAGAATCATCAGTTTCATATGAATTTGTCTTTAACTGGAAGTATCATTCAGTGGTTCGAACGCTTAGGTAATGATTATCTAATTTCTACTTTAGGTGAACTTATTGATCGGGATGTTGTAGAAATTTTACTTTCGCCTTTCTATCATGCACCATTAGTATTTTCCAATGATGGTTTTATCAAAGAGCAATTTTATCACCATCGTAAAATGGTTAAAGAGATGTTTGGAAAAGAAATGAGAGGATTATTTCCTCCTGAAATGATTTTCTCGGCACACAAAAATAATCTCCTACTTGAAATGGATATAGATTATCTTTTTGTTGAAGGTATTCATACAGTTTTCAATACTGATGATGTCGATGGTATTTGGCGATTACAGACTCCAAAAGATATCTATGTTATTGCACGTAATCGTGGCTTAAGTTGGCATTTTTCAGATAGTGCTTTTCCAAATGGTCAATGGATATTAGAAACAATTAACAAGAAAAAAGGACCTGTATCTATTGGCTGTGATCTCGAATGTTTTGGCCATCATCGTGGTGCTGATTCATTTAAATTTCTAGAATATTTCCTAAAGAATGCTGAAAATAAAAAAGTCCATTTGCTTAATGCTAGAGATATTGTAAAAAGAAATAAGCAAAAAGCTCATCCATATTCTGCTACAGAAATAACTACCTGGGCTAGAAGCATTAATGTCTTTTTCCCGCATTCAAAGATTATAGAAATGTGGTTTGCCCGTAATGAAACTGTTTCAGCTTATCATCGAATTGAGAATCTTTATTTCGAAATCGAACACAATCTCCAAGAAAAAGCTAAGACTAACAAAGAAGCTGAATTGCTTTTACAAAAAATAATTGATATAAAAATCAATGTTATAGATGATATTCGCTGGATGATTTACCGTCAATTAACTGATGCTGCTTTATATCATGAAGATTTTTCGAATAATAACACTTATCAATCAATGTTAAACCGTTGCGATCAAATAAAAAGTCGTTTGTGGAATGTTGATAATGATTTATCTGAATTCATGAAAAAATTATAGTGTTATTATTTGCACCATATTTCCGGATAGAATTTTGGTGCAATACAATATCTATCATCTTGTGGTGGATTATTAAAAACAAGTCCGAGATCCACTAAATATTCTTCTATTCTAACCGCACGTCTAAAAACTAATTCATTTAATTTAAATGGATCATCATATGTTCCTGAAACTTCAAAAATTACTGTTTTTAGCATTTTATTAACATCTAGATAACAAGAATCACCATTCAATAAAATCCAACCAGCAGAATGATGTTCATTATAATCATGATATTGAGAAATTTTTGGTTTTTTATTATCAATTACAAAGTCTAGTTTCTCTAATATTTCTTGTAATTCAAGTTCTTTTTTAAAGCTAATTTTAGCTATAAATCTTTCAGGTTTGTTATCAGCAGGATAAGGATAACAAGAACATAATCGAAATGCGTTTAATGTTGTTACCCATGTTTGAATTTTTTCTTTTCCATAGGTAAAAAAAAGATGATCCAATGACATAAAGAACATTCAGCTTTTTTTAGTTAAGTTATTTGACATTGGATTAAATAATAGTTATTTAATAAAATTATTCAAAGAAAAGAGCTTTCTTTAATCTTTCATAGTAATCTTTTATTTTTTCAGGATTTCTTGGTCGAGTCCATTTAGTAAAGAAAAATTCATAATAATCTTTTACACCAATCTCAGCATATCGTTCTTTGGATTGACCTAGATTATTTTCTTCGTTGTCATATGCTTCTACTATTTGATCAATTTCCTCAGGGGTAACTATTTGGTGTTTATTATAATGAATTACTCCTGTAGTTAATCGTCCTTTTTTACGACCTGGTTCATTTTTAGCATACCCTAAAGCTAGTGCGATTAAAGGAAAGCAATATTCATCCGGTAAATTGAATTCTTCGTATAACTTATCAAAAGGTGCTCTATGAACACTATTTGTAAATAAAGAATCTATTCCAAGAGATTTAGCAGCAATTACAGCAGTTTGAGCTGCAAGAATAGTATCTGTACTTCCAGTAATAAATTCTTGAATATTGCTAGGATCATAAGAATAACCCAAATGTTTAGCAGTTTCAGTTAATCTAGTATAATCAACACAGAATAATAATCCTTTATTGCTATTGTAAAAATAGTTCTTTAATAGTTCCTTATCATCAACAACAATAATTGAATAGTTTTGACGAGCAGACGCATTAGCTGCTTGTATTGAAGCTTTAAGTATTTGATCCATGATTTCTTTTGGTATATCTTTTTCTGCGAAATCTCTAACTGATTTTAAATTATGAATTGTTTTTAATGTTTCATTCATTTGTTCTTTCTCCTAAACTAATTAACGAAATTTGTAGTAAAAGGTAATTTGCTTATACGTTCATTTACTTCTTTAGTAAATTCTTCTGAAGGTGATTTACCCTTATGCTTATGGATTAATGCAGTATATCTATCGGGTTTTAAATCAGATAAATATTCTATTAAACCATTTAGATTTCTACTTGTGTCATTCATTTCAGCTACAAATTTCGAATCAACAAAAATTATTCCTTTGAAGATTTTCTTAAATTTCAATAAACCATCAAGTATATCTTTTAATTTAAAACCATTAATTGGTCTGCAGATTTTCTTAAATTCTTCATCGTATACAGCATTTAAATTACAGCCAAGAATATCGCAATCTAAAAATTCGTTAACAACATCCTTTCTTGGTAGTAATGAGCAATTTGTATAAGCCATGATCTTTATTTCTGGAAAATTCTTTTTGATTTCCTTTACAAGTTTACCAAAACCACTAAATAAAGCTGGTTCTCCACTGCCTGTTAACATCATGTATTTTATTTCATCGTTATTTTTCAAATAGAATTGAATCTCATGTAAAATATCTTCTACTTCATTGTATTCCTTTCGCTCATTCAGCCATATAGTAGTTCTACCTACACTACAATATACACAATCAAAATTACATGTTTTTTTAGGAGTAAAATCAACTTTAAGCACATTTTGGAATCCTAAAGCGTTAATCAAACCAACTACATATTTATAATCCATTTTCTTCACCTCATAATTTAATAAAATAGATTTTAGAATCAGAAGATTGATTTCTTGTTTTTAAAATCAAAAATAGCCTATACATTTTCATACCACAAACGAAGTATTCTATTCCAATCATCTGGTTTTTTCTCTTCAATAAATTCTGGTAGATTTTCATCTTTAAGTACTTCATCAAACAAAATTCCTTTTTCTTTATATTCTTTTAATTTAGCAAACATTTCTTCTAAATACTCACGTGTTTTACTGATGTATGTTTTATCTACAACCATTCCATGACCAGGAAGAACAACAGAAACATCCATAGCTTCAAATTGTTTTAAAATAGCAACACTATTCATGGCACCCATTAACATACAGCTAGAATTACCTGCATGATCACAGTTAAAATTATCACCAGTAATAAGGATTTTATTGGTTTTATTGTAAAGATATGCTGAGCATTTACTATGACCACCAATTAATTTGAATAAATATTCATCCTCACCTGTTCCGATAGTTAATTCATCTTTTACGCCAATACTTGGGAAATAAAGATTAGCATTTAAATAATTTACAGACCAATCATTGTGCCATTCTTCAGTTAACTCAAAAGTACCCTTCTTTGATTCTTCAATTATTCCTTGAACGAATAATTCACGACCTTTTTCTGTAAAACGACCACTTTCTATTTGCTTAGTAAATTCATCAATTGCTTGTTGAGTAGCAATAACGGGGACGTCTTTGAAGGCTTCTAAACCAAAGAAATGATCGCCGTGTGAGTGAGTTAAAATAGCTAGTAATGTTTTCTTGTTATATCGGTTTTCCATAGCTATTCGAAATTCAGCAGTATCTTTTGCTATTCTTCCAGCATCAATAAATATTAAACCTTCTTTTTGATTGAGACAAATGACATTCCCTTCATTAAAAGGTGTTCCAAGGGTTCGCATCATTACAATATTCTCATTTACATCAACATTTACTATCTTTTTTCCTGTCATTTCAAATTACATCTCACTAGCTAAAAGTGTAGAAAAATAATAATCAGTAATAAACAACACTAGGAATTATTTATAAATTATTACCTTATTTCTAGAATTATTTCTTAGAGTATTGAGAAGTTTTTTTAATCAATATGAGAATTAGTTTATAGTGAGAAGTTGTTATTTGTTAAAATTGGTATATTTCTTGCTAAAACATGGAGTAAAATAAATGTCATGTGAAGATATTTGCAAAGAGAAATGTTTAGCCTTTATGGCAAATAATGAATTGACAAAGGAATTCAATAGGCTCTTTCAGGAATATAACAGAATAAAAATTGCTTATGAGGAAACAAATGATGCTCTAAAAATGAAATTGAAAGCATTTGAGTTTCTTGAAAAATGTTCCCCAAATTATGAAAAGGCTATTACAAGTATGAAATTAGCTGTCAAGATAATTAAATCGTGTAATGGTTTGAGAAGATAAAAGATCAAGTAGATGGTTGGAATGACACTAACAAACTTGTGTCTATTGAAAAAATCAATATTTAAGAATGATATTTCTTATATCGATTTTCAGATTAAAATAAAGGATAGCCTAAAGAAAAGTAATCTTTGTTTCCAACCTTTTGTAAAAGCACATTTAGATATCAAAGAAAGATACAATTTTAGACTTTTTAGATTTGGCAGAAGAGACCATACTTTGACTAGCATTTTCAGCAAACATGTCCTGCTTGCAACCCTCAGAACCCTTTTGAAGGGTAATGATGTTTGCGAATTTGCCATCCATCTACCGCTTGATGAATTGAGGGATTAGTTCGCTTTTTCCTTCAATTCATCAACTATTTGAGAAACATTTAAGACAATCATTTTTGATTTTCATTTGAGGATGATGACTGAATTACTTTATTTGCTTAATAGTTATATGAAAGAATTTGAAGCTACTATAACTGAAATCTCTGATGATGGCTTAGATGTTTATCTCGATAAAACAGCATTTTATCCAGGTGGTGGAGGGCAATTAAATGATACTGGAAAATTAAGTATTAATGGTAAAGAATTCGATGTTCTTAAAGTAAGCTATAATAGTAATAGAGAAGTTATCCATCGATTAAATGAACCTGCAAATGCTGACATAGGATCAATTGTTTTAGGAAAGATAGATTGGTCAAAAAGATATATGCTTATGCGCTACCATACAGCTTTACATATTCTTTGTGGACTTATTTGGAAGGAATTTGGTGCTGTTGTTACTGGTGGAAATATGGATCTAGATAAAGCACGGATGGATTTCAATCTAGAGGATTTTTCCAAAGAACGTGTTGAGTATATTGAAAAGCGAGTTAATGAAGAAGTGAAAGCAAGTAGAGAAGTTATAATTCGAATACTTTCACGAGAGAAAGCCTTTCAAATACCTGATCTTATTAGAACAAAAATAAATCTTCTCCCTCCTCAAATTAAAGAAGTTCGTACTGTTGAAATTTCAGGATTGGATCTTCAAGCTGATGGTGGAACACATGTTAAAAATACCAGTGAAGTTGGGAAAGTACGAATAATTGAAACAATAAACAAAGGAAAAGAAAACAAACGTATTATTATAGTAATTAACGATTAATAAAAAATAGATAATTATTCAAGTGTTGGCTCGATTTCAATTGATTTAGAAACTTTCAAATCCTGACCTACGTTATCTATAATATCAACTTGATCATTTATTATAGAATCATCTTTTATTTGATCCAAGTAATCATCACCCGATAATCCTTTTTTAGATGAATAAATAAGACCCCATGTTATTATTATAGCTAGTATACCACCAGCTGCAAATAAAATATACATTGGTAAAACATATTCAGCTATTATTGAAACAATTCCCATGCCTACTATACGGGCTAAACCTTGGAAAAGTTGTTGAGTACCAAACACTCGACCTTGTTTCTCATAAGGAATTTGTTCTTGAATTAAAGTTGGAGAATTCACATTTATTGTAGCTAGAGCAACACCAAATAAGAGAAGTAATACGCCTAGTAAAATTACATTTCTAATAAAAGCAAAGAGGAATAGAAAAGCTGTCGCACCTAACATAGCATAATTTATAATTGCCACCTTTCGTTTTAAACGACCTATAGTCATAAAAGTGATTGATGTAATTATACCAGATATACCCATTAATGATTGCATAATTCCATACCATTTTTCTCCTAAACCCATTTCTCCTTGAAGTATTACAATAAATAGCACATTGAATGCTGAGAAAGAGAAAATTGTAGAAGCAAATATTATTAACATATAGGAAATTTTCTTTTTATTTCTAATCGTTTGAAAACCGATTTTCAAATCATCAAATACACCTTTAGCTAGGGCTCTAAATGTATGCTCTTTCTGCCTTTCAACCTTTGGCGGTTTTTTACCAACAATTATTATAAAAATAATCATTGTCATTGAAAAAGCAAAAGTAGAAGCATCAAAAATAAAACTATAGAGATAATTAATTGCTGCCAAAAGTCCAGCCATAACATATCCTACTATTGTTGCTATTTGGAATACAGTAGAACCTATTGAATTAGCGATCAATAAGTTTTCCTTTTTTACAATCAATCTTGTATAGGCACTTCTTGTTGGAAAGAAAATAGATGCTGCTGTTGAATTGAAAAATGTTAAAACAAAAAATGGCCAGATAACATTTAATGAATTAACCTCATATTTTATAATAGTAGAACCAGTTTCAGTAATTTCTGTAGCTAGATATTCTAACATGGTTAATCTATCAATAAAGAGATAAATCATAATAAAACCAAAAGAAGCTATAAAACTAAGTAAATTAGAAAATAGCATTATTTTTCTTTGATCATAACGATCAACAAGGACTCCTGCAAAAGGAGTAAATAATACATAAGGCAACCAAAAAACAATGGATAGAAGACCCATTAATCCAGGGCTTCCAGTTAAATCATAAAGTAAAAATTGTAAAGCTAACCAAGAAACTGCTGCACCTATATTCTGAGTGAATTGTGCAGCAAATAAAAGCATAAATGTTCCATTTCTTAAAACTTCTAATATTTGAGGAGCTTTTTTACCAGTTCTTGTTTTAGTATTAACAATAGTTGGTTCATTATGTACTTCAGACATTTATAAAGACTCCTCGCTGTGAAGTCTCAGTAGCTTATTGCTATTAAAAATGTTTCAATCAATACAGTCATTGGTAAATGATGGAATATTTTAGATGCTTTGTAGAGTAATTTTAGATTGATAATTCGAATAAATTTCTTGATATTCTTTTGTCCAATCATTAATTGTATCTGGTGTTTTTGGATAATTATTTGTAATTGAATAAATTCTCTCAAGATACTCTGGTAATAAATTAAATCGAGGATTAGGTATTTCTTTCCAAACTTCAGCCAATTTTCTAGATAATTTCATAAGCAAATCATATTCACGAGCGTAGAAAATTTTCCCTAATGGTAAATAGTCATTTGTCAAAGCATGATTCAATTCCACATCAGGTATGTTTTGTAATAAAATACGATAAAGATCTAAAATGGAATATCTTAAACCATATCTTTCAACTATTTGTTGATTATATGGCCAGAGATTTTCTTCTTTAACTGCTTCTGCAGGAACTAATTCTGCAGCGATTTTTCCAGCAATATAACCTGATGCTAAGGAAGGGCTTAAACCACCACCATGTAATGGATTAACAATAGCTCCAGCATCACCTATTAAAATGATATTATCTTTAACATGAGTTGGTATCGGATGTCTTGTAGGAACAAACCCTCCACCTTCATCTAGTATTTCAGTTTTAGTAAATTGGGGATTCATATATTCATCATACACCTCTTTTGGTGAAATTGAATTGATCCAAGATTTAGGTATACCATTTCCCATATTCCAATAATTATTTCCACGACTGAAATACCACATATAACCTCCTCGAGTTTTTTCAAAGCTAAATTCAAAAATAGCACTGTCAAAATATTTCTCTGGAGGGGTTTCAAGTTTACATATTTCTCTATAGCAATAATATTGCTCATCATCTTTTACTTGAGCATATTCGTTGAAGAAACCAGAATCTTCTCTTATTTTTGAATTAATTCCTGAACCATCTATTACTAATGGCGTTTTAAGAACGAATGAATCACCGCTACTAGTTTGTAATTGAATTTTAATTTTACCATTTTCTCTTGTGATTTCTTTAAACATTGTTTTATCAAAAAGCTTCACTTTTTCTTCAAGCGTTCTATTTAATATTGTTTGACCAAATTGCATTCTGTCAATAATTGTTAATTGCCCTTCAACAGGAAATACACTTTCATGCTCAGCATTTGGTGAAATTATATGGGCTTTTTTAATTTGATTTAAAGCAATATTACTTTCATCGATCGGAAAATCCAGACTTTGTAGAAATTCTAAATGTTTCGTTCCAATCCCATCCCCACAAATCTTCTTACCGATCAATTCTTTTTGTTTGCGATCAATTAAAGCTACTTTTTCTAATCCTTCCTTAGCTGCTGCATAAGCTGCTAAACAACCAGCAGTTCCAGCACCTAATATTACTAAATCCCATTCTTCTGAAACCATTATTGACACCCACTTTTGATTTGATATTTATCATCTTAACTTTAATTGCATTAAAATATTTGCTACTTAAATTGCTAAAATTAATGCATTTAATACACTATTCTTAAATTTATAAAACATAAGAATAAAATGAGATAACAACAAGCTATAATTGAGTTGAAATAATTTGAAAATACTAGTAGTTTACTATTCATTTGAAGGCGATGTAAAATTTATTGGTGATGCTATTGCTAAAGAGCTAAACGCTGATGTTTTAGAATTAAAATTAGAAGTGGAAATGAAATCAAAAGATTTTGTTAAAAATTATCTTGGGGAAAAACAGGTTCTTATGAAAACTGAACCGTTATTAAAACCCTATTATGAAAAACCTAACGAGTATGATGTGGTAATAATTGGAACTCCTATCTGGTCTGGAACCTATGCTCCGGCAATTAGAACCTTTTTGAACTCTGAGATATTCCAAGATAAACTAATTGGTTTGTTCTATTGTTTTACAGTAAAGCATGGTCGAATATCAAAATATTTGCACAAAGCATTAAAAGGAAATACTATTATCAGTGAAATTGGTTTTAAAGATCCACTATCAGGTGATAAAGAATTTGCTTTAAAACGTGTAAGAGTATGGGCTGAAAAATTCACCAAATGCTTAAAAGAAAAGATATAAAACCTCAAATGAAATCAGATATAGAAATTAATATCATAACATATGAAAAATTAGTAAATACTAGAATTATTTTTTGTAAAATAGGACGATTTACATATGACAAAGAAAGATGAAACATTGCATCAAAGAGATTTTTGTATGCAATTAGATTCTACTAAAAAACGAAAAAAAATAACTTGTCGTATGGATGCTGCTGGAAAATTATTTCATACAGTGACATCACCTAAAATTCCTTGTGTGTATCGTTTATGGGTTACGATGAAACATGTAGTGAGAAGAGAAGCCCTACAAAAAGCGCTTGAAAATATAATGCCTAGATTTCCCTATTATCAAGTTATGGTAGCTAAAGGATTTATCTGGAATAAATGGAAAAAAGTTAATCAGATTCCTAAAGTACGACCTGAGCTGGAATATCCTTGCCAATATATTCCGATTAGAGATAGGAACACTTTTCCATATAGAATTATTAATAATCAAAATCAAATAATCATCGAATTCAATCATAGCTTGACTGATGGTACAGGAGCATTAATTTTTCTCAAATCATTAGTAGCTGAATATCTAACATTATCAGGTATTACAGTCGAAGATTGGGGTGACATTTTTAGACCAGATCAAAAACCTAAACCTGAAGAAATGGAATATGCTTATCGTAAAAATTTCAAAATAGGAATACCAAAATTACCCAAAATTTACAAAGCGTATCATATACCTTTTGTTAGAATGAAAACTGGTATTTCATATGTTACTAATGGTAAAATGGATGTTAGGGATGTTTTAACTTTATCAAGAAAGCATAAGGTAACTTTAACAGAATTATTGACAGCTGTTTATATCGATACTTTACAGGAAATCATGTTTGAAACGCCCTCAAAAAGAAGGAAAATTCGACCTATTCGAATTATGGTTCCAATAAATGTAAGAAATCTTCTACCCTCTAAAACTATGAGAAATTTTACTACTTTTCTCGGTCCTGGTGTTGATCCTAGACTTGGTAGATTTTCGTTTGAAGAAATCATTGCTCAAGTTCATCACTTTAAAAACATGCAAGTAAATGAAAAATATCAAACTCAACAAATTTCATTTTATGTTAGTATAGAAATAAACCCATTTGTAGGTATTATTCCTAATTTCATCAAACGAATGTTTATCAGACCATTGTATAAACAAATGGGTGAATCACTATTCTCCTCATTTTTAACTAACTTAGGACAAACAAAAATGCCTAAAGAATTTAACGATGAGATAATAGATTTTCAAGTATTACCAATGTACCATCCCTATTTTAAATCAGGCTTAGGTTTACTCACTACTAATAATTTTCTTAATATTAATTTTGTAAGAAATATTAAAGAAAATATTGTGGAAGAAAAATTCTTTAATAAATTGCGAGAATTAGGTTTAGAGGTTCAAATAACTGAACTCTTTCCTAGATAATATTTCTCAATAAACTTATCAAGTGAATTCATCTGTTTGCATTGTTACTTTTGTATGAGCATCAACTAAGGTTTTTGGTTTTGGATCAACCAATTTCTCAGGTAATATTTTGAGAAGTTTCGGTTTTAAGATTCGCATAAATAATTCATAAAGGTAAATTATTGTTAATATTCCAGAAGGCAAAACGAGAAATATAATTATGAAAAAAGCTATGAAAACTACAGCATTAAAATCCTTGAATAATTCTATGAAGAAATCAATAATAGTAACAACTGCTAGAGTATAGGCTGATCCTGTATAGATGTTATAGAAAAAGACTGTTGGGCCTTCTATATCAGGGATTTTTCTATCGCTTTCTTTTCGTTTTTTAATGGTAATTATTCCAGAATCATCTAGCAACCAAAGTGGAGTTATTAGAAGGATAGTTATTGGCATAACAATTAATGAAAATAGCATATAAACTAAAACGTGAAAACTCTCGAAAGTTAAATTTCTGAGATATGTCCAATTTGCTAACCAATAACCAAGAATGAAACTAAAAAGAAAAGGAATTATTACTCTTCCAAGAGCTTCTTTAAAAGAATAATAATGTTCATCTGTTTTAACAGTACTATAACCATATTTGAGATATTTAATTAATTTATGAATGTAAATATACAACTTTGAGAGATAAGGGAGTAATCCAAGGAAAATAAAAAATGATGCCATTAAAATAACCCACAAGATTAACATTTCAACAATGAAATTACCGGGAAGCCAATCTAATACCCCATCATGTCTATTATTAATTAATGAAGTGAAATTTAGAGAAACACTGAATAATAGAATGATTAAAAATGAAATACTTAGAAAAATCATTCCTATATAGATCGTCTTACGCTTTGGCGGAACATTTTCGAAAATTTTTTTCCTAATTCTCTTTTCTTTAGAATTATCTTCTAATCTATCAATTTCTTCTTCTTGAATGAAATGGACTTCATCATCGGACATAGCTATCAGTAATAATTAATACTATTTGTCTTTTAAAAGATATTTTAAAACAATCATCAAATTAGAAAGAAAAATCGTTGAAAATAAATTCAAATATGATACTTTTTTATGGGATGGTGCCTACAAAATAATTTGTATTACGTGTTTATGGCAAAAAATTATAATTTAAGTACGTGATAATGAATTAGAGCGCATTAATCTGAGTGATAATATTGAGCAAGGTAGAATTCAAACAACTATCACCTGCGGATTTCTTTTACCGCAATAGGGAACTTGCTGGGTTTGATACTCCAGCGAAGAGTCTCTACACAGCTTTTCGTGAAATAATAGAAAACTCACTAGACGGAGCAGAAATAGGTGGAATTAATCCTGATATTTTTGTTTCTATTAAAAAACGAACAGAAGATGTCTATACTATTTTTATATCAGATAATGGGATAGGTATTCCTGGAAACAAGGTACCAAATGCACTTGCCAAATTACTATTTGGTGGAAAATATGTCGAACGACAATCTCGTGGGCATTTTGGTTTGGGAGCTTCAATGACAGTTTTATATTCACAGATTACCACAAATCTTCCCACGAGAGTAATAAGCTGTACAAAAGGAAGCAAAGTTATTGATGAATATCATTTAATGATAGATATCCAAAGAAATGAACCGATCATTAGATTTCATCAAGAATTACCCAATAAAAAGGATTGGCATGGAGTAGCTGTAGAGGTAAATATAGAAGGGGATTATGGAAGAGCACATGCAAAAATTCTTGATTATATAAAATCCACAGCATTAGTAGCTCCTTATGCTACAATAAATTTCATTGATGCTTATGGTGTACTATATCGATTTGAAAAAGGAATAGAACAAGTACCTAAATTAGGGGAAGCAGTATTACCTCATCCCTATGGTATTGATACAGAAAAGATGCTACGATTATTAAGAGTAGCAAAACAAAAGACATTGAAAAAATTCTTACAAACTAATTTTCAAAGAATAGGAGAAAAAACAGCTGAGAGCTTCCTAGAATCAGTTCAAATTAAAGCTGAAAAAGATCCAGCTAAACTTGATCATGATGATATAGTAAAAATAGTTCAAGGAATGAATAATTATGAAGGCTTTTTAGCACCAGAAACGAAGTGTTTATCGCCTATTGGCGAAGATGTACTAAGTGCAGGTATAGAAAAAGAACTTGAACCAGACTTTTTCGCAAACATAACAAGAAAACCACAAGCGTACTCAGGACATCCATTTGTTGTTGAAGTAGCAATGGCCTATGGTGGACCAAAACTAGAATTAACCTCAGAACCGATACTCTTTCGATATGCAAATAGAATTCCATTATTGTATGACCAATATGCGGATGTCTCTGCTAAAGTTATTAGATCATTTAATTGGCGAATGTATAAGGTTCCTGATAATAACAAATTAGCAATCATAACTCATATAGCTTCAACTAAAGTTCCTTATAGAACAGCAGGTAAAGAATCAATTGCTGATAGAGTGGAAATTGAAAGAGAAATGCGTTTAGCGATGCAAGTATGTGCACGTAAATTAAGAGTTTATCTCTCTCGAGTAGAGCGAGAAGAACGTACAGCAAAACGAACAACTATTTTTGAGAAATATATGCCTCATATAGCTAAATTTGCTACCAAATTGAGTGGACAAAAAACAATACCCTCAGTAGCTTTTGTAGGAAGAGGACGAACAGAGGATGAAATGTTCGACGAAGAAGAGAGCATACCGGTTGTTAAAAATAATGAGGATGAAGAAGAATAGAAGGTAAAAAGAAATGTCAAAAAAGTCTAGTACACATGCTGACGAATTAAAGGAAAAAGCTTTCAATAAATTAGTAGAATTAGGAAAAAAAGTGTATGGGCAAATAGATGAAGAAAAATATCCATCCTTTGAAATGCCTCTAAGATCAAGCTCCAATATTTATTATGACTTAAAAATGAGACAATACACTGTAGGGGAAAAGAGAATAAAACGATCCGCTGGTAATGTTCGTCACCTTAAACCTTTCCTTCAAACAATTTTCGTAGCATCTTTTGCTGCACGAGATTTACTGGAAGCAGGGAGAACAAGTACATTAAGAGATCTCTATTATTCATCGGAATCTGCTCTTGCTAAGATGTTTCTTGACCAAACAGAATCAGATAACATAATAACAGATGTGGAAGCGATCATTGGTATGGCTCGAGAGGATTTTAACATCTTTCCAGACGCAAGAAGTACGATATTTGGTGATTTGGATGTTGCCTTTAGAGATAAAAAAACAGGCAATAAGAGAGAAATAAATCTTACATTCAATCCAGACGGGCAAACAATAGGACCCACATTGGTAAGAAGTGATTTTATTAAAACATCAGCAGATAAAGTGATTTGTATAGAATCAGGTGGTATGTTTCAAAGATTAATAGAAGAAAATGCTGATGAACAATTTAATGCA
>DATKZI010000003.1:0-24994 GCA_035528035.1 Bathyarchaeia archaeon
ATAAAAGATTGATGGGTTAGGCGAACCTATCCATCATGAATACCATCTGATAGAATCTCAAAAACTGTTTCAACTTCTGGTAGATTGGGTGAATCAACTATACGAGCAACACGTTTTGTTTGTTTTGATTTCCTCAAATAAACTCTTGTAGTACAAGAATGAGCGACAATGTTTCCACCAATAGGTGCTGTTGGGTCTCCAAAGAAGAAATCTGGTCTGGCCATAACTTGATTAGTTACTAGTATTGCTACGTGATGCATTTCAGCTAATTTGAGTAGGAAGTGTATATGCTGATTCAAGTTCTGTTGTCTTGAAGCAAGTGTTCCTCTACCGATGTATTCAGCTCTGAAATGAGAAGTTAATGAATCGACTACCACAAGTCTGATATTTTTATCTCGAGCGATAGCACTAATATCTCTTGCAAGATTAACTTGATGATCAGAAGTATATGCTCTACCAACAGTGATATTTTTTAGTGCTTCTTGAGGATCAACACCAAATCTTTCAGCCATTTCTACTATTCTTTCTGGTCTGAAGGTACCCTCGGTATCAATATAAGCAGCATTACCACCCAAACCTCCTTGTTCTCGAGGTAATTGAACCATAACACATAATTGGTGTGCTATTTGGGTTTTCCCAGTTCGATATTCACCATAAAGTTCTGTGATACTACCTGTTTCAATCCCCCCACCGAAAAGCTCGTCGAGATTATCTGAACCAGTGGATATTCGCTCTAATCCTAATCTTTCACTATAAAGAGTATCTGCTGTGCTAAAAGTGAGTCCTACTTGTTCTTGACAAATTTTGATCAATTTAGCAGCTGTTTTATCACCTAGCTCAGCATTATTTACCAAATCGGAAATACTCGAAAGAGCGATCGATCTTATAGTAGTTAATCCCGCTTCCTTTAATTTGTGTGAAGTTGCTGGACCAACACCAGGTAGATCAGAAATAGGTATTTCTTTTTCATTATCTCGAGAGATTGCATCATAGAATTCATTAGGTAATTCAACGAGTTTTTTCTCAGTAGATTCTTCATCAAAGTCATCCTCTACTGCTTTTAGTTTCGAGCTTGATTTAGTAGTTTTCTTAGCTTTAGAATCTGCGCTTTTATCGCTAGTTTTACTTTTGGGTTTTGCTTTTATTTGCGGTACAGCATCCTCTACTTCATTTTCAAGAACGCTTTGATAAGCATCTTCTACCAGTTCATCTAATGGTGTTTGCTCATCACTATCTTTAACAGATGACGTTTTCTTTGAGTCATCATTTTCCTCTTTCTTAGTTGACATTTTTTTTCTCCTGAAATAAATCAAAGACCTAATTTAATATGATTCTTTCGCTTCATGGAGATAGAAAGAGTTCTCATTTATTATAATTCCTTATAATTCGGTTGATTTTTTTGTTTCGCTTTAGGTTTCTGATGTATTTCTAAGTCTTTTTACTCAAACTCTTTTAAAAACGGAAGCAAGAGAGTTGACCGAAACTATTGTCAAAGCAAAATTATTAAGAATTCCAAAAGTTAATCAATAAGTAGAAAAACTAAAAGACAACTACGTTTCAAAAGGTGATATTTGTGACAGGTGTTGATACTGATTCAAGGATCGTTCTTGCAACTGGAATAGTAAAATATTTTACTGATTTGGTTCAAAATAAGAAAATTCCATTATCATTAAATCGTCAAAAAATCCTCACGAGATTGTCTGAGATTAATAGTAAACTTATGGTTCTGAAATGGAGCTATAAACCATTAGAACAAGTTTTACTCTCAAAGGAATTAAGAGCTATAGAAATTTACGCGAAAGAGATTTTTGATGAATTGCCTGAAAACTGG
Source organism: Bathyarchaeia archaeon (assembly GCA_035528035.1). Classification (GTDB taxonomy): domain Archaea; phylum Asgardarchaeota; class Heimdallarchaeia; order JABLTI01; family JABLTI01; genus JABLTI01. The sequence continues at coordinate 1,832 of DATKZI010000003.1, forward strand.
CAAGAAATGTTGAATTCAAGAGGTCTTGAGGGAAGAAGATCAGTTGCAAATTTACTCTTTTTGAGAAATTTCTTCTATACAATGCGTGAGCGTATGAAAGAAGGTTTTTCTGATGATTTTGCAGATACTATTGATATTCTCTGTGGTGAGATCCTTAGTATTGAGAAAATTGATGCTAAAAATTGGAAATGTTTGGTAACTGATGGTAAGGCGCGATATAATGTTGTTACAAATATTGCTAATTTGAGGAAAGGAGATATTGTTCCTATCGCTAAATTACCCCCTGAGATCATTTATGGCGTTTTATCTGAAGGAATGTTTATGGGATCATCAGATGGAATAAAGAAATTTACTTCAGAGGATGTAGGAAAAAGACCTGAGTTGGAAGATAAGGATTTAGGTCAAGCAAGAGGGATATTAGAACAGCACTTTTTAGGTAAAAAACATTAGGAGTTTTTACTCCTTCTTTTTTAATTTTTCAGCGAAATTAGTTATTAGATAAGCTTGAATTTTACCATTTATGCGATCGCCATCAGCACAAACAGCTCCACGTACACCAACTATATCAGGTAATAATTTCTGGAGTAAAGGAATATGTGTTAGATTAATGGATCCCCCAAAAGCAGTGCCAAGATCGAACTTGCGAGCTTTCGCTATAAAACTCTCGAGAGCACTATAAGACAGAATATCAAAAATTGATTTTTTCATTGATTTATCATAGGTATCGATCATAGCAAAATCACAAGATGCCTTAGCAGCAACAAAAGGAATATCTAGCGGAGAGATAGAACCAATACTATTGCCTTCCGCATAACCTGCTGCAACAACTGAAACAGATAGTTGAAATTCATCAATGGTTTTAGTCACAGCTTGCATTACCTCAATTGCTTCATCAACTGTTTTAGTTCCTAATAAACCAACTTTGACAAAGTCTGCACCTGCAGTAGCAGCTCCTAAAGCTGCTAAAGCAACGGTTCCCGGTTTATAAGGAACATCACCAATAGTTGCGCTTATAGGAATAATTTTGGGTACAGCTTCACGAATAGTTTTAATTACCCAAGGAAAATTCGCCCCTAAAGAACCTTCAGCTGGATTTTTAATATCAATAATATCAACAAAAGCTTCTACACATTCAAGTGCTTCATTCAGATTTTGAGGGGAAACTAGTAATTGCAAAGTTATCAATCCAGTATATTAAATCAATCTCAATGGTATATTAAAAATGAAATTCAGTTAAAAATATCTTTGGAAGAAATGAAAATAATGAAAAGAGAAGGAAAGATGGTAATTAGCCGTACCAATTTCCACCATGAAGATAAAGAAAAGCATTCATGACAGCAGTAGTTGCTTGACCAGTCGATACAGTAAGTTGTTTTTGACCACCTGTAATATCGCCTGCTGCATAGATACCTTCAATATTAGTTTGCATTTTTTTATCGACACGAATGTAACCAAATTCATCCAGTTCAATACCAGCATCAAGAGCAAGCTCATTGTTAGGATCATATCCGACGGAAACAAAGACACCACTGACAGGAATTTCCTGAACTTTTTCAGTTTTAACATCTGACAATAAAACACTGGTAACTTTCCTACCATCACCTAGTATTTCTTTAACAATAGAATTCCAATAGAAACCAATATTAGCTTCATTGATTTGTTTTATGTACGAAGCTTCAGCTCGAAGTTTATCACGCCTATGAACGATATGAAGTTCACCAACAATTTTAACAAGATGGAGAGCTTCGATTGCAGCGGAATTACCCCCACCAACAGTGATAACTTTTCGATTTCTAAAGAAGTGGGCATCACAAGTTGCGCAATATGAAACTCCTTTCCCAGTATATTCTTCTTCTCCGGGAACATTTAATAGTCTATGCCTGCTACCTGTTGCAAAAATTATTACCTTTCCTTTTACTTGTTCACCAGTATTTAAAGTAATTATTTTTTCATCGGGATCCAATTCTGTAACACTAACAAGTTCCTTTGTCTCAGCTCCATAATAATTGCTTTGTTGTTTCATTCTTTCAGTTAGGTCAGTACCTTTTATTGGTTCCACTCCCGGATAATTTTCAATTAATGGTGATATGGCCATTGCTCCACCCACAAGCTGCTTCTCAATGATCAATGTTTTTAATCCATATCTTCCACCGTACAAACCTACTGTGAGTCCTGCTGGTCCACCACCAATCGCTATAATGTCATATTCGTTCATCTTAATCTAATATTGGTAAAACATACTATTTTTTAAACAATTTGCTAACTTTTCTTAGGAATCCAGTGCCTTATTCAAGACTATAAGAAGTACGGTTTGTCTCGTCGTTTCTGTTTAACACTTTTCTCGAGATAACATGAGAGTTCTGTTGCAGAAATATCACTTAAGGTCACAAAGATTTCCCTTTCAACATAATGTAAAGATACTATGCACATTTTCTCGAGATCTCCTAATATTTCCGAGAAATATTTTGCTTGTTGCATTTGGTCATATTCTTCACATATGCTTATGTATAAACATGGTAAATCAAGAAAATTCAAAAATGCTTTTGTATTTGCCTTAAACTTTCTGGCTATCGTTAACAACATTAATTTTGTTCCAAGAGTAAATTCTTCTACTTTTTGTTCGGTAATTTGGAAATCAGTAATTCTTTTGTTGATAGAACGTATATGTTCTGGATGTATCGTAATCGATTGCTCTCTTTGTGCAAGTGCTTCCCCCTCTGTAAGAAGTTCAAAAGCTAAATGCATATTACCTCTAGCAATCATGCTGATAAACCAGACAGTCTCTTCAGTGATTTTTCTTTTGACTTTTTTCTTTATGTGTTCATTTAATAATTGAACTGTTTGTTCTGACGAATAGGCTTCAAATGGTATCACATCAGTTGATATTTTTCTAAAGACCGTTCGATCAAGTTCCGTTAAAAATTCCAAATCTTGAGCGACAAGAATTTGCGAGAAAAGATTAGGTTCATCTTTAGTTTTTCCTTCAGAAAATCGTTGGAATCCATAGAGGAGGGAATTAACCTCTTCTGGTTCTTTCGTTACTAAAGAATCAATATTATCAAATATTACTATGAGCGTTTCTTTTTTAGCTAAAAGAATATCAGCCAATATATATTGTAGCTCAGCAGTAAAACATTCGTCAAGATTAGCATAAAAGTAGGGATCTATTTGTTGAATGATTGCCATAACAACTTCTTTCGAAGAATTATATTTGCCGCAATCAACTGTAAGACATTTTAATTGTACATCTGTTTCTCGATTAATTATTCTCTTCATTTGAATCTTATTTTGAAAATTATGAAGGACAAAGCTCTTCCCTGACCCTGGAGGACCAATTAAAATCACTCGAGCGATTGCTTCTCCAGGATTTGTTAATACTCTCCTAAAGGATGTTAGAAGTTCCTCAAATTCATAATCTCTGAAATTGAGTTCATCTGATAAAATATCAAGTCTAGGAGTTATTGATTTGGCAATCATTAGCATAACCTTGTCCGATTTTTTTTGGAACTATACAGAGAAGAATGATCACTTTGCGCTCCAGTAGAATTCTATTGTGAGTTCCAAAAACTAGTTTCAACTGCACTATAAAAATACCACGAGAAAAACAATGAAAATAACGAAAAAAGCACTCAGAATTATTTACCAAGGAAAAAAAGTAATTGAAAAAAGAATAAAGAAATTAAAAGTATTATCTTATGGTTTTAAGATTCCAATTAGCTATCTTTTCACTAATATTTACAGCGGTTGCTTTGATAATTTTATCGCTTGGTTGAATTTTCTTAATTACATCTAATCCTTCAACAGTTTGCCCAAAAACTGTATGAACACCATTGAGATGTTTACAATTATTAGCATTTAGAACAACGAAAAATTGTGAACCACCAGTATCTGGACCTGCATGTGCCATACTTAATGCGCCTACATTGTGTACTTGTTTAGGTGCTCGTGTTTCGCAAGGGATTTGGTAGCCTGGACCTCCAGTACCAGTACCTTTTGGACAACCACCTTGAATGACAAAGTCAGCTATTACTCGATGAAAAGTCAATCCATTATAGAATCCTTTCTCGACTAAACTGACGAAATTTTTTACTGTATTAGGTGTTTCTTCGTCAAACATTTCGAGTTTAATGACACCTTTACTTGTTTCTAAAATTACATTAGTCATATTGCTGTTCTCCTTTTTAGACTATTTTGATTGAAAACAGATAGCAAGAAAAAACCTTTTGGTAATTTCTTTAATCTAATCAGTTAATATATCGAATAGCTACCCTTTTAATTGTTTTTGACGTAATACACTTGTAAACTCTATTTTGAGGTTGAAAAATTATGAAGAAAGCAATCAAATTAATCCTACCATTGTTTTTGATTGGTTTAATCTTTACAACTCAAACAATTCAAGGTGAATATTTAGTTACAGTAGATTCTACTTTTACTTATGATGTTGTAGCTTCGGATTATAACGTCACTTTTGGTGTCAATTCCGCTGAAGTGTCTGGTTATGAAATTGACGGTCATTATTTCGATGACGGTACACAAGTAATCCTTAATGTAACAGAGATTGATAGCCTAGGTATTACATTTAATATGAGTGCCGGTGGGTATACAGAAGAATTTTATGATACGACTATTGCTACTATTTTAGAATATTCTCTATTAATGCTTTATCCAATAATCGCGATTGAGCAGATTGCCTTTGAAGAATGGAATCAAAACGATGTTGAAGATAATCATTTGGGAGTATTAATGCTACCCTTCATCTCAGTTAATGAGTCAACTTGGAATGATTTGATTCAAATCGCTGATAATATTCATACGAATGGTGATTTTTCATATGCTACTTTAGTCAGTGGTATTACTATGGATGCAACATATACTAATGCAACTGACTATTTTCTATTCGATTTCTTACTCACTGCTAACATAAATGAAACTGTAGATTTTATGTCAAAAGAAGCATTCCTAAATACAACTATCAATCATAAATTCCAATTTGCTTACAGTAAAGATTCTGGTGTAATGTTAGGGATGAGAATTAAAGGATCAATTTCAGGCTTTTCTAACGGAACAATATTTGATATTGATTATAACTATCATACTGAAAGAGAAGGATATGACTTACCAGCTTTTGCTTTGGGTGGTCCGACTTGGCCTTTCCCTGGTTTTGAATATCTCCTAGCAATTGGAGCTTTAACTTCAATAGTTGTATTGATTCCAATCATAAGAAAACGTAAGTAATTACTAGTCGGAGTATTTCTCCGATAATCTTTTTTCTCATTATCCTAATTTATAGAAATAAGTTAATTTGAAAAAAATATTATGATAAAATCTATTTTTGCTAATGAAAATAAAAATAGAACCGCAGATAATCTGCGATTATTTTAATTATTTGAATTCTATTTTCTTCTTTTACTAACAATAGTTATACCTGTGGTAATGATTCCTATGAAGATGAAGCTAATTATGAAACCAATGCCAGGTAAGCTTGGTGTGCCACTTGATGATGAGGGCAAAACGCACATGTTATCAAATTCATCACACCAACCATTATTTGGTGCAAAATCTTTTACAACTATACCATAAGCTGCATTTGCAACACCTTGTATAACATACCCTGTACCAACGGGTTGCTCTCTAAATATAGCACTTGTGACATCCCAAACAATTGTATTACCTATGACTTGACCAACATCAAGATCTGGATCTGAAGCTTGCCAAGAGTCAGTATTAGGATTCCACCAGAAAGTACCCATAACCTTAGCACTTCCATCTCCTGTTAAGTAATAGCGACTAGCCATTAAGTATGATTCATTTAACCAAGTATCACTGGACCAACGACATGTTAAATGAGCTACATATTCGTATACATCTGTACTCCAGGTGGTTGTATCAGGACTTGCGCTTAGACTTGTGTCAACCCAGAAATTATAATCATATCTTATAGTATGATTTTCATCTATAAGTGGTGCTTCTAGTAAGGTTATTTTTAGAATAACCTCATCATCAACAGGTGTAGAATGATAAGTAACATCAACATCAACGCGAGTAATATCGCAAGCATTAATATCGCTAGCATCACCTGTTGGATCTGTTAGATAACCTGCTTGTATATAACTTATATTTACAAAAGAAGAGGCAAGTATAATAAACAAAAATACCGGGGGGATAAACCTAAGTTGTCTCATATAATATTCTTCCCATTTTATCTTAAAAAAGATAACTTTTTCTGCAAAACGACAAAAAAAATGTTACTCAATATCCCATTCGATATTTTCACCTATACTATAGAGGAAAATATAACTAGATTTCTTACCTAATCGTTTCATTCGTTTTGTAAGATCCTTGATAATCACCGCATAATTCTTTTCTCTTCCTATAGAATCAAGGTATTTGAAAAATGAACCAAATCCCTCAGTTATCTTTTGCAGTTCTTTTGCATTATGTAGAGTAGCTTCAATTTTAACTGAATTACGGATAATATCCTTATTCTCAATTAAATTAGCTATATCATCTTCGGTAAAATTGACTACATCATCAATCGAAAAATTAGCAAAAGCTTGTTGAAAGCTTGGCCATTTTCTTTGTATTATATCCCAGCTTAAACCTCCTTGGAAAATTACTCGAGTTAAGTTTTCAAAAACTTCATCATTAGTAAGTGGTTTGCCAGAACGTTTAAACCAAGATGTTCTTGCTGAATCCATAATGATCACAAAAAATCTAATACAATTCAATAATATAACTTCTTCCAAAAAATAGGGAAAAGAATGGATTAGCTATTTAAAGCTTTATCCATATCTACTTCTTTTGGTTTGATTAATGGTTTATAGTTCATCCAATCTACTTTGTTAAGCATGTATTTGAAGTTCAAACGATTAGATGGTTCCTTTGAAGCTAAACTGCTAAATTTAATGATTAACCACTCATAACTTCCTATGAAATTTATCTGTGCCCAAGACCAGATGAGTAGATCATAGAATAGAACGGTTGCAATAGCAAATAAAAGAACAATACCAAACCAACCTTTCTGAGTGAAAGGATCTATTAATTCATTCATAGTATTCATAGACATTGTCCAATTGAATGCTGCTCGAGGTGCAAGGGACCAGATTTGTAGAGCGAAAATAGTTAATGCTATCATACCCCAAGTTCGGAAATACTTAACAACGATATTTTTAGCAAATTTCTCGCTTTTACCCCGCCATTCCACCAGATAAAAGAATAGTAAAATTGCTCCTACTTGTCCTCCTGTTAGGAAGAAGAAGAATCCTAGGTAAGGTCTATTGAATGTAATATCAAAGGGAAGCAATGCAGCACATATGCCACCAGCTACTAAAAGACCAAGGAATAATCCCAATCCCCAAAGTGGTAAACGTTTTGGAGGATTAGGCTTAGCTAATACAGTACCAATAACAGCTCCCAATAAGGATGCTCCCAGGAATGGGAAGAGTGGATAATAATCTCCTGCAACGATCACTAAAAGATATGCAACAATTCCAGCATTATATGGTTGGAAAACATCGCTTGGCCAGCTATAATGATAAGGATCCAAAGATGGATCTGTGGGAATTTTCCAATAACTCATATTATCAACTAAGTTCCAAATAATTGGTGATAGAATAAAGATTACTAAGGTCAAGGAACCAAGGACAATAATATTTCGAAGATATTTACTAGCTCCACCTTTTATAAAAAGAAAATATTGAATGATTGCTGTTATGATCATACACCAACCAATAATCTGTAAAGCTTCCATATGGAAAAATTGTCTCCAAATATTATTTACAATATTAGGATTTGTCCATGCAGCAGCAGTAAAGGGATGATCAGAACGTAAAACAGCGCCAAAGTAACCATAATAACCGAATCCTTCGGTAATTGCTCCAGCTATTAAAATACCAATACCTGTTAGAATTTGTTTTCCAAATAATCTCCTTGGTGGAGTTCCAGCTAACGCTTTTTTAGTGGTAGCATAAGCATTAACTATAGCAGATATGATAATGAAATATCCAATCCAATTGCCAAAAAATGCTGCAAAAACAAAGAAAAGGGAAGAAAAGAATCCATATCCAGCTTCAAATGAAAATAATTTACCCGCATCTACAGCACCATAATCGACCATGTGATTAAACACATGTAGAAAGACCATCATCCATATTGCTAGACCTCTTTGAAAATCTAAAGAGGCTAATCTTTTTGTTCCCGTTAAATCCTCAGGAACAGTTTTTTCTCTAATTGGTAGTTCATCCAATTTTTACACCTAATTCAATACATGGAAATTAATAAATTGAATTACTATTAATCAAGGGGATAAAAATTTTTAGTAAAAAATACTCTCTAATGCAAATGTAATTAAATTTATTTTGGACAATAATGGTGGAGCATTCTTACATGAAAGCCGAAGTGGAACATCTATTTACTGATGATATTTTAGAGCAAGCAATAGAGAAGTTTAGTCTAGATAAAGAAAAAACAATTAAATTAAATTCATTTGAAAGCTTCATTTTTACCAGTGAATTAAATGGCAAGCCATGTATATTACGAATTACTCACAGCTCTCATCGAACAGTCAATGAAATCCGTGGAGAAATTGATTGGATTAATTATTTGGCTGAAAATGGTGCATCTGTTTGTAAAGCGTATCCTGCAATTTCTGGTTGTTTTGTGGAAAAAATAGAGCAGGTCGATAGTTCATCCTATTTTTGTGTTTCAGTTTTTGAAAAAGCTGAAGGAGTCTTTCTATCAAAAAATAGACATCTAATAACTGATACATTAATTGAAGAATGGGGAAGGATAGTAGGAGAATTACATCGTTTAACAAAAGATTATCCTGATCCCCCCACTGAAATGAAAAGGAAGAACTGGGAACATTATCTTCCGGTGATTGAGGAATATTTAGAAAATGAGCCAATTGCATTAGAAAGAGCTAAAGAACTTTTTTCTAATTTAAAGAAACTACCGAAAGATAGAGATTGTTATGGATTAATACATTACGATGTCCATCATGCAAATTTCCTAGTTGATAATGGTAAAATTAGACTTTTTGATTTCGATGATTCGGAGTATAGTTGGTTCATTGCAGATCTTTCGGTAATACTGTTCACAGCTATTTGGGATAATTTTCAAGGTGAACAAAGCAAAGAAGAATTTGCTCAGGATTTTATTGATAAATTTATGATCGGTTATCAAAAGGAGAATTCATTGAACGATTGGTGGTTAATTCAATTAGCTAATTTTATTCAATATAGACTCATTCTACTTTATGCTGTTCTCTCGAGAGAATATCAGTTAGCTCCTGCTGAATGGATAAAGAAATTACTTGATAAATGGAAACTACTTATAGAGACTGATAAATCATATGTTAATTTAGATTTTTTAACTAATGATTGAGCTATACTACTTTCGTAAAGTATTTGAAATAGTATAAATATGTGTCACGTACAAAACTAATCGAGATAATCTAAAATGTATCCACAATCAGCACGAATAGTACCACCTTCATCACCAAAGAGTAGAACAATAACATTAATTTTATGCCTCTTTCTTGGATGGTTAGGTGTTCATAGATTTTATGTAGACAAAATAGGCACAGGAATTTTATATCTATGTACTGAGGGTTTATTTTATATAGGTGTTTTAGTAGATTTTATATTAATTCTTACTGGTGATTTTACAGATGGAGCAGGTTTGAAGTTAATTGAATGGGATGGATATCAAGGCACACCTGTAATAGTAACCACAACATATCAACAACCATACCAACAACAATATCCACAACCCCCATATCCCCCTACACCCCAACCTCCTCAAAAATCCTATCCAGTAGCACAACAATCTAATACAAAAGTAAAATATTGTCCAACATGTGGTTCTGCTAACGAACCAATTTCAACTTATTGCAGCAGTTGTGGTGCAGTAATCGAATAAAGATTATTGCTCCATAAATTACTCTTTTTTTATTTCCATTTTTCTTTAGCCCATTTTGTACTAGCATAATTTCTTTTTCGAGGTATTTTTAGTATTTCACCACAATTTGGGCAAAAGAGAAATATCCATAATTCTGTGATATCTTTCAAATTAAAAGCTTTGAAAATTTGGCAATTTGTACACAATCTAAGAATTTTCATCTGTTCTTTAGCTTCTTCAAGTCCTTCATTAGGAAAAGGTTTCTTCGGAAACCAAGGAATATAGGTATGATGGCTACTCATAATAAAAATAAAATAGGTTCACAAAATAAAGGGTTCTCAAGAGAGATTATTGAAAGTAAATGTTGCTTAACAAAACACTCGACAAATTTTTAATCCCTAAAAAAGAATTTCTTATTAGGCTTATTAAGCGAGGAACTAATCTTTTGTCTATAAAAACTATCCTTGACCAAGTAGATATTGAAAACTTGTATCAACATTTGTTATATATAGAGGGTGTTAAACATCCCCTAGACAATCCTGAGTTATTAGATGAAGTAGCAAATTATCTCCGTTGGGAAATGGAAGAATTCGGATTAGAAACAAAAGAACATGTTTTTCGAGTAGATGGTTTCGATTTTGATTTCAGAAATATTGAAGGATTAATTGACAATGGATCCGAATCAGAAATCCTTGTAACATCACATTATGATACCATGAATGTCTCACCTGGTGTGAATGATAATGGTTCTGGTGTTGCGGGAATGTTGGAAATCGCCCGAATATTATCTAATGCAAAAATTAAATCCAATATTCGCTTCATTGGTTTCACTCTAGAGGAATGTCATCCAACTCGAGAAAGGATTTTTAGAAAATTAATGATGGATTCAAAACTTATTGATGAAGAATTACGATTTACTTCTTATCACACAATTAAACTCCTTGATAAAATAGATGAATTAAGAGAAGAAGCAATAATTCAAGGAAAGAGTATAACAGAATCTTGGCAATTTGCTTATGATATTGTGAAAAATGATGCAACAAAAAAAGAATTACAGTATATAGAATCTTTAAAGAAACACTATGCGAACATCACAAGAATGAATTGGATTGGTAAAACCATTTGTGTGGGAAGTACTTCTTGGGTGAAAGCTCATAGGAAATCTTTGGATAAGATTGCAGGGGTAATTAATCTAGAAGAAATTGGTTATTCTACTGAGAAGAAATTTTCTCAAAATTATCCCAGTGGTATTGATCCAAAAAATTACTCATCGTATAAAATCAATTTAGAAGAGATGAAAGGTAATTTTGTAGGTATTTTTGCAGATAAAAATTCATCTGCATTAACTCAGACATTCTGCAAACAATGTCAAGATGAATGTATTGATTTGCCTTATCATAATTTGGAAGTAGCTATGAATTTTGAAGAAATCTCATTGAAAATAATTGATTTACTTAGATCTGATCATGCCCCTTTTTGGCGCGAAGGAATTCCTGCAATAACAGTAACAGATACTTTTGAATTTCGATATCCATACTATCATACAGAAGCAGATATAATGGATAATTTAAATTTTAATTTTATGAAGAAAATCTGCCAAGCAACTATAGCAACATTACTTAATTTGCCATGATTAAATATAAAAGAAAAAAAGAAAATAAGAAACTATTTCTTATTTGAATAACGTTTATTTAAAATATAAATAGCTGATAAAATGGTTATCAATGATAGAGAAACAAAAAGATAAGTAGGTCCAGCATTAATAGTAAAATCTTTCACTAAAAAGATATCATCATATTTTGCTGTAAAATCAGTATCAGAATTTTGAACTATAATCTTGATTTGATAATAACTAAGCGTCGAAGCAGTATGTAATGTTCCCGTTTCCAAAATATGAGGTATATATGTGTTTTCTGATTCAGAAACTTTTTCGCTTATACTATAGAATTTATCTGATCTACTGGTGCCAATTTTATAAACTGGAAATTCTCCTAGTTGATCGAACATAATAGAAGTATCAGCTAAATAATAAGTAAATCCACATACTATATCATCTGTGCTATTGTAAAAGCTACAACCAATTCCTGTAATGCCCTTCATGTCACTTATAGATAGTTTTGCATCAAAATAGCATTCAAAATCAGTAAAGTTTCTATTTAGAGAATATGAGCAATATCCTTCTTCATCAAAATCTAATTGCAAATAGTCATTTCTAATAGAGCTTTCAACATCAGTAGAATTACCTTTAAGTTTCCAATCTGAAAAATCGTTATCATCAAATGTTTCTGAAAAAACAACATTGCTTTCTAAAACTGGTTCACTTAAAGCTATACAAGCTAAATCCGTTAACCCAACAACAACTCCCAAAATGAAAATCATTTTCAATATTTCTTTTCTAATCAATATTTTATCAACCTCTCAAAATTGATAATTAATATATAATCAATTAGTTTTTTAATATTATTCAAATATCGAAATTTCTTTAAAATTTTGTTTACGAATTAAAATCTTAGAAAATAAAGTAAAAAGCTATTTAGACATGAAGGTCGTTTAATTTTCAAGATGAAAAACTCAGTGAAAGAACATAACGAAGCATTTACAATATGCAAAAAAACTGGTAAGCTTCACCAGAAAACATCTTCTAAAAATAAGATAAGGAATAGCTTGGTTGTTTTTATAGTTTTGAATTTATTATGGTTAATATTCCGAACAGGTACAAAACCATCACGAATTGTTTATCCTTGCCAACAAACTGCACTAAAAAATATTGGTCTTGCATTGGGTTCGCTTATTCCAATGATTTCAATCTCAGTGTTCTTTTTGGATAAAAAAGAATGGAAAAATCATTTGAAAAAATTAATTCTAGTGTTATTAATTTTCACACCAATAAGTAGTGGTTTATTATTACAACAAGTTTCATCAGGTAGTGAGGTTGCTTTACTAATAAATCCTGTAGAAACTAATGATCTATATTCAACGGATATTTTTGTAGTAAATGGTCGAGAAGTATCACATATAGAAGATTTGATCAATCTAATGGGTTCTAATGGTCTTCTATTTTATCAATCAGAAAATGCAGGTTTAAATCAGGGACCTACTGGCTTAATTTCAGATGATGATGTAACACTGATTAAAATTAACTGTCAATGGTCAGAACGGGGAGGAACAAATACTGATACATTAAAAGAGCTTGTTGAAGCAATAATCTCTCATCCTGATGGTTTTAAAGGAGAGATTATAGTTGCTGATAATGGCCAAGGCAGAGGTTCTATGGATTGGAGTCAAACAAATGCTGAAGATAAAAAGCAATCAACTCAAGATGTAGTCAATTTATTCTCTAGTACTTATAATGTATCGACATATCTTTGGGATGAAATTTCTAGTTCAAATGTAGATGAATTTTCAACTGGGGATATGGATGATGGCTATTTTGTTTATGATACTGCTGACATAGAAACGGAAATAATACCCTCTTATCCAAAATTCACTACTCCTTTTGGAACTAAAGTTAGCTTCAAATATGGAATTTGGAATGGAACGAGTTATGAACAAAAATTGAAAGTCATTAACATGCCTGTTTTAAAATCTCATAGTAGTTATGGAGTTACAGCTACATTGAAACACTATATGGGTGTACAAACACAAAGTCTAGCAAATGGTCATGACACTATTGATACTGGTGGTATGGGAACTCTCATGGTGGAATTTGGTGTTCCAACATTAAATATTATTGATGCTATATGGATAAATGCTAATCCTGAAACATCACGTTTTGTAGGTCCCGGAACGAGTTATAGTGTAGCTACCCGAACAAATATCTTAATTGCTGGTCTTGATTCAGTAGCATTAGATTATTGGTCTGCGAAACATATTCTTATGCCCGTTGCTGAATTGATTGGTTATACTGATACTTATAGTTTGGATCCTTCAAGCAGCAAATCGACTGGTTTAACAGAAGCTTTTGGTATTTGGTTAAATAACACGAAAGCAGAGTTAATTAGAGGGGGGTATAATGTAACAACAAATGAACAAAAAATCAATGTTCATGCTAATTCTCTTGTTCTTGATATAGAAGTGGTGAAAAATCATCATCTGTGGATGTGGTTTGGTATTAGCGGTTCTATTATTGTACTTGTATCAATAATTACTGTTGTTAGCATAAAAATTGTAAAGAAAAGAAGAAATAAAATAAATGAAGTGCACTTAGATAAAAGCTAATATGTAATAAAATGAATGATTTGGCATTAATCTTTTACGAGTAGAAAGACAAATGACATGTGAAGAGCTTTTCAAATTAACTCCAATGAAACCTGATTATAAAGGGAAGATAATTGAGGGGTATCTTTATACTTTTGGTGGATATACAAATCCCGAAGGAGAACTGCGATTAGCTACTCAATATTTGCAAGATAGAATCACTATAAAACAAAATAAAGAATTTTTAATAACGGATCCATTAGGTAATTTCTGGGAAAATGCGATAATAAGAATACAACTCAAAGGGGTAAAAATACCCAATGATAATTTGTTGAAATTAAAAATTAAAATTAAAACGCCGGAAAAGAATGTTGTACAATTTTATTTTGGTATCCAAAAAATAAAAGAAGATTTAGTTGAAGGAGTAAAAACCATTGAAATGGAATTAGAACCAATTAAGGGCGATAACTATCTCCATATAAGAACTATCAAAAATGGTTCTATTTTACACTTTTATGAAATTGTTGGATATCTCATTTAACCAATTTTACTCCACTAATGGACTTTATCATACACCTAGCATGATAAAGAAACCTAAGACTTCTATTCCTATACACATTGTTACCAGGTTGAAAATCAACAAATCAGTTTCCCATTCTCGTTTCCATAAAAGAATGAAGGTTACAATAGCTAGTAACATTGACACAGAGATCGTTACAAGAAAGACCCAAATATTTAGGTTATAAATAAAATAAACAATGGTAATAATTATTTCAATTAAGAGGATACCCATCCAATATAAAATCGTTGAAATCTTCTTTCCTAAGAATACTGAAAAATTACGATTTTCATGTTGTATGTCTAGATTTAGATCAGGAAGTTCATTAGCAATATGTGCTGGTAAACTGACAAATATCAAAACTGGAATCATCCACAATTGTTTGAACTCAAATCCTCCAAAAGTAATCCAAGTATAAACGGGAATTAGTGGAAAACCTAACATGTATGGTAATATGCTAATAGGGCGATGTTTTGCATATAAATTATAAAAAATACCTACTAAATTTGCTCCTTGAATAAATAGAACGCCCCAGTAACCTGTTAATGACCAAATACCCACTACAAAAGAAAATGTCGTAAATAATATAAAACAAGTTATACCAAACCAAAAGGTGAATGTTTCACTTACCCAACCATCAGTTATGGCTTTTGATTTTTGATATAAATGATCTGTTTCACGATCTATGTAATCATTTTGCACTCCACAAAAAGCTTCTTGAAAGAAAATAGTTAAACCGAAGAATATTAATGAAGCTATGGGAATCGCTCCTGAGGAAATATTCTGAAATAATTGACTAAAACTACTTGATCCTTTTATAGTAAGAATTGCAATAAAGAAACCAATAGTGGTTACAGTAATAACAGGTAGAAAATGTGTTAATCTAAAGGCTCCAACAAAACCTTTGAAAAATTTAAATCGTTCTATTTCTTCTTGAGCTATTTCTGACATTTTTCTCTATTTTCATATAAGGTTTTATAAAATAAATGTTTTGCAAAAATAAGAACTTCTGTTTAAATTTGTTATATTTTTTCTTATTTTGATATTTTTGTTTGGTAAATTTTTTCTAATTAATTGGAAGCTCTTTTCTTAGGTTGCAGTCTCATTACAGATGCTTGTTGGTGTACCATATTTTATCCAAAGAGAATCAAAGAGGTTTTTAGCTGAATCACTAAAATAAGGATAAGGACACACTGGTGATCCTTGTTTTATTAACATAAAGTCAATATGTGTACCTTCTCCATGATAAAGTAATTGACCAAGTACTTGACCACGAAGAACTATCTGATCAAGTTCGACTACAATTGCATCCCGTTGAAGATTTGCATAGGTTTCATTTAATGCCCAGGATTCAAAAGCGATATTTAATCCATATGCTTGATTGATTTCTAATAAAACACTTGTTTGCCATCGATCTGGATCGGTTGTATACATCCATGTTTGTATTGCTGTTACACGCAAATCGCATGCCGCTAAAATATTTACAGAAGCATTACAACCAAAATCTATTCCGTAGTGAAATGATCCCCAGCTTGTGTTACCATATCCTCCTAAGATATGTATTACATCAATATTTTCAACAGGAAAATCAAAAACTGGTGCTTCTTGTGAGGAATTTCCTGGCCAATACCACCAAAGTAAAACACTTCCAATACCAGCTCCTATGATTATTATTGTTAAACTTATACCAAGAATAATTTTACTTTTGCGTAACATAGATAGAAAATAATCGATGGTATTTTTAAATAATCTGGAAAAAACAAATAGCTAAAAAAAGCTATTTGTTGAAAAATTACTTCTGTAAAAGTGCTAAATTCCTCTTAATGATTGGAAGGAAGTAATAAGCATGTTCTGGTTTAAACATCTTTAATTTCGCTATAGCTGAATTAAGTATTGTTTCTTCACCTTCTCCTTTCAATAGAGCAATGGTTTCTTCTTGGGTAAGATCTTCATATCTTCGAGTATTGTTTATAGCAAGTCTATTTGCTGGACAATACATTTGACATTTCATACAACCCATTAGAGCATTATGAGCATCAGTAGGAATCCAATCAGGTATTTCTCCTTGAATTTCATTGTATAAAGGAATACATCGTTCGACATTAAGAATAAAATTGTCTTGTGAAATTGCTTGGGTTGGGCAACTGTCAAAACAAATGGTACAATCCTCACAATTCTCCATCATTTCTACTTCTTCCCAATTATCCATTGGAAATACATAATCAGTAAAATAGACCCACAATTCAATCAAACTACCCAATTCATCTGCATAACTTATATTGTTTCTACCATATTTAACAAGACCACTATTAGCTGCTAATAATTTCATATGCAATTTTCTAGTTTGATAAACTTGATATCCAGGCTCTTTGATAATTTCAGTCAAAACGAAATCTTTCATTTCATCCTTAGTTACACAGGTTTGTGAATAATTTGGAGGAATCATAACCTCTTGCTGTATTCCATTATGGTTAAAATTGATTAAAACAAGTTTATTTTCTTGAGCCAAAATAATGATTGATTTAGCTTCGGGAAAATCTTCAGGAACCTCAAATTTGAAATTACCAATATATTGTTGAATAACTTCATTTTGAGTTATTTTTCCTTCACTCTTCAATTTATCAATTTTCTCTTCTAATTCTGGTAGATGACTTACAGATAGAACTCGATATTTTACTCGTAAATTATTTAACGTTAGATCTTTAGGGATAATGTTCTTAATGTCCATTACTTCACCTTTTTGTCTGTGAATTATAACTTTATTACTAGAGATTATTGTTTCATCATTTATAAAAAATTCTCACACATCTGAGAAATATTTCTGATTCAAAATCAGAAAATCATTTCTTAACAGATATATTATTCCATTTCAGCTATTTTAACGATGATCTTTTTACTTATTTCTTCAGGGTGCCAAGGGATATTAGTTAAATCCTCTTTAGATTCATCAATATTCAAATGAAGAATAGCAAAAGTATCGCTTGTAAGAAATTTACTGAGGTCATCTTTTATTTGATCTGGATTGGCCTTTTTTGAGTATTTATACCCGATATCAAAAGAAGCAAGGAATTTGGGATAGTCTAACGCGGAAGAAACTGTTGGTTGACCACCTGTGGTATAATAGGTATTATTATCAAGTATGAGGATTTTTAGATTAGCTGGTCGATAGAAGGCTGCAGTGACAGACGAACCCAAGCCCATGAGAAAATTACCATCACCAGTAATAACAAGAATTCTTTTCTTGGGATTAGCTAAAGCTAAACCTAAACCAACAGAAACAGGCAAACCCATGGAACCTCGAAGATAAACTTGTGGTTGAGGGAGATGATGAAAAACTTCACGACTGATATTGCCATTTGAACTAACAATTACATCGCTTTCTAAAATGAATTCTTTCAGTGATTTGATTACTTCAAAACCTTTCATTAACTTAGCACTCCTTTCTTAACAAGTAAAGCGACGGGGGAAGAGATTGCTTCCATTTCCTGAAGAGCAAGATTCATGGTTGACTCCCAAAAATCTTCTGTCAAAATCCAATAGGGTAATTTAAGGGATTTTAAGACTGGTTCTGTTAATTCACCCATAAGTGAATGCTCAGGAAAATCTCTATCAGGTTCTAATCCTCTATAACTGATAAGTAAAAGCAGAGGAAGTTTGTAAAGTTGAGCGAGGGATGTAAGAACATCACCAATATTTCCCAATCCACTATTTTGCATATAAACGAGAACCCGTTTTCCTGAAAAAACTGCTCCACAAGCAACTCCAACTGCTTCATCTTCTCGAGTAGCATAAATGTGCTTTAAAGGGGAGTCATTGTCATTTGAAGCTAATAAACTAAGAAAAGCCTTAAAATAGGAACATGGAACTCCACTGATAAATTGGAAATTTCTCTCAAGGTATGAGACAAAACTCTTTGAATCGATCATTCTAAATCATCAATAATTAGTATAATTCTTTACTTTAAGAATCTTTTATCTTTGAGTGAAATAATTGTTTCTTCAAGATTTAATGATAATCTAATAAAGAGATTAAACTTGAAAATATTATTAAAAAATAACAGGTGTCTAGCGAAAAATGGTTCATTTGTTTTTGTATAATGATTTTGCAGAATTTGAAATATCTCAATTATTACTTCTATTTAGAAACCAACCTTTAATCACGGTGGGATTTTCTAAAGGATTAGTAAAATCAGAAGGAAATCTTCAAGTCAATGCTGATATCAGTATTGATGATTTAAAAATAGAAGAGGTCGAGATTTTTATCATACCAGGTGGAGAACCTAAAGAATTCATAAGAAATAATGATTATAAAAACAAGATAACAGTATTAAATGCAAAACTAAAAAAAATACTTTCAAATGGTAGTATTATTGGTGCTATTTGCGGTGGACCTACCTTTTTAGCTAATGCTGGAGTTTTAGATGGAAAGAAATGTACCGCTTCAATCGCTGAAGATGAAAGAGAGTTTTATAAAAATGCTTTATTTAATGATACTGATTTGGTAATAGATAATAATATTATAACTGCTAAAGGACAAGCTTTTACAGAGTTTGCTGTTAATGTTGCAAGAAAAAGTGGTCTTTTAAAAACTGAAGAAGAAATGATTGAAGCCATAAATTGGTTCAGAAACGTTAAAAGTTAAACAATCTTTTGGCATTTCTCATAGTTTTTTGTGCAAATTCTAATATTTCAATATTTTTAGCTGAAGCTAGATTTTTTGCTATATCAGGTAGGTTTACCGGTGTATATCTTGGTTTAGGTGGATCACCAACAAAACCAGCTGGACTATCAGTTTCAATTAAAAATTGATCAAGAGGAGTTTGCGATATAAGTTCAGCAATTCTCGCATCGTCTAATGGATTTATAATATTTGAGGAAGGAGGTGAACCATAGGAAAGGTAAAACCCCATATCTAAGAGAGATTTAGCTACTTCCCAACTATTTCTACAGCTATGTATCTGACCACCAAGTTCATCAGCTTTTTCTTCAAGTAATATTTTTAGAAACTCTTTACTAGAATTATAACCAGTACAAGTTACTATAGGGAGGCAATATTCATGAGCTAATTGAATTTGCTTTCTGAAGAGTTCATCTATTCTCTTTTGCCGGGCAGAGTCATCTACTTTAGTATAAAATAGCTCCCCAATGGCATTTGGCTTATTTTTCTCGATGATATTTTGAAGAAGAACTAATTTTTGGTTTATTTTCTCTTCTAATGGCAGAGAATAAATACCAAGGACATTAATAATATTCTTGAATTGGAGCTGCTGAGAATAAAATGAATAATAGTTTGGGTTACTAATTACACCAACAATAAATTTAACTTCTTTTACATCTGCATCTAATACAATTTTATCAATAGTATAATCTTGATTTATAAGATTATTAAGATGAGCATGACAATCAATGAACATAAATCTCAACAAAAATAATTTTGATATTCTTTGTAATAAAATACTCCATTGATATGAAGTTATTGAAATTGATTATAATTATATGATAGAACTCGCTGGATATGATTTGCCAAAATCAGAATTTTAGTTTGAACCAACCTCATATTACACATTCAATTTCGGAATGCTAAATTATATAGCAATTACTTTTTATTTTATAATTTCAACACTGGTGTTTGCTATAAAAAAGAACAAAAAATAATTTCTAATTGAAAATTAAAGTAAAAATCAAAAGAAAAATTGGTGGTGTCGTAAACCAGATTTGAAGTTTATATTTATTATTCTTATAAATAGTTAATAAAAATTGAAAATTTAATTTAAAAGAGTATAATTGAAGGCAAGGAAATATCTTACCTTCTTTTTTTAATTATTTTAACTGTCAGTACAAATAATAGAACACTAAAAATCATTAAACTTGGTATATAAAATCCCGTTGCTTCTGTTTGTGTTCTATTTATAGAGAATATCAAATCACTTGTATCTGATGCAACTCCACCGAAATTATCATAGGCAGTTACACGTATGAGAACGCTATCAACAATCCCAAAATTAGTTATATCCCAAATGTATGAATCCTCTGTTAGATCAAGTATTAGTGATTGCCAACCTTGGTTATTTAGATTATAAGCGATTGAATATGTTAATTCATCATCATCTAGATCAGAACTTGACCAATTGATAATAATCTCATCACCAGAATGACTTTCACCACCATTTGGTGCTATTATATCTATAATTGGCGGTCTATTAATAACGGTATAACTAAATGGATTTCCATGTGGATTTTTCTTCACTGATTTTTGATTGGCATTGTCTTCTGCTTCAATAAACCATTTTACAACTGTTCCATGTTCCTGTGATGGTATTTGCCCCTCCCAAAAACCTGGATTCCCTGACTGTTCAATTAAATCTACTTTACTCCAACTCAAACCATCATTTATTGTATAGTTGATCCAGGCATTTTGTATACCTCCTTCGTCTTCAATCTCTACTACAACAATTGGTTCATCATCTTCACAAGGGAATAAATCATCAGCTGAGCTATCATAATTAATTGCTGGAGTATATATTATTGGTTTAAGATAATCTACAGTATTATGTTCAAGAGGATTAGAAGTTAAACAGGAGTCTGTTGTTCTGAAAACAAATGTTCCAAATCGTCTATCAAATCCATAATCATTAACTATTATGTCATTAACATCATCATCCATTATATGATAATATCGCATTATTGAAAAAGCCGAAGAAACTTCTTTGTATACTTTTGTCTGTAGATTCAAAGTAAGTGTGGCTGTAACTGAACCTATTTTTGCACTAGCTTCTGTACCAATATCTATTGGTATTGAATGATGAATTGCTTCTGTCGAAACAATTTCTTGAGAATCAGTACTTTCACCTCCTCCACCAGAAACAACTTTCGTTCCTAACCAAGTAACATTTTCAGAGGGGTAATTAGGATAGAGACTTAAAGCAAGCCATTCTTCTGGTGCTTCTCCAGCAATTAGTAAAATAGTTGCTGTTCGATTAATGCCATAGCTTATACTGTTATTGAAATAGCTGGTTGTTCCATTCCAATATTCTAAGTGATATGATTCGAGTTTCCAAGGAATAGTCCAAACTTCTCCCCAGAAATAATCGCCAAAACCAGGGCCAATCGCTTCTGGATCATCCTCTGATTGAGCACTTGTTATTTCTGCCAGTTCAGTCGTTTCATATCTAAAATCATAACCACTTTCTTCTGTTACCTTCATTTCAAGATTTGCTTCGCCAGAACATAGGGAAGCATTGAATTCAACTCCTATATTTACACCTACACCAATAGCTAAGGATGCACCAACGCCCATTGAAAAGGTTGACCCATCTTCCCAACCAGAATAACTATTATCGCCATTAGGGTCATATAAAATGCTATAGAGTTTGTTACCCAGATATCCTACTCCTTGATTCAGAATTTCATATCCAATAAAAATAAGTTTAGCAAATGTAAAATACCTTTCAGCTGAAATAACAGCTTCCCCCTTAAAATATCCTACAAGTTCAGCTTCAACAAAACCATCAATTGTTTCATTATAGGGAATTGGCACAGAAACATTGTTTATTAAAACTAAATCTGAAAATTCATAATAGAAGGTATCATTGATAAATAATTCAACAGTTTGAAGACCTTTTTGTTCAAAAGAAAAATCAAAAACTGCTGTCTCGTCATCAGGATCTGGACCAAACTCGATATAGCCACTATCAGGCTCTAACCATTCCAGCTCTGTTACTGGGTAATAATCAATTGTGAAATCATAGTCTGCACCAGCAAGTGGTATACCTGTACGAACTATAAGATAATACCATCCTTCTTGGCTTGCAGAAATATTTAATTCATTTGGCGGGAAACCCTCATCACATATTTGATTAAAATTGGGGTCATACGCTTCTATACCAAAGGCATTCTCATAAACACCAGTATATACAATATAAATAAAACTATTAGCTGCACATTCAACTTTCCAATAATCCGGATTTGAAATAGTGGACCAACCAATCAAATGGCCATTTTCTGGAAGGTTAGCATGAGCAAAATCATCATTGGGTTCAGTTTCAGCTTTTACTCGCAAATTGCTTGTCGAACAAAAAAGTAACAACAAAATTAGAAACAAAAACATAAAGTATTTTTTAGCATTTATTATTTTTCTTACCATTAGCCCCCACCTATACTAGGTACAATATTTGTGGTAATTAACATCACTCATATTGAAGGATTTAAATTAAGGAAAAATTATTCTTAAATCCCGAAGTCAAATTTAAAGCCTAGCTGTAAATAACATTTCCTCCAATAAAATAAAACGTGAAAATATTAAAATGTTATTCAACAATTGTTTGTAGCTTGATTTTAACTAAAATATGTTAATTTGAAATGTTAATAGGTTAGGTTGGCATCTAACAATAGGTCAATAATAGCAGAGAGTGATTGATCAAATTGTAAAATTGAACCAAAATTCAAAGAAGATATGAAAAAATTATATGAAGAAAAATCATGGGTTGAGAAGGTTGAAATATTTATTAA
>DATKZI010000004.1:0-137472 GCA_035528035.1 Bathyarchaeia archaeon
TTTTTTTTTCTATATCATACATTTTATTTTGAATTCGAAATTAATTACACTTGAACGCAAATATTCAATCTTATTAAAAAGCTATATAATAATTTTATAACGAAATTAACAATAAATTTAGTTTTTAAGAAAAAAGGTTAAGAAAAAAGAATATTAATTCTTCTTTCTTCTTATTGCTACTAAAGATAAACTGATAGCTATCAAAGCTGCTGTAGCAGTTAGAATTAGGAACCCACTTTTAGACAGCTCAGGGAAGAACAACCCAAAGCTAAAGCCTAATGGGAACCCTATTAATAGATTTGCTACACCAATCTTTGGATCGTGAATTATTTCATTGCCTGCAACATAATTTAGATAGAAATATGATTCGCCTTCATCTTGCATGTAAAGGCTATTATAGACAGGATGTTCTACACCATCAGTTGTTGCATTTTGATTCCAAGAGAAGAATCCTGCATAGTCATTGTAATTTAGTGCTAGTTCAGCTTCATTATCTGTGAAATTGTGTTGTTCATCTTCCGTATCTTCATCATATTCTACTTCACCTTGAAAGTCAAATTCTGTTTTCAAAGCTACTCGTTCAAAACCACCTACAAAGTTGTTTATTAGAATATCGAATTTAATTTCAACAGGGGTTAGTAAAGTATCATTGACTATCATGAATTCGTTACTTATATAAGCTACTATACCAAATTTTCCATCTGTTGACATTACACTTAGTATGTGTAATTCACCTTCAGTGTTATTTTGAAAAATATAATCAATATCATTAAAACCGCCTATTGTATAGTTTTCTACTGCGGTATCAATAGAAGGATCATAGATATTATTTGCATTTATATCATTATAACCTATTAGCTCTGTGAATTCAACTGTAAATTCTAATTCCAATTCAACGTCATCAATTTCATTATTAAATTCTAATTTTATTGCTAGCTTGTCTGATTCAGCATTAATGTTTATATGAAAGGCGTTTTGATTTTCACCCGAACTAAATTCAGATTGTATTTGAGCTTCAGTACCATCAACTTCAACTTCTAAAGATCTTTCATTTTGATCTTCTTGGTCATCATTCACACCATCATCATCATCATCTTCATCAACTTCATCATTAATACCTATATAATTAGAATATTTAACAGGCTCTTTAGCAGTAACAAAAATTGGTACTACAATAATAGTTGAAAAGATGAACATTAGAAGTATTAAACTAATCAATGATGTGGTCTTATTTAATCGTAATTTTCTCATCGTTTCTTTTCTCCTTTTTTATGTCTTTAGGATATTCATTAGATAAATATCTAATTAATATAGGTTATTATTGTTTATATTTGTTTTTTTATAATATTTTAGACGCATAACTATAGTTTTATAGACTTTTTGATACAATCTTCTGTAGCTATCATTACAATTTTTTGTAACTGCAATATTAGCGTTCATGTGATTTTTCACTTCCAAATTTATGGTATGAGGACAAAGATTACAATTAATATCTGAATATAATTAATGATCAATGAGATAATTATTGATTTATCCAATGAGAGTTTTTTGACAGCTCCTAAAGCGGTAGCTAGTATCAGGAATGTCCAGATTTGAAAAACTCCATGAATTACCAATAGAAGTATTGTGTTTAGATAAATTTCTGATTTAGCTGAAATATTAATAATGAAGATAATAATACTAAAAAGGAAAATCGGTAAGAAGGATAATCCTGTAACACTAAGTAATGCTATTGTTCCTTCTTTCTTCTTAAATATGAAACGTGCACCTAATTCAGCTATGAAAGCTAAAAAGAGCCAACTTAGAATAATACTTAGATAGTTAAAGTAAATTTCTGTTTCATATGAGAGAGTAAAATTCCCGACTAATAAAATATTATCTCTATAACTAAGATAACCACAGATAATTGATAAAATTAAGAATTCAGCTAATGTACGATAAGGATGCTTAGCGAAATAAATAATTATAGGTTTTAATGAAAGTCCAAAAAAGGAAAGGATTTTTGGTTCTACTGGTTCTTGAGTTTCTTCAATTTCTTGAATTTCATCAATTTGATTAGTTTTACTTACCCCAAGAATAATTAGAGCTCTCTTACCTTCTTCTGTAAGATAATATTCTTTTTCTTCATTTTGTGCGATTAAGTTTCCTAGTTTGTGAATATGGTGGTATAATGGTCCTGCTTTCAAAGTTGTTATTCTAACAAGTTGTTTATAAGAAAGAGTCTCATTTGCAGCAATCTCTTCAAGAATCTTTCTTCTTATAGGATTAGCTAAAACATCAAATGGTATTGATTCATTTTCTGCATCATAAACCATATTTAGCAATCCTTTCAGTTTATATTGAATAATACGTACAATTGAATTTAAATAATTATCAGTTTAGGATTCTATAATATTTTTTTCAAATTAAACTCAAATATGAATAGTTTACAAGAATCATTTTTTATATATTATTTTATTTTCTTTGAATAGAATAATATCTATTTGTTACTATAATTGTTATCAATATAAAAAAGAGAAAAAAAAGAAAAAAAGAAAAATCAAAGTTAAGGTATATTAGTATATTTTACTGTTTTACCTGCTCTAGCAGCTTTTTTATCTTCGATTTTTTTGAATCTTTCATAAAGTTCTTTGTCAGTCATTTTTTTATATCTTATACTTTGGATTAATAAAAATGGACCAAATGGTATAAACCATACACATGCTATTCCTATGATAAAATTAAAGTTATATCCTTTCCTCCTCTTTGCTAAATATTCTTTCATATCTATAATAACTTCATTTGATGTTTGACTCGTAGATAACTCACCTCAAATTAGATTATCTTGTGTTTGAATTTTTCTTCAAACGATTAACTGTATATTACGTATCTTTTAATCTTTTTGGCGTTCATTTTAGTTGAAATTCATTGCTCCAGTAAAGAATTATTTAAAAAAAGTTAAGAAAGGAATATTTCCTTTCAGTTTTTCAAGATTGTACTTGTGGTTGTTTGAAAATACGATGATCGAGTATTCCTTCCATAATTCTTCTAAAACCTAGAAGAAGTATTGAAACATCTAACATAACAATGAGATTTCTTTCTTCAAGCATTGTATCTAAAATAAGTATTGATACTGCTAGACTAACTAATATGAAGCCATAGAAGATAATAGTTAATTTATAGGCGTTAACTTTTTTCTTGTCTTCAAATCCATTTACAACACTAACAATACCTAATAGAAGAACTGCTAAAGCGAGAATAGACAATAAAATTTCTGCAAGAATTGATTCTACAAATATAGCAGTAATACCAATTGGTAATACTAACAACCCAATTACTAGATTAAATATTCTGAACCACTTATCATGCCTTTTATCAAATAGACCATTTAGAATTCGCTCTACGCTAATTAGAATTAGAGCAATGCCTAATAATAAAGTGTTAGTAATAAAAGGACTCGCAACGAATTCATTTATGAAAATTACTACAGCAAAACCAATTATTAGAATTCCTGAGATAATATAAAGAAGTCTAAGCCAAAGTGGTAGTTTTACTTTAAAATCGTCCATAAATAAAGCTCTTTTTTCTCAAATAAAAAGATATCCGCAAAATAGTTTCATTTAAATTGTTATTCTAATCGACAAAATTGCTTTTACGTATTTTTGAAATTGTTTAAAATTAATTGATTAGTAGGATAATCGAGTTTTTATTAAAAATAAAAAAAATTAAGAAAGGAATATTTTCCTTTCCAATTCATGTTTGAACTTGTGGTTGTTTGAAAATACGATGATTAAGAATTCCTTCCATTAATCTCCTCAAACCTAGTAGAAGTATTGCTACAACTAACATCATCAAAAGGTTTTGATCAGAGACTGTTGGAGGCTCTATTATTAATACTGCAGCAGCAAGTGCAACTAGAATGAATCCATAAATAATAATTACTATTTTATAGACATTCACTTTGTTCTTATCTTCAAAGCCATTTACTATGCTAACAATTCCTAATAGAAGAATTGCTAACGCAAGGATAGCTAGAAGCATATTTGAAGTGAGAGTAGTCACAACTATAGCAATTATACCAATTGGTAAAACTAATAAACCAATCAATAAATTGAATGTTCTGAACCACTTATCATGTCTTTTATCAAATATGCCATTTATTATTCTTACTGAGCTTATTAGTATTATAGCAATGCCTAATAATAAATTATTATTTGGAATAAATGGTGTTGAAATAAGTGCATTTATTATAATGACAACTGCAAACCCTATTGTTGCTATGCCAAAGATATAATAGAGAATTCTTAGCCAAAGCGGTAGTTTTACTTTAAAATCGCTCATAAGTAAAGCTCTTTTTTCTCGAATATAAAGATATTTGCAAAAAATATTACAAAATGTTAATTTTTTTCTGACAAAAATGCTCATTTAATTAATTTAGAAATTAATTATATTAAATTTATAGAAAGATAAATGAGCTTTCAAATAGCTTAAGAAATTCCAGCCCATCTTTTTTTGCTTCTTTAACCAATAATTAATTAACTAACATTGTTAACCAATAAATTACTGAGGGTCACCAATGGATTTAGAAAAAGCTATCCTTGATTTACTCGATAAGCATGATATTGATTTTGCTTTAACTTTACCTTGTGCCAAAATCAAAAGATTATTGACTTTAACTTCAGAACGTTTTGTTCATATTCCCCTCTCTCGAGAAGAAGAAGGCATAGGTATTGCTTCAGGGATTTATCTAGCAGGTAAGCGTACTGTTATGATAATCCAAAGCGGAGGGATTGGTAATTCACTTAATGCTTTACTGTCTTTAGCACTTGTTTATCGTATACCGATTCCTATTATCATCAGTTGGCGTGGAGTATATAAAGAAGCTATCGAAGCACAAATTCCTGTTGGTAAGTATTTACCAGCCATTTTTAAAGCAGTAGAATTTCCGTTTGTTCAAATCAAGAAAAAAGATGATTTAGGTAAAATTGATAAAGCTCTTTCTGAATGTTTTGAGAAAAATCTCCCCGTTGGAATCTTTATCTCACCTCATTTTTGGGAGATGAGTAAATATGAGGAGAAAGCAAAAAATCAAGATAGCGAAAAGAAATCCTCTTTTCCTATAAGAGAAGCAAATTTTACTTTAAATATTACCTCAACAAAGATTACTGAACCAGTAATTACAAGGTATGAAGCTATTGAATCTTTGAAAAATCTTCTTGAAGGGAAAATTGTTGTTAGTAATATTGGTGCTCCTTGCAAAGAATTATTCTCAATTCTCGATCAATCGACCAATTTCTATATGTTAGGTAGTTTTGGTCTTGCTTCAGCTATTGGTTTAGGGATAGCTATAGCTAGTGATAAAGAAGTAGTAGTTATTGATGGTGATGCAAGCATTTTAACCAACCCCAATATTTTGGGAACGATTATTCAAGAAAAAACAATTAGCAAAAATCTCACTATTCTACTAATTGATAATGGCACTTGTGGTTCTACTGGTAATCAAATTACTGCAGCTTATTCTAACATAGACCTTGAATTATTAGCTAGAGCATATGGATTTACTAATACTCAGAAAGCTTATACACCAGATGATCTTGTTACAGCATTCAATCATTTAGAAAAAGGTCCAAGATTAATACACATAATTGTTAAACCTGGTAATGCCATAGTAAAGGATGTTCCACTTTCAGGGATAGAAATTAAGGAAAGATTTCAGCAATCTTTCCAGAAGTAAATTTTAGAATCCTTCAGTTAACCTTGGTTGTTCTAGAGGGAACCAATCATTTAGTAATGAGCGATTTTCCTTGGAAGCCTTTTTTAGCCATTCAAATACTTCCAAATCCTCTGATGAAAGAAGACCATAAACTAAAGCACTCAATCCTTTAATGCTCATTTCTACATCAAAAGAATTTTCACCCAATTCTTTCACTGACAATGCTCCTTCTTTACTTGTAAATTCGTAGGTTTGGTTATTTTGACTAATTTGTTCATCTGTGATCTTTATTTTGATCCGACCATTTTTCTTTACTTCCAATCCTTGTAGAGTATTTTGAATATTTACTACTCTACCCATCCAGATATTTGTTGGTGATAATTCCGTAATATAATATCCTAGTAACCATGGATAGAGAGTTGAGTTAATTTCATCCATTGGAATCTGAATTTGATTAATCTGATCATTATGTAAAAATAGATAATGATAAAGTGCAGCTCTTGCTTTTGGTGTTAGAATATAAGACTCAAAAATCGTTAATTTTCCTTCTTCAGACCATTCAAAATCTACCATAAATCCTTTTTGAGAATATTTTATTACTGCTTCAGCTTCTCCTTTAGGATTGAAAATAACCAAATACCAAGCTGGACTTGGATTATCATATTCCTTCCATCGCTTTTCGCTTCGGATTACTCCCCCATGTATTGTAGGGATAATTTTGTTGTGTACCTCTTTTAGATAAGGAAATCCTTTTTCATGAGATAATCGTTCAATTTTATATCCTTCAGGCATAGCTTTCCAACGACTGAGGAATTTAGGATTAAATTTCATTCTCAATTCTGGAGGGGCATTAACATACCCATAAGTAGCATAAAACGTGTCTTTGAATGGATATAATGTAGATACAGCGAATTTTTCCTTATACATTTTATTTAATAGGAAATTCATACTTTCTCGTATATTTCCTTGTCTTCTAGCTAAAGGTTCACTAGCGACCATTGCAATACCACCCATCTTCAAACTTTTTCCTCTGATAAACTGATCAAAAGTAATCATACGTGTATTTGCAACAATTTTTCCCTTTTCATCTTCTACACAATAATTTTCATCAAAAGTAAATTCCCATTTTTTCAACATTCTCTCTTTTGACCCTACTGGATCAAATCCATAACAATATGCTGTTAGGTTGTGGATTTCCTCAAAATCTTTCAATGTTGCTTGTCGTATTTTCATCTTAACATCCTCGTATGAGCAAAATTATCTTTTTAAATCTCTTGAAGCTTTTTCCCATAATTCTTGGGCATCTCGTCTAAACATTTGCGCTTTTTCTTCTAAGTAAGCATAAACAGTACCATGTTTTGCTCCTTCTAATAACATAAAGATTGCATCTTTAGCTACTCGAAGACGTTCGTATTGACCTATTATTCCTACAGTGTTCCCGAAAACAGAAATTTTTGTCCCAGTTGTTTCCTCAATTACTTGTCTAGTCCTTCCTTCTCTACCAATTATTCTTCCTCTGAATCGATCCAATTTATTTGGATTTACTCCGATTATTGTTTTCAAATTGACTATTTCTAAGTATATATCTTCCTCTAAAAGGATAAATGCTACTTCAGGATTAAATCCTCGTCCAACTGCATGAACGAAATCCCTAGCTTTTATTGCAAGGAATGGATCTGACATATTCTCTTTTGAACTGATAATAACTTCACCAGATTTACTATCAATATCCAATTCTACACTTGCTAATTCTTCTAATCTTTGTTTTATTCTACCATCGGGACCTATAAGGGCGCCTATTCTATTCTGTGGGATTACTACAAGGAAATTGCTTAATTCCATATCGGGATAGTTATCATCCATTTTTTTTGTTCTCCAAATCGTTTATTACTCATTCCTCTTTAATGGTTTGCGATTGCTTTTGTTTATTCGTTTTTTTGAGGTATTCTAACCTATCTCAAAAATTCTTACTTTATCAGATGGAGGTTCACCTATAAATTTTTCATACAGAACATCAGGATCAATGACTTTTACTTTAAGCTTCTCGAAAAATCTAGTAACGTTCTTAATATCCCGATATAGGAAAATTTCAGCATATGAATGATCTACTAAAACAGCTTGTGAGATATCAATAAAGTAAATTTTTGGGGTATAAATCATGTTATACTCCGATAAATCTGCATGTACTAATCCTGCTTTATTGTATAAAATATCGAGATTTTTTAAAACCTCTTGATATGTTTTTTCAGGTTTTTGAATTTTCACATCTTTGAGCAATGGATAAGGTAAACCTTTTTTCCCAATAAATTCCATTACTACAATATCTTTTACACATTCAATTGGTTTTGGAACACTTACTTTCGCTTGATATGCTCTCGAGAGATTTTTGAATTCCTTTTTCGCCCATGCATAAACAAAAGAACGTTGATCACGCTTTATTCTATTAAATCGTGGATCACCTATAATATAGACTTGTAATGTTTTGAAAATATTAGTTGATGTTCGATAAATTTTAATTGCTAACTCTGAACCTTTTGGACCATATCCATGATAGACATTAGCTTCTTTACCCGTTGAGATAATTCCAGTCATACTTTCAATTATATTTCTCTTTCTCAAACCAAATAATGTTCTACTTGTTTCAACATCTAAAACTGATTCAGTTACTTTCAAATCATCAATATCTTTATTTCTAATTTTCTTTTCATCTACACGATCTATTTGAAGTTGATCA
Organism: Bathyarchaeia archaeon; assembly: GCA_035528035.1. Taxonomy (GTDB): domain Archaea; phylum Asgardarchaeota; class Heimdallarchaeia; order JABLTI01; family JABLTI01; genus JABLTI01. The sequence continues at coordinate 8,427 of DATKZI010000004.1, forward strand.
GCATCAAAAAAATCTCTTTTAACATTAGCTGAAGATTCTTCTATATCAAGTAGAGGAGTATTTTCATTATCTGTAGAGAGATTTTTTCGCTTCTTCTTTGGGTTAAGCATGGAATTTCACATCTACTATCAACTAATACCTATTAAAAGCTTAACTTGAATAATGATGTATTTTGGCAGTTAATTATGAAATAGTTATATTAAAATCGAAAAATATAATTGTTAATCGAGAACAATATATCCTTTTTCTTCTAACCAACCTGCTTGGTTTTTATTATATCTATAAACTAAATCTCCACGAGTATCTTCTTGTAAACCATACCAAGGCATTACACTAACGATATCATTTTGTCTACACCAGAGTCTCTTACGGTGCTTGCCAGGTATTCTTACAACACGATCCTTTTTATCCATACATCTTACTTTTATCCGATCAGCACCAAGAATTTGAGTAACTATTCCTAAGATTTCTCCTTGTCTGGGCAATCTCACTCTAATATACTCAGCTTCACCAGTTTCAGTTGCACTTCCCGTAGCTACATCCGTACCTTCTCTTTCGTAGGGTCTGCTTTTCTTTTGGCCTTTTTGTGGTTTACTAGTTTTTTTACTTAAATTTTTCACAATCCTTTAAACATTGTTTTTTTTTATTACAATCAAAATTTACGCACTAACTAAAAAGTCTTTTGATTAAAATTCGTTTTTTTAAATGAAAAAGTATTTTTGAAGATTTTTTTTCGAATTAATATATTGAGCATAACTTATTTAAGAAAGATTCTGATAAAATTAAGTATTATAGTAAAATTCTTGACTATATAGTATAAAACCAATTATAACAAAAGAAAGGGCAAAACAAGTAGTTGGCATGCTGAGGCTTCTAAAGTGAATACAGAAGGAAATAGAATTGAAGATACTACTATAACAGATAATATCTATCTTAGTAAAATTCTACTTTTCACTAAAGATGCCCAAGTCTTAGCGGAAAAAATGAAAGACTTCTCTGAATCTACTGTTAATACAAACTGCTTGAATACTATTGGTATGTATCCGCTTATTTCTCGAATTGATACTCCTCTTGGTAAATTATGTATGTCTATTTGGATTATTTCTTCAGCTGAAAGATTTTCACAATTTAGAATGGCTTATTATTCAGGATCTTCTCATTCTATAGTCCTTGCAAAGCAAACTGAAAGTTATGAGAATCTAAATTATTTATATCAATTATCTCCTCGTGGTGTTCCAGTTACGATATTAACTGTTTCTAATTCCTCGAAAAAATCTAAAGATAAAAAATTGCAAATAACTGAAGAAGAAGAGAATAGACTTATTTCTTATAATAAAATTGATTCAATTTCTGATTTGAGCACTATTTTTAATGAAATTGGTCAAAAAATATCACAAGATATTCTATCAGGTGAATATCAAACCTTCAATCCTCAACTTATTAAGTCATCTAATATTTTCAAACTTTATAATAAAAAATCATTTGAAAAAGTACAAGACCTTATTAATCGTTTGGGTTACCAACTCAATGAAAATGGAACTGTTCTTGTAGAGAAGGATAACTATACTTTTGAAATTGATTTTTATCGCAACCAAGTTAAAGCAAGTATTTCAAATTGCCTTTCATGTAATCAAAAATGTAAACATTATAGAAAACTTTGTGTTGTTGAAGAAGATCAAGGTTATTCAAACCAAATACATTTTGATAATTTACGTGCACTAGCTATTCTCTATTCAATTTATGATGGAAATTTCACTTCATTGCCTGGTGAAAAACCTAGAGAAGATATTCAATATCAATTGTATCGATTAAGAAGTCTCTACGAAGTTAATTGTCCAGAATATAAAGATGAACTTGCTTTTCAAGAAAAACAAAAGAAATTATTGAGCAAAAGAAGAAGAAGTTCATAAACAAGTTTATTTTTATCAAATTAATTATTATTAAATAACTTTAATCATAATGAATTGCTATTTATTATTACAATTCATACTAAATTTCATTTCAGTTATGATTAGATAATAAATTCAAAGATAATTAAAAATAGGTGAATAATATGAGCACACAAAGGGAAAATGTTATCCCATTTATAATTGATGATAAAGAAATACCAATTGAAGCAGAGCTTGCTTTGATAGTTGGTATTGTTGGAGATAAAATAAAGAAATCAGGTTTTTTCAAGCGCTCAAAAGAACAACTAACTCAAGTTTCAAAATTCTATTGGCGTTTACAAGTTGATACTCTCAATGATCGAGTAATATTAGTTGATTCATTGGGTATTTATGGAGGGGGAACAAGTGTTCAAGATTTAATTTTGTCAAATGTTCTTGCAAGAATGAAAGCACTCCAAGATGCTACGACAGCAAAAGCTTATACTGAAAATCTCAGAGAAGCTAATCAAATATTGATTATAGGACCTCAAATCTATCCGTTATTTGGTCAGTCTTTTACACGCTCAACTTTCGATTTAGTTAAGAAATTTGTAGAAGAAGATGTAATTGATACACCATTAATTTTACCAACCTTTGAGCAAAATGTTAGTAATGATTTAATTACATTAATTAATGAGGTACCAACTTTTTCAGAAGTAAAAGATCGATTTCGTGAAACAGCTCAAGATTGGTTAGCAGAAATCAATGCAAAAATCAATGACATTGAACAATCCTTTGCAGGTAGATTACACAATTTACAAGAAGATGTCAATAAACGAATTGATCAATTTAAGGAAAAAATGGAAAAAACAATTGACTCTGAATTAGAGAAAGCTAATCAAGCTACTTTTCGTGAGTTATCTAAATTTGAATCTAGTACTCTAGGTCTATCTGGAATGATCAATCCCATTCAGGAACAAGCTCGCAAAATTTTAAACGACATCCCTTCAATTGAAACTCCTAAATATCAGAACAATATGAAAATATTTCTAGAAAATAGTAACAAACAAATTGAAGGTATCAATAATGAAGTAAAAGATTTGGAGAATGATCGTAAAAATCTTGCTAAAATGCTTAATTCTATAACTCAACAATTCATGACTAATAAACAGGTTACTATTGATGAATACGAAAGTAAGAAAGCCAAAGCTTTGAATGAAATTGATGAATTACGTATGGATCGTGATCGCAATCTTGCTAATTTAGTTGAAATGCGAGATAGTATTAATCGCAACACAGATGAATTATGTAAGAAAATTGATGAAGTTATTACCAATAGAAAAACAGCTATTTCTAAATCAGCATTACAAGGAGTAGGTAATATTCCAACGGATATGATTATTTCTTTATTTTTAATAAAATTCCAAGATAAAGATGATGTTCGCTATTTTGTTATTCCGCCATTATGTAAACCTCGTCCAAGTAGTAAAATAGATTATCCATACGCTGAACGAGATTCAGCGATTATTGGTGGTAAACAAGCAACAGATAAAATAGCAGAAGAATTGGTATTTAACCGAAGATTAAAATCCTCTTTTGATGCACTTCGGGCAACGAATTATTTAGCTACCGGTGAATTTCGAGGAGCAGTAATGCAAGGACTTAATTATCTTGCAGAGAAGAATTTAATCAGTAAAAAAGGTTATAAGAAAATTGTTGAATTGCTAGAAAATATCGAACTATGAAATTGGTGATTAAATTTGCTAAATCAAAGTAATATTGCAATTGTTGGTGGTGTTCCCGGTGTGGGAAAAACAACAGTTATTAACAATGCACTTGAATATGCTAAGCGTGAGAATTTCGATGTAAGTATATTTGTTTACGGTACAATTATGATGGAAATAGCTAAAGAAGATTATAATGTCAATCATAGAGATGAATTAAGGAATCTGTCATCTGAGATGCAGAAAGAAATCCAACGCAGAGCAGCAATGCGAATTGCTGAACTAGCAAAAAATAAAGTGGTAATAGTCGACACTCATTATACTATAAAAACAGGTACAGGTACCTTTCTTCAAGGTATACCTTCATGGGTTTCTAATGAATTTCAAGCTAAATTATTGGTTATAATTGAAACAAATCCTCAGGAAATTATTGGCAGAAGATCATCAGATAATACAAGAATTAGAGATGAAGAAACAGCAGACATTTTGTTTGAACATCAATTAATCAATAAAACAGTAGCATCAACAATTTGTCAACAATCTGGTGCTTTATTAGCAATCATCAAAAATAAAGAAGGACAAGCTGAAAAAGCTGGAAAGGAATTATTTGAACATTTAAAAAATCTCAAATAATATTTTTCCCTCTTTTTTATCCTATTTTTTATTCTTTCTCAAAAAAAACAGCTAGAAAATAGGTCTACACCTAAAAAATTTTAAAAGGACTATGATATTATATGACCATAAAATAAGCTGATATTAACAAATAGGTTGTAAAAATAAAATGGCTGGAATATGGTTATTAGGAGCTTATGGTGCAGTTGCAACAACAACAATGACCGGTATAGCAGCGATTAAAGCTGGAGCAGCACCAAGACTTCAATCAGGAATAGTCACAGAATCGCCTGAATGCGATCCTATTAGAAGTAAGTTTCCAATAGAGGATATAGCATTAGGCGGCAGTGAAATAAGATTTTTAGATCGTAATGGTTTTCAAGCTTCTGAGAAAATCTGGGAAGAAAATTATCATTTCCTAAGACAATATCTAGAAGCAGGAAAAAATGAGCTTTCAAAAGTGAAAGCTAAAAAAGGAACTGCTATTAATGGTGGTCCTGGTGTGGAAGCACTTGGTAACCTCGATACTCTTGAAGATGAAGGTCTTACTCTTAAAGAGATTGTTGATAGAATAATGAAGGATTATGATAGCTTTCATAATAAAAATGGTGAAGTTTGTGTTATTAATGTATCATCAACTGAACCTCATATTCCATTAACAGAAGAGCATATGACCTTAAATGGTATTGAAACTTTAATTGATGAAAATAAATTTGAAAAAGTTACCGCAAGCATGTTATACGCTTATGCTTCTTTAAAACAGAAAATTCCTTTTGGTAATTTTACTCCATCTCATGGTGCAACTGTTCCTGGAATCCGTGAATTAGCACTTAAAAATAAAGTTCCTCATATGGGAGATGATGGTAAAACTGGTGAAACACTTATGAAAACAACCCTTGCACCAATGTTCAAGATGAGAAATCTAAAGATCCTTGGTTGGGCTGGGTTCAATATTCTTGGTGATGACGATGGTGTTACCCTCAGCAAGGATAAGAATAAAGAAAGTAAAATTGAAAGTAAAGATAAAGCCATCTCCAGTAGTATCGGCTATTCACCATTTTCTATAACTGAAATCAAATATTTCCCACCATTAGTTGATCACAAGGTCGCTTGGGATTATATTTCCTATCGAGGTTTCTTAGGAACAAAAATGGCTTTACAATTTACCTGGCATGGTATTGATTCAATTTTAGCTGCACCAATAGTAATTGATATCGCTCGTAGTTTAATGTTTGCTAAGTCTCGAGGCGAATATGGAGCACTTCATGAGCTTGCTTTCTTCTTCAAACATCCAATAGATGATATTATTGGTAATACTTTCTTCCAATATGAATTGTATATGAATTGGATAAAAGAAGGAAGGACTGTAGAATTAGAGAAGATGCAAGCAAAAATGCTTTCTTAAAAATTATTAATTAGGGATTTTTCCCTAATTTTTTATTTTATTATATGGATAAATTTTTTTGAATGAATGAATTAAAATTATTAAATGATTTATTTTAAATATAAGCAGGGAAGAAATAAATGAGTAACATAGAAAACAATGATTCAGAAGAAATGAATACTCTGGAACAAATCAAGGAGCAGTTGAAATCAAGTAACAGTAATGATAGATTTGAGGCAATTTATATTATTCGAAAAGAAAGATTCCCTGAGTCTATTGCTATACTAAAAAATCTAGTGGATAATGATTCAGAAATAGCAGTGAGAGAATTAGCTTTAATTGTACTTTTTGAGCTACAAGAACCTGAAATCTTTTCTCTTGTGAGAAAGATTTTTTATGACACAACAGAAAGCCGTTTTATGAGAGGTAGAGCAATCTGGATATTAGGTCATTTCACAGATGAGCAATCCTTTGAGCTCGTTAAATTAGCTCTTGAAGATTCAGATGAAGAAGTACTTTATTGGGCTATTATGGGATTATTAAAGAATTCCTTTTACCAAGAAATTATTCCAAAAATTAGTTCATTATTACAATCAAATCGATCAGCCTTAGTAAGACAAACAGCAGCATGGTTACTTGGTATGAAACATGAAATTAATTCCAAGGAAATATTAGAACGAACTTTGTTGCAAGATGAACATTTCTCTGTTAGGATGATTTCTGCTTGGTCACTCAATCGATTAAATGATATTAACTCTTTAGCCAACCTAAGTAAAGCATTACAAAAAGATACAAATGAATTAACCAGAAGAGAAATTGCTTTTACAATTGGCAATATAGTATGTAAACAAAATGATGAAATTAAATTAACAAGTGAATTTTTATCCTTTAATGATTTAGCAATCCGATCATTAACAAGAGTACTGCAGAGAGATACTTCTTATATCGTAAGACGTGCTTGTGCGGAAGCATTAGGACAATTAGCTGATAAAAGAGCTGTACCAAGCTTAATTGAAACACTAACCCTTGATACTAATCAATTTGTTAGAAAAGAAATAATCATTACTTTGGGAAAAATAGGCGATGATCAAGCGTATGATGTTATAAACGGTGCTAAAAGGAGTCATTATAAAATGATAGAAGAAGCAGCAATTGAAGCTCTTTCAAAATTAAGCAAAAAGTAGTGAATAGAAAAAAACATTCAATCATTTTTAAATTTTAAATTAAATCAAAACAGTTTTATTGTAGTGGTATTCTCAAATAGAATGTAAAAAATTGTGAGATTTATTGATATGAATCCAATAATAAGAGTATTAGGATATATGAAGAAGAAAACTTGGTTTCTCTTCTTTGTAGTAATATTTTCAGCCTTATTGGATACTGCTTTTACATTATTTACCCCATGGGTAGCAAAAGAGATTATCAATAAAGTTTTTTATGCCCATGACACTCAAGCATTTAAGATTTGGATTCCTGTTTATATTGCTACTGGGTTTTTAGCAGCAATCTTCAGATTTCTTCAAAGATATATTAATGAATTTATTTCTCAAAGCATTGTTTATGATCTTAGAAATACTCTTTATTCAAAAATCCAACAACAATCTATTGATTTCTTTGATAGAATGGAAACTGGTCAACTTATCTCTAGAGGAACAAGTGATATAGAAGCAATACGACGTTTGCTTAGTATCGGAATGCGTATATTTCTTAGAGCTATTTGTCTATATGCCGGTATTTTTGTTCTCATAGGGATGATGTCTTTGCAATTGATGTTAATTGTTTTAGGAATAGCTCCCATAATGTTTCTTATAATGTTTTCATACGCAAGAAAAGTTCGTCCCTTATCAAAAGCCATTCAAAATAAATTTGGTGATATGAATAACGTTTTAGCTGAAAATGTCTTTGGGGCAAGGGTTGTCCGTGCTTTTGCAGCAGAAGGATTTGAATATAACAAATTTGAAAGAGAAAACCAAACTTATTTTGATTTAAATATGAATTTGGCTAAATTACGAGCGCTAATTACTACCCTATATCCATTTATTCTTACAATAGGTTCATTTTTATTACTTTATATTGGTGGGAGATCGGTAGTTTCGGGTAATCTCGCTGTAGGTGATTTAATAGCAATTAATGCTTATTTGATATTACTTCAGACACCAACAAGGTTTCTTTCATTTGCTATCTTGCATTTCCAAGAAGGTACAGCTTCATTAAATCGTATCTTTGAAGTTGTAGATATGGAGAAAAAAGTAGTTGAGAAAGATAATGCTATTGATATGCCTTCGATTCAAGGTTTAATAGAATTCAAAAATGTAACTTTTGCTTATATTGAAAATAATCCACCTGTTTTAAAAAATATAAACTTACTAATTAAACCAGGGGAAAGGATTGCCTTTCTTGGAACTACAGGTTCAGGAAAGAGCACTATAGTTAGTTTAGTTCCACGATTTTATGATCCTCAAATTGGCTCAGTTACAATTGATGCCATTGATATTAAAGATGTAAAGATTGATTCTTTAAGAAAACAAATCGCTTTAGTTCAGCAAGAAGCGTTTCTTTTTGCACGAACCATTAGGGAAAATATTGCTTTTGGAAAACCAGAAGCAAACGATGAGGAAATTATTTCCGCTGCAAAAATTGCTCAAGCACATGATTTCATTATGGAAACTCCCAATGGGTATGATACAGTTGTTGGAGAACGTGGTGTAACTCTCTCTGGTGGGCAAAAGCAGCGTTTAACTATTGCTCGAGCATTATTACTCAATTATCCAATTTTAATTATGGATGATTCCTCAAGCGCGCTAGATTTTGAAACGGAAAATCAATTCCAGAAAGCTGTTAATGCATTAGTGAAGAACCGAACGACCTTAATTATTACACAAAGACTTTCAACAATTAAATTTGCTACTCGAATAGTAGTTATGGATAAAGGAGAAATTGTTGAAATGGGCAAACACAAAGAACTCATGGAAAAAGGTGGTTTGTATAAGCACTTATATGAAACACAACTTTTAGAACAAGAGTTTGATGATTCAACAAATATTCTAATAAAAGAACCTAGTTTAGACGAAATTAATCTTGATAATATACCTGGAGGTCGAAAATAACAATGGGTTTTGGCGGACGTCGTTCTGGTGGTCATTTTGATTCATTAATTGAAGAAGAGGATAAAAAGGAAAGACCAAAAATAGCTTCGGATTGGACTTTAGCTAAATGGATTCTAGGTTTTATGTTCCGAGAATACAAAGGGCAGGTTATCATTGCTCTTCTACTTGTAGGATTAAGCTCTATAATTAGTTTAATTTCCCCTCAAATTATGCGTTATCTAATTGACGATGTTTTCGATCTAACAAATGCTTTTACTACAGATAAGAGATTATTGTATTTACTAATCTTTACTCTATCACTTCTCGGTGTAGCAATTATTACAGCAGTTATTTCAGTTTTTAGAACTATTCTCTTAAATAAAATTGGGTATAGTGTAGTAAAGAAAATTAGAACTGATACTTTTAATCACTTGCAAAAAATGTCGATCAAATATTTCGACACTCAAGAAGCAGGAAGATTAATTTCAAAAGTTACTAATGATTGTGACAAAATAAATGAAATGGTTAGTGGAGAAATAATTACTTCCATAATTGATTTTATTACTTTAATTGGAATTATTGGTATTCTTATTTGGATGGATTGGAAATTAGCCCTCTGGGTATTTGTTTTATCAATTCCCATAACAATTTTCATTAGCTGGACTTTTCGAATCCGTGCACGCAAAGCATATCGAAAAACTAGAAAAACAATTGCTACTGTAACAGCCAATCTTTCAGAAAGCATTTCTGGTGTTAGAGTTTCAAAATCTTTTACTCGTGAATCTAAAAACATCCAAGAATTTAGAACAGTTAATGAAGAAAACAAACAAGCTAATATGAAAGCAATAGCAGTTTTTGCTACAACATTTCCGTTATTTAATTTCTTAGCTTCTGCGGTTATTGGTTTTGTTTATTTTTATGGTGGATATACTCAACTTTTCCCTGAAACTATTTTCATTCATTCAGTTTCTATTGGTTCAGCTATAGCTTTCACTCAGTATGTTGGAAGTTTCTTTGATCCAATTTTAAATCTAACAATGTTCTATAATACCTTCCAATCTACAATGGCTGCTACTGAACGTGTTTATGAATTGAATAATACCTTTTCAGATGTCATTGAACGTGAAGATGCTTATGAATTGCCAGAAATTCAAGGACATATTAAATTCGAAAATGTTGTTTTTGGTTATAAAGATAATGAATTAGTTCTGAATCATTTCAATCTGGAAGTTCAACCTGGTGAATCAATTGCTATTGTAGGACCTACAGGTGCTGGAAAAACTACTATTATTAATCTTCTAGCAAGATTCTACGAGATTCAAGATGGTGCAATTTATATTGATGGTAATAATATTCAAGAGGTTACCCTTGATTCTTTGCATAGACAAATGGGAATAGTGTTACAAGATCCATATCTATTTACGGGTTCTATTATTGATAATATTGTCTATAATCACACTGATGCTATTTTTGATGATGTTCAAAACGCAGCTAATGCAGTAAACGCAGCAGAATTCATTGAAAATTTACCACAAGGATATGAAACTCCTGTGGGTGAACGTGGAAGCAAACTTTCTTTAGGTCAAAGACAGTTAATATCTTTTGCTCGAGCATTGTTACCAAATCCTAAAATTTTGGTTCTTGATGAAGCTACTTCTTCAGTAGATCCTTATACTGAATTACTAATTAAAAAAGCACTTACAAAATTATTAAGTGGACGAACATCATTTATTATTGCTCACCGTCTTTCAACTGTGCGAAATGCCGATAGAATAATTGTTATTAAAAATGGTAAAATAATTGAAGAAGGATCTAATGAAAGTCTTTTAGCTTGTAAAGGTGAATATTATAGACTTTACCAATTACAATTCAAAGATCAAGAATCTGATGAAGAAGAAGAAATATGATAAGTAAACTTATTTACTAAACATTTTATGCTGAATTAAAAATCCAATTATACCTCCAAATGGTGAAAATATGCCCGGAAAATTTAAGGAAATAGCTAAAAAGGTTCTTCCACCTCCTGTAGTTCTTCCAGCTCTTTTCTCTTATTTATTAGAACATATAGCTGTTTCTGTTTATTGGATTTTTTTTGGTCTAGATATTATTACTAATCTTACAGATTCTTATCTTGATGTTGCATTAGTTTTTGCTCTACCATCTATGGTTTCAGTGATAGGTACTATGTATCTCAGTAATCTTTCAGATAAAACAGGTAGACGAAAAGAGATTATGTTTTTTTCTCGAATTGCTTTAATGATTCAATACACACTGTTAATATTTTTCAGAGGGTCAATTTGGGTAATCTTAGGTATTTTAGGATCCTTTGGCATAGTTACACAGATTTATTATACAATGAATAGTGCTCTTATCACAACTATTTGCCCTCCAGATAGACGAGGAGAAGTTTCAAGTTTTCAAGTAATCTTTGCTTCAGCTGGGTGGATGATTGGTGGTGGCGTTTCAGGCATTATTTATACAACCTTCGGAATTGATGGTTCTTTGCGATTTGCGGCTTTTTTTGCTTATGCAGCTGGTGCTATTGCTCTTCTTTCAGCATCAAAACCATGGACAAAGAAAACTTCAGATTCCATAGATATTATAGAAGAATTATCCGAAAAGGAAAATAATAAATTAGAAACACCCATTGAACCTCCTGAACAAATTATAAAATATCATAGTAAATTGAGGATATTTAAATCTGATAATTTTAAGAAATCAAGTTATAAAGAAATTTTATTCCGGAAAGAAGTTTTACTGCTGATATTTACTTTATTGATGCTTGATTTTGGGGTAGGACCGTTTAACGTTATAAGCTCAATTTATCTGAGTAAAGTAGGATTAAATTCAACATTAATTTCGGTATCCAATACTGCTGCAACAGCTATTGGAATGGTTATGTTGCTTGTAACAGGTTACTTTTTAGATCGGGTTGGCAGAAAACCATTCTTTATTCTGGCAGTTATTATGTATCCTGTGATTTATTCACTGATGTTCTTCCTTACAGGATTTAAATGGGCAATTTTTATCATTTACTTATATCCCTTGTATGCTTTAAAAGTTCCAACTTCGAATGCGATTATGTCTGATATTACAGCAACTAATGAACGGGCTCGGGGTATGAGTCTTATTAGTATTGAACAAATTTTTGCTGGCAATATTGGAGCAATATTAGGCTGTTATATTGCGGATATCTTTCCAACTGATCTAGCACCAAAATTTCTATCGGATGGAATTTTTACCGCTCCTTTCTTTCCAATGGTTTTTGGTGTAATAGCATCAATAATAGCTATAAAAGTTATAAAAGAAACAAATACAAAAACAATTGCTATGAAAATAGCTAATGAAAAAAAGAATAATTCTGTGAAGAAAATTTTAGACTATTAAAGACTTAAATTTTCAACAACTTCTTCACAGGCAATTTCTCTTAGAACTTCTTTTATAATATCGGGAGGTATTCTCATTTCATTTGCTACTTGCATTGGATCAAATCTCGTTGTTTTCTTTCGTTCTCTATTAAGAATGACTGAGATTTCTGCTTTTAGTCGCTCAAATGAATAGAATATTTTCTGATCATCATCAAGTAATGACATATAAAGTGAAGAGAGAAATTCGCGTCTGAGTATTGATATTACATCGTTAGGTTGTATACCAAATTCAGTTGTTATAGCATTTAATTCAATTCTACCCCAGAGCTCGTATTCAGAATAAATGTAATTTCTTATAGCTTTTACTTTATCTAATGAAATAAAGACATCTTTATTGATCGGTTGACCATCAATTTTTCTAGTTATTAACAGGGTATCAAGAAGATAATCGGATAAAGGTAAGGACCTATCTGTTGTTGAAAAGATTGTTCTATCAAACGTTCCATTTGTTTGCAATTCATAGATAATTCTATTTTTAATGAATTTAATGATCTTTCTTATACGACCATGTGAAACAAGAGGTATAGAAGCTATTAAATCCCAAGCATCACCTACTTTAGAGGAATTAACAAGATTAAGTGTTTGAGCTATTATTTTCAGAGATTTCGATTTCTTCATTTCTGCTAATTCCATAACTCGTAGGAATATCGTTTCAAGAGAATCAATATCACAACTTGCCATTCGATCAATTGCTGTCCTTGTTAGGAGTTCTTCTATAACTATTTCAACACCTTTTCGAGTCTTCATTAAACGAATATATTTCAGAATAGCTCGATCGTAGGAATTAGATGCTTCTTTTATTGCGCCAATATCTTCGTATACTTTACCTGCAAGTGATATGAATTTCAAGGATAATTCTACAGGTATTCGAGGTTGATCAATAAAAGCTGTACCTCTATTGAAACATTTTGTAGCGATCTCAACAGCTTTCTGTTTATTCTTAATTCTCACAGCTGAATCAGAAGCTATTTGATAAACATTGTAAGCGATTGTTATATCAGCATCCCATTCACGTGTTTGAAATATCCTATTAACTAATCTATTTGAATTTTCATCGTCATTTGCTATATCAAAAGCTTCTGTTGCGATATCATAAAAGACCATTGATTCAGGGATTTTTACTTCATTAACTAATCTATCACCAGCACTCAATGAAAACAACCCAATATTCTTCAATTCAGTGTTTATTGAAAGGGCTTCATTTAATTTCATTGAGGTTTCTAGATAGTAAATAGCTTCTTGATATCTTTTCTTCTCAAATAAAGCTTGAGCATTTCTGAATGAATTTTCAGCTATTACCACAGCATCGTTTGTGCTATTTAGATCAATTAATGCTAAACCAATTTGTCTTAATTTATAAGCAGAATCTCTATTTGATTTCTTAAGGTATTTTTGTTGATTAGTATTAACTTCAATAATTTCTTTTTCTATATAAGCTTGATTCTTAGAAAGCACTAATATACGTGTGCAATTTTCAACGATCTTCTTTCCTGATTTGTACTCAGATTCAACCTTTGCTATCTTTTCACCTAAATTAGATAAGTTTTTGATATAATCACCTATAAGATTGTACTCAATTGTTGCCCGTTTTGAATGTGGTACTTCAAAGTCTTTAAGACCATCAATTACATCATCCAAAGTAACTACGGTTGTTTTTGAGTTTAATTCTAACTGTTGTAAAGCAAAATCCAGAAAAGCTAATACTACTGTTGAAATTAAATTATCACTTTGAGCTTGAACCGCTATATCTCTTGCAGTTAGAAGTGCTTCATAACCTCTTATTGATTGCATATTACCAATAAGGTCTTTAGATCCCAATTTAACGAATTCTTTACCAACTCGTTCGATATAGTCTATATTCTGTATCTCTTGAAAAATCTGATAACAGTAACCAAGCATTCTATAATTAAGTTCAAAATTACTCTCAGGATCTATAGTTAGTAATTGCTCGAACAATTCACTGCCTATTTGTAAGTATAAGGAAGGAATTTCAGCTTCTTTTATCAATTTTAGCGAATGTTCTACGAAATAGAAACCCAATTGCGGTTTGTTTAGGAGTATATCAGCATTGGCTCTTTTTGTTAGAATGGATATAATTTGACTAATACCTTCATATTGATTTGTTTTCTTGAAAAATTTAATCGCATCTTTAGTTAATTTACCTATCATATTCCATTCTACATCTAATGTTAATTTAAGAGCATCAATAATAGTTTCAGCGACAATAGGTAGTAATACTGTTTTAGCTATATCTTGTTTCATTACTAATTCTATAACTTTTGCTCCAGCTATAGCGTTTTTATTAGAAATAATTTCTCGAGATAATTTAAGGCTTAAATCCACAATCCTCTTAATCTCTTCTGGATCTGGACTACTTTTAGCTAATTCAAAAGCTCTTGTTAAAAAGAATACTCCAATAGCTGATTTTCTATTTGGTAGATTTTGCCGTGCAGCAGCAATATAAATTGCTATTATAACATTAAGAAGATCAAATCTTGAAATCTTTTCAATTAAGAGTCGACTTCTCTCAAGTATTAAAACACCCTTAGTAATTTCATTTATATCAAAGAACCTTCTTGAAGATTCAATTGTCTGCTTAACTAATAATGCAGCTGATTCAATATTTTGACCTTTAATAAATAGATCAATTGCTTTTTCTGTTGAATCCATTGCTTCTTGTGCTTTATTGGTATTAAAGTAATTAGAAATAATTATTGCTTGCACTTCACCAGCTTTTGAGTATGAATTTGCTCTTTCAAAAATACTTGATGCTCGTGAGTAAATTTCTAAAGCAACATCAAGATCACTATTAGCTATTTCGTTTGCTTTATTTAAAGTCATTTCACCTAATTCAATACAACCAGTTGTATTCTTTGTTTGGATTTCAATATCTACTGCTTTATTTATTGATAATCTTCCACTATCAGCATATCCTTTTTCTATAAGTACAAATCCAGATGAGAGATATATCTTTGCTGCTTCATGAGCTCCTTTAGTTTCATTAGCTATATTTGCTGCACAATCAATTAATTCAATACCATTCGATTCATCACCTTTTTGAATAAAATTCTGACTCATTTGGATGCAAAGTTTTGTTGCTCGTTCAAAATGCTCAGCATTTTTGAAAAATTCATTAGCGGTTATTATGAAATTCTTTGCTAACTCTAATTCATCTTTTGCAAATAGTTCTGCAGCAATACTAGCTACCCTGTTACCTTGCTCAACAAGTGGCTCAATATTTTTCTCTAAAATCTCCAAAATTTGTTTGAATGCATTATTAACAGAATTATACATTCCTGCTGACATTAAACTATTTATGCGTTTATTGTTTATTTCCATAGCGAATTCCAAACTAGTGGATATACTATAGTTTGAAGCTTGTTCCCAAAGTTGTTCTCCCACCATTATTTTTCCACTTTTTATGACCTCTTCTGATTTTTCCACTAATTTATGGATAGCTTTCTTTTGTTCTGCTATATTTCCTGTTTTCTGATGTACGGTAACTATTTGCCCAGTTACTATTGATGCATTATTATAATCTTTCAAACTATAGAGCAAATCCGATATTTCTTCAAGAATTTTTACTGCATTTTCATATTCTTCGGCAACCATCAATGTATCTGATGCTAGGAGAACTAATTTAACACCTTCACTAATTTCATTCATTTTGAGTAAAGAGTTGCAAGCTTTCATATAAACTTCTGAAGCATTTATTGGTTTTCCTATTCTAAGAAAGATTCCAGTTGCTAGATCAACGATATGAAGTCCGAATTGTAATTCATTTTCTGATATGAATTGAATAGCATAACCCGAAAGTTCATCTGCAATAAAAGGGGATTTTACTGTTTCATCATGTTCTTCTAGAATACTAACTGTTTGTAGGAGAGTATTGTAGGTTGTTTGATAATCTTTTATTTGAGCAAAAGCTCTACTCTGTTCTAGACCGATATCAATTTCCACATCTTGTAGAATATTCTTCTTTGCAGAATCAATTCCCAATTCGAAACACGAAATTGCGAAATCTCTATTTAATTCAGGATTATGTATTAATGCTTTATGACCAATTTCAGCAGTTTTTAAAATAGCTAATGAAAGTTTTTCTTGGTTTTGACCTTGAAATGATTTTAAGGCTAAATTGATTTGTCTAAAAGCATCTTCCCATAATTGACGTTTAATATTAATTTCTGTTAGTGAAAGAAAAGCATCACCTGATCGTTCAATATTATTGATTTGTATGAAAATTTGTGCGCCTGTTTCTATTAATTCTTCTCCATAAATGAAATGGTCTTTTTCAATGAAGGCATTTCCTTGAGCTAAAGCAGCTTCACCTGCTTCTTCTAACATTGTTACCTGATTTAATATTTGAATGCCATATTTAATAAATTCTGATGCTTCATCAAATAATCCCTTTTTATCTCGTAAAATTGAACCCTGATAAATAATCAAACGGCCTAATTTTATTAAATAATCCTTCTCACCTTCGAGATTATTTCTAGCAAAATCATAAAATTCCTTTATTGTATATAGGTCACCAGCTTCTAAAAATGAATTTGTTGCGGCTGTCAGTATCTGTTCTTGTGTTTCTAAATTGACTGAACTACTAAATTCCATTGCAGCAATATACAAATGTTTAGCTTGGATTGGTTCATTGTTTTTAATTCCTAAATCAGCCCTCTCTAAACAATAAAATGAGAGATTACTTACTGGTTCAATAATGCCTAAACTTAGAAATGCACCAATTGATTTTCGTAGTAAATCTATTCCATCATCAATTATATCATGTTCTATAAGAAGTTTACCAGCTTGGGTTACTTTTTCACCAAATTCTTCAGTATTTGAATCAGAATTTAATGTTTTATCTATTAAAAGTAAAAGATCTTTAGCTAATTCATTTTGTTTATTATTGAATAATAGATTACCAAATTCTAGGATAATAGCACTTGCTTCACTAAATTCATTTAACGATTCAAGTGTATTAATTCCATGAACAATATAGTCCTTTCCTATAGAATAATTTTGTTTGGAATTAATCAGTTGTTTACCTGCAGCAAAAATTTTCTTTACTATCTTTTTAGATTCTTCAGGAGAACTTGACTCTAAAATTGAGGTAGTATATTTAAAATCATCTAAAGCAAGCTGAGGTTGATTTGATTGAAGAGCATGATCAATAAAATCCATTAAAGCATTCACTTGAGCGAATGGATCTTTTTGTTCAGCACATAAGGAAGCATCCATAATAAGCTTCTGTGCAAGTGCAATATTTCCTTCTGTTAATTTTAATTTGGCTGAATTAACCAATGGTGTAACTGTTTTTGTTATTTTATCTACCGCTTTTGCTTGCTTGAATAATTTAGCCGCTTCAATTAAATGAAATGAAGCAGTATCAAATAATCCTAAATTGATCAATGATTCACCAAATGCTTTGTGGGAATTACCTGCTTCAAGTGTATTTCCTGCTTTGATGAGATTTTCCACTGCTTTGCTAGAATAATCATTTGCTTCTTTTAGATTGTTTGTTTTAACAAATGCTACAGATATTTTTGATAGATTTTTACCAATTTGATCATAGGCTTGTTCACCTTCTAATATACCAGTGATGTTATCAACAAACAATATAGCTATTTTTTGATTCTTCTTTTCAATCAATTCTACTGCTTTATTATAAATTGTATCAACAGTTGCTGTAAATTTCTTTCTTAATTTGCCTGCTAAAAAAGCTTGAGTGGATTTTATATAATCATCTAATGCTAATTCAAGTTTCTCTCGAGAATACATCTTTTCTGCTTTATCAGAATAAAATTCACCTAAATAATCAAGATTAATGTTTTCCATTTGATGAATAGTAGATAAGTAATTTAATCCTTCATTAAAAAGTCCTTTCAAATCCAATAAACTATAAGCTTTTTCAGCTATTTTTTGAGCTAATAGTGAAGCGTTTTCTTTATCATTAATAGTCACAAGTAAACGTAAAGCTTTATCATAGAAATTTTTAGCAATAGTATAATTTTTTTTATCAAACATTTGTTCTGCAAAATCAGATTGAATTCTTGAGGCATTAGTTATCAAAATTTTGGACTTTATCTCTAAAGCCTTATCAATACCAATTTTAAGGAATTCCCCTCCTGGGTCTGTATCACTTAACGTTTCTCTTATTACTTTGACTAATTTTTTAGGCCCTTTTCCCTCTAATATTTCATTTGAATAATCTATTATCAATTGAATTACAGATTCAGCCTTTTGCTTTAATCCTTCTTTATGACAGTAATCAATAATTTCATTATAAAATACTAGTCCTTCTTTCAAAAAACCTTCTTCAAGGAGCAAGATTAAAGCATTTAATTCCCCTTGTATTTTTTCCTCTTTTCTATTTACTTCTAGAAAAACACTAGCAGCTTTACGAATATCATTTATTGCTTTTTGTCTTATTTCTTCATTTTTATTTGTAATTAATAAAAATGCCTGTTCATGTAAGAAACCACCTTTTTCAAGTAAAGTTTCTTCTAAGTCTTCACCAAGTGTACGAATAATAATTTCCTTTTTATTAATATAATCTAAAATGAGATCATATTTCTTTTTAGGAATGGATTCCTCAATTAGTTTATTTAGTGGTTTAAGTGCTTTAGATAAAACTTCGTTTAATTCTTGTCCAGAAGCAACTTCATTCATTAGAAAAACAGCTTCAATTATTAATTCATTTAAGGCTGATTTTTCAGCATTTTCAATTGCTTTTATTACTAGATTTTTAGCTGTTTCCGTTTCTTTATTTTCAAGAAAGGTTTTTGCAGCGAGTATATAGCTTTCAGCAGCATTTTTCCACTTCCCTTTAGCTTCATGGGATTCTGCTTTTGTTATCTGTTCAGACATTTCTAAAGCCTCTAAACATTTATTATTATTATTAGTAATTCAAGTTAATAATTGTGTACAATTAGTACTAGTACCTTATCATAATGTAAAATTACTCATAAGTTTTTAGTAAAGGATATTTTGATTTATAGTTGGGAATTGGGAGGTGGAGGAATCGGTATTAACATACCATTTTCAAGATATTTTATCATAACCGCTAAAATATCATCTTTTAGAAGATTTACTGATTGATTATGTAATGCTGCCTCAATTAATTCAGTAACATAATAAACTTCATCTTCAGCTCCACTAAGAAATTCTGTATAAGCTTTTGCCAATTTCTTTTCATTTGGTGAAATTGCTGTTAATCGCATTCGCTTTATGTCCATTTTTAAGGGATATAGATATTCTAATCGTAAATGTTTTTCTAGTAAATCAGTTGTTCCAGCAAATCCTGAAATGAATCCTGTAAAATTAACTAAGTCTTCTTTGTAAGTATTTTCAAATTCATCCATAAAGATAGAAATTCGTTTTTTCATATGTGTTCCTATCTTCTCACTTACTAGTATAGCAGTCTTTGCTATTTCACCTTCGTAAATCATAATCCAAAATCCTTCACGACCAATTTCACTAAAAACACCTGTACGTTTTTCAGTTTCGCCTGACATTTCTTCAGTAAAGGTTCCTACAGCACTTAGAAAACCACTTGTTAATGAAACATCAATTTCTTTACCAAAACCTTGACTAAATAAAGGAACTCCTGAAAAGGAATGTATTAAAATTACATGCCTTATCTTCAAAATATCATTGAAAAATTCAGCACCCATTTCTAGGTCTGATTCTAGATCAAGAGGTAAATAATAATTTGGTGTGGATTCTTCTGAAGTTTCTTTACCGGATTCTTCTTGCCAAACAATATCACTACCAGGACTAATTGAACCCAAAGTGTTTTGTACTTTTGATTTAGCTTTACTGATTCCTGTTATAGATTCTTCCATCGCATCAGTTGCTTTGTAAGGTTCATAAGGCGTTCCAACAACATAAGGACTTCCATGGGATTTCGTTTCAATAATCGTAGTTGTTTGATTTCTTCCTTCTTGTTTTGTTATTGGTGCGACATATTGTCTACAACTATAACAGTAATATCTTCTATATTGTTCAATAAATCGTACTTGAGATTGACAATTTGGACAAAAAGCATCTGAAGTATCTGGTATATCTGCTTGACTAGGAGTTGCTACTCCTACACCTTTAAATGGTATTAATTCAACATTTGGTTTTTCTTTTGCTTTATCACGCGTAAAACTGAAAGCAACAATTCTTCTTTTATCAATAGAAAAGACTAGTTCGTTAACCCTATTACCATTCAAATCACCAATTCGTAAATCATTGATATTGCTATAACCCTCATAACTTTCAATAGTGTTTTGTCGCAGAATATGAAATGAACCATTAGCAGTTCCAACAACTATCTCTAATTGTCGATCATTATCAACATCACCAACCGATCCACAAGTAATTGCTCCATCTAAATTGTGAGTTGACATCAATCGATTTCGCTTGTAAATACTCAATCTCCCAGATTGGTCACCTATCATAACTTCTGAGATTCCATCACGATCAAAATCACCATTAAAACTGAAACTTGGTATAGCTTGGATGTTTATCTCACCAATTAAATCGAATTTCTGTAATTGGGGTCTAAATTCTATTTCTTTGAAAGTTCCATCAACCGCTCCAACAATGAAACCTATTTGTCCATCGCCATTAAAATCGCCAGTTAATATTTGAGTTACAGGTTGTGGGAAAATTTTCCCTAATGAAAATCCTCGAATTTTATCCCATTGGTGTTTCTTTCCAGGAATCCGCTCAATCATTACTACTTCGCCATTTGCACACCCAATTATTATCTCTGACAATTTATTTCCATTTAGATCTCCTGGAGCAGCACATAAAACACTTGAGGGTAAACGTATGCCATCTTTAATATCCTTGCTGAAGAATGGTCGACCATTTCTGGAATTTATTCTTACTACACCTTTGATATCACCAGTAATTAATTCAAACCCTCTATCTAAACTTGTTTGAGCTATACACATGGTATTAATTCTTTCATTTATTTTAATAGAATAGTTTGTCATGTGTTTTGGATGAGCAATACTAATTTCAGTATCATTTTTACCTATCCTAGAAGCAATTATTTCTGATATCCCATCTATATTATAATCATGAGTTAACAAGGAATGGAATGGTTGGGTTACTTCTTCGAGAGTTTGCTGCACTGATAGCTACGACCAATTACTTTGACTTTATTTTTTTCAAACTGAAGTTATACTTCATAACAAAAATAATAGTTAATGTATAAATTCCTTTTGTTTCAAGACTTTTTCTATAATAAAATATAATGTCATTCAAAAAAATTGCTCAAAAGACATATTTGTAAAAGAATTAGTTATCTTCAAAATTATTGAAGATTAAGTGTATTTTTTTAAAACAATAATAAAAAAAAGCTCATTTTCTTAAGAAATTAATAAATAATGGTTTTAAAAAGGTACTACTATATAATTATATCAATAAACTCACAGGAGAAGATTGAAGTGTCAGCATTATTAGATGAAAGTGTTAAGCAATTAGTAAAACAACGATTTGAAAATATGAAAGAACCAGTAACAATTAGAGTTTTCTCGTCAAAGAATCATTGTTTATTCTGTAATGAAATGGAATCTCTAGTAAAAGCAGTTGCTGAATTATCAAATAAAATCAATATTGTGCATTGTAATTGCGATGAGAATGATCCTATGGCTAAAAAGTACGGTATAGAACATCATCCAGCTTTAGCTATTGAAGGAGACGAAGATTATGGGATTAGGTTCTTTGGTGTTCCTGCTGGAAAAGAATTTACTACCTTTGTTGAATCTATTATGCTTGTTTCAGGCAGAGATCCAATATTAGGACCTAATACCTTAGCTGAAATTAAAAAGATAACTAAACCAGTTAATCTAAAAGTATTCGTTACTTTAGAATGTCCTTATTGTCCTGCAATGGTAATTCGTGCGCAAAAATTAGCTTTAGCAAATTCAAATATTACAGCAGAAATGATCGAATCATCTCAATTTGCTCAATTAGCAACAGATTTTGACGTCTTTGGTGTACCAAATACCATAATAAACAATGGCAAAGGGAATGTTGAAGGATTAGTAACCGAAGATATACTCATAAAAAAGATACTTGAAATTATAGCATAAATTACAATGAAGAAAACTTTCCAAGAAGGGTTGTAAGAAAATCATTACAACCTTTTATTAGTAAATAAAAAATTCACTTTTTTTGGTGAAAGATATTTCAAAGTAAAAAAACTAAAATTAATGATTGAGGAAAAAAAATGACAGTAGCAAAATTAAAACCTAACATTTTTTTTGTAGGTGCTAAGGATTATGATCGTCGACTTTTTGATGAACTAATCCCTCTTCCAGATGGAACAACATATAATGCTTACCTAATTATTGGCAGTAATAAAACTGCTCTTATAGATTCTGTTGATGGAACAAAATACTATGAACTTGAAAAAAATCTAGGAAAATTAAAAGTCAAGAAAATTGACTATTTAGTATCAAATCATACAGAACAAGATCATTCAGAAAGTATTGTAAAATTAATCCAAAGATTTCCCGAAGCTCAAATAGTAACAAATACAAAAGGTAAAGAACATTTAATGGTTCATTTACACTTACCAGAGGAAAAATTCCTAGTTAAAGAAGAAGGGGAAACTCTTTCTTTAGGTGATAAAACTTTAGAATTCATTAATGTCCCTTGGGTACATTGGCCTGAAACAATGATTACCTTTGCCAGAGAAGATAAAATTATGTTTACTTGTGATCTCTTTGGTACGCATTTAGCTCAAAGTGAACTTTTTGTTACTGATGAAGCTAAAACCTACAAATCAGCTAAACGTTATTATGCAGAAATTATGATGCCTTTCAGAAAAATTATTGTGAAACATATTGAGAAATTATCAAATTATAATTTCGATACGATAGCACCAAGCCATGGTCCTGTACATCAAAATACCAATTTTATTATCAATGCATATAAAGATTGGATTTCAGATGATGTCAAAAATGAAGTAGTTATTCCCTATGTATCAATGCATCATTCTGTCAAAGAGATGGTTGAATACCTATCAGATGCTTTAATTGAAAAGGGAATTCAAGTTAAACCATATAATCTTCCAGTAACAGATATAGGTGAATTAGCTATGGCACTTGTTGATGCAGCAACCATAGTTATTGGTGCACCAGCTGTTTTAACAGGACCTCATCCGTTAGCTGTATATGCTACTTATCTAGCGAATGCACTTCGACCTAAGGCTAAATTTGCTTCAATCATTTCTTCATATGGTTGGAAATGCCAACTAAAAGAAGATCTTATTGCAATGTTAACTCGAATCAAACCTGAATTACTTGAACCTGTTATTCTTCGTGGAAAAATGACTGATGATGGCAAGAAATTACTAGATAAATTAGCTGAATCAATTTATCAAAAACATAAATCCTTAGGAATTATAGATTAGAATAACTTTGTTTTTCTAATTTTCTTCTTATTTTTTTAAAATTACAAAAATTTCCATATAAATTTGCTTTAAAAAAGCTATCCTTTAATTTCGAAGGAAAAATTATTAATAGCAAATTAAAGTACTTGAATATAAGTGGTGATCTCAATATGGCTAAAAGATATGAGATTTACAAATGTAACAAATGTGGCAACATTGTTGAAGTCCTCGATGGAGGACAAGGTCAACTTGTATGTTGCGGTGAACCAATGCTCCTTATGAAAGAACAAACTGCTGACTGGAAGAACGAAAAACACGTTCCAGTTATGGAGAAAATTGATGATGGAAAGATCAAGGTAGTTGTTGGTAGTACACTTCATCCAATGGTTGATGATCATTGGATTGAATGGATCGAAGTAATTACTGGAGATAAAACGCAACGCAGGTTTTTGAAACCGGGGGATGAACCTATTGCAAAATTCAAAGTGAAAGATACCGAGAATATTATCATCCGTGAATTTTGTAACAAACATTTACTTTGGAAGAGATAGATGAGCGGAAAATTATGACTAAATCTATTAAAGATACAGAAACCGAGAAGAATCTTCTCAAAGCTTTTGCAGGCGAATCACAAGCACGAAATCGTTACTCTATGTATTCTAAAATAGCTTTTAAGGAAGGTTTTGTTCACATATCAAATCTTTTCATAGAAACAGCTGATAACGAATACGAACATGCAAAACAATTCTTTAGTTTCTTTGAAGGCGGGATGGTAGAATTCACTGCTGATTATCCAACTGATAAAGGTACTACAAAAGAAAATCTTAAATTTGCAGCAATGGGAGAACATGAAGAACATACAATACTTTATCCTGGCTTTGCTGATGTAGCAGAAAAGGAAGGTTTCCCAGAAGTTGCTAGAAAGTTTAGAATGATTGCTAAAGTTGAAGTTGAACATGAAAAAAGATATCTAGCTCTTCTAAAAACACTTGAGGATAATACTCATTTTAAGAAAGACAAAAAAGTCCGATGGAAATGCAGTGTTTGTGGATATATCCATGAAGGAGAAGAACCACCAAGTGTTTGTCCAGCATGTGGTCATTCGCATAACTATTATGAACTTGCATGCAATGTATATTAAATCCAACAAAATTGAATTTGCAGTTATTTACTGCAATTCTTCTTTTTCCTTTTTTTATTTATTATTAATTACTTGCTTTTTAAAAAGGCATATATATCGCGATATCTATATACAAATAATTACTTTATTATTGGGAGCAACATGCCAGATCAAAAATTCACCTGTCCAAATTGTGGGAAAAAAATCGATAATTGGTTAGTCTATTGCGAATTTTGTGGACAAGTTTTACAAGTAGAAGAAAGAAAAAAAATTCAATCAACAGTTTTGCCAGTAAAATCAAATGTTATTGTTAAAGATATTCCAGCAACAGAGACATCTGAAGCAAAAAAAGTTGTTATTGTTCCAAAACAAGATGAATTTGAATCAAAAGATACAATTGAACAAAGGAAATGGTATAAACCTTTGAAAAGAAATCGTCCTTGGTATCATCCTTTAGAATGGTTTTTCTGGATCGGTTGGGGTTTTTATGTTTTCTTAAGATTCATGTACATTGAAACAATTCGATATTTTAAATGGTGTTGTTGTTGGGGACGACCTGATGATCTGTAAAAATAGATAAAATTGAAAGAGATTTTCAGAATAAACCTGAAAATCTTTTTTAGAAGAAAAGAACTTTTTCTCGTTCGATAGCTTTTCTTGCTAGGAAAACCATCAAGACTAATAGTCCTACTGACAGTATTAGGTAGATTGCATCAACCCAACCAAAGGATAGGTCTATAATTGACATGCAAAAATGATATATCCAGTAATAAGGTGATATTTGAGCAATTATTGTTGATTCTCCAGGATTTGTAAATACTGATATCATAAATATTAAACCAAAAGCCATTACTACAGGAACACCGATTCTTTCTGCAATATTTTTGGGAAACATCGTATCTACAAACATTAAAGCTAACATTGTAATTATCAACGCTAAACCTATTCCAGCTAGTAGAACTATTCCCTTAAACGATAACAAATCCTCCAATGATATGGAGAGAAATCCTTCAACACCAGTACTTGAACTTGTTCCTCCTAATACAGCAAAACTTATTCCACCTGCAATAGCTGCCCCAGCAAAATAAGATAGTAATGTTAATAATGAAGCGATTATTCCAACAATTAATTTAGAGTAAACCAAATTAGCGCGATTTCTAGTGATGGAAAGCATAGTTTCAAATGTACCATCTTCTTTCTCTTTTGAGAATCCTATTGTTCTTCCCATATTTCCAATCAGAGAAAGAAGTATAAACAAAGCATAGGCAAAAGGCATAGCAAATCCTAGAGTATCTTGTGACCAAATCTTATCTGTATCTGTTACTGGGGGGAAATATTCAACGAAATCCACTTGAGGAGCATTATCTTCTGTAATATTATTTATGAATAGATAAGTTTTGAAAACAACTTGTTGAATGATGCTCAACATATAATCAAAATTAGCTCCTTGAATTGACAAATCACTAGCAGATTTTCGGTATTCAAAAACAGATTCACCTGCAAAAGATGATGAGGTAAAATTTGCTGGAAAGTAAATGCCATTTGAAGCATTTAATGCTTCTTGTCTTGTATTTACAACTACAATCTCGATATTACTATCTTGACTAGCAAAATTCTCTAATTCAGCTATCGAAGAATTCCCTAAATCAATTTCATATAAAGTTCCATTAACATGGGAGATATTAATTGACACATCATCTGAGCAAACAACAACTAAAGTATTTGATCCTGAAATAAATAAAGTAGGTATTCCTACTATAGCAAACATCATAATAAATGGTACAACAATTGTAAGGATAATAGTTTTCCAAGTGAAAACAAGTTTTAGATCTTTTTTAAGTATCGCTTTAAATTGTCCTTTCTTCTTTGTCATAGGGATCCCTCCAATTTTGTAGGTGATGAAATGAATTTTTCATCAGTAGTTTCACCATTTTCAAAAGCATTAATTATTGCTTCTTCAAAATCATCTCTGGTTGAGAATTTCTTGATAGCCTCATCTTTTGTTCCTTCAAAAACTAATATTCCACTTTTCAAAATTCCTGTATGGGTTGCAAGATCTTCTAAGTCTGATGTAATATGAGATGACATAAGAACTGTTTTACCTTCAATATTAACTAAATCACGTATAATATCCCTTACACGCTTTGCACGAGCAATATCTAATCCTGTTGTTGGTTCATCAAGTATAATTATATCCTTACTAGAGATTATTGTTCTAACCAAATTAACAACTCTCTTTTCTCCGCCAGATAATTTGCCAAAATTCAAAGTTAATTTATCGAACATATCCAAATACATCATTAATTTATTCATTTTAATAATGGCTTCATTTCTATCTATACCAACTATATCTGTAAATAGCAAAATATTATCTCGCGTTTTTACATCTTTATAACCTGCACTTAGCTGTGATAAAACGCCTATTTCAGATCTAATTGCTTCTGAATCTTTCACTACATCTATTCCATCAACATAAACTTGACCAGAGGTCGGTTTTAATAATCCAGTAATTATTCTTATGGTAGTAGTTTTACCAGCTCCATTAGGTCCAAGTAAAGCATAGATGCTTCCTCTTGGTATATGTAAAGAAATTCCCTTTAAAATTTCTTTAGAACCGAAATTCTTCCTTAAATCTATAGTTTCAATGATTAATTCCTTGTCCATTCCAATCACAAACACTTTGTGGAAAATAATTACCAAAAAGGTATACTCAAGTAAAAAGCTACTCGAGAGATTCTTATCGCACTACCTATAAAAAGAAATCCAAACTTCTAATTTTGAAAATTCATTTTGAGTGACTTTTCAATGTTAGAGAAAATTTGTATCTAGGAGTTTTATCTATACCTCCTTCCCAAACAAAGTCTTTCTTTCTTTTAATCAATTTTTCATCTTCTAATTTAACTAAATAGGCGTATATTAGAGGACTAAAAGTAAAACCATTAATAGTAGATAATTCTTCAAATTCATTCTTAGATAAACCAATTTTTTTCGAATTATTTTGAATATACTCCCATATTTTTGCTATATCATTCGCTTTATTTTTAATTGCCTCTAGAATAATAGCTTTGAATGATTTTGGATTTGGTTCAAATTTGGGTAGCTTCCTATCCATCAATAATTGTTCAATGGTTACTCGACTTTTACTTAGAATTATCAACGAGTTTTTAGGAGGTTCAAATTGTTGTAATGATTTATCCATTAATGGTTCAAAACCTTCTTCAAATGAAGTGAAAAATGTTTCCGTATTTGATAAACCAATAAACATTGGTTGCATCCAATTAGCTAAATAAATCCTCTCAGAATAATTCGGATGAAAAACAACAAAAGCAAAATGTCCTTGTATCCTTTCACAAGCATTTCTAATGGCTTCTTTTATATCTATTTCTTTCTTTAACTCCTCTTCTAATAAATAACTGAAAACCTCACTATCATTATAATCGACTACTTTTTCATTTTTCTCATTTATATAGGTTGATTTTGAGCGGAATCTATAGCCTTTAGCTTCTAATTCTGCAACTAATTTTTCATAATTAAAAATAGTTCCATTATGCATAGTAACAAAGCTATTATCACTATTCCAAAATGGATGAGCTTTCTCTTTGGTATTTGTCTCTGCACATGTTACACTTTTAACAGCATATCTAGTATGACCAATACCAATAGAAGATTCATCAATAAAATCTATTGATTCTCTAAAATTCTTAACAGGACCAATCGCTTTATCCATTATGATTTTACCTAAACTCATGACAGCTAATCCTGTTGCTTGAGCACCTATAATTGCTTCTTGTATTTCCAAAGAAGCTAATAATAAAGGAACACAATTATCTTCACCGATATAACCTGTTAAGTGACACATAATTCTATAACACCACTAAAATTATTTTAGATTGATAAAGTAACTCTCTGATTTATTAAGAATTCTTTAAGTTCATTTAGGGTAGGTAAGGATGTCATAGCACCTCTTTTTTGTATAACTAAGGCACCAATAGCATTTCCAATTATGCCTGCTTCTTCCAAAGTTTTGCCTGTACTTAAGCCAAAGATAAATCCTGCATTAAAACCATCTCCAGCACCTGTAGTATCAATTATTGGTACTTCAAATGATGGTATTGTTAGAAAGAAACCTTCTCGAGATTTTAATAAACAGCCATCTTTTCCTTTCTTTAATGCAATAATTTCGATTGGATATTTTTCCATTAAAACATTTATTGCTTCTTCTTCTGATACTTCTTTTCCTAGGATAAATGAGAGCTCTTCATAACTAGGATAGAGAATATCAACATATGGTAAAACATGTGAAATTGTTTCTCTTAATAATTCTTTACTTTGCCAAATATCCATTCTTAAATTTGGATCAAAGCAAATTTTAGCACCATTTCTTTTACACTCAGTTATTGCTTTAATTGTTGCACTTTTACTTGGTTCACTACTTAATGATAAAGTACCAAAATGCAAATATTCACATTTATTGATAATATCATCGGTTATTTTTTCAGGCGATAATTTTAAGTCAGCAGCATTATTACGATAAAAAACAAAACTTCTTTCTCCTGTTTCATCTAAAGAAACGAATGCCAAAGCTGTTCGTTCATTGTTTTCTGTTTTTTCAATATACTTAGTATTTACTCCTTCCTTTTTTAAAAATGAAACTAAAAATTCCCCAAAAGGATCGTTGCCTACCATACCAATAAAAGTTATTTCCAAATTTAATCTTGCAATTCCAACAGAAAAATTCGCAGGTGCTCCTCCGGGATATTTGTTGAAAATTTTTACTTTTTCAAGAGAACCAATTTCGTCTGAAACAAAATCAATAAGAATTTCTCCAATTGATATAATCATTTTTTTTTTACTCCTAAACCTTTATTTCATAGAACTATCTGCTAAGGAAAAAATTTTTCTATAACTAAAACTTGTTTCAATTATAAAACAATAAAGATAGTTATAAGTTAATCTTATTAATTCATAGTTATATTATGTTGTTAGGTTTAAAATTATCTTTAAATTATCTCGATAAAAATGGAGCGATCAAATTACCATGAGTGAAATATTCCTTGACTGCGATTCACCTTGCGTCAGTTGTCCTTATAATCGTATATTTAAGATTAACAATTATAATGGACGAAATTTAAGGGGTTCCTATTATTGTGCAAACGATGGTATTCTTTATCTCTGCAAACGAGGAATAGGTTTTCGCATGGCAAAAGGACAACTTCGACCATTTTGCCCTCGTTGTGATAGAGAATTAGGGCAAATTATGTTAAAATATAATCAAGGGAAAGATTTCAGGCCATTTGCTGAAGATATCCTCTTAGTTGTTCGAATACCTTTACAATCAAGGTTTGATATTTCCAAGGTTTTACGTGGTTCTTATTTTAAAGATCTATCAGAAGTACTTCTCTATATTTATTTCAATGAAGGAGAAGGAGAATATAATATTGTACGTTATCGCAAAGCTGATAATCAATATTCAGTTATTTTTTCAGGATTAATTTCTTCTAACGATGTTGAAATTGAAATTATACATACGGAAATAATTGAACCACCACAAATAAGATGACTTCTATTTCATTCTACCTTGTGAAAAATTTTATAATTAAAAGAAAAAATAAAACAAATGTGATTAAATGTCGCAAACTAACAAATTATTCCATGTTTGTCATGTGATGTTTTCAAATGGTATTACTAAACCTGAAGTTGCTCGAGAATTATCAGAACTTGAAAATATTATCGGTCAAACAGAGGATTATAATGTGCCAGAAATACTTCAAGAACTTATTGAACAAGGTTATATAGGAAAATTCGAGGAAAGATTTTTCTTACTTGGAAAAGGCATTATTGCTGTTGCAGCAATTTTCACATAAGTGGAAGAGCATTGGAATTTATACTCGAGACTATTACTATTAATTTCAAACAATAATTTGTTAAATGTGATCTAAACTAAAAACAAAAAATGAGTATATGAGTGGATTAAAAGGTGACTGAAAATCAACAAAAAAAAGGGGTAATATTGGTTTCTTTTGAATATCCACCTAGACGACTCTCTAATTTAAGCGATATTATTCAAAAATTAGCTAGAACCTTAATAACTCAAGGATACAATGTTTGGATTGTTACCTTTGATGATTGGCGTTCTGGTATAGAAAAGAACAACAAAATGACTATTGTAAGAATACCTTATAACGTTCCAAATAATATTTCATTCTTTTCAAACATACTCAATTTAAAATCAGCCTATCAAAGCGCAATTGCATCCATTATCAATACACACGATATTAATTTAATTCATTTCTTTGAATGGCAAACTTTACCATTATTGATTCCTTGGGGAGAAAAATTGGTACAGAAAATAATTGTTTCAATCTCAAATATTCAACTGACTCGAGATTCTACCTTTTCGCCTTATAATAATGGAATTATGAAAATCGAACAAATGAGCTTGAAAACAGCTGATTTGATTTTTGCTAATTCAGATAATTTAGCAACAAAATTGATTGCAAATTATAAAATATCTGAAGAAAAAATGATAGTCCAATCATTAACTGATAGAAAAATCGTTTCAAAAATATCTGATTATTATACAAAAATCTTAGATGATAAAATAACTAATGAGTGAAAAAATTATGACATTTAGTATACTTATGTTGAGTTGGGAATTTCCTCCTTTTAAAGTAGGAGGTCTTGCAGCTCATGTATATGATTTGTCTAAAATGCTTGTTACAAAAGGTTTTGAAGTCCATGTTCTCACTTGTAGTTTTCCTGGTGCAGCAGATTTTGAAATAATTGATGGTGTTCATGTTCATAGATTTGATGCATATGAAATCCCTGCTCCTGAATTTCTACAATGGGATCTCAATATGAATCTATTAATGGAAAAGAAAGCCATTGAGATAATAGATAATTATAATATTGATATTTTACATGCTCATGATTGGTTAGTAGCTTCTGCTGCTATAGGATTAAAACAGTTATACCGTAAACCAATGATAGCAACGATTCATTCTTTAGAAAGGGGAAGACGAAGTGGATTATTCAATGATGGCCAACATATGATTGATCAAATTGAAAATTTGCTTATCCAAGAAGCTTGGCATAATATTGTTTGTAGTCAATATATGCAATCCCTTTGTCATTTTTCATTTAATTTTCCAAACGATAAAATGACAATTATTCCTAACGGTGTTCGTTTCAATGATTTTTCTGTTGAATTACCAGAGGAAGAAAAACTTAAACATCATAAAAAATACGCTAAACTGGATGAACAAATAGTATCCTATATAGGTCGATTAGTACCAGAGAAAGGTGTTAATATTTTACTTGGTGCAGTTAATTCCGTTCTCAAGAAGAAACCTAAAACCAAATTTGTTATTGCTGGTGAAGGTTGGCACCGAAATGAACTAGAAAGAATTACTCGAGAATTGAAAATTACTCACAATGTGTTATTCACAGGTTATATACCAGATGAAGATTTTTTAGCTTATTATAATGTTGCAGATATTTTAGTTGTTCCATCTACCTATGAACCATTTGGAATTGTGGCATTAGAAGGAATGGCTACTAAAACACCAATTATTGTTTCCGATGTTGGTGGTCTTTCAGAAATTGTTGATCATCGTTGGACGGGAATGAAAGTTCCTCCTGAAAATTCTACTGCTTTGGCTGAAATTATTATAGAGCTTCTCGAGACTAAAGCATTAAGAGAGAAAATTGTTACTAACGCTGTTGAAAAATTGAGACATGTATATGATTGGTCAATTATTGCTGACCAAACAATAATACTCTATAAACGAATTTTCAATGAATGGAAAAAACATACTTGGAAAACAAAAGAAGATTTCAAAAAATATCCTAAGACTAAGAAAAAAACTTAACTTAAACCAAAAGATAAATCTCTTTTTGAGCATCGAATATTTCATCAAATAATCTAAGCGCTTTATTCCTATCATCTTCATTATTGCATGAAAATAGAATCACTTTCAAAGCCATAGAGGAAGCAATTATTAATTGATTTAATCCTTTAAGTATCATTTCTTCTGAGTACCATGGTTTTCCTGATGCCCACCATAATTGACAACTGTGTAATCCTTTATCCAACCAATTTCTTGCTTGTGTAAACTTCTCTTGAGAGTCTATAGAAATTTCATCTGTTTTGCATTTACTCTCCGCTTGAGATACCAAATAGAGAGTATGATTCATTACTGTCAATTGTAAATTATGAATTTTATTTTCTGGGTCTGACCATAATGGAAAAGGAACACCACGATGTAAATCTTCTTCAGAAGTTGACCAAGTACTTGATCGGGCTATTACTTGCTTCTTATTAGGAAATAATGAAGGTAATTCAGCGATTTTAATTAGTTGAACATCATCATCATTTTTTATCCTTTGGATAAAAGGTTCTAAGAATTCTTCAATTAAACCTTTGATATGATGGCCATATGTCTCTCCATCCATAGCTAAAATTAGATAATAATCTTCTTTAGACGCATCTTTTAATCCCTTCATTGCTAGATAGAACTCATCAACATTAGGATTTTTAAAAGAAATTAAATTCGATAATAAATCATTTCTGAAGTAAATTATGAAATTATCATTTATCATTGGAATATAATTATCTGGTAGTTCTTCTGTAGGAGTAGCTACACTTGATATAATCGTCCATGAATAGTTTTTCTTCTGTAAAGGTTCTATAACTCGAAAATCATAAGCCATTTCGGGCAACCAAAATCCTCTGGATGAAAGCGCTTTTTCACCAAAATGAGGTATAATTTGTTGTTCATTAAGTTGGATCTGCCGAATGATTTCGTCTTCAGGTATTAAAGGTAATATTGCATGATAACAACTTGAACCCAATAAATCGATTTGTTTACTTTTCACAAGAGAATTTATACTTTCCAATAATTTATTTTCCTGATAAAAATCAAGTAACTCAAGTAAAGAACCATTGATATTAAATGTCATCTTCGCATAACTTTCTCTATTTAGAAGATCAAAAAGTGGTTGATAGGATTCACTAATAATTTTTTTGAGAATGGTTGGTTTCTGTGTTGGTGGTTGATATATGTGAAGAACAAATCCAATGTAGAGAGTCATATATTTCAGTCCAATTATTGTAAACTATTACAGTGATTTACACTTGCTATATTAAAAGAATTAGTTCGAGACAATAATTACTAACTATTTATTATGATACTTCTTTATGATTTTTATAGAAAGTTTCTTTAAATAATCTTTGAGAGTTGTTAATTATAATATTGGAGGAATAAATTTGTCACAAGGAATTAGTCCACAATTGGAAGAAAAGATCAAGAGATATCAGGCAATCCAGCAACAAATGGCTACCGTACAGCAACAAGTTCAAGCTTTGAAAATTGAACACATGGATATTGAAAAAGCTCTAAAGGAAATTGAAGAATTACCTGACGATGAAGTCTGTTATAGAAGTATTGGTCGTTTAATGGTTAAAAGTACTATAAAAGATACCAAAGAGAAATTGAAAGATCAAAAAGAACTTACTGAAACAAGAGTTAAGCTCTCAGAAAAAAGTTCAGATAAATTAAAATCACAATTTGAAGATCTTGAAAAAGAGATTAGAGCAGCTTTAGAAGGCGGATCTAAGAAGTAATTGACCTATTTTTTTGGTTGATACATTTGAATGAAAAAATTAATCCATCAATTACAACAGTAGGATTGAGAAAACTCACCGAGGAAGAGATTGAAACAATTTCTGAAGAAATTCATGAACTTGTTCGACAGTCCCTCGGTAAACGAGTTCCCGAGCGAAAAATCGATTCATATGATATTATCATTGATATCGATACAAGTAAGGATATTCTCAATATTGATGTGGATATTGTAGCAGATCTTACTGAAGGTTCAGGTGAAAAGGATAATAAGCTAATTCAAGATGTCTTAGAAGAAACTTTTTCCGGATTAGATCGTTTATTAAAGGAGAAATACTCCAAATGAAAAACAGCAAAAAACTGTTTAAATTACTTAAGAACCAAAAAATCAAATCTGTAGCAATTTTAGGTCATACAAGTGTTGATCCAGATTCAATTGCTTCAGCATATGGCATGCAATTCCTAGTGAGTAAATTAAATCCTAAAGCGCATGTTGATATTTTAATAGATGGAATAAGTAAACATACAAACTCATTAATTGAATATTATGAACATGAATATCTTTCTGAAACAGAAAAAAAATATGATCTAATAATTATTGTCGATGTTAATGTTCTTTCACAGATGGGTCAATTTCAGGAATTAGTTTTACAGCAACCAAAAGAAAAAATAGCAATTATTGACCATCATACACAAACAGAGTTTGCTGATAGCATCTTTTTATCAATAATTGATGATAAAAAAACTTCTACAGCAGAATTAATTATTGAATTAATATTTTCCCATTCGTTTATTCCTTCTCAAAAATTATTAACAATTTTACTAACTGGAATAATTTATGATAGCAGAAGATTTTACTCTTTGAATACAAATTTAAGTTTATTGCTTTCCAAAATTTTACATTTAGGTGCTGATTATGATAAAGCTATTAGTCTAATACAGAAGGATATTGAAGAATCAGAACGCATTGCTAGATTAAAATGTGCTGCACGATCAAGTCTATATAAATTTAATAGCTGGATAATCGCTTGGAGTACAATTGGTTCATATGAAGGCTCTTCAGCAAGAGCTCTATTAGATTTAGGAGCAGATGTTGGAATTATTTTTACCAAACGCAAAAAAATAACCAGATTATCTATTAGGTCTACCAGTAATTTTTATCACACTACTGGAATCAATTTTGGCAAAGATATTATGAAGCAATTAGGTGAGCAATTTAATGGAGATGGTGGAGGGCATTCAACAGCAGCAGCTTTAACAATACCAATGGAAATTCCTGAAAAGGATATTATGAATGCTACTTTCAAATTACTAAAAGATGTTTTAGAAATAAGAGAAAATCAAGTTATTAAGGAGGACATTAATGGCCAATAAAGCTATTTCGTTAAATCGAGTTACATTCAAATACAAAAACAGTGATGAGTTTGCTCTAAAGAATGTTAGTCTCGATATTAACGAAGGCGATTTCCTTTTATTAGTTGGTTTTAGTGGTTCTGGGAAATCTACTTTACTTAAAACTATTAATGGTTTAATACCGCATTTTTACTCAGGAACATTTGGTGGTACAATATCTGTTTTAGGTGAGGACATCGCAGAAACTAATACTGCTCAATTAGCTCAAAAAGTAGGTTTTGTTTTTCAAAATCCAGAAAATCAATTGTCAAATTTAACAGTAGAACGAGAAATAGCCTTCCCAATGGAAAATTTTGGTTTGCCCAGAGAAGAAATTCGTAATCGTGTTGAAGAAATGATTGAATTATTTAATTTGGAGCAGATTAGAAACCAATCACCTTTCGCTATTTCAGGAGGTGAACAACAATTGACAGCAATAGCAGCAGCTTTTGTTTTAGACCCTAAAATATTGATATTAGATGAAGTTACTGCTCATCTCTCTCCCAAAATAGCTAACATTATTTTAAATAAATTAGCAGAATTAAACACTAAATATAACAAAACAATAATTTTATCAGAACATAGACTTGATAGATGTCTCAAGTATACAAAAAAAATAGCTTATCTGGAAAAAGGCATGTTGAAGGTTTTTGGAAATACTCGTGATGTTTTATTAAGTAAAAATTATCCAGAGGAATTACTACCTAAAATTCCTGGATTATATTTAAGATTATCAAAGGAAATTGACACATTTAAGAAACTCACAGTAAATTACAGAGAGCAATTCAAAGAAAGTGAACTTCCATTAACTGTAACTGATTTTATTCAAATAATAAAAGGGGATAAATAAAATTTATGATTGAATTCAAGTCTGTTTCTTTTTCCTATGATAAAAAGGGTAGATCAATATTAAATGATATTAATTTGACCATAAATAAAGGAGAATTAGTAGCAATAGTGGGAAAAAATGGTGTTGGGAAAACTACTCTCATAAAACACATCAATGGATTACTTAAACCATTAGTGGGTGAAGTGTTCATTAATGGGGAGAATATCCATAAAAAACGGTTATCTGAAATGGCTACAATTGTAGGATTAGCCTTTCAAAATCCTAATCATCAATTATTTGCTGAAACTGTACAAAAGGAATTAGAATTTGGTCCAAAAAATCTTGGAATGAAAGAAGAAGAACGAAAAAAATTATCTTATGTAATGGCAGAACAATTTCATATTACACATTTGTTAGAAAAAAATCCTTTAGAATTATCAGGAGGAGAAAGACGTTTAGTTGCTATTGCTTCTGTTCTAACAATGGATCAACAAATATTAGTATTAGATGAACCTTCGTTTGGACAAGATTATCATCAAAAAAGTAGACTTGGAAATTATCTACATGAATTAACAAGAAAAGGTATTACTGTTCTAATAGTCACTCATGATATAGATTTCATTTTAGAGTTTATTCCTCGAACAATTGTTCTTCAAGATGGAAGAATAGTTGCTGATGACCAATCTAAAAATATCTTAATTAATAAATTGATTGTAGAAGAATCTGATTTAGATACCCCAATTTTACTCGATTTACAAGAGGAATTAATGAAAAATTTCGTTAATTTTGATTTGCACTTCGACGAATCAAGCTTATATGAAAATATCAAACATTTATTAATTCAACAAAGAGAATGAGGTGAAAAATGTGAGTCTAAAGATTTTAGAATATTTTAATTATGATGCAAAAAAATCCCTTTTACATCAAGTTGATCCTCGAGGTAAATTTCTCTTTGTGATAGTAATTACTTGTATAACAATTCTTTTTAGAGATCTAATACCATTACTATTTATTACTGCTTTTATTATCCCATTGATCTTTATGGGACGATTCTTTAAAAAATGGTCTCGAGCGGTATTAACTTTATTACCACTAATTCTTCTAATAATTATTTTGAATGCTTTACTCCTGAAAGATGTTGTTTCACCTACAACTTCAGGTATAGCCATTGCTTTACGATTCATAGTTCTTACAGCAGTTTTTGGTTTATACTTCCAAACAGTTTCACCTGATGATATCTCACAAATGCTTGTAAAATTTAAATTTCCTTATTCCTTGGCATGGGCAATAAGTACTGCTTATCGATTTATTCCTACCATAGCTAATGAAACTTCAATAATTGTTGCTGCACAGAAATCTAGAGGTTTACAAATCGATCGCGGAAGATTACTCAAAAGATTACGTAATATGATTCCTCTACTAATCCCAATTTTTGGTTCTGCTTTTCGACGTTCAGTACAATTAGCAGAGGCAATTGAATCACGTGGTTGGAATGCAGTGAAAAAGAGAACTTATCTTTATTATTTACGTCTAAAGTGGTGGGATTATCTATTAATTCTATTTTCATTAGCGCTATTTTCATTATTTCTTTTACAAGTAATAAAAAAATATGAAATACCTCTTTGGATGAAATGGCATATACCTGAAAAATATGAACTTAAAGCTCTTCTTAAAATTGTATGGTATTGGATTAAAGGATGGTTTTCTAAGTAAAGAGGAATTTTATTAATAGGTAATTCTTGTTTAGTATGTATTAAATGAACTTTATAACTCGTTAAAGGAGAAATAAATTTTGTCATTATTAACTGATGAAGAATTAGAGAAATATCGTGAAGTTGGACGAATAGCTGCTACAGTAATGAGCAAAGCCAAAAAATATATCACAAAAGGAAAGCGATTGCAAGTAGTTTGTGAAAGCTTAGAGCGAGAAATAGTTTCATTAGGTGCTAAACCAGCTTTTCCAGTTAATATTTCAATTAATCAAATTGCTGCTCATTATACTTCACCGATTAATGATGAATTAAAAATTCCAGAACGTTCGATAGTGAAAATTGATTTAGGAGCACATATTGATGGGTTTATTGCTGATCATGCAAAAACATTCCTCGTTGGAGGAACAAAAACTTATCAACAATTAAAACAAGCAGCAGAACTTGCTCTAGAAAGTGCAATAAAAATAATTAAACCCGGTATAAAACCGAGTGATATTGGAGAAGAGATTGAGAATACCATCAAAAAGCAAGGTCTAACACCTGTTACTGATTTAACAGGCCATGTAATTGAACAATGGAAATTACATACTGGAATAAGTATCCCAAATTATAAACCTAAGTTAGATATTTTTAGTACTAAGCTAAAAGAAGGACAAGTTTTAGCAATAGAACCTTTTGTTACTACAAAAGAAGGTTCAGGAAAAGTTTATGATGAAACTTACACTTTTATATTTTCACAAATTGATACTAAAGCTAAATCAAAGGAAGCAAAGAAAGTTCTTGAAGAGATAGAACAATACAAAGGATTGCCTTTTGCCTTAAGATGGTTAGAGGGTATTTTACCAGAAACAAGGTTATTCGAAGCATTAAAAGAGCTTATCTCATATAAGTCTCTTAATCGATATCCAATGCTTGTTAGTAAAAGTAAAACACCAATAGCACAAGCTGAACATACAGTAATAATTACCGCTGATGGATGTGAGGTTTTGACAAAATACTAATTTTAATAAATTAGTTAATACCTTAATAAAAACCTACAAAAAGAAAATGAACTTACAAAATGCGAGGTTAATAACCAATGTCAAAAATGTTCCAACGAAAAATCGTTTTACTAGGAGATCCAGGTGTTGGAAAAACTAGTCTTGTTCGAAGGTACATTTATGATACTTTTCAAAAAGACTACATGACCACATTGGGAGTTAATTTCTATGTTCGAACTTTTGATTTTCCAGATACCCAAGTTAAATTATTAATTTGGGATATTGCCGGTCAAGAAACTAGAAGACACATCGGTTTGCGATATTTGCAAGGTGCTTCTGGCGCTCTTCTAGCCTATGATTTAACTAATCCTGAAACTTTTGACCATTTGAATGGTTGGTATAGTGATCTTAAGCAAGCTAATGATGGACGCGATGTCAATGTAGTAATTGTTGGTACAAAACTTGATCTTGCTCAAACACAAAATTTACCTCTTGCTTATAATATTGATAAATTAAAAGATACTCCTGCAGCAAAGGCTAATATTATTTTCACTAGTGCTAAAACTGATACAAATGTAGATGCTGCTTTTAATTTAATAATACAAGAAATTGTTGGTGGATTAAAACCTACTCCCGATATTTCACCTAAAATACATAAAGAAATTTCAACTAAAATACTCTTTTTTGTCAAAAAAGGCGATTCATGGTCTAAAGTTGCTGTTAATCATATAGAAAAAGTTGGAAAGAAATATGCTCTTGAAGTTGAAACTATAGATGCAGAAACAGATCCAACATTAGCAGAAGCTTATGGTATTACAGCACTACCTACTATCTTGGTTGGTGGCAGACAATTGGTAGGCATAATACAAATAGCTCACTTGGAAAACATTCTACAACAAATGATAGAATCACAAAAATGATATTATTTTATAAATTGTTTTTTACCATCAGGACTATAACCCAATCTCATTCTTTGTCCAGCAATGTACTGAAATATCTTCCCTTGACATGTAGTTAATTTTTGTTGTATCTCAAATTCATTAGTAAAATTAATGAATTCATCAATTCTTGTAGCTAAATCCTCTAATTCACTATAAGTTAAACGATTACCTACATTAGAAATGCATTGAACTAAACCATCAACAACTTGTGCTAAAATCTCATTCCCAGGATAGAAGGTGACAATACCAACAATTTCCCATAGAAGATTATAAGATGTATCCTTGTTATCTTTTTTAGCAAAATATTCCGCTACTTTTGATAGAGCCATTGCATAATTGAATTGGACAAAAGGATTAGACTGATTTTTAGTTGCATATTGACCTAATTTTGTTAATGTCTTATGAATGTCTTTATCCATCTCATTCATAATATAATGAAAAACTAATGCATTCAATGCTTCGCTATAGGTTTCTTGTAAATCTTCAGAATCTGATTGTCCTCGAAGAATTAGTTCGATTTTTTCAATCATTTGTTCAGCGTCTTTATATTTTTTCGCCACACCAAATGGCTCTAAAGCATGTCGATAAGCTTGTGCTAAATATAAACGAATGTCATTTTCATTTCTAAATTGCTTAGTTAATTTTTCAAAATCAGTTAAAGTTTGGACTACTGCTCGCATATTACCTGTTTTTCCATGAGCAATAATAGTACTAATTAATGCTTTTAGATTGTTTGCAGCAGGTTTTGAGTCCATTATTTCATTAAATCTCCTAAATTATTGAATATCATATAATATAATCTTAGCAAGTAATATTAAATATAGACTTTATTAAAGTTAAAGGTTTTATACTATTAGATTAGTTCATATAAAAAATAGTATTAGCTTTTAAAAAAGTAATTATTTAGGAATCAGCTTACTATTATTTCCATTTTCAATGATTTTCTTTTCAATAGTGGAATCGATTATTACTTTAGCAATTGTTTGAAAAACATCATCTACTCCTTCACCGGTGGCTGAGGATGTTTCCAAATATGTAACAAAATGATATTTATCATCTAACTCACTAAAAGATGTTTCTTCAAATGAAAGCCCTTGTGCTAAATCCTTCTTTCCACCAACAAGTATTAATTTAGTTTTGCTAGAATTGATTGCCAAATCAGCCCATTCAGGTATACTATTAATGGTTGATAATCGAGTTAAATCAAACATAATAACAGTTACAGTAGCACCCTTGAAATATTTATCAAAAATACCCATTTGTTTGAATTGTTCTTGTCCACCAAGATCCCAGATTTGAACTAAAACAGTGTGGTCATCCATTTTTATTTCATGTGTGTGAAAAGCAGCACCAATAGTTAATTTTGTAGAATCAATAAAACTGTTAGTGATATATCTGTGAATGAGTGTAGTTTTTCCTACACCACCATCTCCAGCCAAAACAACCTTAGCTAATAATTTCACTTTCAACTATTCTCCAAGCATCTTACATTAACAGTTTACTGAATACTTATTCCTTTTTCGTAAAGTTACTTTTCTTATAATTAAATGTGTTGTTTTAAGCAAAAAATTATGATGTTTCTCAGAATTTTTATTTACGAATACTTTTTGGTGTTTTAATATAATGATGATAATTTCTTATTGAGAAAAATGAATAATAGAATGCAGAATAATATAATTACTAAAGAATCTGTCAATAAAAAAATGAAAAAGGATGTTACCAATGATCGATATACTCAAGAGATAATTGAATTAATTAACAATCCTGAATTTTTTGAATTTGCAGAAACCTTAAATGAACTTATTGAAGATGGATTAACATTCAATGAAATTTTATCTTCTCAACTTGTATTAAAGAAAGCTCTGGCAATTATCCGTCAATCAAAAAATGATTCTAAAAAATTTCAGAAGTAAACTCATTTATTCATTCTAAAGAGAGATTCTAATGACTTATAAAAATAATTATGAATTTACATCATCAAAACCAGATGTAAATAAAAAGAGAAAAAACCAAAGGATTTTTCATATAAGAGTATTAACTGATAGTGATAAAACTTTGAGTACGAGTGAGATTAATTTAAATTCAAACCGATGTTCGAAATGCGGATTTCCATTAAAAGAGAAATCTCTTACAATTGTTTCAGATAAAAAAATAACTCAAGTTTGTCAAATATGTAAAAGAGAAAAGAGATTAAATAGTCTATTAATTAGCAGTTATGTCTTTTTTGGGGCAATATTTGTTGCAGGAATTATTGGTGTTATTCTTGATCAATTATCAATTAATGTTTGTCTAATGATAGGATGTCTTGAAATAATTTTTCTGTTATTTTTTGGTAGATTCTTGGAAGAAGCAATATTCTTTGGTTTAACACAAAAAGAAAAGATTTTAGCTGCGCTTTATAGATTTTCAATTTCAGCTGAATTACAAGCATTTGATGTAGCTATCAAATATCTTAACAAATTTAGTCTTTCAGAGGACCCTGAATTGATGGAAGGATTATTACAAGTAACCATTTACCAAGCAAAAAATCTTCCAGTTGATTGGTTCATAGAATTAGGTACTAAGATGGGGAAAGATACTAAAGAGATTATAAAATTATTATCCTCAAATATAACAGAAAATAATGATTGGTTATCACAATTAATAATTGAAAAAGCTCAACCATCAGGTATTTCACTTTTTACTGAAATTTGTACTATTACACATAATGTTACAGGTATGAATCTCGTAGCTACTAGATTAGAGAATGAGTTAATGAAAAACGAATTATCGAAAGAATGGTTGAATGAGATGTATATTTACAAGTCTAAATTCCTAGAAGGATTAACTTTAATTGGTAATACAAAACTTGAAATGGCTATTGATGAGAGATTAATTTCCTA
The DNA here is from genome assembly GCA_035528035.1 of Bathyarchaeia archaeon. Taxonomy (GTDB): domain Archaea; phylum Asgardarchaeota; class Heimdallarchaeia; order JABLTI01; family JABLTI01; genus JABLTI01. The sequence goes on from DATKZI010000004.1 coordinate 51,400, forward strand.
CAAAGAACCTAGGGTTCCATCTATAGATGTAATTGAAACTAGTAAAAATATTATCCAAAGAAATCCAATTTTTAGATATATTTTCAGAATTTTCCTCTACCTTTTATTAGCATTCATTTTAGGACTTCTCTATCGTCTTTTAGATTAGAAAGGAAAAAACTCAATAACTCATCAAATCATTAAATAAACGTTCAAGATGAAAACTGATATTGATTTGGTTCTAATAAATGGTAATATAGTGACAATGAATGGGCAACAACCTCGAGTTGAAGCACTTGCTATAGATCAAGGTATAATAGTTGCCTTAGGTAAAAATATTGAAATAAATAGCCGATTTCCTCAAAGTAAAAAAGTAATTGACCTTAATGGTAAATTTCTGTGTCCTGGATTTAACGATACACATACTCATTTATTAGCTGTTGCAGCAAAATTCCAAGATGTTCTATTACAGGATGTAACATCACCAAAAGAAGCATTAGAAAAAATTAGTGAGCGAGTAAAAGAAACACCTATTGGTAAGTGGATCATTGGTGAAGGTTGGGATGAAAGCAATTGGGATGATAAACGCTATTTAACACTAGATGAATTGGATAAAATAGCCCCAGAGAATCCTTGCTTCATTAGACGTGTTTGTGGACATCTAACTGTAGTTAATACTCGAGCATTGGAAGAATTTGAAATTCCATTAAATGATCCTGATTTGGAATATGATCATAAAATCAATAAACCAACAGGAGTTTTAACAGAAGCGTTAAACAATCGAGTTGGAGCATCACCTAAACTTCAGAAAACACAAGAAGATTATGATCTCACAGTCAAATCAGCCTGTGAATATGCTCATTCTTTAGGAGTAACCTCAATTACCGACAATTTGTCAATTCATCAAATTAAAGCATATATTAATGCTTGGAAGAAAAATGATCTTTCAATTAGAGTATATATGAATATACCTTTTACTGAATTTGACCATTATTTAGCTACTGGTTTGAAAACTGGATTTGGTGATGAAATCTTAAGATTAGGGGGAGTGAAGAATTTTACTGATGGATCTTTAGGGGCAAGAACAGCTAAATTAAAGGAAAGCTATTTTGATGATCCAACAACAAGAGGTAAATTCTATATCGAGAAAGAAATCTTCTTTGAAACTATCAAGAAAGCTATAGAAAATGATTGGCAAACAGCTAACCATGCTATCGGTGAAGAAGCAATAGATATGGTTATCGCCGTTTTTGAAGAATTAAATGATAATTCGCTTATAGCTAAAGGTAGACATCGTATTGAACATGCAGAATATTTAACAGATGATTTACTAGAAAGAGCAAACAAACTTGGATTAATTCTATCAATGCAGCCTAATTTTCCAGGACGATGGGGAAGACCAGAGCAACTTTATGAAATACGATTAGGTTCAGAAAGATATAAACTCTTGAATCGCTTTAGAACGATAATTGATTCAAAAGCTAAATTGTGTTTTGGTTCTGATAATATGCCTATGAGTCCAATTTTTGGCATTTGGTCTGTTGTTACTCATCCCATTGATGAGATCAAAATATCAATAGATGAAGCCCTTTATTACTTTACTTTGGGTGCAGCTTATTCATCATTTGAAGAAAAGATCAAAGGTTCCCTTGAAGTTGGAAAAGTTGCTGATCTTGTTGTTCTAGACAAAGACTTGTATAAAATTGATCCAGATGCTATAAAAGATGTTCAAGTGTTTATGACTTTCTTTAATGGACAATTAGTCTATGAAAAGAAATATTAGATTTTATTGACCTATCTGAGGAGTATCAATAGGTAACTCCTCTTTCTTATTTTTCTTCTTTTCATCTATTGATAAATCTAATGAAAGAGTATTAGCTAATTGTTTTGCTATGTAATAAGAGATTATACCACCAATATTTCCAGTTAGTAGAGCGATTAATGTGATAAATATTGATGGTTCTAACGCAAGTCGGAAAATTAAAATTAAAACTAATAATGAACCAACGAAATTAGCGATTGCTCCTTCTATCATGGAACAAATTACCCCATTTGCTTTTTTACCAAAAGCTAAATCAATTAAATCTACAGCTAATCCCGGCATTGAATATGTTATTAAAGTAAATATTCCATGAGAGCCAAATGGTAATATCATCACAACTAAAGCTTGTGTTAAGCCAAATAAAAAGCCTGTACCAAATTTAGGTGCGAGTCGTTTAGTTAATACTAACCACAGCATATAGAATCCACCAACAACTGCTCCTCCAGGTATACCTAATGGAACAGTTATGAGAGAAACTAATGGACGTATAATTTGTTTAGTACCTAAACCTAATGCAGCCATAATAGCAATTATTATCAGGTCAAAGGTACTATAACGTTTCATTTAATCACCTTGGATAATTTCTATAAGAACAACATATTTTACACAAAATTGACCATTATATTGCTCTATAGATTGGGGGATGATCAAGCGTAAGGGACCATTTCCGCCTTCAGAACCACTTTTGAGATATTCACCATTTTTCATATAAGCAATTATAATATCTCTAGTATTGTTAATTTGTGTCATTGTAAGAGTATATTGATAATTATCCGTTGCTTTAACCTTAAAACTTGAATTTGGATTTGTGTAATTAGCTATTTCTGTTATAAGGTAATAAATTGATACTCCCGTATAATTTGCTAGAATATTTGGATTCCCTTGAAGAAAATATTCTTGAGTGATATTTGGCAAAACCTCAAGTTGTGTTACATTAAATACTATATTATTACCTATTTCACCTGTTATTGTTAGATAACCTTCTTCACCTACTCTACTAGGCTTCCAAATAGTAAAATATAATGTAACAATAGCACTTACAAGAATAAGATTTACTGCAAGAATGATAGCAAGCGTTTTTTTATTCATAAGATTCAATTCCTATTATTGGTAAATTTAATTTTAATTTCCGCCTTATTCAGATCCCTCTCTTCTACTTTGAGTGATGATATTAATCCTGAAATTACTTTTTCAAAAATATCTTGAACAAAATTATTACATGGAAGTATACTATCATTTATTTTGACAATAACTCTAGCATTCTCTTGTTCTAGTATTTCACAATCATTTACAGTTTTATTCCCAGCAATAATTTCCTTAATCAATAAATTGCAATCATTATATCCACAATGTAAACAATTTAATTTAGGAAAGAGTGGCAGAGCTGATTTTTGGACTACATTAACTAAATCATAAAAATCAACATATTTTGCATGAGAGCTTTTAATGGAAAATTCAGGAATAGAAGATATTGCTACAGTAAAATCATTTACTAATTCTTTTTCTTGATTTAGCTCTTTAATTAAAGCAATTTGTGGTATTCCTTCTAAGTCTTCTGGAAATCCTTCGATTAAAATTAGATCAAGACCTTTACTAAATTCCTTTAAAGCCTCTCTTAAGGATAATTGGGTATTAATGAAAAACGCTGTTTCTATTTTTGATTTAAATAAACTCTTTTCAGGTAAAACCTTTCTATGCCTTTCTATATCATAATGTTCCTCATTAACATCAACTGTAACATCTTTAAAAGCTATTTTAACAGTACCTATCTTCAGATTCATTTTTTTCAATAAAGGTACTAAATACTCTATGGTTGTAGTTTTACCTGATTTTTTCACACCGGTTATACTGATAAATCTAGGAATGTTATTTTCCATTATTCTGATATTCCTCCTATCCAAGATGTAAAGAAAAGTTTAAGCTCATATCTTGAGATATAACAAATTCCAGCAACAAGCCCTAAAATAAAAATTATCATTAGTAAGTCAATAAAATGTAACTTAATTTTACGATAATAAGTTCGTTTTTCTTGAGCTTTAAAACCACGAGATTCTAGTGCTATCGCTTGGTATTTAGACTTCTCTATGAAATTTATTAGAATTGAAGTTGCTAATATTCTGAAAGCCTTTACTCGAGAGATAAATGATCCTTGAGTTATACTTACTCCTCGAGTCTCCAAAGCAGTTCTGGTTTCAGCCGTCTCAGAAATAACCATTGGTAAGAAATAAATTACCAGACCAGTTGTAAATGCTAATTCAAATGGTAGACCAATTTTTGTTAGAGATTGTAAATAATCATTGGAATTTGTTGTTAAACTAAATAATACAGAACCTATTGCTAAATTAACAATACGTAAACATGAATTTACTGCGAATAGGAGAGATTCAATATTTATTATGATGGATTTAATATTTATCATATCAATATTTAACAAGAATCCATATTCAACATAAAAATTGAACGTATCTCCGGAAGTGCTATTATTAAATGCTAATTGAATAATAAAAATTACTGGTATCAACCATAAAGTTGGTTTAACATACTTAAAAAAAAATTTGTAGTTAATATTAGCAATAACAGCAAACATTAACATAATATTTAGCATAAATAATTGTATTAAATAATCATTGATCATAAATGATAAAAGTGATGCAAATAACAGCATAACTAATTTGGTTCTTGGATCTAATGAAAATGCTTGTATTTTTCTTTGACTTCTTGTATTTTGAATGAAAGCCATTCTTATCACTTATGCTAACTTTATGGTTACAATAGATAAGTCCTTTTTGAAGATTTTCGATATGTTTAAAATAATATTTCGAAGGAAAAAAACACTAAAAATAGTAGAAAAAATCAATTTTCCTTTATGACAAAATATTAAATTCATAAGAATTATTTATTACTAACTAAAATACAATAATATAATTGTTTATTCTTGAATGGAGTAGAAAAAATTGATCAAAAGAGTGTTGATATTAAAGAATAAAGTGCCTTTAGTAAATAGGAATTATGAACCTGGAGCAGAATTTAACCCAAGAATAACTTTAGGAAATTTTCAATCAATTGTTGATTCAATTGCTGGAAAAGCTCTAAGCGGTCAAAAAAGAGAAGAGATTTCAAATAATTATAAATTGGTCTATGAGCTTGATGAATTCTTGTTATTCCTTATAGGAACTGATGTCAGTGAAGCGGGAGTTCTTGAAATCTTTTTACAGGAATTAAAAAGCCTTTTCTATGCAGTTTTTCCAAAAGATTTTATTACAAGCTGGCAAGGTGATGATACATCTGTTTTCAAAGGATTTGATGATAGATTGGATCAACTTCGTAGTGCCTTTGAAAATAGAATTATGACTAAACCTGGTAGTCGTAGAGTTTTAGATACACTAAGTGTTATGGAATTACCTCAAAGATTGCAAAAAACAGCTTTAACTATTTTAGACGCAAAAATTGCCTCTTTTGAAAAAGTAATTTCTTTAACAGGAGTTACTGCACAAGAAGCAGTTGCAAATATTCAAGAAATACTCAATACTGGTTTCTTATATACCACTAAAATGGGTAATAGAGTATATTATTCAATTAAATCTTTTAGTGAAGCACAACATGTTGTTCCTACACCTGTTACTGTACCTACATCAACTACTATTGAGACACCTCCAAGAGATACCATTCCTTCAACAGTATCTGCTGAGAGACCAATGGGTCTTGAGGTTAAAAAGAGGGATGTGAATAAAGGTAATATACCCTTTCTCATAAAGCAATTCAAAAGAGATTTAGATAAAGTTTTCAATGCTATATTAACTCGAAGAACTTTACTAATCATTCTAGATCCAGATACGGATAAAAATGAAGTATTACTTAATATGTTAATTGATACTTTCCAATGTTTTGCTCCTGAACGTGAATTGCGCATAATTAATTTTGCAAAAGATTTTATCCACCCAAGAGATGCAGATATTATACGAATTGATAGACCATTATTAGCCTATTATTCTAATGAAACAACAATAGATATTGATAACAAGAAAGTAATCCATGGTGATAACTCAATCTATTTAGCAGATATAATAAAAGAAATTTCTAATCTCAAACATTCAGAATGTGTCTCATATCTTCTTAATCGTATCAATTTAGTTGAAAAATTATCAAAAGATTGGGCAAAGATAAAGCAGCTTGACCTACCAACTGAAGATTTTATTACTAATGTTAGAGCAAAATATAATCCAGCTATAATCCAAGTTATGGATGATGTAGCTTCTAATGTCTTCATGAATTAATAACAAATAAGACCTAATTGGTCTTCTTTCTTTATTTTTTATGTGAAAACTGATGCCTATTAACTAAAGTTTTTATTTGAAAGTTTATATCTGTTTCTTGTTAATTAGTGATTTAATATAAAAATTTTACATAAAATAAATTAGTTAAGAAAAACATGGTGTTACGAATTATGACTGATACATCAGAAGTTCACTCAGCTCTTAAAAGAGGAGATTTATTACTAGATGAGCTAATAGATGAAATAAATAATTCATTGAAAGCAACAAAAAATAATTTTGATGAAATAAAAAAACCCATTCAAGATATAATTGATTTTGAAAAGCGACTTAACGATGAAATTTCTAAATACGAATCCAGTAATACATCACTTTCACAAGAGATTTCTTTATTGAAGGATCAAAAGATTTCAAAAGAAAATCTTTTGAAAGAAATGCAAGATAAATATACAATAACAGTTGAAAAACGAAATAAAGCGGAATCAAAGATAAAGGATTTAACAGCAGAATTAATGAGTACTGAAAAGAAACTTGAGACCGTCAAAACAGAATTAGAACAAGATAATCTAACGAATCAAAAATTAATAGCTGAAATATCTACTATTGTAGAGTCCAGTGAACAAAAGATACTGGAAATTAATAAAAAAGCTGAAAATGAGAGAGATTTAATACGAAGAGTAAAGGGAGAACGAATGGCTTTAGAGTATTTAGTAAAAAGGAATCATATTGAATTTAATGAATTAAAAATAATTAATTCCTTAGATGGTAGGAAAAATACTGATATGGCCACTATTTCTAAGGTAACTGGTATATCTGAAACTTTAATTGCTAAAACATTGGAAGGTTTGATGAAAAGAAATCTTTTAACATATGATAGCTCTACTGGGGCTATCAATGTAACAGGAAATTTGCGATTGTAATGGAGGGAAAGAAAAAATGACAGATTTTGTAAGTATTAAGAGAAATCTATTAACTGAAAAAGATAGATTAGAACGATTAGAACAAATCATTAAACAGAAACTTCTAGTTACAAACCAAGAAATTGCAAATGCTTTAGCTAATTTAGAAAGTTCTGAAAGAAATATTAATGATTTGGAAACGAAATTAAATGAACGAAAAAATGATGAAATTAATTATGAAAATCAGAAAAAAGATTTGATAGGAAACATTGATTCATTACAAGATCAAATAAATCGAATTAATCTTTCTACTAAAGACGAGGAAGATAGAAATTCTAAATTAGCAAACGAGATAACTAACATTCAAAATAACCTTGCAAATAAAATAAATATATTATCATCAACTGAAGCCCATCTAGTTGATGTAAAAGAGAAAAATAGGGCAAAAGAAAAAGAGAAAAGTGAAATTACTTCACGTATGAATAATCGATTATCAGAAGCTCATAATATGTTAACAGTATTAGAAGAGGAGAAAACAAAAGATACTCGAGTAAATCCCATTATAGATTTCTTATTGAAAGAAGTTCGAATAGACATTCCCGAAGTTGAAATTCTTTCTGTCTTAGCATATCGTAACCAAGCAATGGGTTTGGAAGAATTGAAGAAAGCAGTTTCTAAAACACCTCCTGTGATAATTTTAAAAGTAATAAGGAATTTAGATAATAAAGGAATTATCAAGTACGATGAGAGATTAGACACAATAGAGATAATTGCTAATATGGTTTAGTAATTCAATCTCTCATATTTTTTTACCGAATACATTTGTATTAGGAAAACGTGGCGGTTTAGATGGATTTATTAATCTTTGTTGTAATTAAAGTAGCGTATAATGTATGTCATGTCAAATAATTCTATCTAAATAATAAAAGTTATAGATTTATTGAAATGATATTAAGATTAACAATGAGCTTATAGAGGACGATTTGATTGAGCTTCTTGCAAAGACTATTTCGGCAAAAAAAGCAATTTAAAATTGCTGTGGTTGGATTAGATTCAGCTGGAAAAACCACAATGCTAAACTACTTACGATTCGACAAAAATATTGAAACATTGCCTACAATTGGTGTTAACGTCGAAGTTTTAAGAAGAGAAAACGTTAATATGAGTATTTTTGATCTTGGGGGGCAATTACACTTTCGTAGTCTTTGGGGAACATTAATGAAAGGCTCAAGTGCAATTATTTTTGTTATAGATTCATCAGATCGTGATCGAATTGATGAAGCAAAAAATGAGTTATGGAAAGTTTTACTCGATCCTCTCTATCCAGATGCGCCTTTATTGATTGTAGCAAACAAACAAGATCGAGAAAAAGCAATGGATATCCAAGAGCTTATTGAAGCTTGTGGATTAAATATTCCTGAGAAGATGAGTAATAGAAGTTGGCACATTCAACCAACTGTTGCGATTACTGGCCAAGGAATTGAGGAAGCAATTCGTTGGATCGTCATGGAGTTAGATAAAATATAAAATGAGTGGTGATAGAACTATGGATATATCAAGGCCTATGATTCTAAGAATTGGAACACCTAAAGTAGATAAAGATATCAAAAAGGTTCACAAACTCCTTATAAGTGCAGGTTATCAGAAAGTTGATGAAGGAAAGTATACACATAATTCTGATCCAACTCTTTCAGCAGTTTTAGGAAAGGATGAAATAAAAGATAATGAAGGAATTGTACTAGAAGACGTTATTGAATTAATCTTATCAGATGCTGATAGTTATGTGAATCAAACAATCTATAATGCATTAGCTACTGTCTTTCCGCTAGAATTATCCAATAAATGATTTTCAATTCATTTTTTTGTTATTTATTTTAATGTTTTCTCATTATTATTAGATACATTTATTTCGAGCTATTTTTTTTAATGAAAACAATCAAATGATTACATAATGGAATGATGCTTAGATGAAAGAATCAAAACCTCTAGTATGCTTAGGAATCGAAAGCACAGCACATACTTTTGGTGTAGGTATAATTGATTCTCAAGGAAAAATCTTTGCTGATGAACGATCATCATATATGCCCCCTCCTGGAGGGGGTATCCATCCTAGAGAAGCTGCTCGACATCATAGCAATATAGCTTCACAATTAATTAAAAAAGCTTTAAATGATAACAACCTAAATATTCATGATATTTCACTGATTTCTTTTTCGCAAGGACCTGGTATGGGTCCCTGTTTACGTACTGGTGCAGTAATTGCCCGTTCATTAGCAAGTTTTTATGATATTCCTTTAGTTGGAGTTAATCATGTTGTAACACATATTGAAATTGGAAAACTTTTAACAAAATCAACTAATCCAGTGATTTTAATGGTTAGTGGAGGAACAACTCAAGTTTGTTCATTAGTGAATAATTATTACACAGTTTTTGGTGAAACTCTTGATATATCCATAGGGAATTGTTTGGATAAATTCTCTCGAGAGGTGGGGATTCATGATCCAAATAATCCTTGGCCTGGACCAATTTTTGACAAGATTGCTGCAAAAGGATCGAAATATTATGAACTACCATATAGTGTTAAAGGAATGAGTGTGAGTTTTTCAGGATTACTTACAGCAGCAATTAAATTGGTAATTGAAGAAAAAAAACCGGTTGAAGATGTAGCATTTAGCCTGCAAGAAACAGCACTATCTATGCTAACTGAAATCGCTGAACGAGCAATAGCTCATACTAGAAGTAAAGAATTATTAGTTGTTGGTGGTTTTGCAAGAAATAAACGTTTCCAAGAAATGCTTGCTGAAATTTGTAAAGATTGGGAATTGATTCTTTCAGTATGTCCATATCAATATGCAAGTGACAATGGAACAATGATTGCTTGGGGGGGAATTTTACAATTTCAAGCAGCTGGTGCTATATCTACCAATGAATCATTAGTTTTACCAGATTGGAGAAGTGATACAGTTAAAATCATTTGGTAATAGTTACATGCAATAGATGAGGGAAATTAATGATAATTAAAATTGATATTGATAAACCCAATGAAGAAATTATTCACAAGGTTGTAGAGGTATTACAAAAAGGGGGAATCATAGTATATCCTACTGAAACGGCATATGGTATTGGATGTAACGCTTTCAATGCTGAAGCAATAAAACGAATTTTTCTATTAAAAAATCGTCCTTTTGATCAACCATTACCAGTTATTATTAATTCACTAAAAATGGCAAAAAGAATTGGTTTAATAAATAAAGAAGTTAAGAATCTAATTAGAAAATATCATCCAGGACCATTAGTTATAGGTGTATCCAAACGAAAAACTATTCCAGATATTTTAAATAAAAGTGGTATTGCTTTCAGAATCTCGAGTTGTAAATTCATCCATGAAATAGTAAAAAGATTGAAAGGACCATTAGTATCCACAAGTGCTAATCTAACAGGACAAATTACTCCCTACTCAGTAGAAGATGTCTTAGCTCAATTACAAGAATCTGATATTGAATTAATTCTTGATGGAGGTATTCTTGCTAAAAATAAACCTTCGACGATTATAGATTTTCAAATTAAACCCAGTCCTCAAATTATTAGGGAGGGAGAAATACCTGCTGATGAAATACTGGACTTTTTAAAAGTTGATGAAAAAGAAAGATGGAAACACAAAAATTTCCTAAAATGAATTTAGGATTTCATTTTTGACTATCGGTTATCCCTTTTTCAGTTAAGAAGAAAACACATTCTCTATCAGGTAATCTCGAGGAATCATACATTCGAGCAATTCTCGCTTGACCACGACCTTTTCTAAGTAAAATTCTTTGGTGTGGTCGATGAGCCCAAGCAAAACCAAGTGCTGGATGTGGTGATTTATCAAATATACTTTCATCAATCGTAGCAATAACTTGATTAGTCACTACGATGGCAATATTGTATTTTTCAACCAAATGTTTTAATGTTTCAGCTAAACGCATAACTGCTTGCTGTCTTGGAACTAATCTTTCATCGCCAATAAATTCAGCTCGAAAATGAGATGCTATAGAATCTATGATAAAAAGCTTAATGTTCCTTTCTTCGATAAGCTTTTCAGCATTCATTATCAAGAACATTAAGTGATCTGAATTATATGTTCTAGTGACTGCAATATTCTTTAGAAATTTATTAGGATCCAATCCATTATTAGTAGCAATTTGAAAAATTCTATTAGAAGAAAAAGTGCCTTCTGTATCAATATAGTAAACTCCACCATTTAGTCCGCCTTGCTCTTCTGGTAATTGAACATTTATTGATAATTGAAAACAAATCTGTGTTTTTCCAGTAGCAAATTCTCCTGAAAGTTCTGTTATCTCCCCTGTGAAAATTCCTCCACCTAATAGATCATTTAATTCTTTAGAACCAGTTGTAATATATTTTTTCTTTTCTTCTAATTCTAATAATTCAGATGCAGTTATTAATTTCTCATCTAAAAGTGAAATTGCTTCTTTGATGATTAATTCTGATTGTTTAATATCTATTTTAAGACGTTCTGATAATTCATCAGGTGTTTGCCAACTAAGAGATTCTATTGTAGTAAATCCAGCTGAATTTAATTTATCAAACAATTCTTTTGTAAGCGATTTTAAATCTTCAAGTTTTTTATCAAACAATAACAGCACCTTTCATTTATCTTGCTTTGTTCTTTAATAAAGAAATATCCCTATTAATTATTTACTGATTACCTATTTTAAGACCACTTGGAATGAAAAAAACAATAAGAACAATCATTGATCAAAAGAAATCAATGATTGATGATATCACTTAAGTTTTACCAATAAGACCTGGATATAGAATTAAAATTAATATGGTTACAATAACTATAGTAATGAAGAATACAGTCCATATGATGAAAGTATTTCTTATTGTTTCAGGTTTGTCAGCAAGTCGCATTCTCATAGAAATTGTTACTGCAAACATAATTATTGGTAAAAAGAATGCAGCAAATGTTCGAATATTCAACGCAATATTGAATATAGCAAATATTATATTAACAATGATTAAAACGAACCATATTATGGAAGCTAAATCCATAATTCTAAGCTCAAAGGGAAGTTGTTTCCAGTTAGCATATTTTTCTTCCTTTTCTGGTATTGTTTTTCCTGCACTGCTCATTTGATATCAACACTCGTATTACTTACTATTTCTTGAAATTTTCTTGATTATCTTTAAATCTTTTGTTGAGATTCTCTTTTTCAAATATATTGCTTTTTAGATTTCTCCGCCTATTAGATCCTTTCGTTTTTTAAATCTATAGACAATAGAACCTACAATTACGATTGAATAGAAAGATATAGTTACCGTTAATATGTTCCTAGAATTAATTTCTTCTAAGGGATATAATTCAGCGTTCGTATCAGATAATTTGAAAAAAGCATTCATTATTCTATTTGTAGCTGGCTCAAAAAAAGAACCTGACATGTAAAAAAGTAATCCATACCATTCACTATTACCATTACGCGCAAGACCATACATTAATGTCATATTCAATGATGGTCCATAAGTTCTGTAAACAAAAACCTCATAATACCTATCCATTATAGATATTGATTGACTTTTTGAACAAGTAGCAGTATAATTCCAAAATCTTGTAGAACGGTCTGCCTGTAAATCCTGAGGAAAAATCCACATTGGTGTGGGTGTAGCAATACCTTCTGGCCATTCAAAGAAATGAACCATAAAGAGGTAAATAATATAGGTATCATCTGCATCGATGTAAAGATGACGAGTATTAAGGTTTTCACTTCCTAAAGCTGTTTCATTATAGACTTCAATAAGTGAAATAACATCAACATGGAATGAACCAAAGATGGCTGTTTCATTAATCATGTAGAGATATCTTACAGTTAAGGTTCCAGATGAGGCTATTAAACTACCAGTTGTTTGTGTTATATCGTAGATCATATATTGGTCAACAAAAGGGAATGTATCATCTGTTTCTGTTTGATTTTGCCAATAAGTATAGGAATTAATATTTAGTATATTGATCGTCAAGAAACAGAAGATAAGAGCAAGTAACTGACTAAATTTTCTTTTTATTTTGGTTTTAAAAATTGATTTAGTCATAATTTACTCACCATAATTGGTTATCAATAATAATTCCTTTAGTATTAATAATTTTTCAGAAGGATTTGTATATTTTGTAGCAATCAGAACTATATGTTTCTTTCTAGATAACTAAAAAGAAATTTAACCTACCAATATATATACATTCAACATAATATTATTGGACGGTATCAAAATGGATCCATTGATAAAAGTTGAATACTTGTCAAAAATCTATGGTCGTTATATTTCACGAGCACGAGTAACCTCTTTACGGAACCTAAATTTTTCAATTAATAAAGGTGAACGAATTTGTTTATTTGGACCAAATGGTGCAGGAAAATCAACTATTATGAAAGCAATTATGGGTCTTGTAAAACCAACATCTGGAAGAGTTTTAATCAATAATGTTAATGTCCAGCAAAGTAAAATCAAAACAAAAAAAATGATTGGTTATTTACCTTCGGACCTTAATTTCTATCTAACTACTCCTTGTAAAGAATCCCTATACCATTTTGGATTGTTAAGAGGGCTATCAAGGAAAGAAGCAAAAGAAGAGTCAGAGAGATTACTTGAAACAATTGGTTTAGAAAAGTGGTGGGATATACCACCTAAATTAATGTCTTCTGGTATGCGTCAAAGATTCAGCTTAGCAATGGCTATTATAGGTGACCCTGAAATAATTTTATTTGATGAACCTATATCGTTCATTGATGTTCAAGGGAAAATGAAAATTTACCAATTAGTTCATGATTATGTTACCACTTCTCCTAAAACAGTGATAATGTCCACCCACAATATTCAAGATGCGCTAATAATGAGCGATCGTTTAATTGTTATGGATAGAGGACAAATCATTATCGATGGACCAATAACAGAAGTTATAAAAGACCGATGTAAATCTATGGAAATAATTTTGGCAGATTCACAACCCAATTATGATGCTATTAAAAAAGCTTTAGTGGAGAGAAATTATGAAATTTCAGGGAGAAAAATACTCATTCATGCTGATAATGCTTTACAGATAAGTATTGACATAATCAATCAACTACAATTTAATGGAATCCCAATTTTTTCCTATAGACCTTTTGTAGAACAGAGAAGAATGTCAAATGAGCAAGAAAAAACAATTGGAGGAAAACAATAATGGAAAAATCACAGGAAAAAAATCAAGAAAAGGTACAATTCTTCTCAAGAGTACTTTTCTATTTATCTGAGCGACCTATTCATCTGGAATTTAGAGAGATTTGGTATATTTTTCGTTTCGAATTCAAACGATTAATTTTTACGATAAAATTCTTTATCGCTCTTTCATTAGTTTTACTTCCAGCAGTAATTTTTCTCAACTCAATCTCGAGTGATTATGAAGCATTGATTTTAGATATGGGTATAGCTAAATTCCAAAAATTCTGTGCATCAGGTTTTACTATTATTGGGCAATTCCTATTACAAATGATTGGTATAATGTTAGTTCTTGATGGTTTTGGTAAAAGTGCAAATGATAGTATGAATCGCTATTTTGCTTTGCCTGTAAGAAAAGCCAATATCTTTAGAGGACATTTGTTAGCGGTAATATCAGGAGTTATCATTACTGGAATTTTAGGTATAATAATTTTTGATTTGATACTTTGGATTTGGACAGGTGTTTCTATAACATTTATTCTTATGATTAAAGCATTCTTTCTAACCATAATAGGGGCATTACTTGCAATAATGATCACTTTGCTATTTATTATCATAGCAAATTTCTTTAATTTTTCAAGTTCAATAGCGATAATTCCAACATTATTTCTTTTCTATATAATACCATTCTTAGTTAACTTTGTAACCCAATTTGTTTATAGTGTTCCTAAAGCATATGAATGGACTTTTATGTATCATTTAGCTGTGATAACAGATTTCTGGATTCAACCACAAAATGGTTTACAGACAATCTTAGATTGGAAAGCTAAAAGAAGAGCTTGGTTAATAATTTCACTTATTGCCTATCAAAGTGAATTATATTCAATGCTGATCTTTACAAATAGTGAAAAATAAAAAAAAGAGAAAAAGGGTAATTGGTTTATATTCGTTTTTTAATAAACCCATCATCCATCATTTTCTTAGTCAAATCGCGAGAATATTTGATTCGTTCTTCTGCCATTTTATAAAGTTCAGATTCTTCCATTTCAATACGGGCAATTCCTTGCTCTATTGCTTTCATACCAACAGCAGTAGCTTCAATTGGATAAACTTCCCATTGATCCATTTTAGGAGTAATATAGTCAGCAGTTAAACCAGTTTTCTCCGCAACACCAACTAGGGCATGAGCTGCAGCAATACACATTTCATCAGTGATGGTCTTTGCTTGAACATCTAAAGCACCTCTGAAAATCGCTGGGAATCCTAAGCTATTATTAACTTGGTTTGGAAAGTCGCTTCTACCTGTACCAATAACCTTAGCACCAGCTTCTTTTGCGTCCCACGGCCAAATTTCAGGTAAAGGATTAGCACAAGCATAAACAATAGC
The DNA here is from genome assembly GCA_035528035.1 of Bathyarchaeia archaeon. Classification (GTDB taxonomy): domain Archaea; phylum Asgardarchaeota; class Heimdallarchaeia; order JABLTI01; family JABLTI01; genus JABLTI01. The sequence continues at coordinate 66,949 of DATKZI010000004.1, forward strand.
ATCTTTAGCCATAAGAGAAACCCATTCTTTCTTAATAGTACCAGGTTCAGATTTAGCAGCTGAAATAAGAATATCAGCTCCTTTTGTAGCTACTCCAAAATCACCTGAAAGCCCTTCGCCATTAGTTTTTTGAGCAAGATCATATTTGAAAGTATCATAATCTTTCTCTTCAATAATATCTGCTCGATCTTTGGTTATAATACCTGTGGAATCACACATAACAATGTTTTTGGGATCGACTCCAGCAGCAATCATCAAATAAGCAGTACGAGTATTTGCTGATCCAACACCAAGCATAGCGATTTTAGCTTGAGATAATTCTTTACCAACAAATTTTAGACCGCCTAGTAAACCAGCTAAAATTACTGTTGCTGTTCCTTGAGCATCATCATGAAAAACAGGGATAGTAACTTCGGGATCTTTTCTAAGTGTTTCTAGAACTTTATAACATTTAGGTTTAGATATATCTTCTAGATTAATACCACCAAAAGAAGGTTGGATTAATTTAACTGTACGAATAATATCTTCAGGATCTTTGGTATCTAAGCAAATTGGGGTAGCATCAACACCACCAAGATATTTGAAAAGCATGCATTTACCATCCATTACAGGCATAGCAGCTTCTGGTCCTATATCTCCTAATCCAAGGACACGTGTCCCATCGGAAACAACAGCAACCATATTTGATTTATTCGTATATTTATAAACATCTTCCTTATTAGCTTTAATCGCTAAACATGGAGCAGCAACACCAGGAGTATACCAAACACTAAATGCATCAAACCCCCATATAGATGCTTTAGGAACGGTTTGCATTTTTCCTTGATAGTAGGGGTGCAATTTCATTGCATCAGCAGCTGGTTGTTTAGCTTTAGCTAAGAGCTCTTCTTTAGTGACTTTTTTATCTGTCAATTTCGAGTAACATCTCACAAAGTTATTTTGTTGAAATGTGATTGAACTTATATATAAAAGTTAGTAGTTTTGCAAAATTGCCTTTTAATATTTAAATAGGTTTTAAAATAGATAGGATAATCTTTTATCAAAAAAAGAGAAATGCTTAAAACAGATAAGTGAAAAAAAATAGGTGCTAGGATTACTAGTCGGGGTAGCCTAGCCTGGTTACGGATGTCCATGCTTTGTTCATTCGCTAGAATGGGCGTCGGACTCATAATCAAATCGATAATTTAGGGCCAGATTTGATGAGACATCCGAAGGTCGCGGGATCAAAGCCCGCCCCCGACACCATTTTACTTTTTATGGTAAGTAATATAGTAGAACTAAAATTGTTATTTAGAGCATTTAGCAAAAGATTTCTCAAAATCCTTGCCGGAAAAGAAATTGAGTACCAAAATTAATGCATGAGATAAATTGGTAATATCATCAAAAGAAGAAGTAGAGAGACTTTCAGTAATAAGCTCAGAATACTTGACAAAGACATCTGTGAATCGTACATCCACTGAATTGGTAATTGTTAACATGGTATTCGATAAACAATCAATGTTTGGTTCAGGAATTCCTAACTCTAAACTAAGTATTTTTGCTAAAATAGGAAACATGCGCTGGGAACTTTCAGAGGTATAATCCAATTGTTTTTTATTACTATTTATGAATAATTTAGCTGAACGACCGTATAATGTTTCAGATGCAGTTTGCCCCTTTTTTATCCGTCTTCCAGCTTCTATTACAATATTGTGTTTAATCAAAACATCAAGATATTTGTATAATGTCTTACTTTTTCGCTTCAGCTTGTCTTTAAGTTCATCTTTTTCCTTTTTAGTTAAATCCATTTCATCAATATTTTTCACGATGATTTTGTTATATTCAATCTCTAAATCTCTTACTGTCATAGGCCCTTTACGTAGTGCAATAATTATAGGATAGTATTTCGAATCATCTATTATTGCCCAATCATCTTCATTTACCATTCGTATTATTTCTTCCTTAGCACTAATTACATCTTGATATAACACAACATTCACCTATATATTCAATATATTACTTCAAGTCGCTATTAAATTTTTCTTTACTCTTGGAAAAATAATTCTTCAATTATAGAAATATTAATATATGGTTTTGGAGAAATGTTTCTCTATATATAGAGAAAATTAACAGTTGAGTTATTATGGCCGCAGTAGTAATAGAAGAATCAAAAGAAATATCATCTAATATGAAGGGATTTATATTTTTCTTTTCAGGGCAATTAGTTTCAATATTAGGGTCAAGTATAATTCAATTTGTAATTACATGGTGGATTACAGTAGAAACACAAAGTGCGCTTCTTTTATCACTATCGATGTTTATAGGGTTTATACCAATAATAATTCTTACACCTATTGCAGGAGTATTTGTTGATCGTTGGAATATGAAAGCACTTATAGCAATAGTTGATTTTCTTCAAGCAGCTGTAACAGTTGTTTTGATAGTGCTTTTTATTTTCAATATTGTTACCATACCAATTGTATTTATTTTTACAGCTATGAGAGGAATCTTCCAAGCATTTCATCAGCCAGCTGTACAAGCGTTAATTCCAATAATGGTTCCAAGAAAACATCTAAGTCGAATGAATAGTGTTAGTTATTTATTTACCAGTGTTATTTTTCTTGTAGGACCAATTTTTGGGGCATTTTTGAATAGTCTTTGGGATATTAAGTACATACTATGGATAGATATGATTACTTTTGGAATAGCTCTTATTCCACTGTTAATTATTAAAATACCAAGAGTACAGAAAGTTGAAGCGGTTGTAAAAGAAAAGAGAAAATTCTTTACAGATTTCAAAGAAGGAATTGTATTCATCAAAAATAAAAAAGGGTTATTACCTTTACTTGGAGCATTTTCCATAGCAAATCTATTCATAATGCCCCTGTTTACATTGCTAAATCTTTACGTGTATACTAATCATGGAGGTAATGAAAACAATCTAGCATTTGTATTAGCATTTAATCAAATTGGTACAATCATTGGTTCAATAGTTTTCATAATTTGGAAAGGTTTCAAGAAAAAAATACATGGGGTTTCTATTGGAATATTCTTCATGTATGTTGGCTTCATTACTATAGCTTTTACTCCAATAGGAATGTTCTGGTTCATGGGCATAGGATTTCTCATTATTGGTTTAATGTTACCGGTTGCGAATATTTCGAGCCAAACAATATGGCAAGCATTAGTACCAAAAGAAATGCTAGGAAGGGTTATGTCAGTTAGGGCAGCAATTGCTCAATTCATATCTCCTTTAGGCATGATTCTTAGTGGACTAATAGCTGAAGTAGTGGATATCAAGTATGTCTTCCTAGGTTCAGCTGCTTTAGGTTTGTGTGGATTAATATTTATGTTTATTTTCACACCAGCACGTCATGTAGAACAAGGAATAAATTATGAAGAGGAACCTCAAATGAAACTAAAAATTCTAGAGATACCTATTTTGGATCCAGATCAAACATTTGAAGAATATCCACCAAATATTGCTAAACCAGCAGTAGAGTAAATTATGCTTGAATAGTATATTAAAATCTTGATCAAACCTCCACTAACAGTCGTGGGATAGAAATATTCCACGACCTAATTATTAATCCCACAGCTTATGATACAAATAGGGATTTATGGTTTTCAATTCAGCATCCATTTTTTCAAAGTGTTGTCTATCTTCTTTTGTTGTAGGTTCAACTACTAAAGTACAGTTAGCGTCCCCACAAGCTTCACATGTTTTATGAATAAGTTTTTCTCTAGGATTCATAGCCATACTTTTTGCTGGATCCACATAACAATAGAGTGAACCTAGTGCTAGTTCATCATATTCTTTGAATATTTTAGCCAAACTACAACCAGTAACAAGATAAGCATCTTCAAGTGTCTTTTCAAATTGTTCATGAACACCGTATTTTGGAAGATCAGCAAAACCCTTCTTTATTCGTTCACCTACTTTGCGACCATAATCCATTATTGCTTTAATAATTACTTCTCTTCCCTTTTCAACTCCAAATTCTTCAACAATCGTTTTAGCATAGGCTAAATGCATCAATGCTAAACGAGTCATAGCAACTTGTACTTCTTTTATAACCTCATTTTTTGGAATAACTTCTTCAGAATGCATATCAATTTTCACCACAAAATCTACTTCAGCAATAGTCAGGATATAATTGTAAGATAATATAATTTATGTAAAAAAAGGTGTGTCTCGGTGTAACTATGAACAATCATCATCAGGTGCCTAGCCAAGCAATATTCCTGATTCGCCTTGTCAGATTTCTTCATTGACACATGTAATAGGATAACATCATTTATCAAAAAGATTTCCAATTAATTGAAAAAATTAATTTATTTAGCAAATTTTATGTTAGATTTAGCATTTGTAATTTTTAATAGAAAAAACCCCATTTTATTCACAACAATTTATTATATTATAACTACTAGTAATAATATAGAACAAAAAACGAGATGATATTGTATATGGAAAAAAATATCTCTTCTAATTCAAGACTCAAAATGCACGTATCAGAAGTTATGTCATCTAATGTTTACTCTATAGATCCTCACGAGTTTGTAATTAAGGCTGCGAAATTGATGTTAGATAATAATATTGGTAGTATAATTTTACAATCAACTGATGGAAAGAAAAAAGCCCTTGGCATCATCACAGAAAGAGATATTGTTACACGTGTAGTGGCACAAGGAAAAGATCCCTCAAAGACAATAGTAGATGATATTGCTACTAAACCAGTTGTGACTATTCCACCAACTATTGATATTACTGAAGCGATGACTTTAATGGCACGTCTGAATATTAGACGATTAATCATTGTTGAGAAAGGAAATGTTATTGGAATCGTTACATATAGAGATTTACTTCGTATAGCACCAAGTCTTTTTGAAATAGCTACAGAGTATGAGAACATTTCTTTTGGTAATGAGCAAGAATCATTTGAAAAAGATTTTTCAGATAAAGATGAAGAGGAGTATGATAAAGATTCAGACAGCGATAATCAAGGATTATCATTAGGTTATTATTGCTGTCAATGTGGAGAATTTTGTGAAGGCACACCTATTTATGATGCAGACAATCAACTAGTATGTAGTGATTGTCATGATGAAGAAGGCTAACAAGTAATAGGAATCCATAAAAAGAGATGGCAATTCAAATATCAAATAATATATGATAATAGGAGATTTGTGTATTATATTACTATAAAACTCAATTTTTGGAGGAAATTCAATGAAAGTTTCAGAAGTAATGACAACTGAATATGAAACTGTTGAAAAAGATCAACAGCTAGCAAAAGCTTTGAATTTAATGAGAAAGAAGAAAGGTATTACACGGTTAATTGTTATGCATGATAAAAAACCAGTGGGTATTCTTTCATTTAGAGATGTAGCTGATAAATTAGGGACATACAAAACTGAAGGAATTTCACCAAAGGAATTGTATGTAGCAAGTGCTATGACCACACCAATTATATCTGTAGAACCTAATACTGATATTAAAGAAGCAGCCAATATTATGTTCGATAAAAGAATTTCCAGTTTGCTAGTAATGGAAGGTGATGTTTTAAAAGGTCTTTTAAGAAAGTTTGATTTGCTCAAAGTTTATAGTTCTTGCAAGAAAATTAAAGTAGCTGACCTAATGACATCAAATCCGATGAGGATTACCGAAAGTGAACGTGTAATATCAGCAAGAAATACAATGGTGGAAAAAAATATCAGCATTTTACCTGTCGTCAATGAAGAAAATATTGTTGGAATTATTGATGATGAAACATTAGCTGATGCATTAGCAAGATTCAGAGAGCAAATACCAATAAAACATCAAAAAAGTAGAATCCAAGAATTTTTTGTAGGACAAGTTATGAAAACTGATCCACCGACAATTTTTGAATACCAACCACTTTGTGATGCTATCATTGTTTTTGAAAAAACTATGTATAAAGGAGTTTTTGTTCTTGATGAGAATAAGAAGTTAGTTGGCATATTAACACTTACAGATATAACTAAAGCAATCGTTGAAGGAAAGAAATAATTCCTTCAGTCATTCTTTTTTTAAGAGAACATTTAAGTTATTCTTATTTGTTTATATTTTACAGAGGTTCTCTAAGTGACAATTGATATTAATATCGTTAATGGTAAAATATTCACTTCTGAGGGATTTAAAGAAGGAGGATTATCTATTGAAGGAGAAAAGATCATAAGACTAGGGAAAGAACCCAATCTTGAAAAAGCTTCTCAAAAGATAAATGTTAAAGGAGCAATGATTTTACCAGGTCTAATAGATATTCATGTTCATATGAGAGATTTAGAACAAAAGTATAAAGAGACCATGGAGACAGGAACTAGATCAGCTATTGCTGGGGGAGTAACAACAGTTCTTGATATGCCAAATAATAAACCACCAACAAATCTAGCATTAAGAGTTGAATATAAGAAAAAAATTGTTACTGGAAAAGCAGCAGCTAACATTGGTTTTTATTCATTGATTCCTAATAATACAGAAGAAATTGTCAATCTAACAAAAGAAGGGATTTTTGGTTTCAAAATTTATCCAGCGGGAGCTATTTACCCTCCAAAAAATAATGAACTCCTAAAAACAAGAATGGCAAAAATAGCTGAAATGAAATTACCTCTAATTATTCATCCAGATTCAGGGTTTGCAGATGAAACTGAAAAATTATTTTTAGAAAAACATCAAGATCCAATTAATAGTTTTTTAGCAGCGCACAATCAATTAGATGAAGCACAAGCATTGGTGGATTTCCTGCAAATAAATAAGAAAATTAATTGTCATTTACATTGCGCTCATATTACTGCAAAAGAAACAATGGAGATTATGATAGAAAACAAAGATCTAAAAACACTCACAGGAGAAGTTTGTCCTCATCATTTATTTTTAACTCAAAAAGATTTGTTGAAATTCAAAGCAAATGCAAAATGTTTACCACCTTTACGAACAAAAGAGGACCAAAAAATTCTATGGAAAGCTTTGAATGATGATCACTTGAATATTATTGCTACAGATCATGCGCCGCATTCTCATAATGAAAAATATTGTGAATTCGAAGCTGCTGCATCGGGTATACATGGATTAGAAACATTGTTACCTGTAATGTTTACAGGAGCATTTAAGGGAATGATCCCTCTCGAGAAATTAATACCTAAAATGACAAGTAATCCTGCTGAATATGCACTAATAAAACAAAGAGGAGAAATAAAGGAAGGGAATTTTGCTGATTTAATAATCGTAACAAAAGAGAAAAGTGTAGTGTCTGCAGAGCATTTTGAATCAAACGCAAAATGGACACCTTTTGATGGATTTGAATCGGAAGTAACATTAAAACAAGTCTTTGTAAATGGCCATTTAGCAAAAGATGATGAATTTGTTGAATCAAAAGCTAAAGCTGGAAAAATACTTGAGAGACGATTACAAATAGAGAAAGAAATACTTGAACCAAGTGAATAACAATAGGATGGAAAAAATAGACGATGATAGAAGAGGATGATACAAGAGAAGAAAAATTCATTGTTGATACTATGTACCAAAGAATCGCTCGATGGTTACGAGTACTAGGATATGACACGGAATTAGTTACAGTAAGTGTTGATTATAAAGTAATAAAAAAAGCTATAGAAGAGCATAGAATTTTAATAACAAGAGATGAGGATTTAAGAAGAAGAGCAGAAAAATTAGGTGTGAAAGTATTAACAATAGATGGAGAAACAATTGAGGAAAGATTAGCGGAATTACATAAAGAAATAGGAATAAAGCTATTTTTATCAAAAAATTCACTACCAAGATGCTCAATTTGTAATGGAGAAATAACAGTTATTGAAAAAAATGAAATAGATGATAGAATACCTGAAGGAACAAAGAAGCAATATAACGAATTTTATATTTGCTTGAATGAAAAATGCAAGCAAGTTTACTGGGAAGGATCCCATTGGTCAAAGATAGTACAGTCACTAAAGGAAAGTAGAAGGATAATAGGGGAAGAATTAGGAGAGGATAAGAAAAAACTAAGCAAAAATTAATTATTGGAAAAGGAGAGAAAGAGGAAGAAGGAAAAAGAAGGAAAAAAAATGGTAGATAAAGAATTAGAATATACTGTAGAAGATGGTAAATTTTTAGTTGAACTAGCAAGGAAATCAATTATACATTTTTTGACATTTGGGAAAGTGATAGCAATTCCTGACAATGTGCCAAAAAAATTACAAGAAAATGCAGGAGTATTTGTAACTCTAAATAAAAGAGATGAAATGGGTGGAAAAGGATTAAGAGGGTGTATAGGCTATGTTTTACCTGTTTATCCATTAGTAAAAGCAACAATAGAAGCAGCAAAAAGTGCTGCTGTAAATGATCCAAGATTCTCAACAGTTCAAATAGAAGAATTATATGACATCGAAATCGAAGTAACCATTTTAACACCTCCTAAAAAAATAGAAGTAGATGATCCATTGGAATATTTAGATGAAATAGCCATAGGAAGAGATGGTTTAATAGTTAAAAATGGTGGACGAAGCGGATTATTACTTCCACAGGTACCAATGGAATGGGAATGGACAGTAGAAGAATTTCTAGAACATACCTGTCAAAAAGCATGGTTGCCTAAAAATTGCTGGAAGGATCCAAAAACTGTAATAGAAAGTTTTACCGGAATAATCTTTCATGAAATTGAACCAAATGGAGAAGTAATTAGAAAAGAATTTTGGGAATAGAAAAGAATTCAGAGTAAAAATTGTTTTTAATGTTAACATTATTAGTATAACCGATTATTCATATACAATATTGTGTTAATTAATAGTAGAGATGAAGGAGTGATTAAGATGAGAAGAGAATATTATCCTGAAGAAATGAGGACAGTAGAACCTAGAAGATCACTAATTAGTAATTTAATTGGTACTACAGTAAAAATCAAAATAAATACCTTAATAGTCGTTATAGCAGCTATAATCTACATAGCATTAATTATTTCTATACCAACAACACCAGGTGAATCGTATTATTTTGAAAATATAACCTATTATGTTGGTGGTCGACCAGGACCTTACCCAATAGCACTTGGACCATATCCAGTTTATAAACACTTACTAGATTACAAACCAATCTTTCATATCACTTATTGGATAGCAACATTAGGATTTATTATTGCAGGATCGGGAATGATTTTCAAAAATGGAATAGAAGCAGCAAGAGCAATTAAACTCTATTATATCGTAAATACAGCGATAATAGTCACAGGAGCTATAAAGATAATTACGATGTTAATAGTCCAATACTACCTTTGTTATATTTCAAATATTATATTAACAATATTTCTAATGAGCATACCAATGATCATAGTATTGCCAATTCAAATACTGATAGGAAAAAGTGAAATCAGTAGTATAGAATGGATAAAAGAGAAACAAGATAAAGGAAAAATAGCTAAATTTGGTGCAATAACAACGATAGGAATAATGGAACTACTTTCAATTTTAATTGCAGTATCTTACTTGGGAATCGAAAAAATCATTTAAAAAAATAAAGAGAAAAAGAAAAGCATGTGAATAAAGTTATGAAGAAATTTCCAGAAGTAAAAGGTAAAGATTTGGAAGGAAAAAATTATACTCTACCATTTGATCTTAAAGGGGAACTAAATATCGTAATAGTTCCTTTTTTACAATATCAACAATTTATAGTAAATCATTGGACGGAATATTTAGAGGAACTACAAAAGAAATACCCTTTTGTCGAATTTTACGAAGTACCTACATTAGCAAAAGGATACACAGCGGTGAGATTTATAATAGATGGGGGAATGAGAGGAGGGATACCAGATATAAAAACAAGGCAAAGAACAATAACGGTTTATATAAACAAAAAGAAATTCAAAAAAGAATTAGGAATAGAAACTGAAGAGATGATAAACATATATCTATTAAGAAAAGATGAGATACTTTGGGAAGAAAAAGGGGATATAACAGAAGAAAAAACGCGTATATTGGAAACAATTATTAAAAAAAATGAAAAATGAGAAGGGAGAAATTTCCACTGCTTTTGAGAAGAGCAATAAAAGGAAGAGCAAGGATAATAAGAGGAACAACGGTAAGAGCAATAACATATCTAGAAAGAGAGAAAATCATTTAAAAAAATAAAGTGTTAAAAAGAAGATGAATATTAAAAAAATAAGAAAATATAAAGAAGAAAACCTAAGAATCTAAACTGTTAAGTATTTATAAAGGAAAGTACATATAGAAATATGGAGAGCGAAATTAGCTTTTAATCAAGCTCTCCGAATCCCATAAACCTCTCTCTCCCCAATAAAAAAATAACTCCCTTTTCCTGTGACGGGGGCTTTCTTATGCCCCTGTCCTATTTATTTCCGACAAATTATTTTGAGTTTTTTTTCTTTTAAAAATGGTATTTTATTTAATTATTTCATAACCTAGGTTCTTCCTATGATAAAAAATATCATTCATTATACTCTTTTTTTATTACTTTATAGAAATCAGTGAAGGTATATTCCTTTTTTGAATAAAAAAAGAAAAATAAACAAATATTATCAATGTTCATTTTCCCAAAAGATCCAAAAATTGTTTAAACGTATCTATTTGTGCCAAGATCTGCTGCCTTTCACCTTCGCGACCAAGTTGTCGCAAGATTTCTGCAGTTTCTTCCAAGATGGTGATTCTATCTCGAGGATCCTTGTTATCATTTGTTTGAATTAATCCCAAAACTTTCAATGCTTGGAGTTTTTCTTCCAAGAGATTATTTTTCGTAGCAAGAACTTTCGCTTCATTGGCATACTTTCTAGCAATATCGTATCTCCTAGCATTTGAGAAATAGATTCCAAGATTACTTAATGCTAGTATTTGGTGTTTAATTTCACCTATTTGTGCACTGATATGAATCACTGAAAGAAATAAGTCTAACGCAGCATTTAAATCACCATTTTTGAATGCTTGTTGTGCAACCATTTCTATATGTTGTATTGCTTCAAGATTCTTCCTTGGTAGTGCAGCAATTGCTCTTTCTATTTTATTGACTATTTCTATAAGATTAATTCCTGGTACCCCTCTAAGATACTCAAAATAACTCGGTAAAGTGGATGATGGAGAACTAGAGGGTATCGATGATTGTGAATTAGATGGGGCTATTAAAGGAGTTGCTGGTTCTGTTGGATTATCTCTCATTATTTGTGAGATTTCATTAAAAGCATTATGACGATTTACTAGAGTATTAACTTGTTGTACTATTTCTGTAGCTTCTTGTTGTTGTTTTTCTTCTTCAAGTTGATTTTCAGCTTGCACAATCTTATTATTTATTATGATATTCAACTCATCATCAAGTTGTGGGATGTTTGTGTTTGAATAAGATGGATCAAATAAAATTAATTCTTTCCAAATATCATATCTTGTATGATCCAAACAAAGAGCAATACGGAGATAAGTTATAGCGGCACTATCTTTTTTCTCTTTTTTAGAGATCCTTGCTAAATCCATCCAAACATCAGGAACATATGGATGAAGTAACACTAATTCACAAATATCCTTCTTCTTTGGTATTTTATGAGTACCTTGTTTATTTATTCCTTCAGGATAGTATTTTTCAAGTAGTTTATGGAATTTTTGGAATTCATTCCAATGTTCCACAAAATTCACATGATGTATTAACATGGATTTTACGTGAGTTTTTTCTGTGTAATTAGCTGGATATTTACCAAATTTCCAGGATGACACTTTTATATCTGGAATCTCTCCTAAAAAGACTCTTCCCAAGAAATGGATCATATATTCTGGTTTCTCTGAAGTAAACATTTCTCGCATTAAACCAATGAATTGCCTTCTTTTCCATTTCTCTCCTAATTGTTGCTCAATAAAGATTTCTTGGGAGTTAAAAGCATAATCTTTGTAGATTTTTAGATATCCGAGAAAAGATTCAAAGTGAGGAGTATATAGAGCAGCAATTTTTGGGTCCTCTGACAATAACAATAATTGCAAAGAATCAATATGTAATTGAAATATTGTTTGGTAGTAAATGTTCGAATTAAGAGCTTTAAATGCTCTAGGACTATAATAGGAATCTATTCCAAAAATCGATTTAATTGTATCATTCATTTTGAGATAATCATCATCAGTGAGCATATTTTGCTATTAAAAAAGCAGTAATTTAAATATTTTCTAATTGCTAAGCGAAAAATCTCTTTGGAAATCATTCATTTACTTTAAGTTCTTTAGTTTATATTTTCTATAGGAGGTGTGGTTTCTCCATTAATTAATGACAAAGGCATTAATCCAATTACAAATATACTTATTAAAATTAGATTACTGAATTTTTTCAAAATTAATTCTTTTCCTACCTAATAATTTAGGTACTATAAATTTATATAAAGAATATATTTAAATTTAATTATTTTTTTGTCGATAGTTCATTAAATAAATAAGTAGTTAAGTAAAACATATAAAATAAGTTGCATTAAAGCTTCAATAATTAACAAATTTAGTCCCTAAGCATTCTAAAATAATTTAAAGTTCAGATACTATCGTTATAGTCTTTAATAAACTACTCAGTTTTATGTGATTTGAAATTTTTAACGAAAAGAGTTAAACTTGCCCACCAGCCGATTAAAACACTGGCTAAAACAAGGAACCAGGTTCCAATAAATATCCACCAGGGATACCAAATTGTAAAATCTTTATAGTCTGTTACTAAATTTAACATAAGAACAGAGAGGTTATTTAGATATGGAATGGAAATAGCAATTGCTATGATAATTGGAACAAATATCACTAATACAAACTCTAAAGTAAAATTACGTACAATAAATCGTCTTTTTGCACCATTTTGAATGAAAATCTCAATCAATCTTTGCCTTTCTTTATAGATGTTCATCGCTTTAAAACAACCGTAAATTACTAGTGCTACTAGTGAGAAAATTGTAATAATTGTAAATAATTTCATTCCTAACGAATTCAAATTATTATCCATAGTTGCAAGACGATCTTCGAGTGTATAAGCTATTAACTGATAGTTTGAAGTTAATTCTTCCTTTATTGCAGTAATATTCGCTCCTTCAGAGGTTTTGATAAGTAAATAGTCCTTTTGGATTCTATCCCGTTGGTTATATTCCAAAATTAAATCCTTAGTTTGCTCACTAACAACTAAATCAATATATGTTGGTTGATCAAAAAGTTCATAAAGAAAAATTGCCTCGAACTGCTTTCTTGGTACTAAAGGAAAATAGCTAAAATCATTAATATAGACTAATTTTTTTGGTTGGTAAACGCTTGGTGTTATTCCGATAGTTGTAAAGATTGCACTTTTATCATAATTATGTTTTTGAGCATATTTTCTATTCATCATATATGTTAGGTCAGAGTCTAACATTGATATATCAGTTTTTGAATAGCCATCTTGGTTTAACAGCGTAAAATTAACAACTTCAACAAATTCAGAAACATTTGTCAGAACATAGAATTTAATACAATAAAGTGAATCATCATAGACATTGGAATCTTCCAAAATAAGTTTGATAGTACTTACTACAGTTGATAGCTCAATGCCGTCAATTTTAGAAATATTTGCTTTTATACTCCCTTCAATATCCCAATTTTCAACAAGAATATCAGAACAACCAATTGAAAGATTTGCTTCCAATTCATTATGGTAATCAACTGATTTATTCATTATAAAACCTGGTGTAACACACAGTCCGATTAAAAAGAAGACCATTATAGTGTTTTTATAATTCCCTATGTAAATGGATAAATGTTTCATGGAAAGAGAAATGTAATTTTTGACGTTCTTCCATGTTGAAGAACCTATTCGATTCCACAGATAAATCATAATACGCCTTAAAAATAACAAAATAGCTGCTAATAAGAACAAAATGCCTATATCAGCTATTATACTGAATCCAATGAAAAAATTAACAACATAGTAGATTTCATCATAATCACCATTATATGCAAGAAATGAAACTAATAATCCTGGTATTGTCAAAGCTAGTCCTGGAACTAAAAAATTCAATTCAGGTAAAGAAAATATTTTACTAAAGAATTTTCTTCTCTTTGTTTTGTATTGCTCCAAAACTGTAGCTTTAGTTTTTCTTAGTTGGACTAAATCTATTAAATAATTGATTATAAAGAATACGAAGTATATAATTAATAGAATAAACATAGAAGAGAAATTCGATAATCCAGCAAAAAAGGACACATCTGATGATAAGCCCAATGATTGAACAATAATATAAGCGACTATCAAACTTACAATTAAGCCAATCACTAAACTTACCCCTAAAAGTATCAGATTTTCTAACAAGACAAATTTACTAAGTAATTTGTTATCCAAACCATGTGTTTTTAGAAGACGATAATTCTCCTTTTTCGCGAAATTATTTGCCTGATAAATTTCAATACTAATAAATCCTATAAGTAGGATTAAAGGAGAGCAAATTAGCAGCTGATTATAGATTTGTAAGTACCAATCCATATTGAAATTGTTTAAGGCAGAGATGAGATCTCCACAGAAATCTGTGTTATGTGAACTAGCCAAGTACACAAGTGATTTATCGTCCGAATAAGAATATTCATTTAATTCTCTAAGATATTTCTTAGTTCTGAGATGTTGTAGTGTAAAAGTATAATCAAAGTCTATAGAGACTTTAAGACTATTTTGTTTATTATCAATTTCATTCACTAAATTATAGAAATAATTACTAGTGGTTATAAAATAATTATTAGTTCTTCGTAAGATATCTGTTGATAGATTATTATTATAAAATACTGATTCCAAATCATTAATGATACCAACAACTTGACAGCTGGTTATTATTGGATAATTATTATAAACAATTCTACCTGTAAGATTAAGTATATCGCCAATATCAAAGAGGGATTGATTTAATGCATCGTAATATAATATTTCAGTTCTGTTTTCTGGTAATCTTCCTGAAAATAAATTATTCTCAATTATATTTTGAGAATTATCATCAAAGGTACTTAAGTAAATTTGATTGTATTTGTTATAAGATATAAAATTGGGTAAATCTATTTCCAGTACACCTGTACTACTTTTCAAAACGTTTGGCATTATTTCATCTAATTTACCTTCAACCTCATTAATTCCTTTCATAAGAAAATTTGAAGCTAAACTCTCTGAATCCTCTATTCCCCCATCAGATATAACACTTATTTCATTATCATTCAACCAATCATGATTGGTTTCAAGGTATTTGTAAAATGAATCTTGATACAGACTAAATGAAACAAGAATAATAGTTGAAAACATTAGAAAGAAAATTGACCCTATGACTAGCATTGTAATTACTCGTTTTTTACTTGCTTTGAAATAAATAGCAAGAATTTTCCTAAGTGGTAATCCGGGTTCTATTGAACCATCTTGTTGTTGATCCATATTTTCACTTTTCCATATTGTTTATTGTTATATACATTAATTCTATTGTTTACAAGCTACAATAGAAATGAATCACTTATTTTGTATAGGCAATTCCATCTCGTACTATGTGTCCATCTGTAAGCTCAACTACTCGAAATCCATCTCTAATTATTGATATATCATGTGTCGCTATTACTATTGTTGTTTCAGTTGTTTTATACATTTTATAAATTTCATCCATAGCTTGTTTTGCTAATTCCGAGTCGAAATTTGCTGTTGGTTCATCTAATATTACAATAGGTGGATAGTTTGAAGTTGCTATAGCTAAGGTTGCTCGTTGCAGCTCCCCACCAGATATTTCTAATGGAAAGTGATTCCTTCGATGTTCAATTTGGAATTTCTTTAAACTTTCATCATTTAATCCTTCAATTTCCTTAGTTTTCAGTTTCTTTAAGGAAATAATATCTTTTAAAAGAAAATTATCATCGATGGTTAAAAATGGATGGAGATTACCTTGTTGTGAGACTAAGCCCATTTTTTCCCGTCTGAAATCAGCTTTTTCTGCATTTGTGAGATTATTGAAATTTGTTCCATCAAGAATTATTGTTCCTGTTGTTGTATTTTCAAGACCCGTTAATAATTTTATTAGCGTTGTTTTTCCAGACCCACTAGGTCCAACAACAAACAATAATTCATTCCTGTATATAGTTAAATCAATACCAGATATTGCTTGTACTTCTATACCTCTACTTTGATAAATTTTAGATAAATTGCTTATCTTTATGAGCGGGTCTTTATCTTTAGAGTAATTCTTTGGTAAAGGTTTCAGCTCAAGGATTTTCCTTCTTATTTCAATTTTCTTAAGGGTTACTTCTTTAGGTTTCAATCCTTTAGGATTTGCTAAACTAATATATCCATTTTTTTCAAGAAAGATATCAAGTTCTTTTTTCACTTTTAATGATTGCATTACTAAATCAGGTATTCTGATATTATTTGAAGAATCGATTTGTGCCCTGAATTTTACTGGAAAACTTGATTTATTACCAAATAATTTCTGCTCTTCTGTTGATACCATTGAAGTAACTCGACCATCGCGTAATTCACAACTTTTATCTACACCGTCAAAGAACCGTGGATCATGTGTTACAACTAAAACAGTGGTTCCAAATGATTTGGCAACCTCTCTTAGCAATGCTTTCACTTTTTCAGTATTCTTACTATCTAATTGTCCAGTCGGTTCATCGCATAACAAAATAGGAACTTTTTTTGCTAAAGCACAAGCAATTGCTGTACGAATCATTTCTCCCCCTGACAAGTATCTAACCTGTCTTTTAGCTAAATGGTCTATTCCTAGATTCTTTCGAATGGTATAATTCCTATCTAGCTCCTCCTCTGAATCACCTGAGGTTAGATATGTTGAAAAGGTCATATTTTCTTCTACAGTTACATCTAAGAAGAGTGTTCGTTCGGGAAATTGATCGACTATACCAATATTATGTAGTCTGAATCTATTCAAAGCATTTTGATTAAGATCACCAAGTTCTTGACCATTGACTACACATTCTCCACTCGAGAGTTTTATCAAACCTGCAAGTATATTAATCAACGTTGTTTTTCCAGAACCGCTAGGTCCAACGATTGCTATTATCTCTCCCGGGTCTATTAGTAAATCACATCCCCTTAAAGCTGGAATACGTATGTTCTGTTCTTCATCCTCGTAAATCTTAATTAAATCTCGACAGCTTATCATCTCTAAGACTCCTGTTTAATTGGTTTGTAACTATTTACAAGTGGAATTAAGCCTATAAACCATCCAATACTCAATAGAATCAAACCACCTATAGCTACCAAAAGTAAAAACCACCAAGGTTGCCATGGAATGAATTTCACATAAACTTCAGTTATATTCAATAAGTAACTGCTAAAATATTGAATTAAAGGAATTGCTATACTCATAGAAATTACCATGGGTATTTGAGCAATTAATATTAACTCTATAGTGAAATTTCCCCAAACAAATCTTCTTTTTGCTCCAATTTGTATTTCAGATTCTATTATACGAAGTCTTTGTTTGTAAATACTTTTTGCATTTACCATTCCAAATAGAATAAGAGCTAGTAATGTAATAATAGTGCTTACTATAAGAAAGACTTTCGTAAATTTGTTTATACTTTCATTATTTGTCTCATAAACTTGTTTTGGAGTAATTGATTTGAATCCAAATTGATTAGATAATTCTTCTTGAATTCTCGTTTTATTTGCTGTTGTTTCGGTTTTTATTAATAAATAATTTGTATTTTTAACGTAAAGTGATGTTGTACTCAGTATTAATTCAGCAGTTTTCATACTTATAACGCAATCAATCTTTATTGGTCTTTTGAAAATAAAATAATCATTTGTATTTATATTGGAATCAGTTCTAGATAAAAGTGGAAAATAATCAAAATCATTAATGAAAATCAAGTCTATAGGTTGAAAGATTTCATCAGTGATTCCTTTAGTATTAAAAATGACTCCATTATCATAATCATTTCTTTGAGCATAGTTCCTATTCATTAAATAGGTTAAATTAGTACTTAATCCAGTGATATCATCTTTTGTATAACCACTGTCTTTAAGTAATGTAAAATTAACTACATTAAGATAATCAGAGATATTCAGTAGAGTATAGAATCTCGTTTTATATTCATCATATTGATAACCAGTACTAACATAATATGATAACTCATGAATTGTAATTTCCGCTGTTGCATTTATTCCCTCGATATTTGTTATATTCTCTTTAAATTGATTGCCAATTGACCAATCCTCAATTAAAATATCTGAACAACCGGTCGCTAAATTAGCTTCAAGTGGTGTATGGATTGAAATGGATTTTGACATTATTAACCCAGGAATAACACCGATACCAAAAACAAAAATGGCTATCATGGTTCTTTGATAACTTTTACCAAAAAGAGATAAATGTTTAAGTGCCAAAGTGAAGTGGTTTTTTGCTTGTTTCCAAGAGAATTTTCCAATTATTTTCCAAATGAAAACAATCAATCTATCAAATAAAAGAAATATTGAAATAAGTAATAGGAGGATACCAAACGCAGACATAAAATAAAACATGAAAATAAAGTGTATTGTACTTGGGTTAATACTGTAATCAAAGTAAGGAGGATAGCTATTTAACAAAATAATACCTACCGCACTTAACATAGCTCCGGGTAGTAAAAAGCTAACTTCGGGGATTGTAAAAATTTTTCGAATTACCTTCCTTCTTCTACTTATATATAGTTCTGTGGTAGTAGTTGAAGCATTTCTTAATTGGATACAATCAAGGATGAATTTAGTAAAAGTAAAAATGGCAAATAACAAAACCAAACTAGAGATAATCATTGCTTGTCTTAATGAAGCTAAATATGAAACTTCAGGCAAGATATTTAATCCCTTAAAAATGCAAAAACCAACGATAAGGCCAATAGCAAAACCAAATAAAAAACTTAAACCAAATGTAATAACATCTTCCAGAAGAAGCATCTTTGTTAGAATTTTTTGTTCCAAACCTTGGGTCTTTAATAGTCGAAATTTCGATTTTTGCTCATATTTACCTATAATCAAAGTTTCTATACTTATAACTCCAAATAAAAATACCATTGGAACACTTGCACCTATTAAACTAATTGTTTTGGTTTGCCAAGTTCGTTCAAAAGCACCTAAAGCTGCCACTAAATCCTGACAGAATGATAGTGAATATTCTGGCATATAATTAAATTCGGGATCCTGTTTCCAAAAATCTTGGAAAGTAGTAATATAGCTATTCTTATTCCTTATGTGTTCTATTGTAAATTGATAATTTATATCAATTGCAGCACTCAATATTGATCTAAAGTTTGTTACCGTATTTATCAAATCATAGAACAAAATATTTGTAGTAAAGAATTGAGCTTCAATTTCATAAGTTATTTCATTTGGCAAGTAATTTATCAAATCTGTTGATAAACCATTATAGTAAAGCTTTGCATCTAAATTATTCACTATACCTACTATAGAGTAATTAATTGGATTATATTCTAATAAATTTGGAAACATTCCTGATAATTCTAAATTTTCACTAATATTGTACTTTGATTCACTCGTTGATTTATAATAAATCAGTTCAGTATAATTCTGGGGCATTCTTCCATCGATTATATTATCTTCAATTAGCTTGGTTATACTTGCATCAAAAGTCAGCAAATTATATTCATTATATTCTTGATCAGCTATTTTATTATACAAATCTAACCTTAACCTTCCGTTAGAAGTTCTTTGAACATTGGGCATTATAGTATCTATTTTTTTTGTAACTTCATTTATCGCTTTTGAAAGTAAGTTAGTGTTAATTACATAACTTTCATAAATAAAATCCATACCAGATACACTTCCAACATCATCATCAAACCAGTCATGATTTTGATCCATGTAACTGAAAAAAACATTATATCTATAACTATACCAAGTCATTAGAAAACTTGTCAGAGCTAAGAAGATGATTGTACCAATTAAGATTGTAGTTAAAATACGTTTTTTGTTTGTTTTCATATAAATAGCAAATAATTTCTTAAACACAGTATTACTTGTCTTAGTATTAATTGGTTGAGTCATCCAATCCCATTTCCTTTCAAGCTGATGTTGGATATTTGTTTTATTAATACTTTTATCTAAACTAATAGTTTTAATATAATATAATAATTTAACCTAATAAGATAAAATTAGGTAAAGCCTAATTATAAAATTGTTCTATCTTGATGTCTATCTCGTCAGTTATTTTTAGTTGATTATGATTTTCCACAAGTATTATGTAAGCTTTTACTAACAGCTTCTTCATGTTCCAGTTTTGTTCGCTAACTAATTTCTTCAAAACAAGTACAAGTTTTGATGTTATATTCTATTTAGAGAAAGCTTGTCCCATTCACTTAATATTTGGTGAATATTTTTTCTCTTGTAGAGAAGATAATCTTATTAATTTTCTAACATGGGTAGTAATTGATAGATTCATACCAATTGTATCGGATAATTCAACAGGTAGACCTAGAAAAGTTATTTCTTCAGTAATAATCAACCATTGCTTCTGCATAAGTATATATCAAATTTCATTGAAATAATAGTTAAACTTCGTTCTTTAGTTTTCTTATTACTCAGCGACAAATTTCTTTGAAAATTATTCATTTACTTTAAGTTCTTTAGTTTATATTAAGTTATACTGTTAAAATTATAGAAATAAGAATAGGTCATTACTAAATCATCTTATTATTAGAAATTAATCTAGAGACAATTGTTCAATGAAATTTAATAAGAAAACTGATGAAGAATGGAAAAAGAAAATTGTCTAAGCAATTTTCATATAGTTTTGTAATAAATGTACCATTTTAACTTCATTTTCTAAAATATAATTTTTTTTCAATTTCTTCAATATTCAAATTAAAGTCATATCTATGGAATATTAGTTTGAATCCTAATCGTTCATTAATTGATAACATTGGTAAATTAGCTGAAGCATTTCCTGTTCTAAAGTATTTAATTGTGGGATAATTTTCTCTTAAATGTAATAGCATTGCAGCTTTTATCCATTTAGCTAATCCTCTTCCTCGAAATTCTTTTTTAACTGCTGTGAATCCTTGTGAACCTACTATGTTTCTATTTGTATCATAATAAATTTCAGTCATAGCACTAATAGTTCCATCTTCTTCGATTGCTAATACAGAAAATATGATCATTTTTCTTTCATCATATTCTTTCATATATTTTCTATGCATTTCAGGGGTTAATGTAAAAGTTTCTTCAAGTTCACCTGAAGGCTCATCTTCAGCTACTGCAGTAAAAAGATCGCAATATTCTTGAAGTATCTCATCGGGGATATTGGTATAAATTTTAGTGGTTACTCCTTTAGCTCTCTGTTTGCCTTCGTTAACCCATCTTTGCATTTCATCCCAATCTAATTTATCAAAATATAATCGTTTTTCATCGCCAATTTTTGCAGGTTTAGCATCTAAAATTTTTTTGAGAAAATCTACTGTAGAATCTAAATAAACATCTGTTTGCAAAATAGTTTTTCCTATCTCTTTAGCTTTTCCAACAATTATTTTCAATAATTCAGTAGCAATACCCATTCTTCTGTAATCTTTACTAATGAATATATGAGCTTCACATTTATGCTTAGATCGATAATAATCAGGATTTTTTGGACTATTATATGACAATTTTCCATATCCAATCATCTTGTTGTCAAAAGGCTCATAAATATACCAAAAAATATGGTCATAAAGATCGATAGGATTTAACATTACCTTTTTCATTAACTCAAAATTAGGTAAAGGATCATCAACAGGATACATTTCTTTGAAGATTTGAGTTTCTATATCAAAAAATTCAGTCCATTCTTTTTCTGAAAGTTCTTTTGGTGTTTTCTGAGCTATTCTTAAAACTTGATTTGTTTTCTTTGATTGTATTAGTTGTTGGTTAGGTATTTTTCTAAATTCACAAATAGAACCTTGATAGATTCCACTACAATCATAAATTATCTTAGAAAATAAACCATTATCTTCCTCAAATCGGAAGATATGTGGTGTTGATTCAGCTACGAATTCATTCTTTTTCACAGTGATTAATCTTAAATTCGTATTGAAATAATCGCATAAAAGTAAATTATTATTTTGTTTTATTATTGAGAAGAAATACTTACTACTTGCAGGTTCAAAAGCACCAATATATTTTTCCAAATCAGGCAATTCCATTCTGGGAAAAAAATCCAAAGCTAGAAAGGATAAAATTATTTGTCTATATAATTCCCAATTATCTTCTGCGTAGTCTATTGCTATTTTTTTATAGTTAAATGTTTGGTAAATTTCATCTGATATTTCTTTATAGTCGCTAAACATCTGCACCCAACCATCAAACCCTTTCAAGTTGTTTGCTAGGATATAAGGTAAGTTTTGATCCATTTCTACATGTGAATCTACCCAATCATTTCCTCGAAGTTTTTTCAATCTAGTTATTGCATGATTAACATCTTTAGAAGTCATATAGATGAGTATGGGGTTAAGAGGTTTAATTATTTTATAGACTTCTGTGATATAATCCAGTATAAGCTCATTTCTAACATTATTCTCAAAAAGATAGCCAGCTGTACATTGCATTAAGTAGCTTTCAATAATATAAACCTCATTAGTAGCATTCAATTCATCGACTAGCTTTTGCCACTTGTTTAGTGTTATTTTAATAAACTCTTCAGCATTTGATATAGATTTTCTTTCAATCTCATTTTCATTAAACAAAGGATTTCTGGTATCAAATTCATGAAACCAACGCGCATTCACACCATTTTTCTCTAATTGATATGAAAGGAATTGAGCAGTAGTTGATTTACCTGAACCTGGTAATCCATCAATTAGTATTAGTCTATTTTTAGTTTCTTTCAAATAATCACACTCTTTTGAAAGTGTCAGTTTAATCTTGGAATCTCTATAACAAATGAAAACTAATTCTTGAAAATAGAACCCAAAAATAGATAGCTTTTTGAATTAGCTACTAATTATTTGGTGCCAATCAATCAAGAATGAGTTATTTTTGTAGTTAGTAAAAGTTTTCACAATCATCTTTAAACTGGCACCTCCTTTTAGTAAGTTAATTAATATAATCTCTATTTAAATAAATAACGGAAAATCTGGCGTAAATTATTGTATTAGAAATAATGATCCACTAAAAACTAATCCTAATTTACTACCAGTCCTAGTATTAATTATTTGATTCACTAAGAGTGTATCTTTACAAGAGAGCTAAATTTATTAGGAGTAAGACCTATCAATTTCTATCTTTGTAAAATATGCTTGAGGAATCAATATGTCTGTAAATATTCAGCAGGAAATTGAAACTAAACCATTTTCAAAGCGATTTCTAACTTTAGATATAACCCGGGGATTAGCAATCATTGGAATGATCTTTCTCCATATAATCAGTGATACTTTAAATATCGATGTTCTCTTAGCAGACCTCAATAGTATTCCTTTGATTAATCTGATAGCACTTGTTTTACTACCTTTTCTAGGTGGTCTTGCAGGATTCTTTTTGCTTATCTCAGCAGCAGGGAATATGGTAAGTACGTATAGAGAATTGAATAAAGGTCATTCAATAAAAGGAATAGTATTGAAACAAATCATTGGTGGTTTTATATTATTAATCTTCGCTATGCTAACAGAGGGATTGATAGGGTATCATGGTACTTTTGGGTACTTTTTCCTTCATTTAGACAATCCTTCACAAATCCCTTGGGAATTAATGCGTTATCAGTGGAATATTTTTGAAGCAATCCACACAATAGCCTGGTGTATTATAATCAATGGGTGTATCCAAGGTTTATTGTCCCTTAAAGGTAATTGGAAAAATACTAAACGGATGATTATTTCTTATATTGTACTTGCTATTGTAGTTATTGGATTAACTCAACCGATTTGGACTCTTGTTGGTAAAATTGTTCCTGGATATCCTTTTGCTAATTATCCTAATGGTCATAATATACAGATGCCTTGGATTGGCTCTGAACCTTTTTGGGATATTTTTAGAGCACCATTTCTTGCTCCTCTAGCAGGTTCACCTGAACCAATCTTTCCTTATTTAGCAGTATCATTTATTGGTAGTATTATTGGCATTGTTATTTCCCAACCAAAAGATAAAATTTCAAAGAATTTTCCTAGAAAAATGACTTTGATAGGTTTAACAATGTTTGTTAGTGGGTTGATTGGTATTGTCTTTATTTTACTTCACATTATGAATGGAACTTATAATCCTGGAACTGATCCTTTTGATGTTATGATCTCTTTTTATCGTTATATTTCCTTTCATCGGCATTGGGCTCCAGATGCAATGAACGTTATTTATCCCGGTGAAGTAGTAAATATTCCTCCTTTATCATGGGTAGCTCAATTTTCAGCTTTAACTGGATTAGGTATAATGATTTTTATGTTTCTCTTCCGTTTTATAGAATTTCGAGGTAAAAGCACTAATTATGCCCCTAAAACAAAGATCATTAGAAGATTTGGTACAGTAGCTTTTTCCAACTATAACAATCAATGGTTATATTTTTACGTTTTTTATTTCATTTCAACAGTACTAACATTTACTCCTTATCAAAAGCCCTTTTGGGGAGGAACTATGCTTATGATATTAGTAACATATATTCTCTATTCGTTTATTCTTTATTATTGGGAGAAAATAAGATACCTTGGTTCACTAGAATGGATCATTAGAACTTTTACTAATAATGTTGTTCCTATTCGAAGAAAATCTTTTGATGAGAAAACCAAGTGGTGGCAGCGTGGATTGGTTGATGTTGATCTGACTTTTTATAATGTCAATTGGATCGAGCTGAATGATGTTGGAGTTGAAACTCAAAAGCAGAATGAAAAAAGAGAATCTAAATTTGCACTTATACTATCATTAGTAGGTCTTTGTTCGATTCTTTTTATGGTAATGAGCATTGTAGGTTTAACGACTTCATTAAATGCTCGAAAAATTGAAGGCAAAAATAAAACCAATACTACTTCATTTATACTGTCAATAATTGGTTGCACACTATTTCTTGCTTTAATCATAACCTCTCTCATATTACCAGTTGGAGCATTAGGTTTATTCTAATGTTCTAATTTTATTTTCTTTGATGATTTTTAATTATATTGTTCTTTGTTGGAGTAAACAATTTTTGAAAAAGAAAGTCGATAAAAATTCTGTATTAATAAAAGTAATTAGAATAGAAAAATTATACCTCTTAACTTACATCATTAATGAATTATTCATTCAAATCTAATTTATCGATTTATTTTCTTTTAAAATTGGATCAACTATTTCATTATCGCCTTTTATTGCTTCCACCAAATGAGGTATTGTTATATCTTCACCTGAACTAATAATCTCAATAATATTTCCTTCAGCATCTTTTAGAACTGCATTATGCCATAAGATTAACCTTTCTTCTCCATTCTTCGTTAATATATAATTTTCAAAATAATCATCAGGAGAAATCTCGCCATTAATGCATCTATTGAATGTTCTTTGAACAGCAGATTGGATTCTATTTGGTAAGAAATTTTGAATCCAATTTTTTCCTATAATTTCCTCTTGAGTATAACCTAAAATTTCACAACCAAATTTATTTATTTTAATAACATTAGCATCTCTATTTAAAACAACCAGTAGCACACCAGCAATATCAAAATAGCTTTGAGCCAATTTATGCTCCTGTGTTAGTTTTTGTTCCAATTCAATTCGTTTTGTTACTTCTACTATAACACAAGAAATAGCTGTTCCATCCTCATAAGTAAATTTTTTCAATTGAGTTGAAAGCCAGATTGTTTTATTTTCCTTGGTAATTATTCTAAAATAGAACTCTGGTACCATTCCTGTTTCATCGACTTTTTTGAATTGTTCCATTACAAATTCACGATCTTCCGGATAGATAATTTGATACAATTGATCTAATTCCATAGAAGTAAATTGAGAACTAGAATAACCTGAATGCTTGAATATAATGTCATTAGCGAAAATTATCTTGTCATTTTTAATGATAATAATTCCTGCTACTGATTGCTCAACTAATGATCGAAATCTTTCTTCGCTTTCTTTTAGTTTCTCTTCAGCTTTTTTCCTATTTGTTACATCAATAATTATTCCTTCACAGAATCCTTCTTTAGGATAATAACTAGCAGAATGACTTACCCAGAAATATTTTCCATCATAATTTTTCAACTTAACTTCAAAATCAGTGACTTTTCCTTGAGTCTTAAGTATTTCAATGATTTTATTTCTATCTTCAATATCGTAATAGAAATTAACAGCATTACATTTTTCTTTAAATTCCTCAACAGATGGATATCCTGCTGCATTCGCTAATCTTTGATTTACCTCCAAGAATTCCCCTGTTTCAATATTAACTCTAAAAATGCCGGCATTCAAATTCTCAAACAGATTACGGTATTTTATTTCAGTTTCTTTATGTTCTGTATTATCAAGTATAACTGATGAAATTGATACTAATTTGCCTTTAATATCGAATGCTCCTATATTAAATTGTAACCACCATCTTTCTTCCCCATTTTCTCTAATGATTTTGTATTCCATTATCTTTGGAACAATCCCTTTTTTCATTTTATCGCAACATGATGAATAATAATTTTCAAAATCAGGATGAACAATTGTTTGAATGAAATTCGGTGTATTAATCCATTCATCAACTGTATAACCACTTAGTTCAGCAAGAAATTTATCAACAATAGACATCTTACAAGTGGGAATATCCATTTTGACAAAACCCCTTACTCTCATAGTAAGCTGTTGATGTAAATTATCAAGCTCTGTTATTTGTTGTTCTAATTGATGGATTTGGAATTCAAGATTCTTCTCAGCAATGAGCTTATCCATTTCAGCTAAATTTTTCATTTCTTCGATGGAGCATTTGAATCCGTTTTTTTCCAATATTTTTAATGCTTGGGTGACACTTTCAGTATCATTCTTTTCCAATTGTATAATTTTCACTGTCATTTCTCCATCAAGAAAGATGAGTAAAGATAAAAGCGTTGAATAAATCAATTATTAAGAACGCTAAGAGCAATCGTTCTAATCAACTATATAAAGCTAATAATATCTTTGATTTTTTACAATCAGCGAGATTACTATGATTTTGGAAGAAATAAAAAATATTTGATCAATTTATTTGTATGGAATAATTTTCAAGACTAAAAAAAATCCTTTTATCAACTTGCCATATGTTATTATTGGTGTTAAAATGTCATCTCAAATAAAAAGAAGAACCATCAATTTCACCTTTTTTTTAATAGCAATAATATATCTAGCTCCATATAGTACGATGCTTGAAACTAAAGCTATCTGGCCTACAAATGGTTGGGAAACAATTAATCCAATATCTGCAAGTATGAAAGCTAATACTTTAAATGGAATGGATAATTATATCGAAAATTGGAATGATGCACATCCTTTATCACATCTTGATTCAGTGGTAGTTTTTCGCAATGGCTATTTGGTGAAAGATTGGTATTATCTTTTATGGGATGCTGAGGATATTCATAGTCTTTGGTCCGTTACTAAAAGTTTTACTGGAACACTAATGGGGATAGCTATACAAGAAGGTTTTATTCCAAGCGTAAATGAATTTGTTTTAGATTATTTTACTGATAGAAATATCTCTAATGTTGATTCAAGAAAAGAAGCGATCACAATTGAGCATTTATTAATGATGTCCACTGGTTTAGCTTACCCTGGTGATGATTTTATTTGGTCTAGTTGGATGAATGCCCCTGATCAGGTTCAATTTATTCTTAATTTACCTATGGCTACGACACCAGGCAGTATATTTAATTACGATACTGGAGGTAGTCACCTTTTATCAGCAATTATCCAAGAAGCTACTAATATGACCATGGTAGATTTTGCTTTACAATATCTCTTTAAACCTCTTGGAATAACAAAATTCAATTGGCAAGCTGACAAACAAAACATCACATATGGTGGTCATGGATTATTTCTAACTCCGGGAGATATGGCAAAATTAGGTTATCTTTATCTAAATGATGGTTATTGGGATGGTCAAAAAATCCTACCAACAAATTGGACACAAACTGTAACTCAAACAGAATGGGGACTTGGTGGTGGATGGGGGTATGCTCAACAATGGTGGACACAATCCTATTTGAATGCTTATTGTGCTAGAGGAAGGTATGGTCAATCAATATTTGTTTTACCAGAACATGACATCATCGTTGTTTTTACTGCTTCGCTTTCAGTTTCTGAGGAAGAGCCATATATCAATATAATTGCTAATTATGTTTTATCTGCTCTTATTGATTCAGTAGATCCAATGGTTATGTTAGCTTATTCAATCTTCTTTCCACTAGTTATTGTTACATTAACTGTTTTCATTATAAATACAATTATTTTGAAAAAATCCAAAATTGAGGATAGAGCCCATTAGGTCCAGATATAAGATCACCATTAGGATAATGAGCGCTAATAGTGCATATAGTTCCTCCAGCATTAATCTCGATTTTCATATAATGCCTAGTTTGCTCTCCATACATATAGCCATAGAGTTCATTATCTGTCGAATATGATTCTATACTTGGAATATGATAATACAATCCATCATTCTCAGAAGCAGCATAGATCTGATGTTCTGGTGAATCAACTACTCTACTAGCATTCCAAGGTGAACGATAGAATTCTATTTCTTGATATAATCCGGAAGTTGTATTATAGAATATTCGAGTATCAGTCCAAATAGCATGATCTAGTAAACCATAATCAACTTCTAAATCTGCTCCTCCTCCACCTGTACACCAATAATGTGTGCTGTCTCCAGTAGGTGAATCTGTCTCATTATAGAGTAATCCTATATTCCCATAGGTATAATTCCAATGTTCATAATGATGATCATGACCGAAGAATATTCCATCAATATTATATTTATCAGCTAAAGGAACTAGCCAAGTTTGAGTGGGGAAATTTTGTGAAGAGGTTCCTGTAGTGAACAGTGTATTGTGAAAATTGATAAATATCCAATCTTGACCTCGAGATTGAGCAGCAATAATATCTTGTTCTACCCAGAGTTTTTGATCGGTTGATAGAATGTAACTACCAGCATCAAAATTGTCTATAAAAATAAAGTGGGCTGAAGCGTAATCAAAGGAATAAAAGAGTCCACTATCAGATGCATAAGGATATGGGAATGCATTACGGAAATTCGTAGCTCCATTTCCACTATAATCATGATTTCCAATAGCAACATGAAATGGAATTGATGCTGCATATTGGGGAAAATTTTGTGCTGTGTAATGCCATGATATTGGTACTCCACCATTATAAGCTAAGTCACCTAATTGTATAACAAAGTTAGGATTTTCAGCTACAATACCTTTAGCGACAAGGTCCCCTGCATATAATGTATCACCTGGACTCGGCTGCATATCTCCTACTATAATTACTTTAAAAGCTTCATTAGTATCAGGAGCTGTTTTAAACGAAAATATTTGATCTGCCTCATATGTCGAGGTTGCAATTCCTATTGAATAATAATAGACAGTATTTGCTTGTAATCCTTCCAACATAACTGTATGTAAATGTGATTTTGGATTCGTACTTTCAAGAATAGCCAAATTATCTGGTTGAGTACCAAATTCAATAATTGTTTTTCTAGCAAATTTTGTAAGCCAAGTAATGGACAGTTCAGTTTTCGGATCTTCACCATAAGTTAACCATGGACCATCATTCCAATAATATGATACAGTTATGTTTGCACCGTTAGCATAGGCGTATAGAGAAATTCCGCCTATGGGCATAATTATTACAAGTAAAATACCAAATACCATTGCTATTTTTTCAACTTTTTTTAAATGGCTAAGACCAATTTTCTTGAACTTTAAGCTTGTAATCATTAGAATTAAGAAAACTGAAAAAATGGTAAAACTTAGCACCAAAAATACAATCATTATAGAAATGTAGATTTTTCTATTAATGATAAAAGAAAACAGATAACCAAACAGCAAAATAGCAATTAATGAGGTAATCAATGAACATATAATAACTATTATCCTTCGAATATTAGATTTAGTATTATTTGTTGATGCTAATACATCCAATGAAGAATCCTCTATTTATTTAATATAATTGCTTTGCTTTTATTCTTTTGTAAAATATAATACAGGAATATAGTGATATTGATTTTATAAAAGATATTACCAAATTCATATGTTTTCAAATTACTTGTTTTATTTTATGAAAATTTTTAGTTTATTTTTTTTACAAAAGTAAATTATTTAACTCATTTTTTAAATGAATATCTGGAAATCTTCCTACTTAACTAATTTTAGCTTGTATGAATTACATATCATCAAGATCTAATACAAGAAGTGCTAAACAATCGATTAATAAAACTGATTTTTGTAATGTAATTGATATAATAAGCAAAATTGGATTTTTGGTTAATTCAGCTGGTATAAAAAATATTATCAGTAAAGCTATGACTATAAAAACTATTACTACCATCGACGCATCTAAATAATAATCAAATTTTCTATCCTTGGGTATTTCTTGATGATTTTTCACAAATCTAAGTAATTGAAGTGTGAAATTTAAAACACCAAATCCTGCTATGAACAATACTGCGCCAAGGGTATGAAGAATTATTAAATTACCTTTATCTTGGGGAATAGCTATCAAACTTGCACCTAAAGCATTTGCTAGGCTTAATGCTCCTTTGAGAAATTTATTACGAAAATCACTAGAAAAGTATGTTATAGAGATTATCATTGAAATCGAAGCACACAAACCAAATCCTACACTCATTATAATTGAGGAAATATGATTATCAATTTCATTTTCAGCAGTATAATGTGCTCCTAACTCACTTATGTAATCTTTGAAAAATCTATAAGAATCAGCATAAAAATAAATCGCTAAGCCAACAGTTAAAATCAATATTGGAACAATTAGCCAATACATATATCTAATTGTTCTTTCTTTTTTCCTCAATTTCAATCGCTAATTATATACTATTATATATCTAATTAAATTTTTTTTAGAATAGGAAATATGGTAAAATTTTACCAAATTAAAACACATTACTCATTTACAGATGTTTTTTTACTCTAATAATAGAATTTTAACTAAAAAGACGCATAAACTTTTTATTTCTTCATAGTAAACTCAAACTATTATGGCAAAATTAGAAGTTCCTTTTGGAAAAAATCTTGCTTTCGGAATAGGAGAAATAGCAGACCAATTAGCATATCAAGGATTCACCTTTACCATTTTTACATTCTATTACTCAGTGATTAAACTTGACGCAAAATTCATCACAATGGTATTCATTATATGGTCGATATACAATGCTTTCAATGATCCAGTACTTGGTTCCCTATCAGATAGGACACGAACCAGAAAACTCTTTGGTGGCCGAAGACGTCCTTGGATGATTGTTACAGCATTACCTTTAGCAGTGGTTATGGTCTTACTTTTCACCTCTCCCGGGGGACAAGTATCGGGCGGAATATCAGTTGGGACAATAATTTATATGCTCTTTATTATGTGTCTCTTTGATACTATCTATACAGCATATTCTATCAATCGTACCTCTCTCTATCCGGAAATCTTCCGAACTGATAAAGCACGTGAAGAAGTTGGTACGGTTCGAAGAATAGTAATGGTTATAGCACTCTTAGTTGCATTCATTCTCCCCACATTAATGATCGAGGATATGACGTTAAGCAATCCAGTACCTGATGTAGGTAAAACTATCTGGCAATACCAATTAACTGGAATAATCTTTGGAGTAATCATCCTTGCTTCAATTATCATTAACGTTATTTGGGGAGCTAAGGAAGCACCTTACGAGGAACTCGAAAAGAAGGATACCATGAATCTTTGGCAATCACTTAAAGTAAGTCTTAGTAACAAAAAATTTGTTATTTTTGCACTTTGTTCAACTATGAATTGGTTTGTGTTTGGATTAATACCTACGATTATGCCAATTTATGTAAAAACTGTTGTTGTAGAAGGTTCTGATCAATTATATGATAAACTGGCTGCTCTGGGTGATTTGCGGATTAGTTTACCATTAGTAGTAGCATTCCTCATGTCTATTTTTGGAGTTCTTTTCTGGTCATTTGTAGACAGAAAACTCGGTAGTAAATTAGGATTTATTCTTTCAATGTCTTGGTGGGCAGCTGTGCTTATACCATTGATTTTTATTAAATCCTATCTAGGAATAACTATTATCATGGCACTGAATGGTATAGGATTGGGTGGTTCTCCTTACTTCATAGACAGACATATTTCCAATATTGCTGACGATGATGAGGTGAAAACAGGGCAACGAAGAGAAGGATCATATTTTGGTGTACATGCTCTATTTGTAAGACTTTCAACGATACTTTCCATAGGTGCAATTGCACTCGTACTAACAACAAATGGTTGGGCTGTTTATGATCCAGTAAGTACAACTCCAGGAGTAATTTTCGGTTTGAAATCGCTGATGTCCCTCTTCCCAGCAGGAGCGTTACTAATTGGAATAGTTATTCTGATTTTCTATCCTTTAGGTAGAAAACAAGTACAAGCACTACAAGCGAATTTACATAAAGAACCTAAAATTAATCCCGATATAAAATTAGAGGAAGAGTCAGAAGAAGAGCTAAAAAGTTAGCTTTCTTCTTTTTTTATTTCAAATCATTCAAACCAAAACCATTACGTGCTCTTTCACGTAAAAGAGCGATAAATCTGGTTGCTGGTCCACCATCTACTGTAGTATGATCAATATTAACAGTTATCCAGAGATAATCTTGAGGAACAATTTGCGTTATATCTGGTTCGCCATTTTCTTTTATTAAATAACCTGGACGCTTCTCAATTCCACCAACATTTATTGAAAGGTTCTCTACAGCTATAGGAATTGAAGTTCCACCACCTCCTGCAAACATACCAATAGAGGTGATTCCTATGGTTCCATTGAATTTTCGACGAAGGAAGGGATTTTTATAGATGATGTTGAAAAGTATTCGTCTAATGAATCTTGGAATTTTTAGCAGCATATCTGTTCCTGAAGCTTCTCCCTTAGTTTTATCTACCATACTATCTTCTTGCAAATTTTTAGCTGACCAAATATCATTAGTTATTTCTTGTATCGTTTTTTTATTGGCTTTGCGGATGATAACCATGGTAGGAACTTTTTCACCTTTAACCTCTCGTTCCACAAGAAAGTTTACATCTACGTCCTCAAAGACAACCATTTTTCTACGTTTCCATTTCATTGCTTGCATGTAGGGATGCTCCGCAACAGTTTTTGCGAAGATATAGGTCAGATAAGCAGAAAATGAAAGATTAATACCCTTTTCTTTGTATTCTTTTATTTTCTTAAGAGGGTATGTTACATCTACATCACCAATAGCATAGACCTTCATTGTCTTCTTTCCTAGGGAAATAAAATCAACTACAACATCACGACTACGTGTAAAAGGTTCGATATAGTAAGAACCAAATTTCGTTTCTTTTGTTTTTCTTTTTGCGCACATGATTTTTGTTTAAACAACATCGATAACATAAATTTTGCGGAAAAATAGTATAAATTTCTTTATTAAATATGTAGTATTTGTAAAATATTATTACTATCACTAGTTTTTTATGAAAGTAATAATTCAATGAGAAAAAACACTCATCACTTTTTAAATCCACTCTTTTTTTTATTTCAGAAGTCTTTTTTATGTGAAACATTCTATTATAATTGTTTTTGAACCAATAGCATATATCATATAGCTGTTAGTTCTCGTTTGTGTATTATGAGGTTTCCTTATGAGTTATCAAGTAATCCCTAATGAACAATCACTTATGACAATAGAAGCATTAGTTGAAAATTTACGGAATAAAGGTCAAGGAGTTTTCCGTAAAAAACCGCTTGAAAAAATTTCCTACATAAAACGTCTCCTATGGCCTGTTAGTTATTTTGAGATTAGTTATACTTTGAAAGGAAACAATCCATCCTCTGAAAATTTACGAGCAGCACGTAATTTTATGCTAGGTTTTTTCTCTTTACCTTATATTGAAAATACATTACAAAATGATGGAGGTCGTAAAGCTCTAGGCTGGGTTTTCTCTCGAGAAAATTCAACTACTTTACAGAATCTTATAACAGTTAAAGATAATAAGTATCAAACACTTGTCTCTTATATTCCCTCTGATGTTTATAATCAAATTTACAAATATTATTCTGACCACCAAAAATACTTAGAAAATCAATTAAACCAAACTATCCATGATATGGAACCTGTTTACAAAGAAGCTGATAGTTATCAACGTAAAGCTGAAACCTTAAGTCAACGACTCAATACTTTCACAGATGATAAAAAATCGCAGAATTACAAAAATCTTAGATCATCTCTAAATGATTTTCAAAAGAAAGCAAAACAACTTCGTAAGAAAGCTAATTCTACTATTGCTTCCCAGGAACATTTATTGCAGGTTTTTATTCGTAAGTGGCAACGAGGCCGAAAGCGCTTTCTCGGTTTAAGGAAAAATGCTGAAATTAATAAAATTGGTATTCTTGATACTTTTTATTATGTTTATTGGATTGCTCGATTAGATAGTTCTTCATCTGTTCGCTATCTTATTATTGATAAAAATGGAAAACAAATTCAGAAACTTCAAAATATGCTTAATTTTGATATGAAATTACGAAAAGAACTTGATACTACTCTTCAATTTAAAAGTTTCAGTAATGAAGCTAGTTGCTTTTTCTGCGGTACCCCCCTTGATAAAACGACTGATACTTGCCCCAATTGTTCAAAGAACACTCTTAGATGTTCAGTATGCAAATTACAGATCTCTCAAGGCGATCCAACTGCTTCTTGCCCAAAATGCAACTCCAAAGGTCATTTGAGCCATTTACATGAATGGATAAAAATTCAAGGAAAATGTCCATCTTGTCTTCAAGAAGTAAAACTTCGCAATCTCATTCTTAGTACTGATGATTAATGTTTATTACAAAAATGGAAAATAAGAAATTTATCACGTAAGCTTTTGATAACACCATTTAATCAAATATTACTAATTCTTTAAACTTCTTTTCTTTATCTTTAGATGCTTTTTTGTAGCAAAGTAATCAAAAATTTGTGATTATTGTTAAGAGAATCTGAAAATTACTCTTGAATAAATACCATTTATTTTCTTGGGCCATTTATATCAAATAAATAACAAAAAAGAATATAAAAAGAATTGAGGGAGGATTTTCGATAAAATAACCTATATGATTTTTAAAGTCTCATAATTAGGGATAAGTGGGAATCTAAACACAACCAACGAATTCCTTTCCCTGTGACGAATCTTTTTTCTTTAGTTTTTCATCCCACTCTTTTAACTTAACCTTAGCTATCTGTATTAGATGGATACATCTTTAGTGTTCAAATATTTCAATTTTTGTATTCTTATTATTTTCATTTTATATAGAATTTATATTTGGGGGAATATTATAAAATTTTTTTTATTAAAAAAGAGCACTTATTTTGTCGGTTATTTTTTTAGAAAATTATATTAGCTGCAATATTACATTAATTCTATGCATTATCTTTCACTTGTCTATAGCTCTATTTCATTGGCTATTGTTATTGTATGTATAATTATAATAATGGTAAAACAATGGAGTTTGAAATCAAGTGCAGTTTATTTTTTCCTTGGGTTAATGATATTGCTTGGTTTTTGGATACTTTCAGATATGTTACAAGTAATTACTAGTAAACCTGGAGATACAACATTACCTTATATATTTGCAATTAGCTCTACTTTATCAAATGCTTTAGCAATGATCTGCAGCATTCTTTTTGCTAACTCTTTAAGTGGACAAGTACCGATAAAACGTTTTGCCGTTTATCTAGTATTTTTGCTGATGGGAGGAGTTATTGCTCTTACCTTATCTCCTGCTGTTTTTTCAGTAAATTATGATAATGAATTAGACTATGCTAAATCTTCAGCAAACATTGCTTGGATCGTTTGTTTATCTTTAGGAGTAATTATATCCGGTTCCTTCTTTCTAATTCATCTTATTCGTCAACATAAAATTGTTAACAAAAAACACCGAAAAAGTACTAATTTTATGATCGCTGGTGTTATCATCGCTTTTTATGGTAGTATTCTTTTCTATGCATTAAGATATATCATAATATTTCAGAAAGCATTCCTTCATGCTGAACTTGTTTCTACAAGTATTGGGGTTGGTTTTATGGCTATTGGGATGTTATTAGGAGGAAAGATAGCATTATATGGATCTTCTCAAGTTATTTCAATTAACATCTATAACGAACATGGTCTTAATTTATATCAAGGATTTTTTACTGCTGTTCATTCAATCAATGAACATTTAGTTTCCGGTCTTGCTACAGCTATTGCTGCATTTGCTTCAGAAATTATTGGTGAGGATGTCTTTCCTCGAGAATTAGATTTAGGCAATTATTCACTTATATTAAACAAACAGAAAAGTTATGTTGGTTTTATTTGTTGTAAATATCCTACGTTTCATATTCATTATGGTTTAAAGAAAGTCATGAGCAATTTTGATCCTGATATGACATATGATGAATTAGGAAAAATCATTGATAGTTTTCTGCCATATGGTGAACCTGTGCGATTTAATGTTGATTCTGATGTTGCTCACATAAAACACTTACCTAGAACTTGATTAATAATATTTTTCAGTTTAAATTTAACTTTAAATAATCTTTAAGATTTGACTTTAAGTAATCAAGACTAAAGTAAAAATATATACGTCTAAAAAAATCTTTTTTTTCGAGATGTTTACTTTGATCAACACTTATATTCTAGTTTACAAAGATTTTTCAGGTTATGAAATGATTTTTCCAGCTTTTGTTTTAAGGAATACACATATTGTTACTGTTGGATTAGAAAAGGGAACAATAAAAAGTGAAGAAACTCTCAATTTTACTCCTGATTTAGCTCTCTCAGAACTTGATATAGATTAAGTTGATATTTTTATTATCCCTGGCGGGAGTACATTACAGCATTTAAAGGATGGTTCTGAGATACAATCTGTGTTAAATACATTACATAGTAAAGGTAAAATTATCGCAGCTATTTGTGGTGGACCTGTTTTATTAGCTAATACAAATATCCTAGAGAATAAACGATTTACTGCTGGGGGAGGAGAATTACCTGAAAGTTGGCAGAAAAATTTTACTAAGGGAATTTATGTGAATGATGAGATTGTTGTTGATGATAACATCATAACTGCTAAAGGTGTTGCTGTAGCATCATTCGCTATTGAAATTGGTAAAAAACTTGGCATATTTCCTAATGATGAAATTGCCCAGAATGAATATAATCTTATTGCGAAAATTAAATGAAAATTTAAAGAAAAAGTGAAGGAATTTTATCCTTCATCTTTTAATGGAACACTAAATAAGCACATTGTATTAGTGTTTCATCATCAGGGATTTTCACTTTATAGTTGTTTCAGATTCAATTTTTTACTATTAATTTTTTCTTTATTCTAAATCTTGATAAAACAATCAATTGATAGATTATTAATAATTTAACAAAAACGTTGGGTTATATTTAGTGAGAAGAACGATACGGGGAATCGCTCTTCTCAGAAGGCAGTTTAATAGATCACCTAATTTTTAGCTATGAGTGATTTCTTAAATCTGGTATTAGGACCAGCGTGACATTTCTTATCTAAATTCAATTCTGTAGAAATACATCTCCTTCCTGATTTCATCAATTTTCTTTTTTTGATTTCTTTTCCAATCTTTTTCCTTGGCTAAACCTTTCATTTATCGCACCAAATTTTCTCTTTAAAATATAATTAACTGGTCACTTTACATAAAAACACTGAAACTAAGTGACCACTATTTGAATAAGAAGGAAAAAAAAGTATTTATTGATGAAAAAAATTCATTCAATTATTTAATCATTGATTACTCTTTCGTACTAGTTTTACTACTTTCTAAAATATCTACCAATGCTTTTATGGCTTCAGTTGTTTCTCGTTCATGGACAATAAATTTTCTAAAAATCTTCTTAATTGTCCATTCTTCATTGTCAAATTCAGAATCTTTTGTTTGTTTGAATATTTTATCGCTGACTTTTGTATCAAAATAACGTAAAACACTAATTGCTCCCTGTCGTACTTTTACTACCTTTTCAAGTAATGATAATGATTCGAGTTCATCATTATTCATATTGATTTCTTCATAGAATTTCGTTTCTGCTTCCTCACCGAACGATAAAATATAATACTTTTCAGTATCATACAAATCTTTCAATTCATCATTAATAGATGGTTTATCTGGAATAACATGTTGTTTTAATTCTTCTGTTGAATAATGAAAAACAATACGTAGGAGCTCTGCTGGTAATTTATTTATTATAGTATTATAGATTTCAAACAAATCATCTGGGACTGATTCTTTATCTGTTTCAAAAAGAGCTGATGATCCTCGATCATCACGTAAATTGGGGACATCATGAACTTCCTGTAAGATATCAATACCAGTTATACCTGTTAGTAATTCCTTTGCGATAATTTTATAGTGATTACCAATATCTATTGATAACAACCATTCACTGTATACCTTGGCATCTTTTAGAATGACATCTATAGCCTCACTACGACTCTCTCTTTTTGCAAAGCAACCTAAGAGCTCAGCTGCATGGATATAGTGACAACCGTCACCTTCCTCAATATTTACTTTAAGTTCCACCACGATTTGACCGACCGATTAAAATTCATAAAAATTCATTTCATATTAAAATTGTTTTTTAGAACTAATTTTTTTTTTCCATATTATTATGGTTGTTTTCCTATCTTGCTTTTTTCTAGATTTTAAATGTTTTTCTAATCATCAAATAGATGATTTTTAATCATTTTCATCTCTTTCCAACCAAGAGAATTTCTTCTGGAGAGTATTTGAATAATAATTTTGCCAATCATAGTCAACTTCTTTCCCCCAATCAAAGTAAACTCTGGGATCTATATAAGATTTCAAGCTTGTTCCTAAATTCCATTCTTTTGTTTTCTTTGATATTCTTTCTTGCGAAACTATTTTCTTATTAGCTAAATTTGCTTTATATACCCTTTCTTTTGCTGTTCCCACGCTATTTTTACCTTTTTCAACTTGGTTTTGAGCTGTTTCTACTCTTTTATTTGCAGCTTCAACCTTTTTCTTTTGAGAATCAACTTTTTTCTTAGCTTTTTCAAGATCTTTCTTAAATTTCTCTTTCTCTTTTGGTTCAGATGGTCTTTCAGTTTCATTTAATAATTTATATTCATTTTTAACTTCTTCAAGTATTTTTTCTTGTTCTTGTAAAAGCTTCTTTTTCTCTTTCAGAATTTGTTTCAAGGTTTCTAATTTAGCTTCTGTCTGTTTTTGATTTTCTTCTGCTTTACCTGTGCGTTCATCAGCTTTAATTTTCCTTTCCCTAAAAGTTTGCAATCTATTTGCCCAATTAGCAGGAACTTGTTTCATGTGGTTGCAAATAATTGCTGCTTCTAAATTCGCCATCACAGCAGCTTCTCTTTTAACAAATTCAGGGTCAGATTCATTTACATCTGATTGATCTAATCCACTTTTTACGGTATTTGTTGCATGAAATGTTCTGAATACCTTTGCTGTCAAACCATCTACTATTTCACCCAAGAATGCATTTACATGTCTACTATTGACATCAGAAAATATTTGTGGTTTATCTTCTTCACTACCATTTGCTTCTTCAATTAATTCCTGCAAAACTTTAACGAATTTTTCAGGAAATTCTTTTTCTTTTTTCCATTCAACTGAATCCTTTCCTAAAAAGTCAAAATAAACGATATTATCTTTTATTGTTATGTGTTCAGGTCGTAAAGTCGTTGCACCAACAGTATCTGCTTCATCTTCATCTTTTTCGTCACCAACTCTCATGTTAAGTTGGTCAATAATAAAGCAAGCTGTAGCAATTTTCCT
This sequence comes from Bathyarchaeia archaeon, assembly GCA_035528035.1. Lineage (GTDB taxonomy): Archaea > Asgardarchaeota > Heimdallarchaeia > JABLTI01 > JABLTI01 > JABLTI01. The sequence continues at coordinate 106,831 of DATKZI010000004.1, forward strand.
TCTTCTTTTATCCCCATTATCTAATGCTTCTAAAATTTCTGATCGTATTTTCTCGAGATTATTTCCTACTAATTTTGCTTTATCATATTTTCCTATCTCACGATCTTGCTTGATCGGTGTTGTATCTGATAACCAAACATATTTTGTTTTACCTGAGAGTTTATCATCCCATTTTGCTATCCATAAGCATTCAGGTTCCCAAACAATTTCTTTCCAATTTCCAGGAGGTATTTCAGATTGAGGACTATGATTTAGAATTATGTCTTCATATGTAGGCCCTTCTTTCCATTTACCACGCATTGGATGTTCTCCTCTGCCCATAAAAATACTGCTAGGTTCAGCTGTCCAATTTGAAATTTCCACTTTATTTCCATCTAAGGTAGCAGTTCCATATTTTTCAATTAATTGTTCTCTAATGACTTTTCTTTCTTCTCTTGCTTGTTTCTTTTCTTCTTTAGTCATTGCTTCCCTTTTAGCACGTTCAGCTTCTACGTAATCAATCACTTCAGTGAAATCGATATTTTCATCTGTTAAATTCTTATAACCTAATGCTAAACTAAAATCATTAAAGAAATTTTCACAGAACACTGGATCTTCTACATAAACAGTTGAGAGTTTTTTCACCCAAGCTACAGCCATTTGTTCGTGTTTGGGAGTTAATATCTGTTCTTTACCGTCTATTTCAATCTTTAAACCGATGTGTTCTATTTCAGCAATCATAATGCCATTGTGAATTAATTCTGTCATTGGAGACAATTTTTACTACCTCATTTAATTTACAAGCTAGTCACTTTTTAAAAGCTACTAATATTCTTTTATGCGAAAAAAATAATCAGTATTTTATCTTATTTCACAGATTTCAAATTGATCTTTAATTTTAGTCCATGCATTTTCGAGTTCAGTTAAAGTATATGGGGTTAATTCTTCAAAGGATTCATCTAGACATCTTAGTGGTCTAAATTGTTGAATATAATATCTTTTTGCTCCTTTGATCATATCTGCTATTATAGGTAAATCTTTTTCAGGATCTACAATTGAAGGAACAACTGTTGTTCTAAACTCATGGTCAATCCCGGAATTTATTATTAATTTGATGGTTTCCTTTATTCGATTAATATCAACCTTCTTTCTTGTTGCTATTTCATATTTTTCTGGGATAGCTTTAACATCCATAGCAATATAATCAAGTAAACCACTTGCTAATAATGCCTTAATTACATCCGGATGATTTCCATTTGTATCAATCTTTGTTTTTAAACCCATATTCTTCAAAATTCGTAAAAATTCAGGTAATCTTTTATTTAATGCTGGTTCTCCACCGGTTATTGAAACACCATCTAACCATTTACTTTTTGCTCGCTTATCCAGCTCTTCTAAAATGATATTTATGTCATAACTTTCTACTTTATCCAAAGTTATAAGATCTGGATTGTGACAATAGGGACATCTGAAATCGCAGCCTGCTAAAAAGATACTATCAACTACTAATCCTGACCACTCGATTAATGATCCTTGACGATAGCCTTTGATTTCTAAATCCGGCAAGACACCTTCAACTCGTTTATTTATTGCTCATATTCTTTTGAATATCAGTTATCGATGGAACTTCTCCTCTCCAACCATTTATTTCACAATCATTATCATTTGTGATTAAAAGAGCGGGAGTTGATAAAACATCAAAAAAGACAGCTTCTGTTAAGCCTTCTTCTTCATCTAAATCAAACCATTCTACAACTGTTCCTTCTTTTTGGAGTTTTTTTCCTAATTCCTTAGCAGCTGGACAGTTTGGACAATCTATTCTGGTAAAGATTTTTAGCTTCATAAGATAACCTCATTATTCTTTTATTATAATTATTAGTTAATTACTATAAAAAGATAAAATAGAGAAGGGAAGAGAATCTGACCTGATGAGTGTTCTCTACACTTTATCAGTCCAGTAGTTACCTTCCTGTCTTCTCTTTAATTCTTCCTTTTTGGATTTATTCCAGTTTTCAATTACACTGAAATAGCCTACTACTCTACTCATTCCATACACATTGTCACTATGGCAATATGCACAGTTAGGAGAGCAAGCTTTACCCATCTCGATATTTTTTTCATCTTCGAATTCAGATTCGATTTCTGTTATTTTGGTTATATTTTGTTCGATTTTTGCCTGTTCCATTCTTATATTTCCTCAAGGGTATTTTGTTCGATAGGTCTCTTTCTCTTTCCCGTTAATGACTATGAGCCGATGAACTCATAGCTCTTCCATAACCCCTACTAACTTGTCCACAATCTCTGCAAACAGTAAACTCTGGTGAAAACACAATTTGAGCACTTTGAGTATTATCCCAAGTCTTTTTTACAATGTTGAAGATAGACTCAGTTGAGATTTTTTGTTCACCTATGAAGATATGAGTAATTGATCCACTTTCAATAAGGGTATTGAATTTCCCTTGTTTTGAAATACGCTCAATTATATCAACTGGTGCATCTGCAGCAAAATGAGCACTATTTGTATAGTAGATAGCACCTGTTTCTAAATCACCTTTTACATACTGAATGCTTTCTGGATACTCTTGAATATCAGTTCGAGCAAACTTATAGGGGGCACTTTCTCCAGGAGTTTCTTCTAAAGTTACTCGAAGTCCACTCGATTCCTCAAGCTTTTTAGCTTTAAGATTCATCGCAGCTATTAGTCTTAAACCTAATTTGTAAGCATGGTCACTATCATGTAATTGTTCATCTATGAGATATTGAACACATTCATTTAATCCTATCACACCAATAATATAGGTTGATTTGTCTAAATCAACATAAGGACGACCATCTTCAGCTGTTTTACCAATTTGCCAAAGAGTGCCATTTTCTTGGATCATAAGTTTGTGAATGAATTCTTTCTTTTCTAAATGAGCTTTCAGAGCTATATCCATTGCTTGTTTAATTTCCTCTATACACCCAGCAATATTTCCTTTACCAGCTCTATATGCTGCTTGTGGTAGGTTAATGCTCACATTTTGGAAACCACAGTAACGCATACTTTCTGGATGTTCAATCATATAGGTGTCTTTAATTGTTGTTTTTAAACGACAACACATTGAAAGATTAACTTCATCTCTATCATAAATGAAATAAGTCGAACCATTTTCTGATGCTATTTTACAAGCATACTTTAGTAATTCTGCTTGTTTAGGATCATCAAAACTGTTTTGATCTACATGTAAGTCAAATTTTGGAAATGGAAAAACCTTGTGTTGAGCATCTCCTTCTAACCAAACTTCCATAAGTGCTTTTGCAAATAATTGAGTCTCATTTTCGTACTCGCCATATGTTTTCCCAGTATATTTTCCTCCTGGACCTATTGCTGGAATATCCTTTAGATAACCAGGTATTCCTAAATGAATATTAAAGTCTACAAAGAGTGTTTGACCTCCACGTGAGAAGGCATTTTGACTACAAGAGTAAATCAATCTTTGAGCTTCTTGTTTTATTTGCTTGTATGGCACATTAACAAAGAAAGGAGCATAAAATATATTCAAGTATGCTAATCCTAATGCCCCAGCATAATAAGCTTGCATGGATGCTAGGAAGGTATTAAGATGACCTGTTAAGGTATCTGCATGATTTGCTGGACTTGAAATAGTTGATAAGTTCAATAAATTCAAACCATATTTCTTGATATACTCTAAGCTATGAGCAGAACAATAGACTCTCACAGGGAAACCTAAATCATGTAAGTAAATCTTACCTTTTCTATGAGCATTAGATACTTCAGGAGTAAATAATTCTTGTAAAGCATATTTCTTTAGGATGGTTTCTGCTATTGCAAGATTAACTGCTTCAGGATTATTTGCAACTACATTACTATTTTCTTGACTCTTTGAAAGTATCAATTGATTAAGATCATAAGTTGGCAAACCAATTGTTCTTTGTTGTTGAAGTTTTGTATTATAACCTCTTATGAAAAGTTCATTATCAACTAGACTTCGTATTAAATCTACTGAAATTGTTTCTATCCCTGAGGCAAAGATTTTTCGCTCAACTTCTGCAGCAATTGTTTCAGCATCAATTTTTGATAAACCAGCTTCACGAATAAGTGCTTTAGTAATTTTAGCACGATCCCAGCTAGAGATTTCCTCTTTAGTATCCCCAGAAACTAAAAGAAGTAGCTCTGTAGAATCTTGTGTTTTTACTTGGACTTCCTTAACAACGCGAAGTTTTTCTAATTCAGCCACAAATGATGAAATGTCAGTAAATCGTCTATAAACAGAAGCAAATCTAATATATGCAACTTCATCAAGTTCTCTGAGCTTCTCCATAATAAGCTCACCAATGATGTTTGAATCAACTTCCATTTGATCATGATGTCTTAATTCACTTTCAATTTCATCAACAATTTCTTCTATCTCTTCTAATCCAATTGGTCGTTTTTCGCAGGCTTTTACAATGCCTCTTTTTACTTTGTCACGATCAAAAGGTTCTCTTCGCTTATCTTTCTTGACAACAGTAAGTTTGACATCCTCTACTCGTTCATAGGTCGAAAATCGTTTATTGCATTGTAAACATTCTCTTCTTCTCTTGTTTACCTTAAGGTCATCTGATATTCTCTTGTCAATGACTCTTGTGTTCGGTGATTGGCAGTAGGGACACTTCATTATTCTCACTTTCAAAGATTTTTCATTTTTTTAATGTGGTTTAAAAGGTTTTAACGGTTTTTTCCTCCGGTACTAACCCAATAGTACAATAACTAGTGTTTTTTCGGCCTAAGAACACTAGATATTGTGTATTTTTAATATGTGGTAACGATTTATATATAAACATATCGTCGAAAGAGTAATTTGATTAAAAAATAATATAATTATTTAATTAAATAAAATATTAACTTTATGTTTTCAGTTTATTTTCTTACAAAAAAACAATGGAAAAAATAAAAGAAAAAAGTATCACTTGTTAAAGGACGGTAACTGATTTAGCTAAATTTCTAGGGAAGTCTGGGTCATTACCTCTAAGAACAGATAGGTGATAAGCAATTAATTGTAATATTGGAATCATTGCTATGGGTTCCAATGAACAAGCAGGCGTTTGTATATGATGATCAAATTCATCCAATTGCAAAGAGGAGATACCGATTATTTCACCACCTCTTGCCTTTATTTGCATGATATTATTCATCATATCTTCTTTTGTATCATCATCTGGAACAAGAGCTATACAAGGAACACCAGGTTCTATTAAAGCTAGTGTATGATGTTTTAATTCTCCACCTGCTAAGGCGTCAGCGTGAATGTAAGCTATTTCTTTTATTTTCAGCTCACCTTCCATAGCGACAGGATAAGCAGCACCACGACCAATTAGATAAAGATCATGTTTATTTAGTACTTTGGCTGAAAGCTCCGCAATAAATTCAGATTTATTCATAACAAAATCTAATTTCTCAATTAAGGATTTCAGTTGTTCTCTACCTTCATTCAACTTATTTGCTAAACCGAATGCTAGTAAAATAAGAATAATTACTTGTGAAGTGAATGCCTTTGTAGAGGCAACAGCTATTTCTGGCCCAGCATTTAGAGTAAGATATGCATCTGATTCTCGCATAATTGTGCTACCCATCACATTTACTAATGAAACAACCTTTGCTCCTTTTAATTGAGCAAGTTTAATACCTTCTAGAACATCTGCTGTTTCACCACTTTGACTAATAGCGAAAATAGTCGAATCTTCATCTATAAGATTTTCATAAGTTTTAAATTCAGAGCCTAAAATAGGAGTAACATTTTTCTTAGCAATTTTAGCAAAATAAATTGAAGCTATAAGACAAGCGCGATAAGATGTTCCTGATCCCAAAAGAAATACCTTCTTTGATTTAGATAAAAGATGAACCATTTTATTGAATTTTTTCGGATCTTGGTCAAGTGAATGTTTTGAGATTTCTACTTCTTCAAAAATCTCTTTCAACATAAAATGAGGATATCCACCTTTACTTGCTTGTTCAGCAGTCCAATCAATATCCATTAATTTGGGTTTTATTTCCTTTTTGCTTTTTATATCAAAAATTAGACATTTTGTATTTAGAACAGCCAATTGATAATTCTCAAGTATTATGGCTTTATTAGTATACTCGAGAAAAGAAGTTATATCTGAAGAGGCAAAAAATTCATTCTTTCCTATTCCAATAATCAAAGGTGAGTCTTTTCTAAAAGCATAAATTTCATTTTGCTTATTCACAAGAAGTAGAAAAGTAAAAGCTCCTTTTGCTTCTAAAGCAACTTCAGCTATAACATCAATGATTTCACTATTTGAGCGATTTTTCATTTTCTCTTCTATTAAATGAACTAAAACTTCAGTATCAGTTTCAGATGTAAATTTATGACCTTTAATTATTAATGATTCTTTTAACTCAAGATAATTTTCTAGAATACCATTATGAATTAAAGCAAATTCTCCACCACAAGATACAAAGGGATGAGCATTATGATCTTCAACTTTCCCATGAGTAGCCCATCTAGTGTGAGCAATTCCTAAATTTCCCTTTAATTCAAGAAAATTATGAATCTCATTAACGGATTCTATTCGACCGGCTCCCTTCTTAATCACGATTTCAGCTAAACCATTAATTGTGGCAATCCCACAAGAATCGTACCCACGATATTCCAATTTCTTTAATGAATCAAGTAAAATTGGCGCAGCAGAGCGATTTCCAATGTAACCAATTATTCCGCACAAAAGATTTTCCTCTTTATTTTTTCCTTTGCTATAATTTTTTAATGAGAAATTAAACAACCGTTTTTAATATAAGCAATTCTAATATTGTGATGTGACCGTTATAAAATAATTAATAATAGTTATAAAATAAATAGCTATAAATTACCATAATGAAAAATCAACCATTATAAAAAAATTAATAGTAGTTATATTATAAGAATAATTAATGATATAAAAAACCTGAAGGAAAGATAATGAAAAAGAAGCTTCTAACTGAAACAAAGACAGCAAAATTTGTGAAAGAAATATTCATGTTTGACGAACCAGAAAAGATGAAAGCCATTCTAAATAATATTCGTTGGACTATACTTGAGAAGCTTTCAAAAGAGCCTAAATTTCCTGCTAATCTTGCTCGTGAAATGAATATGCATGAACAAAAAATCTACTATCATATTAGGCAGTTATTTGCTGCTGACTTGATAGAAGTTGCTTATGAAGAGGAAATACGTGGTGCTAAAGCTAAATTCTATAAAACAAAAGAAAAAACATTTGGGATAGAATTGGAACCTTCAGAAAGAGGCATACAATTTTCTACTCAATCAAATATCAATAAAGAATTACAAGTATTTTTCCACGAATTCTATGATGATGGTAAATTTAATGGAATAATTGTAGTTGGAGATCCTGATCCGCATGGACCTCATAAAACCTGGGCTCGAGATGGACATTACGCTATCTATTTAACAATGTTTCTTGGTCAATTCCTACCTTATTCAGAAAAAATGCTTGTAAAACTTGATGTAGAAGTTCGAGCTGAAAAAATCCTCGATCAAAATATGATTCTAATTGGGGGGCCAGCTGTAAATTTGGTAACTTATGACATCAATAGTAAACTCAAACAACCAGCATTTGACAAACAAATTAAAGGGATTGCTCCAGAAGCGAATTTTGGAAGAGGAATAACCTCTAACAATCCAAATATATTCTATTCACAAAATACTATGGGTATAATCTTTAAAGAGCCAAATCCATACAATCCTGAAAAAACAATAATTGCTTTTGCGGGGCAAGGACGAAGAGGAACCAAAGCAGCAATTTTAGCATTGACTAATAATTGGAAAACACTGCTAAAAGATTATCAAAAGGGAACCTTTAGAACTGTTGTAGAAGGATTTGATTTAGATGGTGATGGAACAGTAGATTCTGTCGAAATTCTTGAATAAATTGAAATTCATTATTAAGAAAAAGAAGCATTGTACTGGATAAAGGTCCAGTACTGATTAATTATTTATTCTTCTGTCGATTCGCCACGTGATTTATTAATTAATTCATCAAGTGTTTTCTTCTCTTCATCAGATAATCGTTCAACTGATTCTTGTGATTGCTTCATGAAATGTCTAATGAACATTCCTTGAAGTGGAATCATTGTTAAGGTAGTATCTGCTCGCTCATTAAAATCCTTGATAGCAATTTGACGCATTTCAGATAATTTTTCTTTAGTCATTTCGCCTTTCCCTAAACCTTCACAAGTTGGGTCTGAAATATAGTATTTTTCACCATTGTATGAAAGTGGGAATGTTTTACAAAAGATTGGTATGGAGAAATAAATATTGCACATCTTATTTTCATCATCATAAAATGGGCATGTGCCTTTCCTATTCTCATCCTCATCTTTCATGACAATATAAGGAACGATTGCTATTTTACCTAAGTCATCTATTTCCGAGATACTTCGTAATTCGAGATGCGGTAAAATAATAGACATAAAACTACCTTCTTTTGTCCAACGAGCAAGGTCTGTAAATGTAATAGGTATAGGATCACGATTTTGGCAACATTTACCACATCGCGTGCATTCGAATTTAAATTTCGTTGGTTTGTGTTGTTCTTCTTTTTCTTCTTTAACAACATCCTTTTCTTCAGTTTCTGATTGTTTGGTTTCTTTATCTTTATTTGTCATTTTAGACTTGTTCCCCTTTGATTTTTTTAGAAAAGATGATTAAAATTCAATCAAAAAACTTACTATTCTGTTGAAAATCTAGTAGTTTATTTCTTTTATAAAGGCCGTTGAAACGAAAATGCTTTTAATGAGAAAAAAAAGCAAGAGACTCAGAATTTGAACAATAGTGTATAAAATAAAAGAAGGATAAAATTATGGCTAAAGAAGAACAACCATTACTAGATAAAATACAAGATGTCGCTTATCGCAGAGGAATAGCTTTTCCCGCTGCAGAAATTTATGGGGGATTATCAGGTGTTTTTGAATATGGTCCTATTGGTACATTAATGAGACGCAAAATCATCAATTTCTGGCGTGAATATTTTGTGAAAAGTGAAAACCATTATGAAATTGAAGGAGCAATAATTCTACCTGAAAAGGTATTCGAAGGTTCTGGTCATTTACCGAAATTCTGTGATCCTCTTATTCAATGCAAAAACTGTAAGTCAATGTATCGAGCTGATAAAGTTATTGAAGAAAGCCTGAAGCAGAATGTTGATGGTTTATCAGTAAATGAACTTGACTTAATTATTAGTAAAAACAAATTAACTTGTCCTCGTTGCAAAGGGGAGTTCATGAATGCTCGAGAATTTAATCTAATGTTAAAAACAGAAATTGGTTCCAGTGAAGGAAACATTGCTTATCTTCGTCCTGAAACAGCTCAGAATATTTTCACCAGTTTTAAACGAATTGCTCATACTATGAGAGCACAATTACCATTTGGTATTGCCCAAGTTGGGAAAGTTTATCGAAATGAGATTTCCCCAAGACAATTCATTATTCGAGTTCGTGAATTCACTCAAATGGAATTAGAAGTATTTTTTGCTGAAGATCAATTGGACAATCCACCTAATTTTGAAGAAGTAGCTGATGAAATCTTACCAATACTTACTCGAGAACAACAAGCGAATAATATTGAAGAACCTCTTCAAGTAACAGTAGAAGAAGCTTCCAAAAAGAAAATACTACCAAACGCTGCAATGGCTTATTATCTAGCAAAAGAAAAAATATTCTTTGAAGAAGTAGGTGTAAATCCAGAAATCATAAGATTTAGACACATGTTACCAAAAGAGACTCCTCATTATAGCGGGGGCAATTTTGATCTTGAAGTGAAATTATCAATTGGCTGGACAGAAATTGTTGGTAATGCTTTTAGACAGCAGCACGATTTAACTAGTCATGAGAATCATAGCGGAACCAAAATGGCTATGCAATATGTAAATAGTAATGTCATTCCTTATGTTATTGAACCATCTATTGGTGTAGGTCGAACACTATATTGTATACTTGAAAGTTGCTATCGAGAAACAGCTGATCGTGAATGGACTTGGTTCCAATTTCCACCAACAGTTTCACCTTATGACGTCCTAGTTTGCCCCTTAATGAAAAAGGATGGCTTAGATGAACGAGCATTAGAAATCTTTGAAGATCTCAAAGCAGAAGGATTGGAAGTAATATTTGATAATAGCGGCAAAATCGGAAAACGCTATGCGCGAGCTGATGAAATAGGCATTCCTTATTGCATTACTATTGATTACGATACTTTGGATGATGATACAGTAACTATACGTGATAGAGATACAATGGAACAAATACGTATTGCAAGTGAAGATTTAGAAGATGTCTTAGTTCTTTTACTATCCGAAGAATATGCTTTCAATGAGATTGAAAAGGTATTAAAAGAATTAGAAGAAAATGAAGAATAATCTTCATTCTTTTTTTATTTTTACTCAAAAAAAGAATCTATTCTGATTTCAACTTTTTAATAATAGGTGGTCTGGTTTTCAAGAGAATTCGATGACCGCAATCTGGGCATTTTGATCCAGGCATTAAATTAAGCTCTTCAGGGGTGATAGTTTTTCCACAACGGTGACAAACGTATTTTGTCATAATTTTATTCCTCATTTGACGATTGTTTATAATTCATTTTTAATCTTATTCACGGTTACTAATATATAAAGTCTATCAAGTAAATCACTATGAAAGTATTTTAATTATAAAATAAGTTTGCTAATAGAAACTTTTGATACTGAAGAGAAATTGGGAAAGATTTTCAATATTTAGAGTCAATTTTGTAAATGATAAATAGAGAAAAGAATAGTTGGGAAAAGCTTTTACTATTGGTAAAGGTATTAAATAATTAAGTGGGTGATGTTCTTGCCTTCTAAAGCATTTGTAGATGAAATAACTGAAATAAAGAGCGATTCAATTAGTAGCGCTGTAACGCTAACAAGTAAATTATTCAAGGCTATTCGTAAAGAGATAACTGAAACAGACGACTTACATAAAGACCTTCCTTGGATGGTTGTTGCAGTAAAATTGGCTCATCCTGAAATGGCTGCTATAGGAAAAATAGGTGAAGAATTATCTAATGAACTTAAAGCAGGTCACTTTGATAAACAAATAATATCACAGATGCTTGATGACTTAGAGAATATTGTGAATAAAAGTGAACAATTAACCGTCAACGAATTAAGCTCAGAATTGTTAAACTTCAGGAAAATAATGACTATTTCTTATAGTTCCACAATTTTTAAAGCTCTAATGAGAAATCCACCAGAAGATAGAGAAATAATAGTTTTAGAATCACGTCCATTGTTTGAAGGCCAAAAAATGGCTGAAGATTTAGCTGAGGCAAATTATCAAGTGAAATTAATCGCTGATGCCGCAGCTGGTTATTATAGTTCAGATATAGAAGCAATTTTTGTTGGTGCAGATACCATTTTCCCTGAAAATTCTATTATCAACAAAGTAGGATCATTACCTTTAGCATTGATTGCTCAACAAATGGATATACCATTTATTGTGGGAGCATCTAATAATAAAAGAACTACAATATCAGAAGACGATTTTACTAAATTAATTGAAGAGAAACCATATTACGAAATCTATGATAGAAATATCAAAAATTTACAGATTGGTAATATCTACTTTGATTTTATACCAGCAGCATTGATAACAAAATTAATATCGGAGTAAAAATAATAACTAGAAATTAGCTAAAGTGATATTTATTTTAGAAGTAAAATAAAGCTAAACCTTATAAACTAAGGTTTTTTTAAAAAAAGGTAATAATATCTCATAGCGTGGTAGGGTAGCTAGGTTGTGCCCACAGGGCTCATAACCCTGGGATCGGTGGTTCGAATCCACCCCACGCTACCAACCAATTCTTATTATTTCCTTCTCTTGACTATAAAAGCGATTGAAATTCCTACTATTGCAGCACCAACTGGTATTCCTACACTTAAACCAATTACCAAAGCTTTCGAATTTTTAGCGATAATTCCATGACTATAATAAATATCCATTTCATTATTTCTTCCATCTGTCCAAACAACATGAGGGATATCATGCGAATCAACTCGTATGGTAAAATAATCACCTGGTCTAGTAAATACAACAGAAGTGTTTTCAGTTGCTATTGGTATAGCTTTACTCAAAATAATATCTGTACTAGAATAATTAGCAAAAGATGCTAAACGGTAATATGGACCAAAAGTACTTCCTTGTTGATCGTAATATGAAATATGTAATCTTCCTTTTGAGTCTATATCCATATCTGGTTGCCATTGATCACCAGTTATTGTAGGACTGATTGTATACTTCGAACTCCAAGTCAAACCATAATCATCAGAAAATCGTAGAAAAATACCAAAAGATAAATCAAAATCACTCATTTCAGACCATAAAACATAGAGTCGATCATTTGTGTCGAATCTAACAACAGGTAATGTTGCTATATGAGCATAACCATAACTGGTAGTAAAGGTAGCATTTTCAGTTTCTGAATTGATATCTATTCCAGATGTGAATGTTGCACCACCATTGAGAGATTTTGTTAAATAGACATCGCCCCAATTTCCATCGGTAAATCTAGTCCAAGCAACAAAAACATTGCCAAAATTATCTGTTGTTACATATGGTCCTAAATGATCAATTGGTTCTTGTATACTATCAGCTATTACTCCATATTCATGAAAAGTATTACCGGTATCTATAGATTTTGAAAGTCTTACTACAACACTCCCATTATCATAAATATCATCATAAGTAACATAGATTATTCCATTCTTAGCGATGGTCATTGTTTCTTTATCAGCAAATCCTTCACCTTCTGTTGCAGTTACAATTTGCCATGTATCTCCTTGATTGGTTGATTTTGCTACAGTTATTTGTGATAGATCTGATGTAATAGAACGTGAATACTCTAAATAGGCATAATAAATTGCTCCGTCATAATAAACTAACCAAGGATCTGATTGCCCTGTGAATATATTATCAAACATTGGCATATCATATGGGGTAGTCCAAGCTTTTCCATTATTATCTGATCTTGAAAAAGAAACAGCTAAACCACCAGTCATACTATCAGCAGCATTTTTCCAACCTGCATATAGTCTGTCATCTTCATCTATTGCTATTGTCGGTTCAACATGATGACCATAGGTAACATCATTTGTCGATAACAAGATATTTTCTGAAAAACCAATTATTTGTAATTCTTCATCATTTAATTTACTTGTAACTGAAATTGAATTATTACTTGTAAGAAAAACAAAAAGAAGTATATTTAACAAGAGAAATAATTTTGAATATTTAGTGTTAATTTGTAATTCCATTCAATAACACCTAATCTCCATTGATAATTAAAAAAATCTCTTATTATTTATTTTAGTATACATATATCTGAATTTTCACTCAAAATTTTTAAACTGAAATAATAACCTTTCATAAAGAAAATAACATTAATTATTACAAATTTGTTAGAGGAATAAAAAATGGTTGATATGAGAACTCCTATTTATGAATGGCATAAAGCTCATGGAGATATGGCTTCTTTTGGAGGTTGGGAATTACCTATGCAATTCTCATCAATTAGGGAAGAACATATGGCCGTAAGGGAAAATGCTGGTATTTTTGATGTTAGTCACATGGGACGATTTCGATTCACAGGGAAAGATACCTTCCCAATGTTAGATAAAATCCTCCCTCGTAATCTTATGAAATTAACAGATGGTCGCTGTGGATATAGCTACCTTCTTAACGAAAATGGTGGAATGCTTGATGATTGTGTAACAATGAGAAAAGCAGAAGATCATGCTATTTTTGTTTGTAATGCAGGACCTAGAATTAATGACTGGAATTATATGATTAATTTTATCGATGGTGAAAAACAAAGAAATCCCAAATTAGATATTCATTATTATGATTTCACATTAGATTCAGCAATGTTTGCTCTTCAAGGTCCAAAAGCAATTCAAATTCTAAAAACAATGACAGATATTGAAATCCCTAGCAGCTGGGGTTATTTTGAAACTCAACTAACAGGTTTTGATATAATCGCTTCTAGAACAGGATATACTGGAGAAGATGGTTTTGAAATAACCATCATTGGAACAAAAGATACTATCATTGAAAAAGCAACCAAACTTTGGGAAGCATTATTAGAAGCAGGTAAATCTTTTGGTTTGTTACCTTGTGGTTTAGGTGCTCGAGATACTTTACGATTAGGTGGTGGTTTGCCATTATCAGGTCAAGATTTCAATCCTGAATATGATCCTTTTGAAATGGAGCTTGGTATTCAAGGGATCTTTATTGATATGAATAAACCATTCTTTATAGGTCAAGCGGCATTAAAAGAAAAATATCCATCTAAAGATAGTGAAGGGAAATTAACCTTAAAAGAGATGACAAGAAAAAGAGTTGGTATTGAGCTCCTTAAGAAGGGTATCCCAAGACATGGTTACACAATTGAAAAAGATGGTAAAAAAATCGGTGAAATAGCAAGCGGATCAATTTCTCCTCTTACAGGGAAAGGTATTGCTATGGCTATTCTTCCTATCGAATATACTCAATTAGGAACAGAATTATCAATAATTATCAGAGATAATCCATTTCCCGCTAAAATTGTTACTTATCCATTCTTTGATACAACCAAATACGGAAGAAGAAGGACCCAATAATAAATTACGCGATGAATTAATCATCGCATTTATATTTTCTTTTTAGAAAGACTAATTTTCAGATTTGAATCTTCAACTGTTTCTGATGTTTCTTCTATATCAATCAAATGAGCAGCCCAGATTTCAGAACTGTTTATTCTACCTGTTGCTTTAACTTTCTTTCCAATAAATGGAACAAATTTACTCGAGTTAAAATCAGGTGAAACGGCTTCCCAAGGATTTATAGCATATAGTTTGTATTCATCCTTTTCTTCAGTTACTAAAACAAATTTGTTCATTATCTCTTTTACTATACCTATTACGAATTTTTCTTCAATCATTTCTGTTTCACTTTAACTTGCTTTATTTCAAAAGATCATTAACCATTCGATCCATTTCTTTTTCTTCTTTTGCTTTCAATTCTACAATTTGCTTAGGTGTAAGATTCTTGAATTCAATTATCTTTTCTTCATCTAAGATTAAACTAGGTTTCTCTTTTTTAATTGTAGCAATCATATCTCGTAAACTATCTTTTGTTGCTTTCTTCTGTTCAGCTTGTAATTGCTCCACTTCTTTTAGAGCATCCTCTTTTTCAGCTAGTTTTTTGATTTTTCCTTCTAATCTAAAAACCTCTTTAACTGCTCTTTCTAATATTGCTCTCAAGTCATAAAGTACAAATTTTGAAGTAAGGTCTTCTAAAGGATCATCCTCTGTAACTTCACTAATGATTTCACGCAAACTATCACCGAGAGATTTACTTTCTTCTAAATCAGCTTTAAATGATTCTAAATTAAACTCGACGTCAAGTGGGGAAAAATCATCTTTCATTTCTTCAGCTGTCTCGAGGTCATAACCCATTTCAAGCATCTGCATTTCCATATCAATTATCTCTTCTGATCCTTCTTCTTGAAAATCTTCCTCACTAGCTCGTTCTAACCATAGCATTTTCCCATCTAGTAAAATTAATTTCTGTTTAACCGCTTTAGAACTCATATGAGGTAAATCGTTATTGAATGCTATTAACTCATCAAATAAAATAGTGTAAAGATTATTTTCAATTTCATCCTTTTTCTTTTCAAGAATTTCATTTTTTCTTGATTTTTTATCTTTTTTCCCTGCTTTTTGTCTATTATCTTTTTTAGAAGATTTGGATTTCTCCTCTTCTTCTTTTGGCTGTTCTTTATCTCTTTTTGGCAACAAAAAGACCTCAAAGTTTTTTGATTTAAATGGAATCAGATTAATTTTTACTTACACTTATAACTAATGGATAATGTTTTGATATAATAAGCTTTTTTTTCTTTAATTTCATCTAATTATAAATTTCTCTTATAATAGTTCAACTAGTAACTCTAAGAAAAGTTTTATATTTTATGAAATAGAGTTCAAACAAGATAATTGGAATAAAGAACAAACTGGAGATTTTATTATTGTTCTACCAAGTAGAAGCATTTAGTGATAAACCATTCTTTGGTAATCCTACAGCTATTGTTATAGAGGATTCAAAAGAGTCGTACCCCCTACATTTCAAAGAAAGTATTGCTCGAGAAATGAATTTACCAATTACGGCTTTTATTTCGCAAAGTACTAAAGCTGATTTTAAAATAGCTTTTTTCTCCCCAAAAAAGCAAGTGCCCTTTAGTGGACATGCAACTTTAGCTTCTGTATGGTTATTAGCGAAATTAAAAAACATAAAACCAAATACTGATACTGTTAAAATTGAAACTGAAAAAGGAATTTATCCTTGTGATATTCTTTGGGAAAAAGAAACCATAACAAAAATCTTTGTTACTTTAAAGAATCCAGAATTTCAAGAGATAGATATTGATAAACAAAAATTAGCTGATATTTTAGGAATTCGTACAGATAAAATCGAATCGAATGAAAAATTACCTCTGGTAGTAGCGGACGTTGGTAGTCCAAAAATCCTTGTTCTCATCTCAAGTAAAGAAATGATAGATGCACTAGTACCTAAATACGACGAAGTAGAACGTTTATGTAGGAAACATAAAGCTACAGGATTACATCTCTATACATTTGATACCTATACTGAAGGATCAACATGTTATACTAGACATTTTGAACCATTACAAGGAGCAGCTGAAACAGCTGTTTCAGGTTTAGCTAATGGAGCTTTAGCAGCTTTTCTTGTAAAGGAAGGATTTGCTCCACCAGGTACATTGATAATTGAACAGGGTGAGTCACTTGATCGTAATAGCAAAATAGAGATAAAAGTGGAAGCTACAAAATCAGGTATTAAATCTGTTAAAATTGGCGGAAAAGCTCAAGTGATGTTTAAATTTGAATTGAATAAAGAGATTAACACCTCTTAATTCTTTTTTTCTCCTAAAAATTAAACTAACATAACAATATTTAATAATGGCTTCATTTTTAAGCAGAAGTAGTTCCATAAATTAGTTTATGGTAAGATAGCTGAAATGCTGTCTGTTCGTAATCGAGTCACTTTTTCTCGAAACGCCAAACAAAATGACGAGAAAAGGAAAGGAGCTCAGATGCGAAACATCAGATAACTGGTGAATAATATGGCAAAAATGCATACAAGAACACGAGGAAAATCAGGCTCCAAAAGACCGCCCCATGCAACAATTCCGGATTGGGTTTCTCAAACACCGGAAGAAATCGAACAGAAAATAATCGATTTAGCAAAACAGGGTTTGTCATCAGCAATGATTGGAACTGTTTTAAGAGATACTTATGGAATACCTTCTTCAAAATTAATTATTAAAGAAAAGATTACTGAAGTAATGAAACGTGAAGGTGTTTATCCGCAGTTTCCTGAGGATTTCAGATATTTAGTTAGCAGAGCACTTGCTCTAAGAAGACATTTAGATGCTCATCCTAAGGATTTACATTCAAAATATGGATTGCAAAAAATTGAGTCTAAAATTAGACGCCTTCAGAAATATTATCAGAGAGAAGGTGTTATTCCAATGACCTTCAGATACAATCCAAAAACTGCTGCAACAATTGTCAGATAAACTATCTTTTATTTTTTATTTGATAATTTTTTTGCAGAAATTTCTTTTTTTTTCTTTATTTTTCAATAGTTTAATAAATTTATATGCCTAAAATAGGCAAAATTACTTAAGTATGACTATTGTAAAAACTGTGTGGTGCTACTATTGTCTTCTACTGAAAATCAAAAGAAAGATTTCAAAGGTTTTACAGCAAGGGTAAAAGAAGCAGTTGATTATTTGAATACATTCAAAGGCACAATATTATGCGCAAGTCATATTGACGCGGATGGATTATCATCTGCTGGCATCATAGGAAAAGCACTACATCGAGCAAATTTGGAATATCATATACGATGTGTTCGACAGCTAGAACTCCCAATTATTAGTGAAATTTCTACCATGAAAGGAATAGACAATATTATTTTTACTGATTTAGGTAGCGGACAATTAGAAGGAATAAATAAATATCTTTCAAAAAAAAATATAATTATTCTAGATCATCACCCAGCAATAGTAGAACCTGCATCTGATTCCATTTTATATGTGAACCCCTTTGCGTATAATTATGATGGAGCAAATGAGATTAGCGGAGCTGGTTTATCCTACTTTTTTGCGAAAACATTAAATTCGAAAAATAGTGATACTTCAGGAATAGCTGTTGTTGGAGCATTAGCAGATAGACAAGATAAAGGAGATAAAAATTCTTTAGATGCATTAAATCGAATCATTGTAGAAGATGGAATAAAACTAGGTATAATTGAAGAGAAATTAGACTTAAGACTTTTTGGACGTGAAACCCGACCAATCTATCAAGCTCTAGAATATACTACTGATCCTTTTTTACCTGGATTAACAGGTAATGGTGATATGTGTAATCGTTTTATGCGTGATACAGGACTTCCTCAACAAAGAGGTGATCTATGGAGAACAATCCAGGACTTAAATATAAATGAACGTAAAACATTAATTGAAAGTCTTGTGACATATGGTTTATCACATGGCATGTCAGCAAAAGATTCACAAAGTATAGTAGGAACAGTTTATACTTTAATCAATGAAAAACCTGGAACCTTATTACGTAATGCTCGAGAATTTGGGTCTTTACTTAATTCCTGTGGACGATTAAATGCTTCGGGTATAGCTATTGGAATTTGTATGGGTGAACGAAAATTCTTATTGCAAGAAGCTGAAGATCTTATGAGTGAATATAGACGAAAAATATCACAATTTATTGAAATTATTAATAAAGAAAGTGAGCATCTGCGTGAATATTCCAATTTGATTGTTTTTGATGGAAAAGATATTATAGATGACACGATGATTGGAACTGTTGTTTCTATAGCCATTTCCACTAAAAAATTCCTAGATAAAAAGAAACCACTTGTAGGTATGGCTATCTCTGATGATGGTACAATAAAGATTAGTTGTAGAGGAACACAACAATTAGTAAGTGAGGGATTAGATTTAGGTCTTGCATTAAGGAAAGCTGTAGAAGCAATAGGATCTGAATCTGAAGGAGGAGGTCATAACATTGCTGCTGGAGCACGTATACCTCAAGGAACAGAAAATCTACTCATTGAAAATCTAAATGCTGCTATTGATAAGCAAATGAATAAAAATGAACTAGTTGAAGAAGAAATAATTGAAACAAAAAAGGATCCAATAAAAAAATCTTCAACAGAAAAATCAACTAAGCAAACTCAACTTTAATTTTTAAAATTATAAAGGGTTAAAGAAATTGAAGAAGTCTGATATGAAAATTGAATCCGAAATTTCAATCAAATTGGTTTTTGCTACTCCTGAAATAACTGAAGCTATTGACAAATCAACAAAACCGGAAAATATCGAAACTCCAGAGAATGTCTCAGCAAGTTCGGAAATGAAAAACAATGAATTACTTTTAACTATTAAATCTAAAGGAAATATAATGGATTTAATAACTACAGTAGAAGATTATCTTGAGAAAATTGATCTATCGTATAAGACAATTAAATCTATCAAATAACTTTTTGAAGGAATTTCCTATTCTCAATTGTAAGGAAAATATTTTAATAGTGACGATTTTGAATCGATTAATATATCATAACTTAAGCTAATCGTTTAATAGTAAAAGAAATTTACAAACAAAATAGTTTACTAAAAGAAATTGGAGCTCTCTTAAAATGAGTAAAAAACCCATACAACAACAAAAGAAAAAAAAGGAAAAAGATAGCAGACGTGTAGTTGATAAATTTTCATTAAAATCATGGTATAAAATCATCAGTCCTGAAATGTTTGGTGCTGAGGAAATTGCTGAGACACCAGCTGCTGATGCTGACTATGTAATCGGTAGAACATTAGATACAACTTTAATGGAATTAGTGGGCGATTACAAGAAAATGCATGTGAAACTTACTTTCAAGGTCAATGAAATAAAGGGAGAAAATGCTCTTACAGATTTCTATGGTCACGAATATACTAGAGATTATTTGCGTTCTATGATTAGGAGAAGAAGAACAAGAATTGATGGTATCTTTAATACAAACACAAAAGATGGTGCTAAGATTCGCGTAAGTGTTATCGCTTTGACACCATTCAGATGTAAAGCAAGTCATGAACGAGCAATTAGAAAAATCATGGAAGATGTAATAATTAAAAGAGCAGAGAAAATGCCTTTTGATAAATTTGTAGCAGATCTTGTTGCAGGTAAAATTGCTACTGAAATTTATAAGAAATCAAAGAAAATCCATCCTGTCCAAAATGTAGACATATGGAAATCTCGAGTAGTCAATTTACCAACAATTAAACTTCCTGAAGAACCTCCAAAAACAGTACCACAACCAATTGAAGAAAAAGAGGAAGAAAGTGCTGAAAGACAAACTGAAGAAGTTCCAACAACAGAGATTAATACCTAAAAAAGGTCTGTCCCAGATCTAGATTGATCTGGATTTTATTCTATTTTTATTTTTCTTATTTTCTAAGTTTTAAATAGTAAAATTTAGCGATTTTAAATCGGTAATTCAATTATATGTTGATGTTATTATTTAATTAAAAGAAAAAAAACAAGGTGAATTTATGGAAAAGAAAGATAGTATTTTTAGTTATGATTTTCAAGAAGTTCTTGAGACAGCTGCTTGTTATCGAGCTTGGGAACCTTTCCAGAAAAAGGGTTATGACCCAAACGAAACAAGAATGACTGACATACTAGAATGTTGGACGGGAGAAAATGGACCTGCTTTAGGATTAATTGGTATTCCTTTTGATTCAGCAGTTTTTGGTAGAAAAGGAGCTAAAGGTGGACCGAAAAAAATCCGTGATTCTATTAGATATTTTAAAGCATATGATTGGGAACAAGATTTTTGGTTTGGGAATCAAAAAATTTTTGATTTTGGCGATTTAATATTCGAGACAGAATCAGTAGAAGTAGCTCATGAAGAAATTTGTTATGTTTTAGAAAAAATCGCTTCAAAGGAATTTTCAATCATAACGTTAGGTGGAGATCATTCTATAGCCTATCCTATAGTTAAAGGTATATTTCAAGCTCATAAAAACAAAAAAATAGGTTTGATTAACATTGATGCCCATTTAGATGTACGTGAAATTATTGATGGGAAAATCTCGAGCGGAACACCATTTCGTAGATTAATTGATAATGGGATAATTGAAGGAAAGAATTTCGTTGAAATAGGAATTAGAAATTTTGCTAATGCGAAGAAATATCGTCAATTTGTTGAAAATGCAGGTGGTTCAATTTATACCATAGAGTTGATTAGAAAATTGGGGTTAGATGTGGTAATCTCTAATGCGATTCAACATATTTCTGATGGGATAGATGTAACCTATCTCTCAGTTGATATGGATAGTTTAGATCAAATTTATGCTCCAGGCGTAAGTGCACCTACACCTGATGGGCTTAACCCACATCAAATTTTAAAAATCATACAACGAGTAATGACTGAAACCAATCTCATAGGTATGGATTTAGTAGAGCTAAATCCTTTATATGATACTGCAGATACAACTGCAATTAACGCAGCAAATTTTTTAGTTCAATTTGCGTCATCATATTTTTTGAAAAGAAGAAAGATTTGATAATAGCTACAGCTCTGGAAATTAAAACTAAAATTAGAAGTAAAATGCAATTTATAACTATTGATTTTTTATACTTGTTCCTTTAAAGAATCAATTAATTGTTTATGCCATTCAAGATGATTATTGAATTTTGTCTGCCATTCTATTTCATACTTAATTAATTTTATTAGCCAAATTAAACAACAAACAAAAATTATACCTGAAGCAACAAAGAATAAAATAATTGCTAAAACTGAAAAATTTTCAAAATATAGATCAGCTATTATTGACGCTAAACCAAAAAACAACATAATTATTGTACCAGAAAATAAAATAACAAAAATAGAATTATACCAAAAAAACGTTTTTCCATTTATAAGAGGATTTAAGTCAGTATATTGTGAGGGAGCTACTTCTAAATGGCGTCTTAATTTTTCATATCTAAAATATTGAATCAATGGTAGACTTAGATAATTAGTAGTAATAACTAAAATTGATGTAGTGAATATATCGACTTTTGTTGCTATCTCATATGAACCATGTGGGTAAATCCAATGGTCATTAAGATGTTTT
Source organism: Bathyarchaeia archaeon (assembly GCA_035528035.1). Classification (GTDB taxonomy): domain Archaea; phylum Asgardarchaeota; class Heimdallarchaeia; order JABLTI01; family JABLTI01; genus JABLTI01. The sequence continues at coordinate 129,054 of DATKZI010000004.1, forward strand.
AAGGATTGTACAAGGTAAAAATAATAACCTATACCAAAAGTAAAAATAGTGATTAAAAGCCATTTAGTATAATTCATTTGAGGAATAATTTTTTTAGTTGAAGTAAATTTTTCATATCCAATGGGTTTTGTAGGGAAATCTGTTTCTAAATAATCAAAAAGCTCTTCATTGGTAAATTTGTTTCTTTGAACTACATGACAATAAGGACAAATAGGTTCTTCTTTTGAGATCTTTTTATTGCAATTGAAACATTTAGTTGACAAGTTAATTCCCACGTATGTATCATATGAAAACTATTTCCACATATAAAACTACTAATAAATATCAAAAAAAAGGAATATAAAATCAAATGAAATCAATAAAAGAGTCTGCAAGAGGATTAAAACAAATCGAAAAGAAGTCTATTTTTATTTGTACATTGTTTAAAATCTCTACAAAAGAAGAAGCTGAGCATTATTTACAAAGAATAAAAATTGAATTTGTTAAAGCATCACATAATGCTTTTGCTTATCGTATAGGCCATCCTGTGACGTGGGAAGAGAGTTCCGATGATGGAGAAGTTAAAGGCTGTGCTGGAAAGCCTTTAATGGATATACTTCGAAAAAAAGAGCTAACTAATATTCTAGTGATCGTAACAAGATTTTATGGCGGTGTTAATCTTGGTACAGGTGGCCTTATTAGAAATTACTCAAAAAGTGCTCTTGAGTTGATTGATAAGGTAGGAATAATTGAATTATAATGATAAACGATTAAGGCAATAAGTTTTTTTAACTATAGTCCGTTGATTATTATGTTTCAAAAAATGGGATAAAAATAAAGAGAGATATTAGGAATTAGGATTATATTGGTTAGGTTGGTTATAACGTGCTAAATATTAAGCTAATTATAGATGCTTTAGCTATCCCATTTGGTTGTATTACCACTATAATTATCATCTCCAAAAACAAACGTAATATAGCGAATATATTAATGAGTTTGATTGCTTATTTGGGGGGTGTTCAAACAGTCATGTTTAGCCTTTTAAAAGAGTACTTTTTTCAATTTGATACAAGTATTGCAACTATCTTTGCTAAAATGGTTTACCTCTCAATGTATATGATGACAATTCCAGCATTAAGTTTTTCATTGTTTTTTTGGAGAGCAAAATATAGGTCCCTACCAAGATTTTTCCATATCTTTACATTTATACCAGCACTAAGTTTAGCTCTTTGGTTATTTTTAGAACCTGAAGTAGTTCATTTAGAAGAGGTTATTTATTGGAACAAATTTTATGGAATTAATAATTATGTAAAGCTACCTTTTACTATCTTTAGCAGTATAATTTTGTTTTTAGTTCTTATTTTGGTGATCATTGAACTTCGAATTATGGCTAAAAGAGCTGTATATTTCCCTTCTTTAAAAAGGCAAATGAATATTTTTGCTGCGGGATTTGGCATTGGTTTTGGCGGAGCATTCTTATGTATCTTTGTTTTTCAAACTATTTTTAAGGATACTTTTCAACCATCAGCTCTCTTTGTTATTATAACATCATTAGGCCTATCTTTATCCTTTTCAAAAACCCTAAGTCGAGAGAGAACAAAACTATGGCATGGATGTCCAAAGCAAATAATGGAAAAGGATGGTACTATATGCTGTGTTAACACTGATGATGGTTTGCCTGCAAATATTAAAGTACTTGATCTAGGGGCAATTATTGAACGTATTCAGATAGACACAGAAATTCTGAAAACAGGATATGATAATTGCGCTAATGTTGTTTTTTCCAATGAAAAGGGAATCATCTGTTGTTTAACAACACACAAACCTATCAAAGTTTTAGATGAAGAAGTTACTCGAGAGGAAATGGAATTAGCAAGGGAAATGGAATTAATGCAAGGAAATGAACTTTGTTCAGAATGCCTCTATAAGATAATTGCTTATAGAAAAGAACATAAAGAAAAATCTAACGATGAAATAACCATATTTTTCCTTGGTATTCGAGCAGAAGAGCTTTTTGGTTTAGTTTAGTTTTTCCAACTTGAAGAATGGTAAGATCTTACTATTGGATCATAATTAAATAATAATTCCAAATCTGAAAAATTAATTTCTCCTACCTTAAATCCCATAGAACCACATTTCGCCATTTTTGATGATAATTTACCTTCTGCTATTAATGATTCGATATGCGAAAGTGTATACCCTCTCTGTAATTTTGTGAATAATTTTACTACTAATTGATTGCCTATTTTAGTTTGAACACTAAAGATAAACTTTATCTGATTTGGTGAATGAGGAACTAATGAATTACAATAAGCAACTAGATAATCATTAGCTTTTATCTTGGAAAAGTCAGGATTGATCTTTATAGATTCTTCATCCAAAGAAAATCTATTATGTAAAAGAATATCTTCTGCAAATATAGGCTCACCAGGAATACCAGAAAAATTTCTGGGAACAAAATTCTTTCTGGTACTATCTACTTGAATGAGAAAAGCATTTGCTTTTTTTAATACTACCATTGCGCTCCAGTAATAATTGCTATGATTCAAGCTTTAAATTTTTCCTATATTTACGTACTTTATGGGTGCACTAAACCATTTCTACAAATAATATCATACATTTTAAGAGAAAAGTTAAAAATAAAACAAGGAATATCAAACAAGTTGAAGGTGAGCTAATTGACTGAACAAATTAAATTCTATCATTCCAACTTAGTCGACGCATTATACTACTTTGAATATCATGGACCTTTGTATAAACACATTAAGTGGATTGAGCGAGATAAAAACGTTGTAGATCTTTACAAAATTATTAAAGATGTAAAAATTTCAAAAATTAAATTCTTTCTGCCTTGGGCTAGAAATATAGCAGTCTCTAAAGAAATAGAGTCCCCTGAGAAATTAGCGAAAGAAATTATTGAAAATCCTCCAAAAGGTAAATTCGCTGAAAATTGGGTTGCTGAAGCTGATAAAACAAGGGATATTTTAGTTGAAATCTATAATCTATATAACAATAACAAGGAACTTAAAAACAAACAAGAAAAATTAAAAGATTTACTTTCTAATATTGAGAAAAAATATTCTGATGAACTGTCAAAATTAAAAGAGGAATCGTTAAAAATACCAGAATTATCTTGGAAACGAAAAGAACCCAAGATTTGTTTAGTTTTTCCTATAGATGGTCGATTAACTCATAAATTAAAATTCTCTGATACAGTTTATATTGAAGCGTCTGAAGAAATACTTAATGATGAAACAACATTTTACCATCCTATAATTAAAATGCTAAATTATACTAAACCTATTGGTGCATGGGTTAAGCAAGATAAACGAGGAATTCGCGCAATAGCTTATGAATTATTTACAGAGCTTCAAACAATTAAAATGGTTGGCCAACTTTACAATAAAAAACCTAATTTTCATTCAATTGTAACAAACAAATTATATTCATTGTGGATACCTTTTATCCGACCTAATACTACCTTTGATGATGATGAATTAGAACGAATACTTAGTAATGCTTACAAAATTATTACTAAAAAGGAATACGATTCCATGTATCAAATGGGAGTAATATATACAGAATTGAATATTATTCTTCTTACTTGAAGAATAATTTTACTTATTTTTTTTTTTTCCTAATCAACAATTTATATGAAACTCATACTTTTTATATTTAAAAGTTCAATTCCATTTACCAATAAATTGGTGTTTAAATTGAGTACAAATGAAACATTTTATTGTCCATTCTGTGGTTCGCAACAATCAAAAGGGCAAGAATTTTGTGGTTCTTGTGGCGCAAGTTTGAAGTCAGTTGCACCTTCGTCTGATATAGGTAGTAAAACTGAGCAAATAATACCTCCACCTGTACAACAAGGATATATTCCTCCTCCAGGGCAACAAGGATATATTCCTCCTCCAGGGCAACAACCATATACCTATGGTGCTCCAGCTCAGACAACATATGTTGCTTCTCAGCAACCAAAAAAGGATAATGCAAATATCGCATTGATTTTGGGTATTGTGAGTTTTTTTATTGGTGGAATAGTTACAGCTATTATAGGACTTGTCTATGTTAAAAAAGCTGTAGAAAACAATGAAGATAGACAAACTACACAAAATGCTAAAGTTCTATGTTGGATAGCCATCGGATTATCAATAGCAGGAATAATTTTATCGATAGTATTTGGTATTTTAAGTGGCTTTTCGTGGTTTTATTGGTGGTAAAAATAGCATATTAAACTAAAAGAAGCTATAAATTTTGAGAGGTAGCTTCTTATCATTTTTTCTTAGCTTATTATGGGATAAATAATAGTTATTATTTATATAGCTGAAAAGCTAATGAAAAATTAAGGATTGTAGTAGTATAGAGAGAAAAAAATTAACAATAAATAGGCGGGAAAGAATGACTTACAATAAAAATTGTCCATTCTGTGGTTCAATTATTGAACCGGGATCCAAATTTTGCCAGAACTGTGGTGCATCAATAGAAGATTTAAATTCACCAATTGATTATGGGGATTCATCATCTGTTAGAATAATAGGGACATCTAATGTTACACCTACTCAGAATCAATATCCTCAAGTTCAATATCCTGTTCAATCTCAGACGTATACATATCAACAACAACCAGTATATTATCAACCAGCATCAACTGTTTATGTTCCTCAACAACGTGATGATTCTCTAGCGAATTTATCCATAATTATGGCTATATTAAGTTGTATAGGAATTTTACCAATCATTGGAAGTATTATCGCTGTAATAACTGGTCACATTGCATATGCTAGAAGTAAAAACAATACAGCATTGGCAGCTCTAATTTTAGGATATATTGGAATAATTGGTTTTGTTTTGTTATTCGTTTTTATATTTGGACCATGGTATTGGTAAAAATAAAATAAGCAATAAAAAATAAGAACAGTAAAGGAGAGCAGCTCTCCTTATTTCAATTATTTTAATAAGCTCCTCTTAGAATAGGATTTATACCAAAATGTTCTGAACCATCTGGATCTTCAGATCGATGTACATAACGCTTAGATTCTAATTGAGATAAAACGTTTTGAGCTTCTGAATCTGTTATTTTCATATAACGAGTAATATCACTAACAGCTACTCTTCTTTTATATCTAATAAATGAGAGTAATCTAGCTTCAGATGTATCAAAACTATAACTTGGTTTGTTAACGATTATTGGTCTGGTTATAGCTATTTTACTTATTTTTTCTTCTAAACCAAAAATCCTATTTACTGTTGGCCCAATCTTCCGGAAAATATCAACAGGTATGGGATCATTAGTTACAAAAAGATCCCTGGTAAACATCATATGAAAGTGATCAGCAATTCTACTTAAACGCATATAAGTTAAAGGAGCATGATCATTCAAATCTGTAGACGCAACTAAGATTATTTGATCGCTTTTTTTGAATACAAATCGATTTTTGTCTGTTTCTATCCATTTTATTTCAGCACCAAATGATCCAACAAAAGAATTGACAGCACTTAAAAAACCACTTATTAAATTTTCATCACTACAACTATCATCAAATTTATCATTAAAGAGACATGTTCCTGATTCTTGAAGGATCCATATTTGATATAAGCCCACCTGCGATTCACCTTGTCCTCGATTTTTATTTTTTCTTCTTCATTAAATACTACTATTACTAAATGTAGTTAATAGACTCAATGAAAGATATTAAAACACGTAATATGTAGATGAGATTTTTAGAATATAACTATAAAAAAAATAAAAAATAAGATTTAAGCTAAAATCTAACAAATCTTAGCTTAAAATAACTATTTTATCTAAGCGATTAATTATTGCCCAACCAAGTGGAAAAGTAATGATTAAACCTATGAAAAGTTCAGCAACTGCAATCGCTAAAAATCCGGCCCACCATCCAATAAAATAGAACCACAAGAGATTTTTAGCAGCTTTACTGAAAGTAAGTTTTTCTTTTTCTGGATCTTCATAGAGTGAATAAACATAACCTATTCTATCAAAAAACCATATGCCAATTGGAGCTGTAATGAATAAAGCAGTAAATAAAAATCCAAAGAAATACCAGATGGGTGTTAACCATGTTCCAATAAATAATGCCCATATGAATCTAATAATAATATTTACCAAAATCCTGTAACCTCATTTTTATTTATTCTTAGCTTATTAACTTTTTATTACTTTAAATGTCTTTCTCGACCTTTTTAACCTTTTCTTGTACTGTTACAAAGCATTATATACTAATGACACGATATATTGTACTTACTATATATCATATTATCGATATATTTACGATTATGAACAAATGAAAGGTGAAAAAAATGTCTATGAGAAGCTATGCCATTAGGCGTATCCTTTACATTTTTCCAACCCTTCTCGGGATTTCAGCTTTAAGTTTTGCATTGATAGCAGCTTCTCCTGGTGACCCCATACAAATTAGGATGGGATTATTCAAAGGAGAACAATCTGAATATGCTGATCGTTACAATGATATTGGTATGGAAATTGGTATATTGCAAAAAGTTGGTGAAGATTTTGTAAGTTATTCAATCACTATGGATAATGCGGGATTTTCAACGACAAATATATCAATACCTGGACCAGCATCAGTTGATGTTCATTATACAACTGTAACTTTAAACTTGCTAAGTAATATTCAACGGAATTTTTCGATTTCTGGGTACAATATTGAAGTTACCTTACAACCTGGTGTGGAATATGAGCTAGTTTTTGTTGCAGATCTATCATCATTCAATAGTGAACATGTATTAACAACTATATTCGATTTTTCAGCAACTGGAATTCTTGGAAAAGGGACAATGTATGTATTAAATACCGAATATGTTCGAATAAATGTATTCGTTCGATACTTACAATGGCTTGGATTAACGAAGCGATATGTTTATGATGAGCAAGAATACAGGCGAAGCGGTATTTTACAAGGTGATTTTGGACGCTCATGGTATTGGACTGAAGATGGTAGACAAGGTAAAGAAGTTACCCAATTAATCATTTCTCGATTATGGTATACTTTATTCTTAACTACTCCAGCATTTATTATAAGTACAGTTCTTGCAACCATAATTGGTGTTATACAAGCAACAAGGCAATACTCGATCTGGGACAAAGGAGTAACTGTAGCATCATTAATTGGTTTTTCAATGCCAGTTTTCTGGTTTGCTAAATTAGTTATGCTTGCTTCATTTTACATGTTTAACTTTACCGGAGCTACACAAGGAGATGCTTTTAGAGAACCCTTCATATTAAATCCTAAGTTTTATTTATTCCTCATTCTACCTACAATTACATTAGTCTTGACTGGACTTGTCTTTCTATCACGTTTGACTCGATCACAATTGCTGGATATATTACGACAGGACTATATTACCACTGCACGGGCAAAAGGATTATCTGAAAGAAGTGTTATCTACAAACATGCGTTTAGAAACGCCTTATTACCTATCGTGACTGTTGTTGGACTGGCTCTTCCTGGTTTACTAGGAGGATCAGTTATGACTGAAGGAGTGTTTGGTTGGCCGGGTTTGGGAACAGTATTCCTTACCTCAGCCTTACAACGCGATCATCCCATGATGATGGCAACTAATTTTATCTTCAGTGGATTATTTTTGGGTTTTAGAGTGATAGTAGATATGAGCTATGCTTTAGTTGACCCAAGGATCAGGTATTAGGAGATGATAAGATATGGCTACAGTAAATGAAACAAGTGTTGACAGAGAAGCCCGAATCCTTGAAGAGATAAAACTAGTCGAAGGATCGAATCTTTGGTCATTGACAATGAAAAGAATGCGTAAAGATCAAATGGGTATGTTTGGGTTTTACCTTGTTTCATTCTTAGTAATTTTAGCAATCGTGGCATTTCTTATTCAACAATATGATGCTTTATTTGGTCTAAACAACCCAACAGGTGATCCTTGGGATCAAAATAACTATTATATTGAATTATGGATTCCAGGCACACAAAAATATCTCCGATTAATAGCTCATCCAAGATATATTATACCAGGAGACCAAACAATACCACCAAGTGCTCAATATCCATTTGGCACTGATAACAGAGGATATGATATTCTCTCCAGAACTTTCTTTGGTTCAACCTTGTCCCTTGTTCTTGGTTTTATCGGACAGATGACAACAAGTGTCTTGGGAATGATCATCGGAGCATTTTCCGGATATTATGGAGGAGTATTTGATGACGTCGTACAAAGGATCAATGAAATTATAACCGCTATGCCAGGATTTATTCTCTTTATCTTCATTGTAGCAATTTTCAGAGATATAGCTGCTAGTGTTCCCGGTGGAATCTATATGATCGTTATACTGATCTTTGCATTGATCGGCTGGGGTGGAATTAGCTTAATAGTTAGAAGTACCATTCTGTCTCTGAAAAACACTGAATTCATAGAAGCTGAACGTGCT
>DATKZI010000005.1:0-94431 GCA_035528035.1 Bathyarchaeia archaeon
TTAGTAGTTGTTTTTATAAAGAAAAGAAGAGAAGGGAATCACTAAGTATTCCTTTCTATTATTTATTAATTAACTACTGACAGTGAATTTATACATTAAGACTTTACCATTATTATAAGTAATTCTTAATTGTAATATTTGACCATGTTCAAGTCCTTCAACATGGAATTGATACATAATGTTCTTACCTGCTTGTACTCGGTGTCTCCATTGATTTTGCATTTGTTCTTGGTACATTGTTTCATTGGTTGCGGAATTGTTAAATTGGATTTGATGCATGAATGCGAAGTTTCTTTTCCATTGATTTTGATGTTGATTACCGGTAGTATTTTCTTCACAACGTAATACTACTGTTACTTCATCTGTAGTGGATTGAGTTGTAACACTAACTATTTCTAATTCACTATCTGAGCTTGGTGAGAAAGCATAGATTAATCCCACTGAAGCTCCTGCAGCTACTGCAAGAAGGCTAATTGCCAAGATTGGTATAAGGATTGATTTTTTCATTTTTTAAATCACAAGATTATATGGATCAAAAAAGTACTTAAGCAATCTCTGAGTATGGTTACTTCATTGTATTAAAGGTTCAAAATAGGTTTCATTAAGGTTTAATTTTGATTATGAACCATCAGTTTTACCAAAAAATAGCTATTTTTGCTGCTTTTTGGTATAATTTTTACTGGAATACATTTAATCTATTAGAAATTTTGGTTCATTTTTGGATTCTAATTGCTTCTAGTATAACAATATACCTTCTTGGTATATTGTTATAAGATAAAGAAAAGATATTGAAAGCTGTTCCTTTTTGCGGAGTAATTTTACTCCATTCAATAGTATTTTCTTATAAAAATGATATTCATTTATGAGGTCAGTATTCTTTTTAGTACGTTTTTAGAAATTTGTTTTATTTTTTCAAAATCATGAATTGTATCCATATAATTAAAATGAAAATGCATTTTATTACGTAAAGTATATACTACTACTGTCATACCATCAAGTGTGTTTGAAATTGCAGCATTAAAAGATTCGACTGAGAATTTATCGGATTCAAAAGTTATACCTAATTTATCTAAAGAACGCAAATTGGTTAATGCGAAGGGGGTTGTTTTGCTTACAATATCTGTAAATAAAATTCCTAGGTTTTGCATTAATGGCAGAGGGAGAGCTTTATTCAATAATCTGTTGATACTGTAGATTTTCCGATCTCGCAAATTCCATATTAACTTTCTTTGAAATCTTCTTGCATTGTACCAGAAATTCTTTCTATTTCTATATTTTAAACTAAAAACGGTTCCTCCTGCGTATAAACCAAATGACTCACCAATAGGGTAATTTAATCTTCTTCGTAAATCTACGGGATTTAAAATAATGTTAATATCTGGAAGAAAAGCTGTGCATATAGCACTATGAACTGAAATCCCTTTTTCTTTGCATTTTAATAAGAATTCTTCTGTTTGTTTTTCTGATAATGTCCATGAATAGACTTCCAGATCAGTATGTTTCGATTCTTTTTGTTTAACAAGGATTTTTTTTCTCTTTCCAAATCCAAAAGCAAAAAAATGATAAATCTTTAACAATCGTAATATTATTTTTGCCCTAATAGCAGTTTTTGCAATACTCCTACGAACTTTTGGTGAAAATATATCATCATCTTTTGCTGGTGCATCTAAGATTTCTACTTTCATATTTGGATTATTTAGATAAGTAATAAGGTCTCTAATCAAGAAAGCCATTGATAAACCATCAGTAATTGTGTGCTGTGAGCATAAAATAAGATTAGAATCAATATCCGATTTTATTAGTGTAACTCGAAATAATGGTGATTTTATCAATGAATAATCAAAAGGTGTTATCAATTGTTTATGAAATTCTTCTTTAGTATCAAATTCAGATTTTCTAATAATAGTTTTTATAGGTATCTCTTCTACTCCTTCAGAACTAAACCATGGAATATCCTTTTCTATTTCTTTTAATCTCACACTTAGAAGGGGGTGGCGGTATTGCATTTTCATTAAAGCTTCTTTAAGTAGCTTCTCAGTGAGATCGCCTTTGATATGTAATGACACAACTAGATTATATGGTTGTCCTATTGAATAATTCAAATACTCTAAATCGTTTAGTTCGCGTTGCATGATGGTATTACTTTAGAATTATTGATTAAATAATATACTCATAACAAATTTTACCTTTAATTTCTATTTGATAATAATACTAAAGGCTATTATCAAAGTATTTTTGCTACTTATTGGTTTTTTTATTATTTTTCAGCGCAAATTGTGTTTAGAATTTTTAAGAAATTGCTTACTTCTTCTTTAGTATTATAATGAACCAAACTAATTCTAATAATATTCATTTGATTATAGACTTCTTGTGCATAGGAATAGAAATTTCCAGCTCGTAATGCTATCCCGCCTTCTTTCCACAGTCGTTCGACCACCTTTTCGTGAGGAACATTACCTACTGCAAATGAGAAGGTTGGATCGCGTTCATCAATTCGGTTTATATCTGTTAAACCATACACCTTCACGTTAGGTATATTTAACAAACCAGGGATATTATCAACACCATTTAAAACAATTTTAGATAGTCCTTGTAAGTATTCTTCTATGGCGTACATAGCAATTTTTAGATCTCGATTTTTATCTTTATACTCAATCAATTTACCCTCAAATTTTGGTTTAATCTCTTCAGCTAACCAATGAAAATGATCCATAACACCACAAATTGCTGCAAACATAGCTTGATCTCTTGTGCCACTTTCCCATTTAAATGGGCCATAATTTTTTGAAGGTTTTACTTTGAAAGGCGTTAAATTTTCTATATGTTCTTCTTTAGCAAACATAAAACTTCCATGAGGACCAAAGAGCTTATACATGGAGAAATTAAGAAAATCACAATCTATAGCTTGAACATCAATAGGACCATGAGCAATGTGATGAACTGCATCAATAACATAATAAGCATCAGCATCATGAGCCATTTTACTAATAGCTTTTAGAGGTAATTTTGTACCAACCATATTTGATGCTGCTGTAACTGTTATAACCTTAGTATTTGAATCAATCAATTCTTGCATATGTTCAAGATCGAGTGTTCCATCCTCTTTATTCATTCGAGCAAAACGAACTTCTTTGATTTTTCCCCTTCTTTCTAACTCTAACCATTGACTAACATTTGCATAATGCTCGAGTTCAGTTGTAACAATGTTTTCTGTTCCTTTGAATTCTTTTCCCATAGCATAACTAACATCAAAGAATAATTTTGTTGCAGATTCCCCTGAAATAATAGCTTCCGGAGAAGGAGCATTAAGAAAAGAAGCTACTGCTTGTCTTCCGGTTTCTATAGTCTTAAGAGCAATAATTGATTCATCAAATATACCACCAATATTAGCACTACAGTTTACTCGAGAGATTGATTCATTTCTCGAAGCTCTTTCCAAAACAAGTGATCCAGTTCCATTATCAAAAAAAGCTCTTTCTCTACCATTAAGATCTTTAGCTGCTCTTGGAAATTCAGCTCTGATTTTTTCGATGAGTTCTTGATCAAACATAATTTGTAACAACCAAATAATAATACTATTTGAGAATATCTTTCAATACTTTAAAAGAATTCTTTTAACTATTCAATCACAAAAACAGCAGCAATAATCTGTGTGTATAATCATCCTTATATTTGAAAATATTGCTAAAATACCTATGAAGAATAAAAGAAAAGCAGAACAAAATGGATCACTATACAAGGAATTTGTTCGAATTCATCCATTTATAACAATAGCAATAATCCTAATTCAACTTATATTAATTACTACTATAGTAACAACTTCAATTTATGTCTCAGAAAGTATAGCCTTTACAATTCCATTTTGTAGTATTCTATTAGTGTTGTTTGTTTTCATAGGTATAAATTTCAGGGGTATACAAATTAGTGTTTTCAAAGATTTTATTGAAGTAAAATTTGGCATCTTGAACAAGAAGATCATTCCGTTTAGAGAAATTATAAAATGTGAAATGATAAAGGTGTTATTCAAAACTTATATGGGATTAGGTGTTAGAATAGGTTTTGATGGTTCATTAGCATATACAACTGATTTTAAGAAAGCCATAAGATTAACCTATAATAACGATAAAATGTTCGTCTTTTCAACCAATAAAAGTCAAGAATTATTTGAATTATTAAGTAGTCTAATGAAAAATGTAGAAAATTAAATTTAAGATTCGTTTGAGTTTCATTCTATGTAAAATTATTTTATCTCACTAGAAAAGGTAATTCAATTGTTAAAGCCTTTTCAGGACAATCCTCTTCACAAACACCACAATACCAGCATTCATCATATTTCATATATGGAAACCCGTTTTCATCCAATCTAATAATATCCATTGGACAGCGTTCTATGCAAACTTCACAGCTATTACAGAGATTAGTGTCAACAATTAGTGGCATTTTTCATTCTCCTTTAGTTTTTATTGGAACTAGTGAAATTTTAACTTCACCTAGTTTCTCTCCCTTTTCAAGAACAATATGTTTTATCCAATTATTATCATCTTTTAGAGGATAGTCTGTTCTATAATGAAACCAGCCCCAACGGCTTTCTTTCCGTTCTAGGGAAGCATATGTTGAAAGTTCAGTACAATCCAGAATAAATTGGATCTCTATGAGTCGACTTAGTTCATGATAATCCTTTGCTTGTAAATTCTCTATTTCATCTCTGAATCTTGGAATCCACCATAATGCTTGAAGTAATTTCTGCTCGTTCTTTGGGGGAACAACATAATCGCTTATAATTCGTCGTACTTTATACTCAAATTCTCTAGGAGTTATTGTATTATCATTATTTTTCTGACTCATAAAGCTAAACAATCTTTGTTCTTCAGCTTGAACAATTACTTCATCGATTTTATTGGGTTCATTTTTACTTGCAAAATCTACAGCAGTTTCACCAGCGATTTCACCAAAAACAAAAGCTCCAGTTAAATGTTGTAATGGTACACATGCTACATCACCAGCAGCAAAGAGTCCTTTAAGAGAGGTTTCCGTTTTCTCATTAATTACTACACCTGTAAGGCCATGTCCACCACAAAGCTGATACTCAGTAATCCCTAATTCAATTAATCCCTCTCTAAAATCAATTCCCCTGTTTTCCCAGAATCTTTTCTGAATAGGTCGTTCAGTTGAAAAAAGAATTCGTTCAATTTCTTGAATTCTTTCTTCTGGAAGATGACTTAATTTAATGAAAATTGGTCCTCGACCTTCGCGTAGCTCTTTTAACATCGTTTGTGTAGATAAATACTCAAGTTCTATTTCTTTTCCAAAAGCGTTTATTACTTTTCCACCACGTGTTAGTGTTATATATAACAGTGGGCAATTAATGTCTTTTATAAGTGGTGAACAACTAGTGTATTCAAAACCAGTTAATTGTGCACCAGCTCGATAAGCTAATGCATAACCATCACCAGCATTTCCAGGATAATCGAATGTACCATAGAGATAACCAGAATTTGGAAGTGAAAATCGAGCGCAACCACCATTAGCAAGAATTGTTGCTTTAGATTTGCAAACAACTAATTCTCCGGTTCTGAGATTGAATCCCATAGCACCATAAACTAAGCCATTATTAACAAGTAATCGAGTAATCATAGTTCTATTCAGAACACGAACATTCATTTCCTTGAGTTTTTTAGCTAAAATAATTTTAAGGTCTGGAGAATCCATTTCTAAAAGGAATTTGCCTTTTGCATGCACTTGTAATGAGATATACTCATTGTCATTATTTTTAGGAAAGCGAATCCCCCAACCTTCAAGACGTTTTAAAATTGAATAGCTTCGTTCAGCCATTACTTGGCTAGGTTTGTAATCAAGTATACCTTCAGTTGCTGTACGTGCAGATTCAAGATAGAGTTCTGGAGTTGTTTTACCAGGTTGTACTACAATATTTAGTGCATCCATTCCTAAAGCAATAGATCCACTTCTAGTGATCTCTCCTTTTTCAATAACAAGAACATCCATATCAGGATTTTGCTCTTTAGCAACAATTGCGGCCATTGTTCCTGCACTACCACCGCCAATAATAAGAATGTCCGTTTCCATCCAGTTCACAACTATATACGACATATATGTAGTATGTATTAGTAATTCTTTCGAGTTTTTTTATAAGTGATTTGCGTATATACTGTAAGAATTATTTCACCTAAGTTTTAAGTACATAACAAGAATTGAGGTCTTATTTTTATAAGACTAAACTGAATACTAATCAATCCTTCTGCTTAGATTTCAATTTTGATTCAATCAAGTTAATAAGTGGAATTGATAAAGTAATAATCTCAAACCCCTCAGTTTTCTCTTGCTTATTTTCTTGATGTATTTTTTCAAATTTCTCATAGAAAATCGGAATTTCATTTGTTATCTTAGAAAATCCCTCTTTTGTTGTAGAGAATGATGTTATACCTGATTTTAATTCATGGATTTCGGAATGTAAGTTTTCTAATAATTCATCAGTAAGATTTTGCTTTGAACAATCTTCTATTAGACTCAAACTTTTCACTATAGCTTCTTCTGCAAAAGATATTTGATTTTTGATATCTTTTAATCCTGCTTGTAAACTTTGCAAGTAAATTGTATATGCTTGTAATCGTTGACCCTTATCCTTTATTTTCTTAATGTCATTGAAGCTAGCTCTATATCTATCAAGACTAAATTTCAGTTGATAATATTTGGTTGGAATTGATCCTCGAGAATCTTCTTGACTCTCTCGAGAAACAAAAATAATTTCTTTATCACGTAAAAGCTTCAAATGATATTGAATGGTAGTTTTATTCATACTCATTATTTCGCTTAACTGTGCTAAACTTAATTCAGTGTAAATTTGTAGTAACCTAACTGTCATGGTTCTAATTTCATTATTGAAGATTACAGATAATTGCTCTTGTGAGTATGTTTTTGCCATAATTATTGCTTCCAATTAATCTATTATTACTTTAATATAGATCTTTCTTTTAATTAAGTTTTTTCAAAATATTTATATGTTCAAATTTAATATTATTATTTGTTCGTTCAAATATAATCGCTATTATTGAACATAATTTCGGATGTTTTGAAAAATGAATGATAGAAGTAAGGTAGAGAATGAGTTAGATACAAAGAAGAAGCAATTAATAATTGAAGATGTTTGTAATGCCATCGTTGAAAAATATATCGATCCAGAAGTAGCAAAAAAAATACCGAAAGTATTATTGGAAAAGTATAAAGAAGGCTATTTTGATAAAATCACTGATAAACCAATTTTTGCATTAGAAGTTAATAAAATCATTAAGGATGTTTGTCAAGATAAACATCTACATTTCTTTTATAATCTGGAAATGCTTGAAACAGAATCCATATTGCTGGGTAAGAATGAGAAAAAGAAACAAGTCTTACAAAATTCATTGATTGAAAAAGCTAAAGAAACTAATTTTGGATTTAAAAAGCTAGAAATTCTTGATGGAAATATAGGGTACTTAAATTTGATAATGTTTCACAATTCAGATGAATCATTTGAAACAGCAATAGCTGCAATGAATTTCTTGCAAAATACAAATGCTATTATCATTGATCTTCGAGACAATGGTGGAGGATCTCCAGAGATGGTTCAACTTCTCTCAAGTTATTTTCTTGAGGGATTCTCTCAATTAAATTACATAAAGCGTCGATATGGAGAAGCTGTTGAACAATATAGATCAATGCCATATGTTCCTGGTAAAAGATTGCTTGATACAAGACTTTTCTTATTAACAAGTCGTAATACTTTTTCTGCAGCAGAGGATTTTATTTACGCTTTGAAATGTCAGAAAAAAGCAACAATTATAGGGGAACAAACGAAAGGCGGTGGTCATCCGGTAGATTTTATACCAATTCAAGGGATATTTTTACTTATGCTCCCAACAGGAGAATCCTATAATCCAATCTGTCAAGATAACTGGGAAGAAATTGGTATTAAACCAGATATTTCAATATCAGCTGAACTAGCGTTCACTACTGCTTATTCAGAAGCACTTAAAGAATTAATCTCAAAAGAAAAGAATAAAACAAAGAAACTTTTCTTGGAATTAGCTAATGAGGAACTATTTGCAAAAACCAATGAACTGAAAACTGGTAAGATCAATCTTAAAGACTTAGCAGGAGAATATGCTAATATCGATTATGGTTTGAGTAAATTTATCTTTGAAAACGATAAACTCTATTGGAAAACAAATAATGCTGGACTTATTCAATTAATTCCAATTACAGAAAAAACGTTCATTGTAAATGAACCTGGTTTTGCAGACGTAAGTATAATATTTGAGAAAAATGAAAATGAAATTTTGCTTCATATCTTTTATAAACGTGAAAGAGATATCATAACGAAACGAAAAGTTTGATACAAAAAATTGATGATCTAAAGAATAGCAATAAGAAGGTTGGAATTATTGGTTTTCCAATATTCATTTTTGTGATAAATATGTTTCATAATATTTTGTATTTTTTTATGAAAAATTTTCTTTTCATAGTGAAGAAAAAAGCAGCTGGTTAATATCTTTACAGCGAGATCTTTTTAGTGAAATATTGAAAGAACAGGAATAATCAATATTACATCAATTAGTGAATTATGAATGTTCTTTAATATATTTGTCTCGAGCAGCTCGAATTCTTTTCAGATAGTGTGCTTTTAAATACTCAGGTAAAGCTTTTTCATCTAATTCTTTATCACACCATTCTATAGGATGATTATTAGCAAGAAAGAGTTCTCTTAATTTCATACATCTTCTTAGAGGTGAAATATCTATTGGTCCCAAAGGATTTTCGAAGAGATATATTTCTTCAATATTAGACATCATACTTACTGGTTGTAAATCGATTATTGTTAATTTATTATAAGCTACACCTATATGTTTGAGATTTTTACATTGTATTAATGGTTCGAGATCAATATACACTAACTGATTAGCTTCTAATTCAAAATAACTTAATGATTCACAGTGAGCTAGTGGTTTTAAGCTAATCGCAGATAATTTATTACCTTTCAAAAGTAACATTGCTAGATTTTTACATTCACTTAGTGGTTTCAGAAAAATAGACATTAACTGATTTGACTCCAAATATAAATGTGTGAGATTCTCGCATAATGCTAATGGTGATAAATCAATATCTGTAAGCTTATTTCCATTTAACGATAATTGACTAAGTTTTTTGCATCTTCGTATTGGTATTAAATCAATTTTTTCCAGATCATTTGAATAAAGATTTAAAATTTCCAAATCTTTACATTCACCTAGAGGAGATAAATCAACGGATTTAAGTGATAAATCATTTAAATTAACTTGTGTAGCAGTAATTTCTATTTCTTTACTAAATTTCTCACCTGAAGTTTTCACACCGTGAATTGTAATTGACATATTCTTTCCTCAAATTACATAACTAATTTAAAATAATATTTTTTATTACTCTTATTTCTTTTCTATACAGGATTTATTCTCTTCGTTGTTAAATTATAGAATATAGAAAAAATACTAGAAAAGAGTTTTTTATTATCCTCTTTTCCCTTTGATTTTTGTTAACGTAATTAAAACAGTAGATATTAAAATGAAGGAACCAATCATTGTTCCTATAGAAGGACCAATATTCACTGAAGTAGTTAAACTCGAGGGAGGTGGTGGTGTATAGGAGCCTGATTCTGTTGCTGTTAGGAACCAATATTTCTCAGATGTCTGTTTATTTAGCGATAGATCAAAAACTTGAACATAGTAAGTATAGTTTGCTAAGGTGGTTTCTAAATGAACTATTGGTATGGTTGCAATCCATGTTGTACTACCAGTAGAGTATTGTTCCATAGGAATTACCTGAGCAACATCTTGGCTTTTCCAATAGAAAAGAGAAACAGTCAAATTATTTTTTTTCCAGTAATTATCATTTATACCTGCTGTGATTTCAATGAATGAATAATCTGGTGGAACAATTCCATTGGTAAATCTCTCACTAATATTTACTACCCCTAGAATATATGGTGCCTTTGCATCAAATATATCAACCCAAGTTGTTTTAACAATAGGTTCTTCATATAAGGGATCTAACACAACTTCAATTGTTTGATTTCCTAAAGGCATATCAGTTGGGTTGTAAAAGAATTGATAGCTCCAATAACCAGTAATTTCGATTATTAAAGCAACTCTCCAATCACCACCACCTAATCGTAATATGATATTATGAGGGGTGTAATCATCATATAGTTGACCTGAAACCAAAAGCGAATCATTAGCACTATTATTTATTTGGTTTAAGCTAAGCTCAGCAGGTTCATTATCAATCGCTACTTTGAATCCCGAAATAGGTATTTGCATATCAGCTGTACTATCATTGTTTTTAGAACCAATATAGAATGTTAAGTCCTGAATATTAAAGTCTAGACTAATGTCATCTAATTCTGCAGTATCAAGTAATCTTTTTACTTCAATTGTATAATGATTCAGTTTGGTAACATTCCAATCCCATGAAATTTGAGTATTAGCCTGACTGCCTGTTGGGATTAAGTCATTGAAATCATGCCATGCATTAAGTACTGTTCCAGTAGGTAAGGTTACTTCATCAATTAAATTCCAATCATTGTCATAGAGTGGTTTTACTCCTTCAAAATTTAATTTATTGATATCATTGGTGTTCATAAGGTAATGAGGATCTCCAGTATCAGGAACACCAGCAGCATTACATTCATACATATAACCAGGCTGGGTTCTATTTGATGCGGACCAAATCATGTAATCAAAATTTGTTCCTTCTTTAAAACCAAATTGTAGAGTATCATCTTTTCCATCTAAGAATTGCCATTCTGCTTCAGAAGGAGATATCATCCCAGTTTTATTCCACTTTCCAACTTCGTAATTATAACTAGTATCTAACCATTGAGCAGCAAGATAAAAATAAGTATTATCAAAAACAATTGACATATTTATCCCATTTAAGATTCCCCAAGGGAGTCCAGACCAATCAGCAATACCCCCACCAAGTGTTAATGAAGTACTTGGAAAATTATCAAGGTCAACAACCCAAACTCCTTTATTACCCAAGGGATCACCCAAGGTATTAGGGACAAAATAAGTTTGAGTGGAAATGGTAGCTTTTAAATTAATACCACAAAAAATTGTTGGTAGAAAAAATAATAACAAAATTATCTTATTAATTTGCACTTTATTATATCCCATTAAAACACCCTAATTTAATCAAATAGACAATTGATATAAAAATTTTATTTCATCGTAGAAAATTTTGTAATTTTAATTATTTTACCATTTTTAGAGTAATTAAATGGAAAATTATCGTGTTAACCTCAATACACAATTAATTCTTTAAGAATTTAAAGAACATAATGTGGTATTTTTAGATATCATATATAATACAAAAAATTATAGCTGTTTAGAAAAAATAACAATTATAATAGAAGGTGTAAATTTTCAGACTTAAAAGATATGAAAATAGTAGACAATATAAAAAAAATAATATTTGGAATTCTACTTAGTTAAGCTAAATGCTTGGTTTTTACTTTTCATCGACATCTACAATATCGTTTTCTTGAGCATTTTTGCTAAACCAATTCTTAATTCCAACTATCGCTTTTGAACTATGACTTGCTATACCAACTACTGCAGCAAGTAAGATCATACCTATGATAATAAAGAATAAAAGCCCTAAGCTTGCAGCAATCCAAATAGGAGAAAATACCCAATACCATTTCCAATCAATTACATGGGTTAATTTTAAAATAAGGAAAATTATCCAAAGAATTGTGACTAAACTCATCCCGCCACCGGTGCTTCTTCGTCTATTATTGTTTTTATAAGTCATTTTTATCAATTACATTTTGTAATTTATACATAAATAGTTTTTTGAAAAAGTTTTTTAGCTAAAAAAATAAACTTCTAATAAACTTAGAATAAAAAAAACTTTTTTTTCTTTTTTATTGACAATTTTTTTTGTCAAAGAAAATTTAGCTCTTGAAAAGAAAATTATTCAAAATGTCTTATATAGGACAAAGTGATAAGTTCATTCAGTTGGAAAGATTGACTTTTTGGTGAGTTATAATGACAATAAATATTGTAGATGTAAAAAATGTTGTGAAAACATTTGGAGAAGTACAAGCTGTTGATGGGTTATCTTTTGAAGTAAAACCAGGAGAAATTTTTGGGCTTTTGGGACCTAATGGTGCAGGTAAAACAACTACAATTAAACTAATATTAGGTCTACTCGAGTTGGACTCAGGTGAGATAACTGTTTTTGATTTATTACCAAGTAAAGATGAAATGCTTATTAAAAAAGATGTAGGATATGTTTCTGAAGAACCATTGATTTACAAATCAATGACACCAAAAGAGCTTTTTAATTTTATAGCCTCAATACGTAAACTCGATTCTGAAGAAATGACAACAAAACTCCAGAAATACTTGGCAAGTTTAGAAGCTGATCAGTATTATGATAAGCTTATAGCAACTTTATCTCGAGGCAATAAACAAAAGATGCAAATTATTGCTGCTTTGTTACATGAGCCAAAATTATTGATACTTGATGAACCTCTTACAGGTTTAGATGCAAAATCTGTTAAAGTTTTCAAAGAGATACTAGATCTTCATATAGAAAATGGTGGTTCTGTTATCTTTTCAACTCATATACTTGAAGTTGCTCAAGAAGTGTGTGATAGAATTTGTATAATAAATAAGGGTAAAGCAGTAGCAACTGGTACAATGGATGAATTATCAAAATTGGCTGATAAAGTGGGAGCTGATTTAGAAGAGATATTTCTAAAATTCACTGAACAAGATGAATCAGTTGAGAAAATCATTAGCAACTTAAGAAAATTATCTAACAATACGAGAGGGTGAAATATAAGGATGGGTTTTACAAATAAAGAACTTTATAAAATTTCCAAATCAGTATTTAAAGAAGCAACATTACACCAACAAATACAAGCAGCAGGTAGTAATAAAACAAAATATCTAGAGAAAGTAGATAGAAATAGAGGTAGTGTTGGTGCACAATCAATTGTTATGAAAATCCTTGTAGCATTTTATATTGTTATTTTTACAATTATTCCAGTTAATTCCTTTATGCAAATCAATATTGTTTCAGAAATCCCTGAAGTAGAGAATATTAGTAGTTTATTTGTTGGAGGTCTTTCACTTAGTGCTTTTATGCTTCTCCAGTTAATAATCTTAATTATTTTCACTGTAACCTTTACATGGGGATTCCTATCAAAAGAACCATATACTTGGGTAAGCACTTTACCTTTCTCAAGAAATGAAATAAGTAAAATAGGTTTCTTTTCATTCTCACGAGGGATTGATGTTCAATTAATAGTGATGGCTTTAGTTCTACCAATTGGTGCTATGATAGGAATTAACTTTCCAATAGGAAAAGGTGCTAATCTTGGAACAAATCTACTGATGATTTTTGTTTGTCTTATTATTAATCTAGCTAACACTATTTTCAATATAAGCGTCGCTATTTTATTGGGTAGGAAAATGGCAAGAGTTATGGAGGATCAAGAAGAAAATAATAAAATGGCTAATTTTATTCGAATTGGAACAATATTATTCTATTTGATTTTCTCTATGTTAGCTTCTTACGGGATTCAATTGGTCATTCAATATTTACCTCTATTATATAATCCTGCAAATCCATTTATCACTGCTAATAACGCAGAAATTATCAGTATAATTCTAAGTCTAATACCTTTTCCATTTTCCGGAGGATTCCTTTTATCAAGTATAGCAATAGGTTTTACAAATGTACCAATATTTGTTGTAATTGGTTCGATAATAGGTTCTTCACTTCAAATAGTATTTGCTATTTTACTTTTCAAAAAAGTCTTGTTTATACTTCAAGGATTAACATCTATGGATATTACAGCTAAAAAAGAAACAACTAAAAAGAAACCATCTATAATAAAAATAAGAGTAATTAGTCCAACCAGAGCTTATTTGAAACGAGATTTAGCTATTATTACTCGAGAATTACAAACAATAACATTTATGATCATGCCAATAATGATTCCAATATCAGCTGCTCTTGCATTTCCTTTGACCATGATAATTGGCACTACTGGGATACCAGCAATGGTAATATACATATTTGCCTTTGCTGTTTTCTCAACATTTTTCATCTTAATAGGGATAACAAGTATAGAAAGTGGAGGAGAAACTATTACCTCTTCTCTACCAATAAATATTCGTGATCAAATTAAAGCGAAAATTCCTTTGTTATTTTCAACAGTACCATTAATGGTTCTAGTAGCAGTTATTATTCAAATAAAGAAACCTATTTTCATTGATATCCTAATATTCATTGCAGTACTTTTCCCAGCAATATTCATCATAGGAATGATTGGACTCTTATTGAAAGTGATATTTTTTGGCAAGATGAGATACAAATACGTTATTGATGAAGTGAATACCAAGAATAGAGAGCTAAAATATATTGGTATACTAGTAATTATGTTTCTTTTTGCAGGAGGTATTATAGCTTCATTAATGGTAGAATATTGGGTAACTCTAATAATAGAAGGAGTGTTCTTAATTTTACTACTAATTGCCTTTAATTTAATGTTCCCGAAAAAGAATATGAAGTTGGTAAAATCTGCAAATTAAAAAAGTAAGAAAAGATCTACAAAATAAAATTTATTTGTAGATTAAATCCCCTTTTTCCTAAATAATTGCTTTTAATCACTTGAAACAACCATAGTAATAGCCATCGGAATAACAATATACATCTTTATACGAAAGAAAAAGGTAGCATAAAAAAGTGCTATCTTTTTGATTTTTTTATTTTTTTTCAAAAAAATTTTTTTGACTTGTTTTTTATTTTGGAACTTTTGAATCAGGTCGAGCTTCGGTTGCTGGTTTTCCTTCAATTCCCCAATGACTCTTAGGGATCATATGAATTATCACTTCCACTGCTTGTGCTGGTATACCCATGTTGGTAAAAACATCTGTAATACCTTTTATTACATCTCTAATTCTTGGTTCTGGAAATCCTTCCCATAGGTGAACATGAACAACTGGCATAATATCAAACTCAAAATAATTAATAGCTAATTAATAATTAAATTATTCCCAAGAAGTATGATCTCTTTAAATAATTCATTCTTAAAAAAACAATGTTTAGAATTATTTTTCTCTTTAAAAAAATAATTAATAGTTTAAAAAAGTAAAATTGGAGTTTTTTACAATTTTGGAATAGATGAAAAACTCCAAATGCTTGCCAAATTGTTTGGATCAAATATAATTGGCATTTGAATAATACCTAAAGGTGTTACTCTACCAAAAGGGGTGAAATGGAAAGCAACAATAAAAGCATCCAGAATACAAGTATCTTGGGATAAGTGGTCCCAGAATTGGTTGAAAAACCATGATCCTGCAAAGCCATCGCCATTATTATTATTTATCCAATACCACGAGAATACATTTGTAGATGCGCTAATCAGAATTGCATTTGGTATATCATAGAACACTCCTGGATTACTTTGAATGAAGTTTCCACTGAAACAGCAATCTACACAAATGAGCATGCGGGAACAATCAATTTCTTTAACTAGATCATAAAACTCGAATTCAGTAATGTTACTATTATCAGCCTCAAAATGGAATGTAACATTTCCATCTCCCAACAGAACATTTGACCCATGATCTATTATAGAGATGATCAATTGGTCATGTGGTTCTATAGTGGATGCAAAAGAATTTTCTTTAGAGATATCTAATTCTTGCTTAAATCGTGAAGCATTTACTGCGTTATTTTCCACATCTATAACTGCTTCTAATAAATCATTAGCTATTCCATCGTTTGCATAGATATCGATTACAACATCATTTGTGTGATATAACATTAGGAAGATATTTTCATCAGTATAACCTTTATCTTTCAAAATCCAATACTCTTGTAATGCTTGTGCTGGAAAACCATCTGAGTCAATAAATGGTGGTGGAGGAGGATTTGATGGGTCAAAAGGAATGTTAATATTAACTACAAATCGTTTGCTAATTTGAACACCATAGAGTACTATTATATTATTAGCCTCTGTTGAGCCATCTATATCAATTATTAATTTAAGGTTTGTAATTTGATTTTGTGTATCGTTGTTACATATACCAGTTATACTTAATTCTTTCAAGGTTGGTGTAGCTGTTGTAATACCTTCAGACCAATCTGTGCGAACCAAATTATCGGTTGAATTGAACCATTGTAAACCAATTCGTACACCATTACCTATGATATCTAAAAACGTGGCTATTTCAACTGTCATGTTATATTCAGCATACTGATCCAATGAATAAGAATTTCCAAGCCAATCGTAGGTTAGGTTCGCATGACCGTATCCTGCGCCGCCTACTTTATCAAAACAGAAAGCCCCTGGAAAATTATCAAATGTGTAACCTAATTGTTGAATTTTCCAATTTTCGGTGTAACTATCAAAAGTTCCATCTGGTCCTGCATTAAATGTTTCTTCAAATTCATCTCCATAAAAATCATTAGTACTACATAGTATCAAAGCTTTTCTTGTGCCAGTATACATTTCATAATAATTTGAATTATTATTATTGATACTCCATTGGTTAATAGTATCGTTAGCATATATCTTATAATAAATATACATTTCAATATCTTGTCCAGGAATATCACTCGCACCTAACCAAGTAGTTGTACCTGTACCTTCCATTGTAATATTATTCCATATAAGAAGATCTGTGGTATAACTTAAAATCACTGTATCTACACCCTTGTCATCTGATACCACAACATTTACTTCTATATCGGTATCAGCATATGCATAAGCATTCGTTGGATTATTTATAATGGGCGGATTATCAATTATTTGTTCATCCCATGGTTTAAGTACAAATAAAACTGCAACTGTACTAACAGACAATATCATAATTAAACTAAAAATTATTAAAAAATTTCTAACCTTATTTTGTTTGTGCATGCCCAAAAATTTTTGCCCTCAATAAAATAATTTAGTTATTAAATCAGCTAATTAGTAATGCATTGATTAAAATAAAAAAGTTATGCAATAAAAATCAACCAAAAGATAAAATAATTACTTCGTAAAAGAAGTAATTTCATTTCAAAAAAAGTGTTTTTTTATTTAAATTTCAGAAGATTTTTATGAAGAAAAATAAAAAAAGAAAGTATTTTAAGGTGATAATGCACCGCTGACTTTCTTATTACCAATAGGTATCATAAACAATCCAATGATTGGTGGGAATATTACCAAAATAAGGAAATGGTTAACCAAATCCATTTTGAAATATCTTTGTATGTTTGAAATAATTGTCTTATTTGTTGACTTGTATTAACCTCAAGTTCTATATTCTTAATTGATATCAAGAAATAATTATAGAATTATCATAATTTTTATTAATTTTGCAGATATAGTATAATTATGAAAAGGTCGTTAGTTTATGTTTTGGTATTTTCACTGGGAGTAATTGTACTTTTTCCAGTTGGAATTGGTTTATTTCCAGGTTTTATGCTTAGGGATTTCAATTTTGGGATTTTTGAGTATGAGGAAGTCGATTTCGATTATAACATTGATTTCGATTATTGTGAAACTGGATGTGAGGAACCTTCAAGTATTGAAATAGAAATTATCAATAATAAAATCTATTTCGTACAAATCTACCGTACTTATTGTAATGCAGATGATGATATTTTCTGGTTGGAATGTACTAGAAATTCAACAACAGTTAGTGTTCAACAAATTTTTGAACCAAATGGTTTGGTTGCTAGATGCATTTGTCCAATACTAATTACTGGTGTTTTAGGGAATCTAGGAAATTATTCATTCACACTAGCATTCATTTCTGTAAATAGATATGTTGATCAAACTCACATTATTCAAACATTCACAATTGATTTGTAGAGTTCTATTGAGATAAGAAAAAATTACTAAAGCTATCACAAAAAAGGGTATTATTTTCTGTATACAAAGAAGTAATGAAAAAAAAAAATAAAGAAAAGTACTCTTCTAAGGTGATAAAGCATCACCGACTTTTCTGTAGCCAATAGGCACCATTATCATACCAATAATTAATGGTATTACTAACCAAAATAGGAATAATGATAATAATATTCCAGTTCTAATTTGCCCATATCCTTCTGCTGCTAAGGGAACGTTTCTATTCATTGCCCATGTTTTCTGTTCGCCCAATTGAATAATTTGTAAGATCAAAGCAATTAAACCTGTAACACCAACTACCATACTAGCCAAATCAAGGATAATAATTAGTAGTTCTCTATCACCAAAAGCAACTAGTTGTTGATCATTGTTTGCTTGACCCGCAGCTTTCAATTCACTAGCAAGTTGAAATTCCTTAACGAGTAAAACTATTGGTGGGAATATTAACCAAAATAAGAAAATGGTTAACCAAGTCCATGTTGAAATATCTTTATATGTTTGACCTAATTGTCTTATTTGTTGACTCATAAATTTTAACCCCTAATTCCATCTAGAGGATAAATTAGATTAGGTTTTATTTATAATTAAATATTATCATTAAATAACCACGAGAGATATTCTATTTTATAGCCTAGCTTCAAATTAATGGTTATTATGAATAGTTCTTCTCTTCTTAGTTTTTTTTATTTTTGAAATTGTATTTTAGATTTCATATTCTCTTATATTATGATATATTACACTATTTTAGTGATTTTATCAAGTGTTTGATGTATACTCTTATACAACTCTGCATTTTCTAGTTGTAATGTTTTAAGTATAATGCTTGATCTAAATCATTAATCTGTTCTTGTGATTGAATTACTTTAATAGAAATAAAACCATCTTCTATAGTTTGCTTTTAATGGATTTTTACTTTCTAAGACAGTAGATTAAAAAACGGTATACAAGCTTTGGTTAATTAGTATCTTTTTATGGTGATAATAAATGAATAGAATTAGTAAATTTATTGGTTGGCTGTTCTTTTTTGCAATGCAAGCAGCTTTTGATACGTTCGTGATTTGGGGTTTAGTTACCTATAATTTAGCTGATACATTCGTTAGTGATAAAACAACAATAATCCTAATTGCAGTCCCCACACTAATAGTCGTTAATATTGTGTTAATGATACCTGCAGCTATTTTTAGTTCTGGTATATTTAAGAAGAAGGAAAGAAAACCAGACTTTGGAATGGGTCGACGCTTTTCTGGTTTGTTCCAAAAAGAAAGAAAAGAAGAAGATGTTGAACGATGGTTCAAAGAGAACATCACTGAGGAAAAAATTGAGCGTTGGTTTAAAGAGAAATTCAATAAAGAAGAAGAATAATTGTTACAATTTTCTTCCTTTTTTCTATCAAAATCAACTTCCGAAGCGATATTTAACTTTTAAATTCTATCTTTAAAATTTGGGCTAACAAATACACCTACAATATTGGTTACTTCTTTATAATTTATATTTTTAAATTTTATTTGTATATACTTTATACGAAGAATTTTAATTTCATTATCGTGAATATTATCTACTATTAGCTTGTGGGATGACTTGTAAATGCTATTTATAAAATTTAAACTTCTTATTGTATTAACAATAATGACTTCTTTTGTTATAATCTCAGAAAAATCTACAGCCAATTCATTTTTTGATAATAATTTAATAGAAGTCAAACCAAATGTAACAAAAAAATGGACTTATATGATTTATTTCTGTGCTGATACAAGAGATGAATATGTGACAGCAAATTTAGATAATTCAAATAATAAATTACATGCAAGTATGCTGGAATCGCTAACTGATATGATAAATGATATACTTGCTGAATCAGAAACCGATATCAATATTATCGCTTTATATGATTATCCTTATTCAGTTTCAGATCCAAATGGTCATGCTTTTATCTATGATATAAAAGCTGTAGCAGCAGGTGGGAAATCTGTTGTAGCGGATTGGGGGGTAACTAATATGGGGGATGTTGAAACCCTTAGTGATTTTGTAACCTATTGTAAAACCAATTATCCTGCTGATTATTATGCTCTATCTCTTGTTGATCATGGACGAGGATACGCGGGGTATTGTTTTGATTATCATGCTCATCACCCAAGTTTTCAATATGCTATTGGTGATTGCTTAACACTTAACGAAATTGAAGCTGCATTGAGTGGTCCTAATACTATTGATGTAATTCTCTTTGGCACTTGTCTTGGAGGTTCTTTTGAAACAGCCTGGCAATTGATGGGCGAAGTAGATTATATGATTGGTGGTGAGACTACTCTTGGAACAAATCAAATTTACACCCCAAGAGATTATGTATATAATTTAAGTAGAAATCCAAATATGTCTCCAAGGGAATTTGCTGAAATGGCTTTTTATGTTAGTCTCCATCCTGTTGTTTTACCTAATTGGCGTGATTGGCCTAACATCGCACTTTATGATCTAACCCAATTTCCAGTTGCAGGGTTGGGATCATCATTTATTGATACTTTCGATCTATTTGTGGATAGCTTGCATGATGAACTTGATTATAACATCACACAGAGAAATTTCTTCAAATGGATAAGAAGTGGGATGGGAACAAATGGTATGGCACAATCTGAAGCAATGATGGTCGATTTGAAAGATTGTATCGAAAAAATAGTCGACAATCAAACAGGATTTCATTATGCAGAAATAGGAATCTATGGTACTCAATTACTAAATATGTTAGATCCAGATCCGAATGGTATCCTTTTTAACTATTATAATTTATGGGATGAAAATCATACCTATCCTGCACCTTATTTACAAGGCTTTAACTTTTGTTTTCCAGATAGCTACGATATGTACAAAGGGTTCTTGTATGGAGATATGTATTCTAATTTGAAACTCAATACTGATACTCGTTGGGGTGAATTTCTTGATCGATTATTCCCACATTTGAATCCTGATGCTTTTAAATTAAAAGACTTTTATGAGATACAACTGTTTAACATTGATCCTACAGTAAGATTAGATTTATACTATGAAATCTCACCAACAGAAATTTATCACATTGGTTTAAATGAAGCCTTTATAGATACTAACAAAGGTATTGAAGTTGGTATAGAAGGAGCAGAATATATGGATGATTTTTATGGAAACTTTATGATTCGTATACCTACAAGTGGATTTTTACAATCGAAAGCTGTTGGTGATAAGAGCTTCAAGGTAGTTGTAAATGCTACTTTTGCTGCAAGTGCTACTCAAGATGTCAATCTGACGATCAGGCATGTAACTGAAAATGTTGTTATTTGGCAAGAATCGCAAACATCTGATATTAAAATAGGTCAAGCACTAGTAACTATTATTTCAACAGATGATACAATGACTGATTTTGAAATTATTGATAGTAATACCGCAACAAACGAATTTGGCAAGACAAAAATTATACTATCACTGGTCATTGTTTATAGTGCTATATTAGTACCTATACAAATAATTAAGAGAAAAAAAATTATGACCTGAAAAGAATTGGAATAGTTTTTACCACCAATTCCAATTTAATTCAAGATTATCAGTCATAGCTGATAATTGAGATATTTCATCCTTCGTCAATTTCCATTCAGTAGCATGAATATTGCTTTCTATATGACTTCTCTTCTTCGCACCAGGAATTGGTATTATATCATCATCTTTTAATAACCAATTAATTGCTACTTCGGATGGAGATACATCATGATTTTTGGCTATTTGTTTTAGTGTTTCAAATAGCTCTTTTGAAAGTGTGAAATTCTCTTTATTTTTGAAAAGTTCATAAAAATTACGAAAATCTTTTTCTGGAAATTGAGCATTTTCATCATAATTAGTTGTTAGAAAACCGCTCAATAATGGATAATATGTCAATGCAACAATTTTTTGTTTTCTTAAAAATGGAAGCATTTCTTTTTCCACATCTCTTTTAATTAGATTGTATTCTATTTCATTTGCTATTACTTGGCCATTCTGTAAGTTATCCATTAATTCCTGCACTAATGCATTATTATAATTCGACACACCTACGTATCGTATTTTTCCTTCAGCTAATAATTGATCCATTGCTTTTGCTGTTTCAGAAATAGGTGAATAAGCCCAAGGCCAATGAATTAAATATAAGTCTATATAATTTGTTTGTAATCGTTCTAAACTATTATTAGCTGCTCTTATTACGTTCTTATAACTCAAATGATTATGTGAAACTTTGGTAACTATTACCATATCTTCACGATCACCACGTTCTTTTAGCACTTCACCTATGAATTTCTCCGTCATACCTCGAGAATACTCCTCAGCAGTATCAATCAAATTAATACCTCTGTCAAGTGCGAAATTAAGGCAATCATAAATCGTTTCTTTATCTTGAATTCCTTTTGATGGATGACCAAAAGCAAGTGTTCCTAAACCAATTCGAGAAACTTTTAGATTGGTTTTTCCAAAATTAATTTTTTCCATTTTTCATCGCCCAATAAACACTATTTCTTTATTTGTATTATTTAATTTTATTATTGCTCTTGGTTTACGTGATACTTTTTTAGATTATTAGTTAAAGAAATGAATTGATATTTTTGTATCACCTATTCAATTACTTTACAATATCCTTTCTATTATAATTAGGCATTTTTAGATTAATATTCTGATATTATCACAAAAACAAAGCAATCCCCAAATACTAAAAGATTCTTTAACAGTGAAAATTTCAAGAATATTTATTAGATTTCATACATATTTATCACATATAGTAGGTGAAGAATTTGACTTTAGAAGTATATAGAGAATTACAAAAGCACTTTGATAGCTTTCCTTTACGTTTTCCAGCAACTAAATCTGGAATAGAAATACGATTACTAAAGAGATTATTTACACCTGAAGAAGCTAAAATCGCTTCAAATGTCAAATGCGGTTATCCTGGTTCGTTTGAAACATATGAAACCTTAGATGAAATTTTTGATCGCGTAAAACATCTGGGGTATTCTAAAGATAAAGTGGAAAAGCTCTTAGACAATATGGCAAAGAATGGTGCAATAATGGGTAGTACAAGAGATAGTGAGAAAGTCTATGCCAATGCTTTGCTTATTGTTGGGATATATGAATTTCAAGTAGACAAATTGACTAAGGAATTTCAAGATGATTTTGATCAATATTTAAGTGAAGCTTGGGGACCTGCAAATAGTGGTATTAGAGTACGTCAACTTCGAACAATACCTGTTGGGATAAAAATCAAACATGAAAATCCTATTGCTAAATATGATGATATTAAAGTTCTATTTGAACAATCAAATGGCCCTTTTTCAATTAATAACTGTGTTTGCCGACAAACAAAGGATCTTCAAAATTCTCCCTGTCAAGTAACTGACCGTCGAGAAGTATGTATGGGTATAGGTGATATGGGTCAATTATATATTGACCAAGGTTATGGTCGAGAAATAACCAAAGAGGAAGCTCTGAATTATCTAAAACAAAATGAAGAAGAAGGATTGATTTTCCAACTTAGTAACTCTCAAGAAATGATTTTTGTGTGTAGTTGTTGTGCTTGTTGTTGCGATGGATTAGGTGCATTAAAGCGAATTCCTAATCCCGCTGATTATACTTCAAGTAACTATCTAGCAGTTATTAATGAAGATTTATGTAGTGGTTGTGGTAATTGTGTTGACCGTTGTCAAATGGAAGCAATTACACTGGAAAATGATTTTGCTGTATTAAATCAGAAGAGATGCATCGGTTGTGGGAATTGTATTATTGGTTGCCCTGAAGAAGCAATATCCCTTATTTCCAAAGAAAATCCAACAATTCCACCATTAGCTACTATTGATTTATTCACAATTATAGAAGAAGCAAGGAGAAAAGTTGAGCAAAAATCTGATGATAACTAAATTTGTTGGTTGATTAATTCAATTACAATAACTTCTCTTTTTTGATAGCAACTCTTAAAATGGTCTCCAATCTAAATAACTAAGTAGTTATAATTTTATATAATTGATAGTGAGATAATAATAGATTATAGGTAGTGTAAATGGTGAGTATCTCCTTAAAAAAACGAATATCAAAATTAGAAGGATTGTCCGTTAGTGAATCTATGAAACTTCAAGCTAGCTTGATTGATGATTTAGTACAAACCTATTATGAATCACTCCGGAGAAAATATCCTAATGCAACTTTTGAGGAAATAATACTGTTAGGACATAAAGAAACACATTATAAGAAAAGGAGGAGAGAATACATTGTCTGATTATAGACGATTTCAAGAACTTGCAGAAATAGCTGTAACATGCTTAGATGAAAGTTTTATTGATTATGTGCTGGTAGGTGGTGCAACAATAGGTGTATATGGTGCTATTCGTTCAACTGAAGATTTGGATTTTATGATAATGCTTGAAAGCTCAGAAGAGAAGAAAATAACTACTTTTATTGAATGTCTTCAAAATAATCAATTGTCAATAACAAAAGACGAGTTAGTACAGGGTTTAGAGGAACATTCTCATATTACTGTTTTTGATTTGAAAAGTCCTTTACTACGTTTAGATTTAAAGCAAATTAGAACAAAATTAGATTATTCAACTTACAATCTTCGGAAAAAAGTTGATTTATTTGGATCAGGTAAAGATTTTTGGATTTCATCACCTGAATCACTTATAGTAGTAAAACTCTTACCAGGATTTCAGTCTGAGAAGGATTTGGAAGATGTTAGAGGGATTCTCTTACGATCAGCTGACACATTAGATTGGACTTTACTTGAAGAATTATCAACAACCTTTGGAACAGAAAAATTACTAAAGAAGATAAAGGATGAGCTATGATACCCCTTTCAACTTTATATTATTCAATTCCCTTACAATATCCTTTCTGTTTCTGATAGCAACCTTGACATTCGTTACCATTCCATATTTGTTGGAGTTGATATTCGATGGCATCGATTGCTTTCTGATCAATGGTTATCGTTCCAACCTCGAAATTATTCTTCCCTTTTCGAGATCTTGAACCAATCCCTGCTCCTGTGAGATTAGCTGAACCAAAGTACATCCAAGTACCATCCACTAAAATAACTTTCATATGCATATCATAACAAAATTCGAATTCAATATTCTCTACACCCTCAAGTTTCTGATAAAAGGTTTGGGTATTTTTGTAAGCTTTAGTTTTTTCATGCGGTGCTAAAAGGAATTTAAATTTCACTCCTCTTTTAGCCATTTGATAAATTTTATTTGATAATTGTTCCCCTTCTTTTGTGTGATCATTCACCACGATGAAATCACCTACTTTTGCACTGGAAATCCAAACATATTTTCGAGCTTTCAATAAACCATTGTTTATTATTTCATCTATTGTATCTCCATCATTTCCATATAACAAATAACCAATGTACTCTATTGCCAAAGTTGTTCACCAGTAAAAATTAACTATGTTTAACACTATTAGTAATAATAAATCAACTATTTTGATGTTTTGAATTAAAATGAAGATTTTTTTGTGTTATAATTTTGATTAATAATCAAGGTTATTTGCATAAATAAGCTACTTTTAAAGTATTTGTGAATAAGAAATTATTGTCTCGGGACAAAACTTGTAACAACAACAAAATAATATAGACTAACCAATTTTTTTCGTAAGGAGGGTGAAAATTGGTGAAAATACGAGAAATTGGACTAAGTATACTAGTATTATTAACACTAAATCCATTTGGAAGCTTAATTGGTATAATTACTTTTGTTAGTTTGTCATTTATTGTCATTGTTTTATCCCAGCGAAAGAGAAAACTATAACTAGTTTTTTCTCTTTTTTTCTTCTTTTTTTGATTATTTCTTGGATATCCTTTTCAGCAACTTCCTTTTTGTGGCTGCCAATCCTTAAGTAGTACTTTTTATTATTATCCATTACAGTTTTTACATTCGTTTCCAATCCAAATGTCTTGTAATAGAAGTTCAACAGGTTCTATTGCTTTTTGATCTATTGTAATTGTACCAATCTCAAAGTTATTACGTCCTTCTCTAGTTCTTGACCCTAATCCTGCCCCCATTAGATTTGCAGAACCGAAATAAAGCCAAGTTGAGTCTATAAGAACAACTTTCATGTGCATATTATAACAAAAAGCAAATTCAATATTTTCAGCATCTTTTAATTTTTGATAAAAATCCTTTTCTTTCTCTTTGGGTGCTAGTATGAAATTTATTTTAATTCCTTGTTTTGCTAATTGATAAAGTCGTTGCGAAAATTGAAATGCTTCTTTTGTTTTTGGATTAGGAATCACAAAATCAGTTACTTTTGCACTTGTAAACCATATTCGTTTTTTTGCTTTCATAAATCAATTATGTACTATATGTTCAAATTAATCTCCTTCATTACCTGATAATAGATAGCCTTCAAATTCAGATATCAAATCGGTTTCACCATTATCAGATATATGTTTTATTCTCTTATATATAATTATAAAATGAGTTAAGATTTGAAAAACAAAAGAATTTATCAAATGAGATTAGAAGATAAAGAACATCCCCAAATTCTACATTAGTTCTTGACATATTATTATGTAATTCTTCACTTACAAAAGCTACATTATTTAAATCAAAGTGTAGCATTTGAATATTCTGGCTACAGAGAAACATTACTCCTTCATTTCTATAATTCTTTTTCCCACCTCTAGGAGTAATTCCTGATCCAATTTTATAGGTTATTTGATCAATTGTAGCCCAATTCCAACCTTTTGGGATTTCAAATAAATTTTCAATGTCAAGTTTATTTGGTTTTTCTATTTCTTTATTATTAGATAATTTTTCATTTCTTTTCTTAAATATAAATTCAAGATAATGGTTTGATAAATTCTTCTTATTTTTGTTGTTCATTTAGCGGTTTTTGTTGTAGGTTTTTTCATTGTTTTTGGTTTTGCTTTTCCTCGTTTGACCAAAGCAACACTTGTGGGTATAATGATCGCTAGACCAAGAACTCCACCACCAACACCAGTAAGCCACTCCCAGTTATTTACGAAGAAAAGATTGATCTTAGCGGGATAATAAGGTATAGCACCTTCAACGTAATAATTAATCACTTGATAGGTAAAACCATCTGAGTGTGTTGCATAATAGATAAAGATACCAAAAGAATATTGGAGTTCTTCAAATCTTGCTTCATTTAGTATATCTCCAACACTACCCTCATAAATACACGATGTACCTATAGAAATTTCATAGCATTTAGATTCCGAGGTTCCTCGACTACAGCTAAATCCCAGTCCACAAACAGCAGCCCCTATCGAATAGTCAGAAAATGTTGTTGCTGTGATACCATATTCGCTTAATTCTCCGATTTCAATTGTCACGACATTATTTCCTGTACCTTGTCCAACAGAGATTGGCTCTCCAGAAGTCAAGCATTCTGATGCTATACTCGAAGTTTCATTTCTGGCAGGATACGTCCACGGACAACCGATTGTATGATTGAATGTTTCTAAACGAACTGTTTGATTATAGTGTGAGTCAAAATAATTAGTGGTGGTTTTCAAAATAGTGGGTGTAAATGGTATATCTAGAGTTATGAACTGACCTATGAGAGTAGTATTAAAAGGATGATGCGTTATTTCATATTTATAAGATTGATAATCAGTTAAGTGATAAATAACTGAATCTATCCAACATCCAGAGGAATAACTAATTTCTTGAACTGCTGTTTTTATTTTCGTATTTGTAAGGGTCATTTCTCTTCCAACAGTTCGACACCACGAAAAACTAAAAAGTTCAAAAAAATAAAAATCAAATGTTTGTTCAAATGATATTGTTGAACTTACTGTTGTACCGATTTCTGTAGTATCTTCTGTGCTAATACTTGTTGCTTTTCCAAAAGCTGACCAGCTAAAGTCATCATTTTGCATTATGCCAGCATAAACTGGAGGAGCAGCTAATGCAATAATTACTCCTGGTGGGGCAGTATTCGTCCAGGTTTCACCAGTATACTTCAACCGCATACCATCACCATCAAAATCACCACAAGCTAGTAATGCTATATTTACTGTGGTATCATTCATAATATGAGTAAATCCTGTATTTGCATCATCAATAACATAATTACCATATCGTCCTGAAAAAACCAGTTCAGCTAACCCATCGCAATCTACATCACCCATTGTAAAAATGTAATCAAGAAAATCCCAATCAAAAGAGTTTCTTAACGTGTAATTACCTTGGGAAAATTCGTAGATAAACATATCACTTGGATAACCTTGTTTGAAAGATCTCACTAGTCCTATCTCGTCTCTACCGTCACCATCTATATCTCCACATGCAACAGGTACTCGTTGTTCCCAACAAATCCCAGGATTTTCAATTCTAAACTCAGCTACTTCACCATATTGTCCAAGTATACCCATAACTGAATCATCAATTATTAGTAATGCACCTTCAACTACATAATTATTATAAGGACATACAGCAATTGCAATCTCATCTTTTTTATCTCCGTCAAAATCTCCACAAACTATGTCGATGTCATGGATATAACCACCTGGTTGGTAATCAAGTTCAAGATTCTTATCCCAAATCCTTGTAAATCCATGGTTAAAATCATCAAAAATATGAATATCACTTTTTTCCGTATCATCCATACCAAAAGAGAATCCTATAATAATTTCATCTAACCCATCCCCATCCACATCACCCATAGCAACTTCTGGTTCCATTGAAACAGAACTAAAAACTGATTTGCTAACTTCAATACATTCTCCAATAAAATCCCATTCTACTACATCAAAGACCCAAAAAAGAATTGTTATCTTACAATCATTGTAGGTAGGAATCCATAAACCCCATGAAGAAATATATTGATATTCAATAGACCCAGTAAAGAAAGAACGTACATAGGCAATTTCATCTATGCCATCCCCATCCACATCACCCGTAGCTATGGTTTTCAAAAAATCAATGTGCCAATCTGAAGGTATGTATGTAAAAGGAGTTATGCTTAGAGGTTCTGGAAGATTTTCAAATAGAAATGATCGTTTATTGTAATTATGGTTTGCGTCATCATAAATTTCAAGATAATTATCATCTGTAGCAACTATCACTTCGTCTAGACCATCTCCATCTACATCACCAGTTGCTATATCACTTGTAAATCCCCCAAAACCAAATAAATTAGGATATAAAGAAAATCCAGGTGGACCTGGCAAATTAATAGCATATCCCCATAAGTTATCATCATAGAGTTGATGTCCGCTAAAAAGGTCATTAACTGCAGAGAAATTCGTCCCAACATCATCATAAACCCATCCTTGTTCTAAATTGTTTGGAAGAGCAGCTATTTCCTCCAATTTTATAAGCAAGCTTTCATCTTTTGTGAGCGGATGCGAATTAGTACTTGTTTCAGTAGGAAATGGATTTGTGCTACTCCCCCTATTCACTGCTTCACCATTCGCATAATAATCAGTAATTGTTCCGTTAAGAATTATAGGTTCTTCAACCACTTTATCACCTACAAATCCAGTGCTAGTTGATTTCTCTTTATTACTTATAATAATACATTTGCCAATACTCATACACAAACTACTACAAAATAGATTTAGTAATAACCCAACTATAACAACCTTAGTTTTTATATTCATTCAATCTCACTCATTAGATTTAGTTAATTTTCCCAATAGAAAATTTCAAAAATAAAATGCCTAATGTAGTCGTTACATTCCTTATAAAGATTTTTTGTTATTATAAAATGCTTTTTATTAACTAAATTAGTTTTTTTTCTATTAATTTAAACGCTAATTGTTTAATTGATAATTTTATTCTTTTATTTTTTATTTATTAGTTTTTTGAGAATAATTAAATAATAGAATGATATTAGTATCTGTTCTATTATCAAAACCATCTTTCACACCAATTTAAAAAAAATTATTTTGATATCATAAATTTAGTATTATAATTGATGATATTTAACAAAAATATCAAAAATTATCATATGAATCAATATAAATTAGATATTTATATCTAATACTTATTTTTGGTCAAATCTATTCAGTCTACTAAGGTATTCGAGTAATTTACAATAATTAACAACATACAGATAATTAGTTATTAATTGAATTGATTAATATAATGAACATTTTCAAAAGAATTTTTGAAAGCATTGAAAAAACCAGCAGGGAATTGGGTAACATCTTCATAAATCAATACTACACCATTTTCCTTAATTTTTAAATTCTATACACTAATTGGCGTAAATTAATTCATACGATTAATACCAAATCTATTTTTCTATTGCCAAAGTTGTTCACCAGTAAAAATTAACGATGTTTAACACTATTAGTAATAATAAATCGACTATTTTGATGTTTTGAATTAAAACAAATTATACTAGAAAAAATAATTCCTTGAACAAATATTAATTTTAAAAAGTAAAAAAATATTTGGTAAAGAAATAACTTCATTATATTATCTTCTTTTTATTTATAAAAGTACTTGGTTATAGTATCTGGAAAAAACTTATATATAATTTTAGATATTAAAATATAACCAATTTTGTCGATTGGAGGGTGATAATATATGAAATTGAAAAAAATTGGTAATATATCATTGATCCTATTTTTAATCGTTTTAATTGGATCTTTAACACTAGGAATTACAGGAGAAGCAAAATCAAAGGAAACTCTGTACTTCGAATTCGAAGCTGGTATAACAGGTCAAAGTTACTTTATCGCTTGGACTGACGACGAAGGAATTACACACATTAGAGCAGAGCAATTCTCAACAATTATCACAGAAGATTGTCTTTTACAAGGTGATTTCGTTGCTGTTGTAAACACCCAAATTGACTTAGCAATATTTTGTGGAAGCAGTCTCACACATCAAATCTTTGAAGGTACTTATGATGGTGAAGCTGTTGGCTATACAGCTATTATCCAAGTTCAGGTTCGATATGGAATAGCTAATGGAATTTTAGTTGGTCATGGTACCGGTGCTTGGGAAGGCTGTCAGATCAGAGGAACATCCTATGGAAACATTTTTACAAATGAAGCTATAGCAACTTTAACTGTCTATCTTTAATAATTCCTCCCTTTCTTTTTTTTTATATTCTATTTTATCCTTCCCCTTTTCTTTAGACAAAGATACTTTTATTTCAATTGTGCAGAAGATAGACTATTCTGCGATGTGGTAGTAAGAAGAACCTTTGCTTACGTAATTGATTTGAGCTATGTGAAGAAATACAGCAACAAAATATTCCTTTTTGGATCGTTGGTACACTTTTTGCTGGTATGTCAACATACCATATTACATCGTTACCTGAAATTTAATTTGGTATCGGTAAAGCAATTAGCATTCTAGCTACTGGTGGTTATCACCACACAGCAGTTTAGTTTATTCTAGAATGCTTTTTCACTTCTTTTAGAAAGAAAAAAAAGAAAAGAGAAGTAGATTCTCTTTAATCTTATTTAGCTTTGGTTTTTTTATAAAATTGAAGAACAATTAATGTAAGCATCGAAAAACCATAAGTTTCTATCTCGTTGTAATCAGATAATCCATCCGTATCTGAGTTTAGTGGATTAGTTGAAAAATCATTCACTTATGCTCCTGAAATCCAAACATACTTTCTTGCTTTCAATAAACCATTGTTTATTATTTCATCTATATTGTATCTCCATCATTTCCATATAACAAATAACCATTATATTCTATAGCTAAATTACTCACCTGTAATATTTATTCTAAAGGAATTTGTTTGTTCAGTAATATTATTGTTATGTATTAGATAATTTCAAAGATACTTTAAAAAAATTACAACAACTTATATCCTTGTACATAACCAAATTCTAGTTGATAGTGATTTTAATAATATTAACTAGTCAATCCCCTTGAGCATAGTATTTAAGTATAGTAAATTCAATCTATTTTATTATTGATTATATGAGGTTTTTATATTGTTAGGGAAAGAAAATAAAATGACTATAATTAATCGATTCATAAAGAGAAATAAATTGCTTTTATTTTTATTTTTTGTTCTATTATTAGTTTCTCCCATTTACAAAGGATCAGCTAATAATAAAAATATAGTTAAAGATCAATCGACACAGCCAACTGAAACTAACTACAGTTTGAATGCCTTGCCATTTCCAGATTCGCGATTAATACGGGTGGCGATTTATGCTCAACCAAATGCAACAAACCCCTCCTATACTGGAGTATTGTCTGCAGGAATGTCAACCAATAATGTTTCACAAGTTGAAACCATTTTATTAGCTGAATCTAGAATACAAGCAACCGTTATTTTTGATAATGATATTATCAATCATTACTTAACTACAGCGAACTTTGATGTATTACTTATTCCCGATGCTCATCCAAGAGAATCAGTTTTAAATTTAATTCATGAATTCTGGTTAGGTGGTGGAGGAATTCTCGCATTAGATGGCGCAGCTTTATTCCTAAATTATCTAGGAATATTACCTCCAGAAGCAGTTGGTACCGATGGGTATGGTGTTTATTGGAACTACGATGCACTAGGTTTTAATTTTACAATAAGACATCCAACCACACAATGGTATGCTGTTGATGCATTCATTGAACTTCCAGCAGGCTATAATTACTTCGGATGGGATTGGAGTGCTTTATCTGGTTCTTCCATTGCTTCGGATTTAATTCCTTTAGCTCATGATTTTGATGATGCAAATATCATTACAGCTCTAGCAATGGATAGACATAATATAGGTGGTAAAGTAGTTACCATTAGCAATGATTTAACAAATAGATATTCTACTGAAATTGATCAACTCATTATTGATTCTCTAGATTGGTTAACACCACGACCAAAAGGAAAGATACTTGTTGATATGTCTCACAATCCCTACTATGGCGTTGATCCGTGGGATGATATGGCGAACTTTGCAGGTAAATATGAAACATTCAGAAATAGATTAGTAGCTCGTGATTTCACAATTGATAAATTATATGAAGATATTTCTGGTGAAAATATCACCTTGGAAAAGTTAGCACCATATGATATGTTAATTGTTATAACACCACAAATTGGAAATGCTTATTCAGTGAGTGAAATAAATGATATAGAAACATGGGTGGCCGATGGTGGTTCACTTTTTGTTGCAGGCGAAAATCCAAATGCATTATCAACAGAAGTTGCATACATAAATGAATTGATAGCTCCATACGATTTAGCTATAAACGATGGTAATTTTGCAACAACTAGTTTTACTGATTATATAGCTCATCCCACAACAGAAGAATGTAGTGGTGGTATCGAACTTGTAAGCTATGGTTATATCAATATAACAGGTTCTGCTTTTGGAATTTGGTATGATTCTACATTTTCAAATATTGTTGCAGCAGGCAATGAATATGGCAATGGTCGTGTAATTCTAATTGCAGATATCAATTGGTTTGATGATACTTACATTCCTGATGATGATAATATTTTTTATGCTACAAATGTAGCAAATTGGTTAACAGCTGCAACTGCTAATGTTTTAGTATATGGTGACTGGATCGGAGCTCCAAATCCCTATGTCCAACCAGTTACTTTAGCTTTGAATGATCTTGGGATAAAATACCATTTTACTAGGGAATTCTTTTACCTCAATTTATCGCTACATGCTAAACCTTGGGATTTTGTTATAATTACTAATCCATCAAATACTGGATTGAATTTATACTTCGATGATATTATTGATTACATTGATTCAGGTGGTCACCTGCTACTCTCAACATACATTATGGATGATTATAGTACAGATCCAATTTGGGCTAAATTAGGTACTGCATTCAATACTGATTACACTAGCAATCCAGATCTATATATATGGGATACCGGACATCAAATTTTCACTCAACCTCATTTGTATAGTGAAAGCAAGTTTGTGATAGGAACCCCTTATACTGATGATGGCGATACTGTTACTGTTTTCTCAAATGCAACTGCTCTTGCTGGCTTTACAGCATCTGAAACCGCAGATGAATCCTTTATTACACTACGAAATGATGAACAGACATTATTCAATAGTTTCTTAATTGATGAATTTACAAACGATTACGATGATTCAACGTATGCTGATAACTTTGAACTTTGGAAGAATGAGATAGCTTTTATGATGCGACCTAAACTTGATTTTCTAATTTATGTTCCATTGGAAGCATATGCTAATGTAGGAGTATCTTTTACCGCTAATATTACAAATGTTGGGTTAAGTATTTGTCCAATAGGTTACTTAGAATTAACATTAACTCCTGGTTTAAGTACCCTTGATGATCTCGAACAATCTTATGTTGTAGAAAAAGGTGAAACTGTAATATTAGCTTGGGCTGTCTCAAGTAACCAGATACAAAACACAACTGTATCCTTTGAAGGTATTTATACAGGATTCTTAGGAACAGAATTTGGCACTGGAGTATTGAATTTTGACATCCATTTTACTGAGCGACCCGTAGTTAACTTGCCATGGTACTATTATGTTGCTGTTGGTGGAGGACTATTATTGATCATTCTAATAATAGTGATTGCAACCAGAGTAAGTAAGAAAAAGAAAAATGTACCAACACGTTAAATTTTCAGGAGGTTAATCCTCCTATCTATTCTTTTTTCATTGATTTTACTATTAACATAATGATTGCACTAATACCAATTAAGGAGGAAATAATAATCAAAGTTATTCGATATTCAGAAGAGCTTGTATTAGATAAATAAAGAGCTAGTACTAAAATAAATATAAAAGCAGATCCGCTAAAAAACCATCTTACTCTCACCCAAAAGGATTCATCTTTTTTATACCATGGTTTTTCATTTGGATTTTCATTCATAAAATCACTCCTTGTAATGAACTATTTAAACTATTTATTTTGATTTTTAATGTTGATTATTTCTATATCCAATTAAAAAATTAATTTTTTCCTCTTTTGAAACTGAACTGAAGGAACTTTTTAAATAATCTATAGAATATGTTTCTGCTATGTCTGAAAACATCATGGAAGAGGTCTTCACAACAGAAGAGGATGGACAACCTTTTGATAAAAAAATCTCTAAGAGAAATAATTGGTTGCATTTTGAGCGCAATGAAATTTTACTTTTGTTCAGCTTCTTATTCTTCGGTATGGCTTTTTCTAATTATGAGCCATATGCTCCAGCTTGGTTAAATCAAATATTTCAAGGTGATTCTTTATTAGTAATTGGTTTTGTAGTAATAATTCCTAGTATGATTGGTACCATTGGAGCTATTTTCTGGGGTGTCATGGCAGATAGATTTGGTTCAAAGAAATTTGTACTTATAGGTTTAGGTGCTTTCGTTCTTATGTTTTTCAGTTTGATTTTCACATTTTCCTCAGTTTATTTTTTAGCGATGATCTTTTTGGGGTATTTGCTTGGCTCCGCTCATACAACTAATGTTTATGCGCTTGCTACAAAAACAATTTCTAAACCTAAAGAGATTATTTTCGCAAAGCTTACTATAACTATTAGTGCTTCTTACGCTGCTCTCAGTCCACTTGCTGGTTGGATCTATGATAATTTCACAAATTCAATGAAAATTCAATTAGCAATTGCAGCTATCGCATGTTCGATTGCATTATTATTTGCAGCCTTTATTAAAAAAGATGAACCAATATTAAAGACTAAAATCGAAAGTAAAGTTGAATCTAATATTACTGACAATAAAGAAGCCAAAATTTCAAAATTAACTACAGTCCCCTTGATGCTTACTTTAGTTATGATTTTAACATTCTTCTTCCAATCAGGCGCTGGTTTTTGGGCTTACTCATCCATTTATTTTCTTGATACCTTGTTTGTTCCTGGAAGATATTTTTCAATATTTATTATGGTTAAAACAACTTTAGCTGTTCCTTTATCATTTCTCCTTGGTCTCGTTAAGAAGAAGAAGAGTAAAGGGATTATTATTATGTTGTTCACCGGGTATTTCATATTGGTTTATAGTCTAATGACCATCTTACCTACTGAATGGCGATTATTAATTATCGTATATGGTATGCCAATGTATCCATTATACAATGTTTTTCTCTACAGTTTTACTGCTGCTTATTCAAATGAATCAAAACGAGCAACTGCTTTTGGTCTATTCAATACCATTGGAACGTTAGGTTATATAGCTGGGATTATTTCTCTTGGAGCTATAGCTGATACTTGGAAAAATGGTGTTTATGCAGGTATTTTCTCTATGTTCCCAATGTCAATTATCTTTGCAAGTATAGCTTTTATTACTGCTGTGATTTTCTATACTTTTAAACTGCGGAAAGAAATTGAACATGATATTGATAACCCTAAAACCAAATTAGCTAAAGAAATTGACTGAGAAATCGTGATGGGATGACTTTACAAGAAGCAACAATTTATTTCAAGTATACCAGCTATCATCGCCCCAACCATATTTTTCCCATAAAGGATCAAAGATGTTTTTTGCTTCTTCGGTATAATAATGATATGCACAAACAGATTCGCCTAGATCATACATACCAAAATGAATGTGGGTTCCACTGCCATGATTTAATAATAAACCTAAAACTTCACCTTGTTGAATAGTTTGTCCTTCTACAACATTAATAGCATCTCGTTGATAATTG
Organism: Bathyarchaeia archaeon; assembly: GCA_035528035.1. Lineage (GTDB taxonomy): Archaea > Asgardarchaeota > Heimdallarchaeia > JABLTI01 > JABLTI01 > JABLTI01. The sequence goes on from DATKZI010000005.1 coordinate 36,520, forward strand.
GCAAAAGTTTCATTCAGTGCCCATGATTCAAAAGCACAATCAAAAGTGAAGCGATCATTAAACTCGAGAAAAACATTTGTTTGCCAATGACCACCCATTTCATTGTAGAATGTTGTGATATGTAATACAGTCATATTACACCAAGCAATAATATTTACTGAAGCATTACAACCAAAATCAATACCATTATGGAAAGCACCATTTTGCATACCATAACCCCAAATTATGTGGATAATGTCTGTATTCTCTACTGGAAAATCAATAAGAGGGGGATCAAGTGTTAAAATTCTATTATCTCTAAAATGCAGTATTATTGCTGTACTTCCTAAACCTGTACCAATAATAATTATTGTGATAAAGATACCTAAAAGGACTTTACCACTTTTTTTCATTGATATCACTCTTCAGTAATTGGTGCAGCACAGTAAGGACATTGTGAGAGATATTCTTCAGGTAGCTTAACATTACAGAATGGACATTTGTCCCTTTTTCTACCATATCTAGGTAACGCATATCCTTTTTCTCGTGCTTCTGCAACTCTTGCTTGATGTTTTTTAATTCCTCTCGAGGTAAGAATAATTATTAGTGAAATAGATAAGATCATGAATCCACCTAATGCTCCAAGTGTAATCCAAAGCCATCGCAAACTAAAGATGTAACTTAATTCTTCTACAGTCATATAATTACTAGTACCATCTTCCCAAACAGTGATTATAACAAAACCGGAATCTCCTTCATTCATCCAAACAGCAAGAAAATAATCACCATCAGCTGATGGAGTGAAAATTTGTTCTTCATCTAGATCTCCTGGAGTATCTTGTGTAAGAAGTTTATCTTGTTCACGGAAACGGTTATTATCATAAATGGCAAAGCCAATATCATTATCATTGGTAAAGAAGTCAGATTCAACTCTGAATCTATAGGTGATACCACCAACTAGTTCTTTAACGGTATATTTTTCCATATCAGATAATGAAGAGATAAAATCTGATAAAGCAGAACTTGGTTGAATTGATAAACAAGTAATAAAAAGCGTTGTAAAAACTAACAAACTTAGAAATAATGTTTGCTTCTTTATTTTGGATTTAGATATTTTCATCATGTTTATCCCCAGGAAATAATATAATTGATATGTTAATTTTATATATATAACAATTCCTAGTTAATTAAATGATATTAATTTATCTTGAAAATAAGATAATTTAAGAAAAAATTATTGAAATCATTTCTTTTGATTAAATTAATAAAAATCAAATTAGCTGCATTAATATCAGAATTTAAAAGTATTGAATGAATAATCAGACTTACTGTGATATAAATGATTGAAGATGAAAATGTTTTCAAAAATGCTTCTTTTGAAGAAAAAATTAAACTTATGGATAAAATGACTGAAAAAGAAAAAAACGATGGAATAGAGCAAATCAAGTTTATGTGTAGAGATAATTGTGGAAAGTGTCCAAGCTATAAAGGATCAGGGGAAACAAATTTTGGTTTTTGTTCGACTGGTAGAAGTTCTCTAATAAAAGAAAATAAGGGTTGTTTATGCAATCAATGTCCTATTTATAAAATGATGGGTTTTAGATGGGTTAATTATTGTATAAAAGGAAGTGCATTGGAGCTCTCGAATATCGAGAAATAATTAAACTATCACTTTTTCAGTAGAATTATTAACCGATTCTCGAAATCTCCATTCATTTACCTATAAAATTTATGATTCAAAAACAAACTTCTCAGAAAAGATTCATTTCTAAATTTAAAAAAGAAAAGATAATTGTATATTGATTACTGACTTTCTGACTCATCAAGAGTAACAATTACCTCATTATTGACTACAAATGCAATAAAGTCTTCCTGGTACATTAACCACTCATCTAATTGGTCTGCATTTTTAAAATCTAATGCTTGCAAGACTTCATTGAGTGATAATTTATAATCACCGGAATTATCTGGTTTATTTATCTCAAGTAATTTTTTAAAAGCACTTGCTCTTGATTCCCTTTTTTCACTTTCCTGTTTTTGATCTACCCGTATTTTATCCAATGACTTACTGACAAAGATCGCATTTGGGGAACAAATTTCTTCACAAGCTTTGCATCCAGAACAATTTTCTTCATTAACCACAAGGATCTTTTGTTCTTCATCATCTAATACAAGGATATTCTCATTACAAGCTTCAATGCAATCTTCACATATGATGCATAAATCATAATTCACAAATACATTGTATTCTTGCATGGTTTCATTACCCAAATTTTACAATCTGTTTTAATAAATAAATTATTCCTTATGTCATTTCTAAATGGAAAATTGATTTAGATATCTATTCTAAATTCGTTAATCTATTTAGGAAGATAATTTAATTAATCTTATAATCTAATTTATTCCTCAATGCGTTCTAGATAGAAAACTACTGGTTTCAATCCATCTGAACAACAAGAATATTTGATACCAGCAAGATCTCCTCCTGCAAAATCACCCTTCATTGTTAAAATTGCTATATCTCGATATATATCAACCCAAGCCCAACGGCAGAAACCTTCAGGCATAGTTAATTCATTATCAACAATAAATTCTTGTCCTTCCTTTACAACTTCACAATCTTTAACAACAAAACCATTTGGAAACACAAAATCGTGTCCTAAAACATCTTTTGAAGTAAATTTTTTCAATACTGTTATTTTCACTTTTGGTCTCATTTTTCTATTCCTCATTATTGTATTTGTTCTAATTTGAAGCATACTGGTCTTATACCATCATTACATGCACTATAGATGATACCTTCTCCAGTCCAATCTGAATATCCTGTTCCTCCCAACCTTAAAACATCTAAATTCCTATAAATAGCATGATATGCATGTTGGCAAAAATCTTCTGGCATTTTACCTGATTCTGGCACAATAAATTCATTTCCTTCCTCAAAGAAAGGACACTTTGGTATTGATTTTCCTGATTCACGAATGAAATCTTTACCTATCACATCTTTTGGTTCGAAAATTTTAACAACAGTAATTTTGACTTTTTTCTCTGTCAATTTATCACCTTATTTTTGATCTTTTAAAATAATTTTTCTCTGTTTATTCTTTCTTATCAAGTTTATTTGTAAATTCAAGTGTTGGTTGTTCTGGATTTTCATGATATCTTGAATCCCAATAAAGCTCATCACAGAAATCTCCATGATGTAATGTTTGAGTTCGTCTCATTTTGATTATTTTTCCTTTATTCCAAGCTGGAATATCACCTATGAAACAAGATGCATAATAAGCAATATCAGGATCATTTAGTTCCTTTAAAGCTTCATGAGTTATACAAGTATCAAAACGGTAGAGATCCATATGTTCATCTAATACACAAACAGTAAATTCACCAAGTCCAATTTTGGACCAATACTTTATAGCTCCTTCTCGATGTTCAGTAATATTCACATCATTTTTTGGAGGATTCTTTTTGCGCATATCTTGAACAATTCGTGTTAGAATTTTTGTGTATAATTCTATTCCTTTATCTTTTCCTAACATCTCTGTTAAGGTTTTCAATCTGTAGTAAGAAGCTCTCTCGAGAGCTTTTGCCTTATTAAGTGAATGAACAATGAATTCCTCTGGATTCTCTGAACACTGATGAATGGGATTTAGATGCTTAAGAATAAATTCTCGAATTATTGCTTTTAGTTGGGGATTCTTATCTAGAAAAGTATATGACTCATCAATTGGTGGAAAGTCATATATTCCATCTTTCTTTTCAATTGTTGATGTCACAGTAATAAATTTGCTTACTAGATCATTTACATATTTATCAACTAATTCTGGTTTATATTCTATAAGATATTTAATTATTGAATTAGTATTATCAAATTGTTCCTTAATCCAATTATTGGGATTTCCTTTTATCTCAGCATTTGGATTATACTTTTTGTATGTAGTAACTTCCATTATTTTCACCTTTATTATTTCAATTTCATTTATACTTTAACCATATCTTATCTAGGAATTCTTTTGTGAATGATTTAGTCTTTCTTTTTTCTCTTGTATCATAATAGATATATGAACAATACTTGTCACCAAGCGCTAATGATTGTTCTAAATCTAATATAAAATGATCGTTCCAAACTTTAGCTAATGGTTTATGCATATAACACATGATAGTGTAAAGTATTTCCTTATCTTGTCCATATTTTGTTTGGATCATACTATTGTATTTCTCACAGGTTACGCATAATTTTAGAAATTGACCGTTTGTACCATCATTTATTATTTGATGTCGTCCATAAGGGTTTACAGGCAACCAATTTGCTTGTTCGATGCTAAAATCAACTAGTTCTTTGAATCTATTTTTTTGATAAATTGCATTTACTTCTTCATTGTAAGCATCTAGAAATTCTCGAAAGAATTGCAGTGCTTCTTCTCTCCCAAGTAAGAAAATTAACGCACTAACTTGAATAAAGAATAAACCAAAGGATGAAGGTATAAAATCTGTTGTTAGGAAAGCTGTTTTTTTATTTGCCCATAGATCTTCTGGAGTTATTCCTAGTTTTTCAATTATAAAGCTTAAGTGCAATTTAACGAATTTACTCTCTTCAGATAGCTTATCATATTGTACTAACTCTCTGTCAAGTTTATCGTTTTGTTCATCAAAGTAATCTTGCTTAATTTCTTGTAGTAGTATATTAGATACTTTCTCTTTGAATCCTTGATAAATCTTAGGTCGCTCATTTCTAATTTTTCTCAATATCAATGTTAATGTCCAAAAAACATCACTTTTAGCGAAATCCAGTGGATGTATTGTTACTTTTGGTTCTGCTACTTGATTACCATATTTTTTAAACATCTATTTCACCTCAGAAAATTCTTCTATAACTTCATCGAAGAACTTTTGTGATGGCACTTTTATTGTATCTACAACACGCGTATCATGATATACATAGGTACAGTAAGGGTCACCTTTAGCTATCGTTTTATTCAGTGTAAGAATGAAATTCTCATTCCATAATCTAACTAAACCCTCATGACAATAACAACCCGTTACATCAAGTAATTCCCTGTCTTCTTGTGAAGCATCCAGGTAATTTTTCATTTTATCACAAGTTAGACATATCTCAACATAACGTCCGTCTTCAACGTTACTCATTAATCGAACTCTTCCCAATGAGTTGTTTTCGATGAATTTCATGTGATGAAAACGCATCTCTTCAAGATCTATGTACCAGTTTTTTTGATTAGGGTTATATTTGATCACATACTCATCAGCAATTTTTTTGTACAGATCAATGCCTTCCTCTTTTCCAAAAACATCAATTAATGATTTAATGTCCATTAAGTGAATATCTCTAATAGAATGAAAAAAGTTCCAATCAGGAAACTCTTGCTCCTTATTTTCCCAATATTGTTCTTCAGTAACACCAAGCGTACTAATGAAATTGCTAAGTAATAATCGCATAATGTTGGATTGGTCTGTTAAGTGTTTGTATTGTTGTAGAATTTCAGATAATTTTCCATTGATATCATGGAAGAATTCTTGTTTCGTTACTGCTAGTAACTTTTCAGTTAATTTTCTGATGTATTCTTCTAATTTGCTTGGTTTATGTTCATTGATATACCCAAAGGTATTATTGTAGTGCTTCAAGATATTACTTTCACTAAAATTAAATGGTTCAGTTCTAACTGTTACATTCTCTTTTTCTTTTCCTAGTTTTTCAAATTTCACAGAGATTGCTCCTTTCGATCTTTATTTATTCTTTTAAAATCTCTATTCCATTCAATTGATTTCAAACTTCTGATAACCTCGTTGGTCATCCTTTGACAACATATGTCATCAATAGACACAGTTATATATTAGTTTTCCCCTAAATCTATAATAATCAAAAGAATTTAAGATGCTAGAAGAGAAAGTGACTGTTGTGTGTCTAAATGGCTAAAAAAACAAAAACAAATTTTAAAGATTTCATTGAATATAAACCTCAGATTATGAAATTTCTTGATAAAGAAGAAACCGAATTAGCGTTAAAATATCATCCGATAATTAAAGAAATGAGGAATAAGCATCTAACAGTAAAAGAAATTCATGATCTTTATATTGATGAAGAAACGAAGAAATACACACTAACAATTAAAACAATTTATCGTTATCTTGAAAAATTAGAAGAGAAGAACTTAGTGATTGTTTCAGGACATCGAATAACTCAAAATAAAACTCAAGCAGAAAAATTGTACACTCGAACAGCAAATATTTTCTTTAAATCTTATGCAGAAAAACAAACTCCTCAAGCGATTAAAAAACGAAAAGCTACTTCTAAAAATCTTTATGTAATAATAAGTGAAATGGGTAATGGTTCTATCATAACTTACGAGAAATTTGAGAAATTAATTTTGAATCTCCAAGATTTTGAACAACAATTAATTGAGGAAATTTCTCGAAAAGTTCCTTCTAGTAAGGTTCTCTCTGAAATCTATAGTGAAGTAGATATTGATCATGTTAATTATCTGAATGAATTTTCAGCAAAATTATTATTTATAATCAAATATCCTGAACTTATAAAAGAGCTTCAAAATATTTACAACTAAATAAAATGAGATTTTTTTCAAACAATTTTAAAGTTTTGAAAAGAAGAAAAAATCTTTTTAGATTTATTAATTAATACAAAATCCTTTTTTCTATAAAGGTAATTTTCTTAACTATGAAGAAAATAAGCAAAATATTAGTTATAATTACTAGTATTATCATAGTAACTGGAACTTCAAGTTTCTTAGTCTATTATTATATTTTCAAAGATAATGCTTCTTTTTCACCCTGCATTGATAAACCATTTACTAGTTATCCAGTAGATTTGGATAGATTACAAAATATTGTACCACTTGGTAACCTTAATCCACCAGGTCATACTTACCCAACTGATCATATGTATTTTTTTACTGATACAATGATTTATCCTGATGGTTTTGAAATTTATGCTCCGGGAAATATCACAATGACTAGAATATCTAAAATAACTTATAATCCTCCTCAAGGAACAACCTCGGAAGATTATACAATAGATTTTTCTGTTTGTAAACATGTCACTGGAAGATTTGGTCATATAAACAATCTAAGTATTGCACTGTTAGACCTTACTGGAGAATTTGGTGAAGAATATGGCGATCAAGTAGAATCCTATGAAATAGACGGAAGAATCTTTACTTCCTATAAAAAAAGCATTACCCTCAATCTACTTTCGGGTCAACTCTTAGGCAGGGCAGGTCAAGGTGGCGGATATGACTTCTGGTTGAAAGATGATCGCGTTGAGCTAATCTGGGTTAATAACGATATTAGTAGAAATTTCCAACATACAGTTTGTCCTTTGGATTATTTTACTGATGCTCTTAAAACAAATCTAGTAGCTAAATTAGGTGGTTGGATGGGTCTTGATCCTCCAGGTTATTGTGGTAGAATTGATTTTGATGTACCAAATACTGCTCAAGGTATCTGGACTACTGTTGGATATACAGGTCAAAATCCCGAAGAGTTTGGTCTCGCATTAGTGTACAATAATTTCAACGCTTCTATGGCTGCTATCTCAATTGGTAATGCTGGAAATTCAACTTGGGATTCTCGAGTATATGATTTTTCACCTAGAAATAGTGGAAATTTAAATAGAAATTTCAGTCAAGTTACGAATGATGGTGCAATTTATTATTATCTCTGTAATGGTTTTGAGTTTGGACTAATTTATACAAAAGCTATTTTAATAAAAATGACTGGTGATCGAAGTTTGTTATTACAATTTGTAGATAGAAATGGTTTAGAAATACCATCAGATCCAACAACTTTGTTTGATGAAGAATTAGCGGTTGCTTATTATCGCTAATATTTATTTCTTCTTAGAAAATAGTTTTCTACAGCTTTAAATTTTATTTTTTTTAATGAGATATCATTTCTTTTAATTATAAGGATAAAATAAGCAGAGCTTTTCAACGCCTGATGCTTTTCCTAATTTTTATACTTTTAGAAGGAATGTTATGACATTTTATTGCAGAGAATTTTTAAAACAATCCCTCTATAGTTACTTATTATAGTAACAGGGATGATGTTTTATGAATAAAAGAATATCTCTTTTAGTATTATTTGTAACGATGCTTTTTACACTAACATTAGTGTTTCAACCTGTTCAAAGCAAAGTTAGCTTTGTTGATGATTCAGTTCAATCACTACAAGCAATAGTGAACCCAATAACTGAAACATATTCAGCTACTGCTGTTGGTGGGACTGAAAAAATACTTTCAAACGTCTTCTATGGAGGCGATTGTGAAGAAGAAAAACCTAATGGTGAACCTGTTGGTTTTTATGGCTATGGTTCTGGTAACAATTATGCTAATCACTCCTATCAAGATGAAGTCCATGCTGGAAACTATGGTGCTATTTTAAGTTCCCGTGGATCAGCCCAATATTATGCAAGTCATTATAGTAGTTGGTATTTTACTAATTATATTTCAGAACTTGGATATCTTGATCAAGATATCAACATGGATCTCTGGGTTAATGCTAAAGCAAATCCTGATTTTACTAGCGGTGCTGAAATTTACTTACGAGTACGATTCTTAACAGATCTTGGAAATTATTATATTAATTATTATCTTTCAAGAGTAAGTGGTCTACCATTTAATAGCACAACATCAGCTTTCTTTGATCTCCGTGATTCCTTAGATACTTGGAGACAAATTGATAGAAATATAACAGAAGATTTCGAATCAGTGTTTCCAACTCCGACATTATCATTAAGCTATATTTATTCATTTTTCCTCTATACTACCTCTGTTAGTAATCCAGTAGGTGATACCGTTCTGCTTTTCGATGATGTAGAATTTACTAATAGTACTGGGTTTAATTTCATACATCAAAATGGTGACTTTGAAGAGGGTAATTCTCATTTTTGGTATGATACATCTAGTGGTGCAGCATCAGTATATCGTACTGAAGATGATTTTACGCAAGGTACAAGCGCGATGAATTGTACAATTTTTCAACCTAAATCTAATGGGTACTCCTACCTTTATGCAGAACAGGATATTTATGATGGTTGGCAGGTGATGCCAAAAGGTTGGTATGCAGAACAACCAGGTGATCTAATGATAAATTTTGATTGGAAATATTCAGATACACCATTACTTGGATCACAAAAAGCTTCCTTCTATATATACTGTTCAAATTCGACTTATGATACTTATTTCTATTTTATTCTAGGTGATGAGAATGATAATTTAGCTAGTTATTCAAACTATACCTATTCATCATATAGCCAAATATATCTTCCAGCAGAAGGGTTCGGTTCTCGAGATACTTGGAATCATTTCTCTATTGATTTTATTGAAATACTAATGAGTTTAGGATTTACTAATACTATTCCTTATTATGTTGGGTATTATTGTGATATTAGTTCTACTGTGAGTAAAATTCAATTGCTTATTGATGACTTTTCTATTATTACTTGTCCCACTGGTGATGCATCATTTGAAGGAAATTTTGTTACATCACCTACTGATCCACTAAACTACTGGCAAACAAATTATGATGATAGATATGTGAATATAACATCAGACGCTTACGATGGAAACTTCGCAGCGAATCTAACTTCATATGTTGGTATTACTTCTGCCTATTGCTATAAGACTGAAATGTATTTACCAGTAACAAACAATCAATTTACTGACTTTTATTGGCGTTTAGATAAGCGGACTGATCTAGGTTCTACGGCTTATTCTTATATTAGACTTGAATTAGATCATTCTAAATACATCTATTATGTAGTAGGAAATAATAGCTTGTATACTCCAATAAATAATTCAATTAATTGTTTTTATTTTGTTGATGGATATAACCAGATGGGTTCGTGGAATAATATCTTCAGAAATTTCACTGATGATGTTATTACTGCTTTCGGACCTAGTGATTATACTGTTACACAAATTTATCTACACAATTATGCTAATGGTGTTGAAGTGATCTCTACAATTTTTGATCACCTGTATTTTGTTCGTGATAATGAAGCACCGATCTTTACTGATGTTACTATAAATCCTACACCCGCTGAATATTTTGACAGTGTAGAAATTAGTGCAGATGTAGCTGACAATATCCAAATGGATTCAGTTATACTTCATTATAAGATAGATGCTGGTTCGTGGATAACAGAAGAGATGATCTTTAATTCAATGGTCTACTTAAAATCAATTCCTGCACAAGATTATGGTACTGTTGTATCATTTTACATTGAAGCTGTAGACATTTACGGACAAACCACCGAAGAAGGAACAGCATTAATTCCTCACACGTACACAGTTGAAGATAATACAAATCCAATACTAATGATCGATGGACCTTCTACTGCGGATATAGTAAATAGCTCAGTAACCTTTACCGTCTTAGATGTTTCTGATGAAGGTAGCGGTATTGCTAATTTCCAAATGATAGTTAACGGAACTGCAACAGATTTTTCTGTAATTCCCTCTACAATTGTGTGGGAAACCGCTGAATTAGAGAACGGTATCTATACAATTATCTTCAGAGCAACTGATAATGCTGGAAATATTGAACAGAAAGTTTACGAATATGAAGTCTATTACCCACCTACTATTTGGGAATCCTTCGTTGCTTTCATGACTAAATGGTGGCCTTATCTTACCGCTGGAGCGGGAGGATTACTCATTGGAATTCTAGTAATAGTCATTGTAGTTAAAAGAAAGAAGAGATTAGCAGCATAAGCTAGCTTTTCTTTTTTTCTTATTTTGCTATTTTTTTCTTTCAGTATTTATTCTATTTTTAACTATAAATTCTTTTAATTACTGATTATACTATAGCTATAAGTTGACTTTTTAAGACTACCAATTGGTCATCTTCTGATTTTTCATTTGACTAAAATAGAATATACAAACTATTCGTAATGAAAAATAAAAAGGAAGATGATGCCTTAGGAAGACATCAAACTAATTTTTAGCAATGAATTGTATAAAACGGCTATGATAGATAGCTATGCGGTTCAATAGGTGGAGAGACAAAGTAAGTAAGAAGAAACCTATGAATGGTGTGATTACATATAAGAAAATCCAAAATCCTGTTGGTAATACTGAATACCAAGCTTCAGTAAAAACAGATCCATGAATAGCATATTCAACAATTAAATTGACCCAAGAGAACATTAAACCGATTGAGGTAGAAATAAACGTTACTGCAAATGTAAATGTAATAATACCTATTGGCATTGCAAAAATCAAGCAATAGAAGAATGATTTGTAAATTGATTTATTCTTTAGTGAATTCAATACTTTATCTTTTTTAGTTCCATCATTGTTGAATCGTATTCTATCTGGTTTTATCTTTACTCCCGTTAAAAACGATGATAGCCATGTTTGAATTTCAAGCAAATACGGTAAGCTTAGTAAGAAGAGGAAGAGAAGAACCAATCCTATTCCAATTGGAATTAATCCAGCAAACGTCGAGAAACAGGTAACTGCATAAGTGAAGTAGAAAATGCCTAATGGAAGTAGTAAAATTAAGTATAATATATTCAAGTACGTTCTTCCATTAGTGTACACACCAAAAAATCCTACATTTAATAAGGGATGTTCTTGAATTACTACTCTTGATTGTATAGTTGTACCATTACTTCTTTTTAGTGTAATCTTAGATCCACATTTACTGCAAAATACATCATCAGTATCTAAATTATTCCCACACTCTGTACAAAATATTTCACTCATTTTTTTATCACCACAATATACTAGTAACCACTCAAGTAGTTACCACCCGCGTAGTAAGTACTTATTATTCCTTCAACTATTTAAACAGAACCATTAGAAACAAGAGTAAATTATATTCAATACAATAGATACTAATTTTAAAAAACTGAAAAAAAAAATGAAGATGCAAGCTATTTAGTTTTTAATTCTTTTCTCTTTCAAGTTCAATTTAAAATCTATAGAAATAAAAAAACAGAGGTTTTTACTATAATTTCTTATAATTGCTAATTATGCTAAAGCTGTAAGTTTGCTTTTTAAGACCACCTTCAGGCCAATAACCTTTTGGCAAATCAGGTTGTAACATGATTTCTTCTTCAAGTATGTTCAATTGCTTATATTTCTGTAAAACTGAAAGCAGTTCTTCGAAGAATATTCTTATTTGTTTAACATAATTTGTATCAACTACTCTTCCATGGCCAGGAATAAATGCTTGTAAATTAGATTCTTCCCAAAACTTCAATTCATTGATCCATTTAACCAAATCATTATCTGGTTCACCAAAGTAGGGAGAAGCATCTATCTGAAGGAGATCTCCAGTTAACATTATTTTTTCAGGTTTAAAGAAAATAGTAGAAGAGCAACCGGAATGTCCCCCAACTAATTTAATGAAAATTTCATTATTTTTTCCAAGAGTTAAATTCTCTTTAAACCAAACGTTTGGCATAAAAAGTTTCGCTACTTTTGCAGCTTCACCAAAACCTGGAAATAATTTTTCTAAATTATCAATTATTTGTTCAGTGAATTCTGCTTTAACATATCTCTCAATTCCAGCTCTTGCTGCTTCTGCTGCAATTACTTTCAAGTCTGAAAATGCTCCCATACCAAAGAAATGATCAACATGTCCATGGGTTATTATTAACGCACTAGCTTTTCTAATGAATTTCTCTTCCATGGCTTTTCTAAATTCTATTGCTTTTGTTGTATTTAATCCTGCATCAACAAAAACTAATTCATTTTGCAAAACAATACAAGCCGAATTCGAACCACCATCATTTTTTGCGAAAACTACTGAAGGAGTAATTTCTTGATATGACATAAGGAAACTTTACTAACATTATCTTATTAAGTTTTAGAGTAGTCTTGATGATTTTAAAATTATTTTTCTAATTAATCTAATTACTCAAAAAAAAAAGAAATGGTGGAATTATTTTCTTTTACGTTTCAGTAGTAGTATACTAGTTATGAAAACAAATCCACTTAATGCTACGAATGTAGCAAAACTACTCTTTATAATTTCTTCTAATTCACCTAATATACATTTATACTCAGCAGTTACTGTGTATATTTCAATTGGATCAGATGGATATTTTATTACATAGAATAATTTGGAATAATATGAATTTAATACCCCACCTTCTGAATATTGAAGTTCTGAAAGGATAGTAAAAATCTAAACTTACTTTGTAACATCAATTTCTATTTCTTATGGAAGGGTATACCCTAAAAAAACTTCACTTTCTTAAAAAGAAAAATAAAAGAAAGAATTCATTGTTTCTTTCTTATAGTTACTAATAATCCAAATATTATAAGTGAAGGTATTAAAATCTGTATTGATGATTTTTCAGTTGGTGTTTGTATAATGAAACTATAATATTGTGATGAGTTATTGTTAGTAACTGAATTAGCATTAGGTGAGTTGTCAGTTGCAACAATATAGTACTCTATTTTATCTCCTGAATCAAAAAGTCCTATGCTTACTTTATAGGTGCTACTTGAGAGGAATATTATATTGGTAGAATTCCATTCTCCTTCATTAACCCTAAAATAGAGCTTTACGGATTGGATGCCATTAGCGTCTGTAACTGAACAAGTTATATTGATGTAATCTGTTTTTGATGGCAACATTGGAGTATGTTCTATATTTGATATTGTTGGCCCAGTAAAATCACCTGAACTCACAGTTAAACTATAATAAGAACCACTATTATTATTAGTTACTGTATTAGGATTTTGTGAAGTATCATTTGCTGTAATGAAATATTCTAAGAAATCTTCGCAGGTCAGTATACCTATATTTTTACTATAAGTTTCTCCTACAACTAAATTCATTGTAACATTAATCCAAAAACCATTATTAATTCTATAATGAAGAAGAGCATTAATAATGCCATTTATATCCATAATATTTGCACTGATTGTAATAGATTCCGTATCCATTGGATTTGTTGGATTAGTTATTACTCCTGTTATAATTGGCGAAGTTGTATCAATAATAAAAATACCAATATCACTCCATTCACCCCAGTTATCTACAATATCTTTAGCACATACTCGCCAATAGTAAGTATCATCTAGTAAGCTAGATGCTATGGTGTGAAAACTATCAGTAGTGTATGAATCAACAAAAGCTGTAGAGAAATCGGAAGCGGTATCAACTTGAATTCTATATTGAATAAAATCTGTAATATCAGACCAATCAAGAAAAGGTGTTAATTCTGAATTAATAGAATTATTATTAGGTAAAACTAATGTTGGTGCAATTGGAGAAATGGTATCTATTTTGAAATTCCAAACATCGCTCCATGTTCCAGTATTTAAATAATCATCTTGAGCTTGAACACGCCAATAATAAATATCATCTAATGGAGGAGTAAACTCATAACTGGTAACAACTGTTTGTTGAATTAATGGGCTTGCAAAATCTGCATTATCATCTATTTGGATTTTATAGGAGGTTGCATTAGCAACACTTGACCATACTAATTCAGGAGAATTATCATTTGTAATTGTTTCATTTGGAAGAGAAATTAAGGTAGAAGTGCCAAGATATGTATAAATTTGAAAATTCCAAACATCGCTCCAATTACCAATATTTTCAGCTAAATCAGTGCTTCTTACTCGCCAGTATTTCACACCATCAGCCAATTCGGGACAAGTATAATTTTCAGTTGTTTCTATATCTAAGATAGAATTAGTAAAAGAATTTGTAGTATCTACTTGTAATTGGTAGATAGCATCATCTGGATCAGCTTTCCAAGTCAAAGTAGTGGTATTATCTCGAGTAGTTGATGAGTTGCTCGGAGTTAAAAGGGTAGGTGGTAAAGGATCAATTTGATCTATGGTGAAACACCAAGTAGTACTCCAATAAGTAAATTGTCCTGTTTTATCAAATCCTCGAATATGCCAATAGTACTTACCATCAGGTAATATAACTGTGTAAGTAGTATCTACAGTAGAATCATAAGCCCATTCAGTGCCAGAAAAATCTATTTTATCATTTATTTGGTAAACATAGAATCCAATATTTACATTGTATTCCCAAGATAAAACTACTGAAGATTCAGTAGTATAAGTATTATTAGCAGGACTAATTAAATTAGGACCAGGAATAGTTTTGATAGTATAAATCTCTCTAGAACTAATTTTTTGATTATTTACAGTAAAATTAAACGTATTAACTATTAAAGTAGAAGATATTAATCCAAAAATAACTATTAAGAAATAAAATCTATTTTTTATAAATTTATTAATCATTTAATATAGACCTCAGATATGCCGTTTAAAAGCTTGATTTTGTATAAAAAGGTACTTTTCAGTGGAAAAAGGAATTATTACTTTAGAGGTTATTTACGAACTGGCAATTATACTTACAATTAGAAAACAAGTTGAAAATAATATCCTCTTTCTTTTAATCAATTTTTTCACCACAAAAGAATCTAATAAGGTAAATAATAAGATAATTATATTTGAGAATTTTTGATAAATAAAGAAGTTAAATTAATTTTTGCAGATATTTGTTTAAATACAACAATTTATAATTTATTTAATGCTAAATAGATTCGAATGAAAAATGTTTGTACTTGAACGAGCTGAATTAATACATATTAAAGAGCTTATTATAAGAGGTCAATATCAAGATGCTCGTTTTTTATTAAAAACAATTAAAAAGATGGACCAGAAATTAACAATTGATGAGAAAAATTTTACCTTTTTATTAGAAGGTATTACTTTATTATATTTGGGGGAATACAAGAAAAGTTCTAAAATTGCTAAGCAACTATTATCAAAAAGTCAAAGAAAAAATGACTCCATTCTTTTTTTGGAATCAATAAATTTATTATTAAAAATTCTAGCTGTTCAAGGAAAATTTGAGGAAGGATTAAGCTGGATAGATATTGGGTATATCCATTATAAGCAATTAGCTGAACAAGAAAGAGAGGAATTAAAATTACTATTAGCAGAATTTTCTATGAATAAAGGTATTTTCTCTTTTCATAATGGTAATTTCGTTGATTCCTGGGTTAATCTAAATGAAGCTTTATCTTTAACAGAAACTTATCAAATCAATCCTTTGAAAGGAGAAATACTAAACAATATTGCATTACATTATACTGCTCGAGGTAAATTGGACCTAGCAGTTGAAGCTAATCATCAAAGTTTAGCCATTTGGGAAAAAATTGAAAATAATCTAGCTATTGCCAAAATCAAAAATGATCTAGCAGAAATATTAATTCAACAAGGTGATATTCATCTTGCTTTAGAAACATTTGAACAAGAAATCATTGTTGTGGAAAATAGTCAAGATAAAAATTTGTTAGCAACGTATCAATTCAATATAGGTATTATTAACTTAGAAAAAGGATTATTTAAACAATCATTAGAATATTTTTTAGAAAGTTTAAAAAATTACCAAATTGTAGAAAACAACCGAAAAATTGCTTATACTATCTATTATATCATAGAGGTTTATATGAAACAAAATGAGGAAAAAGAAGCTAATCTTTATCTTCATCAATTAGAAGAACTTATGAAAAAACATTCTGATCCTATGCTCCAACAATGGTTTTTATTGGCAAAAATAACGATTTTAAATCAAAATTATCGATTAATGGATTTAGGCAAAATAGAAGAAATTTTAATTGATTTAACCAAACAACATGAATATGATCAAAAAATAACAATTATTACTTTATTGAAGCTTAGTAAATTACAGCTTGATTATTTAATGAAAAATGAAAATAAGGATGTTTTCGAGGAAGTAGAGCAAAATCTCAAAAAATTAGAAGAAATAGCTGAACTTCAAGATTCATATAAAATTTTTATTGAAACATATATTTTACAAGCTCAATTGGCAATCTTAGCTAAAGATATCCAAAAAGCCCAAGAATTATTAACACAAGCAAGGTCCTTAGCTCAATTAAAGGAATTAGATCTACTTGCCATTGAAGTACAAAACATCTATAATGTAATGATTACCAAGATAGAACTCTGGGAGAAAATTAGTAGATATAATTCTTCTCTTACTGAATTACTTGAAGTTACACCCTATGAAGAAGGATTGAAACAAATTGCTCGTGAAAGGATTACCAAAAAGGCAATTGAACAAACAGAAAATCCGATTTTAATATTGATTCAAGATCCTGGGGGAACTTCGATGTATTCAAAGAAATTCCTACCAAATAGCGAATTTGATGAACAATTAATTAGTGCATTTCTTTTTGCTATAAATGAATTTATGAAAGAAACATTTGCTGGTAAAGGTGCAATAGAACGAATTAATTATCTGGATTATACACTACTATTCAAACCAGTGAGTCCTTTTTTAGTTTGTTATGCTTATAAAGGTCAATCTTATTCTTCCCAGCAAAATCTTGATCGATTTACTGAGTACCTATTAAATTCAAATACAATCTGGGAATCACTAATTAACTATACAGTAACTGGTCTTGTACCTGATATTGAATATCTTGTTTCTTTAGAAGAGTTAGTAGATGAAATTTTCAGTCCACAAACACAAGATTTAACGAATGTATTAGATGAAGACTATATTAGAGAAAATTTGGATGATATATTAAATTCCAAACTTTGACCTTTTGATTTATTTTTTATCATTCTTATCTATTAATACCAAATTTTTCCATTAAATCTTGTAATTGAAATTTATAGCATTTTTCAGTTAAATGTTTCTTATAACCCATTCGTTCATTTATAGATAACATTGGGGCATTTGTATCTGCATTTCCAGTATTAATTATTGTTACTTTCGGAAATTTGTCTTGAATATAAAATAACATAGCTGCTTTAAGCCATTTGCCCAATCCTCGACCACGGTATTTTGGTAAAACACCAGTTACATCTTGTTCAATCAGATAAGGTTTAGATTGAGAATACTGTATATCTGTAATACCACTTATTGATCCATCATTTTCTTTAGTAATCATTGTTATCCATTTAATACCTAACTTCTTAAATTGCTCTTCTCTTATTCTCCTCGATTCAGGTGTTTCCGCTCTTATATCATCTAATTCACCTAAAGGAACCAAATTAGCTATATCTGTAAAGAATTTCGTAAACTCATCAATAATAGTGTCAGGTATATGATCAAAAATCTCTAAAGAACAATTATCTTTTTGTGCTAGATTTTCACCATCCTTCACCCAATTAGCCATTTCTTGCCAATCAACATCAGCTAATTTTAATCTATTATAAACTCCAACTAATGCTAATACAGCACCATTTTTCTCACAAAATCGCCAACCTGAATCTAATAAAGAATATGTTTGAACGATTGTGATCTCTTTTAATTCCACTATTTTTTTAATCATAACTTGGAATAATTTCGTACCCCACCCCTGACGACGATACTGCTTATCAATAAATAATTGAAACCAGGTAGTATGCTTATTTTCTTCATAGTTTGGATTTTTCTTATTTGATATGTAAAAAGAACATTTACCGATAACAGTTTGTTTTGAGTTCTCTTCCAAAATAAGAATCCAAAAATAATAATCCAATAATTCAAAGATATTGAGAATTTCTTGTCTAATTGTTTCACGTTCATATGAAGGATCATCATCAGGATATAATTCAATAAAGATTCTTTCAGAAAAATCAATGTACGATTCTAGTAGTTCTTTTGAACTTTCTTTAGGTTTAAATTCTTCAATCCTAATGTTTTGTTTTTTCACGTGAATCGCCTTTGGTTATCTTCGTTTTTTCAAGATTAATGATAATATTCTGAAACTTCTTTTTTTTCTCCTAAAATTGCATGAACTTTCTTCAATTCTTCAGGAATATTGATTTCTTGAGGACATTTCTCAATACATTCCAAACACTCTGTACAGATAGTAGCATTGCCATTTTGTTTTTCTAAATTAACATTCTTTTCCTTACTAGCTAATTTTTTATATTTTCTTCTTGTTAACCATTTCCGGATGCCAACATCTTGATTAAAATTATTTAATAAAGCAAAATTATCTGGAATATCAACTCCAGAAGGACAAGGCATACAATATTGGCATGTTGTACAAGGAACTAAAATTTTCTTTCGAAAAACTTCTGCAAGTTCAGTTATAATTTGCTTATCATCATCATTTAATGAATTTATACCAGATTTATCTGCGCTTTGGCAATTTTCATCAACCATCTTTTGGGAACCCATACCACTTATAACTGTGGAAACTTCAGGTAAATTCCAGAGGAATTGTAAAGCCCAATCAACGGGTGTTCTTTGACTCTTTGCTTTCCTCATAATTTCAAGTGCTTCTTCAGGGGGATTCGCTAAACGACCACCTTTCAAAGGTTCCATAATTACTGTTGCCATGCCTTTTTCATAAGCAAGCTTCAAACCTTCTGTTGTTGCTTGTAATCCAGTATCCATATAATTGTATTGAATTTGAACTATATCCCAGTTGTACATTTCTAGGATTTCTTTAAAAACAGGTAAAGTATCGTGAAATGAAAAACCAATATATTTAATCAAACCTTTTTCTCTTGCTTCTTCCAATTTCTCGAGTAAACCAAGTTCTTTGACCTTTATTAAACGGTTACGACTTAAACCATGGAGAAGATAACCATCAACAGATTCAAGTTGCAATCTATCTAATTGTTGCCTCAAGTATTTATCGAAATCTTCAGGTTTTCTTAATATAAAAATTGGACTTTTTGTTACCAAGAAAACCTTTTCTCTATAACCATCTTTTAATGCTTGTCCAATAATTTTTTCACTTGCACCTAAATGATATGGCCATGCTGTATCAATATAATTAATACCTTGATCTATTCCAGAACGAATTATCTTTATTGCTTCTTCACTTTTAACTCGACTGAGTATAGAATTTCTTCGGGTTGGCAATCGCATTGCTCCAAATCCAAGAGCTGAAACCTTAAAATCAATTGAACCAAATTTTCTATATTTCATACTAATCTTTCAATTATCTAAAGAGTATCACTATTAAATCTTACAATTTATATTTTAAATTAGAATAGTTAATAAAACTTGAATTTTTGATTAAAAATTCTTCCAAAAATCATCATCAGGATGTTTAATCTCACTAACAATTCGTTTATCATGATAAACGAAATCACAAAACGGATATCCTTCTACGAGAGTTTTTGTTCGTGTTAAAACAAAATTTGGATTAAGATAAGGCATCTTAGCAAAATCGCCATAGCATTCTAGGAGACTAGCTAATTCTAGATCAGGTAAATCTGAATAAATATCACCCCACATACATCGAGTAATTTTCAAGTAATATTTTCCATCTTCAACCATAGAAACAAAATTGTGCGTTTTAGGACAATCATTGATATAGAATGATTTTGCATATTCTTCTACTGTTTCAGCTTTTTCTATTGTATTTTTATTGTTTTTATAACTAAGGTCAATAAATTCTTTAGCTATTTCCAAGGTAACATCTCGAGAAACAATATCTAAAAGTGAAAATGCTAAATAATAAAAAGGATAAAACTCTCCTCGAATAACATCAATCATTAAAGCATAAATTTTATTGTTTTCAGATAGTTGTTTCTTATATTTATTGAAATTTAAAAAATGTAATGCTGCATTTTCGATTAAAGGTACATATTCTGAATATTTACTCAACCATTTATTTTCGGAATAATTGAGAACAAATTGTTCAATTAGTTTATTTTTTTCTGAAGGTATATTCATTTTATTGAGTTTTTCTTTATAGCTAACTAGAAGTCTTTCAATTAAATTTTTATCATATTTCGCGGTAATCCCAAGTAGTCTCTCAATGAGTTTTATTTCTCTTTTAACAAAATCAGTAATTTCAATTTGACATTGTTCATTTTCATTATAATCTAAACAAACCTTTTTTTCTAACATAGACTTATAATAGATTAGCTTTTTTTAAAAAGTATTTCATTAATTAATTAATTAATTAATTGGTAAGATTAATCTAATTTTTATTGTATTTTGATATGTATTATTTTAGCTTTACTTCTATTACAAAAGATAAAAGAAAGCATAAATTCTTTCTTTTCTCGTTTCTTTTCGTTTTCTAAAAATAAACATTTAATGTCTATTCACAATAATTATTTAATATGTTTTTTAAGCCACCGAGCGATTATTTCACCCATATCAAGATTACCATGATCCATACCTTCAAGACGATGATATTCCATTGAATACCCTTCATTCTTTAAGTTCTCAATAAATTCATCAGTGCTTTTAATACTTACAGAACGATCTGCTGTTCCATGAATTACTAAATAATCAATATTCTTTGATTTCCCAATGAAGTTTCGCATGTCATTTTCAGCTTTCCCATCAAAATGTGGAAAACCTGCAGCAATTATTGCCCCATCGAAAAGATTGGGATGTAAGAATGTCATTCGCCATGTTCCATATCCACCCATAGAGAACCCCATAATTAAAGTCTTTTTTATTTTGAACATCTTTTTTATTTCTTTAATTATATCTTCAATATCCTGTTCTGATTGACCTATCCAATTATCACTTAGATCTCTTCCTCGAGGTGCAATAAGCAATATATTGGTATATCCTAGTACTGCTAATTGCTTCCCAATAGCTTTAATAAATCCTACTTCATCTACTCCACTTCCATGCATATTAACCATTAAGATATATTCTCTTTCTAGTTCAAATCCTTCTGGCATTAAAAGTGAATAAGGTTGCAATGAATTATCAAATGGAGATTTAATTGCAGAACGCAAATAACCTGTACGATTAAAAATTGATTTATCCCTTTTACAGTCGTTGATTAATTCATAGAGTTCCTCAAATTTATCATAAATTTCTTTAGGATTTTCTCTCGGGTGAAACTTATCAATTATATTTTCTATTTGATGTAACCGGAAATTCAATGAATGGATACTATTTTGAATTAAGTTATTATTCCCTAATTTTTCTAAGGATTGAATTTTTTCATTAATTTCTAAAATAATATTAGGTTTGAAATTGTAGAATACTTGTTCCCAAGTTTCCTCTTTAAAATTAACTTTAATATTATAGAGTTCACTTTTCAGGTCTTCTGTGTTTATTTTTTCAGTAAGAATGTTTTTTCCTTTATTTAGAGAAATAGATTTCTCAATTGTTTTGATTAATTTCTGATTTTTATCAAAGATTTGAATTTTAATTGTATCCTCTGTTTTTTCAGGAGTGTAAAAATAGATTTCTAGGTTACTAAAATCAGCAGTTACTAAACGGTTATCCATTTTTCCAGCTATTCTTATTGGAGATTCATCTGAAAATAAGTATTTGACTGGAACAAATCTACGATAATTTGTCATTTCAGAATCTGCATTGCTATCTTCTATTAAATAAACAGATTTCTGATAATTTTCTTCAATTTGACTTATATATCTTATATAGAAACCACTTTTATTATCAATAAGTGGATTGAATGGCTTAAGATAATCAAAAGGAATTTTTATGTCATAATAAGCAATCATTTCTTCTGTATCAATTTTGATCTCAGGTGTTAATTCCTCTCTAAATCCAAGATAATATGTTCCATTATGATTTACTAAAACTCCTCTAGGTATTCCTTCCTCCATTGAAAAACCTAAGCCATAGAAATATTGAGTATCAATACATTCATTTTTTTCTTCATCTTCAGGCATAGTGAAATTCATAAAGAAACCATCTCCATATCTCCACGAACGATTACCATCCAAGAAATGCTTATCTTTTACCTCAGCTTTTATTTTGAAAAATTCTCTATCAAATGATAATTCAATTTTAACTTTAGGTAAATCATCATCTGGATGAGTAAGTTTGACTTCTGTCCATTGATTTTCATGTAAGGTGATAGTTTTATCTTTGTGAGTTTTCGATAATTTCTGTTTTATACTATCAACTAGCTTTTTGTTATCTTCAATGTCACGTATTTCATAAAAAACTGAATCACGTATAAAGAAAAAAAGCCAGTCATTTTTTGTGCCAATAAAATTTCTTAAAAATCTAATGAGATTATTTTCTTCCTCTGAATATATTATTGTTGTATTCAAATCAAATAGATTTTCAAGAATTCTTATATTCTCCAAGACTTTGTTTTTTAAAATCATAAAAACTTCATAATCTCGATGCTGATCCAATAATTTCAATATATTATCCATTGATATTCAACCTGCAATCATTTTCTTTAAACATTTTTTTGAACATTAATTGACCTGAAATTGATCATCATTTCTAACCTTTTATGGATTTAAAAAACACACTCACTATATGAAGTCTCTTTATGTGACTCAGGCCTAGGAAAAGAAATTTACTAAAAATCATTTTTTCTATTATTAAATCATACATAAAATTTACATAAATTATCTAAAACAACCTTTATCGAAATGGTTAAATTTATTCTTAAAGTTAGGAGATAACTATATTAAACATAATAATTAAAAAAAACTTGAAATAAATAAAAATTTCTTTTGCGCTTACCTATTGAACCTTGGATTCGATAAAAATATTGAAAAGTTATTTATTTTGTTCAAGAATACCATAATCTAGTTTATGAATATAATCAGCTCTTTTAATAAAAGATTCACTGTGAGTAACAGCTATAATAGTTAAATTTTTATTTTTTAGTTTTGAAATAATTGCCCAAATATTTTTTCTGCTTTCAAAATCTAATGATCCAGTAGGTTCATCTAGCAATAATAATTGTATATCTTTAGCTAAAATAGCTGCAAGAGCAATTCTTTGTTTCTCACCTCCGCTCAAAGTTGCAGGTCGCACCTTTGAGAATTGTTCAATACCGAAATCTGTTAAAAATTCTTTCGTACGTTCTTCAGCTGTATGATACTGAACACCTGATAATTGAGCTTGAAGTTTGATATATTCAAAAGTAGTAATATGGTCCGGTAAATAAGGAGTTTGAAATAGATAACCAATTTTCTCACGAATCCTATAAATTGCTTCCATAGAAGATAGAGAGCTTATTGGTTGATCAAAGAGTGTTCGTGTACCATTTGTTGGATGAAGAAATGTCGCTATAAGTTGCAATAAAGTTGTTTTACCAGATCCGGAAGGTCCAGTTATCACATGAAATTCACCTTTGTTAATTAATAGATTAATGTCTTTAAGAATGGAAATTGGTTTGTTATCTGTTGTAAAAGTATATTGAATGTTGTTTAATTCAACTATCGTCATTGTTGTAATATCACCTTATACTTTTCAATAAGAAATTTCGGATTTTGGTTAATTATCGATTGATCATGAGTAGAAATAAGAATTAAATCATCAGATAAATCATGAAAGTTAGTTATTACTTTAATCACCATATCACAGTTCTCTTGATCTAATTGTGCTGTTGGTTCATCCAATAATAATATTGAAGGATAGAAAATTGTATTACAAATTAAACCCAAACGGCGCATTTCACCACCAGAAAGATGTATTGTTCTTTTGTCGAGTAGGTCTTTAATACCGAAATCAGTAGTAAAATCTAAAATTCTTTTATTACGTTCTTCTCTACTAAGATGATTATGCATAGCAAGGGAAAAAGCAATATTCTTCTTAACTGGAATGTGTAATGCAAGATATTTTGCAGGGAACTGATCCATATAACCAATAGTTCTTAGATAAGCGATTTTTTCTTTTGCTTTTAATTTATAGATAGGTAAATCATTAAAAAATAATTCCCCAGCATCAATCTTTTCAATCCCAAGAATAATTCGTAATAAAGTTGTTTTTCCTGAACCTGAAGGACCAACTAAAAAATTTAGATTTGATGATGACATATTAAATGTTGCTCCAGCAAAGATGTTAATGTTGGTGTTTTCTTTATATGGATCAGGGAAGATTTTTGTTATATCTTTTGCAATTAATATTTTCGTATCACTACTCATCATTTAACACCTCATTCTGGATAGCGATATATTAAACTTAAGTTTATATTTCTGTAACTAATTATATCAGCTATCATTTGAATTACAAGCATAGCTAGATAAATCGTTATTAAGATTATGAGATTTATATATGTTTGAGCTGAGAGCATAAAGCTTATGTCAAAAAGTGCTGAAATAATTATGTAAAAAATAACGAACATGATAACTGAGATTGTGGTAAAAATTATAGTATAAATAAGGAGTTCAATTAATTTGATATTTAACATAGGTTTTTTGTAGTTATTACTCATAGCTATAATACCTAAGGTAAGCACTTCAGGTCTTGAAATAATATCATCGATTTTTGAAAAAATGAAAGATGACAACCATAAAAAGATTACTACCTCAAATAAAAGTATTACTGGATATATGATTGTTCGTTTCAAACCCTCATACACTAATGGATCGATTGTAGAAAATTCATCAAAATATATACCATCTAAATTTAATAATGAATTTGTTATAACTTCAACATTCTGTACTTTAGCATGTAAATAATATACTATATCATAATAAATAAAACTATAATCAAAGACTTGTTTTAAAGTATCAAAACTTGTAATCAAAATTAAACTGTTTATACTTCTATCACCGTTTTTATCTGTAACAGTAGGCCATTTATCGATAAATCCTACAATTATAAGTTGAGTATCATCAACAAGTTCAATAGTATCACCTAGCTTAAAACCATGATCTTCAAATTTTTTTGAAACTATTACTGTCGATTCATTTAGATCATTCAGATTTCCACTTGCCAGCCAATGCTTCTTATTCCATGAGGTAAAGTAATTAAAATAATCACTAATATTTATACCATAAGAAATAGGATCGTTTCCGCTATAATGTGTTTTAAGTATGGTTTGATTACCCCAGCTTTGTTTAATTATTTTTGTATAATCTATTATTTTAGGATTTAAATCTAAGTTATTTTCAAGAGTCGTTATATTATTATAACTTGTATTAAATCTAACTTCTGATCCCATCCACCATTCATTATCAGATTTAATAGAATCAAGAAATAAACTCGAAAACATGAATCCGGTAAGAATTAAAGATAAAATGAATGAATAATATAAAAACTTTGATGTAATGAATTTCTTCCAGAATTCAAATAGTATGAAAGTTTTTGAAACAGCTTTGTTTCTTTTCTTTTGAATTAACTTTGTTATAGCGATAATACCACGAAGAATTAAACGAATAATTATCACAACAAGAAGACAAATAATAATTGCTGCAACAAGTAATATAACTAAATATAATAAATTATAATTTCTATTAAAAACCCAGAGTAATGTAATAATTGGTAATGAAAGCAAAATTTTTCCATAAAGTGGTATGCTCATTAATGGTTTATACTTATTAGAAATTGTTTGTTTACCAATAACAATTTGTCGTAAATAAATTTCATAATCTAGAAAAACAAAAAACGTTAGTAATAATTGAATTGAAACGAGAATTGAACCACCAATTAATATATCATTATCTAAACTTAATGAAATATCCAATAATCTTTGAAATAACATTAATGGATAAAATAACAAGGAAGAAATAACTAAACTTGTTATGGTTATAAGAAAACTATCTAAAAACAGTGCTGATAGTCTTTTTTTCCAAGTCCATCCAGCTAAAATTTCTCGTAACTCTTGATCTTTATTTACCTTCTGTAATTTATTTATTGTTCGCAGTAAAATAAAAAGTGAAATACCCCATACAATTAATTGCAAACCTCGAACAAATACATATAGGTATTCTACGAGAAAAATATTTTCCTCATATAAATAATTGAAAGAAAATGATAAATCAATAGAAGAATCTATCTCTTGAAATTTCATATTAAGCTGAGATTTAAATTTTTCAATTAAAGAGACAGAATCCTGAGACCAATAAATAAATGCTTTTTGATAATCTGTAAATATGTTATAGCTCTCAAATTGATAAGGTTCTGATATACCATGTGTTTTTTGCCATAAGATTTCATAAGCAATTGTTCGAAATAATATTGCAATTTTATAGTTATCATTTTTCAAATAAACATTCAGGTATGGTTTATAGATTTGAAATTGTTCAGAGTTTACTACATATGTTATGGTAAGATTCTCAGATTCCCCGTTTAGAATTATAGGATATTGCTCAGCTGTAAAGTTCGCACTGTCTTCTAAATTAAGGAGAAGAATATCTTGATCACTTAAAGGATTAATATTAGGTGTACAATTAGTATAAATTGTTTCGAATAAAGTATCATTTATACATAACAGATAACATTCTTGAGTTAAATTTAATATTCCTTCTGTTTCAGCATGAAGACTATAAGACAGAGGATCAAACATTCCCCAAACATCTTTTGATACACCTTCTAATATTGAACTATAACTATTTATTATTTCTAATGTATTAGTTTGAAAGTTAAAAGTAAAATCATATTTAGGATGATAATCCGTTGAATTTATAGCACTATTCTCAATATCATTAATTTGCCCATTAACATAGTTATTAAGATATTTCATCAAAATTGGTGGACTAACAAGTTGGGGAAGAAATAGAAAGAAAATTGATGCTAAAGAAATCAAACTTAATATTAGTACACTTCTAACCAACATTCTTTTTCTAGTATTTAATCTAAGTAATATTACCCACATTTCTCTTTTCTCCAAACCTGTTTTTTATTTAAGTTTAATTTAATTTATTTATTTATTAAATTTTGTAGATGAAAGATAAAAATAAGTTTGTTAAAATAATCAGTGGTTTTTTTTTCATATAAATATTTCTTTTTTTTTGTCGTTAGTATAATTAATCAATTAAATATCAGAATAATTAAAATAAACATTTGAATCTATCTGATTTTTCTTTAACCCTAAATATTAAATGGTTTTTTAATGCAAATTAATCTTTTATATCAAGAATTAATTTTATTTCAAAATGAATTTTAAAATACATTAAACGAAATTGTTAAATTCATTCTATAAGTTAAAAGAAGTAATTATTTTATTTCGATGGAATGATTAGTGTTACCAATAAAAGATAATAAATATTTTTGCGACTAGCTAGTATAATAAGGTAAGATAAAAATGGCTAAAGAATTAGATAATAAACCTAAGAGTATTGATGCTCATCACATCGTTAAAAAAGTAGATGATTATTTAATAAAAGAAAAAAATAAAGGTATAGAACATTATATACAAGCAACTGAATCCGAACCAAATAACTACAATAGCTGGATGGGTCTAGGAGATGCTTATATTAATAAGCAAAATATCGAAAAAGCTATTAGCTCTTATGAAAAAGCACTTGCAATTAATTCTCGAGATACTATTGCATTAATGAATATTGGATATATTTATGAAATGCAAGGTAACTATAAAGAAGCGGTTAATTACTATGAAAAAGTAATTGATATAGACCCTGCTGTAATAGATGCTTTGATCAAAATCGCTTCATATCATTCTATTCTTGGTGATAATAATAAAGCATTAGAGTATATTGACAAAGCATTAAAGGTCGATTCTAAATTATCTTATGTTTGGTTTTACCAAGGTAATTATCTTAGACTTCAAAATAAAATTCAAGAAGCTATAGATGCGTATGAAAAAGCCATTAAACTTGATCCAGATGATTATAAAAGTTGGTCAAATGCGGGATTATGTTTTCGTGTTTTAGCAAATTATCAAAATGCGATAAGATATTATGAGAGAGCATTATTGATAGAACCAAAAGATACTATTTCATTGAATGGTTTAGGTTATGTTTACCTTGAAATGGGTGAGCATACTAAAGCTATTGATTATTTTAGTAAAGCGTTAAAAATCCTACCTGATTATAGAGATGCTCTTTACAATATTGAATTTAGTATGAGACAAACAGGAAAATTGGAAAAGGTAATTAGCTATTGGGAAAAAGCTAGAAAAATATGGCCTAAAGAACCTGAGATTCATCTCATGCTATCTGTAATCTATAAAGATTTAGGAAAATTGAAAGAAGCAATAGATATTTTAGAACAAGGATTGAAATTTAATCCGACTGACCAAAATTTGATGATTCAATTAGGTGTTTCTTGGGACCTTTTTGGTGATGCTCAAAAAGCTGAATCTATTTATCAAAAAATGTTAGAGCAAGACAAGAATTATTATCCTGCTATACATAATATAGGTCTGCTTCGCCAAAAAGAAGGTAAAATAGATGAAGCAATTAAATATTACAAACAATCTTTAGAAATAAATCCAAGATATGACCTAGCTCTTGCTAAACTTTCCTTACTATACAAAAATATGGGTGCTTTTGATGAAGCATTACATTATTTGAACAGAGAATTAGAAGTGAAGATATTTGATCCTGAAGTTCTATATGATTTAGGTTGGATTCATAGAGAAATAGGGAATTATGAAGAAGCTATTGGTTATTTTAATAGAATTATAGAAAAATTCCCAGATGATTCTATAACATTGAATGAAATTGGCAGATGTTACCATAATATGAAAAACTATGAATTAGCATTAGAATATTATCAAAAAGCATCTAAGACTGGAACTGAAGCTTTCATCTGGGCAAATATTGGTTTGTGTCTCAATGAGTTAGGTAGGTATTCTGAAGCAATACCTAATTTTCAAAAATCGCTAGAGATAGATCCAAATTATGCAAGAGCTATGATTAGCCTTGGTTTAACTTACAAAGAAATACAAGAATATGAGAAGGCTATTGAAGCATTCAAAAAAATACTGGAACAATTTCCTACTGATATTGAAACACTCAATGAATTAGGTCGATGTTATAATTTATTGAATAATCATCAGGAAGCAATAAAATATTTTGAAAAAATCGTTGAAATAGGTGGTGAACAAACACAAAATTATATTTGGTATAATTTAGGTTCCACTTATTATATTATGAAAGAATATGAGAAAGCAATTGAAAATTTGGAAAAAGCAGTAGTAATAAATCCTGATGATATAGAATCTTTGGAAAAGATATCTTCTTCATATAGAGCAATTGGTGAAAATGCTAAATCAATTGATTCATTGTTAAAAATACTTGAAATAGATAGTAAAGATAGCTTTGCTCTTAATAACTTAGCTTTATACTATCTTCTAGATAACGACTATGAAAAATCGCTTGATAATTTCAAAAAATTGTTTGAGCTTTATCCCAAGGACTATTTAGCTTGGAATAATTATGGGGTATATTATTTCAGACAAGGTGAAATTGAAAAAGCGATTGAGCAATGGAAAAAATCTATTGAAATTAATCCCGAATATCATATAGCTTGGGCTAGTTTAGGTGAAGGTTATGAAAGTCTAAGTAATTATGAGAAGGCTGCTGATTGTTATTTGAAAGCTCTTTCTCTCGATAAAAATGAGATATCCTACCAAGAAAAATTGAAGAGTATGTATATTGAGCTTGGTAAAGATTTCAACTTAGATGATATCTTAAGAGAAATTGATTAAAAGAAATAATAAATCTTCAATTTCTCACATTTCTCTTTTAGGCAATATGTCAATCTTACCAGCATTTAATAATGCATTCTGATGAATAGTAAACCTACTTATAGAAAAAGAATCCTTTCCATTCAGGAGCGCAGTTAATGGAAGTTTTACATTCTATATGGGATACTACAAATCTCCATATATGGGCTGAATCTTCAGATTTACTTCGAAATATTACCATAAATGATTTTGAGATATCACCTGAAGAACAACAACATCCATTTATAGTTCCTTTTAGTCGTTTATATCAAATTCTGAAGAATATTTCTCAAGAAACACAAGAAGAATATATTAATCCTGAATGGTTAGTGATGAAGCTCCCAAGTTCAAATTCTTTACCACAACCTTCTCCTTCTTTAGAAAATAATAATTTAAAAAATCAAACTTTCGAATTCAAACATTGGCAGATCAATACTTTAGGATTAAAACCAATTAAAGCTATAAATTTACTATTATCTGCTCCAAACAATCCTCCTTCAGGAATAATCTATAGTGATTCATTGAAATTTTGGAAAACAGTTGCTAAATTTGCAATTAAGTTAATTGAAAAGGGATCCTATCTTCCCTTCCTAACTATTATTGAAAGAAATTCTGAAACGACTAAATTTATTGGAAATTGGCAACCTGTGATTCTAGGACAAGATAAGATAAATCTCGAGAAAATTATTGAATCTATGCCTAATTATTGTCTTGCCTTTAATAATGTTAATTTACTTCAAAGAGAAATTGTTCAGACTTTTATTAGTCAAACAATTGATCAATATCTAAAAAATAAGATTAATGCTTTTATTCCAAATCAAAAAAAGGCTGATAATTTTTCATTTAAAATTGCTAAAGAGTGGTTTGAATCTCTTTACAATTCCAAAGATGAGGTAATTATCACTAAGACAAATGAATTTGATTATTTTTATGGTTTGCTGAAATCATGGTTAAGAGATTTTGAAAAATATGGTTTCTATACCAAATTTAAAACCTGTTTTCAATTAGACCCACCTAAAGAAGAAGAAAATAAGAATAATTGGTCAATTAATATCTATTTACAGAATGAAAAAGATGATAATTTAATCATACCTGCCAGTGATGTTTGGAAATATCAAACAGATACAATTGGATTTCTGGAACAACGTTTTGAAAATCCACAAGAACGATTACTGTTAGATTTGGGAAAAGCTGAACAGATATATCCAAAATTTAACGAATGTCTGCAAAGTGTTTTCCCAAATAAATTATCATTAACACAGAACGAAGCTCTTGAATTTTTAGTTTCCTATGTTCAACCACTTGAAGAACATGGATTTAAAGTCTTTTTACCTTCATGGTGGTATGAACCAGAGAAAGAATTAACAGTGGAACTTGACTTAGAAAAGGAAGATGTAGATCATAAACAAAACAATCAAAGTTTATTCAGTTTAAACAAATTAGTTGATTTTAACTGGAAATTTTCTATAGGAGATCAAATATTATCGCCAGCGGAATTTGAGCATCTTGCTTCACTAAGAATTCCTTTTGTTCAATTACGAGGAAAATGGATCAAAATAAATCAAGATGATATGGATAAAGCTGTTCAATTTTTCAAAGAAAAATATCATAGACTTTCATATAGAGATATATTAGAAATAGAAGCTCTTATGGATGAAGAAAATACTTCTCTCCCTTCTATTACTTTACCTCAAAATTATCCACCATTCAATCCTTTCAATCATATTATTAAAAAAAGTAAACTTGAAGTTCTACATCAACCAGAAACCTTTGTTGGTGAATTACGACCTTATCAATTATTAGGATATTCTTGGTTGGACTACTTAAGCAACGTAGGTTTTGGTGCTTGTCTAGCAGACGATATGGGATTAGGAAAAACCATTCAAATTATAGCTTTACTCCTCAAAAAGAAGGCAGAAAATGCTCTTGAAAATCCTGTACTACTTATCTGCCCAACATCAATTTTAGGCAATTGGTATAAAGAACTTGAAAAATTCGGTCCTAAATTGAAAGCTTTTATTCATCATGGCTCAAAAAGACCTTCAGAAGAGGATTTTGAATCGACAATAAATGATTTTGATATTATTTTAACTACTTACAATCTAGCAAATAGAGACTTTCAAGATCTATCTAAAATCAATTGGTCTATAATTATTCTTGATGAATCACAAAATATCAAGAATTCAAATACTAAGCAATCAAGAGCAATTCGAAAATTGAAAGGACAATTTAAAATAACCCTAACAGGTACGCCTATTGAAAATCGTTTAACTGAATTATGGACAATGATGGATTTCTTAAATCCAGGCTATTTAGGAACCAAAAATCAATTCAACAATACTTATGTTGAAGCAATAGAGAAAGGTAATAACACTCAGAAAGCTCGAATTCTATCAAAATTGATTCAACCCTTTATACTAAGAAGATTAAAAACTGATCCTAATATAATCAAAGATTTGCCCGAAAAAATTGAAAATAAAATCTATTGCTCTTTATCTGAAGAACAAGCTATTTTGTATGAAGCTGTTGTTCGTAACCTTCTCGAGCGAATAGAAACAGCTGATGGTATAGAGAGAAAAGGAATGATTCTTTCGTCTTTAACTAAACTTAAACAAATCTGTAATCATCCCGCACATTTCTTACATGATTATTCAGAAAATTTTGAGGACCGTTCAGGTAAAATCAATCTTATAGTAGATATGCTTGAAGAAATTTTAGCTAACAATGAAAAAGCATTGATTTTTACTCAATATGCAGAATTTGGTGGGGAACTTTGTAAATATCTTAAAAGTATCTTTAATCAAGAAATTTTATTCCTTCATGGTTCGCTGACCCAAAAAGAAAGAGATAATTTTGTACAAAAATTCCAAGAGGGAACTAGTCTTTCACCGAATTTATTCATCTTATCAATTAAAGCTGGTGGTGTAGGTTTGAATTTAACTGCAGCAAATCATGTTTTTCATATTGATAGATGGTGGAATCCATCAGTTGAAAATCAAGCTACAGATAGAGCTTATAGGATAGGTCAAAAAAAGAATGTCTTTGTTCATAAATTTATTAATATTGGAACAATGGAGGAAAATATCGATAAATTAATTGAGAGAAAAATGAATTTAGCAGACTCAATAATTAGTTCTGGAGAATCATGGATCACTGAATTATCAACAGATGATCTTAGGCAATTACTAAGCTTAAAATCAATTATGGAAAGGAGTTAACAAAAATGAATTCTGATAATATTCAATTGAAATATCTTGACACTAAGGAAAGAAAATCCAAATCAGAAGTCATACCTTTGTTAAATGAAACAAGAACTACTTATTCTAATTGGTGGACTTTAAAATGGTTAAAAGCTATTGAATATTTCAGTGATGACACTCGAATAATTCAAGGTAAAAATCTTGCAATAAAAGGTCAAGTATCCGAAATATTAATTGAACCTGGTAAAGTAGAAGCAAAAGTACAAGGAAATAAAATCAAGCCTTATTTAGTTAGATTAGAATTTGTTTTATTCTCAGAACAATTATGGGAGAGAATTTTAGAAGAACTCTCATTAAAAGCAGAATATCAAACAAAAATTCTTGTAAATGAAATTCCACCTGTTATTGAAGAAATCTGTCAGAAAGAAGATAAATCACTTTTTCCTTTATTAAAAAATGATTTAAAAGCTGGATGTAATTGTCCTGATTGGGCTATTCCATGTAAACATATTGCTGCTGTTTACTATCTTTTAGCTGATATGATTAATAGTAAACCAATGATCCTCTTTAACATTAGAGGAAAAACAAGAAATGAAGTTATTGAAATTATAAATCAAAAGAGAATTAAAAAACTAGATTTTTCAAATACAATTAAAGATGAAGCTCAAAAACAATTATCATTAATTACTGATTATACTGTTGGCTTCTGGTCATTAAAAAACTCTCAAGTAAACTTGCGAGAAGATGAACAACCAAATTCAATTGATATTTCCAAAATCCTAACAGAATCACCATTTATACTATCAAATGTTAATTTATCAACATTAATTAGAAAAAGTTATGAAACAGCTAGAACATTAGCTCTAAAAGAGTTAGAAAAATACTAAAGTAAATAATATTTAATCATGGTATATTTTCAGCAAATGTTTAATATTCATTTTGTTACTTGATATTGTTCTATGGAGATAAGAAAGTGAAATTTGGCATACATTCAGAAACAGGGAATTTACGAACAGTATTAATGCATCGTCCTGGAAAAGAGCTAAAACAAGTTTCTAAAGAGAATTTAAATGAATTAAAATTTAGGGATAAACCAAATCTTAGTAAGATCCAAGAAGAATTTGATGATTTTATAGCCATTTTAAAACAAGAAAATGTAGAAGTAATTTTACTTGAAAAATTAATTAAAGGAAAATTTAGTCCAAATACAATTTATACTCGAGATATTGCTTCAATAATTGATAATGAATTAATAATAATGAACATGGCATTAAATAGTAGAAAAGAAGAACCGGGATATGTAAAACAAGCATTAGAAAAGAAAATACCGATCCAACTTGAAATTACTCCACCAGGTATTCTTGAGGGGGGGGACTTAGTTTTTGTAAAGAAGAATACTCTTGCTATAGGGTATGGTCCCAGAACAAATCAATTGGGAATTAAACAATTACTTTCTGTATTAAATGATACCCATATTGAAGAAGTAATTGCTGTTCCTTTAGCAGATTATCGGGTTCATTTAGATGGTGCGTTTATGGTAGTTGATGAAAATCATTGCATTATACATGAAGAATCAGTTAGTACTAGTGTAGCAACAATATTTAGAGAAAATGAAATGCAAAGAATTTTCTTTAAGGATTATTTAACGGAATTAAAAATAGAAAAATTAGTTATCTCTTTAGAAGAAACAAGATACTTTGGTCCAAACGTTCTAGTATTACAAACTGGAAAAATAATTTCATATGATTGGAATCATCGAATTATTAAGGAACTTGAAAAGAAAAATGTAGAAGTTATATCTATTGAAGGATCAGAACTTGTTAAGGGTGGAGGCGGTCCACATTGCATGACTTGTCCTATCTTTAGAGAGGATTAATCAATCTTAGTAATGAAATTAATTCATTAACTTTGATCTGATAGTTCATCTCTTTCATTTGAAGTTGATAATAATTGATCAAGTACTAAACCATATCTACTTAGATATTCTTCCCTAACCACTCCACAAGGAAAACAACATTCTCCTTGTTTATTATAACAATAATCACAGAATGTTTTTTCTTGTTTCTCATTAGAAATATTTTTCTTATGAATTTCTTCACATAAAGCTCGAGTATTTTTATAAATTTCTTCAGAAAACCTGTCTTTGAAATCATTCCACTTCATTTTCTACTCCCCAGTAGTTTTTTCTTAAATATATTAAGTTCAAATACCTTTTAAAATGCTTTGAAATAAATCTTAAAATGAAATTTCCTTACTTGTATTAGATTTCTCCTATAATGTTTAAATAAAAAATAGCAGTGTACTTGTTATTATGGTAGACTATATCATAGAATTAATCAAAGAACAAGTTTGTTCAGCTGCTCGAGAAATTTATGAGCGAAAACTGGTTAATATTGGCGAGGGAAATATCAGCGCAAGAATTAATGAAGATTCGATGGTCATTACCCCTTCTGGCTTAAATTATCGAGATCCAGGGATGGAAGACATGGTTCAAATGAATTTTAAAGGTAAAATTCTATCTCATGCCAAAAAACCTTCTTCCGAATATCTTCTTCATCAACAGATTTATCTTGCCCGACCAAAAGTTCAAGCAATAATTCATACTCATTCTACTTATGCAAGTGCAATGTCTGTTTCAAGATTATCTCTACCAGTGATTTTTGAAGAAATGGCTATTTTTTTGGGAGGCGAGGTAGCATGTACAAAATTTGCTTCATCAGGAACAGAAGATTTAGGGAAAAATGCTTTACTGACCATGAAAAATCTAAACGCTGTTCTATTAGCAAACCATGGGCAACTGGTTGTAGGCAAAACACTCGAGTATTGTGTTAATTGTGCTCAATTAGTGGAAAAAATGTCAAAGATATTTCTCCATGCGCCAGTTTCTAATAGGAAAACTATACCAGAAGAAAATCAATACAATTTCTTAAAACGTTTCAAAGAAGATTTTTCTACAGATTAAAAAAGAAACTACAACTAAATTAAAGGAAATTAACGATGTTTGATAGTTGAATTTCCCTATGGTTTTTTTCATTGCTATTTTATTTTCTAAAATAAAATTCTATCATTTTAATCTTCTGTATATAGTTATACTTATTGGAGATCTTTAGATTCTATTTCTGAAGTCCTTTTTTCAATTGTTTTTTTCATTCTATATCTATTAACCAAAATTAATAATGAACCTAATACAAGAAATCCTATAATGAGTAACACAATAAAAAGAATGAATTTTCCCCATCCTAGTGCGTTAATATCTAGAAAAGGATAAAGATAGTCACCTGTAAGGGTTCCATTTACAATTGAGAAGATCAAATAAAATATTGGATAAATTAGCCAAAAAAGTAAATATTTCCATTTATAATAAATGTTAATTTCAGCAATAAACCAATCCGCTATAAAAGCAATCGGTACAACATAGTGAATAACAATATTTGTAAAAGCATCAAATCCCGTTGGATAATAAGTCCAGCTTAATGCTATAGCAAAGACGATAAAGGTGATTGTTATATAGAGAGTAACTGCTCCTTTAAACACTCCTTTGATTTTTTCTTGATAATGAGGTTTTTTATGAAAAGCTAAAGCAAAGGTTAACCAAATTGCTACTATTAAATTTGTTTGCATTGTAAAATATTTATAAGCTCCAATTGCAGACAAAAAACCTTCATAAAAAGTCTCTTCCCCTAAAATCTCTACAATAAACATTGAGACCAACACTCCCCAGGAGATTATCGTAAAGATAATTCTAAAAGCTAGTATAAATTGAGTATTAGATTTATTTATCTGCATTTTTAATCTACCAAATTTTAACAAAATTATCTAATTTCACTTCTTCATAAAAAATACTAATTTAAAATTTCCTAATAAATTAGTAAATATTCTTCACTTGATTTCATTTAGATTAAAAAAATTGATTTTTATTTTTCATCTTGAGAAGACATATATTCAAAAACAATTCTTTCTAATATATTTGGTGAATTATACTTTTGAATTAATTCTTCTGCTTCTTTAGGCAGATATTCTATTAAACTAATATATTCCTTATGATATCTGGATTTACAAGCATCGGATGTAGGATCTAGATAATCATTTCCTACTTTTACCCATGCATAAGGTTGAATATTAGGAGAAAAAACAAATCCTTCGACAAATTTACCATTCATTTTTTTAGCTATTAATAAGGCAGTGGTAAAACTATTATTAATAGTGCAAAAATCAAGCAATTCTTTTGGTGTTTTTTTGGTTATTTTTATATGTATACCTCGACCTTCATAATAAGATACCATATTTAAATTTGCATTTCTTTTAATTAAATCTTCTAAATGCTTTTTCCATCTCATACAAGAATTTTCCATTTTAAAATAAATAAATCTTACTATAACATA
The DNA here is from genome assembly GCA_035528035.1 of Bathyarchaeia archaeon. Classification (GTDB taxonomy): domain Archaea; phylum Asgardarchaeota; class Heimdallarchaeia; order JABLTI01; family JABLTI01; genus JABLTI01. The sequence goes on from DATKZI010000005.1 coordinate 74,406, forward strand.
ATTCTAGTAAGTAAAATCCACTAGAATTTTTTCAATTATTATAACGTCATTTTTCATTCCTTGGACGACTTTTTATAATACAAGTTATAACCCTATTTTTCTCTTCAATAATTTCTTTACTTACACTGATTTTGTACCCTTTGGTTATCATTTCACTTACATTTTAATGATTTCAACAGTGTTAATCGGCTTACTTAGCTTAGTTAAACCAAAAATCAGTGGTATAATAAATGTTACATGGGGAATTATCATTACGGTGACTCTTTTAATTTATAGTACTCTTGTAATTCGAAGCAGTTTTGTAGCTGGAATATCAATTGGACCAATTTTAATTACATTATGTGGAGCACTTCAAATTATAGCTAGTAGATGGTTCAAGAAAAAAGAAATTCAGATATTACCTAATTATATATTGAATCTTTAAAAATCACTCTCTAATTGAAAATACCTTGAATTTCAAGACTAAAAAATTCTTTTTAATATTTTTCAGCTCAATAAAAGAATAACAATTTATGAGATTGATTATATGGAAAAGATAATTTTTGCTTGCCCTTTTAGAGGGGAAGATGACCCAGGGACAACAATGTTGATAGCTAGTATTCGCAAATTTGGTGGTACATTAGCTAATTCACCAATATGGATTATGACCGCTCGAACAGAAAATGAGATATCAAAAGGTGTAAGAGATAAATTTCATGTAATGGGTGCTGAGATAAAACATATAGAAGATAAAGATGTTGATCTTAAATTTCCTTTCGTAAGTTTCACACTTGCAGCTGCTACTGCTGAAAAAATGGCTACTGGAAAAGCTGAATTTTTTGCATGGTTAGACTCAAATATTTTAGTAATAAACGAACCTAAAGAATTTCTACTTAAAAAGGGAATAAAACTTGGTTATCGTCCAGTACATCATACTTTGATAGGTTCTGTTTTTGATGAACCATTGGATTCATTCTGGAAAATTATCTATGAAAAATGTAAAGTTTCAGAAGAAAAAGTCTTTCCAATGAAAACACATGTAGATGGTAAAATTCTACGACCATATATTAATTCTGGTTTTCTAGTAGTCAGACCGGAAAGAGGTTTACTCCAATTATGGTGGAGTCAATATAAGAAAAACTATAATGAACCAGTTTTCCATGAATATTATGCTAAAAGTGATCTTTATAGTATTTTTACTCATCAAGCTTTTCTTATAGGAACAATACTCTCTGAACTAAAAAAAGAAGAACTTCAAGAACTTCCTTTTAGCTATAATTATCCAATACACCTCTATCTTGAGAGTCCAAGTGAGTACCAACCCAAAAGCATCAATGAGATGGTTACCATACGTTATTATTTGAAAGGTAAATTAGACAATCCCGAATGGAGAGCAAAAATACCTTTAGAAGAACCTCTAACAAGTTGGATTATTGAACAACTTGAAGCTTTTTCAGGTAATAAAAATGATCAAATAACTAAAGTAAAATTCGGTAAAATACCTTTAATTTACCCAATTCCAATTGTTCTTGCAGGTTCACTTGTAGATGGTAAACCTAATTTTGAGACTTTAGGAGATGTTTGTGTTATAGGAATTAATCCACCTATCTTATGTATTTCATCAGGTAATAATCATCATACCAATAAAGGAATTCTTGAGCATGGTACATTTAGCATAAACTTTCCACCTTCATCACTGCTTTCACTAACTGATTATTTTGGAACTGTTTCTGGACGAGATATTGATAAAGCAAAATATTTTGATGTATTTTATGGGGAATTGGAAAATGCTCCTATGATAAAAAACTGTCCGGTAAATATTGAATGTAAAGTTATCAAAGAATTTTCGATTCAACATAGACAAGTATTCATTGCAGATGTTATACAGACCTATGTTAATGAAGAATTTGTAATTGAAAAAGATGGTCAAAAATTAATTGCTGATATGCAAAAACTAGATCCAATAATTTATGCTTTAGATAATAAATATTACAAAATTGGAGAACAAATAGGTATTGGCTATCAAGAATGTAAAAAGCTAACAAAATAAGTTTGTTAGTATTTTTCTATTTTTCCTTCCAAAATGTTTCATAAGGAGTTTTTCTTATTAGTTCTACTAATGATTCTTCAGATTTGAAATATGGTTTTATCAAAGACTGGTAAATGTGAACTGCTTGAATTTTCTCTTCAATTACCTCTTGGATATTGACCTTCATTTTTTCTAAATCTGTTTCTTTATCTATAATCTTTGAATCTGGTAAGAAATTTGGGAAATCTTCATAATAGAAAATTTTGCAATCTGTGGCAACAATTCTTGCTACTGCAGCTTTTACTATTAAGTGATCAATCTGATTCCTTTGTGCTTTGGGACAATATATTTCAGAAACTTTTTCCTTATCAATCAATTTTATTATATCTTGATAAAGTTGAATTACTATTTTCTCTTCTAATTTATTGAATTCTTTATCAAAAAGTGTTTCAATTGATCTACCTCGAAGGAAAGCTGATTTATATTTAAGATAGAGAATTCTTATACCAAATAATTTTGAAAAATCCTTTTCCTCTCTTTTTTTGCGACGATAAATTATTCCTTTGAATTTTAATCTATAAAATTTCCTTTTTGGTGGAAATAAATTAACTATTAAAGTTTCTTCTTTATATAAAGCCACTAATCCACTACAGGACCAAGCAATATCTCCGTAGTGTGGTTCTAGGAATAATTTTTCAGCCATTTTTTTCGACTTTCTGTCATTTCAATATCTTGATTAACTTGATTATGACTTGTAATCTAGTATATAATCATATTCTTTAGAGAGGATTTAGATGAAGAAACAAAAAAAATACTTAATCTTCTTTTAATTTCAAATTTACTGTTTATTGGATGTTTGAATTCAATCTTTTTTACCAATGCACAAGTATCAGACACTGAAAAAGTTCCTGCACCTAGACTTCAAGAACACCATGTTTACAACACAAGTGATAAAAATGAAATCAAACACGAATATTGGTCACTTGTTTGGCGATATGATGATATGATGATGAATTTGATTGCCAGAAATGCTACCCCAAAAAATCCCAAAGGAGAATTGTTACCACAAGAAGTGGATTATCAACAAAATACTCAATATTATGTTGGCGATATCATGTATATAGCTTCATTAGCAATCAAGTCGATTTCAATTATTATTGGAACTGAAACAATAACTATGGAATTAACAAATTGTGAAAGTTTTGATTTAAAGTTTACTCCAGTTCAGTATAATGGGACTATTCCTGGGTTTAATTGCAACATCACATTTAATAAAATTCATCTATATTCGGATACGTTTCCTGATTCTACCATTGACTTGACGTTAATTCATTATGTTAATATAAATTGGACTCAATCGGATATCAAAGTAGAAGCACTCTTAGATTTTCGCAATACCAAACTATATGATGCATCCGATAACGAATTTTATTCAAATGAACCATTTACCACAGAGATCAATTATGATATGCATTTAGTGGATTGGACCCATAGTATCGAAATTAGTTCTACAAGCCATACCGATACCAGTTTGGAGTACAACATAACGCGTGATAACGGAATGCCCTTGGCTGTGGCAAAATTGGGGATGAAAAATGATTTTGCTGTATATAACGAAAGCGGGGCTTTTGATCAAGTAGGTTATTCCTCAATGAGTATTGATGAATCATCGGAAAGGGCTTATGCCACTCATGGATTTCCCAATTTGCTCTATAATAATACTCAGTCAATTAAAAGTGATCCTGAAATCAATATATACCATAACCGAGTCACCCAAAGCCTATCACTTATTTTATGGATATCCATACCTACCGGAGTCATCGTTGCAGTAAGCATAATTTTTCTTATAAAAAGGAAAAAAAGAGTAAAAAAAACAAACATCTAAGTCTTTTTGATTATAAATTTTTTTTTCCTAATTTTATCTTACTAATCTGAGATTCTTGAGTTTTCATTAGTAATGGGTTGATTAGTAATGAATTAAAAATACTATCTGTTTTTACTTCCTTAAAAGAAATCTGCTCAAAATCATTACTATCTAATTGTTATTTCTTCGGGATATAAAATAATTGACAAAAGTCAATGATAATAGTCAATAGACTATATAATAAAGAAGAATTAATTACTAATTAAAAATAGAAAATTATAGTCTAGAATTTATCAAATGAAAAATTAATAATCTAATTTAAAGTATTTTTTGAAATTATTAACAATTTGATTAATTTTAAATTCTCTGATTTGTTCATCTTGCTCTATGGAGAAAATTAATTTATCATAATCTTGTTGCTCTAAAATGGAAATTCCTAAGTTTTCAGGTAATCCATTTATCCAATTATATATTTCAGTTGTGTTATGGTAGTGTAAAAGTTCACTAAACAACTCAACTGATATGGATTTAAAATGTCGAATTATTTTTTGTAATTCGCCTAATCGAAAAATGTTTAATTGCTGATTTTCTTTTTCTAGATCTCGTTTATCCTTTTCGTCTTTCACTTTTTCTTTAATTTTATTTAATTGTTCTACTGCACTTTCTCCTACAAAATTAATTGTTGTTGCAATTTTGTTTTGAATGTTTTTTGTAGGGGCTTTTTGATAAAGATCCAATAACATGTCAATACAATAATTAGAACCGATTATTCCAACGGATTCAATAGCAATCATACGAACTTTCAAATCGGGATCTTTGTCAGCAATTTCAATTAAATCACAAGCTGCTCTTTCATCTTTTAATTCAGCCAAAGTTTTAATTATATAAAATCTAACATATTCATCTTTCTCTTTTTTCAAGGATTCTAGTAATACAGGTACTGTAATATCATTGTTATGACTTGAACCTAAAGACCAAGCAGCTCCTGATCTTACTAAACTATCTTCATCATTTTGTAATGCTTTTAATAGAGGTTGAATTTTATCATCATTGTGAATCCATTTGAGTATATTTGCAGCAGCATACCGAACATTTGCTGCTGAATCATTTAAAAGAGCATTAACTAAATTATCATAAATTTCATTAAATCCGAGAATACCCAATGATTCTACAGCATTTTGTCGCAAAAAATCATTCTTTTCATGATTTAAAATATTGACCAAAAAAGGGCTAGCAAGTTTTGATTTTGAGGATCCCAAAGCTTCAAGTATAGCACTTTTAACATCATTATCTTTTTCTTCGCTATAAGTCTCAATTAATTTCTTAACTATATCATCAGACATTGAACCAATTTTCTTAATTATTTGAGCAGTTATTTCACGCACCCTAGCATCTGTATCATCAAGAAATTTGACCAAAATATCAATAGCAAATTTAGCTTCTTCGGTAAGTTCGCTTATATGTTTGAGATTTCGTAATTTGATTCTTGAATCAGTTTCTTTTTCTATATTTTCTAATAGATGAGTAACCATTTGCTCACGCATGTTCAATTTTGTTCAACTCATTATGTTTTTCATTTTTATAAATTAAATCTGAATTTATATAGATAACCTCTTCATATCTTAAGATATTAAAAACTATATAATTTTATTATTTATGAGTCTTTATAGATTATCATTTAAATATATTTCATTGTTCTCAAAGATTTTTCATCTAAAATTATTTTTAACTTAGCTTAAAAATAACTTATTACTGTAATAAAAGGAAAACAATTATTTAGTTAAATAGTATAGTTGTTTCGATGGGAAATATGTCGAAATATATTATTCGGGCTGCTCCAGATTATTTACCTATAAGTGCTCATGAATTTGTTAAACATTTCTCTAATCTTCTTACACAAGAATCTTTCAAACATTGGATTGAATATGAATCGTATACGAAGATTTTCGGCTATGCTTGTCGTTCTTTATTTGAAACAAGTATGGAGTATTTTAGTAGAAATAAAGACATAGTTGTCGCTACGACTCCTTTACATCATACCTCATTCCATGAAATAATTGAAAAATATGTTAAACCAGAAAACATCCATATAATTGGGTTGAATGATACTTTTAATGGAATTGGTGATTTACCGGATATAGATAAATGTGATGTAGTAGTAATAACTCATCTTTTTGGCCTAGATATGGATTTATCAAAATTAGCAAAATTTAAGGAAAAGCATAATTGTTTAATTCTTGAAGACAGAGTTCAAGGTGGTACTCTAGATATTGATTTTAGTCATGAACTAGTTGATATTGCTTATTACTCCATGGCAATGGATAAAAGACCAATTGCTCTTGGTGGAGGATTTATTCATGTTAGAAATAATCATAAAAAGATAATCAAGGATTTAATTGAAATAATTGATAACTATCCTATAGAAAAAACAAGTAGAAGATTTAAAGATTTATTGAAAAAAATTCCTACCTTCCTTCTTTATAATAATCGATCTTTTCTTTTCTCGTTCATTAGTTTGATAAAATTACTAAATATTTTTAATCGCAATATAAACATACTGAAAATAGGTAAATCATATAGAAAAACTAATCCTGGTTTTGTTCGTAAAGGATATCTTGTTAAACCTTCTCCAGGATTATTGAAATCTATGTATCAAAATTATGAAAAACATAAACATGCAGAACTTAAATATACTACCAATTATCAATTCTTCATTAATTCCATGCCAGAAAAAATTGTCAAAATATTCTTTCCTTGGTACAAAGGAATTCCTTCAATAACACCTTATAATACAATTCTATTAAAAGAAAATCTAGTGGATCCTTTCCTTATATTTCTTTGTGATCATAATATCCCAGGATTGCCTAACCCAACTTATAAATTATTTAATCATTCATATACAAATGATGAGAAATATAAAAAATTCAATAATGGGATAGCTTATTTACCATCAACAACAAATATGAAAAAAGCAGATATTATTCAAATTACTAATTTAATAAAAGAATTTTATGTAAAACATCAGTCAACAATAGAAAAACGTTGAAATTTAAAACAAGTCAATAATTAAAATGTAAATCAACTAATTTATATGAATGAAAGATAATTATTTAATTTAGATTCCCAGTTTAAATGTGGTATTATAATGAATGAAGATATTATAAATAATGTAGAAACCTATTTTGCTTCAGCTGAGAGGTTGGATAATGATGATGTTTATTTACAAACCATTAAAATTCTAGGTTTAAGAACTACTATCCCCATTCTCAATGCTTTACCTAATATGATTGCTATTTTAAATACACAAAGACAAGTCATTTTTACTAATGATGCTTTTAATAAATTAATAGGCTTAAAGGAATTTGAATTAGGCTTAGGTTTGAGACCTGGTGAACTTCTCAAATGTATTCATTCACATGATCATATAAATGGTTGTGGTACTGGAAAAGAATGCCTATATTGTGGTGTTGTTCTTACAATATTAAAAAGTCAAGAAACGGGAATAAAACAAAAAAGTAAAGCTAACATTATAGTGTCAAAAGATGGACAACAGTTATCATTAGATTACCAAGTCATTGTTACACCTATTGCTGTAGATAATGAAATATTTTATGTACTTATAATTTCAGATATTTGTGTTTAGAAATAGATTATTTAGGATTTAATGCCATTTTTTCTTAATATCAGAATCTTTTTTTCTCTCTACATTTAGTAAAAAAATTAAATTGTATTTTATTTAATAAAGCACAAAACTAATTAATCCAGAAAACTTATCTCGACATAAATATTCATTAATGTAACCAAGGAATTGTTAAAATTAGTTTAGTAAAGTAGTTGAAAAAATCTTGAATGAGCTTGATACTCAATTTGCACCAATTGAAAGATTAGATGATGATAAAATATATCTTCAAACAATCAAAATTCTTGGTTTAAGAAATGCTATACAAATCTTAGATGTATTGCCAAATATGGCTGCTATTTTGAATCAATCTAGACAGGTTGTTTATGCAAACGATTCTTTTGTTAAAACAATTGGTAAAAATGAATTTGAAGATGCTTTAGGACAGAGACCAGGTGAACTATTAGATTGCATTCATGCACATGATCATGAGAATGGTTGTGGGGCAGGTCATGATTGTCGATATTGTGGTGCAGTGTTAACAGTATTAAAATGTCAAGAAACAAATACAGAAGAAGAAAATGATGCTCGAATAACTATTAAGAAAAATAACAAACAGATTCCATTAGATTTACATGTTAAAGCTAAACCTCTAGTTGTTGATAATGAAACATTCTATATTGTTGTTATTGATGATATTAGTAATCAAAAAAGAAGGGAATATCTAGAACAGATTTTTATTCATGATTTAGCCAATTCAGCTTGGATGTTATCCAGTAGGATTGAATTCTTTCCTCGAGATGGTTTAAGTGAGATTCAAGATCAATATTTCAACAGCTTAAAGGATGAAACATCCAATCTTTTAGATGAAATCCAAAGTCAAAGAGACCTCATAAAACTTGAAAATAATCAATTAAAACCTCAATTTGAAAAGATTAATTCTTTAGAACTAATTCAATCGGTTATTCATACTATTTCAGCGGATAATATTACTAAAGATAAAAGAATAGTTTTAGCTAAAGAAAGTGCTTCGATTGATTTTAAAACGGACATCCATTTAATTCGACGTGTTTTATTGAATTTATTAAAAAATGCATTAGAAGCAAGCAAAATCCACGAAGAAATAGTTTTAGGTTGCAAACTTGCAGATTCAAAAATTATTTTCAATATTAAAAATAATAACGTTTTATCTGATGCAGTAAAAAGTCAAATCTTTCAAAGATCATTTTCAACTAAAGGTAAAGGTAGAGGTTTAGGAATTTATAGCGCTAGATTAATTGTTGAAGAATATCTTCATGGTGAAATTTCTTTTGAATCATCTAGTGAAACTGGCACAATATTTAATGTATTAATTAAACTATGAAGAATTAAGAATAAAAAAAATTAGAAAAATAATTATGAGATGAAAATTCATCTCATAGTTTATCGGGTGGCTACTCTCTTTTTCTTATGTTTAACACTAGAAGCTATGATGATTATTATAATTATCAATAATAATCCACCGCCAGCACCACCAAAAATATAGTACCACATGGGATTAAATTTTACAGTATATTCTATGTTAATTCCATAGATATGAGCACTGATATCTTTAGGACCAGTAATTTCAGCTTTCCATCTAAGATCTTTTCCTTGGTTTACAAAACTAAACGCTATTCCAGGTATTACTTCTTCCCAATTAATACCATCTGCTGTCATATAGTATTTTATAGTTGTACCGGGAGGTGTGAAATCATCAGCTTCCAAAGTTCCTTCTACAATTAGGTTAAAGAAACTAGCATCTGAGATTGTTATTGATTGTGCTGTTGTTGTACCACTAATAAAGGATGCACCCATACTAGCAAAATGTCTTAAAATAACTAATGACGAAAGATTTGCTACATATGTCAAATCACCATTTGTAGTAATTTGAAATGCTCTATTAGCACCAGTATTACTGTAACGTGCGGAAATAGCATTAAGATTTCTAGCATCAACTAGTGTAACTCCATCTTGATAATTCGCAGTTAGTATATATTGGCCAAATCCCCATACTCCATAGGTGTTATTATAAAAACTATCATTAATATTTGCTGTATAGGAATTTGTTGCATTGTAAATCCAGAAACCATTTCCTAATTTATTTCCAGCTAAATATATGTAATTACCATCTATTTGTATGTCATAATTATAGGCAAATCTGGTACGTGAATAAGTTATAAAGGGATTAATCGTGTCAATGATATTTACAACATGCATACATGGTTGTGATCCACCAAGCCATTCTGTTAAATAGACATGATATCCTTGAACATCAATAGCTGTAACATTATTTAAACCAAGATTATTTATTGAATGCCAAGTTAATGCTGTAATATCTGTATAATTTAGAATAGCAAATCCAAATTCATAGGATACATAAGCAAATTTCCCGACTACACAAATGTCTGACAAACCTAATCCAAAAGCATATCCTGCATAATGTATATTGCTTAAATCGGATATATCAAAAATGTAGATACCTACAGGATTAACAAGAAAAGCAAATTGATTGTTAACATCTATTTTATAAAAATCAATTCCACCAAGGCTAGATTTAAAGATTTCAATTGGATTTGATGGATTTTTAACATTTAACACAATGAATTCATCGTTACCACCCGCGATAAAAGCTATCCCATCAATTACTCGAACATCCATTACAGTATATGAGTCATAAGGATTTGCATATGCTGAATTAGCTAAGTTAACTAATCCACCTATTCTATATGAATAAATACCATTCTCTGTTGCAACAAAAAGGAGATCACCTGAAAGTACAAGGTCATAAGTATATGGTAAAGCGAAGTCAGTAACACTTAATGGATGGAATGGATCTGAAACATCTATGATTTGTACTCCTCCAGAACCATCAGCTATAAATAGAGTATTTCCCTGTTTAGCTAATTTTTGAGCAAAACCGGGAGTATTATATGTACCAAGAATTGACGGACTTGTAGGATTTGAAACATCAATAATTTGTAAGCCAGTATTTCCATCAACTAAATAAGCAAAACGCCCATCCACTAATACATCAGTAGCATTACCTGGAGTATTTAGAAATCCAATCTCTACAGGATGTTTTGTGCTAGAGATATTCAAAATAAACAAACCTTCTACACCTGTTGCTAAATAAGCTAGATGACCAATCACATCTAAACCTAGAACAAGATCCGTCGTATCCCAATCATGCGTAATAGCAATCATGCTATCTGGATCTGTAATATCAGCAATTCCCAAAGAGAGATCAGATGGATTTTGGTACGCTGCAAAATAAGCTAAATTGCCTTCCAATTCTATGTCAGTTATTTGACCATCCCAATCAAGATAATCAAGATACATACTTGGAGCGCCTAAATTATAAGGATCGCTTATGTTATAGGAATTAAAATCTTGAACAGACACTACACCAGAACGACCGGTATAGAGGGTATCTCCATTAACTGCTATTGTTCTTGTTCCTAGAAGTGATGCACGACCACTCGTATAGAATAAATTTTCAGGATCATTAATATCTAATGAATTAATAACATAAAGTGAGCTAGTTGTGTTATAACATGAGTAATATGCATTTCTTCCTTGAACGTCTATACTTGTTACAGGATACAATGTTTCATAAAAATCTAATTGCTCAGCTACATAATCTCGAGGATTTGTTAGAGTTCCTGTTCCCCAACCAACAGCATCCGTTATTGGGTCTTGAAAAGTTGTAGTGGTAAAATCTTCAACATAATTTACCAAATTATTTGTCATATATTTATTACCAGTATTTTCCCAATAGATAAACGCTTGACTATTAGTTAAACTGATAAAAGTCAATAAAATTAAGCTGATACTTATCAGTGCAATTTTTTTCTTTTTTGTTAAAAACAAAATTATAACCTCAATCTTTTATAATTAGAAATCGTTAATAAATGATAAAAACTTTACTTAAAAAATACCATATCTGGTTTTTTATCATAAAATTAGATAAAAGAATTTTTAGACGTATTTTCTTTCGTTTTATATTAAATTCATTTTTTTTCATTTAATTTATTGTTTAATTTTGCTATTTTTTCAGGATTCATTTTCTTTACTTTACGGTCATAAGTTATAAGCCCATTATATTCAATTTCAACATCTGATGTTTGGGTATAAATAACTCCACTTAATCCCATTTTCTTTGCAGGTAAAAGTATGTTTTCAACTAAATTTCGATATGCTTGTTCAACTTCTTCTTGTGTATGAAAATTTTTGTAACCATATTTCTTCTTGGGATTCCAACTATGATTTGGTATCATTCTAGTATAACCACCAGTTTCAGATAATAAGACTCCTCGAGTTATTGATTTAGTAGGCATATTAAATTTGTCAGCATAATCATGAATACTAATGAAGTTACCACCTTTGTGATCAAACCAACCACTTGCATGGTCAACTAATCTTGTAGGATCATAATTCATCACCCATTGACTAATCCTTAAAGAATCATATTGCCCCCAAGCTTCGTTAAATGGTACCCAAAGACAAATCGATGGGACATTAAAGAGAGTATCAATCATTTCTTTTAATTCTCTTTCAAAATTAGCTCTTCGAGATTTTTTTCCTTGTCCCGATTTCCAATAACATCTAGTATCCTGTAGTTTTATTCCTACTATATGAGCAAGGAATTGTGAAATAATACCTTTTTTACCTCCTCCATTAACCATATCTTGCCAAACAAGAACACCTAATTTATCACAATAATGATACCAACGAGCTGGTTCTGTTTTAATGTGCTTTCTGATGGTATTAAAACCAAATTCCTTGGTTAATTCTATATCCCATTTCAAAGCTTCATCAGATGGTGCGGTATATAATCCATCAGGCCAATATCCTTGATCTAATAATCCTGTCATAAAATATGGTTTATTATTGAGATGAAATCTTAGATAGCCATTACTATCCTTTGCTAAACTAAATTTTCTCATAGCAAAATAAGATTTAATTTTATCAACAGGTTCTTTGTTTTCTAACAATTCTATTTCAAGTTCATATAAATGAGGTGTTTCAGGTGTCCATAATTTTGCTTTCGGTATTGGTATTTCGAAATACTGTTTATTTCTATTTGTTATTTCTTGTAGGACGATATCTTTTGTAGGAATTCTAATTTTCAATTCAAAAGAGGTATCATTTCTATTATTAATTTTCAAATGCTTATCAAATTCAGTATTAATTTCTAATCTCAAAAGCTCTCTATCAATATCAGGTATCATTCTAATATCTGAGATATAATTTTTCGGAACACTTTCTAACCATACAGTCTGCCAGATTCCTGAGATAGTTGTATAAAAAACTATCCCTGGTTTTATCCATTGTTTGCCAGATGGCTGTTTTCCTTTCTCTGATGGATCATAAACTCTTAATCGTAAATGATTTTCCCCATCGGTTATTACTATATCAGTTATATCGATACTAAAAGGAGTATATCCACCTTTGTGTATTGCTACCTCAACATCATTTACACACACTTTGCATTCCCAATCCACTGCTCCAAAATGTAATAGAATTCGATTTTTCTCCCAATGTTTTGGGATAGTAAAAACACGATGGTACCATAAAAATTGTTTTGCTCTGAGCTGTTTCTTTACACCTGATAATGCTGATTCTAGTGGATAGGGAACTAATATTTTCCCATCATAATTCTTTGTTTCTTGAATCTTATTTGATGTGATAGCATAATTCCAAAGACCATTTAGATTAATCCATGCATCTCGAACAAATTGAGGTCGCGGATAATCAGGAAAAGGATTATCAACAGATACACCTTCAAACCAAGGTGTCGTTAAGGTAGTATCCTTTTTTACCCAATTGCTTTTTTCTGACATAAAAGAAAAATACTAATTATATTTTATATTAATTACCATCGACTTTTTTAGCAAAAATTGTATTAAATCTATTTCTTGATATTAGATTTAATCCATATTTTTCATAGAAATTAATACCAGTGCTATTTTTTGTGCTAACTTCCAAATGATAACCATTAATGCCTTCACTTTTGAAATGTTCTTCTAAGGTATTCATCAATTTATGACCTAATCCTTTCCTTTGATACTCTGGAAGTATATCTATATGTAAATGAGCAGGATAGGTTTCAAGAAATGCTCTTCTTTTTTTAGTAATTCTTTGATTTAAAATATAACATGCTACAATTTTAGCTCTTATTTTATTTACTAGCAAATATTTAATATGGCTTTTTATTTCTTTTTTGAGTTTTATTTTTAAATCCTTTTTCTGTTTAATTGTATCCATAGTACTCAAGATATACCCAATTACTCTTTTATTTTCAGGATCAACAGCAACAAAACAATTCTCAGTTTCATATCTCACATAATAGCTACACCAAAAAAGACTGAATAAATAACGCTGTGGAAAGATTTTTTTCAAAAAAGGATCACCAGTGATATAACAGATGTTGATTAATTCTTTCTCATCTGTTCTCTTTGCTTTTCTTATTTCTACATCCATAAAATAAGACCTTTTTAACTTGATAGAAAACTAATAACATATATTCTAATAAAGATTAAGCTATTTTACCAATTTTTTATAATAATTTTAAAAATAAAAGAAATTGATTGTTAATTGTTACTTCTTTTCATTAATTATCTTAAGTGCATTTGTGAGATCTTCAGCAATCATTTTTCTTTTAGATTTTTCAATAAGGTAATTTTGTCCTATTGGTAAATATGAAGGAAAAACACGAATATTCTTATAATAAAATTCATCCTTTCTAATTTTATATGTTGAACCTGTTGGAATTGTTTTTTTACCGATTGATCTTTTGGAAATATAATTGAAAGATTTAATCGCAACATCACCCATTAGGAGCACAACTTCAATATTTGGAAATTGTTTAAATTCCTTTTCTAGAATGAAAGAACAATTTTCAATTGATTTTGCTGAAACGCTATAGCCAATTTTTGAGCATTTAATTGCTGTTGTTAGATAAATTCCTCGTTTCAATATATCTTCTATTGATTTTACTCGACTATTTGCATCACTAAAAGCTTGAAGTAATGTGGACATAAACGCGGGGTTTTTTTCTTGAGAATAAACATAATCCCTTTGATCAATTGGCATAGCTTCTATTATCATAAGAATTTTTACTTTATTTGGTTCAATTTCAATTTTAGTTATATTATAGCCCTTTTTTTCTATATCTGTACAGAGAAAATCTGAACACTCAATATTTGTATTAATTTTAATTTGACACCCATCCCTTACTTTGGCTTTTGTAATTTAAAATATAAGGATATTTTCTTTATTAAAATATAGTCTTAATTTAATACTAAAAATTATAAATTAACCATACTTGTATAATATAAGGATAGGAATAAGATAATGCCAGAACCTTCATTTTGGATAGCACTAGGAATTATTCTGCTTGGTTTCTTTACATTGGTTTCTATATCTTGGCCAAATAGAAGGGGTGCACCTTGGGTTCCTACTCGTCTGAAAAAAGTTCGAAAGATGTTACAATTAGCAGATGTTAAGCCTGGTGAATTAGTCTATGATTTAGGTTGTGGTGATGGTCGAGTATTGGTTATAGCTGCTAGAAAATTTAATGCTCGAGCTATTGGTATAGAAATTGATCTTATTAGATTTCTTTGGTGTCAATTTTTGATTACGTTATTATTTTTGCGAAAAAAAGTCAAGGTAATTTATGGTGATCTCTTTGATAGGAATCTTAGTGATGCTGATGTTGTTTTCTGTTATCTTCTACAAAGTACTAATAACAAATTAGAGAAAAAGCTCATACAAGAATTACGTCCTGAAGCCCGTATTGTTTCAAATACATTCTATTTTAATGGAATACCTATGACCGCTATGGATGATGAATATCCAATCTATACTTATAGTACTGGTAATTTAATAAAAGATGATCAATAATAAAAAAACAAAAGAATTTGTCAATATAGAAAAAAAGGAAAAAAATAGTTAATAATGATTTTATTTTTCGAGCAATCTGGAGAATTGATCATATAATTCATTATACTCTTCAATTCCTACAAAAGAAGTTGTAATAGCAGTTGTTCCACTAAGACTTGTTGTGCTAAGTATTACTGTACCAATATTGAATCTTCTATCAAGAGGTCGCTGTATTTTCTGAACATTTACAACCTTTTCAAAAATTACACTTCTTGTGCTAACTGTAATAAAACCACTAGTAATTATAATGGAGTTTTCTTTTAATTCATATTGAATAGAATCAAATCTTTTCTTAATAATTATATAACCAAATATAACTAATAAAAGCAAAACACCTAGTGAAGCTGTTGGTAATACTATCCAGAAAACAGGTCCGAAAATAGATAAACCACTGGGAATTAGACTCAATTCAACTAAACCAAATGAAAATAGTATCGCAATATACATTACTAAAGCATAAAGCCAAAGAAAAATTATTTGTTTCTTTAGTTGTCCTTTTGCAGGTCTAATTATTTGAGATTCTTTAGTATTCATTTGATAATCCTCAATAGAAGGAAATAATAATATTTATTATATTAAGGATTGTTATTTAGGTTCTTTCCTATATTTTTTACAAAATAATGATTTATTTCATTATTTCTTAAGTTTCTTGTGCTGAATGTTTTTTAGAATTAATAGTATAGAATAATTTAGGTGAAAAAAAATGAAAATTTATTCATATGTTCTAAGGAATGATTCTGGTTTTGCACCTAATCCTTTTTGGGATTATATTACTTTAGCTTGTGACCAAGCTCTTATTCGACAATTAGCTAATGTTGGGGATTGGATAGTCGGATTAAATGAAGGCTCTAAGAAAATAGCTGATCATAAATTAATTTTTGCCATGCAAATAACAGAAAAAATAACTTTTGAAAAATACTGGGTTGATCCTCGATTTCAAGTTAAAAAACCTGATTTCTCCATTGATGAAGAAATATTCAGAGTTGGTGATAATATCTATGAAAAAACGACAAAAGATATTATTCAACATTATTCAATGCATTCTCGAGATTATTTCACAAATGATTCTGAATGGTTGCACCAGAAGCAAGAAGATATCCAAGGAAAATTTGTTCTAATTGCAGATAAAGATCATTTCTTTTATTTTGGTTCCAAACCTGTATCCTTCCCCTCTCTTGAATTAACTGATTTATTATTTTGTGACATCGGAAACAAATGCATTGCTGATCCCAATGTACCTAATGAATTCTTAAATTTCATTGATGTATTAAAGAAAGTTGGAAAAAAAGGTTTTATTAACCCTCCTGAACTCTGGCCTATTAAAGATGATAGCTGGAAACAATGTGAAGTAAAAGAATAGGGTTATCCCCATTCTTTACATCTTGTTAAAATTAAATTTTTTTCTTAATTTAATTAATGTTGTAGTAATTGTTAACACTGCTAATACCAAATAAAACTCAAAACCAGGGAAGAATTTTCCGCTAGTCCATATTGAACTATGAATAGTATCAACATTAATTGTTACTGAAGAACTAGCTGTTATATACTTTGATCCTGCGTAATATGCTTTTATTGAATAGTTTCCTTGTGTTAAAATTGTATAAGAGTATGAAAAATCACCAATTGGATCAATTGAAACTGTATAGTATTCATAGACATCCAAATCAGTATTTTTTATTTCAAGCAAAATTGTTTTCTCAGCAGTTGTTTGTGGGAATTTAGATGATGGTAGAGTGTCCAAAAATGTTAATTGCCCTTTAATAGTTAAACCAGCAGTTCTGAAATTCACTTCTAAATCTAATTCTGAACGATATGAAACAGTAGCTGTCAGCGAACACCCACCTACCGTCTCAAGATGTATGTCACCCATGAAATCTTCTGAATCAGCACCAGTATATTCCTCACAAACAATTAAGTATCCATTGAATCGATCTGTAAAACGTATTTCATCAGCAGGTATTATTGTAATTTCAAATTCCTTAGTTTCTAATGGTTGAAATTGTGTGAATGAACCGAGTCCCTCACCTTGAACTGTCCATTTGCTTGTAGTATTGATAATATCAACAAATAGCTCTTTAGGAAAATTATATGGATTATTAACATTAATTGTAGTTGTTATTGGTTTAAAAACTGAACTTGGTATTTTATACAAGTCAGTACTATCCGCTGTTACCTCATAATAAGCAATATTTTCTTGACATTTATTATTTGCGAGATCAACTTCATCTAATTGTGCTTCTATTGTAACAAAAATGCAACCATGTAATTTCATAAGACCATCGTCATTATTACTTAAAGAAATTTCAGGAGTCCAAGGAATGGATATCTCAGCACTGCTCCCAGCATTGATATAATCAACAGTTGCTACACCAATAAAATCCCAATCTTGATCATCACCAGCACTGAGAGGTACTTTCTCATAAAAATAAACATTAACATCTTCAGCTAAACCATTTCCAATATTGTGTACTCTAGCATATAATTTGTTTACATGATTTGCCCAAGGATCATCACCACTTCCTACTGGTGTACCATCACTAGTAGTATACCTATAATTATTATAACCATTGATAATACTATCAACCCATACATCTTGACTTTCCCAAGGTCCAGGATGACCTGGTGGATTACCCCATGGACTAATCATTACATCTGGAAATCCGGAACCACTATTTACAACACGAACTTCAAACATGTCACCTATTTTATTGAGGACCGTTATGTTGACATTATATGTAGTATTAACATAGCTTTGACCTACATTCCATAAACAATCCTTCAAATCTTTTAATCCTACATCAGAATTAGGTGTGCTATCCATATCTGTGCATTGATCAGAGTTTTTTTCATTTTCATTTACTAGATAGATATATACCCCTTCATTTGTGAGTAAAGCATCTTCTGATTTTTTCTCCACAACCTCGATACGATAGTAAATCAAATTTGAAATTTTTACTAATATATATTGAGGTTCAGTCGTAGATTGTATGTATCTTGGTTTGATATATCCTTGCTTAATTTGACCCGGAAGAACAATCTCTTGTTGTGTAGTATCATCATACCAATCTGTTACCCCATTCCAAACCATATGATAACCATTTAATCCACCTGGATTTCCTCTAGCCATAACACTATAGTAACTAGCATAATTTTTCTCACCATTACTTCCCCCTCCATGTGTGTGCGGTAAACCAAATGAATGTCCTAATTCATGAGTTACAGAACCTAGAATGGAATTATATGAATAACCAGGTTTTTCAAAAATAATACTTAAAGCAACATTAATTGTTCCATCGTTTGTTTCGCGATTAGTTTGCTTACCAACATTGCTAACACATCTCCAGGTAATATTATTTAACCACACTTGAACACAATCATATTGAGTAAAATCACAATCATTGTCAGCTTTATCTATAGCAGTATGTGCAATTTGCCACTTGTCCCATTTCCCTGAATTATTATATCCTTCAAAAGAATCGTCAAGATCATACCAACCATAAATATCATAATCAATACTAATATGCCCATTACTTGCATTTATCCAAAAAATATTTACCCAATCATATAAATCAGCCATTTCCGCTGGGGTAAATCTGGTTGGAGAATCCAAAAATTTTGCAAGAACTACAGCTATTCTTTGTTGTCCAGCTAATGGTGCTTTAGTATTATAATTTTTAAAATCATAATTTTCTATAATGGTTATTTGTTCTTCAGATGTAGGTTCAATCCTATTAGAATCATTCAATATCTCATAATTAAGCGTATTTGAATTCACATTTCCAAAAAATATCAAGGATGTGCTACTACCTGTAAGAAATAAAATTGTAATAAATATTAAAACCAATCTATTTTTCAT
Source organism: Bathyarchaeia archaeon (assembly GCA_035528035.1). Taxonomy (GTDB): domain Archaea; phylum Asgardarchaeota; class Heimdallarchaeia; order JABLTI01; family JABLTI01; genus JABLTI01. The sequence goes on from DATKZI010000005.1 coordinate 93,718, forward strand.
AATTTAACCCTTGTAAAATATTTACAAATTGCTTATTAATTGTATTAAGTTATAAATATTTATCAATCTCATACATTGCTCTAACCAAAACCTTAAAAATTAAAGTCTCATAAAAATAAGACTAAGTTGATTCTCATGTCTGAAAAAGAAAAAATTGTTTTCGATAAAAATAAAATAAAAACAGATATGAAATTGGAAGAAATTGTAGCATTGATATCAACTGGTGATAGGGATTCACCAGAATATGGTCTTACTTTTATGATACTTAATAGATTAATTTCAGGTAATCGACAAATGAAAAAGGATGATATGTATGATTTGTATATGCGTAATCGCGAACACATTTCAAAGGCAAGCTTTTATCGAATACTTAAAAGATTAATAACTCGTGGAATGATCCTATTTAATGAACAAGAACAAGCATACATGCCTTCAGTTTTATTCTCAAATTCATTACAGAAAATAGCAATTGCTTGGGAAAGATTGGCGATAAAAGATCTAATTGATTAAAGGTAAAAGAAAAAAAGAAAAGCAGTATTACATTATCTTTCTTTTCTCTAGTTCTTCTCTAATATCTTGTGAGGATAAATGAATATATTTCAAAACATTATTGATATTTCTATGTCGAGTTATTCTTCTAACCCATCCAACATCTAAACCTTGTTTTATTAAATTGGTAGCTCGACTATGTCTGAGAGTGTAATAACGAACATC
>DATKZI010000006.1:0-18364 GCA_035528035.1 Bathyarchaeia archaeon
TATAGAGTGAATAAGAGGCAGAATAAAAATGAGCACTGATGAAGAAATTGTTGAAGAAAGAATTTACACTATTCCCTTCTACCCCAAGCTAAAGCTCTCAACCAGATATAAAAGAGCCCCACGTGCTATCAGATTATTAAAAGAATTCATTTATAGGCATATGAAAGCTGAAGATATTATTATTGATAATGAATTAAACGAATTCATCTGGGCTAGAGGTATTCAAAAGCCACCTAGAAAAGTACGTGTTCGTGCAATTAAAGACGAAGAAGGTATTGTCGAAGTATATCTTGTGGAAAAGAAAGTTGCTACAGAAGCACGCGTTCCAGAGGTAAGACGAAGACCTGGTCGAGGCGAATTACGTCCCCCCGAGGAAGAAGATATCGAAAAAGAAGAGGACGAATAATCCTCTTAATTTAATTTTTAATATCTTTTTTCCCCTTTTTTCCTTTATTTATTACTCCAAAATGAATTTGAAGTAATATACCTATTTTTGGGTAATATTACTCAGAATCGCGTAAATGAATAATTAATATTTATACTGTAATTAACTGATTAGTACTAAATTAATTGTGTGCAGATAAATGGGTGACTTCAGTGGGTAATCAGTATAAAGAAGAAACAGATGACCAAATATTTTTAGAAGAAGGGAATGAAACAACCAAGAATAATCAAAACAATATTCTTGAATTAAATTCATTAAATACTGAAAAATTACCTGAAATGAGAGAGTATTCAGGTAAAACAACAACAATAAAGATCACAGCTGGAGCAATTTTAGGTTCATTGAGTATAATTATTGGTTTTAGCTGGGATGCAATAGTAGAAAGAATTGGTGGTTTTGGTCCTTCTTTCGCTTTTGGGATGACTTGGATTGACTTTTTAGCGATCCCTATAATTGTAGCTTTTTTAGTTTTTGGTGCTCTTAGTGGCATTATTGCTGCAATTATTGGGTGTGGTGCTATTGCTTTTTATCTTTCAGAAGCTTTTGGTTGGTTAGCTATGTGGCCAAAATTCTTTGCTTCTACATCAATGTTTGTTATTCCATGGTTAATTCTTAAAATCATTAATAGAAAAAATCATGAATCTAAATCACCATTCCTTAGATCACTTAAAATGTCTTCTGAGAGTTTACAACCAATAAAAAATTACTCTTTTGTTATGGGTATTGCTATTTTTGGAAGAGCAACTATTATGTTTGTTATAAATACACTTGTGATAGCTCCTCTATTCCTATGGCTCTATTCCGGAAGAGAACAATTTACTACAGTATTTACAGATCCAATTTTCTATCTTACTTTGGGTGGTGGATATTTCGCTTGGAATTTGGTTCAAGGAATAGCTGATGCGATAATTTCCTACCTAATTGTTTATCCTACGAAATTGTACAAACATTACAGTATTTGGTAAGACAATTGTCAATTCTTTTTTCATATTTTTTCTTTTCATTCTAAAGGATAACTGATTTACTGTACTGAGCAAAATTATTATAACTAGAAACAGTAAATACATTACAATCTAATACAAAAAAGTGAAAAATTCTTATACTTAGACGCATAACACTTTTTAGTTAGAAGTTACTATGCTATATTATCCTATAGTTATAGCAACAAAAGCACACAGTAAAACACTTAGCATAATTTACAGAATAAACTAACGTTGCCGATAGGTTCTCTGTAATTTTACGCTTGCCTTAAAAAAGTAGCTGATATTGACTTTGAGGTCATACCAAATGATAGCCATTACAAAAGAATTTAGACAAATACTTAAGGAGGTATTTGATAGCAGAGGTATTACTGAGATTCCTGCAGACGACCTAGCTGATATTTTAAATATAGATTTAAAAGAATTACAAATACTACTTACAGATAACAGTATAAAAAATGAATATATGATAGTACAAGCAAAAGACAGTACTTTATTTGTTAAGCGATCCCTAGAAGGAAAATTAGAGGGAATAAAATTGATAAGCGCTTTCAAGATTCAATGGGATAATATTGGAGGATGTCCATGTTTTACATGCTATGAATTAGATAAATGTGACGTTGGAAACCCCATTTCTTCAGTTGATTGCCCACTTTTCACAAGATGGTTATTCGCAGAACCACAAAAAGAACAAAAAGAATAAATTTTTAGAAAACATAGATTAATATTACAGATTTCTATCTGTAATAACTTGTCTGTTTCTAATAAGCTATCAAAGGATTCTAAAAGCAATTATAATATTTTTCAAGTAGTAATATCATCAGGAGTAGTAGTAATGAGTGATAGACAAAAAAAGCGACGAAGAGAATTTTATTATCGAGAAGCACAAAGAGAAGGCTATCGCTCCAGAGCATCGTATAAGTTAATTCAAATTCATGAGAAATTTAACATTTTCAAAAGTGGTAATTTAGTTCTTGATGTGGGTGCTGCTCCAGGAGGATGGTCACAGGTTGCTAGCAATTATATAAAACCAAATGGTCGGGTATATGCTGTAGACCTTGAGTATATAGAACCAATTGATAATGTAATTGCTATACGAGGTGATATTTCAGACCCCGGAACACAGGAGCGAATTAAAATTTTGCTTACTAATCCAGTTGATATTGTTATTTGTGATATTAGTCCTAAAATCACAGGTAACTGGACAACAGACCATGCAAGACAAATCTTTCTCGCCGAAGAAACTTTGCGCTTAAGCATATCTGGCTTATTAAAACAAGGTGGTAAATTTATTTGTAAACTTTTTATGGGAGATTTGTATGAAACATATTTGAGTAATGTGAAAATCCTGTTCCATGTTGTTTATAACTATAAACCAAAAGCATCTCGAAAAGGAAGTGCCGAAGTTTATGTTATCGCTAAAGGATTAAAGAAAGGCCCCATAAAATGGAAAAAGAAATCTACCGTAGTTAAAGGGGAAGAAGATGATTGATTATCCACTTGAATCAGTTATTGAAGGAAAAACATGTGTCCTAGTTCCCAATTTAGAGGAAATAAAAAAACCATCATCGAATTTTCCTCCTGCAGATGCTCCTGTTTTTTATAACAAAGTAATGGAATTCAATCGTGATTTTGCGCTAGCAACTTTACGTGTTTATAAAAAGCACTATACCTATAAAGATGAGTTACTGTATTGTGAACCAATGGCGGGGAGTGGTATACGTTCTGTTCGAGTTGCTAATGAAATTGATGGTATTAAAGTAATAATTAATGATCTCAATCCTTTCGCAGTTGAATTAGTAAAAGCAAATATTGAACAATTAAAAATACAAGAAAAAACGGTTGTTTACAAAGAAGATGCTAATGCTTTAATGTTGAGATTACGAGCAGAAGGGTCGAAATTCGATGTTATTGATATTGATCCCTTTGGTTCCCCCGCTCCTTTTGTTGATGCTGCAGCTCAAGCTATAAGTACTGATGGTTTACTAGCAATTACTTCAACAGATATGGCAACAACCTGTGGAGTATATCCACAAGCATGTATCCGGAAATATGCTTCTAAACCAATTCATAGTTCTATTGGTCATGAAATAACAGTAAGAATGCTCATAGGTTTCATAGCAACAGCTTTAGGAAGACATGAAAAGAGTTGTCAACCGGTCTTTGCTCACAGCACAGCTCATTATGTCAGAGTCTATGTTATAGTCAAAAAAAATATCACCCAAGCAAAAGAAACAATGGAAAATTTAGGCTATATCGCTCATTGTCCCCAATGTTATAGCATTGAAAGCTCTAAGGGAATAATCAATAGCCTTACAATCGATTGCCCAAATTGCCACGAGAAACGAATTATAGGTGGACCATATTGGCTAGGAAAAATATTCAATGAACAATTTGTGGAAGAACTAGTCAATGAATTAGAAACTGAAAATGAACAGTATTTCACTATTAAAAAAATGAAGAAGTTAGTTTCACTTATCCAAAATGAAATAGAAGCAAATAAATCAGAAAAAGCAATGATTGGTTTTTATGACTTACACGAGATAGCTGATAAACTTAATCTACCATCACCAAAATATGAAGCTACCATCAATGAATTATTGAAAAAAGGATTTATTACGACAAAAACCCATTTTCGAACGAATTCCATTAAAACAGAAGCTTCAATGACTGAAATAATAGAAGCAATAAAGAAAGTTCTTCAGAATCAATATAATCCTTAAGAAACATTTTTGTGTAAACATGATGGAATTTATATGACGGATATACATGTATTTAGCAGGTGTTGATGAAGCAGGTAGAGGACCTGTCATTGGTCCACTGGTTATTGCTGGAGTGGTGATCAATAAAGATGATTTGGATAAACTAGTGGAACAAGGATTAACAGATTCAAAATTATTAACTAAAGAACAAAGAAATGTATTTTATGATAAAATTTTAGCTTGTGCAATTGATTATAAAGTGGTCGTCATTCCTGCTGAAGAAATTGATTATAAACGAAATAACGCTACAAATCTTAATCGTATTGAAATAAATATTATGATCGATTTGCTTGGCTCATTGAAGGATTGGACAGAAGCTTATGTGGACGCTTGTGACAGGAATGCTAAGCGAATGGAATTAACACTAAGGAACAATGTTCGAAAGGAAATTACTGCTGAACATTTTGCTGATTTGAATTACCCGATAGTTTCAGCAGCATCTGTGATAGCCAAAGTCATAAGGGATAAAGAAATTGAGAAATTACATGAAACATTTGGCGTAGATTTTGGTAGTGGATATCCACACGATCCAAAAACCAATCAATTTTTAACTGAATATTATACTGAACATCAGGAATTACCAATAATCGCTAGAAAAACTTGGGCAACATCTAAGAAAGTGATAGAGTTAAGTGAGCAAAGGAACTTAAATGATTTCTTTAAAAATGCTGAATAACTGGCAATTCAATTTTGGCTATCTTTCTTCGTTTGTTTGATCAATTCATCAATAGAATAGATCCTGACTCCATCAACATTGGTTTTTTGAGCTTCGTTGCTAACAATAACTAAAGGATCAGCATCAGCTAATTTTGAAATGCTATAAGTTACTTGTATTTTTTTCATAACATCTTCTTTTTTCGACTCTTCAGCTATTCCGGTAATAGTTGTAATACCATGTTGTTCTTCAGGGAGAAGTGCTTTAGCTAACACACGAATAGGTATTTTTCTTGTCCAGAGTTGATCTTTCAATCCAATAATATCAAAGTGCTCTTTCACTTCACGTTCAAGATTACTACGGGGTTCATTCGAATATGCTGCTGGAGTAGTAATAGAACCTATTTGTTTCATTTCCTCAAAAAGATTAATTGCTAAAGTTAATGGTTCATCTAATAAATCCTCAATTTTCATTGCTGTTTCAAGGGATACATCAACTGTCCCATGTTCGTATTCGTAAATAGCTCGTTTTGAAACACCAATTTCTCGTGCAAAATCGCCCATACTATAATTTTTCTGAATACGTTTATCTCTAAGAATAGAACCATCAAATTTGACTTTAAATCCACCACGAGAAGCATAGATTAGAGGGGGATTGTGATTGACCAATAGATTTCGAAATGTTTCAGTGGAAAGAGCTGGAATGTCATATCTAGTATAAACAACACCATCTTCAATTATAGCATTATTTCGTATCTGGCGACTAACAATAAGTGGAAAGGCTTCCAACATGACAGCTAATTTATGAAGTTCATAAGCTTGATCTTCTCTTAACCCATCAACACTAAGGAGAACCTTGACAAGCAATAAAAGATGTTGCTTCTTGGCCACTAGATCAAAACAACCACCACAACCTAGTAATGGTGTTGAAAGCGTAAAGTGTGATTGCTCAAGAATAGATGCAATTTCTTGATAGAAATGCAGGTGTTCATCTGTTATCAAGGAGTGTTTCCTCCTAATATCCTTCTTTTAAAATATCATTTAATAAGATGTCTAAATGAAAAAGTACTCATCAACTTTAATAGTCTTATTATTCGTACGCTTCAATTAGACGATAATTGTAATAAAAAACTCATTCTGTCTGTTTCTGAATTACTATTTTTAATGGTTTTGCTAATCGATCATCCATTACAAATAACTTATCCCCAGATTTGAGATTCTTTTTAGTTATAACCATATCCCTACTAAGAATAACTCCTTTAAGCATAACTTTTGGTTCAGCTAATCCAAAAGTAAAAGCAATACGAGTTAAGACTGCGTCAATTGTTTCTCCATCCTCAATAGCAAGGGTTGATTCCTCAAGATCAAAGAATCCTCCACAAACAGGACAGTTAAATTTACGTTCGAGTTTAAGGATAGTAATGGTATTGGATATTCCATCATAAAATAAGTAATTATCAAGAGGTGTGCCAAGTTTCATTAAATGTTTCAAAACTACTTGACTCATAATTCCACCAATGATCATCGACATAGTAGCAACTGCTGGCATAGGGGCTTCAGGTTTTTTGGGTAAATTCTTCCGTTTTTCACCAACTGGGCTACAAGCTTGACTAAGTTTATCTTGTGGGATAAGTGGTTGGCATTCAAAACAAGGGGTATCATAAGGAATAATTCGTTGAACTTGACCCATTAGTCCAAACATACCACCTGAAACTAATGGTTTTTTAAGATCGACTGCTAGAGAGTTTAACCAGCGACGAGCATCAAAGGAATCAAGACCTCCAACGATGATATCAGCCATTTCATAATAGGAACGTTTAACACTTTCTAATCGCATCGGTAAGGAAATAATATCAATATCAGGATTGATTTTACGTAACTGTTTTGCAGCAACTTCTGATTTATATTTGCGAATATCCCTTCTACGGAATAATAGCTGACGATTGAGGTTAGTTAATTCAACAGTATCCATATCGCAAAGAATGAGTCTCCCAATACCGCTTAAAGCAAGATTTGTAGCGATAAATGATCCAAGAGCACCAATACCAGCTATAAAAACAGTAGATTTGTCAAGGTTCTCTTGATTCCAACCATCTATACGCATTTGTCGATCATATTTATTAGACAAGTTCTCTCCACTCTTTAGTAAGTAGTCTATTCTTTACTTTACACTTTAAGAGTTTACTTTAATCTTTGTGTTTAAAGTTTTCGATGAGCAATTAAAATTTTTATATCAACCAAAAAGGTTTACATGAAGACCTTCTCTGAAATCAATAATTATTTTACTTAGAGAATTAAAAGGAAATAAAAGTGAAGAGAAAAAAATTGAAATAATAATTATCATTGGGAATTTTATCGTTAGATTCCCTTTGCAATAATTTTTATATATAGTGCGATTGAAATAACACAGCATTACCAGTTATGGTAACTGAATAAATTGTTTTAGAAAAAAATAAAACTTTAGGTGTAAAAAAAATTGCCAGAAGTTTACGAATGGATGGGCGCACGGCCCGGAGACATCGTTTATCGACACCCAGATGATCGTATTGTTTGGGGGTCCCAGATAATCGTTAAACAGAATCAAGCAGCAATCCTTTTCAAGGAAGGCAAAGCTTATGATGTTCTTACCCCCGGAAGACATTTTATTACTACCAAGAACATTCCTTTAATAACCAAATTTCTCTCAAGACTAGTTGGTTATGATCGAACTCCTTTCAATGCAGAAGTTATTTTTGTAAGTACAAGTGATTTCAAGGGTAAATTTGGTGGCAGAAGCCAAACAATGGATTTAGCCCCATTGCAATTCCATGGAGAATATTTCTGGGAAGTAAAAGATCCCAGTGCTTTTGTCATGGAAATAGTCGGCAATCAACAAATCTATGATTCAACTGCAGCGACTGATTATTTGAGAAGCTTCTTTGTTCAAACATCTATTTCTAACTTATCTCGCTTTAAATTAATACAAGTGATGCAACAATTAGATATAGTCAGTGAAGAAATTGAAAAAGTGGTCTATCCTGAAATCAATCGTTGGGGTATCAACTTAATTGATTTGAAATACATGGGTGTAGATACTACTCCAGAATATCGTGACCGATTGTTCTGGATGCAATCAGGTGTGAATGCTGATAAGATACTTACCTTGAAAACAGTTGAAAAGTCTTCTGAACATCTTGGGAAATCTGATGGTGCAAGTCTTGGTGTGGGAATGTTTCTTATGCCAGAACTTATGAGACAAGCAGAGAAATCTACTAAATCTTCAGGAACTTCAGGTACTCCCGAGGAACAAGCAGTTGTTACATGTCCAAATTGTGGTATTAACACTTCTCCCGCTGCAAAATTCTGTCCCGGTTGTGGTACACAAATGGGTGTAAAACCAAAGAATGCACTCAAGTTTTGTACTAACTGTGGAGATAAGATTGATACTGGAGAGGTCTTCTGTTCCGCCTGTGGCGTTAAGCTAACTTAAATGTTTAAATTAAATCCTCACTTCTGAGGATTTCTTCTCTTTCTTTTTTGTTTATTCTTTTATAAAAATACTTTTTTTTGAATTTGAATGGTTATTTGATAAAAACTAATTTATTCTCGAGACAGTCAATTTATGTGAAAAACATTAAACAAAATGGTTGTGTGATTAAATGAGTGAATCTAAAACTCCTAGGGATATACGATTAGCTATTGTTAAAGAAAAGCATGAACAACTCTCAACAATTATGAATGAATGTGATATTGATTGTTGGATTGTTTTTGCTCGAGAAACATCACAAATAACTGAACCTGTAATGGATCTTGTTGTTGGTGGTGATGTTGTCTGGCATTCAGCATTTATTTTTTCAACTGTTGGTGGCAAATTTAAAAAAACCGCTATTGTCGGTAATTATGATGTTAATGCCGAAAAAAACAAGAACATTTGGGATGATGTTCTTGGGTACAAAGAGGGAATATCAGCGTCACTAAAGGATTATATAGTTAAATTAAATCCGAAAAAAATTGCTCTCAATTTTTCAAAAGATGATGTTTCAGCTGATGGTTTAACTTATGGTATGTATCTAACGCTTACCGAGATTTTAGAAGATAAAAAGGATTATTTTGTTAGTTCTGAAACAATTATTCAGAAACTCAGAGGAAGGAAATCGAAAACTGAAATTGATTTGGTAACTAAATCTTGTAAAATGACCAAAGATATCTTCGAGAAAATAGGTTCAAAAGTAAAGGTTGGCATGAGCGAAACAGAAATTCAAAAAATGTTTCATGATCATATGGATAGTTTAGGTGTCATTGAATCCTGGCAAAGAAACTCCTGTCCAGCTGTTGATGCTGGACCAGATAAAGAAATAGGCCACTCAGGTCCCCAACCAACAATTAAGGTACAGCAAGGTCATACACTTCATTACGATTTTGGGGTAAAACTTCATGGGTATTGTTCTGATATACAGAGAATGTATTTCTTTGGTAAAGAAAGCGACATCCCTGAGGAGTTACTTCATGCTTTTGAGACAGTTCATGAAGCAATTGTTCGTGCAGCAAAATTCATCAAACCAGGTGTCAAGGGATTTGAAGCAGATAAAATCGCTCGAGATTATGTTCTTGAACGCGGGTATGAGGAGTATGGTCATGCCTTAGGACACCAATTAGGAATGCAAGCGCATGATGGTGGGACATTATTAGGACCATTATGGGAACGATATGGTGATATCCCAAAAGGTCTTGTCGAAGAGAATCAGATCTTTACCTTGGAATTGAATGTAAAAACCAAGAACTATGGCTATGTTTCACTTGAAGAAGACATTGTTGTTACAAAAGATGGATGTAGATTTCTCATCCCCAAACAAGAGAAATTCATAACACTATAAGAAGAGACACCTAATGAAGAACGTAGTTATTGCTGGAACAATACGAGCAGATGTAGGATTACCAACTGGAATACAGATGCTTTTGGATGGGAAAAGTGCTATTGATGCAGTAGAAGCGACCATCAAAATTGTTGAGGATAATGAAGAAGATTGGACTGTAGGAACAGGTGGTTTACCAAATCTTCTAGGAGATGTGGAATTAGATGCTTCAATAATGGATGGGAGAACCCTTCGAGCAGGAGCGGTTGCTGCAATAAAACATTACAAGAATCCAATTTCAATAGCTCGAAAAGTAATGGAAGAAACACCTCATGTACTTTTAGTTGGAGAAGGAGCTGATCAATTCGCTGAAGTGATGGGTTTTGAAAAAGCTGAATTGTTAACTGAAAGTGTTAGAGATATTCATAGAGACTTTCTTGAGGGAAAAGGTATAGTTCAGAAACCCTATGATACCGATGAAACAATGGAAAACAAAGAGCGATATTTCAAATCTTTTCAAAGAATGGTCAAAGATTTCAATCTCATGGAATGGTATAAACGCTATGCTCAAAGTAACCATGGCACAGTGAATATCTTAGCAAGAGATACCAATGGCGATATCTGTTGTGGGGTATCAACTAGTGGTTTATCTTTCAAATTTCCCGGGAGAGCTGGTGACTCACCAATTATTGGTGCAGGAAATTATGCTGATAATAGATATGGTGCAGCAGCTTGTGTTGGTATTGGAGAGATTGTTATTAGACTCTCTCTAGCACGAATAGCTGTATACGAATTATCCAAAGGAGCAACTGTAGAAGAAGCAGCAATAAATGCAGTAAAATCGATGAAAGATTTGGAACCTGATAAAGGGTCAGTTTCCATTATTGTTATGGATAAAGAAGGCAATGTTGCTGCAGCTTGTAATTGGAAAGATTATCATTATTGGATAGCTTCAACAGAACAACCAATCCCAGAAAAAAGAGCTTGTATTTTTGTTGATTTGGATCTAATAGAAAAAGATGGTATGGGATATCATCGATAATTTCTAAGGCAAAAAATGTAAATAAGTGAGAATGTAACGGCATATAAAGAATAAAAAAAGGTGCATTTAAATGGTAACTGATGAATATACATCAAAAACTAGTCGTGCTTTTATTGTTAAAATTTCAAGCACAGAAAGTAAGATGTTAACAATAAATGAAATAATGATAGGGTATTCAAAAGCAGAAGGATTATTGGATGAAAAATTAACCAAAGAACAATTTAGGGAAATTATCCATAAAAGCTATTTTCCTAAAGAAACAAATAAACGACGTTCAGGACAAATAGCAGGTGATTTTTGGCGATTCATAAGGGATATGGATGTTGGTCATTTAGTTTTAGTACCTACAACAGATGGATTCTTTATAGGTCGTATTGCTGGACCAGCCTACTATGACGAAATGAAAATATTCAATGATACTGCTTATCGAAGAAAAGTTGAATGGTTAAATAATAAAACTCCAATAGCAAGTAATAAAACTCCTGAAGATCTTTTGAAACGCTTGAAATCAATTCAAGCAGTAATAAATGCAAGTGATCTCTATCAGGAAATAGAATTTGCAATAAGAATGTCTTAAAGACATTTCTTATTCTTGCACGCTTCCTGGGATATGGAAGTAGGTTGGAGCATTCTTAGGTGCTTTACCTTTTAGTACTTCATGGTAATATGCATAAGTTAATGGTTTCCCCTCATTAGTTATTTCTCCACCAACAACTTTTGCGATGAAAAGAGTATGAGTTCCACAATCGACAGTTTGCTTAACAACTGCTTCGATATACCCTAATGAATAATCCATAATAATGGGCACACCAGTGATAAAAATATCATACCGAAGTGGATTTTTGAATTTATCATAGGTCTTTCCGCTACGAAAACCAAAACGACCAATGAAATTCATCGTAGTTTCTTGAGATAGGACAGAGGCAGTAAAGACCTTGCTGAACATAACGAAATCATGGGTATAATTTTCTTTAGCTATACTAACTGCTACCATCTGAGGTTCTGAGGTTATTTGAAAGACCGTATTAACTATACAACCATTAAATTTATCACCCATTTTAGAGCAAAGAACAAATAACCCGTAGCTGAGCAAACGTATGCTTTTGTAAAATTCTTCCATGATAGGTATTCATCCATTAATAGTAAATTATCCTTGTTTTAATGTTTCCTTTTTACATTAAAAAATTGTGTTTCATATAAAGATGATTCTATTATAACACTTCTAAAAACGATTTCTTTTCAAATCCTTTTCTAAAACTTATACTTAAACTTTTGAATTAATAGCTTTCGATTCAATAAAGAGTTCTTATGGCATCTATATTAAAATTAACTATCTCAATGCTGAGAAAATATTTGAGACCTTATATTGGTCAAGTGTTCATCTTAGCTTTATTGCTAGTTATCTATAATGTCATTCAGATAACTAATCCTCAAATCATTCGTATCTATATTAATGCTGTAAATGCTCCTATTATCGATAAAAAAGTAATGCTGCTATCATCAATTATCTATATTGGAATTAATATAATATATCAAGGATTTTCAGTATTAGTAAACTATCTCAGCCAGAATTTAGCCTGGTCAACAACAAATGATTTGAGAGTAGATTTAACAGGTCACTGTATGAACTTGGATATGTCATTTCATAATAAAATGAAAACAGGTGAAATGATAGAACGAATAGATGGTGATGCGTCAACCTTATCGGAATTTTTCAGTACGTTTATCATTTATTTTGTAGGAAGTATTCTACTAATAATTGGAATAATAATAGCTGTGTTTATTGAAGGGTGGGAATTTGGGTTACTCTTCACAGGTTTCACCATTGTAGCTCTTGTAGCATTCTATTTTGTAAGGAAAATAACTTCACCTTTGTGGAAAAAAGTTCGAGAATCAACCACTGCACTCTATGGTACTATAGAGGAAAATATTTCCGGACTCGAGGATGTTAGCGCTAATGGTGCAGATGAATTCATCATGCGTAGATTTCATGAGATATCACAAACAAACTATAAAAACAAAGCAAAAGCAATGATTTTCTCACGAGTTTATTGGTTATTGAATATCGTTATGTGGGCAGTAATAAATATCACAATATTAGTGGTTAGCTATTACCTCTCAGATAGACTTGGATTGACTACTGAAGGCGGAGGAACTTTATTCTTGCTTTTATCCTATGGCACGAATCTACTCTTTCCATTAAGATTAATATTATGGCAAATAGAACAAATGCAAAATTCTCTTGCTAATATTGAGAGAATAGATGAATTCTTCAATCTTAAATCAAAGATTGTTGATGAAGGGACACATAAATTAGTTGAGGATAAATTGCATTTGAAATTCAATAGAATAAATTTCAGTTATAATGATGATGATTTGGTTTTGCAAAAAATATCTTTTGACTTGATCCCTGAAAAGAAGTTGGGTTTAGTTGGGCATACAGGATGTGGAAAGACAACCTTGGCCAGATTAATTTTTAGACTGCATGATCCACAAAGTGGTGAAATACTCATTAATGATATCAACACCAAGGATTACATTCTAAAAGAACTCAGAAAAAGCATTGCTTACGTTACACAAGATGTAGAGTTATTCAAAGCATCAATAAAAGACAATATTACCTTTTTTGATAAAACAATACCCACTGAGGATGTCCTTCGAGTAATTAATGAAGTAGGACTAGGACCATGGTTAGATCAATTAGAAAATGGTCTTGAAACAGTTATTTTATCAGAGGAATGTGGATTGTCTGCTGGGGAAGAGCAATTATTAGCATTATCTCGAGCATTTCTTAAGAATCCAAAATTGGTTATTTTAGATGAAGCATCCTCGAGATTGGATCCTGCAACAGAACGACAAATAGATATTGCTTTAGATAAATTAATGGAAGGAAGAAGTGCTATAATTATTGCCCATCGATTATCAACTCTACATAAAGTTGATGATATCCTAATTTTAAAGAAAGGAGAAATTGTTGAGTATGGAGTACGAAGCCATTTAGCTAATGAACCAACATCAGAGTTTTCTAAATTACTTCAAAAAGGCATTGAGGAGGTTTTACAATGAGAGTTTGGAGAAACACTTGGCAATTAACAAAATTCAAGATAGGATTTGTTTTCAGTGGGTTAATTTGTTCTATAGGGTGGCTCTTATCTCGCTTTGCAGTTGGGTTTGGTATACAAGAAATAATTGATACTATTATAGGTGAACAAACATTCTTTTCATTGGATATTAAGACATTATTTATTATTCTACCATTCACTTTTTTGGCCACATTCATTTTAGGAGCAATAATGGATGTCGTACTATGGTTGTTCTATATTTCTACAGAAATTCTTATTCGAAGAAATATGCTAAAAGCTTTAATGAAAAAACCTGGTGCACAAGCATTACCCCAAACTTCAGGAGAATCTATTTCAAGGTTCAGAGGGGATGTCGATAATATTGTTATGTTAGCTTATAGATTAGCAGTTAGAGTGGGATTCATGGTTTATGCAACAGTAACTCTACTTTATATGTTTGGTGTTAATTGGAAAGCTACTAGTTTAATCTTTATACCATTTGTTTTGATTTTAGCAATAGGACTATCTGGAAGGCGACGAATGGAAAAACTTCGAAAAAATCGTCGTAAAGCAACAGCGGAAGTAACCGATACTTTAGGAAAAATCTTTGGTTCAATACAGATTTTCAAAGTTGCTTGTTCAGAAGAAACAATATTAGAGCATTTCAGTTCTAAATGTCAAACACGAAAGAAAGCAACCGTTCAAGAAATGGTCTTTAATGCAATGATCAATGCAATCTACAATTTTGCAATTTCGTTAGGTATGGGTATAATTCTCTTTGTAGTAGGGAATGCAATGAATCTAGGTAGTTTTACTGTTGGAAACTTGTTCTTCTTCCAAGCACAATTAGGGTGGATTGGTGAATTTATCTGGATGTTAGGAGATATCATACCAGTCTATCAGCAAGCAAAGGTTTCATATGAGCGAGTTCTAACAATAATGCAAGATCATAAGGAATCAGTAGATGATGCAGAAATAGTTACCTTTGGACCAATATACGAGAAAGGTGAATACCCACCATTTGAACCGATAATAAAGAATGAGAAAGATTATCTGAAGCTTTTTACAGCCAAGAATCTATCATTTAACTATCCTGGAACTAATAAAGGAATTTCTAACATAACTTTAGACATTCCAGTAGGATCAATTACAGTTATAACAGGACGAATAGGTTCAGGAAAAACTACACTTTTACGAACTTTATTAGGACTGGTAGCAAAAGATGAAGGGGAGCTATATTGGAATGGGGAAGAAATTACTAATCCAACAGACTATATGATCCCTCCAAGAGCAGCGTATACACCACAAATTCCTTATCATTTTAGTGAGTCTTTAAAAAATAACATTCTACTTAACATTCCGGAAAAAACAGCCAATATCGATGAAGCAATTTATCTAGCAGTTATTAAAGAGGAGATTGATGAATTCGAAGATAAATTAGAAACAATTGTTGGTCCAAAAGGAGTTCGATTATCTGGTGGTCAAAAACAGAGATTAGCTGCTGCTCGAATGTTTGTTAGAGAACCAGAAATATTGGTATTTGATGATCTATCTAGTGCTCTTGATGTAGAAACCGAACACAAACTTTGGAAAAGATTATTCTCAACAGGTAGACCTGTTACATGTTTAGCAGTATCCCATAGACCAATGGCTCTAAAAAGAGCCGATAACATTATCGTGCTTAAAGATGGCAAAATCGAAAGTCAAGGTACTTTGAAAGAGTTACTAATAACCAGTGAAGAAATGAAGAAATTATGGGAAGGAGAAGTATAGAAATCCTTTCCTTTATTGCTTTTTATTAAATTAATTAATTCATCTAAACATAAGATAAATTTTTTTTGCTGTTTAAAACCACTGAAAAGAGCTTGTAAAAGGAATACAAAGCTATTAAATTCCAGTCACCCAATATATGATATAGGAGAGCTATAGCTTAAATGTCAGAAGTCTTAACCACATATACTAAATCAGTTAATATTGGAAAGAATATTCTGACAATGAGTGTTACCTGTGTGGATGAAAGGCTTGCACCTAGAGTTCATCATTTATCATTTAGATTACCTGGTGCAAACATAATGCCGCGAAAAAATGAACCATCATATCCTCTCGCAGCAGTTCTTTTCTTTTCAGCTACCGCTGATTTCTACAGTAAATCCAGAATAGTCATTGCTGATCATGGTCTACTAGGTGAGAAAGGATTTGTTAATTGTGGAATGGGTGGGATCAAAGAGCATCTTGAACGAATTAAAAAGAATCTTTTCGATCAAAAGAAATTAACAGAAGAAGAAATTGACATTTATCTTTCAAGAATTACTTTATACGATATTAACAACCTTGGTGGTATAGGGAAGCATGCTCAGTGGGAAGTTGAACGACTCAATAAAATATCACTACCCTTCGTTCCAACTGGATTATTAGGCAAAATTTTACCAAACGATTACGAGAAAGAATTAATACCAAATGAAAGGATGATTATAACTCAACCATATGTTAACCAAAGTGGTCTTCTAGCTAATATTGATGAAAAAGGGAATTCTTTTGATGGTAGCACGATAATCCAAACCGTTGCTGGCTTACCAAATGTTCAAGAGGATTATAGTTTAACTAATGGTTTGCTTTTATTCAATCATTTGAAGGGTGAAGCAGTTCGTGAAATAATTGTTTTAGAACCAGCTATGAATAGTTTGGATCAAACACCAATTCGAAGATTATTGCAGAAAACACAACAAACTATTGATCATACAGTTAAGCAACTAACACAAGAAATAGCTCGAGTTACAAATATTCCTTTTGATGAATGTTATCGGTATCTACTCAGTATAAAAAATAACACTAATATTTGCTTATATGGTTTAGAAGGAGAACAATTAAACAGAGCAAAGAAATTAGCAGAAGCAATTCAACTATCTAATTTGTTATCCAATAATATAACTATAAAATATGGTCTAACAGATGTGCAAGGAAAAATAAAGAAATTGTTTATTTTATAAAAAATAATTTGTATCTCTTATATTGGTGAATTTGACCTGAGTTGATTGTTAAATTGATAATCTAAAATAGAAGTTAATAAAAAAATCGAGAAACAAGATTGAAGTTATTCTCTTGTTTCTAAAATATTTTCTTGCCCAACTTTACTGCCAAAAACGATATTCTGGAATAATTTGATTAGGAGTGCGATATCCATTGAAGCTATTAATAATCCTTGTGTGGGGAAGATAGGAACAAGATAGCTAATTCCCCAGAATAGTGAAATGCTTGCCCAAGGGGGACTGAGAGGGAGTAACAAACCAGGAATTATACAAAGGATAACAACAATTGTTCCTACGGTTCGAGTTTTCATCTTAGCAAGACCGACCATGAGTAAGAAGAGGATTAAATAAAAAGTAAGTATCAAAGGATTAACATAAAACATTGTCCCCATGAATACTCCTAAGCCTTGCCCACCATTGAATTTTAACCAGATATTATAAATGTGACCTAAAACACAAAGAGCAGGACCAAGAATGCACATAAAAGAATGAGCAAAATTGGATCCATCACCAGCAACGAAATGATCTAAAGCGAAGATCTTATCGATAAGAACAATGGTTGCTGTGCCTTTAAGAAACTCAAGAAACATTATTGGTAAACCAATTGCTACTCCAAAGGATCGTACAGCATTAAAACCGCCAGGATTCTTGGTATTACGTTCTCGAATATCCATGCCCTTAATTAATCGCCCTAACAAAACAGGAAATGGGATAGAACCGAGTAAATAAGAGCCAATGCAAGCTAAAATAATCCATAAAATATCAATTGATGCCATAGATATCACATAGTTGGAAATTCATTGATCAAATACATTCAAACAATAATAAAGATTCTAGAATATTAATTTTCACCTTGAATATAATTAATAAGTTAAGATTAGATTTATTAAAAATTGATGCGTTTGTTTATCCTTAATTGATCCATTGAAGGGAAGATAAATTGACAGAAAACCTTACTTTGCAAGATCTCCTAGAAAAGAAAACCATAAAAGCATTTGTTTTTGATTTAGATGGAACATTGATTGATTCTCAAGCAGGGATTGTCAAAACAATAAATGAATTTCTACAAACAAAAGGCTATAACTTTGGGGAAGAAAAATTAGGAAAACTATTCGGTACACCACTTGAGAAGGTTTTTTGTATGCTTATACCTGGATTAACAGAAACTGAAGCATTCGAATATCTAAAAGAAATACGATTAATTTATGCTAAAAATCATACTGAAATAACTACTATTTTTCCTGGATCACTAGAATTATTGCAAGGATTGAAATCGAAAGGTTTCAAAGTAGCAGTAGCTTCAACTAAATATAAACCACTAGTGGTAGAAATACTAAATCATTTCAAATTAAACGAATATATTGATGTTGTTGTTTCAGGTTATGAAGTAGCAAATCATAAACCAGCACCTGATATCCTTATAGAAACAGCTAAGCGTTTGGATTTGAAACCAGATGATTGTGTTTACATAGGCGATAGTCCCTCAGATATTGAAGCCGGGAAAAAAGCAGGAACAGGAACAATAGCGGTGTTAACCGGATCACATTCAAAAGAAAAATTT
>DATKZI010000007.1:0-6382 GCA_035528035.1 Bathyarchaeia archaeon
CAAGTTCCATATCTACAAGGTATGAAAGCATTGTTAACAGGAGAACCTGTTGGAGAATGGCATGTTACTATTGGAAATCCTCTTAATCCAATTGCAATGATAGGAAATTTAATTTGCACCGGGATTGAAATTGAATTTGGAAATGAACTTGGACCTGATGATTTCCCAACAGAAATAAAAATTACAGTAAAACTTGATCATGGAATGCCAAGAGATAGAGACGCTATTCAATCTATTTTTAATAGAGGTATGGGTAGAATCTATGATTTACCTGATAAATTTGAAGGTACTGCAGATGGTCAGACTAAAGTAGATAATTATACTGCAAATGCAAATGAAACAGGAACTGCTGCATCAATTAGAGGTTGGTTAGCTGGACCATCTAAATTAGGTGGTAGATCAGGGCCACCTGTAATAAATGAAACATCAAATCAAGGTGAAACAAGTGTATGGGCAAGAGCTCCATTTGCTGCAGTTTCACCTAATGAAAGCATTATTAATTCAGAAGGAGATATAGCTAGAAGTGGTTATAGAGCCGTTGATTGGGTAGCATTAAAATCACTTAAATAAAATATGTTTGTTAATAGTATTGATACAAAACCATTTTTCACAAGACCTGATGGACAAATTATAAGAGATTTAACTCAAACTATGTTTGAATTAAAAAATAATACATCTATATCTTATAATGTTTATAAAGTTCCCCGTGATTATGTAATGAGACCTGATTTAATCTCTAAAGCAGTTTATAATAATTCTTTATACGCAGAAGTTTTATTAAAATATAATGGAATTTCTAATCCTTTTTCTATTAATGAAAATGATCTTATTTTAATTCCAGATTTAGACTCAGCAAATGCCAAAATAAAAAGTGAAGCAGCTGATAAAAAAGAAAGTAGAGCAGAAAGAATAAGAAATACATACAAATATATTGATCCTTTAAAAATTCCATCAAAAGGAGAAATTTTAAAGAAATATAATGAAAGACAAATAGTTGATACACAAGCTGATTCATTACCTCCTAATTTTACAGAACCTGGAACTTCTCAAGTAACTTATAGAGGAGGAAGAGTTTATTTTGGAGAAGGAGTGGAAACATGTTTAAAAAATGGAATGTCAACTGGAGAATTTTTAACTAATGTGATAACTAATAGGAAAAAAACCAACACAAATAAATAATGGCTACATACTCATACAATGGTCCTGAAAGAACTACACCAAGTGGACAAGTTGCCGATACAGGATCTGGTAAAAGTAGAATTTATCAGGTTTTTAAAAGCACTATTCAGTTGGATGAGTTATCCCTTGCTTCTCAGCCAGGCCCAGAAAATGAAAAAGTTGAAACCATTCAATCATTAATATACCCATTAGTAAAAATTAATGATTATTTTTTATCTCCTTCAGAAATAATAAGTTTAGAAATAGATTCAACTGGATTTATACCTGAAATTAAATTAAAATGTATGTTTATTCATCAGACATTTTTAACAAAAGAAATGCCAAAAGATGGAGATATTATTTCAGTTGCTATAAGAAATAAATCTGATTTATTAAAAATAATAAGAAACGATTATGTTATAACAGGAGTAACCTCAGCAACAAACACTACTCAAATGGTAGGACCTGTAACTTTAACTTTCTTTGGAACTCTTTTTATTCCTTGGCTTTCTAGTTCTCAATTTAATTTTTCTTATGAAGGAACTTCTTTTGAAACTTTAAAAGAACTTGCTAAAACTTTAGGATTAGGTTTTGCAACAAATGAAGATAATACAAATGATAAACAGGTATGGTTTAGTGGATTTACATATTTGTCTGAATTTATTGCTAACACAACTTTCCATGCATATAAAGATGATAAGTCCTTTTATGATTCTTGGATAGATGTGTATTATAATTTAAATTTCATAAATGTTAATAACCAATTAATGTCTTCTGAAGATTCAGTAGATACTGCAGCTTGGATAAACAATATTGATAAAGATTATACATGGGGGGATGATACAAATGAAGATAAAGTTATAGAAACTCCTAAAGTATTTTCTAATTATGAAACATATAGAACAACTTCTTTTTATATAAATACATGGAGACCAATAAATAAATCAACAAATATTACTTTTCAAGTTGGAACTGGAATAGAAACAAATTTATTTGAACATAATGAAAAACTTTATAAAAATGATCAGGCACAAAAATTTTGGAGTATTCCTCTTGATCCAGTATATGATCCGGATAAAGTTAAAAAATATATTTTATTAAGAGGTAGAGCAACACAAAATCCAGAAATGAAAGGAAATGATTTAGCTAAAGCTAATTATTCATATCCTGAAATTTATAGGAAAAGTACTTTTGGGGGAATTCAATATACTATAAGTAATCCAGAGGATGACAATTTACAATGGGATGGCAATCATCATAAAAATTACATATTAGCGAATATTCAAAATCTCATAAATAATAAAGAATTAGAAAAATTAAATGTTGTGATAAGTGTTAATGGAATGAACACAAACATAATAAAAGGAGATAAAACTCCTATTGTCTTAATCAAAAAAGATCCAGTTGAAAATAGAATGGTTTCACCTGAATCTGGAGATTTAGATATATTAGAACAATTTTATAGTGGATGGTTTTATGTTTCGGGTTTTATAATTAAATATTCTCAAGCAAATGGAGAATCTATTATGTCTAATTTTACACAGGATTTTGTTTTAACTAGAAGAGAATGGCCACCACCAATTGCCGTTGATGGATTACCGGAAAATGAAAATAACGTATAAAAATGAGTATTTATAAAAGATTTAGAAGTGTTGATACACCGGATAGGAGTAATGTTGGATTAGTCGGACAAGGGGCGTACGCTTTATCACCACGTTTTGATCAACCAACATATCTATCATTTAAACTATCATTTGGTGAAGGTGGAGATTTATACTATAATAATGCCGGTAATGTTAACTTTGTATTGAATTATGATAGAATGCCTCACCCATTATTTGCTCCAAAAGGAACGGATAGTGTTATTGACAGAGAAAGATATTCTGCTATTGATTATTTATTAGATGCTAATGAATTTACAAGAGCTAAAATGATGGAGGAATTTATACAAACTTTTAATTCTTTACAAACTAATTATCAATGGTATTTCCAAAAAATTGATGGGGTTGCTGACTTATTAAAAATTGACCCTAAAAAAGGAATGCGTGTTACATCTGACAAGAGATTAACAATTACTGCGTTAGAAGGGATTGATTTAAGATTAACTCATTTAATGAATCTTTATAGAAAAATTGCATGGGATGATACTTATCAAAGATGGGTTCTTCCAGATATGATGAGATATTTTACTCTTAACATTTACATTGCAGAATTTAGAACATTTCATACGCCTTACCCTTATACTGGATATGGATATCCTGTTGGAAATGTTGGCACAGAATTAAGACTTGATATTTTAGATGATGTTTTACCTGTATGGCAAATAACTTGTGAAATGTGTGAATTTGATATAGAAAATGTTGAATATGATCATTTATCAAGTCTAGGAGTAGATGATGTTCCTAATGAGGCTGGTGTTAAATTTCAAATAAAAGTAGGTAAAATGTACGAGACACAAATTTATCCTACTTTTATAAATGCTTATTTAATTGATAGAGCATTAAATGGATTTGATAGAGCAAAAAATGAAGAAGGAGATGACTTTTATTCTGAACCATTTGATTCAACTTCTCCAGATGCAAATAATAATAGAACAATATACAACAATAAAACAAAATTAGCTCAGGCACAAAATCAAACATTTAATCCAATAGATAAGCAACATATTTCTGGAGCTTCATATAACCAAGAAACTAATCAGAAAACATTATTTGGTGCTAAAGCTGCTGGGCCAGACGGTAAATTATTTACTAATGATGATAATAGAGTGTCAGTTGATCCTACGAATCCTACTACATGGACATCTAATTTAGTTGATTTTGGAACTGCGTTTATTAAAAATAAAGTTGAACAACTTGTTGATAAAGCAAAAGTAACTCCTATTCCTGGATTAGGTGTTTCTTTTAATGAAGCAGAGGCTGCATTACAAGGGAAAAATATTATTACAGCTTTAGGATTAATAAGAAAAGGAGTTAATCAAGTTGCTAGAGAATATGTTCAACCTTCTGAATTATTAGAAGGAAATATTGTTGATAATATTTTTAAGAGTTATTTAGAAGGTGTTACAAAATCTAAAGCAACATCCGATAATGAAGTTGCTTTGCAAAATGCGGCTACATTGGCTCTTTCTGATGAAGGAATTTGGAAACAAATTACTGATTTTTCAAGAGCTACTGATTTAACTGCAGTTAATTTAGGAGAAGTAAATGAGCCTAATCCAATAGAAGGTGGAACTAATTATAGAAATAATGTTCAAGACCAAACGAAGGGTGATCTTTCTGCTGCAACTAATTTAGTAGGAAAAGGAGAGACTAATGTTCCTAAAAGTATTTCGGATGACCTTGATCAAGGAAATGTAATCAGTACTGCAACAACAGGATCTATTAAAGGTGAAACATTAGAGAAAGCTGATTCTATAATAAATAACTCAATATCGACAGGACCTATTTTTGAAGGAGCACCAAGCAGCCAAGCTACTACCAATAAATTACAAACTGGATAACATATGAAAAGAGATACCACATTTTTAAATAATGATTTTAGAGATAATGATTGGTTAGGAATAGTTGTCAATAATCAAGATCCAACATTTGCAGGAAGAGCTCAAGTAAGAGTTTTTGGTGTAATGGACACTATTATTAATGAACATCTTCCGTGGTCATCTCCAGTTAATTCTGAAATCTATGGTGGTGATGGTGGTGGAAGTTTATCTATTCCAAAATTAGGGCAATTTGTTAGAATAAGATTTGCAAATGGAGATTTATATTCTCCAGAAATTTTAGCTATACAAAATATTGATAGTAATTTAATTGAAACTATAAAAGAGGATTATGAAGGAGCCCATGTTCTTGCCCATGATCCTGAATATGGTTTAAGCATTATACATCAAGTTCAATCTGGATTATTAATTTTTTATAAAGAATCATTTTTTCAGATTACTCCTGATTCAATGATAACTTTGCAAACTGAAGATGCGGAATCATTAATTCAATTAGAAGGAGATGTAACCAGAATTGTAACAAAAAATGAAGTAAATGTGGCTGCTGCATCAAAAGCTACAGTATCTGCTGATGAAGTTGTAGTGGAAGGATCAAATGTAACTAAAATAGGTCCAGGACCTTATGCCGATGCTATTTTAGCAGATGGAATGTGGGCAATGTTAAGTACATTAGCAGGAATGATAGATGCTAAGATGCCAGCTAGTCCCGGGGTAGCTACAGGATTAGTTGAATCTCAAAAACAATTAGCAACTTCAACCAATGTAAAAATATCAAGATAATGGAAAATTTTATATCATTAAATGAATGGCTTAATGAGCAAAAATCAGAACCAACTTATGGTTGTGTAATGATGGATGCAAAAATTCCTGATTGGAATGATAAACATGCGGCTGGAATAGATCCTAAGGATGTATACATTAAACCTTACGATGAATCTTATGGAATTGAGGATAATCCACATGTGACTGTTATTTATGGTATTCATGAGGATGAAATAGATCCAGAAATTATCCATGATGTGATTCAAAATGAAATGAAACCGGTTACTGTTACAATTGATAACATAAGTATGTTTCCGGGTGAAGAATATGAGGTTGTTAAATATGATGTTCCTGTAACGGATCAATTAAAGAAATATAGAGAAAGATTTGAGAAGAATTTTCCAAACACTCAAAAATTTCCAGAATACCATCCTCACATGACTTTAGCTTATGTTAAGCCTGGCCAAGGACAAAAATATGTTAAACAATTAGAAGAGCCGTTTGAAGTAACCTTCGATAAAGGAGTTTACTCATTTCATGATGATGAAGGTGAATCAGTAAGAAAACAACATGTATTTCCAAAAGAAGATGAATAATAATGGGTTTATTAGCAAAAGCGATATTAGCAAAGGAAACAATAAAATTTCGAGCTTCGCTATTAAAGGAGATACAATTTTTTAATTACCCTCCTTCCTTTATAGCGCTAAAAGCTGCTGCGCTCGCAACCCTAAATTCATTATCAGAACAAATTGCCGAAAAAATAAGATCATTTGCTGACTTTGATATTGATGATATTAGAGAATTAAGAAAATTCATCAAAAACAATGATAGGTTAAATGCAATAATGAAATTATCTGGTAAAGAATTGGATGATGAAATTGTTAGCGAATTATTATTAAGATGCCAATCCCCAAACCAAGATGTAATTAAAGAACTTGAATCATTTAATTTTTATACTGATGC
>DATKZI010000008.1:0-81010 GCA_035528035.1 Bathyarchaeia archaeon
TTTAATAATCTGATAGCACGTGGGGCTCTTTTATATCTGGTTGAGAGCTTTAGCTTGGGGTAGAAGGGAATAGTGTAAATTCTTTCTTCAACAATTTCTTCATCAGTGCTCATTTTTATTCTGCCTCTTATTCACTCTATAATCGTTATTTATACTTTCAAAGTATTTCGTTGCCAATGTCGTTTCTTAGGATGTTGTTTTACTTTTCCTGAAGTTTTCATTACAACCCAAGTTGGCACACCTCTTGTTCGATTGGCAGCTTTGGCCATTCTGAGTTTCTTTCCAAGTGGTTTATTTCTAGCCATTATTCTTTCCTTCTTTTTTTGTTATTTTCGTTTGAATTCTATTGTACTTTCCCTCTTGCCGGATTGGAGCCGTTTTAGGATATCAATTAACTGCTCTTCAGTTAATGGGGAAGTTAAGTTCGCTCGTGAAGCTAAAGATATTAATTGATTTTCCAAACTTTCCGCAAATTCGGGTCTAGCAATTTTAATATTAGCAAGACGATCTCTTGCTTTTGGAGTGAGTATTTGCCTTAAGATCATTGCTTTTTGAGCGTCAACTTCAGCTTTTTGAGCTTCTACTTGTGCTTGATTTTGCGTTTGTGCTTGTATTTCAGCTTCGCGTTTTCTTCTCAATTCTTCTAATTCGCGATCTTCAGACATAGTAATCACATTATTAGTACCTATACTTGTCTAATACTTTTTGAGTTCTGGATATTTCTCTTTAATGATATTTGTTGAGAGTTTATCTACAACAGATTTTCCTTTTGGCGAAATTAAGCGCCCAAAATGAGATGATGATATTAAACCTTCAGATTCTAGTTGTTGGAGAGCTTTTCGTATAATTGCACCACCAGCACGGCTGAATCTTTCCGGACCACTATTACCATGTTTAATTCCACCATATTCTTTTCGAAGGTGACCAATTCCAATTGGACCTTTTACGTATATTTTTCTCAACAAAGATGCACAACGGACGTACCACCAATCAGGATTCTGTGGAGCGCGTTGTTTGAATGAACCAGTCTTGACATAACTAGACCATTCAGGTGGAGAAATTTTATTAGACTTCTTTAGTTCAGCTGAAAGAGCTGTGATTAAATCCTCTGCAGGAACATCGTAAACCGTTGGCATGGTTTTACCCTACTTTAATTTTATTATTTTTACAATAAGAGGTGTAAGATGAATAGCTTGCATTTATATTTTTATCTCTAGATATTCAAATCCTCTTAGAACGTTCTGCGTTCTGAATGTTCAAGATTTTTAATCTTTCGTTACCTTTTGGTTTTTCTCTTCTCTTTATATAGCTTTGTGTAATTTACATCTATTTATTTTACGATTATCTTTTTTATTTAGTAACAATATTTAATATATCATCTTAAAAGTAGCTTCTTAACAGATAATTTCGAGGATGTTTTTTTGAGTCGAAGAAAAAATGAGACTAAAAAGTTGGAACAGATTGCTTTAGAGCGCATTACTATTTTGCTAACTCGTGCTGATGCAATCTATAGTAATGATCCTGTATTAGCTCAAAGATATGGTGAATTGGCTCGAAAAATTGCTATGAAAGCAAGAATACCTATACCAACTCAGTGGCAATTAAGATTTTGTAATAAATGCAAAAAATTCCTTTATCCAGGGACTACTGCTCATGTTCGAGTTAAACCTGGGAAACCTTCTCGAGTAATTTATTATTGTGATATCTGTAAAGAAGGAAAGAAAATCAAGATGATTTGAAATTACTTTTTTTTACCCTTTTTTTTAACTTGGGTTTTCCTCAATACAAAGGTATTTTAGACAACATATAGATATTCTCTATATTTAAGACAAAAATGAATATTGAAGCTTAATTAGCTGATACAATATGGTGGTAAAAATGATCAATTCTGTTGAAAGCCGAAAGATAGTGGTTTTAGGCAATCCAGGTGTTGGAAAAACAAGTATCATACAAAGATACGTTCACGATCAATTTGCTAATAGTTATGCTGCTACATTAGGTTTCAACATTTATACAAGATATATTACCATAGATGAAAAACAAGTTGGATTATCTATTTGGGATGTTGGTGGGCAAGAGGCTTTTAAAAAATTTGCTTTTAGATATTTACTGGAAGCTGATGCAGCTATTTTTGTCACTGATGTAACTAGTGTTGATAGTATTGAAAGTTTAGCTATTTGGAACGATAAAATTAGTGAAGTAATTAATCGTAAAATACCCAAAATCGTTCTATTTAATAAAATCGATTTGGAATATGATATGAATGAGATTTCAGATAAAATAGCTCAAAATGAAATACGAAAAGAGTTTAATGGTATTGTTTTCGCTAGTGCGAAAACAGGCAAAAATATTATTGATATTTTTACTATGATTGCTAAGATGCTCACAGGATGGAGTGAGGAATTTGGTATTCCTCTAAAACAAAAAGTCTTGTTCAATGGAGCTTTTGATGAAGAAAAATTACCCGTTCTTTTCTTTACCAGTAAAGACTGTCTTTGGTGTCCAACAGCTTTACATAATCTAATTAGCCTGGGTAGTGAATATCCTATTAATTTGAAAGTCATCAATACAGATCTGGAAGCTGAATTAGCAAAAGAGTATGGGATACTTTCTTTACCTACAACAATTATCGGTACGAAAACGATTGTTGGTGAATCCGATAAAAGTTTCTTTAAAGCGATAATCAACGATGAGTATTTAAAATTAATATCACGTTAATCTTGACTAGTTCTATGAAATAATTATATAGAATTTGAATTTAATAACTAAACTTTTGTTACTAAAATTCAGAATGTTATTATAATAGCTGTGAATAAATCAACTGAGGTAAAGATAATGAAAATTCAAGAAGGTGATTATGTCTTAATTTCAGCATCTGCTGAGAAAAAATGGATGGTGAAAATTGAAAAGGACAAAGAATTTCACACCCATAGAGGTTCAATTTCGTTAAATGATTTAATTGGCATGGAATTTGGCTCAGGTATAACTAATAATAAAGACGCTACCTTCTTTCTTTGGAAACCATTCCCTAATGATTATTTAGACGCTATCACTCACTCTACTCAAGTAATCTATCAAACTGATATTGCTCAGATTATTTTCTCAGCAGGTATTTGTAGTGGTTCTCGAATAATTGAAGCCGGTACTGGAAGTGGGGCATTAACATCTGTTATGGCTAGATATGTCCAACCAACGGGAAAAATTTACTCATATGATTGGAAGGAAGCTCATCAACAAGTTGCTAGAAAAAATATCGAAAAATTAGGATTTTCAGACTTTGTTGAGTTTAAAATTCGAGATGCTGTAGAAGGTTTTGATGAAACAGATATTGATGCAGTGGTTTTAGATTTACCAAATCCTTGGGATATCATTGTTCCTGCACGTAAAGCGCTTATGGGTGGCGGAGTATTGATTGTTTTTGTTCCTACATTTACACAAGTCGATCAAGCAATTACAGCTATGGTTGAGAATAATTTTTACCAGATAGAAGCTTTTGAGGTTATCAGACGAGATTTAACAACAAAGATTGGTGCAATAAGACCAGTTACAAGAATGGTAGGATTCACAGCATTTCTAATTACTGGAAGAAAAGGTTTCACAGAGAAAAAATAATCAAATATAAGTTCTAAATGTGTGAAATAAACGAAAAGATTTAAGTTAAAAGTTTTTTATTTTGCATTCATGAAGCTTCCAGATAAAGAAAAAGAGTTTTTGCAATGGTATACCACTGTTGTTGAATATGCTGAAATAGTTGACAAGAGATCTCCCGTGAAAGGAGCTAATGTTATTATGCCTTATGGGTATTCTATTTGGGAATCTATTGTAGCAAAACTTGATTCTGAACTAAAAATAACAGGTCATAAAAATGCATATTTTCCACTTTTTATACCTGAGGATTATCTACAACGCGAAGCAGAACATTTCAAAGGATTTATCCCAGAAGTTGCTTGGGTGACTCATGCAGGGGATAAACCACTTGAGAGAAGATTAGCTCTTCGTCCAACTTCTGAAACAATCATGTATGATATGTTTCACTTATGGATACGTAGTCATGCTGATCTTCCTTTTAAAATCAATCAATTTTGTAATATAATTCGATTTGATACGAAGGACACCAAACCATTATTACGTGATCGAGAATTTTTATGGTCTGAGGGGCACACTTGTCATGCTACTGCAGAAGAAGCAGAAGGACAAGTTAAAGAATCTATGAAAATTTACGAAGCTGTTTACAAGCTCAGCTGTATGTCTTTTCTAATTCTTAGACGACCAAAACACGACACTTTTGCAGGGGCAGTTTACTCTATTGCTTATGATTCTCCATTACCTGATGGTCGAACCTTACAAATAGGAACAACTCATAATCTTGGTCAGGGATTTAGCAAAGCATTTGATATAACATTTCAAGATAAAGATAAAACGAACAAACATGTTTACCAAACTTGTTATGGTTTATCAACTCGATTAATTGCTGCCATTGTTGGTTTACATGGGGATAATCAAGGTTTAATTATTCCTCCCTTTATAGCACCAATTCAAATTATTATTATACCAATTTACAAGAAAGAAAACGCTGAACACGTTATTGGCGAAAGTGAGAAGATCCTAAAGATTTTAACAAAAGCTGGTCTTAAGGTTGAACTCGATAAACGTGAAGGATATACACCGGGTTGGAAATTCAATGAATGGGAAGTTAGAGGTGTACCAATAAGATTAGAACTTGGACCTAGAGATATTGAAAATAATCAAGTTGTTATGGTTCGAAGGGATACTGGTGAAAAGATAACTATCCCTGTTAAAGACGCAGCTTCGGAAGCAAAGAAAATCTTAAAGGAAATTCAAATCTTTTTACAACAAAAAGCAGACAAACTACTAGCTGATAGTATCAGTTATCCTAAAACATACCAAGAATTAATCGAAATCCAAAGTACCAAACGAGGATTCAGTCGAGCTAATTGGTGTGGTGATATAGCTTGTGCTGATAAAGTAAAAAATGATACTGGTGCAGATATTCGTGGAACGAGGGAAGATATTAAGGAAAAACCAGATGGTAAATGTCTAATTTGTGGTAATGAAGCAAAAGCAGTAGTTTACATTTCTTCAGCCTATTAGACGTTTTTCTTCTTTTTTTCTCATAAAGTAATATATATTAACATTCAGACACAAAATAGCTTAATTAATTGTATTTATTTATGGAAAGTGTAATTATGCCTGAAAGCCCTGAAATACAAAAAAAGATGTATAATATTCTTCGAGAAATCGGTGAATATACAGATCTTGAAGCATTAGCAGTTGTTAATCGTGAAGGATTAAAAGTATCCTTCTTCGCAAGGAAAGGAGCTGACCCTGATTTACTTTCAGCCATATCCGCAGCAATACTTTCTACAGGAGAACAGGCTGTATCGATGAACGAACATGGAGAGTTACTAGAAGTTCTAGTAAGAGGGGAAAAAGGATTTACTATCCTTACAAGTGCTGGTGACTACATAATTATCGGTTCCTCTTTAGAATTAAATTCGATGGGTTTGACCATAAGAATTTTGAGGAAATATGCTAACAAGATACAAAAAATTATTTGCGGTAATTGTGATGAAGATATCGGTCCAATACAATTAGATTAAACGCAACAAATTAGATGAATGGTATGATAAATGACGATTCCCTTTGAACTTCAAATGATTCATAAACAATCAGGTGTGCAACTATTTTCTCATCGTTTTATAGAAGATATTAATTTAGATCCTACCCTTATTTCAGGTTTTGTTTCAGCAGTAATTACTTTTGCCGAAGAGCTAAAACCATCGGAAGGCAAAGAAATGGTCAAATATATTGATCGGGGGGATTTCATTCTACAAGTTGAACCTGGAAATCAAGTCATTGGTTTGCTCATTCTGAGTAGTAAAGATTATTCTTTCAAAGAAAAATTAAAATTGCTAGTTGTTGAATTTGAACGAAAATATCATACAGAAATCGCTAATTTTACTGGTTTACAAACCTGCTATGTTGATTTTGAGGAACTGGTAAAACAATTGATCTCAAAAAAACCATTAAGTCCATATCATATACCAAAACTTACTACTTCGGATCGTGGTCCTCAAAAATTGGATGATATTAAATGGGCGATTTTAACACGAATTAATGGACAGGATGATATCAATGCTATTAGTGAGGAACTTGAATTAAGTGTGGAAGTAGTTCAAAGTATAATAGCTTATTTTGAAGAAATTGGCATAGTAAAAACTCAGTTTAAAATTAATGATAATACTGTTTTCGAACTTACAAAGAAAGGTTTAACAGCAATCGAAGTGGGATCTGAACAATATAATGAGACAATTACTTATGCTGGAGAATATGCTGCTCGAGTACTAGGAGAAATTGGGAGTCAAAGAACTCTTATAGATATAAAGAAAAAAATTGCTATAGATAAAGAAGAATTAGACGATTTAATTGAACGATTAGTTTCAGAACGGTATTTGGAAATTTTACCTCAATGGAAATTGGTACTAGACAAAAAAGATTTTCAATATACACGTTCGCTTGAGTTTATAGATGACCTTTTTCAATTAATTTATGATGAGGTAGATAATTGGTTAGGAATTCGCGAACTTGAACGTCTGAAACGTGATACCTTTGCTTTAATGATCATTAAAGATGAATCATTAGCAAGACTCATCAGTGATCAAAAAGATTATTTGATTGATCAAAATAATTTGCGAAAACTGCTCAGTCAAACCAGTGATTTTGATGTAATATTAAACCAATTAGAAAAAGTGTTTAAAATTTTACGACAAAATATTGAAAGAGAAATAGGCACAAATCTAACCAAAGACATTCTGAAAAAAGTTCGACGAAGATTAGAAGATGTTTATACCGAATTACTTGAACAACAAACTGAGCTTATTAAAATGCTTAATTGGTTTTCATAAAAAAATAGAGAAATTATTGGCAAATTGATTTGCCAATAGCATCATTCAATTATACTGTTTTCATGAATCTTTCAAGACGATTCATAGCTTCTTCGATTAATTCTTCTGGGGAGAGGAATACTAATCTAAAGTAACCATCACCAAATTCTTTACCAAAACCACTACCAAAAACACCTACTACACCCTCCTCTCTCAAGAGAGCAAGGATGAATTCTTTATCATTTTTGTATTTACCAAGATTTTCAATCTTTGGGAAAACATAGAAAGCAGCTTCTGGTTTTTGAGCAGAAATACCATCAATTTCATTCAAACGTTTGTAGATAAGATCTCGTCGTGATTGTAGTTTAGCAACAGTGCCTTTAATATGATCCTGTGGGCCCTTTAATGCTTCAACACAACCATATTGGGCGGGGGTATTTACACAGAGTCGTAATCTTCCTAATTTAATTATTCCATTATAGATATCTCTAATTTTGTCTTCTGGGTCTTGAATATAACAATAACCCACACGCCAACCAGGCATTAAATAGACTTTGGAAAAACCATTCATCATAAATAATGGAACATCTTTTGCTACAGATGGCATCCCAATAAATTCTTGATCCATAGTTAAGCGATCATAAATTTCGTCAGAAATTATTGGTAAGTCAAATTCACCAGCAATATCAACTATATGTTTCAATTCTTTTTCCCTGTAGACTGCACCTGTAGGATTATTGGGATTGATAACTAATATTGCCTTTGTTTTTTCAGTTATTTTACTCCTAATATCTTCCTCATCTGGTTGCCAGTTATCATCACTGACAGTTCTATAAGCAATTCCTTTAGATTCGTAAAACTTTGGAAAAGCAGAATAAGAAGGATAGGAAGGTCCAGGTATCAAAATTTCATCGCCTGGATGTAATAGTGAACCAAAAAGAAACATAATTCCTTCTGAAATACCTGCAGTTACATGCACATCCTCTATTGAAATGTTTTTTGCGCCATTTATTTTCATTTCTTTTTCAACAATTGCTTCTCGTAAAGGAACAATACCTTGTGATTCTGAATAGAAGCTTTTGTTTTCATTTACTGCTTTAATTAATGCATCAACAATATTTCGTGGTGTTTCAAAATCAAATTTATTTGGATCCCCGATATTTAGCCATATTAAATCTTTTCCTAAATCGGCTTGTTTTCTTGCTTCCGCACTTATATCTCTAATAGCATATTCCAAATGTTGGACTCTTGGTGCTTGCTTCAATTTTACTTATCTCCATTGTTAGTACATTTTTTTAGTGATTCTATTTTTATTATGAAACGTGAAAGATTGTTATTCTTTAAATATAAACTCTATGTCCCATTAGCTGAATTGGTTATTCTAATAGTTTTTTTGTACTATTTTCCTTTTTAATATTTTAATCTTACAAAAAATATCCAAAATTATCACTCTTTTTTGAAGTTAATGTCAAAATATTTTTATTAGTATGAACATTTTTTGAATCTACTCGCTGGTACTTAAAGGTGAGATTAAGATTGTCCACAGAAAAATTACGCATAAATCAAATGATCGATGATATAATTAGTAATGCTAAAGAAGAAGCTAATATAATTTTAAATGATGCTAAGAAGCAAGCTAAAGAAATTCAACAGAAAGGCAAAGATTTAGCTGATAAAGAGAAACAAATCATTCTCGAATCACGAGTAAAAACAATCAAAGAACAAGAGAAACAACAAATAGCGTCATTGAATTTACAAGCTCGCAGAGAAATTCTCTTAAAGAAAGAAGCAGAAATTACGAAAACTTTTGATTTAGCAAAGAATGAATTAACCAATTTCAATAAAAAAGCTGAATATGATAAGATTCTAGTAAGTTTGATTATTGAAGCTGGTATAGCGGTTGATGGTGGCAATCTAACAGTATTTCTTCGCAAAGAAGATCAAAATAAAATTAAAGATTTTACTCCAATTGCTAAAGAAGTAACCAAAAAAACTGGTAATAAATGCTCGTTACAATTGTCTAAAAATACCATAAATACTATTGGTGGAGTAGTGCTCAAAACTGATGATGGATCTATTAGTATAAACAACACTTTTGAAGCGCTTTTGGAACAGAAATATCGTATTATTAGGACAAATGTAGCTAATACTCTTAGCAATCAATAATTAAAAAGAGAAAATAGAAATGTTTTAAAATTAATTGAACTAAATCTGACTCAAGTTCCTCTAATTATTAACAGAAAAAAGTGAATTCCGATGAACAAAAAGATATTACAATTTACAATTATATTAACAAGCTTATTAGCTGTGACATTTGTTATTCAACCTCAAGTAGCACGCACCTCTGCAGAAGCAGGGAGGTTACTTATTTTTGGCCCTAAGATTCCTTCTCAATCCATTTATCAAGGTGATACTGTAATTTATGGAGGAACAATATTCAATAACGATACTAGTACAACTTACCTTTTGACTGAACTTGATCTCAGAGTCTATCATCCAGATAACACTTCTAAAAATATCCAACCTTATGCCCCATTCACCTTCTATTCCCTTGCTACTCGAAATACTATTAGTCCAATGGAATCGAGAAGTTTTGCTTTTGAACAAGTATTAGGAAAGGAATGGCCTGTTCATGATAATTACACAGTCTCATTGTATATCTACTTCAGGAATGTTGCTGATGCTGGTGATGAAACTGTTTTTGATTTTGAAAAATTACTTGGGAATGCTACTGTTAATGTCGATATCCGTCGGATAAATTCCCCAGACTATGTTTATGTTGTTTTTGTTATACTATTAGTTTGTATTGTAGCCCTTCTAATTGTAGGTATAGTTGGATGGGTTCGGGAAAGAAGAAGTAAACAATAGGTAGGGTAAATCTAGCCCTATTTTTGTTATTTTTTTATTTTACTTTTACACTTGTAGCTGGTACAATAACTTGATATTTTCTTTGTTTCACAGTACGGTAATGAACAGTGATACTTGGTAATATTATTTCATATTCACGTGTTGGTTTTATTTTGAAAGTTTCCAAAATAGTTGAATCATAATTAAGTTGGTCAATTATTCTTCTAGGATACATTGAAATCATTTTGAATTCGTAAGATGGAGGTATTGACATATCTACCAAATAAGCAATGCCTTGACCAATGTTTGAGATTTTTACTTGAATATAACCTTCTTTTCCACAGTATAATGGACTGCCAATATCGTATGAAACCTCAATTTGAGGTAGAGCTTCACGTTCTTCAGGAAGTAAATCAGTTGCTTGTGCAACAGCCATTTGTGGGGGACTAATTCCTTCAAGGGCATAAAGAGCAGCTAAATCTTCATAAGCTATCACATCAGAATAGGAACGATCAATACCAGCATCCAAAAGAAGTTGTTCCAAAACATTCGGAAAAGGTTCTTCCTCATGAGCCAATAAATCTAATTCTCGATATTCACTACCATGAACATGCTCCATGTATACTTGATATCCATGGATACCAGGTTCTAAAGTAGATATTTTTGTAGGATCACAAACAAGAGCAATAGCATTTTCAAAGAGACTTTGTTGATATCTTTGAGTACGAATATCTATACCTGAAAGGAAAAATCCAAAGGAAGGATGGCTATGAAACCAACCAACAATAACAGCATTGATTTTTTCCGCTTCCTCAGCTATTTTGGGTATTATTGTATAGTCGGTCATCTCCACAAAAATTGAATTACCACTTGTCATTGGGATAGCTCGTAATACCGTTGCTATATCGCCTTCAATTGTCCCAATTAACCAGCCAATAACTTCTCTCCATTGCCTGTATGGTCTATTGGGATTCGCAAATTCAATGACATACTGAAACATTTGTTTATAGGCTTCTTCAGTAACTATAACTGATTGTATCATTTTTCTCTCAACTTCTGTGATTCTACCCTTGAGTTATTTTATCTAAATCTTCTTTAATTCTAGAAGGATTTTAGTAGTTTTCCTTTTTTAACAATTTGAATTAACCAATTTTCAAAAGGTTTTCTAAAAGCATCAATTGATGGATAGATGTCCTCATCCTCAGTAGGTGTCTCTATTACTTCTGAATAAGCGATAATACGATTTGCTGCTGAAATCTCAAGATAAGGAATCGGGATATGCTGTTTTTCAGTTAGATTTTTAGCTAATTCTTTTATTTCTGAAATTGATGCTTGTTCACTATTATTTTCTCTTAGATCAGATTTATTTCCGCATAGAAGTAATGGTACATTCCCTACATGTCCCCATATAATATCACGCCACTTTGATATGGATCTATAACTTACTTTATTGGTCACATCAAAAACGATTATTGCTCCTTTTGCACTATGATAAAAAAGAGAATGTAAATAAGGAAAATATCTTTGTGAACGCAAATCGTAAATAATACCTTTCATTTTAGTTTTGCTATTTGAATCTTCATCTTGCAGAGGTAACTCAAATGAAACTGAGTATCCTCTTTCTGAAACTCCTCTTCTTACGAGAGCATTAACAAGGGTCGTTTTTCCAACCTTTGAATCACCTACTAGAACTATTTTTAGTATACTTGAGGATTCTTCTCCTGATTGGAATTTTGTCTCTATAATAGGTTCCATAATTAATACTTTCCATTCAAATCTGAAAGCAAATAGGTCTACGAATCTTGAGCTAGTTCTACTCCATATTTCTTATTTCATTTGCAATAAGAGGAAGAACCATTTATTACAGTTGGTTTATTGTATTTATCGTTTTAAAAGTTAATTCAAAAGTTTTTAGCAATTTCACATCTTAATTTAAAAATACTATTCTAAAGCAAAAATAATCGAATTATTTACATTAAATATAACAAACTATTTAGAGAAATCCAAAACAAACTATGAATAAAGAGTTAATTAAAAATCAATTTGAGGTTTCAAAATGAATAAGACTAAAGAAATCACTGTGCTAGAACGCGTATCAATTAAAAATGAACAAATTGCTTCTGAGATAAGGGATTTTTTACATCAACAAAAAATCATTAGTTTTAATATTATGGGTTCGCCTGGTGGAGGGAAAACTACTCTTATTGAAAAAACTATTGAATATCTGAAAGGCAAAAAGAATGTTGCCGTTATTGAAGGAGATTTAGCTACTACAATAGATGCTGAAAAAATTCGCACTTTGGGTGTAGAGGTTTTACAGATAAATACTGGTAGTATGTGTCATTTAGATGCGAGACTCATAAAAGATGCTTTGGCAAAAATGGAATTAGCTGGAATTGATTTTTTGTTTATTGAAAATGTTGGTAACCTTATTTGCCCGTCTTCTCATGATTTAGGAGAAGATTATCGAATAATACTCGCTAGTGTTCCTGAAGGTCCCAATAAACCAAAAAAATATCCTGTTATTTACAAGGATGCTGATGCAGTAATAATAACAAAGTCAGATCTATTAGAACACTTTCCTGATTTTAGTTTAGATGGATTATTTAATCATGCAAAAGAAATTAATCCCTCAATTTTAACCTTTGAAGTAGCTCTTAAAGGTTCAAATATTAAAATTAAAGAATGGATTAATTGGTTAATTTCTGTTAAACCTAAGGAAAAGTAGGAAAACCATTTCCAGTCCTTAGTAATAACATAAATTAGCTTTGGTCAAAGAAACTCTTAATCATCAAAGAGCATTCCTTTGATCAAATCTTTTCTCAGATCCTCTTTGATTTTCGCAATAACTCGACCTATGGATTCATCTATAATATCCTCTTCTATTTTTGCTATAAATTCTGTACTTGAAAGTATTTTATACATATTAGAAAGCGCTTTATCCATAGCAGGTATTATTGCTTCAGCAAAAGCTGATAAGAAAAGATTTGTTAAAGCATTTTTATTTATCCAAGGTCTTTCAGCATAAATTTCTTGTAGTTCTTTGGCATTTAATTGTTTGGACATTAATTATTCCTCCAGTAATACAAAATACGAAACTATCAAATAATTAGTTTTTCTATCTTGAAAAGAGTTTAGAAGCTTGCAAATTATACAATATAAATAATTTTTTATTGAAAAAAATGTCTTGAAAAGTGTTAAAATGGGAATACTTTTTACCTTCAATCATAATTTAATTCATAATGTTTTAAGATTAGAAGAAAACTAATCATTATACGTTAAAATGTAACTCCTTGGGAGAATTGATATAGACATGTCTTTACGTCCAACCTATCGAGCTATAGGTATAGATCTTGGCACTTCCACTATCAAATTATCATGTGCACAGCATTTAAAGAAAATTCCTTCTATAGTTGGAACTCCATTAGAAGGCTGGCGGGGATTCAGTGGAGATTCTTCACTTGAGAAGAATCTAGTAATTCACGATGGAGATAAAAGATTATACATCGGTGAACTTGCCCGACTCCAGAGTGAAATTAAGCGAGAAATCGCTAGTGAAGGCAAGGTTAAAAGTATTGAAGACGCTATTCTAGCTATAAAGGCTAGCTTAGCATTAATTTCTGAAAGAGATTTTGATCAAATTATTATAGCAACTGGTGTCCCAGTAGCTTCTTCTAAGAAAGAAATGGTTAAATTGGCTAAAGGACTTAAAGGCAATCTTGAGATAAAAGTGGAAAATGAAGCAACTGGTGATATCTTCGAACGTAAATTAAATATTGAACGATGTATAGTTATGCCAGAACCTTTTGGTACTTATTATTATACTTTGAAAAACGAAGGCGAAAACCGAGCAGTTGATGCTATTGTTATTGATGTTGGTCATGGTTCAACAGATATTTTGACGTTGTATGAAGGTCGAATAATGCGACAAGCTTCAGGCAGTATTGAGGAAGCAACTGATACATTAACAAACAGAATAGCCCAAGAATTACAAAATCAAACAGGTAAGATTTTAAGACCTTTTGACTTAATGACAGCAATTTCTCAACAAAAGGATGTTTTAACAATTGCTGGTGAAAGATGGGATATTTTAGGAATGAAAGAATATCATGTTGAAATAATAGCAGATGTAATACTTGATGAAGTTAATCGCTTAATTGGTACACTACCACCTGATGCGATAATTGAAAAAGTAATTTTTTGTGGTGGCGGAGTTCATATTTTTGGTGATAGATTACGAGCTGGTTTTGAACAAGCAGGTCTTGCTGAACATCCAGAAATGCTGGTAATACCAGAAGATCCCGTAATGTCAAACGCTATGGGATTTGAGCTGTTCGCTCGAACATATGTAAGAAATCTTGGAGATGATGGTATTAATGAGCTCTAAAAAATCTGAAGAAGAGACCCAAACAGAAGATACTGAAGTAGAAAAAGTATCTTCAAAGAAGTCTACTGGAAAGAGCTCAAAAAAAGAAAGCAAGAAAACTATTCCACAAGAATGGATTGATGCTTCTAAAGAGATTGATCCAGAATTGGATAAAGGAAAACGTAGAAGTCTTATCTCAGCATTAAAAAGAAGCATCTCAGTTAAAGGGCCCACACCAGGTTCACTAAAGGACCCAACGAATATTGTCATCACACTCAGTCCAGCAAAACATGCAGACATTATTGAATATATTGAAGAAAATGTTCCTGCGGGTGGAAAAGCGGAATGGGTTCGAGATTCCATGCGTTTAAAAATGCGTATTGAACGAGGTGTTTATGGTTTAAACACTTCTGGGCAAGATACCACTCAAAAAGGTGGTGAAGAAGCTCTTCAAACAGTACTAGGGCAATTTGCTGAAGCAATGACGAAAGTCATGACTGATATTAAGTCCTCACAAGTAGACTCTGAACCACGTAGAATTACTCCCACACTTGAAGAGACCCGACCAAGACAAACTCCTCGTGAAAGATCATTGAAAGGTGGTCCCCCTCAAATAAAGAAAATTGATACTCAAAATGGCAAAATAGCTGAGGAAATAAAACCTGATAGACCTTCATTGGATGATGCTATTAGTTCAATAGTAGTTGTAGAATAAAAATTAAAGGAGAAAAAATAACGAGGTGTCAACATGAATATCCTTTACAAAGTACCTCTTGATTTGAAAGATATAGCCTATTTTCTCGAGGAAGAACAAAATTTTCTGAAAGGTTTTCTTAAACAGCTTGAAGAAGTTAATACTGAAAAGATTGATAAGAAAAGTGTTGAAGTTATTCAGCTTCTTTTAAATGAAATGTCTTCAGAAGTTGATATAATTTATCCAATGAAAAGCCCCCACATTCAAATTCAAGCTCTTATAACATTAGCTAATACTTTTTCCAAAGTTTTTTCAAAAACAAAACTTGAACAATTAGGAATTGCTAGCAAATGGATTCTATTAAATAATGGTTATTTAGGAAGCTTTGTAAAAGAAGATTATGAAATAGCTATCTTGCTTTATCTAATAGCTTTAGTTTATCAAGCAAACGCCTTAAAGAATGTTCAAACGAGTATTCAATATCGGTATTTTTACATTTCTGCATTAGCAGCAATAAAAGGGGCTATTCTATTTATGGAAAAATTAGCACCAGCTGAAGAACATTATGCTTATCCTTTCTATCAAATGCTATTACTTAGAAAACTTGAAGTAGAAGCAGAAATAACAAAATCAGAAGCATTTATTGCCAGAAAACAAGGTAACTTTGATAAAGCAGCAAAATTATTCGCTGGGGCAGCAGCTTTTCGTTTCTCGATGATGAATTTTGATCTCCCTGTTGGTTCTGATAATCGGGTAAAAATCTATGCTTCATCTGAATTAGGTATGGCGTGTTTCTATATCGCTGTTGGATTGTCTAATATGAGTGAAGCTGAACAATCACATTATTATCTTCTAAAAGCTAAAAAATACTTTGAAAATGCAGCTAAACTTTCGGAAAATAACACCGAATTACTTGAAGCTGCAAATAAACGATTGGACCTAGTGAATCCATATATTGACCGTATCAAAGATTTAGTAGAAAAACCGACAAGAAATATTGATGAAATACCGGACCCACAACCCTTAATGATTCACCCTGATCCTGATGCACTCTTCTTTCCAAAGGATAATTCAACTGGAGCTCATTTGATTTGTTCAAATTGTATCAAAAAAATACCTTGGACAGATACTTGTCCCAAATGTGGTGAGAAAATCGTTCCCATTGAATAGTTACTTATATTAAATTAGAAACAAAAGAACGGAGACCAAAAAATGCTAATCTCAAAATATCGAACAATAAAGTCACTAAAAATCTGTTATTGGGGTCCTAGCATGTCTGGTAAGACATTTACTATAACAGCAATAAAAGTAATGAAATCTCTAGAAGACCCAAAAAGTGTGTTCGATTTTGTAACTGTTGCAGATCAAGAAACAGGAAGAACAGTCTTTTTTGACCAAGCAGTTTTTGGTTTTGGTAAAAAATCTGAATCGGATGATTTTTTGTTCAAGATTCATGTTTTTACTACAGCTGGTCAGGAGCGATTAAGGGATACAAGAAAAGTTGTTTTACAAGGAATTCATGGAATTGTACTTGTAATTGATGCAGACTTGGAGCATTGGGATAAAAACATCTGGGCACTTAAAGAATTAAAAGAGCTCAAAGGTGATGATATTATTAACAATAAAATACCCTATACAGTTTTTGTCAATAAACAGGATCTTCCATGGGGATCCAAAATTTCTCATCGTCATGTAGAGCACCTTTTTGAAGTGGCAGATGTAACTGATCTTTTCCCAGATTTAGAAGATCATGTTTTTGGTGGTTCTTGCCAACTCGCACGAAAAGATTTGGCTGTCCTACTAAAGGAAACACCACGTGATATTATTTTAAATAAAGAAGGTCATTTTAAGAAGGATTATAGGCCAAAATCATTTGATCCCCTAATGAAATCATTAGAGAATATTGTTAAACAAGTTATCAGAAAGCAATTAACTGAGACATAAATTCCAAAATAAGAAATAATTTTAACAAAAAAATGTAACAATCGTTAACTATTAGTATTCAAACTCCATTTTTAAAAAAGATGTGCTATATTTATATTCTAAGTCAAAGAAAATACATATAAAACTGAAATTTGTCGAAATTCAATCTCTCACATTGATAATATCCTTTAGGGGACTAAAAAATTATGTTTAGAAGATTCTTCTCTTGGTTAAAAAATATCTTTTCAAAAAAAGAGGTAGTAGTAATTGAAGAACCTATTGTAGAACCTATAATAGAGAAGGATGAAGAAATAATCGAAATTGAAGAATATAGTCCTGATATTTTTGAAGAAGCTGAGGAAGATTCCGAACTATTTGAAGAGGAGAAATATCTAGAAAGACAGGTTAGAGAATTAAAGAAAGATAAGGAAGCTCTTCAAAGTGTAGATCAAATGCTTGATCAGATTAATCCTGAAGATGATCTTTTTGATACACTAGGAGCAGATGATTTTTGGAATGCTACTGGTTATTGTTCTACAGTAAGAGAGAAATTCGCCAAGGCAATTGAAGATAAAGATGATGAACAACAGCTTAAACATTATTGGCGAACTAACAAAATGTATATGCGTTCTGTTGAAGCTTATCGAGATGCTATAGTAAAGAGCGATATGTTACGTGCTCGAGTTATGTTACTTAATATTAGACTTTTATATGATATTCTTATCGAAATGCATCGTTTAAATTCACATAATATTCCTAAACCACAAACATTGGATGTGGAAATGCGAAAGGAATATGTTAAAGATATTCTAGTTGAAATTCTAGAAAAAAGCGCTTTCCCATTAAGTATTAGAGAAATTTTAGATGTCGTAAAGAAAAATGAACAAATTTACGTTTTAGAATTATTAACTGAAGAATCAATCCAATTTTATATAGAGACACTTGTTTCAGATGAATTTATTAAAGAAAATAAGCGTGTAATCGAATTAGCTCCCCCTCCTTTACCAAATATTCCTCTCGAGATTAGAGAGAAAATACCTGAAATGATTTTTGAATTTGTTTATGCTCCAGATATCAAAATGTATCGTAGAGAAGATATTGGTAGAGAAGAACTCTCAGCTCTATTCCCTCCTGAAATTTACAAAGGTTTACAAGAACAAGGTTTTTATCGCATTGAAGATGTTCAAGGCAAATTAGAGGAACTTGAACATATTTTAGTTCATAAATTACATTTTGAACCTGATATGACCGCTATTTCTCTTGGTATTT
Organism: Bathyarchaeia archaeon; assembly: GCA_035528035.1. Taxonomy (GTDB): domain Archaea; phylum Asgardarchaeota; class Heimdallarchaeia; order JABLTI01; family JABLTI01; genus JABLTI01. The sequence goes on from DATKZI010000008.1 coordinate 18,005, forward strand.
TAAGTGAAAGACTAGGAAGATTAGATTTATCACAAATTGGGCAAAGAGGTGATCAACGATCTTTGGTAACAAAGAGACGAAGATTATATGATGAATCTAAAGAAATTAAGGAAGATGAAGAGCTTGATGTAGAGGAGAAGATAGAAGAAAAGGTTCAATCAGAAAATTTTTTCAAAATTACTCATCAAGATATTATTAATTCGCCAATCCCTAGACCATATCAGCTTGAAGCATATTATATGTTTAAAGGTAATAGGTATAATGCTAGTGTAATTGATTCTCCCACAGGTTCAGGTAAAACTTTGATGGGCATGATGTGTATACAAGATTGGTTGAGAAATTTACGAAAAAATGAATCAATACTTATATTAGTTCCCACTCAAAACTATCAATCTCAATGGGTTGATTCCATCTGTTTTAATGAGATTGGTTTGCAAATATCTCCAACATTTGTTTTTTCTGGAACTATTACCCAATTAGAGAGTTTTATTTCTAAAACTCGAGAAATTCCACCAATTATTATTCTTACTTATACTTCCTTAGCTCAAGTTCTAGGTGCTAAAACCAAGAAAGAAAAAGAATTAAAACAATTAATCAATTGGTTGGGAATTCGTAATGTTATATTTGATGAGGCTCATAAAATTGTAGAACTTGAAGCAAGTGCAACTTATGAAGTTGTTAAAAGAATGATCAAATTATACAAAGGAGCACATATTGAGAACTTAATTGGTTTTTCTGGTACAGCAAAAGCGTATGAAAAAGCTTTCAAACGACTTGGTCTAAATCTCATATATATCGTTCCTGAAAAGGAACTTGTTTTACATGGTTTTGTTGCACCCATTGCTGAATTAGGCGTAACTTTTGCTTATTCGGGACGAGAAAAAGCTATCAGAGAGATTCATAATGAAATTAAAATAAATATGAAACAATTATGGAGCTACTTTGGATATAATGAGCTTCGAAAAGAATTTCAAAAAATCCCTCAGAATGATCGTTTATTTATTTGCAAAGAATTATTGGGTATGTATAGCACTTATAAAAATGAAATTGCTACAGAGAAACTTAAGTCCAAATTTGTTGAATGGGCACCTGGTAAGGATAAAGGTCCATTATCATTAAATGATGTTAATTTAATTTTAGCTATTCAAATTTATAATAGTTGGTCAGATATTTCTCTAGCTACTAATTCAAATCATCCTAATTCTGCTAGAGAGATTGTTGATGAAACATTAAAATTAGTTTTAAGACTTGAGCAACTTATCCGTATACCTAGCCTCAGGAAAATGATCACTAGTGAAAAATATGGTAAACGAATGCCAAAAAATACTACTTTTTATAATATTCGAACAAATACTAAGGATCGACGTGAAGCACAAAATGAGATTAAAGATATTACTTGTTCAACCATGGTAGGTATTTACAAAGCTCTTGATACATGGGCTAGAACTAAGATTGGTGAAGGTCGTGTTGGTACACTACAATCAATTATCAATGCTGAAGAGGAAATAAGAGATGTTAAGGGAGTAGTTATCTTTGATACTGGTCGAACTATAAAAGTTGAAGATGAATCAGGCATTGGTTCTCCCGGTTTTTCTGGTGTTGGTGGAAGTTTCGCCCAAAGCATAGGGACAAATATAATCAACTACAATCCCATTGCTGTTCAATCTTCTGAAATGTATATCAGCTATAATCCTAATTTGGAAAAACCATTGCATGTTATGATGGCTGATTTTATAAGAAATGATGTTATTGTCGATAAATTAACTGAAAGGATTTTTATGGAGTTAATTTATGATCTACCCTTTCAGGGACAACTCAGTAATTTTATTTATTTGACATTTAAGGAATTGATGGTTTCTTATGCTTCTTCATTGAAGAATGTCTTTCGTGTTCGATTATCTGAATTTTCTAAAAAAGTCTTTGAACCATTACAAAATTTTATTGATGAAATGGTTATTTTGGATGATAATCTTGCAATCTCTGTTAATCTATTAAAAGATAGAATAGTTGATCCTTCTATTCGAATTAATAATATTATTTTGAAACTTTATGATTATGCTATCATTGCTAGAAAAATTGAATATGCTAAAAAGGGGACTTTACAAACAGCTACAGGTGAATTACAAGAGTATTATTATTTGAATATGCCAGCTGGTAGACAAAAGCAGCTAATTTATGATCTTGTTTCAGATTTCTTGGATTCAGAAGATTTGCCGATCCAATTAGTTTTTGTTTCATCGTGGGCTAGAACTGGTTGGGATGTAAGAACACCAGATATACTGATCGATGCCACTGCTACTCGAGATGTAACTGCTTGGCAGCAATTACGTGGGAGAGCTATGCGTGCTCTTGAAAGTTGGACAATTGATTGTTATCGAACCATTGCAGTTTTATTGGGAAAGAGTGGTAGCGCAGAGAAAATTATCCAACGATTACCTGCTGATATGCAAGAAAATTTTGAAAAGATCAGAAAAGATTTTACTCCTAAAGAAGAGTTTACAGATTTTATGATTGAATTATTGCATAATTCAATTGATGAAGCTACAATTCCCCCTGAAGTAAAAGTTACTTTGAAATCGAAAGTTATTTCCGGTAATGTAAATAATCTTGACAATCATGAACGAATGAAATTAATCATTTATTTAATGCTGTCAAAGAATAAAATAGCTCATATCTTTGAAATGGTAAAAGCATCTGGTTCAACAAGACAAGTTGAACTTGATAAAACTACTGGCACTTGGAGAAGAAAAGCTTCAATTGCTAAAAAACATCGTGAAGAACCTCTTTTACCTGTTCCTGGTGCTGAAAGGAAGAGAGGCAAATATATTGCCCCGCTTGTTTACTCAAAGGATCCCACTGCTGATACACCTTCCGAAGTTAAAGAAACTCTCCAGGGACTTCTACAAGGATTAGATGAAAATCTTTTAGACGATTGGGTTTTATCTCTTGTAGAGGAGAATGCTGCATATAGAAAAGTCAGCTTAGAATCTGCAGCGGAAAGAGAACGAAAGGACTTGGAAGGACTTGTTCAGGATGAAGAGTTGCCATCTCGAATTGAAATTGATGGTGTAACTGAAGATGTTTTGAAAGAGTTTCTGGATGATATTGACAGTATTGAATTCTAACCAAATCATTTTCTTCTCAAATATTTATCCAATTAATCTTTGACATAGAATAATATCTTTGGTCTTCCTCGCTTGTCTGTTCGTATTGGTTTTTTCTCAACATTTCCATTCATGATAAGTTTTGCTAGTATATCATAAAGGGTAGTTCTTGGTATATTTGTCAATGAAGCTAACATGCCACGAGTTATTGGTCCTTTGTCAGATAATATCTTGATTAAAAAATCCTCAATCTTTATGTGATTTTTTATTTCTTCTTCCTGACCATAAATAAACGCAGTTCTTTGACTATAAACAATCAAATCTTTACTTATTTCCGTTTCTTCTAAATGTTTTCGAATTAATTTATCGACTTGTTCACTTATTGAATATTCATCAACCATTTTGCTTTCCCTCTCAAAATTGGTTCCAATTACTAATAATAATGCTAGATAATAAAAGTTATGCGGATAACCAAAAATATAAATTTTTTTCAAATATTTAATACATGAGAATCTAAGCAATTTAAGGAAAATAGGATAACACAAGACAAAAGTCTTTTAATCATTTACGAATAACTGAAAAATAGGTAAGTGATTGTGTCAGAATTAAAAGGACAAAATGTTAATTTTACAATTAAATCAAGTGTGGACAAAGATACTGAAACAAAGTCCAAAAGTAAACAAACACTTGTTGGTGACATTATTAGTTTTAATGTTTCAGCTACAAAAAAAGAACCTTCTAGTTCCGTTTTCACTTTAACTGGATCTTCTCTTAATATTAATTCAACGCAAATAGGCAGTTGGTCTTGGATTGAGAAAAAAGCTCGTATCTGTATGATATGTAAATTATCTATTAAAGATGGACAGAAGGTTTCTCGTTGCCCTATGTGTCAATCATTATTCCATGATGACCATATTTTTGAATGGTTAAAAGTAAAAGGGAAATGCCCAGTATGTATACAATCATTACTACCAGGTGGGACAGAACCAGTAAATTTGTAATGGCGATAATTGAAATCTAAAAAGAGATGTTTAACATGAGCAAAAAACCAAAAACCAAACAATCTTTTGATGTAGATGTTATAAAAACTCCCGAAGGACAAGTTCCAACAGTCGATAGCTTTCATCGTGTAATTGATGGCTTATTTGGCGAAGTTTTGGATACCAGAAAGGATATTGTTAAACTTATACCTAATTTAGAGAAAGAGCTAAATAATATGAGAGAGGTTCTTGCACAGCAAATGGTTTTATTTGAAATATTAAATTCCTCTATTAAGAATCTCGAAGAAGAAATAAAGGAACAAGGAAAAAAACTCAGCAAATTGCAGAAAATTTCTACTGAACCATCCCAAAGTACTACCGCTGAAGCTGATCTAACAGAGCAATCAAAGAAAGCTATTGCTAAATTAATTCAAATTGAACTACAGGAAGGAACGAGACCTATCTACGCTTCATTGAAGGGATTAGAAGATGAAATTACAAAAGCAAATGTTAATACATTAAAGAAAGTAGAAAAACAACTTGATAATATTAAAGATCAGATTGATGATTTATCCTCGAAAACTGAATTGCAAATGTTAGAAATTTTAGAAACAATTAATCCAAGTCCAGTAAAGAGTTCTTCGAGTTCTTCTTCTGAATCAAAATCAACAATCAAAAGAAAGCTTCCTTCATAGAGTCCTATTTTTCTCCTAAATAACTTTCTAAAAAATCATTCAAAGAAGTGCTAATGATAAATAAAAAAAGAAATTCAACTAATGGGTTTGCTGGTATATGGCAGAGAAAATTAAGAGGGGGGAAAAAATACCCCTATGGAATTTCTAAAACTGAAATATCTACTTTAGACACACCATCTATGTCAGCTAATTCCTCTTTGATTGTCTCCATGTTTACATTTTTGAATTCTTTGGAATCAATATAACCTTCATATACACAGCTTTCTTGGGTAAAGCATAACCCTGTTGAATAAAGTGTTTTTATGCCTGCTTTCATGAACAAAGAACCCATCTTCTTAAGAAAGTCTGGACTTAGCTTTCCAATCTCGATACCCACTTTGTATACTTTGTCGCTTGTCGTGGGGATAATTCGTATTATCTTTGTACTGGGAGCGAGTATCATAACGGCATAATTTCCTTCTTCAGGCTTTAAAGCATCTAGAAAAGTTTGGGGTAATTGTATGGGTTGTCCTACTTCTAGCTTGCACATCTTTGCTACGGTTACTTCTGTTGTCATTACTGCCTCTCCTAATTAGAGATTTTTAAACAATTGCTTCATTAAAATTATTCTTTGCTTGCTTATTAGTTTTTTTCTAAAGGTAATCTTTCAACACTTTTTTTATGTCTTTTTACCTTTTTTTAACCATTTTTTAGGCGTTTTATCGCCTTCATGTAGTATATTTATACAACCTTCACTTAAAAAAGATTAACGGTTGAGGACTTTTTGAGACCAAATATTAAAGTATAAGCTAAATCATTTGTAAAAAGAAATAAATGGTTGTTTTACAAGGATAACCTTATCATACAAGTAAAAAATATTAGTATGAAAGAATCTATGATATGTAAAAGTAATAGGAGATTGAATCCTCTGTCCAGCAGAAAGTTTGAAGAGAAACGATTATCACTTTTAATGCATCCTTTAAGAAGGTCAATTTATCAACTTGTCTGTGAAACACCAGGATCTTATTTTTACGAAATTGTTAGTGCACTTGCAACACCACAAGGAACATTATCCTGGCATTTACGTATGCTTGAAAGAGATGGTTTAATAAAATCAGCAAAGTTCGGGGGAAAAAGATTATTCTTTCCTAAAATGTTAAGATCCGAATCAGCTGAAAAAGCTTTTGCTATATTGAAGAATGGTACCGCTGCAAAAGTATTTGACCATATTATTAATAATCCAGGTTGCTATCAGACAGAGATTGCGGAAAAATTAGCGATCCATCATGATACTGTAAGACACCATATAACTCGTCTTGCAGAAGCACAATTGATCGATGTTATACGAGATGGTCGTACAGTGAAATATTTCCCAGGTGAGTTAGGGAAAGAGCTTATTGATGGCAGCTTAAATGTTCTATCAGAAAGATATATTCAATTTCTTGTAGAAAAATTAGAAGAAGGTTGTATGCATCCAGAAATTGTTGATAGAGATTTACATACAATTAGTTTAAGGATTGAATGTCCTAATTCAGAAGACATTTCATTAAAAATTAAACTTGGTCCTTGGGAAACAAGAACTGTTGAAGATGAAGATGTAGAAGAAATGGACGATATTGATGATTTTGAAAAAGAAGAAGAAATAGAGAATAAATAGTATTCTCTTATTTTTTGTTTTCATTTCAGTTTTTTGAGTGTTTTCTTTAATTCTTCGTAAGCTGCTTCCCAATCTTTGATGTCTTCTGTTAATTCGTCTCTTTCTCTATTATACTCATCTTCTGATAATTCACCTGTAGATTTTCTAACAAAAAGAGTTTCAAGTAATTCACGTTTCTCAGCTAATTCTTTATTCAATTGACCTTGCCAGCGTTCCATTTTGATTAGTTCATGGGTAATCTGTTTATCAGCTTCTAAAATTGATGATTGATACTCGTTTTTCATTTTATCATATGTTTTTTCGGTAATACTTTTGTCGTTTTTTAACCCTTCAAGTTTTGAGAGACGTTCTTTAGCCAAGTCTTTCTTTTCCATCATCTCGAAAATTGGTATTGGTGCCCCTTGTTTCTTGAGTTGTTTTTTCTCTAGTTTTAATTCCACAAAACGTTTGTTAAGTTCATTAACTCGGTCTTTTGCATCTTCTTTTGGAATGAGTCCTACTTTCACTCTTTCCTCAAGGTTCTCTATTTCTTCTAATATTTCATCCATATCTTTATCGATATTTATCAATCGTCCTTTCATTGCTAGAGATTGAACAATTTCACGATCAATTGGTTCAAAGGAAGAGGTTGAAGAGCTCTCCATAGGTGTTGTTCCAAATGATGTTGTATGCATTTCAGATTTATTTTCTTTCTTTTCATGAAACAGATCTGTTGGTATTCTTGCTCCGCAAGATTTACAAAACTTAAAATTGGGTAAAACTGGTTTACCACAAACAGGACATCTATGTTCTACCATTTTATTTATACCTTCAAGTAATTTATCTTATAGATTCATTTATCAATTAACTAAAAAAAGAATTCTGTTCGAGATATATAAAAAAATCTTATAGATATTATTAAAAACTGATAATTCTGTATGAAAATCATCTCAAGAATTGATATTAAATTTTTGAAAAATAGATAAATTTAAATCGTACTAGTGTTCGTCGAATGATAATGAGTTGATTAAAAATGGCTAGACGCCCCGCACGATGTTATACAAGAGTAGCTGGTCCACCCTTCACACGAAAGAAATATGTTCGTAGTGTTCCAGAAGCAAAAATAACCAGTTTTGAAGCTGGAAATAAAAATAGTAATTTCCCGGTAACTTTGTCCTTGTTTGCAAAAGAGAGCTGTCAAATTAGACATATTTCATTAGATGCTCTTCGACAAATGAGCAATAGGTATATGCAGAAAAAAGCTGGTATTGATAATTATCATTTTATTGTGAGAGTTTATCCTCATCATATTATCCGTGAAAATAAAATGATGGCTTTTGCCGGAGCAGATCGTTTGCAAGATGGTATGCGCCGTGCTTTTGGTAAACCTATGGATCTTGCTGCTCGTGTTAAGGCTAATCAAGTATTAGCTACGATTCATACTCATCCCCAATTTGTTGATATAGCTAAAAGAGCTCTTAATATTGGTGGTGACAAATTACCAACATCTTCATTCATTAAGATTGAGAATGGAGAAGATTTGTATAGGAAATACTTACTTAAAGTTCTTCATGAAGAAGAAGGAGAAGCATAGTTTTTTTATTTCTTCTCTTTTTTATCCATTTTTTGATATTATCTACATATACGTTTGAATAATCCCTAATTATTTTTAACATAAAGTCAAATCCTCTGTTGAGGATGAGGCACTTATTTCAGTCCTTTAATATCCATCAGGAAAATCACTATGGATTTTGTTTGTGGAAAATGTAATACAAAATTAGAAAAATCACCTAATTTGCTTAGTAATGGTTGTACTAAATGTGGTTCCAAGGTTTTTAGAACGGTTACAGCATCAGCTAGTGAGTTGTTAAGAAGTCTTCGAACATTACCTCAAGTAAAGGAGAAAACTTTGGAGGAATCGGGGGAGAAAAGTTATGAAATTATTCCAAAAATAATTTTTGAAAATCTTGAACAAAAAAGAATTGACGATTTGAATGATGATAGTATCCCTTCTGTTAAACTAAAAGAAAAGGGTGTATACGAGGTTAATATTGAAGGTCTTTTTAGAAACAAGCAATCAGACCCTATCATTTTAAGTGGGAAAACAGGTATTTATAGAGTTGAATTTATGCCCCAAAATAAAAAAGAAGAATAAAGAAATCCTATTGAAGGAATTTCCTAGGTTTTTGGTGATAGAAGAAAAAGACCTGTCTCTTCATCTTTAGTTCTATATACTCCTGGACGAGTTTCTACTAAATAAATTTCAGCTGTAACAGAAACAATTGCCTCAACAAGGTGGCCACCCAAGCTTGTACCATCTGAATTACCTAGAATTATATGAATATGAGCAACAGGTTTGTTAGTGTCTTTATTTTTCGAGATATTACCTGTACAAGCTAATAACTCTACTTCTAGAAAAGGAATGTTGATATATTGTTTCTTTTCAATATCAAAATAACCTATCTTACCTTTTAATAATGCACCAATTCCTGTTAGATAACCACCTACAATATTGTGCTCCTTTACATAATTTAAAACACTTGTAAGTAATTCATCACCTTTCTCGAGTTTAATTAAATGTATTTTCTGTGGTTCCATAATCATTGTTTTCAATTTTATTTCACCTGTTTTTTACTTGGTACTTTTTTTGAGACATAATTAAAAACATTAGGAATTTAGTTGATTCCTTAAAGTTCTGATTTGTTCTCTCACAAAAGTAAGTTCTTGATTGATTTGTTCAATTGTTTCATCGAATTCCTTTTTACTTTTTAATCCTTCTTGAAAATCAGTTTCATTTTTCTCACTTTCTCGTTCCAAGCGATATTTTTCAGCTTCAAGAGTGAGTAATTGCATATAAGGATCAACCGCTGGAGTACTATTGTTTTCTTTAATTTCTTCTTCAACTTTTGTATTAAAATCAGGCATTTTAACTAAACTTTCTAATGGATCTTCTTCAATAATTATTTTAGATTTTTCAAGACTATCTGACGTCTCTTCTTTAACAATTGGAACGATGATCTCAGGCTCATATATTTCTATAGGTGTTTCTTGAATAGGGGCAATTGAACTTAGTTCTTTATCATTCATTTTTTCTTTGAAATTTGATAATTGTCGTTCTGTTTCTCTTTCTGCTTCCGAAATAATTGATTTCATTTGACTTAATACAGATGTAGCACCTGTTTTACGATTTTTATCTTGTGTAATTTTCTTTAACATTTCCTCTGAAATAATAGTTTCATCTTCTTGTTCCAATTCAGTTGGTGGTTCAATCTCCAAAGGTATGATTGGAGGTAATACTTCCACAAGCTCTTCTGGAGTGGATTCGTTTATTGACACTTCCTCTGGTTCTGATTTTTCTATCTCTACAGGTAAAATTAATGGCGGTTCTTCTATAAATTTCTCCTCTACATTTGGTTCATCTTGGATTAATTCAACTGATTCATCAACTTCTTCAATTAATGGTTTTGATAAAGTAGTCTCTACTGATACTGAATGGGTTGCTTCTAGTGATTTTTTCCAAGGTAAAGTATAAGTGCTTGATGATTCAGTTTTCACATGTTCTTCTGGTGCGGGTGTTTGCGCTGATTTTTCTTTTACTAAACTCTTGATTAATAATCTAAGATCATCCAATTCAGATTTTAATACATCGAGCTCTCCCTTTAAACGAGTAGCTTCAGAAGACTCTGTAACTTCCATACTAAAAACAACATTTTTAGCATTTATAATTACTTCATAAACTAAATCAACTAATTCTTTTTGTTGTCTAAACCAATGACCATATGGATCCCATTCTAGAAGAATCTCTCGTAAGGTTTCAAGTTGAGAAACAAAATCTTTATTGTATTCTCGTTCACTAATTAACGCTGCTTCTAAATTAGAGAGGACATCTATCAATTCCACACGCATTTCAACCTCTTGTTGAGGATTTGTTTCACCTTTTATGAGTATGGAATAAATTTTTTCTATTCTTTGAACGTTTTTTGTGAATATATCTTCTGTCAATTGATTATTCACCCATTTTTATTTTTTCTAACGAGTACACTATGTTTGAGTGTTAAACTATTTCTAGCTTTTCATATAGGTATTTCTAATTTTTTATTTAACTATAAAGAAAAAAATAGGCTATAAAAAGAAAGAAAATAAACTAAGATAATCCAAGATGAGTTTCTCTTCGTTTTTGATAATCTTTTGGTAAATGATTTTGCACAAAGATTTTAGCAATTGAAATTTCTTTTTTAAGACCATCAATTATATCAACATAAGATTCATTTTCAACGCCCCAAATAAAGAGATTTAATGCTGATTGATTTTTCTCTTGAAATGTTTTAGCAAATTGGATATTGTTTTTAAGAGTTTGAAATTCAGGTGTAGAAGTTGTAGAAGGATAAGGAGACCATGGTGATAAATGAATTGTAGGTGTACCGTATTTAGCTATAGAATCAATTTTCTGTCCATAATGAGTAAATGCCCCCTGAGGTCCTAAGGTTGGATCAATATCCATAGTAATACTTAAAGGAATATTCTTCTTGGAAGCGGTAACTTGAGAAAGTTCCATGAGTATAGTTTCTAATGCATTTGCCCTCCACTGATTCCAATGGGCATACAAATTATTGTCTCTTTGCATATCACCCAAAGAGAAAATTCGCTCAATACCATAGCGTTCAGAAAATTGTCTTCTGCAATTTTCACAGAAGCTATAATTTTCTCTTGGGAATCTAATATTATCAAGTAACACTCCATGAATTGGGAAAGAGATAATTTCTGTAAGGATTCCTTTAAGATAATTTGTATATTGAGTTTTAAATGGATCAATAAAATAAGGATTTGGATTTCCTCCATCCTTTATAGCTGAATAACCAGGATTCTTAGCTAGAAAAGAATCCGCAAGACCACTAACTAATGCATACACTTTGATACCTATTGAATCAGCTATAGAGGTAAAGGTTGAGAAAAACTCATTTGTATCACGATCTGTCGGTGCGATAGCACTTCGAAAGTGAACAAAGCCGGAAGTGGATTTAGCAATAATTGCTACCTCACTAAGGAAGCCTCCATTCTCAGCTAGAAACTCATCAGGGCTTTGCTTAATATAAGCTGGATCTATTATTGGTATATAATTGTGACTTGAAAGCGTCCTAATATCCATTGGTTTTCCACACACACAAATAAGATAATATTAAGAAAAAAAGGTTTTTATGTAATTTAATTCTTTTTATCTGAATATTTCCATTCAAAATTCAATTATGTTGATTTAAAGGTCAATTGTTTTGCACTTAATCAATAAAAGCTACTTTTTTCAAAAAAATAATATTAATTTAAGGTATCATTATTGAAATAAAAAGAAAGAAAAATAGACAATTAACCTTGTCAATTGTTCGAATTGTTAGCTATCTATTTTTGTTCATCAGCATTTACAAAATCTTCTAGATCTATTGGCGCTGGTGGGGGTGTTCGAGCCATAGTCCAACCGATCCATGCTGCTATACTTAAAACAACTATCATTGCTAAAAATATAGGGGCAACTATTAAGATGATTGTAACATATTGCGGTATAATAAAAGCATCAACAACAGGGGTCTTATTCCAATCAACTATTCCCCAAACTGTAAATGTTCCCCAGGCTCCTAATATCAATAAGGAAAGAATAAATATCGAATATCCAGCAAGTTTGTCCTTCATTTGTTTAATTCCATCCAATTCCTAGTAACAAATATTATTCAATAAGAGCGATAAAGCTTCTGTTTTTATAATTATTTCGTTAGACTTTGGTTTAACGAAAGTGTTTTTTAATAAAAAAAAAGAAAAAATAATCTTCTCGAACTTTTTAAATTAAGTTCGAGAGGTTTTTCTATATGATTTAACCGAATAGAGACCCCATACCAGAATCTTCGTCATCTTCTTCTTCCTCTTCTTTTTTAGGTGCTTCTTTTACTGCTTCTTTTGCAGGTGCAGCACTTCCAGCAGCTTGAGCTGCAGAGAGAATTTCAGGGGGAAGAAGGCTGGGATCATTCTTAGCAATAAGTTTTGCTAAAATCATTGCCTCGAGTTGTGTTTTAGCTAGTACATTTCCAGCTGTTTCAGGGGTGATGAAGTTGGTTTCAATTGCCAAAGTAAGAGCATTTCTTTGAGATTTACCAATGAGTTCTGTAATATTTTCTTTGGTTGGGATAGCTGTTTCTAAAGAGAGTGCATATGCGTCTTTATGAGCTTTGATCAAATTAGTTAAGATTCCATCAAAATCTACGATCAAATCATCATGTTTTATTATATTACCTACAGAATAAATAGCATCAACAGATAATCCAGCAGCAAATGGTTCTTCACCTAATCTACCTAAAACGTTAGCTAATGTTCTTGAGACTTTTTCTCCAGCACGGCAAACAATTCCATCTTCAATAATTTTAATGGTTCCACCTTCAATTCTAGTCTTAAGTCCAATGGATTGAAGTTCACCTATAACTGGGCCTGGAGCAAAACCAGTGTCTTTTGCTTTTACAGTAATATCCTTTGGTGCGATTTGTCCTTCTTTAGCAGCTGTAGGTATCTTATTTTTTTCAAGATAATTCGCTACTTTGAATGGATTGCCATTGGTTAGTATAAAAGCACATGAACCGTTGATATAATCTAAGAGTTTTGATATATGCTTATCTTTTATAGCAACTTCTTTTAATGCTAGACGCATGAGAGTGTTTTTAGCTATTTTTAAAACAGCATCTCCTCTTAAATCACTTCGTAAGCGTTGAATAGTTCGAGCAGCAATATTTTCTACTCGAGTTATTCCTACATTTTTGTAAGCTTGAATTAATTTTATCAGTTCTGCTAATTGTTTCTTATTTGTAAAATTAGGTTTATGTTGATAGATTGCTTTACTCATTTTAATGCACCTCAATCTTAATAGATTTGCCCATAGTTGTTTTAATAACTGCAGATCTGATATTTTGGATACCTTTTTCTAATTTGCCTTCAAGAGCATGTATTACGGCTTCGATATTTTCAGCAACATTAGTATCGTCCATTTTAATATTACCAATTTTTGTGAGCACAACTGGATTTTCTTTAATCCTTAGTTTAGCGGTTCTGGTAAATCGTTCAATCAAGACATCTATGTCAGCATTTGGTGCAAGAGGTTGGGGCATTTTGCCACGTGGTGCAAGATATTTGCCAAGAAAACGTGCAATAATAGGCATTAGTGGAGGTTCAGCAAGGAAAAAATCATGTCCTTCCGCCATTTTCCTGATATCCTTAGGTAATTTCCCTAAGGCTTCCAATTCAGTTCTTCCTAAAATCGTTTGTACCCCAGCATTTCTAGCTTTAACTGCAAGATCTCCACCAGCGAAGACTACAACATTAACCTTTTTATAAATTGCATGAGGTAATGTAGTTTGGAAGTTAAATCGGTTACTTGGTATCTTTAAATCTAAATCTTTAAAGTTCACAGCAAGATCAATGCTTTGAGTAAACTTTCGTTTTTTAGATTCTTTTTTACATATAGCAACCTGTGTAATTAATTTATTTTTATCCATATTTTATCCGCTTCTGTCAATTTTGGTATTCCATCTTTGTTAAGTCATACACCAAAGAATAAATATTGTATTATGGGTATGGTGACAGTAATACGCGTTTATTTCTAGTAAGAAGAAACGATGATATTCTGTTATTAAATTTTACTATTAATTATGAGATTTTAAATAAAAAACTAGTTTGTATCTAGAAGGATATTAAGAAAAGCAGCATAATTTAGAAAGTTTGTATAGTCGATTGGCATATACTTCCAGCCTTGACCCATTATCATTTTACCATAATGTTCCTGCAATTCATGATGATTAACGAACATATAACTGGTTGTTAAATTATCCGGTTTTTGATTGCAGAATAATTTAAGTAACGAATCTAATTTTTTAGAAACCTTTGTATGTTCATCTAACTTGGAAATCTCAAGCGATATTGTAATAGCAGCACTACTCTTGAATTTGGAATCCTTTTTTACTGGAGTATTGATAATATCAAGATTAAGCTCACCTTTGTTTAGGATAGAGTAAAAATCTCTAAGAAAAACAGGTAAATCATCAAGAGCATTATGGTCCTCAACAAAAAATAATTTAGCAACAGAGAGGAAATTTGAATCAATGCTTCTTTTAATACTAAATGTTGTGGGGTCAACTTCAGTCACTGAAATAGGTATTTTTGATTGAAGTTTTTTCAAATATTTTTCCGGATCTAATAGTATAAGAGAGATACCATGATTTGCTAGATTTGTTTTAAGTGATGACACAACTTGGAGAGCTTTTTGAGACAGTCCTTTTTGTGTACTAGAGGTTAGATAGATATTAAGTGAAATTTCTGGTTTGTTAGCTTTATCCCGACCAAAAAAGATAGTGTATCTATAAATTGACGGATAAAAGAAGTAAAAGAATGGCCTGTTAATACTTTCGGGAAATTTTATACTTCGATCGTAAGTTGAAGAAAGCTCAATCTTAAATGGTATAATTAGCGTTTTTTTATCCTGTTGATCAAATAATATCCCACCTTTATGAGCTTGCGCATATCTAATTGACAATAATTATCCTCCTTTCTTTGATAAAGTATATTTTTGAGCTTTTTTCTTCATTTGTGTACCACATTCAATACATTCAACATAGCTTTTTTTGCTTTTAAAGCCACAACCTGGACAAATCCAAAAATATTCATATTTTGAAGTTATGCCTTTCCAATGAACTCCTCTAAATTTCAATCCTATATGATTTGCTAAGTTTTGAATGTCATAATCATCACTTACTATGTACGCTTTCAAATTTTGTGCTTTTAATGAAAGAGCAACTGCTATTACTGATAGGTCACATTCTGAAAGTTCTTGTATATCGCCAGTTTCTTCGGCATATTGCTTTGAATCTCTAATAAATGGTAATTCTGGTGAGATTATTTTCAAGTCTTCATATAATAATGCTTCTTCTATTATAGCTTCGCCTCGTAACATCCCCTCTATTTCAGAAAGTACACATTCGGGTACATATTTAACTCCTTGTAAATTATGGGCAAGTATTCCATTATAAATTGCTGATGCATCAAGAACATAGACTTGATTTGCTTTTTCCGGCGAATCTTTTCCAATGTTCTTTTTCGAGCTCATTAGTATTTCACCTTACTCTTTAGAAATCAAGTTTATCTTTTAATCGATTGAAAAAACCATAATCAGGAAATCGAACAAAAATAGTTTTTTTATTTGCCATAGTTAATTTAACAATTGAATCAGGATGTAATTTGCCTTCTAAAAAACCATCATTTATGACTATAACTTCCCCATCAAAAGATTCTGGAACAGTTATGGAAATAGTAGAACCTACAGGAATCAAAAAGGGGCGCATACGTCTCGAAACGCTATTGACTGGAACAATTTGCATAGCTTTAAAGCTAGGTTCTATAATTGAACCTCCTGCAGATAATGCATAGGCTGTAGAACCAACTGGAGTGGAAACTAATATACCATCAAGTAAGTGTTTTCCAAGATAAAAGTCATCAACATAAAGATCAAGATGACAAATATGAGCACTTAATTTATTGGTAATATAAGCTTCATTTAAAGCACTTGGCAACTCTTTGCCATTCAATTTAACATTAAGACGCATACAATGTTCTAAGATATAACCACCGGACATTACTCTTTGAAGATTTTTCAATCCATCTTTTAAGGTAGAAGCAGTTAAAAATCCAAGATGACCAGCGTTTATACCAAATAAAGGAGTTTCATTAGTATAACGGGAAGTCCATAAAATTGTTCCATCTCCACCAAAAGCAATAACAAGATCAAAATCATTTAGCTGTTCCATTGGAGTAATTTTAGTATAATTCATATTTTTTCCAAAAGACTCATTCATATAAACAGAAGAACCATATTTTTCGATTAATAGGTCGACAATTTGCTGACATTGAATTTGATGTTCAGATCTGGTTGTTCTTGAAACAATAGCTATTTTATTGAAATGAGTCATTTTACTCTCAACTCTGAATAGGATGTAATTAAAAAGGATAAAAGGACTAATAATCTTTTGCACAAGAAATAGTTGAAATTAAATTACTAATAATGGAAATGCTTTTTATTTGAATTAATACAAGAAAAGACATAATGGGTAGGTAGTCTAGCACGGTATGATTCCTGGTTCGGGTTTAAACTAGAAGTACTATTTAACGAAAAATCAGGTGATCGCGAGTTCGAATCTCGCCCTACCCACCAATAATCTTTTGAAAATTCCTTCTACTGTTTTTGATTCAATAATTGTTCAATTTTCTGTATAGTTGATTCTATTGATTCCGCAAATGAATTGTTTGTTGATTTGAAAATCAAAATAGCATTTTTTAGATATTTCAAAGCATCTTCTAAATTTCCTTGGTCATATTTTAGCAATCCATAATTTAAAAGTAAATTACCAAATTCTGTTTCATGTTCATTTGGTAATGAAATAGAATATTTCTTACTAAACCTTCGAACAATTACAAAACTTTTCATTGCTTCCTCGTATATACCTAATTTATTCAAAATTTTAGCTTGATCTAAAGCAATATTTATGACTAATTGGGGGTCCTTCGATTTTTGTGCTAAATCTAAAGCTTCTTCAAGATATCCTAGTGCTTTTTTTTCGTTTGTCTCTTTTTTATATGCTATTACTGCTAAATTCTTTAAGCCTCTTGCTAAACCCTTTTTATCACCAGTACTTCTTCGAATCTCTATTGCTTTCAGTTGGTATTCCTCTGCATATTGGTATTCATCTTGCATCATAAAACTAACAGCTACTTGATCATAACAATCAGCCATACCAATTTTATTGCCAAAATTCTTGAATGCTTGATAAGCACGTTTATATTGGTTTCTTGATTCTACCAAATTGCCTTTGTTAAATAATATCTCGCCAAGAATTCGATGAATATCTGCAAGTATAACGTTTTCAGAGGAATTCCTATAAAAATGGAGAGCATTTTGTAATTCCAAAAATGCTTCATCAAAATTGCCTGAAGAGTACTCTTTTTTCCCGTTCAAATACTGTGTAGTTGCTTCTTCTTTAAGGTTCACTTTAGGCATTCCAACTCATCACTTAACAAATTATACTACTTTTTATAATGACAACCAACATTAAAAATAATTCAGTATTAAAGTATTTAATAAATAAAATAATACAGAATATGATAAAAAAAATGATTCAATTAGAGGGGCGTATATGTTAATAGAAAAAAAATTCAGAAGGGTTTCCTTGCATTTAGATTATTTTAGGGATGATAAGAATAGAATTTGTCAAGTATTAACTTGGCATCACCCACAAGATCGAAGATTATGTATTGTAAAATATGATTTAGGAGAAAGTTTCTGGAAATCTCGAGAAACTGGTTTACAATATAAAAGAATATTAGAAAGTTATAGTTTGGAAGGGCATCAAATAAACTTAGAATTAATAAAAAAGATTGAACCCACCTATCTTTATACTAGCAAAGTGTATGGGGTGGATTTTTTAGCGGTGCCTTTAGAAAGAATAATCCATTATTATTATCCTGAAGAGCGATTACAAGAAATTTTAGAAGAGGAAAAAGAAGTAAAAAATGATGATCTTGAGGAGAAAGTAAAAAAATTAGCTGAATTACTTCATGATTATCTAAATATCCCATTTGAAAATATGGGTATAACAGGTTCAATCCTATGGAAAGCTCAAACTACGAAATCAGATATTGACTTTATTATTTATGGTAATATTTTTGCTCAGGATTTTAATGAAAAATTTCCTGTAATTTATGATGTGTTTTCAGAAATAAGTCCAATGTCGGAAAGCAAAAGAAAAAGATATGTTGAAAGTATGGCTAAAAAATCAGGCTTGTCAACCTCATTAACAGGAAAATATATCGAATTAAAGACTTGGCTATCAGTTTATGGAAAGACGAATCTATCTTTGATCTTTAGTCCAAAAACAAATGAATTACCTTTTGTTTATGGAGATCAGTTCTTTAAACCAATTAAACCAATAATTGTTGAATGTATCATCGATAATGCTGATTTAGGTTCAGCTTATCCTAGTATTTACCAAATAAGAGAATGTAAAATATTATCAGAAAAACCTCATAATTTTGATATTCAACGTATCTTATCATTTGAAGGAGCATTAACCGGATATTTCAAAACAAATGATCGAATAGTTGTTCGAGGTTTATTAGAAGAAGTACGAGATATCAAATCAAACAAACTCTTTCACCAGATAATCCTTGGAACAAAGGAATGCAGTGGTAATGAATACATCCTATTTCTTGATGATTTTGAGCAATTTATTAGAAAAAAGTAAAAAGTGTCAAAAAAGAAAACTTATTATGTATTTAATGAGAAATTTAAACTCGGAAAGATTGGAGAATTGAAAATGTCTGAAAAATTAGTAACTGCAGCAACAGAATTTCGAGATGAAATTCCTGAATTAGAAGGTCTTTTAATTGGCAAATTAGATGGTGAAATAATCTGGGGCGATACACTTAAGGATTTAAATCATGAATTTATTCTTTCAAGCGCCTCTGTTGCTTTACGAGCAACTAAAAAACTAAGTGAATCTATAGAGAAAAATAATGTAAAAAATATTGATATTGAAATTGATGAGGGTTATGCTACTATAGTTGTTTTGAAAAAAGGAATTGTAGTTGGTTTTTATGGTGATGATGCGCGTTCACAATTAGGAATAATAAAGAAGAATTTAAGAAATTTCGCAAATAAAATAGAGAAATTCATTTAAATGAAATTCTTCAATCTTTTTCCCTTCATGTTTATTATTAGTACTTTATAGAAGTAATTTATCAAAAGATATAATGTAGATAATACAGTACCTTTTTGATAAAAACCTTCAACTATCAAACAAAGGTCTCGAAAGAAATTAAAATAAGAAAAATTGTGAGCAGACATAAACATAATAGAGAATATTATTAATATCATCCGCACACAAGAATACTGTCGGATAAATAATTATGGAATCTCTGAGGACTATTAGCAGGTGAAAAACACTGGTACACATTAACCGATTGATTCTTGAAAATTTCAAGAGCTATGGTAGACGTAAACTTACGTTAAATCTTACAAAAGGGTTAACAGTGATCAGTGGACCAAATGGGTGTGGGAAATCAAATATTTCTGATGCAATCCAATTCGTTATTGGACAATTGCGGGGAAAAAACATACGAAGTGAAAAACTTTCAGGAGTAATTTTTGCTGGAACCAAAGAAGGACAGAAAACCGCTCCATATGCTAAAGTAACACTTGTACTAGATAATTCAATCGAACCAAAAGAAATTCCTATTGCGACGGACGAGGTTCATATAAGTCGTAAGGTGTATCTTGATGGTCGCAGTGAATACCTCTTAAATGGTTCAAAAATCACCCGTAATGAAATTATTGATACAATGTCTATGTGTGGTATCTCAATAGATGGATTTAATGTTATTCGACAAGGTGAAATTGCTAATTTTGCTCAAATGTCACCACTCCAAGTAAGAAACCTCTTTGAAGAAATTGCCGGTATTGCTGCTTATGATGAGAGAAAGGAAAAGGCTCAAGAAAATCTTGAGGATGCTCGAAGCAAACTAAAGATCGCGAATGTTCGTTTTGAGGAGTCAACAAAAAATCTTACACGATTGGAAAAAGAAAAAGAAGATGCTATAAAATTCCAAGAATTAACTGTTCGAATCAAAAATAACGAAGCAAAATTAATACATGCTAGAATTCGTCAATATAAAACACGTATGGAAGAAATTGAAGAAAGCATTAAAAGTTTGAAGGAACACCAATCAAATTCTGAATCAGTTATTGAGCAAATTAACGTAGCAATAAAGAATTATGATACTTTGATACTTGAAGCCAAAGAAAAAGTAAAAGATGCAACTACTCAATCATTTAACACATTAAGCTCTAAAATTGAAGAACTAATGAAGAAAGTATCAGAAGAAAATGCTAAGAAAAATCTCATTGTAAATGAATTAGCTACTCTCCTAGAAAGGAAAGAATCAATTGACGAACAATTACAAAGTATTTTTGATGAAAATTCCGAATTAGAACAGTACACTTCATCAACAAATGATCAATTAGCTGGTGCCGATGATACACTAAAGAAAATACAAGAAGAATTGGATATCAAAAGAAATCAACTTGAAACTTCAAGAAGTGGTGAATTAATGGATCAGCTAGACGAGATCCGATCAAATACTACGGAAATGAATAAAAGAAAATCTGAATTTGAATCTCAGCTAGCAATTTATAATAATAATTTAAACGTGAATAATTCAAAAATAGATGAAAGGGAAAAAAGAGTTGTAGAAGTAGCAGGAATTTTAGCGAAATTTCTTAGTAGAAAAGCAAAATACCTTGAAGAAATTTCCAGTTATGAAAAATTGCTGAAAGATTTGCAAATAAATGTTGATGAATTAAGGGAAGAGCTTGAGACTGTTGAAAAGGAAATTGAAGATAATGAACAGAACCTTCGTGATACTGCTCTAACTGTTAAGAGAATTCAAACTGAAGTTGAAACTACTAAAAAGATTATGGAAGAAGTAGCAAATCGTGATAAAGGTATTAAACTAGTTCTACAAGCAAGGGATGAAAAATCCATTGAAGGTATTTATGGAACTGTGGGTGAATTATCTAAAACCCATCCTAAATATTCAATTGCCTTGAATGTAACAGCAGGTAATAGAACAGATTATGTTGTAGTTGAAACGGATGAAATAGCTGCTAAATGTATGCTTATGATAAAGAAAGCAAAAGCTGGACGAGTAACTTTTCTACCCTTGAATAAAATTAAACCAATGATAATTACTCCTGAAATTAAAGATAAAGGAATAATTGGTAGAGCTATTGATTTAGTAGAATTTGACAATAAATATCAAAAGGCAATTGAGTTTGTTTTTGGTCAAACAGTAATTGTCAATAATCTAGATACAGCAAGGAAAGTAGGATTTAATTATCGAGCTGTAACCTTAGATGGAGATGTAGTCAATCCCTCTGGTATGATGACTGGTGGTTTCTTCAAAGGTGCAGATAACAGAATTACATTGATTATTGAGGATGAAGAAAGCTTACCTGAGTTAGAGAAAGAATTTCATACTCTCCAAGGTGAACGAAGACGATTAATGGAATATCGAACTGAAATCACAAAAGAATTGAATACTGATTTAGTTCCCAAGTTAAATGAAAGTAAAAGGAATCATGATTTAAGACAAAGAGATATCAATATCATTGAAGAAGAAATTGAATTACGTAGTACAGAAAACCTCAGAATACAAGAAGAACTAGAATCATTGACAAAAGAACATGAAGAAATCGAAATAAAAATCGAGGAGTTACTAAGTGCAAGAAAAGATGTTGGTATAACATTAGATGCATTACTTGATACTGAAATGAAACTCAAAAAAGAACTTGCAACAACTGGGGTTCAAGGTATATTAGAAGAAATTAAATCAAAGGAATCTCAACAGAAAGAAATTGGTGAAATAATAAATAATCTTCGAATGGAACATTATAAAATTACTTCTAATTTGGAGAAGAATCTTGATCTTGTTAAGAATCTGAAGGAACAAATAACCAATATAGAAAATAAAGAGCCATCAAAAAGGCAAGAAGAAGAAAAAATCATTGTATCAATTGATGAATTACAAAAAGAGTTAGATTCTAAGAAGAAACAAAGAGATGAATTGTTTACTGTTATAAAAGATAGTCAAAATGAGCAAGAAAGACTTGATAGGGAACAAAGAGATTTAAGGAACCGATTGGATAAGGAACGACAAGATCAAAGTCAAAATATTCTAGCTATTGACCGTTTAATAAATGAAAAAGCAAATGTTAGCAGTCAAATCAAGGATCTCGAAGAATTGGCTTCAGAGCGAGATTTGCCCTATATTTTTGCAGAAGATGAAGTCATAGATATTGATATTCTTAAAGAATTAATGAATGGATTAAAAGCTGAATTGGATCGACTCCCAGAAATTAATATGAAAGCAGTTTCTCAATATGAAGAAGAATTGGAATTAAATAAGGAACTTCTTGATAAAAGGCATCATGTTGAAAGAGATTATGAAGCAATAAATAAAGCAATCCAAGAGATTGAAAGTGAAAAACGAGAAGCATTCATGAATGTGTTTAATAGTATTTCAAAAGATTTCAATCGTATTTTCGGAATATTATCCCCAGATGGTAGAGCACGTTTAGAAGTCGAAGACCCTGATGATCCTTTTATTGGGGGAATTAATATTTTGGCTAACCCTGGTGGAAAGAAGATTGTAAGTATGTTGTCATTATCAGGTGGAGAAAAATCACTTACCGCTTTAGCAATGATCTTTTCAATTCAAAGATACAAACCAGCACCCTTCTATGTATTTGATGAAATTGATGCTTTCCTAGATATTAATAATGTTAATAAAGTAGCTACTTTAGTTAGAGAAATGAGTAAAGGTACTCAAATTGTAATTATTAGCTTACGAGCACCAATGATTGCAGCTGCAGAAAAAATCTTTGGCGTAACAGCTGGAGAAGATAGAATTTCACAAGTCGTTTCAGTCTCATTAGATGAAATAATGAAAATTGTTGAAGAAACAGAATTGCTAACTGAAACAGAAGTCTATGACTATTAAAAAAATTGTAATTAGAAAAAATCAATAATGGATGGAAAAAAATGGCGCAAGATGAATTCAAAAATGATTTGTTAAAAAACGAATCACCCTTAACTGATGATTACCCATTCTGGTTGCGTGCGCCATTCAGATTATTAACTGACGTAACTCAATTTAGAAAAGTTGACCCATGGGATCTCGAAATTGCTGATCTAATAACTCTGTTTGTAAAAAAAATGAAAGAATTTGATGATATTAATTTCCCTGTGCTTGGAAGAGCAATATTATCAGCAGCCATTCTTTATCGAACTAAAGTTATGGATTTAATACGATTAATTGAAGCAACTGATGATAAAACAAAAGATTTAGAAATATTAGATTTTGATATCCCTGAAATTGCTCCATCCTACCATATATCTCAAAGACCCGTTACCTTTAATGAATTAATTTTTGCTTTTGAGGGATTATTAAAGCAAGAAAGTAGGTATAAACACCGTTTAGTTTTAGATAAAAGAAAAGCACTCATTCAGCCTTTACAACTTCCAGCTAAACCTGTAAGATTAGTTGATGAAGAATCATCGAAAATTGCTAAATTAAAAAAGGATATCTATAATCGACTTGTAAAATTATATTCTGTACGCAAGAAACCGATTCCTTTTGAAGATTTAATTTTACCAAATTCAAGTAGAGTTTCAACTGTTCGAGGATTTCTTTGCATTCTTTTTCTTAACTTTGAATTAAAAGCAAAAATTACTCAAAAAGAAGATTTAGAAAGAATATACTTAGTTCCTATGAGAGATAATGAGGAAGAATTTCTTGGTGGTTTAGAGAAAATCATCGAAGATAAATTGCGAGATGGTGTAGTAGAAGAAAGTGTTACTATTTCTGAAATAACCGAAGATGAAGAATTTTTAGTTGAAACAGATCAATTATTCGATGATGACGAAGATGAAGAATATTTAGATAATGATTATTTTGAGGATTCTGATAAAGAAGAATTATTAGAAGATGAAAAATTGGATGAAGAATTCGATTAATTCATCGATTCCTAATTTTAAATGAGAAATAATTGATTTTTAAAATGAAAAAGAGGTAATCTTAAGTTGTGAATAACTTAAGTAACCAAGGTCCAGCAAGTACAGCGATAATGAGAAAAGCTGCGAAAATCATAACCGCATATGGACCTACTTTAATGCCTGGAGTGTCCTCTTCGAAAAATCTTATTAAACCTGCACCAGTAGCAGGCATTGCTCCACCTGTTTTACCTGATTTTCTTGCTCGTCCGCTCATTGTTGTATCACTTGTTTATTAATTAGTGAGATTTTCTGTTATATCCTCTTTAAAATTTTCTGTTATTATTGTGAATAAAGTAATGATTTCATTAAAATTTATTCTTTTTTATAACAGATAGGAAAATATCCTTAAAAGAACTAAATCTATTAAATTATTGTTAAATTCAATTACACATTAGTGTTTTGAATTAAATAAAAATTAAATTTGGGGTAGAAATTTGAAGATCGAGAAAGTCTCTTCTATTGCGAAATCGATATTAAAAGAAGTTGGAAAAGTTATTGTTGGAAAAGAAACGGTTCTTGAACAAGTTTTAATTGGTATTTTAGCTAAAGGTAATATTTTACTTGAAGATGTTCCTGGGTTAGCAAAAACAATGATGATAAAAGCTTTTGCTCAAGTTATGAGTTGTGAATTTACCAGAGTACAATGTACTCCTGATTTGTTACCTGCAGATGTTACAGGTTCAACCGTGTATAATCAAAAAGATATGGAATTTACTTTTCGAAGGGGACCTGTTTTTACTAATCTTCTACTGGTGGATGAAATCAACCGTGCATCCCCCAAAACACAATCATCATTACTTGAAGCAATGCAGGAACAACATGTAACAATTGATGGTATTACTTATCAGCTACCCAAACCTTTCCATGTATTAGCAACGCAAAACCCAATTGAATTCGAAGGAACATTTCCTCTACCTGAAGCACAACTTGACAGATTTATTATGCGAATGAGTGTTGGATATCCAGATAATCAACAAGAGATAGAAATACTTAATCGTCGAATAACCAGAAAGCGAGAAGAATTTAGCTTAAAACCTCTTTCCTCAGCAGAGGAAATCAATCAAATGCAAAATGCAATAGAAGAAATACATATAGATGATCGTATAAAGGAATATATTGTTGAAATTGTAAGAAAAACAAGAGAAAATGATCGGATAGAGGTTGGTTCTAGTCCAAGAGGTAGTTTAGCATTACTACATCTATCAAGAGCAAGTGCAATAATAAATGGAAGAGATTTTGTAAATCCTGACGATGTTAAAAAAATAGTAGTTCCTGCTTTAAGTCATCGTATAATTTTAAGCACAGGTAGTTGGTTAACAGGAATAAAACCAGAAGATGTTATCGCAAGAGAGCTAACAAAAATTAAAGCACCACGTCTTGATTAAAACTAAATGCATAACCAATTACTGACTAATATAACCTAATTGGGTCTAGGAGAAGAAGAATATGTTTACCCCAAAATTACGATGGTCAATAGCACTTTTCTTTTCAATACTCCTAGCTGGAATTGGGTTTGAAGAATGGACTTTTCTTTTAGCATTAATACCAATAGGAGTAATTATTATATCATATTTTGTTACTGCTCCACCTGAAAAAATAGATATTGAAATTGAACGTGTTCTTTATCAAACGAGATTTCAAGTAGATGAATTTGTGGAGATAATTTTAAACATAAGAAATAGAAGTAGAGAAACTATTGATGCTTTGGAAATACTTGATGAAATACCACCTCAAGTAAGTTTGAAAAATAGTAGCAATCACATTATTACTTCATTAAAACCAGGTGAGGAAACAGAATTTCGCTATAAAATAAGTTGTGATTATCGAGGGAGATGGGTACTAGGACCTACACATATCCGAGCACGAAATTTTCTAGATTCAGCTTTTACATATAAAATATATGAAGAAACAAAAACTGATCTAGTAATCATTCCAAGTTTTGAAATGGTTAAGGATATGCCTTTTAGAACAAAATATCCAAAAATATCAGATGGACCTTTTCATTCTAAATTTAAGGGAGAAGGTTTAGATTTTGCGGGAGTTCGCGAATATCAAAATACTGATTCTCTTGCAAGAATTAATTGGCCTACAACAGCAAAATTTGGTCGTCTTTTTACTAATGAATATGAATTGTTTAGAACTGCTGATCTATTGCTAGTATTAGACGCCTCAGATAGTACTGCTTCAATTTTAAATGAACAAATAAAAGCAGTTTTGTCACTTAGTGAGCATTTCTTGAGATTCAAATGCCGTGTTGGATTAGTTATTTTAAGAGATACTGTTGATTGGTTTGTATTAAGCTCATCACGTCTACAATTACTCAAATTTACTGAGAAATTAGTTGATGTTCAAGCAACCAAGATAAATAATTATAATATTCTAGAAAAGAGGTTGGTAAATAGTATCGACAAGTATTACCCCCTAAATTGCTTAACAATATTTATTACTCCCTTAATAAATAATGCAATAAATCAGATTCTTATTAATTCAGCACGAAAAAGACAAAATAGCTTCTTTTTAGTTCCTTCAATTATAGCTTCTGAATGGCGTTTTATTAAAGATAAAGAAGAAGGAGCTAATTTACTTGTTCATCAGGAATTACTACTTAGAAGAGAAATTGAATTATCAAAGGTCATTCAACAAGGATTAATTATTTTTGAATGGGATGTTTCTGTTCCATTTAGCGTTTTTATGAATAAACTAAAACAAATAGCAAATAGAAGGGGGAGAAGATAATGACTTGGAAGCATTCAAAAAGGAAAACAAAAAAGAAAGTAACAACCAAAAAAGAAGAGCAAATTAACTCAGTGGAATTTAAAACAAAAGATGCTAAAACTAAGACAGTGGAAAAATTAGCCGTAGCATATAGTGAGGAATATGACAAGAAAATACGTAATTTGCAAATAATAGCTTTGATTTTAATTTTAGTAATGACCCTTATAGCTCCTTTGCGTTTATTTGATTCAAAGAAAATTTTCGATATTACAGCTGTCGGTTTTGTTGTAGCTGGGATAGTTCCAGCAATTATAGCTATTTTTGATTTTATGCGTGGTCGTAGATTATGTTTGTATTTATCCACGTTAATTTATGGTAGCTGGATTATTGTTACTAGCGTTTTTTATTGGGAAATTATTCTCCTAACAGGATTACTAATTATCTATTTTGAAGTCACTCGAGTATTGCAATTAATAAGTCCAATATTAGCTAATGTCGAATCTATTGCATCTGGAGGAGCTTATTATCATGCCAACGTTTATCTTAAAAGGTACATAGTATTTTTATTAAAATATTCAGGAATAATATTAGGCTCTACATTGTGTTTTGGAATTCTTGGAAGATATGTTTTTGTACTTATACAAGGGGATATCTTGTTTTCGATTTTCATAATCGTGTGTTTAATATTGGTAATGATCCTTAGTAGAAGAGTAATTACTTTAGACATAAAGAAAATCCTAATTAAAGAACAGAAAGAAAGAATGGAAGAAGATTTAGCGAAGACCTACTCTAGATATAACTAAAGAAATTAAGCTTCCAAAGCTTTTCTAAAAGTTCGGATGACTAAGGCTAATTCAATGAAGAAATGGGTATCTACCTTACGTTCTTCGCTGAGAAATCTTTTAAATTTCTTAAATAATCTTTCAAAGAATTTTTCCTTGGGTTGTATGTCAACATACCAAGCATTAACATCAAACAAAAATTTTACTACACTATCATCAGTAAATATGATCGAAAGCTTATCTTTATTTTCAAGAAGTTCAGCCATTTCGGAATCAGAATAACCTTTCCTGAATTTGAAAAGTTTGAGAAGTTCAATTCTAATACTTTCACACACACCAAGATTTGTTATGGAAAGTAATTCCCCTCTTCTGAGAAAATGTTGGAAAGTCATAACAACTCGAGGAAGAATTTTATAATATGAACTTCTCGACCATTTCTTAATCTTTCTTGTATAATGACCCAAATCACGAAAAACAATAACGAAGATAAAAATAATGCTAATCATGAAGATAAATAGCCAACCTTGCTCGAGAAAATCAGTAAATCCATTACTCATCAGCAGCATCTCCTAGCTTATCTTTTTTCACTTCTTCCTCTGAATCAGAACTCTCTTTATCTTTTTCTTCTTTGATTGGGTGAATTTCTGATGAGATAGAGTCATAATATTCTTCGGCTTTTTGGGAATCCTCTGGAGTAATTTCATGTTCGCTGAATCGTGCTTCTTCATATAAATCTGTTAAGTCACTTATTTTCTCTTCCGTTATTGGGAATTTCTCTTCAGCTGATTGCTCAAATTCACCAGGAGTCATACTTCTCTCTGATTTAGCTCCTCGATCAATTAACTCATAAGAAGTTTTATGATATGCTCTAATTACCAGTTTCCGATGATCTGAACTTGTCGCTGTGGGTATCCATCGTTTATCTTTGTCTAAAATCCGTTCATGAAATTCATCATCTCTTCTTCTGAAGAAATCAATTCCAATAAAAACAATTGCTACTATAATAAACACTCCAGCAACAACTAATAGAACCATAGAAATAATCCTCGTAGGTGGTTCTGGATTGTCAGAACTAACAGGGGAAGGATCAGTGCCAGTACCTGGAGGTGTAGTAGGTTCTGTAGGTAATGAAGGTGCAGTGTCAGTTCCTGTTACATTAGAAGATGTAGTTGATATAGGGTCTAGAGTATCAGGTAAAAATTCCGGCATATTATTTCTAATATATCTTGCTAGAAAACCAAATCCTAAACCTATTATAAGAGAGAGAAACAAAGGTGCAAGAAATCGTGTCCAACTTCCTTCTGAGAATAATAAACGAAAAACATAGAATAAAATTATTAAGAGTAGTGCTGAGTATGGCAAAAAAAGAGAGATTTTTGTAAAAATATTATTTGAAGCTGCTGCAGGTAAACCTGAGAAATAATCAGCCCAATCGTTTTCACCCACATAATCTCGTACCTCTACATAGAAAAGAGTTTGAACATTATACCAATCCAATTGGAAATAATCTGAATCGGTATAGGTGTCATCAATAGCTCTAAATTTTAAAACGTCATTAATTGAAACAGAGAAAACATTATTGTCATTTCGTCGGATACTAACTCTATAACGTTCACCTGCTTCTGGAACAAAGTAAGTTGAATTTAATTCTGTACTTATACCATAACCATCAAGCCTAAACAATGCTAATGGTTTCCCTATTTCAAATTGTAGTTTATAGCCTTCTGAACATAAATTGTAAGAATAGAAATTCTGATTTAGACCAATAAAAATAACTGAAGCTGAACCAGAACCATAATATCGAACTTCCCATGCCCAGAAACCATAAGAAACATTACTCAGATGTGAAGCAATGTTATTTTCAGGGTTTTTTGCAACCATTGACCCACCTGTCCCTTCAAATCTACCCAAAGGTATGGTCCAATTGGTCATTTCTGAACCAAAGAGATATTTGGAAGCAAAGCTAAAGGATACGATGGACAATATTAGAAAGATGGATATAGCAATAAATCTTTTATCAAATTTAAATTTAGATGTTTTTTTCTTATTATCCTTAGATCTCTCATCCAAAGTATTCTCATCCAATAAGTAGCTAATGATATATTGTTTAAACTAATATTAAATTATTAGTTTATTTATTCTTTTCAAAGTCTGAAAATTAAATTAAAACTAGTTAATTAGAGAAAAAAGGGAGAAAGCGAAGCTAGAATAACAATAGGTGAATAAACTTCTGAATCAGTTATTTCAATAAGATGAGAGTTGGATATTTGATAATGTTTGGCTAATTTAGTGGAATTAGTAATGACTTTTGTTTGGTTATTCTTTGCTATTCCCTTTAAGATTTCAGTTTTAGAATCAACATCTTTCCAAGCAATTGAAGACCACTCTTTCTGAGTAGGAATATGGCATTTAAGTTGAATATTATCAGCACTTAATGTTAGAACTACTTGGTCATCATATTCTTTGTTTGTTATTTGAGCTTTTATATCATTTAAAGAAAAAAGGGTGGTATTGGTAGGTTTGGAAAGGATTTTCCCAACCTTTTTATATCCACCTTCAAATTTTTGGTAGATTGACCATTGATAACCTAATTTAGTCAATTTTAATTTCAAAACTATCAGCTCAAGGCAATGATGGAGTAATTTCGTAGTCTTTTTCCCATTCTACTTCAAACTTATATGCAATCTTTGTTTCGCCAGCAGTTTTAACAGATAATTCCCAAGTATAGATACCAAGGTTGTCTTTTGTAGGAACGATGCTAGGTTCAAAATTCTTCACCTTAATACGTTCAGATCGAGAATAGGGGATAACATCCTTAATGACGATAAATGAATCTTCTTTACGGAAATTCTTGATGATAAGCTCATATTCATAATAGATATTACGTTTGCCTTTTACTACTCCAGCCTTTTCTCTTACTCGTTTAATTAGCTTCTTCTCAGCTTTCATTTTCATTTCTTCACGAGCGCCAAGCTTGAATTCTTCACCAGGAGCAATCTTTGCAATATAAGTTTCACCAATAAATTCACCTTCAGAATAGACTTTAGCATTGCCAGCAAGAATAACAGCATCACCATTTGTAATTTTATCTTGTGCTATTACACCTAAACCATCTGTAGAAGACCAGTAAAATTCTTTCTCCGTTTTCAATTCATGAGTTGTTAAAGTTACTGGATGATTATTACCATCTGAAGGAATGGTCCATTTGCCAGAAATTTCGAAACTTTGAACTCCAGATGGACTTTCTTTTAATTCAACAGTTGGTTCATACATATCTTCCATTGGTGCTTCAGCAATTTCTTCTCGCTCATCCATCACTTTTCTTTCCATAGACATCATAGCTCCAGCCATCTTCTTTGCTTTCATAGCATAACCTGGACTTGGGGGAGGTCGTGCATATGGATCATAGATATCAATATAGAAGGGAGCTGGTTCAATAACTCTAAGTGGTTTAAATACTGCGGTGGATATCTCGAGACCAACGTCTACCCAATCCTCTAAAGTGCGATTAACAACTTGCGCCATACCTTTTAAGATTGCTTTATCAATTCTGAGATCAACATCATACGTTGGAGTCCAACTTACACCAACAACTTGATAAGATAGCTCAAAAATAAATGGTCCAGTTTGAGCGACATCTACACCAATAGCAATTTCATAGGTTTGTTCTGTTCTTGATTGATTTTGGTAAATATTTATTTGATTCTGCAATGTTTGTAGTTTTTTATTCAATTCCTCAATTTCATCTTCGAGGGTTTGTTTTTTCTTTAGAAAGTCAACATTATTTTTGTTTTCAAAATCAATGAAGGTTGATAAGGTTGTTAATTGAGTTTCTCCAGAAGCCAACCATTGTGGAAATTCCACTGCAAATTTATCACTCAAGTTTTTCAAACGTTCGTTTTGCTTTACAGTAAAATCATATTTTTGTTGTAGAACTTGAAGTTCTTTTCGAAGCTTCTTCTCTTCTTGAATAAGCTTATTTAACTCCTCATGTGAAACCTCTTCTTGATAAACGGTTTCGACATCAATAGCACCAATAGAGCCTTTACCTTTACCGGAAACACGAACACTATCTCTTTTGAGATTTTTTGTTAATTTTTTAATACGAATCTGTTGAAATCCTTTTTTCAATTCAATAGATCCTGAACGATAAATTCGTGCACCATCTAAATAAACAACTACTCGATCAATATTAGTTTCGAGAGTTATACTTTTATCATCGACCATAGGAATTACCTTTGTTTTATAATAAACTACAAAATATAAGCACTCTTCAAAAAACCTTTCGGAATGAATTCAATGGTAATAATAAGAGATTTAAATAGAAATTAATAGGTTATATTAACCTATTAAATGATCAAACATTTCTGTGATGGAATTATGGCTAAAAACAATCAGAAGAAATACCTTCCAGCTGTGATTATTGGTTCAATTATAATTTTATTAACTTTAACAGGGGGACTAATTTTTGGTCCTTTTAATGGAATTCTACCAGAGTCATTAAGGGAAAAATTGGGTTATTCTAATAATCTAGAAGGAGAAATAACTGTTCAATTATTTGTAAACTTTAACGGATTTCATGAGAACCTGAATAAATCTATTTTTTTTGAATCAAATGAAAATGCTACCGCTTTTACAATTTTGGAGAAGGCGAATCTTACACTTCAAGTAAATACCTATCAAAATGGTGTCTTTATAGAAGGAATAGAAGGAGTAGCACAAAATTCTGAATATGGATGGTGGTACCAAGCTGATGGTGTAGATGGAGGCATTGCATCTAATAAATTCGATTTGCGGGTAAATAATGTTCAAACTTTAATATGGTTGTATAAAAATTATTGAGAGAAAATAAAATGAAGAATTCAACAAGTAAACAATTTCCAAAACAAAGAATTATCTTAGTTGTTTTGTTATTCATAAGTTACTTCATAGCTATTATGGGAAATACCATAACTGGTTCTGCTTCTTTTCCAGCAGAATTTTATCAAAATGAAAATATTAGTTGGGAAATTGATAATATTTCATCTGGAACAACCACATGGTATAACATGTCAGACTATTCTACTATAAGTACTTGGTATGCTAACAAGAGTGATATAATAACATTCAATATTACTGATTGGAAACAGATCAGTGAACAAAATTATCTTTTAGGTGATTTATCTTTAGGAAATTTAACGATTACTACAGATAATCAAGATATTGGTTTTAATTTAGTTTTATCCATTTATCCATGGTATGGGGGATTAATAGCATTAGAACAAGATTGGAATGGTTTGAGTGGAATAACACCTTTTACTGGTAATATGTATGTAGAAATCAATTATGATAAATTGGTGACAGTATTAAATCAACGGGTAGAAGCCATCGAGATTATTTATGATGAAGGATTGCAAAAAACCAACCTTATTTACGAACCAATAACAGGCATTTTATTATCCGCCAATACAACCTTTGGATCATTCTGGTTGCAAATGCATTTGAATTCAAGTACAGTTCCTCTACCTAGTGTATCACAAAGTATAGGTTTCAAATCATTTATTGTAATCTCAAGTATGGGTGTAGCAATTCTACTTTTAAAGAAAAAAAGAATTACTTAAGGTGAAATGAAATTTGAAAGAAACCAACATTGAAACCAAGAATACTATTTCCAGTGTAAATGGAAATACATTAGAAAATATTCCTACATTGGAAAAAAACTTTGATGTTGGTGAAAATAATGGGAGTGAAATAGATTTATCAGATTTACCATTAACAGAATATACACCAAAAAATCACACAATAAAAGTAGCTATTTTAGCAATTTTTACAGCTTTAGGTGCTGCTTTATCTAGTCTCTTTATGTATATCCCATACATAGAATTTATGACACTTACTCTTTTTATTGGAGGAATCATCCTTGGACCATTATATGGAAGTTTTCTTGCTATATTATCAGCGTCTCTATATGAAATCATTGCTACTGCAATGGTAGGACCTGGAGTTATTATCTTTCCTTTCAAAATTGTTGCTTTTGTATTAATTGCTTTAACTGGTGCTTTGATTGGTCATAAAATTCCTACAAAAACATCGTATTTTTGGAGATTTTTTATTGCAGTTATTGGTGGCTTACTTACAATACTTTATGACCTAATTGTTAATATTGGTTGGGTTCTAATCACAAATGATTTCAAATTCATAGGTTATTTTACTGCTTTAATAATTGGTTTGCCTATAACAGCAGCAAAAGTAGCTAGTAATGCTGTTTTATTTTTCTTTATTCCTGATATCTTAAATCGTACTTTAAAATCAATAATGACTAAGGAACGGATAACTATTAAAAAATTAGATTTAAAATAGCTTCTTTATGCTTAAAAAGCAATAAATACTTGTTTAAATAGTAACGGCAAAACAAACGTAATAATTTTAAAGTGGTCAATATTTATAGAAACTGAAAGTAAAACTAAAATTATCGATTTATAGTCATTAATGGAAAATTAATTAAATCGATATAAGTTGTTTAATAGATATAAATAAATTTAACATGGCGGAATTTGTTCGGAGAAATAAAAATGAGCGAACCAACCTTTGTAACTGAACTGCGCCCACCAGAAGAAGAAGGCGTTATCTTAGATGTCCGAGGTATAAGGACCTATTTCTTTACCGAAGAAGGTATTGTTAGGGCAATTGAAAATGTTAGCTATAAAGTGTATGAAGCAAAAACCCTAGGAATTGTAGGCGAATCTGGTTGCGGAAAATCAGTTAGTGCTCTTTCTGTTATGGGTATTGTTCCTGACCCACCTGGTAAAATTATTGAAGGTGAAGTTTGGTATCGTGGAGAAAATTTAAGAAAGAAATCAGATGCAGAAATGCGAACCATTCGTGGTAACAAAATGGCTATGATTTTCCAAGATCCAATGACTTCTCTTAACCCTGTCTTAACTGTTGGCGATCAGATTATGGAAGCAATTCGACTTCACCAAGAAGTTGATTTACAAACTGCTCGTGAAAATGCTATTAAAATTATGGATCTTGTAGGTATCCCTAGCGCAGCTGATCGTGTTGACGATTATCCATTTATGTTCTCAGGGGGTATGAGACAGCGTGTTATGATTGCTATGGCACTTTCTTGCAATCCAGAATTGCTTATAGCTGATGAACCAACAACTGCTTTGGATGTAACTATTCAAGCACAAATTTTGAATATTTTAAAGGCTATTAGAAATGAATTTAATATGTCAATTATGCTCATCACACACGATCTTGGTGTAATAGCTGAATTGACCGATTACGTTACTGTTATGTATGCAGGGTATATAGTTGAATATGCTTCAACTATTGAATTGTACAAGAATCCAATGCATCCTTATAGCATTGCACTATTAGGAGCAATTCCAAAACCTGATACAAGAAAAGATGATGATCTTACAATTATCCCTGGATCAATTCCTAACTTAATTGCCCCACCATCTGGCTGTAGATTCCATCCACGATGTTCACACACAATGGAGATGTGTAAGACTGAAGTTCCTTTATTGCGACAAGTCGCTCCCCAACATACTGTTAGATGCCATCTCTTCAATAAATATCCTACTTCTGAAGTTGAAGAATATACCAAAACGATGCGAGAATTATATCAAACTGATCAACTCGATGAAATTCAAGGTAAGAGAAGATTTAAGAGAATGCATAAAAACGATGACTTGCCAGCAAAGGAATTAGAATAGAATCCTAAAGAAATATAATAATCTTGAATGATTGTTATTTTTTTCTCTCTATTCCGCCATTTTTTCTATTTTTTTCCTTAATTCTTAAATATAGCTTAAGTATATATTAGAAGAAAATTTATCTTCAAGTAGTATTTATTGACACGTCATGGAAAAATAAATGGGTTAAAATAATGAGTAATAAAGCTAAAATACCAAGAGTCAATAATTCAGAATGTTGTGGATGTGGTTTATGCACTTTTGCTTTACCAGATGTTTTTCGATTAACCCCAGAAGGCAAGTCCGAAGTATTTGCCCCTGAAAAAGCAGAAGAAAAATCCGTTCAAAAAACTATTGAGGATTGCCCTTGCATGTGCATTCATTGGTTTAAGCAAAATAATTAGTGGTAAAGAGAGGAGAACTGATATTATCCAGTTCTTAGAATAATATGATATCCAAATTGGGTTTTTACTAAACCGGACATCTGACCAAGTTCTAATGCAAAAGCAGCTTTT
Organism: Bathyarchaeia archaeon; assembly: GCA_035528035.1. Classification (GTDB taxonomy): domain Archaea; phylum Asgardarchaeota; class Heimdallarchaeia; order JABLTI01; family JABLTI01; genus JABLTI01. Next base: position 53,780 of record DATKZI010000008.1, read on the forward strand.
TCAAATTCTTTGACCATTTTACCTCTGCTAATTTGACCAAGATCACCACCCCTCTTTGAGGAGGAACAAATAGAATTTTCACTGGCCAATTTTTTGAAGAGACCAGGCAATTGTTTAGTATTAATAGATTTTAACTGATTATACAATTCTTCAGCTTTAGAATATTTTCCCACAAGAATATGAGATGCTCGTATTTGGCTCATAATTATCAACTTTTGACTATTTATGATAATTTACTAACTAAAATCTTAATTTAATAAATTATTCGTAGATTATTTTAAAAATACAATAATTATAGTTCTTAATATTTCTAAACTTCAATAGGCAATAAAATTCAATTATTAACCCTTAAAGTTAATTTGTAATGAAAATAATAGTGATTTGATGTATAATGAAACCTGAATTTGTTGATTTGTCTCATGGTGCTGGTGGGACAAAAATGGATGAGTTACTTGAAATTATTATGAAAAATATTAAGTATAGAAAAATCGGAGATGGAATTGGATTAGATGAAAAAGATGATGGAGCAACGATAAAAGTAGGGGATAAACGTATTGTAACATCAATAGATGGCCACACAGTACATCCAATTTTCTTTCCAGGAGGGGATTTGGGAAAATTAGCTATTACAGGAACAATTAATGACATAGCAGTCATGGGAGGAAAACCCATAGCGATACTCTCAAGCATCATTATAGAAGAAGGATTCCCTGTTAAAGATTTGCAAAGAATCGTTGACTCCTTAGCTGAGACAGCCGAGGACAATAATGTAGCTATAATTGCTGGCGATACTAAAGTTATGCCTAGAGGAACATTAGATAAAATTGTGATTATTACAGCTGGTATTGGAATTATAGAAGATGAATCCATCGACATTCGAGATTCAAATCTTAAACCTGGTGATAAGATAATTGTTTCTGGGACAGTAGGTGATCATGGCATAGCTCTAATGGCTGGAAGGGAAGGAATTTCTTTTGAAACAGAATTGTTATCTGATGTAGCAGCTGTTACAGATATTGTAAATGTAGCATTAAAAATAGGTGGTGTGGTAGCTATGAAAGATCCCACTCGAGGTGGTTTAGCTTCAGCTTTAAATGAATTTGCTGAGAAATCCAAAGTGAGTTTATGGGTTGAAGATGAAAAAATACCAATAGAACCAGCTGTGAGTGCAGCAAGCGAAATGTTGGGATTAGAACCATTGGGAGTAACTTGTGAAGGAAGAGTAATAATTGGTGTACATGCTGAACAAGCAGAGGAAATGTTAAGAGCCATTAAAGAATTACCTAACGGAAAAAATGCCGCAATCATAGGGGAAGTTAAAGCCGATCGTCCTGGATTTGTGATTTCTAAAACAATCATCGGCGGTCATCGAATTATAGAAAAGCCTATTGGTGAACAAATCCCCAGAGTTTGTTAAATTATGAAAGTTCAATGAATACATTAAATTAATAATGAAGCAATTATATGTTATCATAGAAAAAGTCTGATGAAAAGTCTTTTTAATTCAACAAATATTGATTTAGGTATAATATAAGTATGAATAATTTATCAAAATCTTTTAACCTCGGAGGAAGAAGAATCTTGAAAGTTGCAGATGTAATGACTACCAACCCAATCTGTGCAAAAGTTCCAGGAACGCGCGATGAACTTTTCGATTTAATCAGAAAAACAAATCTTACTACTTTTCCTGTTATAAAAGATGATTCTCAAGAACTAATAGGAATAATAACAGAAACTGATATTGTAAGTAAACCATCAGAAACTCAGCTGGCTCTTTTAATGACAAGGAATCCGGTAACGGTTTCACCAAAAGATGAAATAGTTGATATCATAAAGATTCTCTACGATAATAAATTTAGACAACTTCCTGTTGTTGATAATAAGAAAAAATTGGTTGGTTTAATAACTATTGGTGACATAGTTTCAAAGGTAATAGCTATTAGTGCTTCTGAGAAAATCATTGGTGAATATATGGCTAGTTCTGTCTTAGGAATATGGCAAGAAACACCCTTACCTGTTTGTCAGAAAATTATGGAATTCGCAGAAGCTGAAGCAGCACTCATTTTTGATGATAAAACAAGCATGGTTGGAATCATAACGATGGTTGATTTCGTTAAATTCTATGAAGCTATTAGTAGTGAAAAACGTGATGAGATGAGTTCCGGGGAAGGAAAAGAAGGAAGCTGGGATGCAGTTTCAACAATAATTGTCCATACCAAAGATCTTAAACTACCTGAAATTCCTGTGAAAGAAATCATGACAAAAGAAGTTGTCACAACATTCAGTAAAGCATCTATAAGTGATGTTGCTAAAAAAATGCACCGACAGGAATTATACCAAATTCCCGTTGTTGATGCAAAAGGATTTGTATTTGGTATAATTAGAGATTTTGATCTATTGAAAGCATATTCTAAACTATAAAAGGATAAATTATGATCCTTTTATCAATTTTTTATTTTATTAGATTGAAAGATTTTTTTCAAGAAAATTTATCTGAAAAAACAATAAAAATTGTCAAAAATCTACTAAAAAAAGTAAAAAAAACAGAAAAAGATATATTGCCAAAGGTTGAGAAAAACATCAATCACTTATTAAAATGCTATTGACTACTAAGGTGATCTAAAAATGTCTAAAAAACTAGAATACAACGTGGTATTCATTGGCTCTAAGCCAGTAATGTCCTACGTGCTTGCTTGTATAACACAATTAAACGAAGGAAACCAAGACTTAATATTGAAGGCTCGAGGTAGGGCAATCAGCCGTGCTGTTGACACCGCAGAAATTATTCGCAATCGTTTCGTACCAGATGCTACTATTAAAGATATTAGTATCAGCACAGAACAAATCGAAAGAAGTGAAGGCGGAACAGCTAACGTTTCTGCAATAGAAATAACTATTGCTAAGAAAAGTAAAAAGTAAACAAAAAAGCACCCGCGGTTCAAACTAACCGCGAAACGCATTTTTTTTCTTTTTTTTAAATAATTTCAAGTATATCAGGTACTCGGCCAATTATTAATGGTACAAGTAGCTCATTTTTGCTTAATGAACCATGAGTAGCATTTAATCCCAATTTATAAGTTGTATTATAATCCCCTGAATGTCCGAAGAACATTGAAGCATTTTTTCCTAAAATTATTTGAACATCACCTATTCGTTCAATGACTTTCGGATTTGCAGCACCTTTTCCCATAATAGATGGATATTGTTCTTCTGTAAAAATAACTCCATTGTTACCTATCTTATCTGAAAACCAATCAACAATTGCATCCCGTTTACCTTCTTCTGATAATAAATGAATCACCCGACCACTTCTGCCTCGACTTTTCAGTAAAGGAGCTAATATTTCTTCATCTTCAGAAGTAATAATGATTTTATTTTCTGATGTTAAATTCTCTTGACCATGATCTGCTGTAACGACTACAACTGTTTCTGAAGCTATTTTCGGATCAAGTCTACTTAGCATTCTAATGAAAAGCTCTTCTATATTTTGAACTTCATCCATAAGAGTCTGGCTTTCAGTTGAATACCTATGACTAATTGAATCTATTGAACCAATATAGAGATCAATAAGAGTCTTCTCACTTGTTGCTGTTTCTAAAATTCTTTGAGCTGCTGCAAAACAGTCAATATGACTTGAATATCCTATAGCGTTTTGTTTTTCATTAACCAATTCAGATAAACCACTATTTGCTATAAAATTTTCAATTAATCCTATATGATTTATTTGTGGATTTTTAGAAACTGGAAAATCACTCCAAACCCAATTCTTAACATTAACTCCTACCTTTGATAAATTAACTCCCACATTTGTTTTAAGTGTTAAAGTATCAACTACATTGTCAATTTCAGGGAAATTAATTCTATGTCCTAAAATACCATGCTCAATAGGCATTGTTCCAAATTTCAAAGAAGCAATACAAGTGCTCGTTATCGTAGGAAATACACTAGATAAAGGAAGACCAAATAAATCAAAAGTCTTAAGCAAAAGTTTTGAGTATTTCATAAATTCTGCTAATCCTAAAGCATCCAGTGTGACAAATAGAATATTTGATATCTCATTCTCTTGTATTCTATTCCAACCTTCTTTTTTACTTAACGATGAGAGTAATGTCTTACTTTTTAAAAATTTAAAATCAAATAGAGTTAAAATACTCGGAAGAATCTTAGAAATATTATCATTTAAATTAGGATAATATAAATCATCTCTCCCAGCTAGAGCTTTCAGCGGAAAAAAAGTTTGAGCCAAACTATTCACTACAAATTTTCATTGATAGCTAATTAACCGTTTACCCATTTAGAAATATTCCTAAGAATCTCAATGGTTTTTATATTAATTAAAAAAGGAAAAGAAATAATAACTAAAAATCATATTTATAATGCATGTTCAAAAAAATTTTATCTATTATTACAAAAGAATTTTCCGGTGAGAATGCTAAGGAATTAACTGCAGGAATTGCTAATTTCCATAGAATTCAATCATCGCCAGGCTTTAGAGCTGCGGCTAATTATTGTCAGAGTAAATTAAATGATTACAAGATTCCCTATGTATCTATTCTTTCATACCCAGCTAAAGGAAATAATACTTATTGGGGTTATCCGATTCCAAAAGAGTGGAATATCAATAGTGCATCATTGGCGCTTATAGAACCTAAGGGAAATGAAAAAAATCTTTGCCGTTTTTTTGAAGTACCATGTTCGGTTATTCAAAGATCAAAAGCAACACCTAAGGAAGGCATAGTTGGTGAAGTCGTTATCTTACCAAATGGTTTAGATGAAAAGGCAATGTCTGAATATGATATTAAAGGGAAATTTATCTTGACAGATGATCCTGATTTGAATAAATTACGATTAATTGCGATAAATAAACTTGGTGCAGCTGGAATTATTTATGATCTTGTTTCTGAGTTGAAACCAATAAGGACACGAGCTAATTTTCCCACAGCAAAGAGATATACCTCCTTTTGGTACGGATCGAAAGGAGAGGAAGGTGATGCATTAGGATTTGTTCTTTCTGCTGAACAAGGTGATGAATTAAGGAAATTAATTAAAAAAATAGAAAAAGAAAATTTGGAACGAAAGGATAAAAAGGAACCTGAAAAAAAGGTGAAAGTGCAAGCAAAAATAGATGCTAGTTTTTATAATGGCGAAATGGAAGTAGTTGAATGTTTTATTCCTGGTGAAATAGAAGATGGGAAGGAAATTCTAGCTGTAGCACATCTTTGCCATCCAAAACCAAGCGCTGTAGACAATGCATCAGGGTGTGGAATTATAATAGAAACTGCTCGAACTTTAAAAACACTAATTGCTAATGGTCAATTAAAGAAACCAAAACGCAGTATTCGATTTTTATTAATGGCTGAATTTACTGGTACCTATTGTTACTTAGCCACTCATGAAGATAAAATTGAAAATTTCATCGCAGGCATTAATTTAGATATGGTTGGTGCTGACCAAACTGTTGGAGGGGGGAGAACATTAGTTATGGAAAAAACCCATATTGCACTACCATCTTATGTAAACGATGTCTTAAGTGCGATTGTGGATGAAGCAGCTAAAGAGGTAATTAATTTTCAAGGAACAGGTGCTTATGCTACATTCAAGTATGCAAATGATCAACCTTTTTCAGGCGGTTCAGATCATTATCTTCTTGGTTATCCTGACATAGGTATTGGTACCCCAATGTTTATTCAATGGCCTGATCGTTATTATCATACAAGTGAAGATACTATTGAAAAAGTCTCACCAGAAATATTGCATCTTGTTGGTTCTTTAACTGCTACTTATTGCTATTTCTTAGCTAATGCTGAATTACCAGATATCCTCTGGAGCGCTCAAGAAATTGCTGCAAAAGGTAGAGAGCGAATAACCAATTATGGTAGAAAATATGTAAATGATTTGATAAGTAAATTGCAAACTCTTTCTGATGAAAATAAAATCAAAGAACGATCTATTGTTATGAGAGAAGCTCTCGATAATGTTGGATTGAGATTTCTTTTTAGAAAAGAAATTGAAGAGCAAACTCTAAACTCATTAAAAGTGTTAATAACGAATGATGACGAAAAAAGTGCTATAGATGAGATAATAAGCAAGGAACAAAAAATTTTAACAGAACATACTACTAATGAAACAACCCACGTAAAATATGCTCTTGAAAAGATAAGCAATTCATTCCACATCACTCTGGAATCTCACGATGTGAAAGCTAAAGAAGCAATTGAATTACAAGCGGAAACTATAATTCCTTATAAAATATTTAGAGGACCTGTTGGGTTAGGAGCAATGGATCTCACTTATGAAGAAGAACTAGAACACAAAAAAATAATCGCCCAATACAAAGAAGCGGAACAAACTCTTACATCAACCTTTTTCTGGATAAATAATAAGCGAACTATAGCTGAAATTGCTGAATTGATAAAAAATGAATATAATAAAGCTAGCATACCCTTACTAATGGACGTATTCAAATTTTACGAAAAACACGGTTTATTAAAACTTAAACAGAAATAGAAAAAAATGAATGAAGGTTGAAGTACTAGCTACTTCAACTTTACTCCACAAGTTTCACAAAACACATCATCCGCTTCAACAGGATTTTGACATTCTGGACATTTTCCTTCTATCACTTCAACTTCTGTTTGTGTTTGCACAGATGAAGATGGAGGAGGAGCAAAACGAGTGCCTTTTTCTTCCATTACTTTACGGGTCACGCAATCTAGGCGAACGTTTTTCACTTTATCATCTTTATAGACCATTTCAGCCCAAAATACTGGATAAAAGATAATTTTCTTGTCTATTAAAACAAATTTTTCGAAAAGTATTCTTTGAACTCCTTCAGGTTTTTCTGTATACTCAGTTATTATTTCATTTGTTAATGTTTCAATATCAGAATATTCCTTAGGCAAAACGGTAGCTTCATTTTGGATAAATTCATCTGTTACTTCAAGTAATTCTGCTTCTTCTAATGAGTCTGGATTAATGGATATTCCTTTGTAATTTCTTGCTTCAATGATATCTTTCTTGATATTAACATGTTCAATTCCAGTAATTTGGATTTCAGCTTTTGATGTAGGTTTTTGCTTTGATTTCGAAAATAATCCATCAAAGAATCCTCCCTTTTTCTTTCCTTTAATCTCCACTTCGACCTCTTCTTCCGTAGGTTCTGGAACAATTAATTCTTCACCTAAAACAAAAACAGATACTGTATTATCATCTAAATCGAGATCATAGGTTCGTTCAGTTAAATAACGAAGGTCATATATTCCACCTAAGATCATATAAGGTTCAAAGCTTTTCTTGATACTATTAATAACAACTTCGGTGTCTTTTGGACGTTTGAAAAGGCCTTTAAAAATTTCTAGTTTTTCTCTATTAAAAATAGCTTCAGCTTCAGTTTCGCTTACATCCGTCTTTGCAACCAAAATCTTTGTAGGAGCTATCTCATCAATACGCTCAGCATTAGGGGCATCTAATCTATAATCATATTCTTCTGTACTCAAGTATGATAACCTCACTTCTAATTCTTAATATCAGAATATACTTACTTCTTGAAAAATATAACTGATTACTTTGAAAATATTTGATCATTTCTCAATAAAATCCGGATAGATAGATTTCAATTTAGAAATAACATCATCTCGGGTATAATTTGGTATTGGACCCAAATGTGATATTTTATATGAAGCCGTACACGCAGCCATCAGTGCAGAGTAATAACAATCCTTAGTTCGAAGATATTCTAGTAAAAAGGCTGTAATGAAAGTATCACCTGCACCAGTCTCATCAACAACAGTTGTTGGAACAGCAGGTATATCATATCGTTGATTATTGTGGTAGATAATTGCTCCTTTATGAGCACGAGTTATCACCAGAAATTTCAAATCAGTTTTCAAAACCAAGTCTATTGCCTTATCTAAATTAGTTGTTGCAGTTATACCCATTAATTCTGTATCATCGACTTTTAAAATATCAATTAATGGTAGATATTCAGAGTAATTTAACCAAGGTTTCAAAATGATTTTTTTACTCCCTTTTTCTATACTTCGTGTAAACCCTTGCCCATCAAGAGAAACGAGCTTAAAGCGATCTCTAATTTTTACTAGCAAATCTGTATTGATCTCATTAAAAACAGGTCCAAGATGAATACAATGTGATTGAAAATAGCTTTCAGGTATATCGTAAAAGAATATCTTTTCTGAGGTTGATAAAAGCTTTTGAGTACGTTTACCTTTTGGCGAATATTTATTTTCAAACTTCATAGATGTTTGACCTTCAATTTTAAATCCATTAAGATCAGCACTAAATGAATTTAAAACATCAAGATTTTTAAGGTGAAAATCAACGCCTACCTTTGATACTATTCCTAAAGAGGAATTCAATACTTTAGCTGTTGCAGCAGCATAAACTGGTACACCACCAATAAAGCGTTTCTCCTCTTTTGGTGTGATAATCAAATCTTCTGTTATACTACCTAAAACAATGAGATCAAGCATACCTTTAATATGAAGAATTATCTGTTCAAAAATACTTTGTAATAGAGGATAATTTTTGATTAAGAAAAAAAAATTATGTTAACTCTAATTTTCGACCACAGCTTGGACAGTGTGAATCGGTAGGATAGACTGTATGACCACAACGTCGACAGCGTGTTATCCTCTGGCTTGGACCTCTCGGTGGAGGAGCAACAGGAGTTAAAGGTTTCGCACAATTTGGACAAACAGTATGATGTGGATAAACAATAGCATTACAACGACCACATCGAGCAGTTCCAGGAGGAGCTTTTCCTAGAGGATCTTTAGTAGGATCACCAGTAGTTCTTGTTGGGGGAGCAAGAATCCTATTACAATTACTACATCGAGTTTCATAGTCATATACAATCGCTCCACATTTAGCACATTTTGCTATTTTTTCTGGAGGAGGACCTTTTTGAGTTGAGGGAGAACCTGGAGAAGGGAGTTGCTGTGGTTGCCTTGGAGCATAGGGTGAAGCAGGAGGATATGGTGGGCTAGGAGAATAAGGAGAAGGTTGATTGCTCGGTGGAGGAGGTGGAATGACCGGAGCTTTTACATTTGCTTGATATGGTTGACCACAACCTGGACATTGACTGTCATCAGGTCTTAAAACGGTGCCACATCTTTCACAAATAATTCTTTGTCTAGCTGGTCCAGTTCCATAAGGAGAATAAGCAGGAGAATAACCTGAGGAACCTTGTTGAGGAGGTGGAGGAGGGGTATATGCTACATCAATACCAAAATCATCTGGAGGAGGAGGGGGAGGATAGGATTCATAGATACCAAAAGCGCTTGATGGAGGAAGTGGAGAGGGGGATGTGGGGTCATTTAGAGAGTCATCACTAAATTTTGGAATAGCACTCCCACATTCAGAGCACATATCAGCATCATCACGATTTGCTGTACCACAGCTAGGACAAAAGATTGTCATTTTGTAAATAACGACCTCAAATATATAGTATTTGTATAATTTATTAAAGCACTATTAAATGTTGGCAAATTGTCATATTTAATAGCTTTTAATAATTACTACTTGTTTCAACTGTAAATTATAAAGACAGCGCTCTAGGAGAAGTAAAGAAAAAAAAGTAATCTTGTTTAATTCAAGACTTCTTTTTCTTTGGGAACCAGGGAATAAAAGCGCTGGTAGTTTCAACATATTCTTTATAACCAATGCGGACTGAAAGAACTTCTTTTTCTAATTTAGTTACACCAGAAATTTTCAAAAGCTGGAAGGTTAAGAGAATTGGTCCTAAAATAGTTAACCAACCTGAAATCATATTGGAAATACTATAGTAATCGAAAGCCAATGAAATTGCTATTACAAAAATACCCCACCATTGTTCTTGTTCACCCCAATAATTAGGATGACGACTGTATTTCCACACACCAGTTGAAAGTGTTTTACCTTTATTTGCGGGATTTTTTCTGAAAATCATTAATTGAATATCGCCTGATGTTTCAAAGAAGAATCCCTCTAACCAAATAAGACCACCTATAACTAATAGAATGATTCCTAGTGTGCTTATTGGATTATTATCCGTTATTGAATTTGCAAAAACTACTGGGGAACCAATAATATAAATTAGAAACATTTGTGGTACGAAAATAATCAAGAAACTCTTCAAATAGAAATTCTTTTTCCAATCCTCACGGAAACCCTTGAACCGTATATCTTCATCTTTTCTGATAATTTTCCGAACGATTATGTAAGTCATTAATCTAATTCCCCAAACCGTTACAAGGGAGATAATTACAATCTGTCTAATAGATGACCAATTTCCTGATACGATACCATTATAGATAAAAGAAATCCAGCCCATCGACATAAAACCTAAAGCCCAACCTAAATCTACTAAGCTATTATCTTTCCAGATTACAGTTATAGGAAAAGCTAAGATAAGAGAAATTACTGGTCCTAATAACGACCATAAAAATACCATCGGATCCATAACTTTACACCATTCTACATTGATTAATATAATAACAAAGTGAAAACTCTTCTTAATACTTATTGTAAAAATACTTAAGAAAAAAAGATTAAAACGTAAAAAACTAAAGTAAAAATCATTGATTATTTGCTTTAAGTAATTCATCTCGTTTTTTACGATATTCAATAATAGGTTTATCACCAGAAATAAGATTTTCAGATATTCTTAGAGATGATTTCTTTGGTTGCTGGGTGATAACCACTCGTTTATCTTGATGAAGGATTTTTCTATTAAAACGATGAAAAAGTCTTGTCAACAATCGACCAAGTAAGGGTAAGCGAATAAACTTCTGATATAAGCGTAAATAGATAATAGTATTTTCTTCATCGACAGGTGTAAAAGCAGCAAAAATTCTAAATTTCTCAGCTAAACGATTTTGCCAAATGTTACCAAATCTAAAATGTAGAAGAGAAGGTTGTTTTGGTTCGGGAAATTCATCCTCTTTCAGAGGAGCTGAACCATCATCTTTTCGCATATGAGCCCAAACTTGTAACTCATTATTTTCCCATTTGGTAATTGGACCATCAATTAAAGTCCTGCAACCACGACCAATGGTATTGTAATGAACAAACGGCAGATGAACAACATCAAGTTGATTTTCAATTGCACGGGAATAATGAACTGGCCAATGATCTTTGTATGTAGCATAAAAGAATTTATCATCAATGTCCTCAAAAAAGGGCAATGGAGGATATTCTTTTACTGGTTCACCCCACCAAATCCAAATAAGACCGTGAGCATCTCGAGCAGGATAACTATGAACTTTATAGCGTTCTGGTACCTGAGCATTTTTTCCATTAGCTGGAATTTTAGTCACCGTACCTGTAACATCATATTCAAAACCGTGAAAAGGGCATTGAATTTTATTATTACTTAATAATCGACCTTTACTTAATGAAGCACCACGGTGAGTGCATTTATCAAAAATACAACCGATAACACCATTTTTATCGCGCCAAAAAACTAGCTTTTCGCCAAGTCTAGTAGTTCCTAAAACTTTGCCTTTCTTGATTTCTTTGGAATTTAATACAACATACCATTGATTACGTATCATTAAGATGACTCTCTAGAATACAATTATTATAATGCTTAAATTATTTTTTCATTTATATTTAATCTCAATAGAATAAAGAGAGAAAAAGATAAAAGGAGAAAGGAATTAGTTAACCAAATTTCCGACAATAAGTAAGATGACAGAAAAAAATTCTGTGAAGATTTCAAACTATTACTAGCAATTGGAAGCGATATACTGTGACTAAAAATGAATATGATATTATAGTAGTCGGTGCAGGTTGTGCGGGACCGGCTGCAGCAAAGAAAGCTGCAGAGCTTGGTCTGAAAACCCTTTTACTGGAAAAATCCCGCGTTCCTGGAGAAAAAAACGTTTCTGGTACATGTTTAAATATGGCAGCTCTTGTTGATCCAGATTTACACTATGTTATGAAATGTCCTGTTGAACGTGAGATAAAAGAAATGCACTCTTTTATGATCAATGAAGATCGAACAACAATGTTCAGAGAAACTCCCAGTAAAGGTATCATTCTTCTTTCAGTTAGAAGAGACCATCTTGATGCATGGCATACAGAAGAAGCTAAGAAGGCTGGTGCAGAAGTAAAATTATCCACTACAGTAATGGACATCATAGAAGAGAATGGTGCCATTAAGGGTGTTGTAACCGATTCAGGAGAAAAATACTATGCAAAGGTTATAATTGATGCTGCAGGGGTAAACTCAATCGTTGGTCGAAAAGCAGGTTTAATACCTAAAAGAAAAGGTAAAAACATGATCCTTTATGTAATTGTTAACGTTTTCCTTGGAGAAGAAAAAATCAATGAACGATTTGGTGATTCAATTTATTATTTCTTAGCACCAAATACCCAATATAAAACATGGCCTTGGGCTTTTCCAAAAAGAGAAGTTGTTACCATCGGTACAGGTGGATACATGGACGAGAATCTTTTCAATGATGATATCAAATCCGTGAATGACTATATGCAAAATCTACTAAACCTTAAACCACTTAAAGAACGAATCGAAGGTGGCAGAATAGAATCATGGGGCCTTCATTTAGAGTTTGATGAAGCAATCGAGAAAAGAACCAGAGATGGATTAATACTCACTGGGGAAGCAGGAGGATTTGTAATTCCTTTCCTTGGTGAAGGTATGGTTGAAGCGTTCTTCACAGGCATCTACGCAGCAGAAGCAGCTGCAAAAGCAATTGAAGCAGGAGATCTTTCCGCTGAGAATTTAGAAGACCATTATATGGGAAGATATAATGACAATGTGTTCTTGCAAGGATTCCGATATGTTGCTGATTTAAACAAGAAATCCATTTTATCAAAGACAGATGAAGAAATAGTCAATATCATGCAAAATGTTTGCATTGGTGGAGGTTTCATTAGTAATGCTATTCATACAAATTGGATGAAAGGAGCAGAAGATGATGATATGGGGTTTGTGCAAGAAGCAAAAGACTTCTACGATTTCATCCAACCATATAGACAAGTTGGTTCGGAATCAATTGAAATTTACCAGAAAATGAGGAAGCAAAAATGAAAGTTGAAATGAAAGTTGATTATTATCCGGGCGAAACAGGCGAATTTGTTCGAGTAGACGAAGAAAAATGTTCAGGTTGCGGTGACTGTGCAAAATTCTGCATGAGAAATGTTTGGGTAAAAGATGGCGAGATTTACCGACCAAAGAACTTGAAAGCTTGTGGTGAATGTGGAGCTTGCTGGAATATTTGCGACTTTGATGCAGTGATTTTCGAGGAACCTAAAGGCGGAACTGGTGTACGTTACGAATATGGTTAAAAACAGGAGGTAATTATCGTGGTAACTGATGAAGAAATTATTGTAGAAATAAATAAGCTTAGAGATAAGCTTACCGATGAAAATCTAGCAAAGCATTTCAAATCTTGGAATAAAACAATGCAATACTATTTCCCTGATATTGATACCTATTGGCATTTAACAATGGTTAATGGACAACCAGGAGAGCCAATTAAAGGTAAATATGACAATCCAGAGATTGGTTATGAAATAACAACCGAGGATTTCTTTGCTTTGAATAGAGGTGAAATTTCTGGTTTGAAATTATTTAACCAAAAACGCTTGAAGATTAAGGCTTCAATGCCAGATATTTTAAAACTGCAAAAATTGAACTAAGATTCTTTTTTTGCTTTTTTTCTTATTTTTTTTGACAAAAATATGCTTTATTTTATGAAAAGTATTTAACTTATGATGATAAAATTTCAGAATAATAAATAGGAGAAAAGTCAAAATGCCCAGAAGACCTGATGCAGAATTAGTTAAAACAACCAAATTTCATGAGCTGGAATTCCATATAATGCATGGAAGAACTGAAAGTATAATCTTTTATGATACTCAAATTGATCTTACACACACTTTGGAATTCTTGGACGAATATAATAAGTCATTAAAAGAAGAAGATCAACTTTCTCTATTCCAACTTTTCCTAACTGCTTGTACAAGAGCAACAGCTTTACGACCAAAAATTAATCGATTTGTTTCCGGTCGTCGATTATGGCAACGCAATCAGATTATCTTTGCCTTCGTAGTTAATAAGGAAAAATCTGAGACTAGTGATGAAGTAAATACTATGATTGAATTTGATCCTTTTGATACTTTGAAAACTGTCCAAAAAAGAGTGTACGAAAAGATTTACGAAGCACGCTATGGTGAAAATCCTAATGAAAAAGATATCAAATTTTTTGGCGGTTTACCACGATTTATTATTAGATTCCTCTTTTGGTTTGTTCGTTGGATGGATACACACAATCATCCAATTTATTCGCTCACTAAAGATATACCTATGTGGAGTTCAGCTTTTATTGCTCATTTAGGATCAATAGGTATCAATTCCGTTTATCACCATCCCTTTGAATTAGGAACAGCAGGTATATTATTGATTTTAGGTAAAATCCACAAAGCAGCTGTAGTTAACCAAGAAACTGAGGAAATTGAAATCAAAAAAGTAATGAATATTCGTATCAGTATCGATGACCGAATCGCTAGCGGTATTTATACCGGTCCAACTGTTGACCTCTTAAAGAATCTTATAGAGCATCCCGAGCCATTAGTTAATCCTCCTGAGTTAACTGATGAACAATTAGACAAATTAATGCTTAAAAAATACAAAAAAGAAAGACTTGAACGCGAGAAATTAAAGAAAAAAGCTTTGAAAGCTGAAAAAAGAAAAAATTAAGGGAGAAATCCCTTATCTCTTTTATTTAAACTGGTCTTAAAGTTCCAGCAAAAACTAACCAAGCTAAGAGTGATTTTGAAACTAAACTTAGGATGATATACCATCGTTCACCATAAAGGTAGTTAGCCCATTTGCCGACTCTTTTATATTGTAAAAACATGTTTATTGGGAAAGTATTGAAGAAGAAGAAATATCCTCCTAAAATTGCCCAAACAAACCAAGGAGCATTTGATACATCTCCACCAATTCCTGCAATGTATATTGCTATTAATATCCAAGGAATGATACCTAGAAAAATACCAATATAAAATGCAATCCATTTGGTTTTCTCAGAATCTTGATTGTGAATTTCCATCATCAAACCCATGAGATTCATTGCAGCATTAAGTGCGACCACTGAAATTAGTGCAGCCAAATTTAGCACACCAAAATTCATAGCAATAAGAACTATCATTATTGATGAGCTTAAAGCATATTCAAACCATCTGAAGTAATTAATGCCTTTTTCTAGATTCCTATTGTAGAAATCATTAACTTTTGGTAAAACAATTAAGAAATGAGCAATGGCTGACAAGAATAGAAATGATGAGGTAACAGGTCCTAAAGGTATTTCAAAAAGTGTTCTAGTCTCAGGAAGTAATGCAAATTCACCACCACCTATATCAGTTAATTTCAAGAAATCTGTAGTAACAGGTAATCTAAAATCAATAATATCTCCTATTAGAAAACCACCAATTAACATAAATGATGCTTGTATGAAATGAACAGCACCCATTATTCCGTTAAAACGTCTTAAACCTGGATAAGTTATTTCTTTTGTTTTCTTTTCACGTATTCCTTCCAAAATTAAATCCTCCCAATAAAGAATTAAATTGGTTATATAACAATAAAGCATTTCAAATATAATAATTCTAGTTGATTTTTTAAGGTTTAAATCGATAAAAACCTTATTTTTTGAGGGGTCTCTTATATAGCAATAACGAATTGTTGTTCTTATGAAAAATAAACAATAGATGAAAGTAATGATTCAATTTGAACGAATTCAACAATTGAATAACATATCATTAAGTAAGAAGGGTAATTTCGTAATTTACTGGATGCAATCATCGCATCGAACTGAATTTAATCATGCATTAGAATTTGCTATAGAACAAGCAAATAAATTACAAAAATCATTAATTGTTTTTTTTGGATTAACTGGATCATTTCCTGAAGCAAATGAAAGACATTATTATTTTCTTCTAGAAGGATTACAAGAGGTTAAATTAAATCTCCAAAAAAGAGGTATTAACTTTATTTTACAGAAAATCTCACCTGAACTTGGTATAGAAAAATTAGCTGATGAAGCGGCATTAATAGTAGTTGACAGAGGTTATCTATCTATTGAAAAAAAATGGCGGAGATACCTTTCAGGTAAAATAGATTGCCCATTAATACAAGTTGAAAGTAACGTTATTGTACCTATAGAAGAAGCATCAGATAAAGAGGAATATGGAGCTTATACCATTAGACCAAAAATCACAAAAAAATTAGAAAAATATCTTGTTCCTCTAGCTAATAGAAATTTAAAAAGTAGCTCTTCTGAATATCAATTTGACTCAATTGATCCTTATAACATTAAGGATATAATTGTTGGACTAAGGTTAGATCATAGTATAAAGAAACTAGAGAATTTTAAAGGAGGAACTTCTATTGCAAGAAATCTCCTCCAAGAATTCATTAAAAACAAGTTAGACAAATATGAAACTATGAGAAATAATCCTACTGAAGATTACCAATCAAATTTAAGTCCCTACCTTCATTTGGGACAAATATCCCCTCTCAAGATTGCATTAGAAATATCAAAAACTAAAAGACAAGCACGAGAGGATTTTCTTGAGCAATTGATCATTCGAAGGGAATTAAGTATGAATTTTGTTTTCTATAATAGTGGTTATGATAAATTTGAGAGTTTAAATCTGCCAAATTGGGCTTTTGAAACTCTTGACGTTCATACTAAAGATAAAAGAGAGTATATTTATTCTTTGAACGAATTTGAGGAAGCTCAAACTCATGATCCATATTGGAATGCTGCTCAAAAAGAAATGGTCAATACTGGTAAGATGCATAATTATATGCGAATGTATTGGGGTAAGAAGATCCTAGAATGGACTGAAACTCCAAAACAAGCTCATGAAATTGCCATCTATTTGAATAATAAATACGAGCTAGATGGAAGAGACCCAAATGGTTTTACTGGAGTAGCTTGGTGTTTTGGTAAACATGATCGTCCTTGGAAGGAACGACCTATTTTTGGGAAAGTTCGTTATATGAATGCCAACGGATTAAAACGTAAGTTCAATGTTGATGGATATGTAGAAAAAATTGCAAAGAATGAAAACAAACTATAAGATGTTGAATATTTTATGACTTTGAATTGATATACCAAATAAATCAGTGGGTAATACTTCAGCAATAATTTCAGTAATTTCGAATAATTTCTTAGGACTGATTGCTTTAACATTACCAATGGGTGTAACTGGTTGAACAACTATTGGTACAACGATATCTCGCAACCTATCAGCGTACATTCGAACATCGTCCAATAATGTTTCAGAAGTAACGACTAATTTTGCAAATACTTTAACAGGATAATTGCTTAGTTCAGTCATAGATTCAAATTCTTTATCAATTAATTTCTCCCATTCGCTATTTTTCACACTTTTTGCGCTTCTATCTTTGATGTCAACACAAGCATAACTTAATTGTGAAGCGACCTTCCCTATCCGTTTTGGATAAAAACCATTTGTTTCTAAATAGATAGGGAGTTCCAAATCGTACAATCTATTCACTATTTGATAGAAAAATTTCTCTTGATAAACAGGTTCTCCACCTGTTAATGAAACTGAATGAAAATCTTTAGTAGAAAGATTCAAAACCTGTTCGATAACAAACTCCTCATTGACAGGATTTTTATAAGTAGTAAATTCCCATGATCCGGGTATAGTTTCAACCTTACAATCAGGATAATTTGGATTTCGTGAATGAGCTGAATCGCACCAAGCACATTTCAATTCACAACCTGCAAATCGAATGAAAATTTGTCTTCTACCAAAACAAGAACCTCTTACAGAGCCTCCTTCACCTTGAAAAGAACTAAAGATTTCAACTAGATTCCCTATAATTTTCTCTTCAACATTAACATTGCTTAATTCTTCATCGTTCTGAATATTTATTTCAGCATTCATTCTTAGTTTCACATCTATATGCTATATATTCTATTTTATTATCAATTAATATTTTTACTGTAAATTGTTGGGTCCTTGTGTAAACTTTGAGCAAATCCACGTTTTCTTCGAAGACAGCTTTCGCAAATCCCACAATGAATTGGACGACCATCCGTATCAAATCCCTTTGGGTCATAACATGAATTGCTAAATTGGAATGGAACATGTAAGGTAAATCCCAAGTTTACTATCTCAGACTTATTCATTCCTACTAGAGGGCTGAGCACATTAATTTTAGCATTAAGAATACCTCGAGATGCGGTACGAACAAAATCATCAATAAATTCCTGAGTATTGTCTGGGAAGGTTGTTCCCTCTTCAAGATTAAAACCTGTAATAATATCAACATCTCCCTTAATGGTTTCAGCATAAGCACTTGCAATAGAGAGAAATAACAAGTTTCTACCAGGAATCCAAACTGATTTAGCACTTTCTAGCCCTATTGATAAGTTATCTAACTCTTCCTCAGTTAATTTAGGTAAATCCTTTGTACTACCTTGTATCAAGGAACTGTCCGTTTCTTTAGAAAAATCAGCTAAAAAATTCAGTGAAATAAATTCATGTTTATTTACTAAGGCAAGCTCTCCTAATCTCCTAGTTACTTGTTTAAGGACAACCTCTTCTTTTGAGCCATATTCAAATGTCATACAATCTACTCTCGAGTAAGATTGTTTTTTAGCCCACCATAAACAAACAGTTGAGTCTAATCCACCACTAAGAAGGATAATTGCTGCTTTGGTTTTTTTTGACATAATTTTCCACTGAACTTTGAATTTATCAAGAATATTTTAGTTATTTGGCTCTTTCAAGTATTTCTTTTGCATTCACTAAATAATGAACTTTAATATTGTACTGCTGTTCAAATTCAGCAAGACCTTCAGGTGTCCTATCAATGAAAACAAACATATCAGTAACTTGAGCTCCTTCATTTCTCAGAGCTTCTATAGCAAAAACTTTACTGAAACCACTTGCAATCAAATCATCAACAAGGAGGATTTTCTGTCCTTGTTTAATTTCTCCTTCCACCATTTTCATTAAACCATGTTCTTTTGGTTCTTTTCTTAAAATATAATAAGGTTTCATTAATTTATTAGCAATCAAAGTACCGAAAGGTATTGCTGCAAGGGGAATGCCTACAACTCCTTCTATCTCCGGGCATGAATGTTTAATATATTTTACCGCCTCAGATATAAGCTTATCAAATTCTTTTGGAAAATTAGGTATTATTCTCATATCGATATAGTATTTTGATTTCGCACCAGAGGCAAGTGTAAAATCACCAAATTTTAGTGCGCCAGTTTTTTCTAAGACTTCAAAAATATATTCTTTTGCTACTGCTGATTTATCTGTCATAATTATTACCATTACTATAATGGGAAATGGATTATTCTTTTATCTTTTGTGCTAATTGCTTGACTCATAAATTAAAGAAAAAGCGATATTGAATACCATTTACTCTCATTAGTGAACCCACCACGCATTTTATTAAGAAGTATAAGAGAGTGTTTTGATGAAATACAATCATTTGTTGTAAACAAATGTTTGGAAGTGTTAGCAATGGACACAACAAAAGTTATCATAATGGGCGCAGCTGGAAGAGATTTTCATAATTTCAATACTTATTTTAGAGATAATGAAAATTATGAAGTGGTTGCTTTTACTGCGACACAAATTCCAGATATTGAGGGTCGAACATATCCAAAAGAATTGGCCGGAAATTTATACCCAAAAGGTATTCCTATTTATGATGAGAAAAATCTAGCGGAAGTCATTGAAAAGACAAAGGCTGATGTCTGTGTTTTGTCGTACAGTGATTTACCTTATAGTTATGTAATGCATCTTGCTTCTAAAGTGATGGCTTTAGGACCAAACTTTTGGATGCTTGGTAAAAAGAAGACTTCTATTAAATCCTCTAAACCACTTATTTCTGTTTGTGCAGTAAGAACTGGTTGTGGTAAAAGCCAAACAACAAGGAAATTAGCTGTGAGTCTTTCTAAATTAGGATTAAAAGTAGTTGCCATAAGACATCCTATGCCATACGACCCTGACTTGAACTCTCAAGCATGTCAGAGATACGCTACGCTTGAAGATTTAGACAAATATCGATGTACAATTGAAGAACGAGAAGAATATGAGCCTTTGATTGTTAATGGTATTATTCTCTATGCAGGAGTAGATTATGGAAAAATACTCAACGAAGCTGAAAAAGAAGCTGATATTATTATCTGGGATGGCGGAAACAACGATTTTCCATTTTATAAATCAGATTTGGAAATTGTCGTAACAGATCCCCTTAGACCTGGTAATGAAATAAGCTATTACCCAGGTGAAGTAAATCTTAGAACTGCAGATGTAATTATTATTAATAAAATTGATTCTGCCAATAGAGATGATATTGCCCTTGTCAGGAAAAATATTGCTCAATATAATCCAAAGGCATTAGTTGTTGATGCTGCATCTCCTTTAACTGTCGATGGTTGGGAAAAGATCAAAGGAAAAAGAGTGCTTGTAGTAGAAGATGGACCAACATTAACTCATGGTGAAATGAGATTCGGTGCAGGAGCAGTTGCTGCCTGGAAATTTGGTGCTAAAGAATTAATTGATCCAAGACCACAAGCAATTGGTTCAATAAAAGATACCTTTGAAAAGTATAACCTTCTTGGAACTATTTTACCTGCAATGGGTTATGGTAAGAAACAAATCGAAGAACTTGAGAAGACTATTAATACAATTGACTGTGATTTGGTTCTCATTGGTACTCCTATTGACCTTGGAAAATTAATAAACATCAAACATGATTCCGTAAGAGTGAAATATGACTTAGAAGAAATTGGTCATCCCACTTTAATGGATATTGTTGAACCATTTTTGAAGAAAAAAGGTTTGATAAAATAAGGTTATTTTTTATCTTGAACAGGTGACGGATCTTTCAATCCCGTCTCCTTATCTTTTATTTTTATTCCCATAAACTTGCATTTCTTTTTGTATTCGTCCCTAAGCTCATTTAATTGCACAGCTATATCTTCGTGAGGTTTCCCACCCTTAATAGTTAAAATGGAACCATCTTTAATTGCTAGAAGCACGGAAATAATTCTCAAATCACCCAATCCTTTCATTGTAGAAAAGCCTTTATTAGAAATCTCTATGCAAAGTCTTTTGGAGACTATACAATTCTCGGGGCAATTGAAACAATCGGACATTTCTGCAAAAACAAAATTGCTCTTCAAATCAACTCTGAAAATTATATCATCAATTTTCGTAATAACCTCATTTTTAGAATTTATTTCAAAACCTTGATTAGCAATAATTTTCTTTACAGTTTCTATGTCAAATCCAATTGGTATATAGCCTATTTGTTGAGGCATGGTTTGAACTATATCTTCTACAATTGATTTGAAAAGATTCATTAAATCTTCTGAAGAGTTCCATTGATGAAAAGCAAATCTTGACAGCTTTTTTTCAGCGAAAAGCTTTCGAAAACTAGTTTTCAATTTAGTATAAGCTTTCTTTTCGAAATCTATTGGGGTTAAGATAATAAATTCATACAGAGCATTTAGCTTATCTTCAGCTAAATCTATTATTTCCCTTACAAAATTAATACTATTCTTAGTTAAGCAAACAAAAAGATATTTCCTCGCACCAACAAAATAAAAGGGAAGTATAAGACGATTCAAATTATTATTATTAATGGTCGTTACCCATATTTGTAAATCAACATCCCCCTGAGGGGTGTTTGATCGGAAAACCAGAGGATCTACACCGATCATATGCAGCAAATTCCCCCTATGATGAGCAGTTATTTCTCGTAAATCATCATGAAATTTCTCACGAGTAAGAGTTGGTTCTAATGTTAAGATAATTTTTGCCAAAAATCTAACCAAAAAGCTCACCTATGAAGAGTTGATACTACAATATCAAATATATTGGTTTTTAATACATATTAATCTTTCAATCTAGCAAGATTAAATTTGGATGGGATAATGATTAAAAAAAATTAAATAAAAAGAAGAATAAAAAGAAAAAAAGAAAAAATGTCTCATCATGACTAACTCAAGAAAAACTTAGCGATGAAAGAGACAAGATTTGACTGACTATTCGATTATGATGTTACTTTGGCAAACAAATGTTATATGATGAACTAATCGTCATCGTCGTCGTCGTCATCGTCATGGTCCCAATCTTCGTCGTCATTATCGTCGTCATCAAAGTCCTCGTCATCGAAATCGTCTTTATCTTTTGGATCTAGCATAGTCTTTTACCTGAGAGTCTAGAGCTCCCTAAAAAAAATCTAATTGCTCTTTTGGTTTTTAAATATATTTGTATGAAAAAAAAAAAGAAAAAAATAATCTATGGAAAGAAATTATCATTTGTAGGATTCTTTAGAAAAGCTTTTCTTTTTTCATAAGGTCCGTAGACCACTGATTTGTCGAAAGATCAAAAGCTCCTTTCCATAAACCATAAAATTCTGAATTTTTATAATCTAAATAATAGAATTTTATTTTTTTACATATACGCCAGAGTAATTCAGAAATATGTGAAAAATGAGATGCTGGACATCTAAGATACCATAAAAATCCAGTTTCAGTTAATCGAAAAGTAGATTCAAATGGTATGGGATCTTTAAACAAAAGATTTTGTAATCTATTAGCAGTTAAATTATTACACTCGGAAATGACTAAAAAGGAATTGTAAATTTCAAAAGCTTCCCAACGAAGAAAAACTCTATATTGAGAAACTACGTTTTCAGCCAGAAATTTTAACTTTCTACTTATTTTTTGTTGCAGCCCTATTTCGTTTTTATCCATTTTTTGGGAATCCATTATTTCAGTATTTTTCCTTCTAGCACTCATAGTTATTTCTTGAAGTAAGGAAATATCAAGACTATCGAATTTACTAATAACAGATTTTTTCACAGATCGCTGAATTCTTTTAGAATCAGCAGTATCTAATTTCTTAGACCAAACTTTCCAGTCAAAATTCCATCGCATCATATTTGGTTCCCAATTTTTTAAATTTGCTCGAGTATAAATTGAGAGCGCAGATGGAATAATTGTAGGAATAAAATAATTTTGAATTTTATTTTCTTTTTTAAGGTAATCGAGTAAATCAAGTAAAATATCATGAGAAGATTTAGGTATTCGAAATTGAACAAAGAGACCATTAAAGGAACCAAAACAACGAATACGAAAGAGTGTATAAGGGTGGTTATAACAAATATGATTTTCAAAATAAGTAAGATTTTCAATATTCTCGATTTCAATAAAAACATCAATGATCTCTAAATCTAAAGTATCGGGAAGTAAATCTGCACAAACGCTGTAGTAGGATTTATCTTGTTTCAATAAATCTAATCTTGTTATAACTGTTGGAGTTGAAAGTTTGATAGCTTTAGCTATGGTTGAAGCTGATGCAAGTGGTCTCTCCTGCAAAGCTATAAGGAGTTCTAAATCACTCTCTTCAATTGTCATTCGTATTTTACTTTCCTATTAGTCATATTCCATTTCTCTAAAGTTCAAGTGTGGGAGCTCCACCACCACCGATACCTGTAGGGGGATCAAAGATAATGGTGCAGAAAGATGTGAATTTGTACATCTGAATTTTAACATAAGAGTAGAAGTTAATAGTATACCAACCAGGTTCTGTAACAGTATTGTAAACATCGAATTGAATTATACATGATACCGAGTTGAGTCTAATGTAACCTTTGAAGGTAAAAGTTGTATTTGATGGTAGAATAATCTCAAAAAGACAATCAAGCCTTATATCAGATTCATCAAAAATATCAGGATTAAAGTAAACATAGACAGAAAATCTAGTATCATCTTCATAGCCATCCAAATCAGCATCTAAGTATTCCGCGTGTATAAAGGACATCTCATAAACTGCAACATCTCGAGTCTGAAGTCCTTGGGTATTTGTTAAAGAAAGGGGGAGAAACGTGAATAAGATTAATAACAATATACTAATAGTTTTTTTATCAAGTTTCATTATTTTATCCTCATTTTTAAACAAAATAACTACTTAGATTATTTAAAAGTCATTAATATACTTATCTTAAAAGTTAAAGATTAATAAAGTTATCAATAAGTCAAGAAAAAATGGTTTTTTTAAAGAAAGTTTATAAAGAGATTTTAATATATCCTATTAGCACTCTTTGTAGTGATAGAGTTGATTATATGAAGAAAAAAATGGCCTTCGGTTTACTCCTAGCCGCAGTGTTCGTTCTTTCAGCTGTTATGCCATTGGCTGTAAGAAATGTCGCTGCTGGAGATGGTATTGTAAACAGATATGCACTCATTGTCGGTATATCTGATTATAAATCAATTAGCGACCTTTCTTATTGTGATGAAGATGCAAACGATTGGTTCAATCAATTAGATCCAAGATACGATTGTGTTGTTCTTGGTGACGCCACAAACTACTACGTACAATATGACGGTGTAGCTACAGAATATGCAGTTAAACAAGCAATAGCCAATATGGTTGCAATAGCTGATGAAGATGACGAAATAGTCTTTGCTTCAAGCGGACACGGTGGTGCCACAAAAGGAAAAGTAAGAAACTCCTTCTTATGTATGTGGGATTGCGGTTCAGGCGAGAACGGAGAAAACGGTTATCTCTACGATTATGAGATGGCTCCTCTCTTTGAAAACGCAGTGTGCAAATGGTTCATTTTCTTAGATCATTGTAATTCTGGTGGTATGAACGAAGTTATGGGCTATGCTAATAAAGCCAATGGTTATATGACCACAACATGCACAGCCTTAGGTTATGGTTATGATTACACCCCTGGATTAAATGGTGCTTGGACTTATTTCTTCTTAGAAATTGCCTGGCAACAATACTATGGTGGTAGTTATACTGTATCCATGGAAACTATCTTCGATTATGCTTTATCCATTTATCCATATGATAACAAAGATCTTCCACAAGAATTTGATGGTAATACTGCAGCAGCATTCTACCTATAAACACGAGAAAATCTGATTGGTTTTCTCTTTTTTCTTCTTTTTTTAATTTCTTCAATAAAATTATCAGCACTATTTTTCTTTTAGTCAAATAATTATAAAATCTAGCTTTATCAGAAGATTCTTTTAAATAGAATCGAGAGTACATTCAGTGATAAATGATGGAGCATTTGTTTTATACTACCTTTTCCTCACCTTTTGATGATTTTACTATTGTATGGAAAGAAAGTGCTTCAACAATTCAAATACAGCGAGTATTCCTAAGTGAGCAAACGAAGAAATCAGAAAGTAAAGCATCGGAAGTGTTCAATCAAATAGAACGAAAAGTAAATGGCAGAATTAATTCTATTGGAGAAAAATTCCAGCGGTTTTATAATGGTGAAGAGGTGACGTTTGATTTAGATCTGTTGGATTTTGGGAGATGCTCTGAGATACAAAAGAAAGTATTATTAGCTGAACATAAGATTCCAAGAGGTTGGATAAGTACCTATAAACGCATAGCTATAGAAATAGGCATACCTAATGGTGCAAGGGTAGTAGGGAATTGTTTAGCAAAAAATCCTTTTCCAATCTTCATACCTTGCCATAGAGCAATAAAATCGAATGGAGAATTAGGTGGATATCAGGGAGGACTTGATATGAAACGAGTGCTTCTGGAACAAGAAGGTGTAAAATTCACCAAAAATGATAAGGTGATAATGGAGAAAATATACTATTAATTTTATTTGTAGAAAAATATGGAAATATATAATGGAATTTTGAATTATAAATTTTCAAGATAATTTCTTCAAGAAACCAGCATCTAAAACAAAAGATTCATCCGCAAATTCACAAACTGAATCGTCATGACTGACTATAATAATTGTCAATTCATCATGCTTTAATTTAGTTATTAAATCCCAGATTACTTTCTTATTATCATAATCTAAAGAACCTGTTGGTTCATCTAGAAGTAATAATTTGACATTTTTAGCTAATATACTTGCTAAAGCCACCCTTTGTTTCTCACCACCACTTAATGTTGTAGGTGGTTTTTTCGCAAATTGCTGAATATCAAAATGGGTTAATAATTCTTCAGATTTGTTTTTCGCTGTGTTCATTCCTAATCCAGATAAAGATGCTTGTAATTCAATAAAGTCTTTTACAGAGATACCCTTAGGTAGAAAAGGTGTTTGAAATAAATAACCAATCTGTTTTCGAACATCAGATATTTGTTCTATTGACGATTCAGCTGACAATTCCTGTGAAAGGATTTTACAAAACCCCTTAGATTGATGAAGTATTGTTCCAATAATCTGTAATAGAGTTGTTTTTCCCGAACCAGATGGCCCAGTGATAACATAAATCCCTCCCTGTTTGATTTGTAGATTAATATCTTTAAGAATATCAATAGTTGTTTCAGTTCTTTTATCGAAAATTGAGTATTGTATATTTCGTAGTTCTACTATTGACATTTTGTAATCCTCCTATTATCGATTTTAAACATGGGATTCTTACCAATGATGGAATGATCATGAGTTGCTATTATTATCATCGTATTGAATGAATCATTTAATTTATGAATGGTCTCAACAACTTTGTTTTTGTTATTTACATCTAATTGAGCTGCAGGTTCATCGCATAATAGAAGAATTGGTTCATAGATTATACTACAAGCTAATCCTACTCGATGTAACTCACCACCAGATAAATGAACAGTCTTTCTTTGAAGAATGTTACTAAAATCTAGTAAAGAAGCAATTTCAGCTATTTTTTTGGTGCGCTCTTCTTTTGGTAATGAAGAATACAAAGTAAGTGTGTAATCCAAATTTTGCTCAACGGTTAAAAGCATTGAAAGATACTTGACTGGGAATTGATCCATAAAACCTAACCTTTGTAAATAATCAGCTTTCTTTTTCCCTTTTAATCTATGAATAGCTATATCGTCTAAGAGAAGTTCCCCAGCATTTATTGGTTCGAGAGAAGAAATTATTCGAAAGAGAGTGGTTTTACCTGATCCTGAAACACCTACTATAAAATTTGGTTTCTCTGATGTCATCTCAAATGATGTCCCAGCAAATAAAGGAATATTTGTTTCCTCTTTGGAGGGATGAGGAAATATTTTGGTTAGTTCAAGAGCTTTAAGGATTTTAGTTTCAACCAATTTTTACACCTCTTATTCCGGATGACGATAAAGCAAGCTTAAGTTAATTCGTTTTAAATTCAAATACTCAGCAATTCCTTGAATTACAAGTATTAAAGGATAGATGAATAGTAAAAGGAGAATATTTAC
>DATKZI010000009.1:0-5253 GCA_035528035.1 Bathyarchaeia archaeon
TCTTGGAGTATAAGCCTTCTCAGCAAAAGCTATTGAACCTTGGATTTTACCGGCAATAAGAGCAACTGATTCATATGGTTTCGAGTTATTTGCATGAGTAACTAATTTTGATAAGATCACATTAGGGAGTATTATTGTCTCGAGTTGATTCATATTAGTAACATAGTATATTAAGATAATAATTATTTTCCACAAATTAGAAAACTTATTAAAGATGACTTAAAAAAACAAATATAACCTTAATTTTGCGGGGGTAGCCCAGCTAGGTCAAAGGCGCGGGATTTAGGCTCCCGTCTCGCAGGAGTACGCGTGTTCGAATCGCGCTCCCCGCACCAGTTTTTTTGTATGAATTTACTTATTTTGTTTATTCTATTTGGGGTAGGAATTCAAAGCAGAGTTTAAGAAGGACCAAAGGAATACTACTCTAGGAATAGACCGATGTTCGAGTATCTCAACTGGCAGAAGGATCCTTACCTAATTGATCCTGAACCTTTTGAACAAAATAAGTGGCTGACAGCGAACGACCTAGTTACTCAAGGAAATGAAAACTTGATCTTTTCCCCCATAACACAATTAAATCTCTATTCCCTCATGCTTCGTAAGATCGATTTCCTCTCTGGGGAACGGTTGCTTCAGTCGTTTCCATATATTTTATTAGATGATGAATGGTGTATTCTTCTTCGGAAACAAACCCTTACTCTTGCAGAACGAGCTTATCATTACTTTCAAGGAGCACTAACTAATAACTCCATTCGCATTTGGCAAAAAAAACTCATCCAGTATCTCGAGGAACAAAATCGGTTACCTTTCCCACTTTTTCGGTTAGCAGACAGTTGGCAAGATTACTTCCTCGAAAAGCAATTCGTTCAGTTCCAATCTGCTCGAGGAGAAGATTTTCAGCTCCCTTTGTATCTTACTGAAGAGCTTGCTTATCTTACTGGAGTTATTATAGGTGATGGGCATCTTGCGGACTATTTTATTAATATTATAGATTCTTCAAAAGAACATATTAAAAATCTCGCAGAATTGTTACAACTTCATTTTAACTCTAAGATAGAATTCTTTGAACAACAGAATGCACAAGCCTGGAATGTCAATATACTTGGAAAATGGATTGTCCGATTTTTTAATTTCCTCTCAGGGCAACCTATTAATGAACGGAAGTATCCCCATCTTTGCGAACCATTAATTTTTCAAGAACAGGATCTTTTCAGAAGGGCTTTTTGGCGTGGTTTAATGGATGCAGATGGAAGTTATAAAACAACGATAGGATTCGGTTCAGCTTCAGAACAATTAATAATAGATTTTTCTCAATTTTTAGAAGAACATACTATTCAACATAGGTTTTACGAACAAGAAGTTTGTGGAGGGAAAACCTATAGTGTGAATATTGTTGGAACGTCAAGAAAGGATTTTGCAACCATTATAGGTTCTGCTCATCCTAAAAAACAAAAAGAATTGCAAATACTGTTGAACCGGAAAGTCATTCGTTTTTCAAGACGACTTTACACTTTAGAAAAACATGATACTTGGAACGGGCAAATAGTCAATTTTAACTTTAAGAAAATAATTACTGGTTATTTTGACTTTTCTTTACTCCCTGATTTACAAATTAAAGATTTAGGAAAAGAAATAATGTATTTACGGAAAAAATTCAAACACAAACAAAAACAAATTTCTACCAATCTTTCTATTACTTCTAGTTTACTTTCAAAATACGAACTTGATAAAACAGCCATACCAATTAACCTTTTATTAAAGCTACTTTCATTCTATGCAGTATCTATGTATACTTTTCTTTCCAATTACAAACAATTAGTTTTTCAATCTAGTAAAACCACTTGTCAATTTCCAACTCAACCAACAGATACTTTACTAACATTATTACAAGGATTGCAATTAAAAGAGGGAAATTATTTTGCTATAGTTGGTTTACCGAACTATACCATAGAAGAATATAAGGACTTATTAAGTGACTATTTTCGTATCCCAAAACCTCAAAAACGTATATTTTACAATACATGTTTAAGTAAGCTCTTACATGAATTTTGTTTGTTACGTAATTAAATTAATGATTGTGATTTTTGAAAAGAAAAAAACTAATAGCTCACGCTTTGGGGCGTGCTCGTATCGACGCTACTCATCGCTTACAGCGATTCGTAACGCGTCAGAGCGAGTAACTATTATAATTTTTCAGTAAAAAAAGTCGATAATGCAAAGTTTTCATAATCAGAAAGGAACCTCATTATTTCTGCCGTTTATAAAGGAATTTTTTTTTGGTTATTTTTAGCTCTTTTTAAATTAAATCGACAAAAAAGATGTGAAAATATAATAGTATACACTTTTGGAGCATTTTATCCTTGAGAGTGGTTTAATGAATACCTATACAAGTTCCAAAAAGAGTCTTCCTCTTAGTCTCTCACTAGGAATTGCTCCTTTCTTGGATCAAACAGATTGTTTTGAAGACAATTTCATATGGAAATTTTCGCTTGAAGATCAGAGAACGTTCTTGTTTAATGATGGAAATCTTGCCCTTATTTGTTCAGATCCTCAAACCAAATCAACCTATCCTAACTCATTACTCATTTCTTTGACCGTTCGTCGAGCGTTAGTTTTAAAAAAGCACTCGCGATTTCCGGTACTAATCGTCGTTAAGGGAAAAAAAGAGGGAGAACTAATTGTTAAGGAACTTTCTAGATTAGCTCCAATTTGTAAATTTTACAATATGATTTTTGGATTAAAGAATAAGTTTGGTAAAGAATTTTTTACCCAATTCCACACAGAAGCGGAGTTCATACTTCTTACCTATAATAAATTACGAAAAATTGTAATGAAAAAAGCATGTCCAGCTACTGAGCAAATCGTTTTTGTTAATCCTCTCACAAAGAATCAATGTCACGAAGAGATCATTACATTGGATGATATTATTGGTGGGTTACATAGACATAAATGTCGAAAACCTCACTTTTCCTATATATTAGATACTACTCTTTTCCCGAATCTTTCTCAAGTAGAATTTAGTTATCTTCTTGATATTGATAACTGTCTGTTCTATCAATGTGAAGAACAAAAAAGAAATTACTATGAAAACAAATTAAGTGAAAAGGTTCCTTATTTACAAGAGGAGCATATACAATTTTTCATCTTACGGGAACTATTTCGTGGGAGAAAAAGTCAGGCTCAGTTACTAGAACAATTTAAGAAAACTATTACCTATAAATTTCATCTTTACAGCAATAATATTTACCCCGAGTCTTTGACAAAAAATAATTCTCCTTTCTTAAAGGAAATCTCGAATAAAAAGGTTGAAATTGATAAACGCATTTACTTAAAACTAACTCAAGTATTGAATCTTTTTTGTAAAAAAATAACAAAAACTATTGTAGGAAAGGCTCAAGCATTAGAAAATTCATTAGAAAAAACTTTAATTTCTTGGGAAAAAGCAATTGAAACCAAACCTTTTCTTCCATTTGTAGAAAAGAAAAAGGATAGTAAATATTACCTTACTGATTTAGGAGAAGCTTTGCTTATAGCTACTTCGGATATTAATGGGATAGAAACTAATCTATCGCATTTTTTGAACGAATTATCAAAATCGCTCTATAAGGATAACAATCCATCAACGAAATTCTCAATCAAAGATATTATCCAATTTTATTGTTTTTTAATAAGAATTGATCCAGTAGAATTACCTCTAACATTTGAAGATTTACTAACAAATGATTTAATTTTACCCACAGCTGAACTCTATGAATCCTTTGATCGATTTATTAAGAGTGAGTTCAGTTTTATACTTGATAGTTTTACAAGTTTTGCGTCTATTCAGTTACTTGGTGCTTTTGAAGAATTAATGGATGATAAGGCACAACTTTTTTTTCATCGATTAAAAGATTATAAGAAAAATAAAAAACGTTCTTGGGAGGAAAAACGAAGAGAAGCGATTTTAGATTTAGCTAATTACAAACTTGTTACTGGAAAGCTTATAGCTCAGAAATATAAAATGGAAGTTCAACAAGCAAAAAAAGAGCTGGAACTGCTTGAATCAGAAGGTTTACTTGTTTGTATTAAAACAACAGATTGCTATGGTAGTATCAAGTTAAAATATTGTTCACCTGAATTGCTAGCTCGATTTCCCCATCTTAAAAAAAACTGTGGTTCTTGTCTTTTCCATATTAAAGGATTTAAAAACTGCACACTTTTACATACTCTCCAAGTTTATAATTCAAGTTCTTTGCCAAGTGATTGTCAAGAGTATATCCAGAATCCAATTAATGAAAATGCCACTGCATGTGAAGGTATTGTTGATATTGCTGATTATAGAGTTGAGGGACAAAAGATAAGGTTTACAGCTAATATTGAAACACTTTCACAACGAATGAAAAATATTTCCACGAACTTCTTACTGGGAAAAACAAATACAATAAAGTATCATTGTATTACCTGTCAAGAACCAATTGCTGATTTTGGTTCAGAAAATAGAATATTCTTTCCACATAAACGTATTACTTGCCCAAATTGTGCTACAGGTTATTACCAAAAGAATGAGGAAACTATCATCATACAAACAGAATATAGACACATTCTTCGAATGAAATATTACAGATTAGCAGGATCAATACCTCAAATATTATTAGAAAAGGAACCATCATATAGTCTAGTTATTTATGACAAAGAATCAGTAGAGTTAGATATAAATGAGGATAATTCCTATATTCTCAATATTTGTAACCAAAAGATTCCTTTAGAAAAAGTACAGTATCTCTTTTTTGCTGGACAAGGGTATAAAAGCTTGGAAGAATCTTTAGCGAATCTTCCAAAAAATGAACCAGAAAAATATCATTATATAATCAATAGAGCAAAAGTAATAGAAAACAAGCAAGAAGAGCAAACATTAGAACAGGGCTTTTCCCCTGAGCAGTATCAGTTACTCTATAATTTGATATCCTATTTATCTGATAATAAAATAATCAATTCATCCTTATCAAAAGGAAGACACCTATCAAATATAGGAGGAGTATTATACTTAAGACGAAAGGAGATAGAGAATTCTTCTTCTAACCAAATTAATAGACAGCTGTATGAAATGATAGATTTGCTAATGAAAGTATGTGGAAAAGTAAAATCAAGTTATTATGGTATGATATTAGAAGCCCAGAGCAGTAAATACTTCTTTGAGCTAATCAAGGAAATGGGAAAGACAGTTGGACTTTGGACTCGAGGGAGAGTTATTTCACGATTGGTCAAAGATTTATT
>DATKZI010000010.1:0-2560 GCA_035528035.1 Bathyarchaeia archaeon
ACGGATTAAAGACCACTAAATCAATTTCTCGATGTAAATAACTATCTTTAAGGATGGCATGTCGAGCTAGGGGGAATCCTCTTTGTTGAAAGAATTCATATATTTTAGTAGCGAAAAAGCTTCCTTGGTTATTTCCTTGATGGTAGAGTCGCACCCCTAATAGTTGTAATGCACCCCAATAAGGACGCATAGCTAGGAGAATTTTGAGATCTTTTTCCAACTGTGAAAGTAATGTAAGGTTAAATGTTTCACGGCGGCGAATGATTTTATTTGAAATAAAAAGGGGTTGGTGAAAAGATTGGTCGGGAAGTTTTTGTAAGCGGAGTTTACAATGGTGAAGCTCTTCCATAAGAATTATTTCTAATTTACCATAAATAATATCTTGGTGGAGTCTTTGAAGCGCTTGAGGATTGGTAATAAGTATAGGTTGATGGTCATGATATCGGTTAGTAGCATCAGCATCATTCATCACTTGATAATAAGTTAAAAGGTTCTTAACAATTTGAATCTGGAGTTGAAGATAGAAACTATATTTCGGAATATCTTGAAACGGTATTTGACCTATAGCTAACCAGTTCTTAACAAGACTAGTTGCACAAGCTTGCTGCTGAATCAAAAAAGCAGCATAATCAGTAAATAAATTTAATACTTGCTGTATTCTGCTAAAGAAATTAGTAAGAGAATGCATTTTGATGATATCAGAAGTTCCTAATAGCACCACTCCGCGACTTAACGCATAGTATCGCCAACGTTTAGTAATAGTCCAATTAAAGACAATGACTGGAATACCAGCTTCTGGAAGAGCACGTCGTAATTGGTCATATTCATCTATAGCTCGTTGTAATTTTCTTGTGCGATAATGATGGTTTTTAATGGTTTTTAATTCAATGAAGATTGGCTGGTGGGTGGAATTTTTTGGAACAAGATACCAATCAACAATTTTTTGGGTAGTTCGTAAAGTATCAGATAAAAGAGCTTCTTTGAAAACAAAGACTTCATCCCTTATATCCCTAGCAAAAATAGCTTGAAGCATTTTTTCTAGCTCAAGGTCATAGTGATAACTAGTTATTGCATGTTCTTGTAAAAGTGGGAATTTTTGCTTATTTAAAAAGAATGATGAGAAGGTTGACAAAATCTCAGGAAAGTCTTCACGGTGGTGGAGGTTAGCTAATGCATATAATAGACGATAATCACCTTTTTGTTCTTGTTTCATTAGCTGACAAAAACGATTAAAGTGAGCTGTCCTTTGCAACCCGCTGCCCCAGAGTATTCTAATATGCCTTCCTTTTAAATGAGAGAAAATTTGCACAGAATAGTCTGTCCGGCAAATAGAGCTTGTAGCAAGATAATTATCTCGTAAAAAAATTACTCTTTCCCCTTCCTTAAAAAGGAGAGTAGCTAAGAATTGTGGAATACAAATAGTAGTTGTGTGAGGTTCGACAATAAAATCTGCAACAATAACATCATCATCGTAGATTGTTATCTGATCATAATCAATATTATAAATGGGTAATTTTCTTGTAGTAAGAACTTTTATAGTCAATTTTATTAAATCAATCTTTTCAGTTTCTGAAAAAAGATTACGTAAATAACTATTGTCAATTAATTCTTGCAAATAAGCAAAAGGTAAGTCATTTTCTGAAAAATCTATCATGGTTGTATAGAAAGTTGTACATTGCTGTTTTTTGCACAATAAAAAGATATGAACTTTTTTACCATGATTTTTACTTGTCAAAATTTTAGTTTCATTTGAAAAAAGATTTCTGATATTATAACCCACTACACTTCCCTTGACAAAATGTTTACTGATTTTTAACGATACTAATTTTTTTTCATTATCTAATTTCAATAATGCTGGTATAATTTGAGCTTGTTTGTCTGTGAAGCTAATAAATTCTTGAATAGACTTTGGTGGATGAATAAGTCCATCTCTTTTTATTGTTCCTTTCAATTCTATTGTATAGTCTGACCAATATCTCATCCTAATGTTTTTTGTTTTTGTTTCAAAAATAATTTTCCTTGTTTTATTATCCATTTTATCGATTATTTCTAGAGAAACACTTCTTTCATCAGCAATCATTTGTATCAATAGTCAATACTAAAAGAAGTATTTAAAGTCCTATAATATCTTAAATAGATATTATAATATCTTAAAATTCTCTCCCTTATACCGCAAATAAGTCTCTGAGGATTTATATAAGCTAGTGTTATGTTATTAGCTGAGGATAATGATAGAAGAACAGCGTAGAACTCCAGTAGAATGCATCGAGAAAATTTTTGCTTTAATTAAAAAAGAAAGTCCTGTAACAATAGGAAAAATCTGTGAAGAAATTGGTTTGGTATGGCGACAAGCAGATGCATATATTAATTTAATTAAGTATATCCAAGCACAACCTTTATTGGAAGATCAAAAATTGGGACCTCGAACCAGAATTATATCATTACAAAAAGATGATTAAGAATAAAAAGAATACTATTTTACCTTCGAATATTTACCGAATGTACTAAGAAATGTCTGGAGAGCTTTATTGCTTATTCTTTGCTTTTGTAACTCTGATAA
>DATKZI010000011.1:0-63015 GCA_035528035.1 Bathyarchaeia archaeon
TTTTCTGGGAAAGGTTTGCCACTGTATGTTGAGTTAAAGCAAGTAGTATATGCACCAGCATTTTTTATTGCTAGAAGATCACCAACTCCTAATTCACGAGGAAAGATTCTTTCATACCCATTAGTGAGAATTTTATTGCAATTTGAGCACTTACTAACTCTAGGATCTAATCTATCTAAAATATCATTTGTTCCTCCAACAAGCTCCCAATTATTTATTTTTTGCTCATCTTCAAGATTAGGTAATTTATTTACTAGAGAGCAATCATAGTACCAATTAGCGGTTAAAATATCTAGCAAATCACTATAGACTGATAAATCTAGTACTGCTATCTTTCTCCCTGTTGAGCTTTCCTTAGTTAAGTTTACTTTAGTTAATAACATTCCAGCACTGGCTGTTATAAATCGCCCACTTTCTATGATAACATTTGGAGTTATCTTAGAATTCTTGATATTTTTAGCAAGACTTTTTGCAATTGTATCTATACTTGGTACACTACCATTATTAAGATAATCAACAGGATACCCACCACCTAAATCAAGAATCTTTAGTTTTTCAGCCCATTTCTCATTCATTAATTTGAAAAATTGAGTTACAACTTCAAAGAATCTATCGAAATATTCAATGTTTGTTATTTGACTTCCCAAATGACAATGGAGACCATATAGATCCAGGTATTTGCTTTCATAAACTTCCTTAATTAATCGTTCTGCTGAATCATATGTTGGATTTGTGTCTCTTTCGGGTAACCAAATTGAAATTGTTGGGTCATCACTTGCATCTTTAATTGGTTGGATATCGGAAATAATTGTAGCACATTTAGCAGTGATGTTTGCTGAAGCAAAAATTGTCTCATCTACATCCATTGCTAAACCTGGATTAACTCTTACTAAGACTTTTATTTTTTGTTTATATTTTACAGCCATTCTCTCAACATTCTTCAGATCTTGATATGAATCTACAGCGATAAATTGGTAAATGTTTTTTTGAGAAATTTTCTCTGAATCAAAATCAGGATAATTTAAGATAGCTTCTATTAATTCGTCTGATTTAAAAATATTTGTTGAAATGATATTGAATTCTTTATTCTTTTCATAAGATAATTGTTCAATTTGTTTTAATTCAGAAATGGAACCTATTTCAAAATTGCTCAAGTGGTCAGCAATAATTGAATTTACTTCTAATAAGGAATTATTTTTCAGTGAATAAGCAATAGTTGTGTTTGGATAATGATTTTTGAATGACATTTTTAGATTAGCAATATTTTCCTTAATTCTTCTTTCACTGAAAACATAAGTTGGAGTACCATGTATGTCAGAAATGTCTTTTTCCAAATCTACTCCGTCAAATAGAATTTTGTTGCCTTCTCTTTTAAATAGACTATCAAGCTCTGTCATTCGAACAACTCTGATTATTTTGCTATCTATTATCTTCGTTCAACTAATTAACTGTTTATAGGATTTTTCAAAGAATAAAATAAAAGAAGGTTGCTTCCCTAGGATTTTTCATGGCGACCATTATCAAAATAAGGGTCATCATCATCAATTACATCGAAACCAACATCTAGTAGTATCTTTCCAATAGATTGTGGTCCTTGCATCAATTGTATAGTCCAACCATCTTCGGTACAAGCTACTAATACATCAGGTAAGTCTCCTAAAAGATTATGATCAAATTCGATTATATCTTGATAAGATCCAGTTAATGGGATGACCAAATAATTATCACTATGTGCATCCATTTTTCCTACAGGAAAACCACCCAACGTAATGGGTTTTGGATAGGTTAATAGATAATGATCTTCTGTGAATAATTTTTCTTGACAAATTGGAGGATTATAAACAGCTATTTCTCCATCAGAATCACAAGTGATATCAAATAAACGAACGATGGATTCTGGTTGTAAATGTAAATCAGCGATTGGTATAACAGGGAAATATTGTTTAACAAGAACCATATCACAAACTGAATTAAAAACTGAAAAGTTTCCTTGTAAAGCATGTTCTGGTTTTAAGAAATAAATTACCTCATCCTTTTCCATTAACTTAAGATGATCATCAAAGGAGAAAAATTTTTCACGCAAATTTCGTTTTAACCAATAGGTTAAAGCTTCAAATTCGTATAGTAGATGTAATGATTTGAAGAAAGGTTTTGTTGTTTCCCATAGTGTCCAATTTTTTATTACTTCAGCTGATGATTTAACCTCTAGTAATTCTTCAGCTTTTTCCTTTAAATCGACTAGATCTTTTATCTGAGGTTCTCCTTTATTTGGAAAAACTGAATATTTATCGATTGTTTTTACAACTACTATGGTTGAGAGTGAAGTTATTGCTCTACCTGACTCGGTCATAATGTTGGGTTGATAATCTGGTAGTAATTCAGCCAAATTTTTAACGAAAATTTCTGCATATTTACTCATAAAATCAGGATCTAATCTATTATCATAGTCAATAGGTAATCCTCCGCCAAAATTTAGGTTTTTAAGTTCTGTCATGCCCATTTTATAAAGGTCAATGAATAAACCAGCCATAAATTCAGTATAACCTTTAAAATCTTCAAGATTAGTTATTTGTGACCCAGGATGGGCATGTAATGTTGTTAGAAGATGAGTCGCATTTTCTTGTTTCAGAATTTGAGCTACTTCCACTAATTCACCAATTGAAAGTCCGAATTTGGAGTTTCTCCCACTAGAAGCCCCCCAATGACCATGAAGTGTTACATAGGGTTTAATTCGAAAAGCTAATTGATAATTTTCTCGAGGTAATATCTCAAGTGTATCTTTTAATTCTTGAATGGTTTCAATGGATAAACAAATGTTATACCCTTTATCAATAGCATTTTTAATAGCAGTAAGAAATTCTCTATCTTTAGCACC
Source organism: Bathyarchaeia archaeon (assembly GCA_035528035.1). Classification (GTDB taxonomy): domain Archaea; phylum Asgardarchaeota; class Heimdallarchaeia; order JABLTI01; family JABLTI01; genus JABLTI01. The sequence continues at coordinate 2,876 of DATKZI010000011.1, forward strand.
GTTGCACATAATTAAACGATGCTTCTCTTTTTTGAGTGCTTGTTGTAAAAGAATAAATTCTGATTTTGTTCCAGATTCAAAATTATAATTTGGATGAGCAGCAATAACTGTATCAATAATGAATTTTGAATGATTTACCTTAATGGGATAAATTGGCAGGTATTTTCCGGCATAATTATATTTAGATCGAGCATCCTTAAATGATAAGAGAAGTTTCTTTATCTGTTCGATAATCAATTGAGGAATTCTAAGAGCAAATGAAACATCCTCATATTTAGTTTTTTTAACAAAAGTATCAATTATTTCTTCAAAAGTTATTTTTTTACCATAAAGAACTAATTCTAATTTACCTTCTTCGCTGATATCAAGATAATGCATATCATTACGTTTTACACCATAGATTAATTTACTATCCTCTAAAGTCCATGTCATGAAATTAGCTCCTAAAAAGAATAAAGGGGGGAGAAGTTTATTGATTTTTCTCCCGTTCAGCTTCTTGAACCGAATCTATCATTCCTTTAAATGCTCGAGTCAGTTCTCCCAGCTCATCTTCACTAGCCAGCAGTTCTGGATCTAATTTTGTCATCAATCCTTCCATTATATCCTTCCGAGCTCTTCTAGTGGAGAGTGAACGTGCAACTTGAATTAAATGAGTAAATGGTCTTGTTATGTAAGCTGTTAATATTAAACCTACAGTGATACCAATAGCAAAACTTACACCAACAATGATCCAAATTGTACTTAGGTTAGACTTTATAGCACTGTTCATACGGTTCTCTACAGGTTCAATCCCTTGAAGAGCTTCGTCAACTGGCAATATGATTAGACTGATATAATCACCTTTACCAACTGGTTCGTAAGCAAGATATCTTTCTTGACCATCGCGAATATACTTGAGTATACCAGAACCACCAGAAGTAATGAGAGCGAGAGCTGTTGCATTTAGTGCTGATGTATGAGTTGCTTCATTAATTTCAACATCTTCTAATACTGGAAAGTCTTCGCCTTCAGGAATAGATTCAGGATGAGCAACTACTGAACCAGAACTTGTAATTAATGATGCATATCCAGTTTCAAGAATAGTCACATTGATAATTTTGTTTACCAGTGTTTCAATCGAAATATCTCCACAGATAACTCCAATTAGCGAGTTGTCAGTGTAGCGAACATTTCTACCAATAGTGATCAAAGGCACTTCATCTATAGGGTCATAGTATGGTGCAGTGAAAACGATATCATTAAAGCTGCCAGTGTTAACTTCGCTATACCAGTCATCAGTACTTGGAGACCAAGGATCGATAACTCTATCCGTATCAGAACCTGCAACACTACTTCCTGGATAGTTAATAAATAAATCAACACCATCAAATGGCATAGTTATATATAACCATCTGAATTCTGGTGCTTGGTTATGGATATTTTGGAAAGCATAATCCATACTGGCAACTGTTTCGAGTGTGTAGTTTTGCTGAGATGTTAATGTTTGATAATTGGCTGAAGTTGATCCTGTAAAATAGTAACTTGCATAATCCCAGCTTAAATCAACACCATATGCACTATCCCAGTGAGTATCATCGGGATTAAGACTTGGGTTACCAGTTGTATTATCAAACCAATAATCGTAAAAGACATCTCTATCTCCATACCGATTATTAGTTGAAAAAACATATTCAAGTTCACTAGCCATATATCTAACCATCGCTTCAGCACTTGATAATTTCTGAAAGATGATTTCAGCATTTTTCTTTGCGGTGATTCCAATATTGGCTTTTATTTGTTCCTCAAGTGCATTTACACTATCTGTAATTGTCAAGTCACCTGCTCGTTTGAATAGCAAGTAAGATAAACCTCCTGTTCCACCAATAAAGAGTATTGATAGAATAACGAAACTTACCATAATGTTCGAGCGAATGCTTCTACTTTTAATGAAATTTCTAATTCCCAACTTTTCATCACCTACAAATCATCTAACACCAAACCCTCTACTGATACTTGAGCTTGGGACATTAATTGACCTACAGTCTTGAAAGCTTTCTCAATTTCTTTATGAACACTTTGTGCTCCTGTTATTTTTATGAAAGTTCCACTAACTGTATCACATAAACTCATCAAAATAGCTTCATCTTGTCCAATATCGCCTACGCTTATAACAACAAAATTAAGCCCAGCTTTGAGTTTCTCTATTTGACGTATAACATCTCGAGAAGTTATTCTGCTTGAGTTATCTTCTCCGTCTGTTAAAACAACTAACCATTCTTGAGTTCCACTAATTTGTTCAAGTTGATTAATTCCCATGGTAATTGCATCCCATAACGCTGTATTACCGTTTGGTTGTGTTAATTGTTGAAAAATACCTTTCATTCTTGATCGATTATTTCTAACTGGTGCTAGAGGTAGAACAATAGAACTTTGAGTATTAAAAGTAATAATACCTACAGAATCTTTATCCTTAATCGCTGCATCTAACAAATCAATAGAACCTCGTATAGATGCTCTATTTCTTGAACCGCTCATAGAACCACTGTAATCTAGAACATATAGAACTGTTTTTTGTGGGGAACCTTTGGTTCGTAATTCATCAAGTGTTTTTCTTATTTGATCTTGACTTGCATCATCACCAAGGTCTCGTTCAACTAATTTCATTCTTTCAAGAATTTCTTCTTCAAGCAAAACATCGTTAACAGATTTAGCATTCTGTAATGCCAAGTCCATATGAGATTTAGAGCTATGAATATCGTATTGTTCTAAATAAAACATAGCTAAGTTAAGATAGCTGTGTGCAACTCCACGGATGAAATCATCATCCTTAGCTAATTTTAGAGCATCTTCATAATATTGGAAGGCTAATTTCACTGAACCCAACTTGAAGTGAATCAATCCAAGATTATTCAAACTGAGAACTCTTCCACGAGGTCGTCCTAGTTCTTCATTGAATTGAAGTGCTTTTTCAACATATTGTCGAGCTTCTTCAAATGCTCCTGAATCAAGTAAAATTAATCCATAGTTGTTATATCTTGAAGCTAAGGCTGCTTTATCTTGTAATGTTTCAGCTACTTTAATTGCTCTGGCATAGAAAGTCTTTGCTTCTTTTAAATCGCCCCATTCTCGATAAACATTACCAAGGTTGTTAAGACAGACACCAATTCCTGCTTGATCATTAGTTGTTTCAAAAAGTTTCAAAGCCTTAAGATAGTTATTGTAAGCCAAATCTAGATTACCACCATAATAATCCGAGTTCCCAAATCGTAAAGCAGTCAGTAATCCATCCAGGGCATTATGCAACCCTTGAATTTCTCGAGGCAGTGCGGCATTCGCATCTAAATCTCTTGAAAGGTCTCCTTTAGCTATTTGTTTTGAAAAGTCAATAAAATCTTGAATTGGTTCAATAGTTCTTCGAGATACACTAATTGAAACAAAAATGATTAAAGCTAAAGCAAGAACTAACAAACCAACAGATATCATTATGTTATTTGTACTTCTTTTTAGGATATCATCTCTTAGAGCTTCTATTGGTGCTAAGATATCTTCTTCAGGTACAACTAAAGCTAATGAATAACCTGAAGCTTCAATTGGGTTATATGAGATATGCCACTCTTTTCCGTTAACAGTGTAATTTGCTAAACCTTGACCACCACTTTTCATATCGTTAATTATTAATTGATAAGCAGCTCTTTCTTGAGTTGTAGCTCCACTCATTTCCAAATCTATTATTGGAACAAAATCATCAACAAGATCGGGGTGGGTAATTGTATCACCATTAGCATCAATAAGAAAAGCATAACCATTATCACTAACATCTAGTGAAAGTATACTTTGTTGCATTGTTGCAATTGTTATATCAACACTTACAACGCCAATTAAAGTATTGTTAGCAAATCTAACTGGGCGACCAACTGATATTATTAGACCTGCAGGATCGTAATAGGGTGGTGTAAAAGCTGTCCCATCATCATCTATTGAAGCTGCATTGGTATACCAGTCATAATCAAGGGGATCCCAATCATCTGCTGGTGGAACAGGATTATCATTTTCATCATATTGTGTCCATTCCATAGTATCGTAAGGATAATTTCTGAATAAGGAAAAAGTCGTATCATTAAATGCCGCATAAATCCAAATATAATTTGGATTCGCATTTGCCATGTTTTTAAAAGCAATATCAAGATTTGATGAAGTATTTAGCAAATATTCTAATTCTGGTGTCCAGTTAAATGGATCTCCACCTAAAGCACTTGTTATTTTATCTCTTGGCATATAATAGCAACTAGCATCAAAGGAAATATCAGAGTCATAATCTGCATCATAATATATACCAGGTATGCTTCTACCAGTTTCAGTAAATTCTAAATCTTTATCCCACCAATATGATTGATACGGTGAAATAACTATTTCCTCGTTAAACAGTTGTTCAGCAAACGTATCTAGCATTGTTACCTCAGCAACTATCTGACCAAACAACTCATCAATTTTCAACGACTCATCTGATGATAACCGTTGAAGGCTCTCTAACTCCTCTACGAGTAATGCATTAGAAGAATCATTAGCATTATCTTTCGATATTCGACTGATACGAATGCTTGATACTGAAATCATTACCACGGGTGGAAGAATTAGTAAAACAATGAATGTCACCATAATTCGTTCTCGAATGCGCAATATTCATTCTCCTGTCAATATTCATTTTTAATTTATTATTGTTTGTTTTTTCGACCTATAATGAGATTATCATTAATGGTCAACTCTACCTGATCACCTTTTTGAATGGTTAAAGGGAGAGCCACTTCTTTTGGAAGATTTGTCCGAAGGACCGTATTATTCCGAGTGATATTACGTTCAACTAATAAACCAGTAAAGATATTATGTTTTACATCTTTCGGTAGTTTTTGAGAACCTTTTTTTCGAATGAAAAAATGTTTCTCACGTACATCGAATTCTAAGAGATCGTTTTCTGTTATGTCTAATTTTTGGATGACAGTTTTAGGTATATTAAAATAAAGAAGGTTGTGATTTTCGGTGATATTTAGGTTTATAGTTGAATCAATAGTGTTTTTCTCAGACATTTTCGACACCCAGAAAATCATTTGTACTCTCACGAGAGTATTTATAAGATAGGAAAATACTATATGAGAGTATATTACTATATACACAATTAATATTCTTCTATATAAAGAAAACCATTCGAATACTTCTTTAAGTAATGATATAGAAGGATTTTTTCTTTAACATGATAGATTTTAAGAATAATTGTTATTAAGTGATTTGTCAATGTAATTTCAAAAATACTAAAGATCTATAATTTGGTGAGTTTATGTCATTTATCGAACATTGGGTATGGATTATAATTAGTCCAGTAATTGCATATTTTATAGGGTCAATTCCTTTTTCTTATATAGTTACAAAATTACGAACAGGAGAGGATCTTAGAGAAATAGGGAATAAGAACGTAGGGGGATTAAATACCATGATTAGAACCGGTTTTAACTGGGGCATACTTGCAGGTGGTTTAGATTTTGCTAAAGGATTATTATGTATAATTTTAGCTTTAACTCTACCATTTAATAATACTCCATTAGCTGGTTCAGGCACCTATTGGGAAATAACACCACATGATTTGATTTATATTTTTGTAGCAATAGCAGTAATTTTAGGCCATAACTATCCAATCTACTTAAAATTCAAAGGTGGAAGAGGAATCGCAGCATTAGTGAGTTTCTTAACAATAGCAAACCCAATTATTCTTTTGATTTTCATAGTAAGCACAGCAATTTTTATAATACTTTTACGATATGTTCGTCCCGCACAATTTCTAGCGATTTTTATTGGTGTACCGATAGCTTTTTTCTTTAATTTCTTTCCACCATGGATTGTACTTATAGGCATGGATAGCCGATTTGTTTTAGGCCTTTTTATTTTGGGTATTACTCTAGCAATATTCCCCAAATTTCTAATGTCATTCATAGATATGTTTAAAGGAAAAGAATATCGAATAGGTAAAACTGGAGGAGTAATTTTAGTGGAAGAAAAAGATCAAAAGGTTAACGATTAAAAGGTTAACCTCTTTTTAATACTACTTCATAAGGTTCTAGAGTTTTAGGAATATCATTATTTTTAGTTATTTTAGAATATTCAGTAGCAATTACTCCAGCTAATAATTCTCTCAAGTCATCAGAAGTAATCATTTGAAAATAATGTCCTTTAGGAATTTCCTTAGCAATATTTTGAAAAACTTCATCCGGGTGATATTTGTCTTTAGGTCCATGAAAAACATAAACTTCATTAGTAATTTTATTCAGATCATTTGTTAAATCATGCTTTAGATTTTGTATGCTAAATTTTCTCCAAACCCAAGGAATTGCACTATCTACAACAGCCATATCCCTCTCCTTTTGAACTTCATTCTTCATTTTGGAAATTAGTATTTTTGCTAAGAGGTATTTAATTAAACCTAACATAAACGGGGGGAGTATTGGCATTATAAATTTAATTAGAAATCGACTTTGAGTCCATTTAACAAAGGGATCAAAAACAATTGTTGTAGGTGGGTTCAAGATTTTATTAATTAAACCATGTAAAACAACTCCACCACATAAACATGTACCAAAGAGAACATAATCGTTATTATCAAGGCCAAAAAAATTAATTACTTTTGCTACATCTAAAGCAAATCGATTTATTGATAAATCAGTTTTTCTTTTTCTTTCTATATGGGCGGAATTTTTTTCTCTGGTTTCTATATGGTAATATTCAGTATTACCATGATGTGTTTTATGAAAGATGCTCCAAATTTCTGGTGTGGTAGCAAAACCAGGTAGAAAAACAATTGGTCGTTTTGCGGTTATATTTTGAGGTTTATGATGATATACTCTAATGGTTCCACCATCTACAGGAATATCATATATCATAGATTCATTTTCATCATAAAAATTTGGTACATCCCTTTTATACTCAAAAATAAATTCATCTAAGGATGAATAATTATTTTGAGCATTATATTTTTCATTATTATTTTTCATCTAAATCACTATTGTTGGAAATTTTTGGAAATCAATAAACTAATAATTAATTTAAATTTCAATAGATACAAATCTTATATTTTCATTCTAGTTAACCATTTCTTTTCGTAATCACCAATATACATTATTCCAAGAGATTTTTCTCCTACATGGGTGCCTACCACTGGTCCAGCTTCTTGAATTCTTATCTCTTTGTCTAAAAAGTTATTAGCATCCATAATATCATAGATTTCTTGAGCAACCGATTTATATTGAACATGCCATATGAAAATATTATCAGTAATAGCTTTTTTAGCTATTATTGGTGCAATAAATTTCAACCTTTTAACAACTTCCTTGCGACCAAAAAGCGTTCCACCAGGAACAATTAAGCCATCCTTAAAATTAACAATAGGTTTAATTTGTAAAGATACAACCAAGAATTTCTTAGACCAACCAACTCGACCACTTCGATAGACTTCATTAACACTGTCAAGAACAGCTACCAACTTAGCTTTTGGAATCAAAGTATTTAATTCAGTTAATATTTGATCTTTTGAATAATCTTGTTCAATCATCTTAGCTGCATGTAAGACTAATGCTCCAAGAGAAGATGTTGCTACTTGTGAATCAACTATAGTAATATCTTCACCTTGAAACATCTCTTTGATTTTAATAGCAGATTGAATAAGACCTGAGAATTTTTGGGAAAGGAAAATAGCTATAACTGAATCAGCATCGGAAAGTGCTTCCTTAAATCCATCATGAATTTCTTTGGGAGCTGGAATGGAACTTGTAGGAAAATCTATACAAGTACGTAATTTTTGGTAAAATTCTTCTTTTGTAAGAGTTCCCCAATCACCGTAGGTTTTATATGATTCTTCACCAAAATTTACTCGAAACGGTATTACATGTATTTTATTCTTATCGATTAAGTCTTTTGGTAAATCACAACTGCCATCTGTTATTAAAGCAATTTTAGACAATTTTCAAATTCTCCGAATATTGGCTTAATTAATAACTTTTCAAGTTATACTAATGGTTTTAATAGCTTTAGAATCTTTTCCAGAAATTATAAATTTGATTAAACTAACTAAACATAGGTGTAAGGAAAAATGAATTATCGCACTTTAGGTAAAACTGGAATAAAAACATCTATTTTGGGATTTGGCGCTATGCGACTCCCAACAACTGATCCAAAAGATCCTTCATTAATTGATGAAGAATTAGCTGTAAAAATAATCAGACAAGGTATTGATGGTGGAATAAATTATATTGATTCAGCATATGTTTATCACAGACAACAAAGTGAAGTTATTGTTGGTAAGGCACTCAAAGATGGTTATCGCGAGAAAGTTGCGATACAAACAAAGAGTCCCTTACGAATGATAAATTCACCAGAAGATTTTGATAAATTTCTTGAAGAAGAATTAGGGAGATTACAAGTTAAAACAATTGATGTCTATTTATTCCATGGTTTAAAGAAAGAGACTTATGAAAATAAAGTATTGAAATTTGATCTTTTAGAAAAAGCAAAATTAGCAAAAAAAGATGGTAAAATTAAACACTTAGGTTTTTCATCGCATGATAAAAATGAAAATGTCATTGATCTTCTCGATACAAATGAATTTGAATCTATTCTTTTACAACGAAATATTTTAGATGAAAATTACACTGAAGCAATAAACCATGCTGGAAAGAAAGGGATTGGTGTATGTATAATGGGGCCTGTTGCGGGTGGTCGATTAGCTTTAGAACCACCAAAAGATTTGGTAAACTGTTTGACACCCGGAAAGGAAACTTTCACTGATTTAGCTTTCAAATTCGTTTGGAGTAATCCTAATGTTTCACTAGCACTCTCAGGAATGAACACAGAACAAATGGTTGCTGATAATCTAGCTTTTGCATCAGCAAATGAAATCACTTTAAATTCAGAGGAAAAGATTCGAGTAGACAAAATTAGCCAAGTATATAAGCAACTTTCAGACTTGATTTGCACACAATGTGGGTATTGTTTACCCTGTGAACAGGAAGTAAGCATTACACAAATATTAAAACAACTAATACATTGGCAAGTTTATGGATGGGAAAAAGCCAAGGATTTTTATAATTCAATTGGTAATTCACCTATGTTCCCTGGAAAAAATGCTACTGCGTGTATAGAATGTGGTGAGTGTGAGGATAAGTGTCCTCAAGGAATACCTATCATAGAAAAGCTAAAAGAAGCTCATGATATTTTAGCTATAAAAGAAGACTGAATATTCTTCTTTTTTCTATGTGATTTTTTATTATTTTTTAGGCAAGGAAACTCTTACCTTAATTCTCATCTGAATGTTCCTTTTCTATAATACTTCTTTTACAATTCGGACAAGTATCATTATTTAGTAACCATTCTACTAAATTATCTTGCAAGAATAAAGAACCACAGATTAGACATCGAATAACAGTATCTTCTGTATTGAATTCCTCTCCTAATAATTGGCATTTTTTACCTTTCTTATCACCTGAATAGATTAATTCTGAGGTCTTTTGACGTATTTCATCTTTCTCTTTTTCATTATTAAAATCATTTGATTCTTGATCTATCTCCACTTTTGGTTGTTCTAGAACTATCACTTGCTTCTCAGATTCTATTGCAGCATAATCTCTTAGTAAACGTTCTTTTCTAGCTCGATCAAGTTGAATAAGTAACAAAAATATTCCAGCCATACCAAACAAATTTAATCCTGCAAAAATAAACACAAAATATAAAGCTCGATAAGTAAACATCCATATGAATAGAAAAACAAACCCTACTACAATTGCTATAACAATTAGAATAATCAACCAGCCATATTTTTTCTTTTTTTCATATTTCGTTAGCATAATAAATCCCCAAGAAACTTACTTGTTATAATATCATTTAACAGATAGAAAGTTTCCTTTATTTTCTTCTTTTTATTAGAATCAAACTATTTAATCTGAAATGATTTTTCCCCACAAACAGAACAAATATTCTTCCTTATTAGCCAATCAATAAGATATTTTTCTTGATATAATGATAAACAGATAGGACATTGAATAATTTTATCATTTTGTTTAAAGGGATTTTTTGTTATCATACAAATTTGATTTTCAATATTTCCTTTGTAGCTATATGGTAGTAATTTAATCGATAATTTTTCTTTTGCCTGTGTTTCTTGACTTAATGTCAATTGGTCTCTTCCATCAAAAATAAGCTCTCTAGTATTTTCATTTACTTCTTGGTAATTTCTAAGTATTTGTTGCTCAATTCGAACATGATTTTTTTGCTTTCTTTTTCTACTTATGAGTTTAACTATTCTTGTAATTAAAGCTGCTATAACTAAAATGAAAATAATAAGGAATATCAGAAAAGCAATCAAATAATGATCATACAGCCAAATCAGTAACACAATCAATGGAACCAAAAAAACAGTAGCGATGAAAGCAATAACTTTGTTTCTGTTAAACTCCGTATTTCTGGGTATGGTAGACATAATAATCCCCAATTATATTTTATTTATTCAATTAAATTTGAAAGTATTAGTATTCAATACATGTAACTGCTTATAATATAGAAGCAATATTATTTTAATATTTCATTATATATCGATTGCTTCTATTGAGGAATATTTAAACAAATAAAATGTACTGTTGATTAAGAAATAATAAATTCACTTAAAATAAAATGTGAATTTTACAAGAATAACCAAAATTCCCTTATAACAGCAAAGAAACTTTCAAAATGATAGTTAATAATTCGGATTATGTGATTATTATGACTGAGTTTGAAGAAACCATTAATAAACTCGAGTCCGAGAAAATTCTTGATAAAGCACTCAAATTGGGTGCATCATACGTTGATCTTCGTTATCAATTATATAATAATGAAGAGATACGTGTTGAAAATAAATCTTTAGAGGATTATAAATCAAGAAATTTTGGTGGTCTCGGAATTCGTGTTGTAATTAATAACGCAGTAGGTTTTGCCTCTACAAGTAATTTAGCCAAAGAAAATATTGATAAAACTCTACAAAATGCTATCAAATTGGCTAAATCATTTGAAAGCGTTAGAGGAAAATTTGCTGAGAAAGAAGTAGTTGAGAAAAAGGAAATAGTGGCTACTAAGATCAATCCCAATGATGTTTCACCAGAAGAGAAAGTAAAGCTTCTATTAGAAACTAATAAAGCAGCTTTCATCAATGATGAGATAAAAAATGTAATAACAGTTATGGGTTCAGGAATTGATAATAGATTTTTCATTGCTTCAGATGGTTCTCAAATACGATTACAGGTACCAACAGTAGGTTTAGCGCAAATTGTAACAGCTGTCTCAAATGGTAATATGGAAACAGTTGTAAATCGTGAGGGTGCTTGCGCTGGGTATGAAAAAATCCAACATGATGATTGGAATCATTTTTCAAAAGACTTGTCTGAATTGGCAATTCGATCAGCTAAAGCTTCTACTCCACCAGCTGGAACATATCCAGTAATCGTTGATCCTAGATTAGTTGGCATTTTAACTCATGAGGCTTTTGGGCATGCAGCTGAAGCAGATCTAGTATTCACAGGGTCATCAACTTTGAAAGATAGACTTGGTGAACAATTAGCTAGCAATCTTGTTACTATTATAGATGAAGGTGTAGTGAAGGGTGGATATCATCTTCCATTTGATGACGAAGGAACTCCAAAAGGAAAAACTGTCATTCTAGAGAATGGTGTTTTAAAGGGATATATTCACGATAGAAACACTGCTGATGTTTTAGCTGTATCACCAACAGGAAATTCCAGAGCACAAGATTTTGAAAATCAACCAATTGTTAGAATGACTAATACTTATATCGAAGCTGGTGATCATACATTTGAAGAACTTATCGAAGGTATTGATCATGGAGTGTATATTAAGAATAAAGGTTCTGGAGGAGGACAAGTTGAAACAGGTATGGGAACATTCACCTTTAATGGTGGAGAAAGTTTCATGATCGAAAAAGGTGAACTTGCTGAACCTGTTCGAGGAGTTATCATCAGTGGAGCGATTCTTGACACTTTGAAAACAGTTGATGGTGTTGGAAAAGATAAAGAAATCATTACTGGTCACTTCGGAGCGTGTGGAAAAGGAAATCAAGCTGCTAGAGTTGGGTTTGGTGGACCGCACATTCGTGTTCGTGAAATGACCATAGGAGGACGATAAAGATGACTGATTTAGGCGAATTAGCAGTTAAAAAAGCTTTGAAGCTTGGTATGGATGAAGCTGAAGCTTATATCGAACGAGTTAAGGTTATTAGTGCTGAACATGCTGATGAAATTCAAAGTTACAAAACAGTTGAATCATTAGGTCTAGGTATTCGTGTAGCTAAAGGAAAGAAATTAGGTTTACATGCTACTACTATACTTACTGAGAAAGAAGTAGAAGCAGCTGTTGAAAAAGCAGTTAAAATTGCTAATGTTACTCCTGAAGATCCAAATTGGGTTGGTTTTAATCAAAAATTTGGTAGCACAAAAGTCGAAGGTATTTATGACAAGACATTAACTACACTTGAATATGATAAAATTGCTGATAAAATTATTCAGGGTATCAATTATGCTACAGAAAATGATCGCAAAGTTAGAGTCACTCGAGGTTCTCTTTCAATAATATTGGTCAATAATGCAATAACAAATAGTTACCATGATACAGTTACTCGAGACGAGTCAATGGTTAATGCTTATATGATGACTAAAGCTGTTGAAGGAGGAGATAGTACTGGTTTTCAATCACAGCAAAAAAGGAATTGGAATGAACTTGATTATCAATTTATTGCTGATGACGCAGCAGAACAAGCATTAAAATACGTTCATTCAAAGACTATTGAAAGCACAAAATTACCTGTTATTATGAAAAATTCGGTTTTTGGTAGTATTTTTGGTTTAATGCTTGGATCTAATATTAATTCTGAGACTAATCAAAAGGGTAGATCTACCTTTGCTACTAAAAGAGATACACAGATTGCTGATGAGCGAATTACTTGTGTTGATGACGGACTCATGAAAAATGGTTTTAGAACACGACCATTTGACTGTGAAGGACATCCTTTACAAAAGACACCGATTATAGAGAAAGGTATTTTGAAGAATTTTATTTATGACAATTATCGTGCACAAAAAGAAAAAGTTCAATCTACAGGTAATGCTCGCAGGGACTATCATGCACAACCAGTTCCATCGTTAAATAATTTCATTTTATCATTAGGAACAACTTCACTAGATGATATGATAAAAGATACCAAGAAAGGATTTCTTGTAGAAAGAACAATTGGTCAATGGTTATCAAAACCAACTAGTGGACAATTAAATGCAACAGTAACTCATGGGTACTTGATAGAAGATGGAGAATTAACACAACCTGTAAACAATGTTATTATCGCTGGAAACTTCTTTGATTTACTACAAAACAAAATAGATACAATTGGCAATGATCAGTATAATCAAGGTAATATATACACTCCCTCAATTAAATTTTCAGAAATGACTATTGCTGGGAAATAATTTTCCTTTTTTATTCTTTTTTCATTTATTTTGATTTTTTGATGAAATAGTTTTTAAAACTTAAAACGAAAATTAATTGATACTATGATGTTTTCATGGTGATAGAATATGGAGATAAAAGTAACACTTAAACCTGAATTAGAAAGAGGACACAAACCAGAAGATGATCTACAACTTGGGTTTGGCAAAATTTTTACTGATCATATGTTTACTATTGAATTTAATGAGGGTAAATGGCAAAATGCCCAGATTAAACCATTTGGTTCCTTAACACTCTCACCAGCTGCGATGGTTTTACATTACGGACAAGAAATCTTTGAAGGGATGAAAGCTTTCAGACAGGAGAAGACTAAAGGTGTTTCATTATTTCGACCCGATAGAAATGCTCAACGGTTTGCTGAATCAGCACGACGAGTAGCTATGAAACCTCTTCCTGAGGAATATTTCCTAAAAGCATTACATAAACTAGTGGGATTGGAAAAACATTGGGTACCGAATACTTATGGAACATCACTTTATATTAGACCAACAGAAATTGCTACAGAACCATTATTAGGATTGAAAAGTTCAAAAAATTATCTTTTCTTTGTTATTTTATCACCAGTAGGACCTTATTTTAAAGAAGGCTTTAAACCAATCAAAATTTATGTTGAGCCTGAATATGTTCGTGCTGTGAAAGGAGGTATTGGTGAAGCAAAAACTGGAGGAAATTACGCAGCAAGTTTGGTCGCACTTCAAAAAGCTCACGATGCTGGTTGCAGTCAGGTTATGTGGTTGGATGCTATTCATCATAAATTTGTCGAAGAAGTTGGTACCATGAATCAATTCTTTGTCATGGATGAAACGATTTATACTGCTCCTCTTGAAGGAACTATTTTGAGAGGTGTTACTCGAGAGAGTGTAATCCAACTAGCTAAAGATAATGGTTACACAATGAAAGAGGAACCCTTATCCATAGATGAAATTCTTAAAGCAATTAAGAATGATCATTTAACGGAGGCTTTTGGTGCTGGAACGGCTGCATCAATTGCTCCTGTAGGTGAATTAACCTATCAAAATAAGAACTATATAATAAATGACTTTAAAGTTGGTCATATTACCAGAGAATTATATGACCTTCTAACGGGCATACAATATGGACGAATAAAAGACCCTTATGGTTGGAATGTTCCTGTGCAATAAACTTGAGAAGTTATTTTTTTTACTTCTTACTTTTTTTTATTTGATAATAGTTCATTGCATTCTTTTTCTTATTTTTTAAATAACTTATTTATTATTTAACCATGACTTTAGTATATTAGTGATTGATTAATATTTGGTGAAAACAAATGAACACAATAGAATTACCCAAAATTGGTTTAGGTACTATGTTTGCTAATTCAGAGAAAGCTAAAGAAGGTTTAATAAAAGCTTTACAGATTGGCTTTAGATTTATTGATACTGCTCAAATCTATTTTAATGAAAAAACAGTTGGTATGGCTATTAAGGAATCAGGTATTTCTCGAGATGATTTAACGATAGCAACCAAACTTTGGATATCTAATTTTAAACCATCAAAAGTCATCAAGAGCACTGTTAAAAGTTTGGAGAGATTAGGATTAGATCATGTTGATCTATTATATCTTCATTGGCCTTTTAAATTTCAAAATGTTGAAGCTACATTTAAGGAAATGAATAAATTGATCAAAATGGATAAGATTAAACATATAGCTGTATCAAATTACACTCCAGAACTTATTGATAAAGCATTATCTCTATGTGAGAGCCCCATAATTGCTAATCAAATAGAGATGCATCCTTGGTTACAACAAAAGGAACTATTATTACACCACAAAAGCAAGAATGTTAAGGTAGTAGCTTATTATCCTATCATGCATGGTCAAATAAGAAAGGTTCCTGAGATTTTACAAGTAGCAGCTAAACATAAAGTCAGTCCATATCAAGTTTCTTTAGCTTGGATAATGGAAAAAGAGGCGATTCCCATTCCAAAAAGTGTTACTGAAAGTCATTTGCAAGATAATTTTAATTCCATTAATCTTAAACTTGAAAAAAATGATATTGAACTAATAGATTCAATTACCATACAGAAACGATTAGTAAAACCATCTTTTATTTCTCCAAAAGGATGGAAAAAGTAAGAGTTTAATTCTTTTGAATTAACTCTTTTAATTTTTTATTAAATGACTAGGAAGCAGATATTTTCATATTATTTGTTTTTTGTATAGATTCTATTGCTTCAATTGACCTTAGAATTAATCGCTCATCATCAGATTCTTTTACAATTTTAGATAATTCTTTGATTGCTTTTTTATCACCAATTCTTCCTAAAGATGTAACAGAATGATATTTGATGAAACGATCATCTTCATTTTTCAAGATATTTAATAATATCTTAAGAGCACTTGGATCACCAATAAGCCCTACAGCTTTTGCTGCTTCAGACCTTACCAACGGATCACCTTTTTTAGCTAAGATTTCTAATAAAGGAGGTATTGCTTTTTTATCTTGAATCTGTCCTAGTGCTATAGCAGCTTGATAGCGCACACTTTCATTCTCATCTTTTAGTGCAGTTATTAATACGTCAACAGCTCGTTTATCACCAATTTTTCCGAGCGTTTTACAAACACCCTCTTTTACCAATCGATGATGTGCATCAGTCAATAGATCAATTAAAAAATCAACTATTTCTGTATGACCTAATTGAGCTAAAGTATCAATAGCTTTACTTCTATCATCTAAGTTCGCGCTCTTCAACTCATTAACATATTTTTCGGCATCTTGTATACTAGACAATGTATATCAACTCAGAGACCTGTTTTTTGTACACCCTATAAAGAAGGAGCTCGTAAAGAGCACCAGTCCACCATTATTTACTTTTAATTCATCATTTATTATCTTTTCGTCGGTCAATACGCAAATTATTTATTCGAAAATTTAGATAAAGATTACATATAACAGTATAGAAACATTATATCAACCATTTTTTAAAATGGTTTGTGGAGTGATAATATAAGTTGAATAATTGGGATGCATGTAATACGATAAACCATTTTATTCAAACATTGTCTACAAAATCGCTCGATTCTGCTAATCAAAGCATTGAAGAAATTACTACACTAAAAGATTTTTTCAAATCAATCTCTAAATTAAAAGAATTCATAGAATATACAAATAAACGATTACAAATATATGAAACATTTTCAACAAATGATAAAAGCTGGGGAGATGTCCAAACACCTCAATGGTTTGTAAATGAAATATATAAAATAATTTCTCAATTGGATTTTAAACCAGATGTTATCTTAGAACCCACATTTGGTGATGGAAATTTTTTATTAGCATCCTTAGCTTATTTCTCTAATGTAAAATATCTTTATGGTATTGAAATACAAGAAAAACACATCTGGAATTTTTTACTACAATTAATTGAACGAATTATTGTAGAAAGAAAAAAGTTACCAGTTCAAATAAAAATCCATCATGATGATTTTTTCATCCACAATTTTGCAGAAGAGCTTCTTAATGATCAAACATTAAAGATTTTAATTGTTGGTAATCCTCCCTGGATAACAAACTCTGAGCTTTCTGTTCTTGAGTCAAATAATTTACCCAAAAAATCAAACAGAAAAGGATTCAAGGGATTAGAAGCACTTACAGGGAAAAGTAATTTTGATATTACGGAATTTATTATAGCGAATCTTATTACTACTTTCAGTAATCATAAGTGTAAAATCGCTTTATTGTGTAAAGAGAGTGTTATTCGAAATATTTTGAAAGAATTATATAATCATACTTATCCATTAAACAATATACGTGCAATTAAATTCGATGCTGCAGAAGTCTTCAATAAGAAATGTGATGCAGCTCTATTCTTAGCTGATATTGACAAAGAATCCACTTGTCAAACTTGTATAGTTAGTAATTTTCATAACCCATTTAAAATAATAAACAAATTTGGTTGGGTATATGGGAAATTTGTTTCTAATATTGATAGGTATAATTCAATCAAAGATATCGATGGATATTCATCAGTTGTTTGGAGACAGGGAATTAAGCATGATTGTGCGAAAGTTTTGGAATTAGCGCAAAAAGATACTGATTTTCTTGAAAATAAATTGGGTGAAAGAGTCATTATAGAAAATCAATTATTATATCCTTTATTAAAAGGATCAGATTTGAAAGATTTCGAAATTAAAAAAACTTCTAGGAAACTACTTCTAACACAAAAGACATTAAAAGAGGATGTGAAGAATTTCAATGATTTATACCCCAAAACATGGCAGTATCTGAATAACCATTTAACGTATTTCCAAAAAAGAAAATCTAAAGTTTATCAATCAGGAAATAGATTTTCAGTCTTTGGTGTTGGGGAGTATTCGTTTCAAAATTATAAAGTAGCTATTGCAGGATTTTATAAAAGAGGGAAATTTGTTTTGGTTCCGCCTATAGATAATAAACCTGTTGTTTTTGATGATACTTGCTACTATATTGGATTTGATTCTTACATTGATGCTTTGATTTATTGTACTGCATTAAATAGTGAAAAAATTAATGAGTTCTTAAAAACAATAACTTTCGAAAATTCAAAACGACCTTTTACTAAAGAAATCCTTATGAGAATCAATACTAAAAAAATAATCGCGGATTTAACTTTTGAAAATATTCAAGACATTTGGAAACAAAATAAGTATAACAATAGATATGATTTTACTGAAGAAATAATATTAAAAAGAAAATTGGAAATTATTAATCAGTGAAAAGAAAGAGAGAGAAATTAGAGATTTGATTCAAAGATATTTTGATGACTAGTCGATGATTGTACTTGTTGTCCATCTTCTAATCCAGCATTTAAATCGGGAGTATATTTCCTTCCTTTCCAAGTAGTGGTTTTTCTTACAACCATTTCAACCATGGAAGCAATAACAGAGATAATAAACACTATCATTAAAATTGGGAAGAACAAATAGGTAATCCAAAAATGTCTTCCTTTATTTGTCCAAACTAGTACAAAAGTAAGTATTAATAGGCCTAAGGAGATAGGAGGTGCAATGATAAGATAGATCGATTCAGCATAAATTGCTGTTAAGACAATTGCTACAGGTGAAAGGATACCCCAGAAAATATAAATTAAAGTAAATACTATGCGACGTGGTGGAGTTAATTTAATTCCTGCATAAAGTACTTTTTTGAATCCATTCCAACAATCCATAAATGAATCTGGATACATTCGTGTATAGACTAATTTACTACTTCTTAGATAATATAGTGATTGTAATTCTGTTTTGATAACTCGAGCAAAAGCATAATCCTCAATTATAGACCTATATAAACGAGCATGCCCACCTATTTTTTCATAAGCTTCTCTGGAAAACATCATATATTGTCCCAAAGCTACATAATTATGTGTTCTTCTTGGATCATTTACTTGTCTAGGACCACCAGATACAAAATGCGATAAAAAGAAATGAATTGGTACAATGCTCTCCCACCACTTTTGGAGTTGTTGATACGGAAAGATAGTTAGAAGCCCTGCTTTCTTTTCTAAAAGCATGCTCACAGCAATTCGTAATGAATCAGGTGAATGTGTTGTATCTGCATCAGTAAATAATAAAATAGATCCTTTAGCTGCTTTATAACCTAGATGACAACCATAATTTTTTCCTATCCAATCCTCTGGTAATTTTTCATCAACAATAATTTGATTTGCTAATGGTCTAGCAATAGAAATTGTATTGTCTTTTGATCCCCCATCAGAAACAATAATTTCAAAATTTGAATAATTCAATTGACGTAGAGATGTTAAACATCTTTGAATGTTTTTCTCTTCATTATAAGTTGGAACTATTATACTCACAAAAGGTTCTGTAGCCAAGCTTCTTAATAGCTGATCGCTAATACGATCTCGTTTCCCAACTGTAATTATTATATAATATAAAAGTGATACAAAAACTAAAGCAAAGTAAATTGAACATACAATCAATAGCCATAATTTTTCCATATAAATATCTCCTGAAGATAATTCTTAGTTTCTTAGTGAGCCTTAAATTATCCAACGATATCATAGTTAGTAATTTCAATAAAGATGAATTATTTCTTGATATAAATAATTAGCTGTATAAATAGTTTCTTTGAAGTATCATTCCTTGAGTATAACATAAAAAAGAAAGACAAGAATGAAAATAATTTATTCTTTTAGTGAAATAATGTTAGTTTTCAAGTGTTCATCGTCATGTGTTTTATAGCTACCATTTAAACCAGCATTCAAATCAGGTTCGTATTTCCTTCCTTTCCAAGTTGTTTTTTTACTGAAAACTAATTCTAATGTTGATGAAATTAATGTAAACATAAACCCAGACATCAATAATGGAAAGAGTAAATATGTTAACCAAAAATGTCTTCCTTTTTTATTCCAATAAATTGCAAAGGTCGAAGCAAGTAAAAGATAAGTGCAAGACATAACTATTAGCCAGACAATAGATTCTGCAAAGAGAGCTGTTAGTACTAATAGTATAGGTGAGGAAATTATTGCTAGATTTGTATTAAGAACTAAAAAAATCCTTTTTGCTGGGGTTAATTTAGTTCCAGCATATAAAACCTTCTTGAAACCTGTCCAGCTGTGTCTAAAAGAATCGGGATACATATGGGCAGTTACTAGTTTGTAAGTTGGTAAGTAATATAGTGAATGTAATTGTTTCTTAACAATTCGAGCAAAAGCATAATCCTCTATTATTGATCCTTTTATACGTTCATGACCACCAATTTTATTATAAGCTTCTCGAGTAAAAAGCAGGTATTGACCAATTCCCAAGAAGCTATCATCTTCTTTGGGATCATTTACATTTTTTATCCCACCTGATGAGATATTAGACAAGTAGAAATAAATTGGCACAATACTTTCCCACCACTTTCGTAATTCTTGATATGGGAAAGCTGTTAATAGTCCTATTTTCTTTTCCAAAAGTGTACTTACAAAGATACGTAAAGATTCAGGTTTATGAACTGTGTCTGCATCTGTAAATAGTAAAATTTCTCCTTTTGCAATGTTATAACCAATATGACATCCATAATTTTTTCCAATCCAGCCTTTTGGTAATGATTTTTCTACTACTACTTGGTCAACAAAAGGTTTCGCTAAGTCAATAGTATTATCAGTAGAACCTCCATCTGATAAAATAATCTCGTAATTTGAATAATCTAATGATCGTAATGAAGTCAAACATTTTTCGATATTATTTGCTTCATTAAGTGTGGGTACTATTATGCTTACAAAAGGTTCGTTAGGTAACATTTGTAGGTATTTGTCAGATAATTTTTCCTTTATGTTAGTGTTTATTCTAAGAAAATAAAGTAGTGTTATTGCCACTATTACAAAATAGATTATACTTATGATAGTTAGCCAGAGTTTCATTTATGATACATCCTCTTGAGATAGCTATCGATAAAAAAGAATGAGTGAAACTATTTTGTACACCATTATTCATGATATATCATAAACACAATGGTATTATTTTCATTCGTTTTTAGCAAATACTATCTTATAGTTATTATAGTTGGAAATAACCTCTCTGTGAGGTTTACTTGATTGGATAGTATCTCAACTATTTTAAAAACATTCTCAAATTGTTCAGCAACTGAATAAAGAAAAAGAGGAGAATGAACTTAGGGTTCATTCTTTAAGGGATGTCTTGCAGGTGCTTGAAATAGAAAATCCAAGTCAGGTTTATTTTCAATAGCATTTCGAATAGCCATCATGGTTGCTTTTTTGTTATTAACAAAGACTCTATTTCTAGAGACTGCTGTTGGGTGAACAAAAACAGAAGCAATAATGACTAAATCTTTGACATATTTTTCTGGAATAAATCCTTCTTTAACACATTGTACTACAGCTTTTGCTACTCCTGATTGAACTGGACCAAAAACCATTGATGCTTGTCTTAAGTTTTGTATGAAAACTTTTGGTATAAGAACAGTTTCTGGTTTAACAGCTTCATTCGTCTCGAGAAGAGCTAGAAGAGGTTCATGACCTTCGATTTGTGAAGGATCATCCTTAACTAAAGCAATTGCTCGAGCAAAAGCTTCTCCTACAGGACCATCTCTTGGACCCATAAGCAAATCTACATGAGCCATTTCAGGACGATCTCCTCCGAAGAATCCTTCACCAACAAGGAGTTTATTCTGTAAAATTGTCTCAACTGTAACATCCACTTGTCCAAATCGTTCTTCGATTTTCTCTGGAGTTTCAGGTAATCCGATAATTGGTTCAACTTTAACTTTACCAATACGTTCTAGTTCAAGTCTTAATTCTGAACGAAGCTCATGACTAATGCTACCACCAATTTCCAATGGTAAACGTGGTTTACGAACCTTAACATCCATCATATTTAATGCTTCTTTAGTTCCTGTTGCACCAGTTTTAACAATTATACGTGTTATTTTGTGAATTTCCATCTCTAATTTACGAGCTTCAGCAATCTTACCTTCATCAACTAATTTCTTAATTTTAACCCAATAATCTCCTATGAAATTAGCTGAAGCTAAGATACAACCATCTACTCCTGCAACTAGAGCTGGGAAAACAATTTCATCCCAACCACAAAGAATTTTGAATTCAGGAGCAACTGGCTTTACTCGTTCAAGAATTTCCATTAGATACGCCATGTTTCCCCAAGAACACTTCATGCCAACAATATTTGCATGTTCAACAGCAAGGTCTTCTACAACCATACGTGGTAAAATAACATCTGTAAGAGCAGGTAATTGATAGAGCATAATGGGCATATCAACTTTTTCTGCTATTTCTGAGTAATGTTGGTATAAACCTCTTTGTGATGGTTTCATATAATAAGGTGTAATTATTAGCGCTGCATCTGCACCAACGTCCAGGGCATGTTTTGTCATAGCGATAGTGCGTTTTGTGCCACTGGTACCTGTACCAGCCAACACATCTACTTTTCCATCTGCTTCATCTACAGCAATTTCAATTATTTTCTTTTGTTCATCCCAAAAGAGAGATGAAAACTCTCCGGTAGAACCTGCTGGTACGATACCCGTAACACCCAAGTCGTCAATGACAAATCGTATTAATTTACGATAAGCTTCTTCATCTACTTCGTCTTTTTTATCAAATGGAGTGACTAGCGCTGGGCTAACTCCTCCAGGTATGAATTTTTTTCCCATACTATAATGTCTCCAGTTTTTTTATTTATGCAAGTTACGTGCTGCGATAAATGATAGTTTGTTCTTTGTTAGAGTTTCAGCAGTAATGTTGACTGATTGGTGTTTATCGAGATAATTTAGAAGCATATTATCCATATCACCAGATTCGATAACCTCAGATTTATCACGGAAGTAATCTAATATATCTGATGGATGTTTCCTTGTCTCCTCGATCTTTACTTTACCACCTTCGTGTTTTGCACTAACATTCTTGACTTTTTTAGCTAATTCAACCAATTCATCTGTACGATCGTATGGTTGGCGAACAATACTCTTGTAAGTTTCTGTTATGTGATGCTCAAATCGAATAAGATCTTCAAAACCGAAATCTTTACGGAATTCAGCTGTGACTTCCATTGTTTTATTATTCACAGAATTTGATAAATTGAAACCTATTAATGGACTGGATCCATCCTCTCGACTAAAGAGCTTCGCGGTCATAAGAGTCCAGAAACAAGAGTAAGGATTATCATTTCCCATAAAAACAGAAATCTTGTATTCCATATCAATTCCCAATTTATAGAGCATATAGCCAAGTATTACTGTTCCAGGATTAATATTCAAAGCAGCCTGAATACCATAGTTAGTATAATAGTAGAGGAACTCATCAATCCATTTAAGTGCGTAATCATTAGGTTGACCAACACCACCAAAATAGCCTGTTATTGTAGCTGGACCACCAAGATGAACATTTACTGGGAGTCCATCTGGACCTGGTGCAGTACCTTTTGCATCAAGAGTTTCTACACACGATGCACCAATAATTTGCATAGCAGCAGTCATGGCTAGTAAATCGCCATCTTCTTCTTGCTCCTTCATTTTTCTAACACGTATAACGCGACTAGGCATAAGCTCTTGTTTTTCAATTGCTTGTTTGGTTTGAGCGACCAAAAAGGGGAAATATTGACAAGCGCTTATCTCTAAAGTTACAGCATAATCATCAGGAAAATTAATTGAATCTGCTTCTTTTCCTAATATTTTGCGACGATAATCTGCAATACTAATAAAAGCTTGTTTATCTCGTTGCTCAATTAACCAATCAAGGTTCTTGACATAAGCAGGATTCTTCTTCTCCAAGCGAGTCATAAGATTATCAATTTTTCGAGCTTCCTTAGCCTTCTTATTGATTTCATCAACACCACCATACTTCTCAATAAGATTGAGAAGGTCATCTATCAATGAATTATTTTCTTTCATCAAGAAATCATTGATAGCAGTAAGTCTATCCTCTGGTATGAATAATTTTTTCTTAAGATCGGTCAAGGTATTTCACCGAATGAAAATAACTTTTTGCTCACTATACACTTGAAACTATCCTATAAAATTTTCTTAAACAATTTTAATTACATTAAAAGTGATTTAGAATGAATTAAATGTAAAAAATTCTTCTTAGAAATTAACCAACTAGCTTTTCCGGACAGATTAAACCATATGATGTATAATCAAATTCGGTATTTGAGGGAATAAAAATCATATCTATTATTTCTTGAGTATTTGGTTTCATATATTCCTCTACAGCATATGCTCTCAACCAAACATGATCTTCTAATTTTGGTAAAATAAATTCATCAACTAATTTTTCTTTTAGCTCATTCTTTTTATCAAATAATCTTCCTAATTGCTTATTTATTCTTCTCATCCCAAAATAATAATTCCCTACAAGTGGTTGTTTCAACAATTCAGCTCTTATATTCTGTTTGGTCTTTTCAAACTCCTTTTTCTCTTCTTTTGTCCAATGATTTTTATTAGGTGGAACATAAATGGTTGTATAAACTCTTGTTTGACTATTCTCAACAATTCGTTCTAAATCATATTTTATTTTTCTTTTCTTCCAATATAGATACGGTCTGGGTGCCCCTCCATGTCGACCATTTTCTATATAGGTTGTATCCAACCATTTTGATCTCTGGTAGATATGGTCATGTCCACAAAAAGCAAAATCTACACCGTATTTTCGAAACAATGGTGTTAGATAGGTTTGTGTGCGTTCATCATTTCCATTATGAAATCCCCTACCCCAAAAACCGAGACTTAGAATAGCTGAATGAAGGAAAACAAAACAAAATTGAGGAGCTTTTTCCCCTCGAGCAAGTCTCTGACGCCATTTTCGCAAATCATTTTCTAACCAATGCCATTGTTCTGAACCACAATCGACCTTATATTTCCCCCATCCTGTACCATTTGTATCAAGAAAAACAGCATGAATATTTCCTTGGTCCAAAGAATACCAGTGACCTATAAGACTTCCAGGACTATTATTTGGATTTGTTATAAATCGATGCCAATATCTGCAATCTTCTTCTCTTCCACCTGTTATGTTACCTTTTCCACTCCCACCACAATAGTAATCATGATTTCCAATACAAGTTAGAAGTGGAACATGATTCCAAACTATTGAACATCTTTTGAAAAGATCAGCCCAGTACTCTGAATATGAAGCATTATCAGTTAAATCACCTGTTGCTATTGCTAGTGTATAACCTTGCCCAAAAGTTATATCTGATTCTGTTCTAGCGATTTTATTAAAAATTCTCCCAAGAGAAAAATTACCTCGAATTGATTTTCTTTCAACTTTACCTCTCATAAATCGTCCTTTCTTTCCTCCATGGAGATCAGAGCCTATAATTAAATAAAACGGTTTGTTTGTTTCCTCTAGATTAAATGAAGTTCTAAATTTTATAAAATCGGTTGCAGCGAATAATTTCGTTGTTTTTTTATTATAGCATTCTAATCGATAAAAATAATCGCTATTTGGATCCAGATTCATTATTTGACCTATAAATAATGATCTTGCAGATCCTTCATCATCTTCTATATAATTACTCATATGCTTCAGAAAATATGTTGATAAATATTCCTTTTTGGAATCCAAAACTATTATTCTATTGTCAGATTTTTCATTATTTTTTGAGTCAATAAAAAGATCAAGTTTATCTGTATCAAGATAACCCCAATCCACATATAATTTTACTATTACTTTACTATTATCAGCATCTAATCTTTGGAGATAAATTTTATCGGGAATATAATCGATATTTTCTAATACTAATTCCTTATTATACTCAGTTTTCTTTGACGTTTCTTTATTTAAGCTCTCATAAATAGTCTGTTTTAATTCAGGTTTGCTTTTTTCTTTTCTTTTTGGTTCTTTTAATGGCACACCTTTCCCTATTGCTTGAGCTAGCATCGATGGTAAATGTTGAATCTTAATATATTCTTTAGTTAATTTTCGTTGAGGTTTTTTTGTTTGTAAATATTTTACTCGTTTTTCTCTTCTTTTTAATTTAAGGGTTTTTTCTGTGCTATAGTGAATCCTAAGTTCTCTAGCAAATCTTTTTGAAACCTGGCCAATCAATTTGAGCAATTGTTGACGTTCATAAATTGGTAACTTAGATTCTTTTCTTTTATTTGTCATTTAAGTCACATCATTCTACCTTACACTCTTCTTATATTTTTTTATTAAAAAGTAAAAGGTAAGAAAAATTTCGAAGAAGAAAATTAATAAAAAGCAATTTAACCTTCTTTTTCTTCCTCGTGTTGATGATAAAAGTACATATAGCCTTTCACTAAATCCCAGAATTGTTGGTTGTTAATATCAACATAGAGTAAATTCTTGAATGTTTCAGCAGCAAAATCATAATTCTTCAAGGCAACTTCATTGAATCCTTTGTAATATAAGACCACCGGATCTTCTGGTGTAAGATTGTAAGCAAAGAGAAAATACTCCTCTGCTCTTTGGAAGTTCCCTAAATAATGATGACATATAGCAATAAAATATGGAATATTGAAATTGCTATCTTTTAATTCATCTGAATTAAATCTCTCCATTATATCATCAAAAATAATGAGTGCTTTTGGAAAATCATTATTTTCAAATTCTAACAATCCTTGATAATATAAACTTGGGAGAAATTTATTGTTTATTTTAGACGCTTTCTTGAAATTCTTCATTGCGTCCTTCTTTTTATTTTGAAGCATTTTGGTATATCCCACATAATACCAACCAAAATGGCTATCAGGATATTTCTTGCAAAAATCATCAAAACATTCCAAAGCAGTATCTAATTTATTTTGTTCAATGTAAGTTATACCATCTATTAAGAGAGAGTCATCAACATTGCCTAATTCTTCTGTTTTATGGGATTTTGTTTCAGTTTTTGTTTTTGGTTTTGAAGCAATTTTTTTGCTTGGTGATTCTGAATTCTTTGTATCAGTTTCCTTTTCTAAAGCTGTTTTCTTTGTCTCAACCTTTCCTTTTGATATCTTCTTTTTTTCACTCATAATTTTCCATACTCCAAGCAAGTTATTCGTTTAATCAAGTATTAATTTAAATCTGGATATTTCTTTTTAAACGAATAGTATTTTTTATAATTAAACATTTTGAATGAGTGTCTTTGTTTACTTCTTTTTGAGCTAATTTATCTTTTTCCAGGCATGATATGAATGTGATCTATATTAGATGTTTCAGATTGTTCAATGAGGAATCTTGCTGATTTGGCTATATCCTCAGCTGAAAGCATTTTACTTCTGTCAACATCTTTACCATCAAACCAAGGGGTATTAACTGATCCTGGATTCAAGGTTGCAGCTTTAACATTGGTACCTTTCAATTCATCTCGTAGACACCAAGTCATAGCTTGTACGGCATGTTTTGTTCCTGCATATAATGATGCTCTTGGTCCTGTATCTAAACCCAAATTTGATGATATAACAATAATTTGTCCATTGTCTTGTTTTCGCATTATGGGTAAAGTCTTTTTCAAAAAAAGGAATACTCCTTTAACATTTGTATTGAATTGTTGATCAAATTGTTCTTCGGTTAATTCTTCAAGATTCCCAAAATAACCTATCCCAGCACTCACTACTAAAACATCTATTTTTCCCTCAAATGCTTTGTCTATAAATCCAAATATTTTATTGACATCCTCTGATTTTCCAACGTCACCTGTTGTATAATGAACCTGACAACCCATCATATCGATTTTTTCAGCAACATCCTGTAATCGTTCTTTGTTTCTAGCTATTAAGAAAAAATGATGTTTATCTTTAGCCATCTCATATGCAATTGCTTCACCTATTCCACTTGAAGCACCTGTTATTACAATATTTAATGGTTCTACTACTTTTGTTTCGTACATATGATTCACCTGTTATTCTAATTACTATATTCATTTAATTTTTTTATATTATGCTTTTTCATTTTACCGTAAAAAAAGACTAATTTTAATTAGAGATTAGCTATTAATGATTTAACTCCTTCTAAGGATACTAACTATACTCCTTAGTTAGCAAATACACTCTTGCCATCATCGAACTACACCCCCCGGTGCTAGTATATTCTTGTTGCCATACGATGATGGTAGAAATCAATTTTTAAAAAGAAAAGAAGAGGGAATTATTCTAACCATTGATTGGCTAAATAAAGAACCACTTCTGCTGATTTTTGTAATGCTGGAACAGGAATATATTCCTTTAGTGAATGGAATAGTATACCCCCTGCAAATAAATTCGGTGTTGGTATACCTTTTGCACTTAATCGGGCGCCATCTGTTCCGCCTCGAATTAAAGTTTCTTTTAACTCAAGTCCCGCTTGTTTGATTGCTTTTGCTGCTTTCTCTATTACCTGAGGATGTTCTTTTAGATAAACAATCATATTTTCATATGAATGATCAAATTTCAGATCTATTTTTAATCCTAGATAGCGTTCTTCAAAGACATCTTTTAGTTTAGTGAGATATGTCATTCTTTTCTCATTCAATTTCTTATCAAAATCTCGCAAAATGAAGATTGTTTTTGCTGTGACACAATTTCCTTCCATTTGATATAAGTGGTAAAAACCTTCACGCTTCTCTGTATGTTGAGGTGTTTCCGCTTCTGGAATTTGAGCTACAAACCTAGAAGCAATTTCAATAGCATTGACCATTAAATTCTTAGAATAACCAGGATGAACACTAATACCATTAAATGTTATAGTTGCCTTCCATGCATCAAAACATTCTATTTCTAATTCACCCATTTCTCCACCGTCTAAAGTATAGCAGTATTTTGGTAAACGTTCCATTTTTATTTTGGTTGTTCCTTGTCCTATTTCTTCATCTGGTGTGAAACAAACTGTTATTGGTCCATGTGTAAGTTCAGGATATTTTTTCCAAGCTGCAGCAGCAGTCATAATACCAGCAATACCTGCTTTATCGTCTGACCCAAGAAGTGTATCACCAGAGGATGTTATTATATCCATCCCTTTGAATTTCTTTAATTCTGGTGAATCTTCCACAGTTAAAGTTATACCAGAATTTTTCGAATAACTTATTGGTTTACCATCATAATTTTCATGGATTATTGGTGTAATATTTGCACCACTTTCAGATGGAGAGGTATCCATATGAGCTATTAAGCCAATAGTTTGGCTCTTTTCATAACCCTTACTTGCTGGCAAGTCACCATATACATAACAGAATTCATCGAGAACAACGTTTTGAAGACCTAATTCTTTCAGTTCTTTAGCTAGGACTTTCCCCAAATCAAATTGCTTCTCAGATGAAGGAAAGGTTCCAGCATTTTCATTAGAAGTGGTATCAAAAGTCACATAATGTAAGAATCTTTTTTTAGCATCTTCTAACAAGAATTTTTCCATTTCTTTTGTGATAGTCATGTTATGATCTCCTATTTTAAATCAAATTAAATTATACATTGTAATTTTTGAGCTTTACTATAATCATTTTATTATAAATTTATTAAGAGATAAATTAAAATGAAGAATACAAAATCATATTACTTAAAGTATTAATAATCTATAAGGAGTGTCCTTAAATGATTGATTTAGATAAAATTCAAAAAAATAGAAAAGAATCAGGAATAGACGAATTTATTGTTAAATTAGATCATGTTGCATATAGAGTCAAGCGAGGAGAAAGGGAAAAATTCATGGGTGAATTAATGAACTTCTTGCCTTATCAGCACTTCAAGAGCTTCAAGGTTATATCTTCTAATGCAACCACAACTACATTGAAGCTATTTGATACTTTACCAATCATTGTCATAAGTGAAGGTACAACAGACGATTCTGTAGTTGAGAAATATTGCCAAAAATATGGTAGTCGAGTTCATCACCTAGCATATGAAGTTACAGATATCGAAAAGATTGTTAAAATACAGAAAGCACGAGGAGTAAAATTTACTACTGAAAATATAATAGGAAGTGAAGATGAAGGTATAAAACAGATATTTACTATGCCTACAGAAACAACAAATCACATTATTGAATATATACAGCGATTTGGTGATTTCGATGGATTCTTTACACCAAATAATATTGCAGGATTAATGTTATCTACTGAAAAATTAGGGGAACATTAGTAAGCTCATTTTTCAATTTTTTTTAAAAAAATTGATGAATTACTGAGGGTGTTTAACCAGTCCGATCTTGGGGTATCGGACTGGCTTTAACGGGATTTGAACAAAGTTTTTTTGCTGTTCAATGATTAGAACAGATACAGGCCACATCAAATACTGACTAATACCTTTTTGTGGAAGAGTTTTGAGTTGATTTGAAATTAACGCTTAAGAGCATTTGTCTGTTTCATATCAATTAAACATTAAATTTATATTGAACGTTTGAATATATAAAATTAAGGTTATCTGCAAAATGTTAATAACAATTAGAAGAAAATCATCAATTATCTTACTTTTTTCAAAGTCTTTTTTATTTCAAGTTGTTTTTTCTGATAATCCTGAATTTTTTGATTGATCGATTTATCTTTTATTGCGGCAATTATCTCTTCCTTTGATTTATACCCAAAGATATCAAAAATCGTATCAAGTATATTTTCATAATGCAATTTTTCGAAATTTCTAGTTATATCTAAAGAAGTTATTGTTTTTATTAAATCAAGTGAACTTAATA
Organism: Bathyarchaeia archaeon; assembly: GCA_035528035.1. GTDB lineage: Archaea > Asgardarchaeota > Heimdallarchaeia > JABLTI01 > JABLTI01 > JABLTI01. The sequence continues at coordinate 33,512 of DATKZI010000011.1, forward strand.
GTAAGATCTCATTTCTTGATAAACCAGTTAATGCTTGTAATCTCAAATCATCATTTTGTAGAGATTTTACCAATGGTTTTACTACTTTTGTATCCTCAAAGAAAGTTAATGCATACGTAATATTATCTTTAATTTTAGGGTCTTTTATTTTCTTAAAAGCGGTTAATACTGCACTCATAGCTTTCTTACCTTTATTTTGACCTAATAATGAAAGAACTTTTTCTTTTACAGCTTGTGTTTCTTTTGAATCATTAAGTATATCAACAAGAGGTTTCACAATTGCTTCATCTTCATAATTTAGCGCAGCTAATATCTCCATACGTAAAGAATCATGGTCTTTTCTCTCCAGGTGAATCAATAAAACATGATTAACCATTTCCAATTGATTGTATTCCTTTAATGCTTGGACTAATTCAATTTGCTTGTTGACTTTCTTTTCTTTTTTTAATCTCATTAACAGATTTTTTGCCTCTTCGCTCAAGAATCATACCTTCTCGTGATTTTTTATTAACTTTATTTATACTATTTTCCCCATTATAATTAAACAATTCTTTCTAGGATAATATATGAGTTGCTTTTTGAGAGATAAATTATAATTTTTCTTTTGGAATGATACCATATAATAGAATCTCCAGTTGAGCCAAAAAGAGATTTTCTATGTCTTTTTCATCATGTATTCCTATCATTACTCTCAATGGTGGCGGTATGGGTGCAGATGCAGACATAATTAGATTCATAAAAACTCTAGCAATATATTTTGCTTCTATGTCCTTTCTTAGGTTATTTGCTTCCTGGCATCGTTTAAAATAATCCGTTAAAAATTGATCAACTTGTATCTTTTGAAGGTGTTCGAATATTGGAAACTTAAAAGGTAAATCAAGCGGAGATTCACTTCGCATTGGTTTAAATTTTTGAAATAATTCTCTTATATTTTCTCGCTCATTTATCAGCAATGATATAATCTCATAATTTTCATCGAATCGCTTTTTCACCATTTTCCAAATAATTGGTAAAGAAATAGTTGGATCAGGCATCATCCCTTTAATAGTTTCTAAAGCCTCTTCAATTTCATCAATTGTTTTTTTGGCTTTATGCATTAAAATACCAATAAAAATTTCCTCTTTATTACTAAAAAATCGATATAATAATGTCTCAGAGATATTTTCTTCTTTAGCAATCTCTCGCATAGTAGTAGCTTCTAAGCCTTTCTCAGAAATTACTTTGAGAGCTGTCTCTAAAATAGAATCCCGTCTTTGGTCCTTCTTTAATTTAGTAGTTTCCTCAGACATAGCGTATCATTTTAATGATTTGCAAAGGTTTATATAAAGGTTATCGTTTGTTTATACTAGTGACAACAAAAGACACTTAAACTCTAAATAAAAAACTTTGAAAGGAATCTAATAAAAATGGTCATACAAACAATACGATTCGCTATAAAGAACGCTTTCCGAAAGAAATTAATTGTATCATTATCTGTTGCAGGAATGGCTATTGGTATAGCGTTAATGGTTGCTTTGTCATCTGCAAGTGCAGGATTCGATAAAATCCTTGGAGAGGCTGTTGCAGAAACAGTAGGTGATGTAGAAGTACAACAATATGGTACTGAATTAGTTTTATCACAACTTCCTATGAATATTTCAGATATAATTCGTACTATAGAATCTCATGATAAAATAATAGCAATCGAAGGTCAAGTAGTGGTAAATAATTTTTATCAATTTGCAGACAATGTTACACTAAATCTTGGAATAGCGCCAGGAATTGGTCCAGGAGGAGAATCCCTATCTTCACTTGCACTTGGTGCTTTAGGAGTACGTATTGAAGAAGATGAACAATTTGAAGGACCAACTACTAAAATCATCGACGGTCAACTTTATGAAAATGATTATGAAATTATTATTGCTGATTACATCCTTGAAGGGGGATCAGAAGTTTTCGCTCTAAATGAAACACTTGATTTGATGATCAACTATACATATAGCATACCAATCACAATTGTTGGTGTGTTTGAAACTGGAGAAGAAATGACAAAAATTTTAGAACCATCATTTTTAATGTCAGTGAACACTAGTTTGTTAATTAACAGCTTGACTTTACCTTTTGAACAAACAGGATTCAACAAAGCTAAGATTCGATTTGATAGTGAAAGTATAGAAGAAACAAATACTTATGTAAAGGAATTAGAGGAATTAGAACCTAAATTAGATGTAACATCCACTGGTTCACAAATTGAAGGGCTATCATCTATTATCGATAATTTTTCCACCGTTCAAACAATCCTTACAATTATTATGGTTGTTGCTGGAGGTATGGCAATATTTGTAGCACAACTTATGGGTGTTAGTGAGCGAATGAAGGAATTTGCTATTATGAAAGCAACTGGATGGAAAAATAAAACTATATTGTTCAACGTTGTTTTTGAATCAATAATCATTGGACTACTTGGATCTGCAGTTGGATTTGCTATTGGAGCTGGTTTAATTTTTGGCGCACAGATTGGTGCAGATACTATGTTTATATCAATAACCTGGCAAATAATTTTGAAAACACTTGCTTACGGATTAGGTTTAGGTATTGCTAGTGGTTTAATTCCTGGTATCAGAGCAGCTCGCGTTAAACCTATGGAAGTTATAAGAGGTATCTAATGGAGGTAATAAAATGGTAGATTATATTTTCAATCAAGAAATAACAGTAGAAAATGAACATGATAACTACATCATTCGTACATATAACCTTACTAAAATCTACAATCAAGGCTTAGCATCAGAAGTAAAAGCACTTAATAATGTCTCATTTGGTATTAAAAAGGGATCTACAATCTCTATCGCAGGACCAAGTGGTTCAGGTAAAAGTACGCTTTTAAATATCCTTGGATGCATGGATTCAGCTACTTCAGGTAAAGCATTTATTGAAAACATTGAGATAACTAATAAATCAGAACATGATCTTGCAGACATCCGTAAATTCAAAATTGGTTTTATATTCCAAGAATTCCTTTTAATCCCTACTTTATCAGCTTTAGATAATGTTTTACTTCCTTTAATACCTGATGGAGTTAAAAAAGAGGATAGAGAACGAGCTGTTGATATTCTAAAGCAAGTCGGTTTAGAAGAACGTGCAAATCACAAACCAAAACAACTAAGCGGTGGGGAAAAGCAACGTGTAGCAATTGCTCGAGCATTAATTCATAATCCAGCAATCATTTTTGCTGATGAACCTACTGGCAATCTTGATACAAAAAATGGTGAGGAAATTCTTGCTCTCTTAAACAATCTCAATGAAAAATTAGGTGTTACAATTGTTATTGTCTCTCATAATCCTTTAGTTTGGGAGAAAACAGAATTATTACTCAAACTACAGGATGGACAAATTGTTCAGAACTAAAAACGCCAAACAAATACACGCCAATCATAGAGGTCTTAGACGCCCAGATCTAGGACCTCTACTAATTTTTTTTACTTGAAATCGTTACTAATTGATTACCTTTATTTATTGAAGCGTAAACTGAATAGGTATAAATGATAATAATGTGATTCCCATGAAATATCATAAACCAATTGATGAATTAATTAGCACTCGAATTTCCCGTAGAGATTATCAAAATATTGAAATAGAATCCTCTAAATTAAAAAGTTTAGAAAAAGATCTGAAAAAATCCTTTACTGGTTTATTTGGTGGTAAGGCTCATTTCAAAATAATAGATACTGGTGTTTTTGATCTAGATAAAAAAATAAAGATAGGAACTTATGGAATGATCAGTAATGGTCGTTATTTTATTTATGGAATCACTCGAAAAAAGAAATATGATATTATTGATTTTGGATATTCATTTGAAAAAATAATTCTTAAAGCTACAGAATTGGAATTAGGTTCATGTTGGTTAGGAGCAAAATTTGCTAAAGGAGATTTACTAAAACATTTACAACTAAAAGAAAACGAGTTTATCCCAGCTATATCACCTATTGGTTATCCTCGGATTAAAACTTCCTTTAAAGAATCACTTATTTCTTGGGGTATTCAAGCAAGAAAACGAAAATCATGGTCAGAGATATTCTTTTTCGGTGATTTCAATTTATCTTTAACAGAAAAAGATGCTGGAAGATTTACTACTCCTCTTGAATGGTTGCGTTTAGGACCCTCAGGAAGGAATACTCAACAATGGAGAGTTGTTAAAGAAAAAGACAAGGATGTTTTCCATTTTTATATAGAAATGGCGAACAAAACATCTAGCGATAATCTGCCTAAACTTGTTTTGTTAGATATTGGCATAGCTCTTTGTCATTTCGATTTAGGAGTACAAAATTTGAAAATTTCTGGAAAGTTTTATGTTAAAGCTCCTGAAATTGATTGCGCCAAAAGACATGTCTACTATATTGCTAGCTGGGCAGTGACAAAATAGATAGATTATTTAATTATTTCACTTTCATCAGATTCAACTGCTTTTGGTATTGAGAAATAGAACGTTGCACCTTGATTTACTGCACTTTCAGCCCAAATAGATCCACCCATTCTACGAATTACTCTTTGAACTGTAGCTAAACCAATACCAGATCCCTCAAATTCTTCGTTTTTATGGAGTCTTTGAAAAACACCAAAAAGTCTATCATAATATTTCATATCAAATCCCACACCATTATCGCTAATAAAAATAGTAGCTTCATCAAGTTCTTTCGATGGGATAATACCTAATTCAATTACTGTTAGAGGGCATTTTTTAGTGAACTTTAAAGCATTAGCTATAAGATTTACCAAAACTAATCTTAATAATGATGGATCACCTATTACATCGGGTAGGATACTTAATTTCAAATCAACTTCTCTATTTCCCATCTCAACTTGAAAATCATTAAAAACATCTTGAACTAATTCAGTTAGATTTATCTTTATTTTAACCATTTCAACTCTGCTCATTCGCGAGAATGTTAATAAACCATCAATGAGTTTATTCATTTCTTCAACAGAATCGATTATTTTTTGAGTATAACTTAAGATCTTATCATCAATATTTTCCTCTGAAGAAACCCTTTTTTGTAAAAGTTCAGCAAAACCGCCTATATGTCTTAGAGGAGTTCTAAGATCATGAGAAACAGAATAGCTAAATGCAGTAAGTTCTTTATTAGCAGCTGTTAATTGTTCAGTGCGTTCATCCACTCTATGTTCTAAATCAAGATATAATTTCTGAAGTTCATTTTGAGCTAATTTTCTATCAGTGATGTTATATATTGATCCTTGATAGCCTACAACTTCCCCTTGATCATTTAGTAACACTTGCCAGATATCTTGAACCCATTTAATTTCTCCTTCTTTTGTTATAATTCGATATTCGTGTTTACCTCGATGCTCAGGATTTTTAATAGAAAAAGTGAATTTTTTCTCTAATTCATCTAAATCATAAGGATGGATAATTTCACGACGACCATATTTTTGAGCCATTAATTCACGAGAAGAATATCCAGTTATCTCTCTAATTGCTCCATCAAGAAATATCGCGTTATAATTAGTATCAAAACGATAAGCAATACCGAGAAAATTTTGAACAAAAGTACGGTATTTTTCTTCACTCCCGCGCAATGCTTCTTCAGCCTCAATTCGAGCAATTGCGCCTTCAATTTGTGAAGTAATTATCTCTAAATTATTTCTTGTACTTATTGGAATTGTATCAGATGTTTTAGAACCTAAGGTTAAAATAGCGATTATTTTCTCATCAGAATAAATTGGTATATGAGCGAGGGAATGAAGACTAAATTTAGCAATAAATTCATTTTCTTCAATACCTGTTATCTCATTATAATCACTATAAACAGGTTTTCCAGTTAAAATTGAACGAGTAAATGGTGAATTTGTTGCATAATAAGAAATCTTTTCTAAAAACTCATTTTCTAATCCATGATTTGTTATTACATCAAGAAAACCTGTATCATTATTAACTAAATGAATACAACCTAATTCTATTGCTTCAATAGTACAGATAGATTCAAGAACAACAGTAAATGCTTGTTTCAAATCACTAATAGAACTTAGAGAAACGCCTAGATTATGGTGTAATTTTTGCATTGCTTCATTTCGTTTTCTATCAGAAATATCATATATTGCTCCTTGCACATAAAGCGGAATATTGTTTTCATTGCAAATATTTTGACTTATATCATAAACCCATCGAATCTGTTTATCTTTTCTAATTATACGATATTCACACTCAAAAATAAATCCTGGCACAGTCTGTAGATATTTTTCCAGTTCATTAACTCGTTTCTTATCTTCAGGATGGATGATATCATCCCATTGAGGTTTCTGTGATCTAAATGCTTCTTCTGAATAACCTGTAATTTCTTTTACCGCACCATTGAAGAATATTGGAGTCCAATCCACTTTCATTCGATAAGCAATGCCTTGAAAATTCTGAGCAAAAGAACGATATTTTTCTTCGCTATCTTTAAGAGCATCATCTGCTCGTTTACGTTCAATAGCTACTGTAAATAATCTAGCTATTGTTTCAAAAAATATCATATACTCCTCTGGGATTTCTTTTGGTTTGTATGAAACTAGTTGTACAATACCCAATAGATCATCATTGCCATCTAATATAGGCCAGGTAATTAGTCCGAAAATTCCTAATTTAATCATTCGTTCTTGAAACGGTGCAAGAAGTGATCTATCTTCAAATTTCGGCGCAACAAGAGCTCGTTTATTTCGAGCAGCCAATGCATAGATATAATTCGGATCGTCAATTGATTGCGGCAATATCCCCAGATTTTGTTTTCCTTTTACATTATCAACTTGTGCATAAGGAATTAACATTCGAGTTTCGGGATCATATAATCGTATTGTGGAAGCATCAAAACCCAACAGAGAAGTAATTCCTTCAGCGATTCTTTGACATAAATCTTCAATATTAGTTGCGTATATTGAAGCTTCAGCTATCAAATGAAATGCTTTTCTTTCCCTATCTAATCTATCCTCAGCTTCAACACGTTCACTTATATCTCTAGCAGCACTTTGTATATATTCAAGATTGCCATTCTCATCTTGAACGACAGCAGCATTAATTTCAGCAGAGAATATAGAACCATCACGTCGTTTAAATCGTCTGATATAAATTGGTAGTATTCTACCTGCTTTTAAATCATTTAATTTTTGTTTTGAGCTTTCTTTTTCATCATCTGCAATAAAATCAAGCATGGGTTTACCAATAATATTATGACGATTATAACCTAGTAATTCTGCAACTCTTTGATTTACATCAATATAATTACCATCCATATCAATCATAAAAATAGCATCATTTGTTAATTCAAATAGACCAAGAGCTCTTCTTTCACTATCGATCAATTGCTGTTGTAGAGCAGCTAATTCGTCTATTTTCTCTGTTGAATCTTTTAACAACTGGGAAGAAGTGGTATTTTTCGCAATGCTATCCTCATCTGTTTTTTCTGTTTTATCCATTGATAAACCTCGATGAATTTTACAGTTGTTAATATTGAAAGTTTCAACAAATCAAGTATAATTTCATTTATATTTGTAAGATAAACTGACAATTTTTAATTTACAAATAAATTTATGCCTATAAGCAATTTACCATTAAATTATTAAAAATCAAAAAAAAGAAAAGAAAGTGCTAAACATTAGGCACTTTTTCTAATTTATTTTCGATTATTTTTTCATTAATAATCTTCTCAAAAGCAGGTAAATTTTTGCTTATTGCTTCAAGATAAAAGGACCAATAACTATCTTGTGAATAGTTTTCTTTGATAGCTATCTTATAGTCATTTACTCTTTTCCGTAATTCATCTAGAGACATCAAGCTCAACTTATCTAATGCTTTTAAGGTATTTCTAATACAATCATCATGAATGAAAATATCATTACCAAAAGCTAATTTACAATTTTCTTTTGATTTGATAGGATCATCCTCGCAACAACTGGGGTTTGTTACAACAAAGCTGAATTTTTCTTGCCATTTATCATCAAATCCACAACTACCTGAAACTATAGGCAGCACTGAACCATTATCTTGCATTAAGATAACTTCTCGGCTAACTAAACCCATAGGTTCTCTGCGAGAAAGGAATATTGCATAGATTCTTGCTTGTGGATTGTTCTCTGTAAGTTGAACTGTGCCTAAAACAAGTTTTGAATTATGCTCCCATGAGAGAGTAATATTAGCAGTATTTGCTATAAGTGATTGATGCCACTTTAATTCATCAGCAGAACCACTACAAATAAGCATATAATGTCTTTTAGGATCATTTCTTGCACAAGCAATAACTGCGTCAGTACCTTTTACATAAGTTTGAGCTCTACCAAAATATAATACCAATTCCTTCTTACCTGTTTTAATTTCATCAAGTGGTAATGGAACTCCATAAAAAGGGCCTTGTTTGATTTTTTCATTACGTTCATTAATCATTTCAGTTATTACTTCATTAGGTACTTTTATTGAAAACCAACCATTCTCTGGTAAAGCATTATATAGTGGTATAGTATTTTTACTATCTTTGACCAAACCAATTCGCTCGAGATGATTAGCCATATATGGGCTAATAGCGATCATTTTTGCATGGTTTTGAATTTCCTTTTCTAGAAGCTTTCTTTGTGTTCTGTTATCTTTATGCTCTTCATAAGATGAGTGAGTGATATAATAACAAGTAATGGGTATATTACCATACTCACAATTGTCATGAGAAGTTTTCATATCTAATATTGCAGGTATGCTAGCAAAACCATGAGCCATAATTATTATACCAGATAAATTACGTTCTTTGGTAATACGTTTCATAGCTTTATTTGCTTCAAATCCATATCTTTCCCAATTCCATGGATCAGCATACGGATTTACCGCACCATTTGATACAAGAATCATTTTCCCATCATTTGTTTCAGCCATAGATTCTTTGAGTTTTTCCACCTGAGGTAATACATCAATTTTCTTTGGTCGTGGACTGATTACATAGGGAATAATTTCTAAAGTATCTTCTACAGTTTTAGCTGCTTTGATTGCCTGTTCTACATATGGAAAAAGCATAGCATGCTCTCCACCTATTTTTGCAGCTCCTTCTTGAATTAAAGTAATTACAGCAATTTTCGGTTTTGCTGAAATTTCAAAAGTCATTCTTTTTTCACCTTATTCTATTAAATCTGATTTTGTGAGATATCACTATTTATCTCTTATTATCTTACTGTTAAAGAAAAAAGAATAATAAAAAAGAGAATTAAGAGTTGTAAAAAAACAACTCAAAAATTACTGTTAAATTCCACCTCGTGGAAGTTCTTTTTGAACAATTAAATGATCTTTTGGTTTATTTTGTTTCATTAAGGCTTTCTTTATAAGACCTGTTTTAACGTATTTGTGTCTTTCACAGTAGAATTTTTCTTCAGCTTCACAATCTCGTTCAAAATGAGTCCATAAAGTCAAAATGCCATTTCGTATAGCATAATGCTCTAAAGCGGTTATTAATTCAGTTCCGATTCCTAATCGTCTCCATTCAGGTAAAACTACTAACCAAATCTTGCCTATGTGTTTTTGAACAGGTATACCAAAAATGCTTGTTTCAAGCGTTGCTTCGGCAATAATCTCTTTTTGATGCTCGGCAACTAAACTTAATCCACCTGCTAGTTCACGAGCTTCTAGATTTCGTAGTACATATCGCACTTCTAAAGTCGTATTGGGTGGTGAATCAAAATAATTACTATCATATAATTCCCCATGGAATTTAGTTATTCCATTAAGGTCAGTCCAGTCCAACATTCTAATTTTTATGTCTTTTTCTGTTGATGTTTTATATCGTCTTTCACGGAAGCTCAATTCAGGAACCCTCCATCTTACAGCAGAGTATTAAATTATTTCATACATTTAACGTTTATTCTAATACTAACGTCTTTTTATCTTTTTTTGTAATTTTAAATCATAGATTATTGTTTATATTTAATTAAATTACCCCTAAAATTGTTCCAAATGCATATGAAACTGCTTCAAACGCCTTCTTTTTGTGACCATTATAATAAACTAAACCTTGATGATTAGTTACTCCTCTATCTATTGTTAAGCCTATATTATCAACTAAGCTAACTATACAAATACCATCAGCATCTAGTTCTGTAATTAATGAGGATTTACTGATAACTTTTCCTAAAAATTTAGCTTGAGCGTCTTCACCAAAATTAAATGACTCCATACCAATTTCACTAATCCAAAATGGTATTGTTGTAGTGGTATTTTTATAAATTGTACCATATTGGAGAAGATTGCTTAATCGCCATCCAAATAATAAAGGTATGAAATTTATCCCTACTACATCAATATTTAAAGTTGCATTTGTTAATAATTCTTTAAAGATATCATGACCATCATTCAGAGCTAATACAGTAGTAATGACTTTTGTTGCCGGACTCAGAGTTTTGATCTCAGAAGTAACATTGGCAATTTCAGGTAACCAAGCATAATAATCTACAGCTTCAGAAAGATAGGTACCAAGCTCTCCATTGATTTCATTATAAATAACCATGTAATCTGGCTTAAATGTCTCAGCAATATATTTAGCATCTTGATATACAGTATTTACCAATTCTTTCTTTGTGAAGACATAACCACTTGCCACGCTCAGAATTAAACCAATCCCTTCATCAATTATTTGTTGCAAACCTGTTGTTAATTTTAGTCTTGTATCTGCATTATCTAATCCTTGAGACTTAATATCATATCTAACGTGTGTTACATGCAGCTCCTTAAGTAAGGTGATTTCTTCATCCAATTGTTCCTCCCAATCAGCAGAAATATTCCCATTTAAATCATAAGTTGAAAAAACATTGCCTTTTACAGCTAGAACCATCCCTGGTTTCAAAACATAATCCTGTTTCTGATAATTAGGTATAACATTCATAGAAATGTTTCCAGCAAAAGTAATTGGCATGATTATTATTAGCATAAGAATTATACTTAAACTAAAATTTCGTATTATAGCTTCAAAGCTACCGATAAATCGTCTAAAATTAAATGAAAAATCATTTGATGCTATAAATTGAGCATATTTGGTATCAGGATCAATTTGTTTTATAGCAAGCTCCTTTCTTATTGCCGCTATTTCAGCTTTTTCTTCGCACTCTCTTTTTCTTTCATCAAAAAAGTCTTTTCTTTCTCCAATAAGTTGTTTTTCTTCTTCTTCTTCTACTTTTAATTGAGTTTCAAATTCTTCAAATTCTTGTGTTTTTGTTTTATAATATTCCTCAAAAGGTATTGCAAGATAATATCTGAAATTTGCCATATAAGGGGGAAACATAAAGGTAGGGGTAAAATAAGCTCCTGTGTTGATATTTACTAGTTGCCACCACATTACACTACTATTTACTGTATGAGAAAAAACACCAAAGAAATTAGGAATGTCAATACCAAAGTCTACTAGAGACCAGTTTAATAAATAGATGAAAATCACAATATTATAAACCAATAGCAACCAATCCCTAAGTTTTCGTCTATTTGCTGTGTGCATTGTATAACTAACTTGAATTATAGCTAAAATAAAAGGTACTAAAAAGAATATCTTTGGAATATTGAAAATTAGTGCTGAGAAGAATCCCCAAATCAGTACATTGATCAAAGTAGCAATTATCCCAAAAATAGCCCATCCTTTTGGTACACCAACTTTTTTCTCAATCTCTTTTTTTCTAATCTCTCGAATATAACCTCTAAAAATTCTAAAATACCATAAACCGAAAATCAATCCCAAAATTGTTTGGATAATGAATATTAAGATATTAAGAATGCCTGACATATTATTGATTAGAAATAATAATGCACCAACAAATAATGAAATGATGATTATAATAAAAACCTTAAACCACTCAGAATTTCTATCGATTTTCTTCATAATGTAAATTTAGTATTTTATTTCAAAAGGATTTTGAGTAAATTGATATTTTAGCTATTGTTTAATCAGAGTTTATTTATGAGCAATAAGATTATTAATTCTTAAAGTTAGATGATTCCTATAATTGTAGATTTTTTTGGTGAACATAATGAAACTATTAGAACCTATTACTATCAATAAAACTTCTATGAGAAATAGAATTATCATGCCAGGAATGGATACCAATTTTGGTGATGAGAAAGGTAACATTACTGATAAAAATCTTGCTTATTATGAGTTACGAGCACAAGGTGGTACTGGTCTTATAATTGTTGAAGCAACTTATTTTGATAAAGCTGGTCGTGGTACTCTTAATATGCTTAGCATAGAGAAAAATAGTAATATTAACAAATTAAAAAAATTGTCTCAAGCGATCAGAAAACATGGTGCTCATTCATTAGTTCAGATTTATCATGCGGGTATTCAATCAACAAGTTTTCTTACAGGAGAACAAATAGTAGGGCCATCAGATATACCAAGTAAAATTACTGGAGTAGTACCTAAACCACTAACAAAAGAGATGATCAAGAAATTAGTGGAAAATTATGCTAAAGCTTGTCTAAGAATTAAAAAGGCTGGTTTTGATGGTGTAGAAATTCATGCAGGTCATGGTTATCTATTAAATCAATTTTTCTCACCTATTTACAACAATCGAACTGACGAATATGGGGGTAGTTTAGAAAATAGAGCAAGACTAGCAATCGAAGTTTTACAAGCTGTAAGACAGAAATGTGGCGAATTATTCATTATTTGCTTTAGAATTAATTGTGATGATTATATTGAGGGAGGTTTAAAGGTTGATGATATGGCTAAGATAGCAGTTATGCTTGAAGATGCTGGTGTTGACTTGTTAAATGTGACAGCAGGTGTTTTTGATTCTCCTTATTATCCTATTGTTCCTTATATGAATCAACCTAAAGGTGTTTATGCAGACAAAGCAGCTATTATCAAAAAAGCTGTAAAAAAGGTACCTATTTCAATCGTTGGAAGAATTAATACACCCCAAATTGCTGAGGATATTTTGCAAAGTGGTAAAGCTGATTTGGTAACAATGGGGCGAGCAATAATTGCAGATCCCTTTTTACCGGAAAAACTTACAAAAAATAATTTTGAACAAATAAGAATTTGTCCAGCTTGTAACACTTGTTTAAATCAAATCTTAATAGAAGAACAACTAGCTTGTGCTATAAATCCTAATCTTTTTGGACAAATACATGACATGCCATTAGCTAAAACAAAATTAAAGTTACTAATAGTTGGAGCTGGTCCTGCTGGATTAGTAGCAGGTTTAACATCGAAATTAAGAGGTCATGAAGTAGTTGTTATTGATAAAGCAGCAGAAATTGGTGGAAGTCTTATCATTGGTAGCAAAGCCCCAATGAAACAAGAACTTGAAAATGTTATTGATAATTTGAGGTTTGCAATAAAGGTCAATAAATTAGACATACGACTAAATACTCCATATAGTTCTGAGCTTGTAAAAACGTTAAAACCTGATGCTATAATCTTAGCTACAGGCTCAAAACCTAATATCCCCCAGATCGATGGATTAGCTCAAATCGCCTACTATCTCTATAATGATGTTTTAATGGGAAAAATACCTGAAGGAAATAATATTGCTATTCTTGGAGGAGGTATGATTGGTATTGAAGTCGCTAATTTATTATCAAGTAAAGGTAAGAAAATTTCGATTATAGAAGAAAATACTGTGTTAGGTTCTGATCTCTTCTCTCTTGTTGGTTCTGAAATAAATCAAAGAATCTATGATGATAAAACTATAACTGTTTATACTGATACTTCAGTTACTCAAGTTATGAATAATAAAATTATTTGTAAACAAAATGAATCTTCTAAAGAGATTAATTTTGATGATTTAGTGATTGCTACTGAACCCAAACCTAATAATGATTTGGAAGCTGAAATTAAGAAACTAATTCCAAAAGTTTTCAAAATTGGTGATTGTAAGAAAAAGAATGTTCGAAAATTAATTGATGCAACCTCTGAAGGATACCAACTGGGATTAACAATAGAAAAAGCTAAACCGGAACCAGTTTTTAAAAGCCAAACAGGTGAAGGAAGCTTATTGGAAACAATCAGTTATAAAGTTAAAAATGGAACATTTGAAATAGCAGATATTCCAGATTATTTGCATGTTATGGTAGATATCTGTAATAAGAATCCAAAAATCCAAAGTAAATCTAAGAAAACTATTCTAGGATTCCAGTTTAGAATTGTTCCTGGTTCAAGTTTCTATATAAAGATAGATAATGGAAAATTCACTTGGAGTAAAGGTGAATTAGAACATAATGATGTTGTAATTGAAATAAACAAGAACATCGCAGCTGGGATATTTACTGGTGAAGTTAATGCTGCTGCTGCCTATATGTCTAAACAAGTGAAATTCATTGGTCCTTTGAGACATGGGATGAAATTCCAACAATGGACAAATACTGTTCAAAAGGAGCTAATATGAGAATAAGTTTTTGATTATTTAACAACCTCTAAAATAATCAATTCGTAAAATTAAGTGTTGATAGCTGTGACCAAAGAAATTGATCTAGCAAAAATGATAAATGATCCTTTCAAAGGTAAAGGCGGTTTTATGCCTGAAAAAATTAGAGATAAAGTAATTGTTCGGGTAGGTTTAAATGAAAATCTTGCTTTTCCTGAAGAATTGATTAAGGAGTTAATGAGAAAGGTTGCATCAAAAATCGACCCTCGAATTTATCCTGAAGATTATTGTGATTCTCTTTGTGAAATAATTGCTCATGATAATCACTTAGAACCAAATCAAGTTGTGGTAGGAAATGGTGGAGATAAAATAATAGATTTAATGGTAAGATTAACAATTACTGCTGGTTTTTCAGCTGTTATTATTAATCCTACATATCCTATGTATGAACATGCAGTGAAGGTTCAAGGAGGGAATGTTAAAGAACTATTACTAACTCCAGAACCTGATTTTGATCTTGAGCCCGATTATATTTTATCACAAATTACTCCCAATAATGACCGCTTGTTATTTCTTTGTTCACCTAATAATCCTACAGGTAATCAGTTTACAGAAGATAAATTAAGGAAACTTATTTCTGAATTTCCAGGTATAGTGGCACTCGATGAAACATATTCAGACTTTGGCAAATATTCCATGATCAAATCATTGAAGGATTATCCAAATTTGATAATAATGAAAAGTCTTTCAAAGTTTTATGGCATGGCTGGTATGCGAGTTGGATTTGCATTAGCTGATAAATTTTTAATAGATAGATTAAAAGAACTCCATCCTCCCTTTAATGTTAATGCTGCTTCTCTTGAATTAGCGAAACTAGTTATGCAAGAGAAAGAAGCTTTACAGAAAACCGTATCAAACATCATTTCAGAAAGAGATTGGGTTTTTAATGAATTGCAAAAAATCGATAATATCATTCCTTATCATTCATATACCAATTTCATCTTGTTTAAAATTGAGGATAAAGATGCATCACAAATACAAAAATCATTGCTTAAAGATTATGGTGTTCTAGTGAGAAATATGAGTGCAATGCCTTTATGTAAAAATTGCCTAAGGGTTACAATAACTACTAGAGAAAATAATAAGATATTCTTAATGGCATTAAAAGAAGTTAAAGCGTCACATTAAAGGTTAAATAGACAAGGAGATATTTTAAAACTAAATGTAAAATCAATGAAAAATAAAACAAAATGAGCAAAAAAATAATAATTATAACAGATAAATATGGTTAATGGATAGAATTTATAAAGATTAATACATTATTAACAGAGAGTTTGGCATAAAAATCAATTCCAGGAGAATAGTTATGTCTGAAGATGATGAGAAAAGAAAACAAGAATTCTATGAAAGAACTATGGGTCAACTTGATGAAATGTGTGCCAAAGTAATTGAAGATCCCGATGATCAAATGAGGCTTCTGAGATATGCTAAAGGTTTAGTAAATACAATAACTATCTTTGGAATGTCTGGTGATCCAGAAGGAATTGATTTGGTTTTAAATCGTTTTAGAATATTAGTTGAAGAATATGGTAATATAGATGAAATTCAAATTCAATTTGCTACAGCACTTGCTAACTCAATGTCTTATCTAATGAAGAAACAAAAATTCGAACAAACGTATGAACGATTAGAAGAATTGCGTATGTTTGCACGTTCTTATCCAATGAATATGTCTTGCCAAAGATCTCTGGCAGGTGGTCTTGTTAATTCCATTATTAATTTTGGTCAACGAGGTTTAATGGAACCAGTTAAGCAAATTATACGAGAACTTTTAGTTTTAGCAAATGCTCATAAAGAAAATCATGAAATTCAACTCGCATTAGCAAAGGGATTAGTTAATTCACTTGGATATCTAAGTAAGAATCAACAATTCGATATGGCCATTCCTTTAATTGATGAACTTATGGCATTGACTGAAGCATATCCTGATGATGAGGATTTCATTTTACAAAGAGCTAATGGTATAGTTACAGCTATGGGTGCTTTTGCTAAAGATGAAGAGTATATTGATGTTGTAGAAGAACTCGAAGATGAACTTGAACGTATGGCAAAAGTTTATCCCGATCATGAGGGTGTTCAACTTAGAGCAAAAACAAGAAGTTTAGGGAGAGATTAAACTACTCCCTTTTTAAACAAATTATGATTTTATTCTGCAAATATTAGCTTGTTCTAATATTTTGGATGAATTGTATTTTGATAGATCTATTTTATAGCCTAATTTATAAGCGGCAATATTGTCTTCGTGATATTTCTTTGGCGAGAGACTTTTAATTGCTTCAATGAATGCTTCTTCTGAAGCTAAATTGAATAATCTATTTAAGATACCAATTAAAACTACATTAGCTATTTTTCTATTCCTAAGTTCTTCTGCAGCTTCGATCATTGGAGCTAAAATTAATTTGCCTTTAATTGCTTCAGGTATAGTTTTAGCTACTTCAGTGGCAGTTAGATATATTCTTGATTCAAAGTAATTATCTAAGTCATCTTGAGTTAATGCAACATAAACGTCTATTTCTGTTACTCGGGGATAGATTATTTCTTCAGTGGAAACTTTAATTTCACTTCTTGTTTCTCCACCAGTTATAGCTGAACCATATTTCATACTTTGAACAGCATGTCGTCCATCATAGATTGCTGCTTGTCCTATTATAGTACCAGCTAATTTGACACCTTGTCCGCCTATTCCTCTGATCATAATATTTATATCACAATTTTCATTCTTTGAGTTCATACGCATGTACAATCCTCTCCGAAAATTCTTCTGGGATTTCTTTTTCTTTTAGGAATATTCCTGTAGGGATTTTTGTAAATCCTGTACCAACTTCAAATTGAATATCAGTCTTATGATAATCCAATCCTATTTCATCAATAGTCATTGCTACGCGTGCTTTTTTGAATTGTTGACGCATAGTAATTGCATCACCTAAACCATTTCTACTACCAAAATTCACATGGCAGTTTGAAACCACTTCAATGAATGAGAATCCTTGATGATCAATTGCTCGAGCAATAGCTTTTGCTAATGGTATAAATTCATACACTGTATATCTGGCACAGAATGATGCACCGCTTGAAATTGCAATATGTGCTAAGTTGAATGGAAATGAAATTTTACCATAGGGAGTTGTTCTAGTTTTTGCTCCTACGGGAGTTGTTGGGGCATCTTGCCCACCTGTAAGTCCGTAAACGGCATTATTTATACATATAACAACCATATCGATATTTCTTCTTGCTGCATGTGCTAAATGTCCCATACCTATTGAAAAAATATCACCATCACCAGATACTATTACCGGTTTCATTTTAGGTTCAGCAATTTCCACTCCTGAAGCGAATGGGATTGCTCTTCCATGGATTGAATGAAATCCATCTAAATTAACGTATCCGCTAACTCTACCTGAACAACCTATACCGCTTACGATAAAAAGATCGTCGTGGGGAATATCAGTATATTTTGTTATCGCTTCAAAAAAAGCATGAATAGTCGTACCTATTCCACATCCAGGGCAATAAATAGTTGGAATTGCTCCTCTGCGTAATAAATCATCATGTGGGTGTTTAAATTGTTTTAATGGGTCAGTTACTAAAGTGCTTTTATCAATTTCAGTATTTTCTACAGTCATTTTTCTTCATCACTTCTTTTTCTTTTTATTCTGTTCCCTAATTGCTTCAAGAATTTTCTTTGGTTCAGGAGGAGTTCCACCAATTCTTTTTACGAGTTTACATTCTTTATGAGCATACCTTTCAACTGGCCAGATTAATTGCCCCATACTCATTTCAGCAACAATAAATTCTGCTTGTTTAGCTAATGCTGAAATCCTTTCAATAGGGAAAGGCCAAACAGTTATAGGCCTAAAGAGACCTGCCTTTATTCCTTCTTCCCTTGCTTCTATAACAGCTTCCATTGCAGATCTAGCAGTTATTCCTGTTGCAACAACAATAATCTCAGCGTCATTTATTTTATATTCATGTGGTTTTGGAAAAAGATGTTTGTTTACTTCTACTTTCTTGAAAAGACGCTCTATAAGCTCAGTATGTAAATCTTCATCTAATAATGGTAAACCTTGATCTGTATGGGTTAAACCTGTTCCAAATATTTTATATCCTTCGCCAAAATGAGCCATTGGTGGCACTAAATCTTTTTGATTAGTAATATCAAATTGCTTGAAGGTAGATTTATCAGTTCCAGTTGGAGGAGTTTTTCTATTGATGACTTTAATATCTTCTTCTTTTGGTATTGTAATTTCTTCCATCATTCTTCCAACTTCACCATCTAACAAAAGAATTACTGGAGATCGTAATTGTTCTGATAGATTGAAACATTCAATGGTAAGATCAAAACACTCCTGAACAGACCATGGAGTAAGAGCTATTGCAGAATAGTCTCCATGTGTGCCAAATTGTGCCTGCATATAATCTCCTTGTGCTGAAAATGTTGGTAAGCCAGTTGATGGTCCACCTCTTTGTACATTAATTATTACTAAAGGAGTTTCTGTCATATATGCTAGCCCTATTCCTTCCTGTTTAAGTGAAAATCCAGGACCCGATGTTGCAGTTAAAACTTTTGAACCTGCCCATGAAGCACCTATACACATATTTACAGAAGCTATTTCATCCTCTACAATAAAAGCTGCTTTTCCACCTACAGCAGGTAAACGAGCACTTATGTATTCTACAATTTCAGAAGCAGGTGAAATTGGATAAGCAAAAAATTCTTCTATACCACTAGCTAATGCACCTTCTACAATCGCCCAGTTACCATTTGTAAAATGTTTTCCAGTTAAGACTTTAGCTTGTTTAGTTACAACCATTTGTAATACCCCAGTTTCAATACTTCATTATGTGGAAGCTTCTTCCTTTGTTTCTTCAGCTGCTTCACTATCATTTATATAAATAGCAAAATCAGGACACATTCGTTCGCACATGTAACATTTGATGCAATCATTCATCCGTAGCATTTTTGCTACACGCCAACCTTTATCATTAAATTCTTCCGAAAACCCTAAGCATTCTTTGGGACAAAAATCTATACAAAGCCCACAACCTTTACATCGAGTTTCATCGGTTATTATATAATGTTTTTTTACAGGATGTTGATGTACTTCCATTGCCTTTTACCTTCAAAGGTCTATCAAACCAAATCTTGTTTATTATAGTTTTATTAAGTTATCTTTTATGTTAAAATAATACATAGTGAGATTTCATTTAATATTACGTAAAAATTATCATAATTTATAGAATATTAGCTTTACAGGGATTAATTAATCAAGAAAAGGGAAAGATTCTAAAGCTATTTTATTGTAATAACTATATTCATCACCCAAATTACTACCTGGTGATTCATTTATGGAACAATCGAATAAGAAATCTAAAAATGATCAGAGGAAACGTCCTATAATTGATGGATTAATAGGTGGAGAAGGAATTAGCGATATCGAAGAGAAGAAGCAGAAAATTGAAGAAAAACGTGCTTCTGAATACGAAGTCGAAGATGAAGAAAAGAAGCAAATTTTATCGGATATTGAGAATGGTATTTTTATCAAAATGGAATCAGATGATATTTTACATTTTCTTTTTTTTCAATTCTTACCTTTATTAATTCTTTGTGGAGCTTTCTTTGTTCCAGGTTTGGTTTTATTATTCCATGCAGCCACTGATTTGAGAGGATTTCTTATCATATTAGTTATTCTTGGGGGATTAATTTTCATTTATAGTATTATTCGGTTATTAGCTGCTCTAACATTTCAATTAAGAATTGACAATAAAGAATTAAAATGGCGTAATATCACCAGATGGATAACTATTGAAAATCAAGGATTAACTGGTTTGAAAGCATCAAAGAGCTATTACTTCTACTTGATTAACGTTGGGGGAATATTACGTATTGGTGTTGAAGCTATTTGCGTTTTTTCTGGTAAAAAAGAACATTGGATTAGAGTTTATCCACTGCGAATAACCCGTGCAGATCAATTAGTCAAGATAATTTGCTGTTGGCTTGAATTGACCAAACCATTAAGTAATGAAACCTCTAATAGCTAAGTAATATTATTGAGTGATCCCATTGTCAGAAATAGTTCATTGGTTAAAAACAGGCAAAAGAGGAGCTCGAGCGGAATTTACTGATAGTGATCTTCTTACAGCATTAATTTTAATCAATGAGGAACCTATGGGACGATATAAGTTACAATCAATGTTAGGCTTAACTGATAGTAGCACAAAATCATTGCTAAATTATTGCAAAAAGAAAAATCTTTTAGAAATATCTTCAACAAGAATGGGCCATTTTCTTACCTCAAGTGGTAAAAATCTAGTGAATTTAGTTTATTCTAAGATCCCTATTCATGATATCCTTAACTATCAAATTTTTCCAAATCTCAATCATTATTTTTTATTAATCTCAGATAATTTTTCAAATACAGCGCATCATAATATTAGAAGGGTTGAACTTCCATCATGGAAATTTAGAGATTTATCAATTGCTTATGGTGCTGAAGCAATTCTTCTTCTAACAATTGATGAAAAAGAAAAGCTTAATTTTCCTGAGAAGGAAATGAATTTAGCGGAATATTTTCCTAAATTAGAAGACTATTTTTTCAGGGAAATAAAATTATTAATTCCTTCAAATAGCTTGATATTGATCACTGCAGCAAAAACAATAGAGGTTGCAAGAAAATCAGCTTTTATTACTGCAATATATGCTTTTGATGGATTAATTGATCAAATTCATTCATTGCTTTAAAAATGAATGCCAAAACAATTTTTACTTATCTACTAGTCATTTGTTTTTAATGAAAAAATTGATAAGTAAGATTTGACGAGCATTTCATATAACCTTGAATTTTATAATTTCTATACAGTATACAATCTCAATATGGCGGAAAAACAATGCCTAAAAAAAATAATCGGAAACTAAGAAAGAAAATCACTGAAGAGCGTTTAGATGAAACAGGTCCAGAAATTGCTTACCATGCAATGGACACTGGTGAAGTTATCGAAGCTCTTAATACTGACCCTATAAGGGGGTTAACGACATTTGAAGTTCAAAGCCGAGTCGAAAAATATGGCCATAATGTACTTGTTGAAAAAGGTAAAAAACATCCTATTATGTTATTTTTAGGACAATTTTTTGATGTTCTTATTGGATTGCTTATTATTGCAGCGATAGTTTCAGTTGCAGTAAATGATCACTATGAATGGAATCAATTTGGCAGGTATATTGAATCTATAGTTATTATTGCTATAATACTTGTAAATGCAATAATAGGTTTTGTTCAAGAATATCAAGCTGAAAAATCACTCGAAGAACTTAAAAAAATGGTTAGTAAAGAAGTTAGGGTAATTCGAGACAATAATGAACATGTAATTGATTCTAAAAATCTTACCGTAGGGGATATTGTAATTATTGAAGCAGGTGAAAAGGTTCCAGCTGATATGCGACTCGTAGAATCAACCAGCCTAAAAGTCGATGAGAGCTCTCTTACAGGTGAATCAATCAGTTTGAGTAAAGATTCTAAACAAATCATAGAAGTTGCTGCAGTTGTTGGTGATAGAAGAAATATGCTTTTTATGGGAACAACAGTAACCTATGGTCGTGCAAAAGCAGTTATAGTTGATATTGGTATGGAAACAGAGATGGGTAAAATCGCTGCTTTAATGCAAAGTGAAAAAGAAGAACAAACACCACTACAGAAGAATCTTGATAAATTAGGCAAAGTTTTAGGAGTAACTATTCTAATAATTTGTGCTGTTGTTTTTGCTACAGTGATAATTAAGCACTATATTGAATTCCAAAATTTCGAGGGAGTAGCAGATGCTTTGGAAACTGCACTTGCATTAGCTGTTTCAGCTGTCCCAGAAGGATTACCTGCAGCAATAACACTTACTTATGCTATTGGAGTAAGAATGATGGCTAAAAGAAACGCTATCATCTCGAGACTACCAGCTGTGGAAACCTTGGGAATTGTTGATGTTATATGTAGTGATAAAACAGGGACATTAACAAAGAATGAGATGACTGTTACAGAAATTCAAACAGTGGATCATAAAATTGAGATTACTGGTGCAGGATATTTTCCAGAAGGGGAATTTTTAGAGAATGGTGAAGTTTTTAATCCCTCGAAACATATTGAGATTTTAAGAATTTTACGAACATCATTACTTTGTAATAATGCAATTGTTCATTTTAATAAAGAAACAAAAGAAGTGGAAATAATTGGTGATCCAACAGAAGTTGCTCTAGTAGTTTTAGCTCGAAAAGGAGGATTATATGATGAAGCCAATTTTAAGAGGGAATTAGAAATTTTCTTTGATTCGCAAAGAAAACGTATGACTACTGTAAATAAGCAAATAAATGCTGTTGAATTTGAAGAAGATTTGATAGCATATACAAAAGGTTCTCCTTCAATAATTCTCGATCGATGTAATTTTGCATCAATTGATGGAATTGTTTTACCTATTGATAATGATCTTAAAAATAAGATACTTGATATAAATGATGAAATGGCTTCTAGAGCATTACGAGTTTTAGCTATTGCCTATAAACCAGTTGATGAACGATTAATAACTGTTGACATAGATGAATTTCTCTCTCAACAAGAAAACGAAATTGAATCGAATTTAGTTTTCCTTGGATTAGTAGGAATGATTGATCCTGCAAGACCTGAAGTTAAGGCTGCATTGGTAAAATGTAGAACTGCTGGAATTGAAGCTATAATGGTTACAGGCGATCAAAAGGTAACAGCTGAAGCTATAGCTAAAACAATAGGACTTGTTCAAGGTGATAATTGGAGAACAGTAACTGGTACAGAATTAGAAGAAATGTCTCATGAAGAGTTATTAGAAATAATTGATGATGTCAAAATTTTTGCAAGAGTAAGTCCAGAACATAAACATAGAATTGTAAGTACGTTCCAAGAAAAAGGACATACAGTTGCAGCTACTGGTGATGGTGTTAATGATGCTCCTGCAATTAAGAAAGCTGAAATAGGTATAGCTATGGGTATCCAAGGCACAGATGTTACTCGAGAAGCTGCTCAGATGGTTCTAGCTGATGATAACTTTGCTACTATTGTTGACGCTGTTGAACGTGGTCGAACAATTTTCCAAAACATGTTAAAATTCATTCGTTATCTTATAGCTTCCAATTTTGATGAAATTCTAGTGGTTTTTGTTGCAGTAGTTTTCCTCGGATTTAAATCACCCTTCACAGCTATTCAAATTCTTTGGATCAATTTGGTTACTGATGGACTGCCTGCAATTGCTCTTAGTGTAGATCCTCCTTTTGCTGATATTATGCGTGAACCACCAAGAAAGAAAAATGCTGGATTCATGAAAGATATCTACATCTTTTCAATAATTGCAGGTGCACTAGCTTTTGCAGCTGGGATGATAGCATTTACACCAATAGCCAATATTGCTGAAGCTAATGATATTAACCTTTTAGATTACCCAGCATTAATAGATCAAATAGCTGCTGTGGATGCTAATTTGGCACAAGTTCCTGAATGGATGAAGAATTTTGCACTTGATTTTACTAATGCGAATGGATTGAATTCTTATGTATCTGGTGCTAATGTTACTTCCAGTGATGCTTGGTATGCACATGCAAGAACCTTAAATTTCACAATTTCAATAGTTTTTGAAATGTTGAATGTTTTTATAACAAGATCAGGTTTTGAACGAACAACTTTCAAGATGAATCCTATAAATAATAAATGGATTCTTGCTTCTGTAGCTGTAGCTATGGGATTACAAATGATAGCTGTATATGTTCCAATGAGTCCAGCTAATGGTATACATAACACAATATTTGATACAATGCCTATGAATGCTGCAGCCTGGGGTATGATAATGCTGATTTGTGTAGTATCAGCATCTGTTATGGAGTTAAGTAAATTCATTCTAGGAAAATATGTTTTGAAAGAATGGATTGGTTTACCTAAAAAGGTAAGAAAAAGTAGAAAAACAAAAGACGCAGCTTAATCAGCTGCATTTATTTTTTCTTTTATTAATTTAGTATCCTTGCTCTATATCTATTATATTTATAGGTTCCTTACCGTGATAGATTCGTAAAATATTTTCTATAACATCTTGCCAATGTGAACGTTCATATCCTTCAACCAAATGACCAGCTCTATGAGGACTTAACACTACATTATCAAATTCATGAATAGGATAAATTGAAGGGAAGTGTTTTTTACTTACATCAGTTTCGCCATCTGATTTTCTCGGAGGAGAGCTACTAGTAGGATAATGCCATTGTGGATCTAATCCTGCAGCAAATACTTTGCCACTTTTAACTGCTTCAAATATAGCTTCTTCCTCTATAGTTTCTCCCCGACCAACATTTATCATTATCACTCCATCTTTCATCTGATTAAATTGTTCCTTTCCAAGGAAACCTTTTGTCTCATCTGTTAGAGGTAAAGAATTGATTATAATATCCGATATGTTAAGAAATTGAACCAAATCCGTATAAGCAAAAATCTCCTCAGCTAATTTTTTCTGTTGAGTGGTTGTTTTTGAAGGAGTTCTTCTACAAGCAACTAATTTAACATCAAATCCTTGTAAAAGTTTAGCACATTCTGTACCTATTGCTCCAAACCCAAGAAGACCAACAGTTTTTCCTGTGATATTTATTGATGGCTTATCTCTAAATCTTGAGCTCCAATCTCCTTTTCTCATTAATTGATCATGATGAATAATATTCTTTGCCGCAGTTAATAAAAGAGCAATACCAAATTCAGCTATTGTTCTAGCATTGCCATGACTATTAGCAACTGGAATATTATATTTTTTAATCAAACTTAAATCTAGTCGATCTACCCCAGTCCAAGGCACAAATATTAATTTTAATTTTCCACCAACTTCTGGTCTAGCTTTTGATAAAATCTCTTCAGTAACATATGGACCCATTAAAATTTCTGCTGTTTTTGTTTCCTCAACAATTTCAGGATCTACATTAGGTTGAAGAGCAAAAGGACCTTCTTCTCGTATACGAGCAACAATTTTGATATCTTCTGGGAGATTCTCTCTTAAATAAGAGAAAGCATCCTTTGCTAACGGATAAAGAAAAACCACTTTCATTTTTTATTCACCAGTTATTATTTTGTTTACTAAGTTTAATATTGAGCAATTAACAAAATATTCTATCTGTCTAATAAGCATTAATTTTAGAAAAAATAAAAAAGTTCCGCGTGTAAAAACGCGCGGTATTTTAATAATAATTGTCGTAACTTTCTTTTTCCTTCTTCTTTCTGGTGAAAAGTCCACCAATCATACCTGCGAAGAAGTTCAAGATAGCAGCAAGGCCACCAAGGATTGCAGTGAATATTAATGCAAAGTAAATAAATTTAGCATTTGCAAAAGCAACAATTTCTGATGTTGTAGGAGCATTGGCTAAAATCCAATCATAAACTACATCACCAAATTGTGTTCCTTCTAAACCAAATTTTTGTAGAAAAGCGTTTGCCAAATCACTAATATTTGCAAATGAACTCACTAGAGCAATCAATTGATTCTTGTAATAAAGCCATGAGAAAAGGAATAGACTAACCATGACTATTACACCAGATATTATACCTGCTAGTGCACCTGCACCGGCACCTTTTGCAATTAAACCTGCAACAAAACCACCGATTAAGGTTCCACCACCAGCGATTAATAATAAAGCCCACCATGGAACTAATGTTCCTAAAAAGGTAGTGCCTATAACTGCACCGCTGCTAATTACTCCGCCGATTAAGGCTCCAAGTAATATACTGCCGAAAGACATAGTGTATACACCAATTTATATTTAGAGATAACTCTAGAAATAATTAGTAGTCATATATTAAAAACCTTTCATATTGAAAATAATTAATAAATCAAAATTAATAAAAAATGGGGAAAAAAAGGTTTTTTTATCCCTTTATTCCTCTTTTTCCAAATTAACAATTATGGAATACCCGCTTTTTCATATAAAACTCCTACAGGACACGTCTTTAAAGTTGTTTCAAGACATTTTTTGAGTTTTTCTAATGGTTTAGTTGATTTTACTTTAACAACAGCACTTACAGAAGTGATTGTTGGATCTTCTGGTCCCTTTTCTGCATCAAGAATAACTGTCAAGTCATTAAAATTTAATCTCATTTTTTTGGCTACTAATGAAAAAATAGTACCTATACAACCTGATAAACTCATAACAGCAAATTCTAATGCTGTAGGAGCTGTATCATCGCCTTCAGATTTTGGTGGTAAATCCATTACTACTGCATGATTTCTACCATTATCTACTATACTCTGAAAATTATTTACCCATCGATATGTAGATTTCGTACTAATTACCTTCGAATTATTTTGGACAAAAGTGGCATTCGATTTTTACATTAAATAAATATTATGTAGCTTGTGCTATTAAATAGTGAAAAAGAACTTTGATAATCTTATAAAAATATCAATGTTACTTTTTTCTTGAATCTATCAGTAATTTGTAGATAGTTCTAAATTCATTTCAATGGGAATTGCTGTTTGTTGAAAGATAATATCAACTGGACAATTTTTTTCAGCTAATTCCAAGCAATGTTTAAGTTTTTCACTTGATTCTTTTGAATTTATAATTAAGGTCAAATGTATATATGAAAGATGTATATCATCAGATTTATTGGCTATAGCTTTAACTTCAAGAGCATTTATTTCTAGATGCATATGGTCAGCTGTCATTTTAAAAGTTGTACCAATACATCCAGCTAAAGTCATAATAGCTAATTCTAATGTTGTTGGTGCAGTATCTTCTCCACCATATTTAGGAGGGGTATCAAGGAATAATTCTGAATGTTTTCCATTTGAAACTAGAAATCTATTTTTTTCAATCCATTTACTAATAATTTCCATTTTATATACACCATAACTATTGTATAAATAATGGGATTTGATTTTATAATAATAATCATTTAATTTCTATGTTTTTTTATAAAAAATAATTTAGGCTTTTCTTTAAGCAGAAATTTTATCTTTATTGAACAGCTTTTTCTCTATTTAATCTGTTTTTCAACATGGTATTTTATAAAAAGAAATCCATTTCTATTTGTAAAAAACTCCGCGATATACATTTAAAAAAATATTTAACTTAAAAGAAATATAGGAATCATTATGTCAGCTATAACCGAAACTAAAACAAGAACAAGAGCAGGAATAATGACAGCAATAGCTTATACTTCTGCTTTTACTGGTTTAATCTTAGTAATAGTAATTGCCTTATTGGTATTATTTGAGGAAGGGTTTGAAAATCTATCATCAATTAATTACACTAATATTCCAATTCTTTTCACAATTTTATTCTTGATTGGTGCAGGTTTAGCGATTTTAGGCATTTTAGCTTTAATTATAGCAATTGTTATTAGTACTTCTAAAACAAGAAAGAAGAAAGTTATTGTTAAGAAAGAAGCAAAGATAATTCCTAAAGAAGTTGAAGAAGCTGTCGAGGAAACCCTCGAAGAAGCTATTGAAGAAATAGTTGAAGAGGAGATAGCTGAGGAAACTATCGAAGAAATTGCTGAAGAGATAGCTGAGGAAGTTATTGATTTAGAGGAAGAAATTGTAGAGGAAGAATTAACATCTGAAGTTAGTGAAAAAATAGCTGATGAAACCTCTGAAGAACTTAAAGATATAGATGAAGATTCTGGCTTCACTGAAGAGGAGATCGAGGATACAACAATAGAAGAAACAGAAGAAGAGAATGATACAGCTAAAGATGATGAAGAGAAAGAGAATTAAGAAATTTTAAAACTTTGTTATTTTTTTACTTATCTTTTATATCCAATGTTATGATATTTGATTTAATAGTAATCTAAAGGATAAAAAACCAAAAGATTTTACTAAGAATTATTAGATATAATTATCAAAGCTGGTTTTACTTAATGAGTAAAGAAAGTCGGTATTCACTGCAAGCATCAAATAAATTCATTTATCAATGGCTTATTATTGTTTTATTATTCAATTTGGGAATCTTCACACTAATATATTTTGGAATTGCCCCTCTTTTTGATTCCACCACAAATCCAGAATTATATTCAAAATTGACTTGGGCTATTTTTACAGTAATAATGTTCATACTTTTTGCAACTATTTTTATGATAGCTAATGGGCCAAGATATTGGGTTGATACAAATTATCTTGAAATCTGGTCTGTCTATCGTCCTAAAAAAAGGGTTCAGATAGAATATACTGAGATAATTGATATTAGGATTAGAAGAACTCCATTAATTAGCTCAGCATTTAATTTTGGCACTTTAGTTTTATATAAGATTGATAAAAAATCGGGAAGAAAAAAAGTAGCTGCAAGATTGATTGGGGTAGACTACCCCAATGATGTCTATCTTGATCTAATTAATAAATGTCAAATTGAAATAAAAGACACTAAATTAATCATTTAGGTCATCTATTTTTTTCTGCATTTTTTTATGTAACCTTCTAACTTTCATTCTATTTAGAAGAAATATTGGTATTGAGAAAGCAACAATTACAGCTATAATAATTCCCATATTACGCGCTAAAGTTGAGCCAGCATTTGTGGATGAATGAGATAGTGCAATTTCATATGACCAAAGGCCTGTAATAAATTTGATTCGATATATTATATCATAAGATCCATATCGAATATCTAACCACATGCAATGAAGATTACCAGCATTATCAGCTTTTATTAAAGGATCAATTGCACTATTAATCACTAAAGATACCTTTTCCCCATTTTGCCATCCAAAATTTGAACGATGACGTATATCTACGCCGATATGATTTACATATTGTTCTCTGATTTCATAAGCAAGCCAAAGGTTGTTATCAATATCAAGAGCCACAGTTGGCTTTTCAGCATCAGATTCAGACCCAGGTGGACGTTCTAAAGGAATATACGGAGCAATATCAAGTATTTTTGACCAATTTCCTTGGGAATATTTTTTTACAGTGTTAATATTAATAGTACCATAATCTATTCCCGGGTTAATTTTAGTATAGTTTGTCCAAAAAACGTTAATCGATCCTTGACCATCATTAATTATTGTTGGATATTTACAACGATTTGATCCGTCTGTTAAAAATTCAATCGGTTCCAT
>DATKZI010000012.1:0-64902 GCA_035528035.1 Bathyarchaeia archaeon
TCATACTTATTAGCTAGTGATCTACAATGGTTTGTATATTATGCAATAAAGAAATAAGCGAAGACCAAAATACGCTTGAGGTTTACACAACTGACAATCAAACACTTACTGTTCACAAAGATTGCTATGAAGAATATGTTAAAAGCATGTCTATGTGCAGCAGTTGTTCAGGTTGTACCGGTTGTGGATGATCGAGTTACTACCTAGCCTATATGGTTCTATGGGATTAGTATTCGATTGAAAAAAATTCATTTTTTATTTTTCATTTTCTATTTTAAAATAAGTTTATAATAGGTTTTTAGTCGAATGGGAAAAGTAATATATAGAAATCCTTTTGTTTAAATTAAATAATTCTAGCTTTAGGATTAAACACAATGGATATTTCGAGAGGAATGAATCTTGAGTCAATCTATAGATGTACGATTTGAAAAAGAGTGTAATGTTTTACATGCCTTAAATCCTGGCGTAGAATCAGTTATAGTTATAGAATCTTCTGGTCTATTAGTTCTTAAGTGGTCTTCAATAAAAGTTGATACAGAATTTACTAGTTCTTATGTAAGAGAATTCGTCTCTTTAGTTAAAATGACAACTAATCATTATCAAATAGGTGATCCTGTAGGGGTCATGCTTGAAGGTGTGCAAGGATTCTTCTTAGTATTTAAAACTAAAAGTAATAATTCCATTGTTATTCTAATAAAAGAAGCAACAGATAGATCCACCCTTCGTTACCGTCTAATGAAAGATTTCGCTGTAAGAGTTGAATCTATTTTAGATAGTTTCTAATTTTCTTCTTTTCCAAATTTTTATTCGGAAATACCAAATAAGGATAGTTATTTATAAGTAACAAGAAATTCAAGTAATGTTGAAGATTTGTAGGTAATTAACAGTGAATATTAAATCTCGTAAATATATTAATGGATTTGTAACTTTAATTCCAGAAACAATTGATGATTTATATGTACTTTATAATGTAATACTTCCTGGGGATTTAGTAAAATCTAGAACATTACGAAGGGTAAGATTAGGTGATGATGAGAGTCGTGCTGACAAGGGCGATAGGGTTCCAATGATTTTAACTCTTGAAGTTGAAGAAGTTAAATTTCATGAATTTGCAAACCGATTAAGAATTAAAGGCAAAATAACTGAAGGTCCAGATGATTTGATTTCTTATGGTACCTATCATACTTTCAATATTGAAATTGGTACCATGTTAACAATCTACAAAGAATCTTGGTCTAAAACGGAAATAAATCGTATTGAAGATGCTGTGAAAAAATCCAGCTCAGCAAAAGTTCTTATTGTCGCAATTGATGATAACGAAGCTACCTTAGCAGCTGTGAGCGCTTTTTCAACTAATATTATAGTTCATTTTAAAGAAAGAATTCCTAAAAAAGCTGGTGGTAAAGAAAAAATACGAACAGAAATGATTGCCAAATTTTACGCTAAAGTTACTTTTGCTATAGAGGATGCCTATACTAACCAATTTCAAGATACTAAATCAATGGTACTAGCAGGACCAGGATTCACAAAGGATTATTATTATCAATACCTAAAGAACAGAAAAAATGAAAACAAAATTCCTTTAGATAAGATTATAATGGAAACTGCTAGTTGTGGCGGTCCTAGTGCCATTAGTGAAATATTAAGTAAAAATATCCTTGGAAAAATAATGGAAGAAGAACAAGCAAATCTTGATGCTGTTTATTTAGAAGAATTTATGACCAGGATAGGAAAAAATACCCGAACTGTTGCTTATGGGACAGATGCTATTAAACAAGCAGTTGAATTCGGTGCTGTAGAAACTCTTCTCATGGTTGACAATCAACTTCGATTGAAAGAAAAAGAAAAGAGAAAAGCATTAGATGATCTACTAAGTCAAGTTCAAAAGAATGGTGGAAAGATAGTTATTATGAGTGAGAACCATCCAGCGGGAAAACAAGTAGAGAAATTTGGTGGAAAAATAGCCCTCTTACGATTTCCAATAAATTGATTTGCTAAGTAGGGACAGCAAAAAAGATATTATGACGATTTCTAACTATACGAAGTTTTACTTTTTTACCAATAGAAAGATTACCCGCATTAGATACGTGAATTAGCCGATTTTTAGCTTGTGCAATAACTTCATCTTCTAGTCGTCCCTGAAGAACAATTTCTCCAACAACTATTTCATTTATTTTCATTGGATTTGACAGCATTTTTGACTTCTGTGTTTTAAACATATGTTGTTTCAAAACCAAATTTTTCATATTATAGCTATTTTCGAATGAACGTAATTGATCATAAAATTCATTGAAACTTTTCTGTTTAATTCCTTTGATATTTCTACCTTCATTATGAACTAAATAATTCTGGATACCCATAGTAGGATAACGCTTTTCTTTTGAATTGATTTTAACAGAAAATTTAATTATTTTTTCGATTTCATCGTCATTCACTCCTAGAATCCAAATTGGTGCCAGTAATAATGAAATCCCCGAATTTACTATATATTCAGCTAATCCTAAAATTCTCTCAAGATGATAATCCCCTCTACCAGCAAGATGTTTGCCTAATTTTAAGTCAATAGCATTTATTGACAAATTAATTCTTGATAAATTTACTTCTGCTAATTCATCAATTAATTTTTCAGTTAGAAACCAACCATTTGTTTGTATCGAAATGATTTTGGTAGAATTGTTCAACCAAAGTTTTTGTACAAGCTCTGGCAAGTAGGGATAAGCCATAGGTTCACCTTGACCATCTAAATGAGCTTCAGCTTCCTTCAAACCCTTTTCTTTTACAACATAATTATAGCTATTAACCAGATAATCACTATCAACAATAAAATCCCTTAATTTTGATTTTGAAGTAGGTCCTTCATCTACAGAACAAAATGGACAGTTCAATGGACATCCAGTAATTGATCGCAATTGAAGCAAACTTGTCCCTCTATCTATTACCCCAAAATACATCGAACCTATCAAAGGTATTCCAAAATAATTATTTGGTATATATGTAAGAGGTTTATTTGTAGTATTATTTTTTAATTTCAATGGAAGTTCTGTTGAAATTATTTGCTGCAGAAGAATTTTAATTTCATCAATATTTGTTATTGATTCAAGCTGAAAATTAATTATAACTGATCCATTTAATTGTGTTGAGAAATTAATCTGGTTATTGACTATTGGGAATTTTTTTAGTAAATCCAATTCTAAACTAGCTAAAGGTATTTCGCTTGACATAACACCTTTTGATATTAGAAGACTATTTTTATCTGACGATATTTTCAAATCAAAAGGTATCAATTCCTGAAGATTAATTGCAATATCATTTTTTAATTCAGATATATTTGTCAAGTCGACTCACGCACTAAATTAATCTATCCTCATAAATGAATTTATCTAGAACATTGACCTTACCTTATTTTAAAAAAATGTAAAATCTAGAATAAAAAATAGTAATATAATGATTATACTCTTGGTCTGGATTTCATCCAAAAGAATCTAACATATTCCAATATTTTAAAGAAATCCTCTTTTTGAGTGACAGAGACTAAACTAATATCATGTTCCTCAGGATCATAGGTCACAATAATATCCATTGTTTCCCCTTTATACTCAATATTTACTACAGCTTGAATTTCTTCCACTGTGAGTAATTTAGAAACTTGATAGATTTTACTGATAGCATTTAAAAGGCGCATAAATGAATCGCCTGTATCCATTTGCTCAAGAACAATTGTTTGATTAACATATAAGCCGTCATCTAAAGCTGAATCAAAATTCTTGGTTAATTCTTCTTTCAGTGTATCAGGTAATGGAGGTAAATCAATTTGTATAAATTGAACTGTTCCTATACTATTTAATCGCTGCAAACCTTCAGTTATTCGATAAATTATTCTTTCGGTTTCAGCATCCAATTCTTTTTCGGAAATGGCTTTATCTACTTCAGACAATTTTTTTCCTCCAGTATTATAATTTCTGTTTAAATTTAACCTTTAAATATAGCTGTAGCTTATTTTATATTAAAATTACCATTAACCTAAGAGCTATATATTGTATTATGTTAAAGGGTTATTTAAGCTATCTTATACTCTTAGCTAATAAAAATAGTATAGTGTTTATCTATTAGCTATCTTTTGAAAAAAATAAACTCTCATTTGATATTAAAATTATTTTTTGGAAAGAAAATTAGGAAAAATGAGGGATAGATTTCTCATAATCTTCTTATTATTCGATTTTTTAAGAAATTATTTCAAATCACACCGAAATTAATAAAAGACTAATAATTATAAATTTCAATTCTAATTATTTAGATTAGTATAAATCTGAAGGTACGTAAGATGGGAAAAAAATATAAAATTGCTTTTATGCCCGGTGATGGGATCGGTAAAGATGTCTTAGAAGCAACCAAAATGGTTATTGATGAAGGTACTGATTTTCAAGCTGAATTCATCCCAGGTGATATTGGATGGGAATTCTGGGAAAAGGAAGGAGATGCTTTACCAGATAGAACAGTTAAAATGTTGAAAGAAACTGATGCTGCTTTATTTGGAGCTATAACTTCTAAAGCCAATGTTCCAGGATATAAATCACCCATTGTTAGGTTAAGACAAACCTTTAACCTATACAGCAATATGCGTCCATGTAAATCTTATGAAGGTAATCCTCTAAATTATCGTGATGATATTGATATTGTTGTTTTTAGAGAAAATACTGAAGGACTTTATTCTGGAATTGAATATTATGATCTTACAGAATTACAATCAATTGAAGCATTCAAGAAATATGATCCAAAGAAAACAACAGTTTCGTGTCGAGTTTTTACCGAAGATGGTTGCAGAAGAATTATAAAAAGAGGATTTGAATTTGCTAAAGAGTATAATTATCCAACTGTTACTTTAGTACATAAAGCTAATGTTATTCGAGCTACAGATGGTATGTTTCTAAAAGTAGCTGAGGAAGTAGCAAAAGATTATCCTCAAATTGAAGTTTGGAAAGAAAATGTTGATGCAATGTGCATGCAACTAATAAAGAATCCTCAGAAATATGGAGTAATTGTTACAACAAACATGTTTGGTGATATTATTTCAGACCTAACTGCTCAACTTGTTGGTGGATTAGGATTTGCTTCATCAGCATCAACATCAGACACATATGGTTTATTTGAACCAACACATGGTAGTGCACCTAAGTATGCTGGTCAATATAAAGTAAATCCAATAGCTGCAATTCTTTCAGCTAAATTAATGTTCGACTGGTTAGGTGAAAAAGAATTAGGTAAGAAAGTCGAAAACGCTATAATTCAAAATATAAAAGAAGGTAAAGTTAAAACCTATGATATGAGTGGAACTTCATCTACTTTAGAAGTAGCTAAAGATATTATACGAATCCTAAACAAGTAAAGCTTTTTGAGCTTTACTTGTTTATTTTATTTTTTAAGTGCAAATAATCCTGGAAACGAGATAAAGGCAAATTTTATAAATAAAACATTATGTTTCTTCTCGTGCTCAAAGCAAGATTTTTATATGCATGCTTAAAGCATTGACAGTAAAAACAAAGCGTGTGATGAACTATGCCAAATTCCAAAGGATTTAAACACAGTACAAGAAAACTACTCAAAAAATCTCCACGTAAAAGAGGTTTACAATCATTAGGGAGATTGCTTGTAAAATATAATGTTGGAGATCAAGTGGTCATCAAAATTGATGCAGCAATACAAAAAGGTATGCCTCACAGACGCTATCATGGTAAATTTGGTGTTATTACAGAAGTCCGTGGAAGAGCTTATGTTATTAAAATAAAAACAGGCGATGTCTACAAACAGATAATTGCTAGACCAGAACATGTTTATATTACCAAATAACATAAATAGGCTTTAGAATTATATTAGTTTATACAGGTGTAAAGGTAATGCCAAAACAAATTATAAATAAAGAATCCGTTTCACTCCCTGAAGTTGTAGCTATATTCAATAAAAGGAAGAAAAATGGTGAATTAAATTATCTTCAAAGAATAGCATTAGAGCATGCGCAAAAATCTTCAGAAATAACTGGTAAGCAAGCAAGAATTTTAATTAAGAAAATGATGACTGAATTCGAGCTTAATGAAAAAATTGCTATAAATATCATTAACTTTATGCCTGAAACACTTGATGAACTAAGAATCTTCCTCCAGGATGCTTCTCGTGTATTTACAAAAGAAGAAGTAGAAAAAATGTTGAACTTATTGAGAGAGTAAGAAAAACAGACTATTATTTAAATCTAAAAGTCATCTCTTTTTCCTTACACTAAAGAATATTTTAAATTAGATAAGTCTTTAAAGTAAAGTGAATCTATATAAAATCAAAAAAAATACAATTTAAATAAAGAACTGTATTATAATAGGACAAAATTAAAAGAGTGGTCAAAAATGTCCCAAGGACCTCAATATAATAAAAATCGCTCTTACAGCCAAAATAACCCAAGTCAACAACAGAATAATCGCCCAGTAGATACTAACAGACAAGATTCTGGTAGTTTAGCAGATAAACAAAGAAAATATGAAGAATATGCTTGGACCTTGGCTTACCTTTCAGAAGGAAGTCCTACTGATCCCAATCCATTCTCCCAAAGAGAACCTGTAATTCAAGCAGTTGGTGAGATTTGGTTCACACTACTCGAGCTAACACCTAGAAGAGGTGTAGATGTAAAACCAATAATGAGAATTGGTATTGGCAAAGATAATAGAGCAGTAATAACCAGAATCAAACGTCGTATAGGTTTTGAAGATTTATCTCCTACTTCGGAATTAGTTTTAGAAGATTGTATAGCTGAAATTGTAAATAATCAAGAATTTAGATTTGTAAATTGGTTCAATAAAGCATCTTTAGTAACATCAAGAATGCATGCTTTCAAATTATTACCAGGAATTGGAACTACTCATTTAGATAATCTACTATTTGAACGTAATCGAGTTAATTTCACCTCATTTGAGGACATTAGTAAACGAACCAAAGTATCGGATCCTAAGAAATTGATAGTAGCGAGAATAATAAAAGAATTAACAATTACTGATGAAAAATATCGTCTTTTCACTCGTAAACCTTAATTAATTATTTTTTTCAGTTTTATCTAATATTAGATTTATAATTGTAAGAATATTTGGTATAGGAATTTTATTTACCAAATTTATTTTTACAGAATTCTTTTCAGGAAATATAGGTTCGAATGTTTGTAATGCAGAAAAATCTTTTAACAATGAAAATACATAAAATGTTTTTGTGTGATCATTAGAATTATTGTTTGTAATTAACTCATCAAATTTCTGTAAGGTCATTTGTTGAGATTCAAAATTCTTATCGCACTCGATAAAAATAAAATGCATATTTTCTTTAAGACCAATAAAAGGCAAGTTTGTTAATTTTACAAATAAGCCCGGATTAGGTTCAAACCACTTTTCTATTGTTTGTTTTTCATCTACTAGTAATTTTTCTTGTATGAATTTTTCAGCTTTTAAAAAGATTGAAGCTGAGCTTCGAAGTTCAGGTCCCAAATATCTAATTGATTCACTGGATATTTTAAACAGATGAGGTTTAGGTTTTAAAACAAAAATGAGTATAAGAATATCTTTCCTTAGTGAATGTGATAAAAAAAGAGTATTGGTAATTATTCGAGCTAATTGTCCGATAATTGCTCGAACGTGTGGTTCTTTAACATTTAAATCATTTTTTTGGTAATCTAAATCTGGTATAATAAAAAGAAAATTTCTTTTCATATAAAACACTCTAAATCTGTTATAAAAAAATAAAGAGAGATAAATTATCTCACTTTACCTCGAGTTATTTTAGGAGGTTTCCCACCAGATTGCAATGCTGAAATATCTGGAATATTTGGCATTTTACCAGATCCTCTTCTTCCCAGACCTTTTTTCATTCCTTTCATCATCTTCTTCATTTGATTGAATTGATTTAGAAGCTGTTTAACATCTTTAGTATCCGTTCCCGAACCTCGAGCAATACGTTGAACACGACTATGCTTAATTAAAGCAGGATCATCTAATTCATCAGCAGTCATCGATTCAAGCATACACATGAATTTCTTCATATTTTCTTCTGAGGTATCCTCTAA
Source organism: Bathyarchaeia archaeon (assembly GCA_035528035.1). Taxonomy (GTDB): domain Archaea; phylum Asgardarchaeota; class Heimdallarchaeia; order JABLTI01; family JABLTI01; genus JABLTI01. Next base: position 8,087 of record DATKZI010000012.1, read on the forward strand.
TCCTGCAGGTAATCCTTGTGATAAACCTGGTAAGAAGGAGAGAATTTTAGAAAGTGAACCCATTTTTCCTATATTTTGCATTTGAGTATACATATCACGGAGGTTGAATTTCCCTGTCATGAAAGCTTTAGCTGTTTCCTCATCTGGGGTTATTTGTGCTGCTTTTACACTTTCAACAAGGGATTCAAGGTCACCCATATTTAATAATCGACCTACAAAACCAGTTGGATCAAATCTCTCAAGATCATTTACTTTTTCTCCAACACCAATGAATTTTATTGGCGCTTTTGTTGCTGCACATGCACTTAATGCACCACCACCTTTTGCGGAACCATCAAGTTTTGTTACAATTATACTGCCAATTTCTGTTGCTTCAGCAAAAGCTAAAGCTTGCTCATATGCTTGTTGTCCTAAAGTGCCATCCAAAACAAGAATGATCTCATCGGGTTTGATTTGCTTAGCGATACGGGACATCTCTTTTAACATACTTGCTTCTTCTTTATGTCGTCCAGCAGTGTCAACCAAAATTACTTCATGTGTTTTTTGGAAATTAAGAATTCCATCACGTGCTAATTTTATAGCATTTTTCTCTTTTGGATCACCAAAAACAGGAACATTTATTTGTTCACCTAATTGTTGAAGTTGTTCAAAAGCACCAGGTCTATCTGAATCTGCACAAACCATAGCTGGTTTCATTCCTCTTTTATTCAACCAGTTCCCAATTTTACCAACTACAGTGGTTTTACCTGAACCTTGAATACCAACAAATAAGAGGACATTTACTTTTCCAGGTGTAACATTTAATTTTTGACCTTTCCCACCAAGGACTTTTACAAGCTCATCATGAACAATGGAAATGATATGCTTTTGACGTGGAATGCCTGGAGGTAAATCTTCTTTTAATGCTCTCTTTTCAACATAGTTAGTTAGCTCTAAAGCTATCTCAAGCTTTACATCAGCTTCTAATAATGCTTTTAATAAATCATTTTTCAATTCTTTTACGAGAGCAGCATCAACTGTTCCGGCTCCAGCTAGCTTTTTTAATGCTTTTGTAATTGATGAGCCTAATTTTCCAAGTACCAATTTATACACCAACTATTCTGTAAATACACAAGCTTGTAGAATTTCAATCTTGCTACTATTACTATGAGCATTTCTATTTAAGTTGACTGCGTTCATTACCTAAAAAAACCTTCGTATTTTTAGGATTATTATTATTAAAGTCTCTCCTTTTGAAGTAAAATGTTTAAAAATAGTATAACAATAGTAAAAATGTTTATATTAAGCACTAAAATGATTGTGTGAGAAAATAAGAAGAAAAGCGAAGTTTTTAAAAGGCAAAACAGCTTTTGCGGATTTGGTTGTGATAAAGAAGTGTACTATGTTGCCGAAGTCAGGGATACCATTCGAGTTGTTCCAAATAGATTTGGTGAAGATTTAGAAGAAGTTGTTCTTGAGATATGCAGAGAAACTTTTGAAGGTACTATTAGCAAAGATTTAGGCTTCACCGTAGTTGTTATAGATCTCCTTGATATAGGACCAGGAAGACTAGTTCCGGGTGATGGCGCAGCTTTTTATGATGTTATATTTACTACTTTGAACTATTTACCTGAAGACAGAGAATTCGTTATAGGTGATGTCGTTGAAGTCACAGATTTTGGAGTCTTCCTTCGATTAGGATGTGTTGATGCGTTATGTCATGTTAGCCAAGTATCTGATGATTTCTTTGCTTATGATTCAAAACGAGGAGCTCTAATTGGTAGAGAGAGCCAAAAGATCATAAGTGTTGGTGATCGTGTTCGTGCCAGGGTTATCCTAGTAACTATTGGTAAATCACAAATTCGTGTTGGAGTAACAATGCGACAAGCTGGTTTAGGTGTTGAAAGCTGGGTTAAAGAGTGGAGAGAACAAGACACAAGTAAAAAAGCAACTCCAGTCAAAAAGAAGAGTACTACATCAGAAGAAAAAGTTTCAGCTGAAAAGAAAGATGATAGTACTAAAAAGAAGACAACAACAACCACAACTAAGAAATCCTCTTCAGCGAAAAAATCCAATTAATCTAAAAATAGGTGTGTAAAATGGCTAAAGCTTGTAAGACTTGTCATAGAATTGTTGAAGAAGGCAATCAATGCCCAAATTGTAAGACACATAATTTTTCGAAGGATTATTCAGGAGAAGTTCATATAATCGATCCAGAACACTCAATAATAGCTAAAAAACTTAATATTAAGAAACCTGGAGTTTATGCTTTAAGAGTTAGATAACTCTTCCCTTTTTATCTAATATTGATTTTTGGTTGATCCTACAAATGGAGCACTTTCAATTTAATGATCATATCTTAAAATTAATTCTTCCAGTAGAATTGCGTTCAGAAATGAAGGAGCCCATGGGAGAATTAATTACCATTAATCCTACAAAAGAGCTAATTGAACGTATCAGAAAGCAAAATCCCCCACTAGTAGTGTTAGTAGGAGATTATTGTGTCAAAGATGCGATAAAAAATGGTTTAATTCCAGATATTTCTATTATAGATGGAAAGAATTTACGAAAATCATTTAAAAAAATCTCAATTAATAACGCAAAAGTAATAAAGAGGAAAAATCCCCCAGCAACTATAACTATCAAAACTTGGCAAACAATTAAAGAATTGGTTAGTGAACAACTAGCACAACAATTAACAAATAAATCAAAAGAACCAATAGTTCTTTTAATTGATGGCGAAGAAGATTTGCTTGTTTTGCCAATAACTCTGGAAGCACCAGAAAAATCCTTCATTGTCTATGGACAACCACATGAAGGAATTGTGATAATAAATGTAACAGCAAACGTAAAGTTAAAATTCACAAAACTCATCGAACGAATGCAGGTCGAGAGAAATGAAAATTAAGATACTAGAAAAAAATACTAATAATTTATTGGATAGACTAGAAGTAATCTTCGAAGTCGAAGCTGAAGCTGAAACACCAAAAAGACTTGATGTGAAATCTAAATTAGCAGCACTAATAAATCATGATGAAAACTTGTTGATAATTAAAGCCATTCACCAAGAAAGAGGTATGAAGTTGAGTAAGGGTACAGCTCATGCTTATAAAACAGAAGAAGATTTGAAACGTGTTGAACACGAGTATTTAATTAAACGTAATACTCCTCCAGCTGAAAAAAAGGAATAATAAAGTAATTAGAGGTTAAATGAAATGTCAAAAAGCAAAGGCAAAAGCAAAGAACCAAAAACCCAACAAGTATGGAAATATTACCAAGTAGAAAAAACAGGAATAAAAAGAATAAGAAAAGAATGTCCACGATGTAAAGGATCATTTTTAGCTGAGCATAAAGATAGACGTCATTGTGGTACATGTGGTTATACTGAATTTAAAACAAAAGGGACTTGATTTATTCAAATCCTTCTTCTATATACCCTGAGCTACAACAATAGCTCAGTAAAGTATTTCCTTTTGTTTTTAAACAATAAATTCTTTTAATATATGATTAAATAATAGTAGATTAAGGTGAAAATTTGTGAGGAATATCGACTTTCGAGGAGCTGAATCTAAACTTTATCTAGAAGATTGGTTAGATTTACCTGCTATATTTAAAGTCCGTATACCAAAAACCTATCGAATAAAAGAATTAGATTTCCAATTTAGAAAACAACGTACTATTCATGAAGCACGACTTCTTAGCAAAGCAAAAGATGTAGGAGTAAGAGTACCAATAATTTATGAAATTGATATTCAAAATACTACTTTGGTTTTGGAATACCTCGAAGGTGAAATTTTGAAAACTTTATTGCCAAAACTTGACGAAGAAACTTGTTTTGATATTAGCGAAAAAATTGGTTATTATATTGGATTATTACATAAAAATGGAATTATTCATGGTGACTTAACTACCTCCAATATTATTAGTTTAAAGAATCAAAACCAAATAGCCTTTATTGATTTTGGTTTGGGTTACATTTCAGATAGACTTGAAGATATTGGTATAGATATTTATCTTTTAGAGAGAGCAATAAAAAGTACTCATAATGAGCTTTTTGATGTAATGTGGGAAGCTATTCTCATGGGATATAAGCAGGAATCACCTTTTGGCAATGTAATTGAATCAAAAATTGAAGAAATTATTTCTCGAGGAAGATATTCTGATAGGGTGTAATTCCATTGATTTAAAGATAATAACGCCTATGAACAGCAACGACCATACCCCAACCTAGAAGCGTATCAATATCATCCGCGAGTATTGTTAATTGAAAACCTACTTTCCTTGTAATTTTGAATAGAACATTTTCACTATTAGCATCAGCAACAATTGTGAATTCTCTCGCAGTTTGAGTAACTGTTTGTTTATCATTTGGATTTCTTATAGCTATTAATCTGCTTTCAGAATCAAAAATCTGCCAGGTATCCGAATTAGCAATATGTTTTATTTCTCCCAATAAATGACGACCATAATTATAAATCTTCCAAGTAGCATCAGCATCTTTTATATCATTTAATGTTCGTCCGTCCATTGAAGCAACTATACGATTAATATCATTAAAGAAATAATATCTAATATCATAGTCTTTTTTGTTAATGTATTTAGAAAGATCTCTTCGTTCACAAGAACCAATTTTGGAATCAAGCTCATTATTTATGATATAGGCATATTTTTGAGCATTAAAATTATAGGTTTTTAATTTAAAAATAGGTAATATCTTCACTTCTGAAATATTAGCTTCTGTTTGGAAACGCAAACATTTAGAACAGAAATAATCATTATATAATTTCATATATTCAGCTGTTTTAGCACAAAATTTACATGAGATTTTTTTACTTTTAGGACTTGGTTGGGGAGTCAAAAGAATTATCTCCAAGTATTTTAAGTGTAAATTAGTGAAACTCATTAATAAAATAATGGTAATTAAAATATGATTTATTTTTAAAGACTAAAATATTTAGAAATAATAATTATGGAAATAATCTTTATAGAAACAACTTTTTTAAAGTGATAATTAAACATCTTGTATAACTTATAAGTAATTTGAGGAAAAACCAAATGAGTACTGATGACAACTACGATGACGAATTCGATGATGAAGAAGAAGAATGGGAGTACTTTGAAGAAGAAGAAAAAGAATCATTACGTGATCGTGTATCTATAAAAGATATTCTAAAATTAATTGGATTGTTTATATTCTTTACATTATTCTTCCTATACTTTAGATACTGGAATGTTTTCGCTAATTGGTTAACATTTGGTGCTGAAGATATTGATATTGGAAATTCTAGATTAATTTACTTTACATTAGTTATGTTCCCTGTAGCAGCAGCTGTTTTTATTGCCGGATTGGTTAGTGTATCAAAAACATTCTTTATTTCACAAAAACAAAGCACAGCTAAGGAATAACTAAAAAATGAGAAAGAAAGGAGATTTTTTCTCCTAAATCTATTTTATACACTATTCAGTTTTCTTTAATACTTCTTCTACAACCCAAGGCCAATAAGCTTCTAAAGCGGTTTCTCCCCAGTTAAAACCATTGTTTCGTAATAAATTACGGACATAAACACCTATACCACCTTTGTTTTCGTGCCCCCATAAGCTTCCTTCTGTTTGTATTATTTGTTTGACTTTTTTAATAAAAACTGGCTCTAAATTAGAAGCTAAAAAGAATACTGCTTCATCCCAAGATTTTTTGGTGATTTTCTTTCCATCATCTTTGGGTAATTTTAATTTTATTTGTGTTTTAATAACGTCATCAGCAAGATTTGTTCCTATTTTTGTTAAAGCACTATATAGTGATTGACGCATTTTAGGACTATCATCTAATTTTATAAGTTCAGTTAATGGTTCAACAAAACGGTCATCGCCTTTTTCACCAATAAAATTAAACAATTCTTCACGTTCTTTTTGATCCTTGCGATTGAGAATTTGCTCGATCATTTTTGTGTATTCAAAATCACTCATTATAACCCTACCTTATTATTGTCGGCGGAATAATTAATAATAAACTAATAGTATTTCTAATATAAAATGTTTTCATCTAAATTAAATAAAAATAGGTAGGAAAACTATTTTAAAAGCTTACAATTTTGGAGGACGATTTCTAACATCCTTCATAACTGCACCGAGCATTTTAGTGTTATTAAAAATAGCGTCTTTAAGATCAGCCCCGTCCATAATAGCACCAGAAAGATCAGCATTTTCAAGATTTGTTTTTATTAAACGAGCTTCTTTTAAAAGAGCATTTTTTAGAATAGCTCCTGTTAAATTGACTTCACGAAGTGAAGCAAATTGTAAATTGCAATAAGTAAAATCAGCACCACTAAAATCACTATAATCTAAATGGGCTAAGGCTAATTTGGAACCATTAAATTTCGATCCTGAAGCTTTTACTTCGTATAAACTAGCATTTCCCAAATCACATTTGATAAATATTGTTCGTTCTAGTATAGCATCATCAAGGATTGCATCAGGGAGTAGTGCTTCAGTAAAATCAGCTTCTGTCAAGTTAGTTTTTGAAAGATTAGCTTCCTCAAATTTAGCTTTTTTCAAGGATGCTTTTACCAAACTTGCACCTTCTAAAATTGCAGCGTCAAGTGTTGCCCCATCTAAAATGCATCCATCTAAGATTGCACCAGTAAGATCTGTATCAAAGAAGTCAACATTTGATAAATCAGCATTAGATAGATTGACCCCTTCTAAACTAGCTGAACAAAAAGCATGAGGATCTTCAGCAAGCTTAGCTAAAATTTCTTCCTTTGTTGACATAGACTGTATCCCCAAGTTACTAGAATCAAAAAACGACAATCATCTATAATAACTTTGTTTGTGGTCTGAGTTTATTGTTTTAAAAAGAAAATTTGGGAAAGATAATTTGAATTGCACACTAATCTCGTAAAAATTAGGTTCTGCAATGAAAACTTTATTGGAGTGCGTATATAATTGGTAGGAAAAGAAATTTCAAATGAAAAACCTATTCTGGCAGATGAGGATATCAAAAAATTAATCAGATTTAAATTAGAAAAGAAGATTGCTCAGCTACCATATGGTTTTTGGCGATGTGAAAAAGGTAAAGAGCATTCCAAGGTAGCTATTCGATATTTAGTAGAGGAACACTTGAATTTAAAATTAGATGATGTACCAAAATATATTTCAGCGAAAACTTTCCATGAAGCAGGATTATTCCGTATTTTAGTTGAATTTTTTGATTCATCATATTTTAAAGCATTGGATTACGCTTATCCTGGGCAATTTAAGCCTTGGCAATTTTCAAAAGGTATGACAGGTATATGGGATGGAGAAATTGGTGTTAAGAGATCATTAGAAGCAATAAATTACATAATAAAAAGATTGAATGTTGCAGAAGACGATATCCCAAAGAAAATCACTTATCAAGTTTTCAAAGATTTTAGTTTAGGGGGTATGTTGCAAATGCTTTATAATAGTTCGCCTTATCAAGCAATTAATGCTCTATATCCAAATAAATTCAAACCATGGGAATTTAGTGTGAAAAATTTTTGGAAAAATGTTGATATTAAAACCGCACAAGAAGCTACAAAATGGTTAGTAGAAGAGAAATTAAAGCTAACAGCTGAAAAATTAATAAAAGTACGTCGAAAGCATTTTCTGGAATTTAATCTAGGACAAATGTTAAAAAAATTCTACCAAAACTCACATTTAACAGCTTTGGAAGATGTATATGAATATTAATAGCTAAAAACTAATATTTTTTGATGATACAAAAGCTTTCAAATACCATTGATAGTATAATTTTTACTAGAGAATATTGGAGATAAAAGCAAATTGAAACAAAGACTGCTTGATATTCTTGTTTGCCCTTATGATAAGAATTGGCCGCTTATGCTTCATACCTTTGAAGAACGAGATATAGAAAATGCAAAACTTCCATCTAAGGATGAAAATACAAACGTTGTGTGTAGATTTTATTGTGCAAAGAAGAAGATCAAATTGGTTGAGGAAAAACCTGATGGCAACCAGGTGTTACTAGGAAATATAAAACAAATAAATTATGAAAAAGATTGCCGTGAATGCCTTTCACATGAGGTTACAGCTGGCGTTATAGAATGTTTAAAATGTAAAAATTATTATCCAATAATTGATGAAATACCAATGATGTTGAAGACTGAATTACGTAATGAAGATATCGAAAGAGATTTTACAGAAAAATGGGCGGAAAAAATCAAAGAAATGCTCCAAAAGTAAAAGTATTAATGTATAAATTCGATAGATTTTTAAGAAATATGTCAACAACACAAAGTTATAATTTAATACCATTTAAAAGAGAATACGTTGGAATAAATGGTATAGGAAACAGGAAGCAGGTGCAACACAGAGTGAATAGAGACTTTGCTGATGTCGATCCCCTAATAATATACCGATGTAAAAACAAGTTATGTCGACACACATTCCAACCATCAACAACAATGTTAATAGAAGAACAAATAGTCTTCTTCGAATGTCCCTTGTGTGGGTCAAGATACGAAGCACCATTTACCTATGTATCAGGAATAGCTGATCAGGAAATAATTATGCTTCTTGAACGACCCCGAATGATATTTAATGGGACAAAGATAGCTAGTTCCTAAATGAAAAAAAATATGAGGCAAAAAAAATGGACAGTCAAAAAAGTAGAGATTCAACTTATATTTTCAAAGTTCTTCTCATAGGAGAAGCAGCAGTAGGAAAAACAAGTTTAACTTTGAAATTCGTCCATGGAAAATTCAAGTCGGATTATTTACTTACTGTAGGCATGGAACCTTATAGTAAATATCTTAAAATTGGCAATGACTTGGCCACTCTATCTATATGGGATATTGCTGGTCAGCAAAGATTTGATGTTTTTAGAACCATGTTTTTCAGAGGTGCAAAAGCAGCCTTATTGGTCTTTGATCTTACACGACCAGCAACTTTATCAAAGCTTGATGATTGGCATGAAGATCTAATTAAAAATGCGGGAGAAGATGTTATTAAAATTCTTGTAGGAAATAAGAATGATTTAGAGGATCTTCGAAGTGTTCCCAAAAAAGAGGCTTTAGCTTTTGCTAAGAAGATAAAAGCATTAGCCTATATTGAGACCAGTGCAAAAACTGGTGAAAATGTTAATGAGTCTTTCATTACTATAACTGAGAACTTGATCGCAAGAGCTCAGCAAGTGAGATAACCACAAAAAAAGATCCATTCTTTTGGAGCTAATACTAAATTTTCTAATATATAAAAAATCATAAAATAAGCTCCTTTTTCCTTAGAATCCTATGTTTAAACTTTTTAAAGACATTGAATAACTGTTATGTATGATAGAAAGAACTGAAAGACCTCTAAATATAGTAGCAGTTTTTGCTCATCCAGATGATGAAGCAGGGGTTATTGGAACAATTGCTAATCACACAGAAAAAGGCGATAATGCATATGTAATCTTTTTAACACAAGGGGAAAATGCTTCATCGCTTTGTTGCTCAAAAGAGGAAATAAAAGAAATTAGAGCAGGTCATACTAAAAAAATAGAAAAAATTCTTGGTGCAAAATATAGGATACTTGATCTTCCAGATTCAGGTGTGCACCCATCTGTTGAAAACGCTAAGAAACTCGCGGCTCATTTTAAGGAAATAAAACCAGACATTATTATAACCTGGACTCAGGCTGAACAATTAGGCATAGGTCATCCTGATCATAGATACACCTATTCTATTGTTTTAGATGCAATTTCATATATGCGATATAAAAATCCAGATGATAAATATCCACCTCATCGTTCACAAGTAAGTTTCTTTACAAATCATTTCAGCAATACAGAAAATCAAAGGCAACCATTTTTTGTAGATGTTTCAGCTCAATATGAAAAGATAATGGCTGTATTAGATGTCTATGCTGAAGCATACGGACAATGGCCAGTAAAGGAATATGTCACAGTACAACTTATGGCAAATGGTCGAGCAGTAGGAGTACAATATGCAGAAGCCTTTAACAAAATACTATGGAGAACAGCTCAACCATATTTGTATTAGAAATTTAATTAAATATAAAATATATACGTTATGTTTTTAGATGCCTATCGTTTAAATGACGTAAAATTTAAGTTTAAAGAAATATTGATTTATTCGTACTTTAACAGAAAGTAAAGAGAATAAATGGTGTAAAAAATGACAAAAAATCTAGCTGAGATGTCATACAAACGACAAGAAGTTCAGAAAGGATATACTGATAAAGCACTTCATATAGATTTAGACAAACTAAAAATTGAAGAGCTTACAATTCCTAAGAAAGTTCGTGAACTTTTTATCGGTGGTAAAGGGTATGATCTTTGGTTAATGTGGGAGTCTCTCCCAAAAGACCGAATAGTTAAATGGAATGAACCAGAAAATCCTTTATGTATTGCTAGTGGACCTTTAGGAGGTACAACGGGTTATCCAGGAGCTGGAAAATCAATTGTCACAGCAATATCTCCATTAACAGATATTATTATTGATTCTAATGTTGGGGGATTCTTCGGTCCATGGATGAAATATTCTGGTTTTGATGCTTTGCGTATTGTTGGTAAAGCAAAAGAACCAGTTGTTATTGTAATTGATGGACTAGAAGAAAAAGTATGGGTAGAATCAGCAAGCGATCTCCCAAATGATTCTTATAAATTAGCGAAAATGCTTAATGAGAAGTATAAGAAAGTAGATGAAGAAACAGGAAAAGATGACAAATTATATATCTCCGTAGTTTCAACTGGAAAAGGCGCGGATCATTCATATTTTGGTTGTTTGAATTTCTCCTGGTGGGATAATAGTAGAAAACTCAATCATATTAAGCAAGCTGGTCGTGGAGGAACAGGCTCAGTGTTCAGAAATAAGAATATTGTAGCAATTGTTGCTCATTCACCATCTGTAAAATTAGAATCACAAAATCCAGACAATACAGAGGAAGCAAGAGCGGTAGGAAGAAAACACTCAAGTGAGATTTTGCAATTAGATCCAAAACAAAATCGAATGAGAGTACTTGGAACAGCACATCTACCATCAATTATGAGTGAATTTGATCTTTTGCCAACATATAATTTCAAATTTGGCAAAGATGAGAATGGTAAAGATAAAAACCTATGGGGTGATAAATTTGAAAAAATCTTTACAAACACTGGTAAAGGTTGGGATGGTTGTTGGCGTGGTTGTGCAATAAATTGTTCACATTGTGTAGAAGGAGTTATCCCAAAAACAGGACCCTACAAAGGGCAAACTGTTTGTGTGGATGGTCCTGAGTACGAAACCATTGCCGGTTGTGGTAGTAATCTCGGTATTTTCGACCCTCTTGAAGTTATTGAAATTAACTTCTATTGTGATATCTATGGTTTAGATACCATTAGTTTTGGTACTGCTACTGCTTTTACTATGGAATGTTATGCGACAGGTATTCTCAATAAAGAACGAACCAATGGTTTAGAACTTAATTGGGGTAATTTTGCTCATACTATGGAATTATTGCACCGAATAGCTGAAGGCAAAGATGAATTTGCTTTACTTTATGCTAAGGGTATTAAAAAGATGCAGGAATACTTCAAAGCTAATTATGGTTTAACAGCTGAACAAAAACAATTCATCCAAGATATTGGTATGCAACATAAGGGTCTTGAATTTTCTGAATATATGACTAAAGAATCCCTTGCTCAACAAGGTGGTTATGGTTTAACCCTTAAAGGTCCTCAGCATGATGAAGCTTGGTTGATTTTCCTTGATATGGTTCACAACTATATGCCTACTTTCGAGAATAAAGCAAATGCTCTTTGTTGGTTCCCCTATTGGCGTACCTGGTTTGCCATTCAAGGTCTCTGTAAATTACCTTGGAATGATGTCGTTCCAGCGGACAATAAACAAACTACTGAACCTCACAAAGTTCCTGAGCACATTCAGAATTATGCTGATCTCTACCAATCCATTACAGGTGTAGACATGGGTAAAACTCCTAAAGAACGCGAAGACAGCCTCATAACCATGAGCGAACGTGTTTATCAATTCCAAAGAGTTTTCCAAGTTCGCTTGGGTCATGGTCGCAGGATTGATGATAGCAATATTCCCTATCGTTCTGCAGGGCCTGTTACTCTTGAAGAATATAAAAGCAGAGTTGATCGATACGATGGTCAATTAGCTGAAATTCTTGGAAAGAGTGTTGAAGAAATTAAAACTATGCCCCTTGAAGAACGTCATAAGCTAACTCGAAAAGATCGAGAAGAGAGATACAATAAACTTCAAGATACTGTCTATGAGAAACGTGGCTGGAACCATAAATCTGGTGTAATTAAATTAGAGAAAGCTAAAAAATTGTGGCCAGACTGGTTACTACAAGAAGTTACTCCTTTTATCAAAGATCTTCAAGATTAAAGATAATCTGAGCACTCATATGAGTGCTTCTTTATTCTTTTTTTAAATTATTATGTAGATTTTCTTCTTATCCATTATATATCCTAGAGCCCAAATTAAAAACACATTAATGAATGCTCCTAGGAACACTAATGCTAAATGGGTATCGCGTCTAAGATAAAGGAGTGTTAATCCTAAAAACGCTGCTTGAATAATATACAAGAAGAATGCATTTTTCCCTTGAGGTTCCAGAAAATAGCTTTTTTCTTTTGTTATTTTTCTATTATCATAAAGATACCAAATTATCCAGAAAAGTATTGATGCTAGACCAACTGATAGTAAAACATAGGAATGGGTCACTCTAAGTTTAGATAATCCTCCATAAGCGGGGAACCCTAAATAGAACCAGATAAAATGGAGAGCAGTACCTAGAGCAGAAAATGTAAAACCAAAAATCAATAGTTCCCATTTGTTTATTTTCCTAAAATCATCAACTATAGCGGTAGAAAGTAACATCATTGCTCCGTAACCGATACCACCAACAAACCCACCATGTCCATCATTAAAACCTAAATCACTAATAGTTATTATTGTTCCTTCTATGTCCACTGAAAGACCTATTGTAAATTGATATACTTCTAATAATACAAATCCAATAATAAAACGATAAATTCTAGGTAATTGTATGAAAAAAACTGTTAGTATACCAGCAAGCCCAATTGCTTGTAAGACTCCCCAGTCAAAACCAAATCCTTCAGGCGTTAAGTAAATACTTCCAAGCATACCAAAACCAATGAATGCGCCATAACGTCTAATGAATCTCGTATAGGTTTTTATTGCACCTTCAGTTTTCAAATACCGACTAAAAGACATTTTATAAGTTAAAGCTATTGCAAAAATGAAAAAAGGTGCTACTAAATCAACATATGTTAAACCAAAGTCAACCGCATGTTTTGTCCACGCAGGGGTTTTATCGAACATAGCTAAAGTGTTAACAAAAATCATAGCAGCAATTGTTAATCCTCTGAAAACATCTATACACAAATATCTAATTTTTTTCTCAGGGATACTAACTGGCTCAATTCTTGTTTCAATAAGAGATTCATCCTTAAGGATAACTTCTAAAGGTGTTTGCAAGTTAATCACTTCAAAAAATTTGGTAATGATTTGTATGTTTACTTGAATTTAAATATTTGAGATAGTACTTAAAGCAGCATATTCATCCATCTTCATTTAAAACCAAAGATTATTATTCAAAAGAAATTAGTTTATAAAAAACGGATTGTTGCAAAGGAAGAATTATATTGATCAAAATGATTGCCTTAGATTTTGATGGAACAACAGCTGATACTATGCCAACATTAGAAGAAATTGCTGTCAAATTAATAACAAACTATTACAAATTGTCAATTGATGATGCAAGGCATAAATATCGAAGCACTACAGGTTTACCTTTCGTACAACAAATAGCGTTATTGTTTCCTGATAATCCAGCGAATCTTTCAGTAGTCTCTCAATTTGAACAAGAAAAAATTAATAGTATTTTTAATCTCCCGTTATTTGAAGATACTCTTGAAACAATTGATTTTTTACGAAAACAAGGTTATTTGGTTGCTATATCAAGTTCAACTACCCAGCCAACTATTGAGAAATATTGTGAAAATAACAATTTAATTGTGGATCAAATTTTAGGATATAGACCTGGTTTTGAGAAAGGGAAAGATCATTTTGATTTTCTTAAAAAAGAATTTAATCTTTCATCTTTAGAATTAGTTTATATTGGTGATTCCTTAAAGGATTGTGAACGTGCTCAATCTAATGAAATATTCTTTATTGCTAGAATTGGCATGTTTACCGAAGAACAATTTAATCAAATTTCAAAATCTAGATTAGCAATAAAAAATCTAATTGAATTAAAAGAATTAATTCCAAAATTAAATCAAATTAGTGATTAATTATATTGTATCATGAGGGTTGATAGGTGAAAATTAGAGCATCAATAGGTACTGCAGTTGCTTTAGGTTTAGAAACAACAAAAATCGATGTTTTACCAACTACTGCTTATCTAATGATGAATGCTCCCAATCATTGCTTATCAAATTGTAGTTTTTGTCCACAAGCAAGAGAAAGTTCAGGAAAAGCTGACAAATTATCTCGAGTTATATGGCCTTTATATGAATTAGAAGATATATTAGCAAAGCTGTTAAAAATAAAACATGGATTAAAACGACTTTGTATTCAAACAGTTCAATTTACTGACTCAAATGAAAATTTACTAGAAATGTTAACTATAATTAAATCAAATAAACTTTCTTTACCAATTTCCGTTTGTTCTTATCCTGTTGGAAAAAAAATCTTTGAACAGATGAAAGAATTAGGAGTATCTCGAGTAGGGATTTCTTTTGATTGTGCAACTGAGAAAATTTTTGATAAAGTTAAAGGTAAAAAACGAGGTAACACTTTGACTTGGAGAATTCTAGAGAAAGCAATAGATGATGCTGCAGATGTTTTTGGTGATCGATTTGTTAGCACACATCTGATTATTGGATTAGGTGAAACTGAAGAGGAAGCTATAAAGTTTATTCAAAAATTTTATGATCGAAAAATCACCACTGGACTTTTTGCTTTTACACCAGTACAAGGAACAGATTTAGAAAAACACCCGAAACCTATGATGGATTCTTATAGAAGAATTCAGTTAGCAAAATATCTAATTGAGCAAGGGAAAACAACTTATAAACAAATGACTTTTCAAACAATATTAGGGAAAAAGAAACAACTGGTTCATTTAGGTTTGGAGAAAGAGAGCATTGAACAAGTGATCAGAACAGGAAAAGCTTTTGAGACTAGTGGTTGTTCCCACTGCAATAGACCATTCTATAATGAATCTCCTGGTAAAGAGCTATTTAATTTTCCTAAAACATTAACAATTCAAGAAATCAATTCCATACTAGAGGAGTTCAAAGAATTCCTTTAGAAGTTTTGGAGAGATTTTTAAATTGTAAATAGATTTAGTATTAAAACACCAAGCTATATCTAGGAGAAAAAACCTAGATAATTACGGGGAATGAAAAATGTCTGAAGAATCCAAATTTATTCTTTGCCCTTCTTGTGGAGCTATTTTAGAAAAAGGTATAATTTATTGCAGTTATTGTGGTGCTAATGTTAATGAAAAACCAAAAGAAGGATTTGGTCAAATTCCTCCTCAACAACCTTTTCAAGAACAACCTCCCCAACAGCCAAAACCTCCACAACAACCGTTTGATGATAAAAGAAGTCGTGGATTTGGTGGTTTTGGTAATTTTGGCAAACAAGGCGCTTATGATGACCAAGAGAATATTTACGCAATGGATCAAGCTGAATTAATCAAACGTGCTGGTGTTGAAAGAAATATTATGTTAGCAACACTCTTTTCTTGGATCACTTTTTGTGCATGGATTTTAAGTCCTATATTCTTTTTCATTACAGTCTATTATGTTATTCAAGCAAGAAGAGCATTGGGTTCTATGGATCCTAGATTAACTCGGGCAATTATTTATGCAGTTGTAGGTTTGGTTGTTAATTTAGCTCTTACTTTACCAATATTGCTTTCATTCATTAGTCAATATTTTCCATAAATAGAATCTGATAAAACTTCTAAATAAAAAACTTGGATTGAATAATTATGGTACAAGAACAATGGCGCTTAGTTTGGGTCGAAGAAGCAGCTAACTGCTACTATAATATGGGATTAGATAAAGCAATAATGTCTGCTGTTGGCAGGAATGAATCACCCAATACTATTAGATTTTATCGCTGGTTGCCATCTGCAGTTTCAATAGGTTATTTTCAATCTATGAAGAAAGTTATCAATATTGAAAATTGTGAAAGATTAGGAATTGATTATATCAGAAGAACAACTGGTGGTGGAGCAGTCTATCATGATTATGAGGGGGAACTTACTTATTCTGTAAATTGCTTAGATTCAAATCCCAAAATACCACAAGATATATCCAAAATTTATGAGAAAATATGTAATGGAATAGTTATTGGTTTGCAAGAATTAGGAATAGATGCTAAATATGAACCAATTAATGATATTAATTTAGTTAGTAATGGTAAGAAGATTTCTGGTAGTGCATTGACTAAACGAGATGGTGTTATCCTACAACATGGTACCATACTACGTGAGGTTGATGTAGAGACAATGTTTTCTTTGTTAATTGTACCTGATGAAAAAATAAAATCAAAACTTATTTCAACGGTAAAAGAAAGAGTTGCTAGTTTAACACAAGAGTTGGGATACTCCCCAACATTTAAAGCAATTCGAGAAGCATTGATCAATGGATTGGAGAAAGCATTAGATATAGAATTATGTTATGATACTATAACTGAAGCTGAAAATGAAAAGGCAATGAAAAATGCTAATGAATTTTTCAAGGACGAAAAATGGCTATTTAAAAGATAAATTGATTTAAATACCAAAAGAAAAGGTACTTATAAACGAAAACAAATGACTTTTTGATTTGAAAAGATTACATAGAAATGTGAAGAATTTAATACTATAGTGAAAGAACAAGGTCATTAAAATAGTCTTGGAGCAAATTATCTTTGAGTGAACGAAGAATTAGAGGGTTAACATTCTATCTTGAATATGTTTACGATTCAGAAACAAAAGATATGATTGAAGATCTTTTAACACTATACTCTAATTCAGATGAAATTATTAATCACGCAATTGCTTCATTACACGAAAAACATTTTGGTTCCATCAGTAAAAAAACTCCCCCACCAACTTACTCAAAAACCTTTTCAGGTGTAGATGAGAGAGCAAATAAAACAGTAGACGAATTATGGATGTTCATTCAGGAAATGAAAGATAAATTCCCAAAAATTCCTGCTGTTCCAACAATTGGAACTCCAGCCCCAGCTAGCCAAAATAATCAACCTCATTTTTCTGAAGAAGCAAATGAAAAAATCCTAGAAAAAATTGATGAATTGGGTATGACATTTAATAAAATCATTTCCTCTGAGGATCGATCAGATAGCAAACCTATTACTGCTGAAATGTCAAAAGAGGAAGTTCTGCAATTAATTAAAAGAATTGATCAATTAGAATCAAAATTAACTAAAGCAATATCTCAGTCCCGAGTGCCAGTAACTGGTGTTGGAGGAACGGGAAGACGACCCATGAGAGACTTTGGTGATGCACCTAAAATTGGTCCAGCAATACCTGTTGAAGGTAGACCAGCAAATCTTGAGGATAGACCACTTTTAGAAGATGTATTAGACACTGTTATAGTTTCTGTTGAAAATGAGAAATCTGAAGATTAAAATTAGTTAGAAAATTAAACTAGTAATTTTATTTCTTCATGATAATTACTAAAGCGATTATCCGCTAGCATTTCTTTAATGAAAGATTCTGCGGTCTCTTTATCCAATTGATTAAATATCCTACAAATTTCAATACAGTCTTCAATATAATCATCTTTTTTCATTTTCTTAAAAGCATCTTTTAAGACTACAACTGCAACTCGTTTTTTTAATAAACGTGAAAGTGCCCAAGCGGATTCTTTTGATTCATGTTCTCGAAGTAAGTGTTTTTTTAAAGGTTCTACAGCTGAAGTATCTTGTAAACGTCCCAAAGCAAAGGCAGCATTTTTTCTTACAATTAATCGAGAATCCTCAAGTGATTTTATTAGCACCGGTACAGCACGTTTATCGTTTAATTCACCAAGAGCCCATGCAATCATTTCCCTAACATTAACATTTTCATCTTTTATTAATAAGTCCATCAAAGGTTTAGTGCTTTTTCGACGAGCAATTTTACCTAAAGCAAAAGCAGCATTTTGTCTCACAAGGTGATGAGGGTCTTCCAAGGCGAGTATCAAAGAATCTACCTCAGGGTAATATTTTTTAAAATACCCGAGAGCATAAGCAGCTTCAGCTCGAACTTCTGCTGAAGTATCTTTTGTTACCCTCTCAAGTAATGGCTCAATTGAGCGTTTATTACATATTTCCTTTAGTGCTCGTGCAGACTCTCGACGGAGATTTTCATCCTTATGAAGGAGTGCTTCAAGTAGTGGATTAACAGCTCGATCATTACCCCATTCACCTAGAATTGTTGCAGCAGCTAAACGAATTTTAGGATCATCTGAATTTAAATCATCAAAATATTCAGTAAAAGTTTTTTTATAGTCTGACAGTATAGCTACCCTTCTTTATTATTGTCTCTCAAATAGTTAAAAAGAGATTTTATTAAATGAATGTTTCTAAAAGAGACCTTAAAAAAAGAGAGAAAAAGAGGGATTTAATATATTAAAATAGCTATTTGAGGTTATTTTTTCCCTTTACTTCTTTGAATGATATTGATAACAAGAAGAGTTGATATAACAAGAGTTACGAAGATAATAGCTACATAAACCATCCAGATTTGGAAACGAGGGACACTATTAGGATCAAGAGGGTCTGAGCCATGATAATACTCGTAACCGTCTGAATAGCCATCATCGTCCGAATCAGAATCATTTGGATCTGTACCAATAGTTATTTCAAATCCATCCCCTAAGCCATCGGAATCTGAATCAGGATTCATTGGATCAGTTTTATAAATAAAAATCTCGTCACCATCATATAATTCGTCACTGTCTGAATCAGCTTTATCAGGATATGTATTGTAGGTAAGCAATTCATCAATATCAGACAATCCATCCATATCTCCATCTATTCGAACTATTCGAATATCTGAAGCCTCCGCAGAATTCGCTAAAATGATATTCCTTTTATACAATTTTATATCTGACTTTGTTCCATCGTTTTCGTACATATTTATTGTATCAAGACCTTCAGTTTGAATATTTATTAATCTGAAACCAGTATTCCCAGCACTTAATAAATAATCCTTGCTAATTAAGCTGAGATGATAAGCATAAGAATAGGAATAAAATGTAGAATACCAAATATTATCCGGATTTGTTATATCATAAAGATAGATACCAGAAGCCTTAGATATATAACAAAAACCATTGGCAATCACGCAATCTCGGAAGTTTGGTTCTAGAGCAAAATCATGAATTAAACCCATATTGGCATTATCTTTTATTTCTATCACAAAGATTCCATCATTGTAATCAATCACATATGCAAAACCACTTTCAATGGTCATTTTATCTGCACTGAATGATACACCAGGAGGACTTGCAAAATAGGAACTTTTGATTTTGATCGGTGCTGAGACATTGGTTATATCATATATTTCTAAACCATCAACACCATCAGCAAGATAAACTCTGCTGGAAGAAGCATAAATATCAGAGGCATTACCACCATCATAAACATGTGAAAGCATATAGGGATTAGAAATATCTGTTAAATTAAGGATCTTAAAACCATTATTTTCAATTGAAATGAAAGCAAAATCATTATGAATATAAACACCAGTAAATTCGTTTTCATCTGAATAAGAGGAAATTTTTCTAGGATGTGTAGGATCTGTTAGATTTAGAATAATAAAACCAGCTGTTGAATCAATAAGATAAGCATAATCATCTTGAATGAATAATTCTTTTAATTCTCCATTGCCAAAACTCTTTATTGGTATTGGACTTGTTTTATTAGAAATATCTATTATTTTCAAGCAATCTACCCAGTCAGTTATGAAAGCATAATTCTCTTTTATGAAAATATTTGTTGGGTTACCAATATATGCAAAAGAATGGGTCAAAGTAATGTTATCAGGATTGGTGCAATTTAGAATCTCTAAACCAATATCTTGCCCTGTTACATAAATAAAATTATCTTCAACAAAGAAATCATCATATTCAAGACCAGTATAGGAATCAAGTATTATTGGATTGGAAATGTTAGAAACATCAAAAGTAATAACAGATTCAGACGCATCTAAAAGATAGCTAATATTATTTTGAACAGAAATTTCGTAGAAATTAGTGCCAAAAAGATTATTTTGGCTAACCAAAACTGGGTGTAAGGGGTCTTCAACATCATATATTTTAAGCCCCTCATTACCATTAGCTAAAAAGACATAGTTATTAACTAATTCAAGACCATAAGAACCTGACGATCCTGTATTAATGGTAGCAACAAGATCAATATTAGAAAGATTGCTTATATCGAAAACATGCAAGTCCATGTAATTATCAGTAGAGAAAAGATAATTATCTTTAACAGCAACTTCTCGTATATAGTAAAATCCACGATGGGAGATTTCTTTAGGATTGTAAGGATCTGAAACATCAATAATATCAAGACCTGAGGACCCTTTTGAAATAAAAAGAGTTGAGTTTTGAAGATAAAGATTTGTTGTTAAAATAGTACCACTATCATAGGTTCCAATTACTTCGAGGTTATTAATATCGGAAATATTAACTATTGATAATGTACAATCACCACCTCCAATATAAGCTAAATCTCCTTTTACAATTATATTATCAACATTACCAAGATTTTGCTCCCATGAACCAATTTCATTAATTCTAACAATATCTTCATTTATTGTATATGAAAGCTCAGGATTTTGTGTAATCTTTATTGAGGATAGATTTTGATTAAAAATAAAATTTGCATTTAATAAACAAATAAAGAAAATTACAACTGCTAATCTTAATTTTTTTGTATAATAGGAATTAGTGAACATTGGTATAGACCCACATTGAAATCTTAAATTTATATAATTAATATTGACGAATTATTTAATTAAATTATGTAAACTTAAAAATAAAAAAAAGAAAAATGACAGTAATTGAAATTAAGTTTTCAATATTTCATCAATTTCTTTTTGACCAAGAATAGTAACTTTGCCATCTTTAGCATCGATAACAGCCATTTCATAAGAAGTAGTACTTTCATCTTCTTCTGATGCAGCTGCTTTTAAAGCATCAAGAGCTAATTTTATGGCTGCTTTTTTAACTAAAATCTTCTTATAATTTTTCTTTAGCACTTCTTTTGCAGCTGCTTCATTAGCACCTATTGCTGTCGCTAAACAACTGAAGATAGCCCCTCCTGGGTCAATGAAATACAATGAAGTTTCATTTTCATAAATACTGCCAAATAATACTGCAATACCGTAAGGGCGAACACCACCATATTGTGTGAATGATTGTAGATGATCACCAATCTTTTCTGATAAGACTTCAGGATCAATCATTTCACCATAAGTTATGCGTTCAATTTGAGCTTCAACTCTTGCTCTTTGTAAAAGTGCACGTCCATCAGCTGAATAGCCTGAAAATGTCGAAGCAATATGATCGTCAATCTTGAATACTTTATCAGCTGATTCAATGAGTTCAAATGATCTCTTTTGACCTGCTAAAATTACACAAGTATCAGTTTTTAAACCAACTGCAGTACTACCCATTTTTACTGCTTCTCGAGCATACTCTACTTGAATAATACGTCCATCAGGGGAGAAAATTACTGTAGCTTTATCATATCCGAATTGACTTGGTTGAGAAAACATTTTAGAGTGCTCCTCCGTGTTCAATTATTTCTTCTTTTGTGAATTCTTTGAATCCATTACTATCAATAACCACTGCACGGATGCCATCACCAGTAGCAGTGTCTCTTTTAATTGCTGCTTTCAATGCTTTTAGAGCGAGTTTCAAGCCTTCCTTTTGAGTCATATTATTTTCATATAAGACTTCTAAAACACCAATAGCCATTGGTGATCCAGACCCGGTAGAGAACCAATCATCTTCTGAAATTGATCCTGCCATATCAAATGAATAGACGTGAGGACCTGTTTTCTCATCCCAACCACCTACCATTAATTGAACATAGTAGGGGAAGTAGGCACGATATTGACCATAAAGCATATTCTTTACAAGATTAGCAATCATGGATATTTTAGGCCTTCGTTTGCGATCAAGCTCGAAAAGTCTGATTTGTGCTTGCATAATGTCAATAATATATTGAGCATCAGAAACCAAACCAGCTATAGTGATTGCGGAATAGTCGTTTAGTTGATGAACTTTCTTAGCATGATCGGAAGCAACTAATGTACCCATACTTGCTCTCATATCAGCAACGAGAATAGCACAGTCCTTGCATTTTAGTGCGACTGTTGTTGTACCTTTTGTTAGTTGTTCTTCGATATTATTTGGTTGCATTTTCCAACCTCTTTTTTTGTTGCAATATACATAAAGTATTCATTATATAAAATGACTAACTCTTTCTATATATTATAAACAGCTGAAAAATAATCTAAAGATAAACTTTGTGCTTGCGAAAGAAGATAAGCAAATTAAATAATTAATTAGTTCTCTGCAAGGGATTTATTAGAAGTATTTAACCATGAAATTAATCTTTTTTGATATTCAATTTCTGAAAAAGTACTTCTTTTCCAACCTTCAAAAACAACTGATGGTTGAACGCCTAAAGCACTTAGTAGATTACAGAAATATTCGGATAACTCATCCAAAGCTTGTTCATAGGTAAATCTTTGATGATTATTGCTTTCAGGTAATATTGTAAGAATTGCTTCATCACTAAAAATTTGTAATGTAGCTGACGAGCGACTATCCACTAATTGCCATCTAATAGTTAAATTCTTTCCCTCAGTATGAGAAATATATCGAAAAGAACCAAACCACTTACCTACTAATAAATTAATTATTTCTTCTAAAGAAACTTCATAATTGAATAGTATTTTCTGTTGTAGAAATTCATTGTTTGATTGATGAAGATCGATAGTATTTTGAGATTTTATAACCTCAGATAGGATAGAGGACCCTTTGGAAGAAAGAGAATACCCTATATTTGTTTTTGTAATCAATTCTTTTGATAACAGTCTATTCACAGCTTTAGTGATTTTTTGCTGATGTTTGCCAAGCTGACGTTTTATCCCTGAAAAGGAAAAGGATGTTAATCCTTCAGCTGACATTTCAGTTGTAGCTAAAAGAAAGAGAACTTCTAATTCATCACGCGTTAAATAGGAATATTCTTCAGTATAAAGTAGGTTTGGACGAACATTTATTTCTATAGCTGAAGGAGCTATTAAAGGAGTAAAATTATCTGAATGCAAATCCATATGATAAACCTACTTTGCTATTAATACAATTGTAATCAATCGAATATATAATGACTAGCATTCAGATTGTTTTTATAATTTTAGATAAATATTCACAAAATAAATTTTCCTGTATTTTTCCTTTAAATAAATGAAAACGATAGTTGGAACTCTTAAAAGAAGCAAAAGCAATAATAACCTTAACTCACTAGTTAATTCTGGATAAAATGAATTTTATAAAAAGAAGGGTGGAAAGATAATAATGAGACAGGATAGAGAAGCTAAATTAAAAAAATTATATACACAACGTCTTCAAGAAGCTGGTTATAAAACAGTTCCAGAATTGATTCAGATTTTACCACCAACAATTATGAATATTACTGAATCAAGTATTTCTACAGCTGAGAAACTTTTTGTTGTTGCCCTTAAAACTCATATGAAAAACATTCAGTTATTATTCAATGGCGAACCACCTGATGGAATTAATAAAATACTGTCAGATTTAGGGTATATGACTAATCAAGAGATTGCTGATGTAAATCCTACCATTATAGCTCAAACACTAAAAATATCATTAGAAAATGCAGGTGATATAGTCCTTTATGCTATGGAATTAACTATGGATAAAGAAGATACAGTAGCAATAGTTGACAGTAATGTAATTGAAGATGTAGATCGCGAAATTTCTCACTACTTGGGTAATCTAGAACGAACTGTTCAGGAAAGAAAATTAGATGTAACAATAGAAGAGGCTATTCATAAAATACAGAACACGATTCAATTACCTGAAGGAGATATTACTATCTCAAAGGAACAAAAGGAAGAAATAAAGAAAGTCATTGAACAATTCACAACAGTTTTTCCAGCTTGCACAGGATTTGCTATTTATAATAGAAGAAGTGAGGGAATTTTTAGTTATTCAGTTGATGCAACTTCTAAAGCAACATTAGCGAAAATTAATGACACCATTGGTACAATTTTCTGGAAAATTAGCTTAGTTTTAGAAGATAGAAATGATTATGGTTGGATAAGTGCTCAACCTCATTTGGTTTGGATTGAAGCAATAAGGGATAGAAGTTTGAAAAGACAATTATCCTATGTGGGTCTTTTTATTTTTGAATCAGAAGCAAAAGAAAGTATTGGTTCAGCAACATTAACAATAAAAGGAATAAATAAGGAAATTGAAAGAATCATTTACGGTAAAGTGATAAAATAATAAAAAGTGAAGGGATTATTCTTCCTTTTTAATCGCTTTATCTAAATCTGTTGCTTCTTTTCCTCTGCGTTTTACTACTATCTTTGAATCTTGACCTGTTAATTGACGTTCAATTTTCATTAATTCAATTTTGGTTATCTTTTTACGTAATTCGTTTTTGTGTAATAATAAAATAATTGTATCTTTGATTGTTTGAGCAACTGGAGGATTATTTTGTGTGAGCCAGTTCATATGAGTAATAGCATCTGGTTCAAGAACATTATTGACAATCATTGAGGATCTAATGCCTTTTTCTTGATCTTTCTTTAGAGCTTCTTTTTGTTTTTTCTGCGCTAATTCGTTTTTCAATGATTGTGCGAGCAGTTCTCGTTTCCTCTTTTCGCGAAGATTATCTAATTCATCATCAGACATTTTTCCACACTCTGTAAAGGTTGTAAATCAAATAATTCATAAGTGTTTTTGTAAAGTCAAACTATTCAATGTTTGCATGTCGACCTTTCATTTCACTTTCAGTTATACCTTTATGAATAGCTAATTGAGCGATGATACTTTCAACTACGATAGCTACTGCATATTCAAATTGAGTCTCTATAAATGGTTTATCTTCTGATTGTCGGTTATACCAACTTTCTGGATCCAACCTTCCTGGAACCTGTACCAGTTTGTCAATTTTCTTGCCAAATTCTGAGTCTGGTTTAGAGGTAAAACCAACTGAAATGAGTTTGTTCCTTTTTGCTTCATTAACTAAACCATTAGTGAAGGGTGTGCTTCCACTTCCACTTATAGCTACTAGAATGTCATTTTTCTTTCTAAAGCGCCAATCATCTTGCAAGTGTATGTTGAAACCTAGATGTTGGAATCTCATTGCATGAATAGAAGCGATGATACCACTTAAACCAGCTCCTATCCAGAAAACTTTCTTTGTTGATGTTGGACTTAAATCAACAAATAATTTCAAAACTTCAATAATATCTTCTTGGATAACTTTATTTCGTACAATATCATTAACAGCTTTTTCTGCATTACTTATGACTATATCCATTGTACTTTGGAAAGTCCGAATAGGATCAACCTCACTACGAAGCATACCAGTTAGTGCAATAGATATCAATAAAGCAGAAAGCTCAAATAAGGTACCCATTGGAGAAAGTGAACCCTTCATCTCTTCGGAAATTTGACTAAGCGATAAAATGTAATTCCTATCAGTTTCAACTACAGGGGGTTCTTCCATAAGTTTCTTTGATTGTGGAACAACTAAACAAATATCAGCTAATCGTCCGAGACGCGAGAGTGGATTTTGTGTTAAAACAATTATTTTAGCTCCGCCATCAACACAAATACCAACATTAGCTACTGTAGTAGCAGTTTTACCAGAACCTGAAAAAGCTATTACTACATCATCAACAGTTACAGGTAAAGCTAAAGTTCTACCAATAATTGAAACTCTATACCCAAGATCTTTTAACAAGTCAGCAAAAAATTCAACCGCTCTACCGCTACGACCCATGCCTGTTACATGGACAATTTTTCGCTTCTTCTTTGCTTCAGTGAGTAAATTAAATAAAGCAATTAATTCGTTGGTTTGATTTAAAATTGCCTTTCTCGTTCTAGATGATTGTGTAAGAAAAATATTACTAGCTCTAATTAATCCTGATAAATCTTTCAAGTTTGGTTGTTCAGTATTCTGATTTGATTGCTCAGCCATATGATTTACACCAATTTATTATTGATGAATAGAACTAACTCAAAAACTGCATCGATAATTTTATTGCTAATTATAGTACGAGAGTTTCAAGTTAAAAGTTCTTTTGTTCTTCAAAAAAATTTTCACTAATAAGGTTAATCGTAACTTCATGAATTTCTTCTTTTCAAAAATACACTAGAAACAAACTTAAAGAATTAATTAAAGATACTACTTATAGAATTAACTGAATAAGGTAAAAAAGTTGAGTGAACCTTTCAATGGAACATTTGGTGTTGAGGAAATTGATACTGCTGTAAATCTAGATGCAGTAATTATAGGAGTGCCTTTTGAAGATAATTCTAAAATTTATCCTAAAGGAGCTTCGCTTGCACCAAATAAAATACGTGAAATCTCTTATTTCTTTTCAGGACAATCCTTCTCAGAACAAAACATTCATAGTTTGAATGTTCTCGATCTTGGAGATTTGAAAATAACAAGAAAATATGACGAGACTATGAGCTCATTAGCAGAAAATGTAAGCAAAGTTCTTCAAAAAAATGCTTTGCCTATTATTTTGGGAGGGGATCACTCAATAGCTTTAGGAACAACCAAAGGTATAATAAAAAGTCAGAAAAAAATTGATGCTGTAATTTGGTTAGATGCACATGTTGATTTAATGGACGCCTATCCTGAAAAAGAGAAATATTCTCGTGCAACCAGTTGTAAAAGAATTTTTGATCTGAATTTTTTCAATGCAGAAAATTATTATTTTATTGGTTGCAGAGGGCATAATCTTGGGTTAGAAGAAGTAGAAATGATAAAAACAAATGGCATGACTACAATTGAAGCTCAATTATTTTCTTCGAGAGATATCTTGAAGGAAATAAGTAAAATTATTGATCGCCATGATTCTTTTTATGTCTCTTTAGATATTGATGTATTAGATCCAGCTTACGCTCCAGGAGTAAGTGTACCGGAACCAGGAGGATTAAGTTCAAGGGAGCTTTTTTCAATTCTCCAAATACTAGCAAATAAGACAAAATGCTTTGAAATTGTTGAAATTAATCCAAATAAAGATTTCAATGATTTGACCTCCATGGTTGCTTGTAAAGCTATTTTTGAATTATTGGACTCAAAATAGGAAAGAGAGAACATACAGAAAATTCTTATAATTCAAATACGAACAATGAGAACGGATTTAAAGCTTTAATAATCAAAATTTAGTTCTCTAAAAATTAAATGGCGTGTAATAGATGATGAAACCATTATTACCTGTAGAAGATATTCAACAAATACTCAAAAACTATCTTCTTGACTCAGGTAAAATATGGTCTTTGATACCAAAAAATGCTGCCTTATTGACAATAAAAACACCTGAAAGAATTCAAACAGGAATGTCCAATAAAGTCTTCTTTCTAGATTTATCATTTGATGTTTCAGGCAGGGAGTTTTGGAAGAGTGTTGTTTTACGAATTTATCCCGAAAAACATGATCCACTAAAACCCCAAAGAGAATTCAGTAAATTAGGAAGATTACAAGATGCTCCTATACCTGTACCAAAACCATATATTCTTGAAATCAATCCTAATGTCTTGGGATATCCTTTCTCAATAATTGAAAGAATTCCGGGAGAAACTGCTGAAACAGCCGTCAAGCGATATAAACCAGAAGACTTTGATAAATTCATAGATGGGTTCGCACAATATCTAGTTAATTTACATAATTTTAGATTCAAAAACTATGGAGTAGAAACACCTAAAGGAATTATTAATGAAGAAATTCCTTATGAAAAATATATTCTGAATGATATTAATAGATCATTAAATTTCTTGCGAAAAGCAGGTTATTATATTGATCCTTTGCAAAAATGGTTTATGTCTTTCAGGAAAGAATTAAAATTAGATAGGTTTTCTTTGCTCCATGGAGATCCTCAACCAAGGAATATTATGGTTCAAGGACCAAAGATAACTGGTTTGATTGATTGGGAATACTCAAGATTAGGAGACCCCGCGTTAGATGCAGGTTGGGCTTTATTTTTCTTCTCTTTATATCCGGAATTAGATAATTACCGTCATCAATTTTATAACAATTACATTAATCGAGTCAAATTGCCTGATATTGGGAATAGGATCTTTTTCTATGAAGTTTATACTGCTGCACGAATGATGGCTTTTGCTGTTAGCGCACGTGATTATTCAACTGATAAATTTAAAGAAAGTGGAGTATTCCTAAATAAAATACAAGAAGCTTATTTCAAATATGAAGAAAGAATTAGAAATATCGTTTCAGTCAATCGGTATTAAGAAGAAGAATGTTAGTGAAATAGTACAAAAATATTTTTTTATACTTAATATTGCTAGCATTTAGAAGGTATCAAATAATGGTAATGAATGAATGGATAACAGTTAATATCCCCGCCAAAGGTCCTCTTGACTTAAAACGAACTATAGATACAGGTCACAGTTCCTTTCCAATTCCTCCCAGTGATAAATCAGGTAGATATTATATGGTTGTAATGATACCTGATTCAAAAAAGAAAGTTTTAAGTAGATTTTATCAGAAAGGAGCAAAACTAATCGTTGATTTTTCTGTGCATCATCAAGATTTAAATGAAAATGAAGTAAAGTATCTTCGACAACTTTTCAGAAAAATGTTTGGTCTACATATCGATATGAATGAATTTTATGAAATATATAAAAAAGATCCAATCGCTCCAGCTTTTCAAGATTGTAATGGTATTAGATTAACAAGTGCTCATGATCTTTATGAAAGTTTGATATCTTCAATATTAACCCAAAATAGCTCTATATGGAAATGGGTGGGACAAGCAAGAAAAATAAAAGAACTCATGGGAGATAAATATCCTACAGAGCATTTTATGGTTTATTCTTTTCCAGAACCGAAAACAATCTATAGAAATAAACATCTTTTGAAGGAAGCCAAATTAGGTTATAGAGAAGAATATGTGATTGAAACAACAGAGAATATTGCAAATTATCAGGTGAGACTTGAAAAATTATATGAATATCCAACATTAGAAGCTAAAAAGGAACTACTAAAATTGAAGGGTATAGGTTCAAAAGTAGCTGATATGTTTTTACTATATGGTTTGGGAAAAATTGATGCCCCTCCAACAGATATTTGGATACAAAGAGGGGTATCACATATTTTCTTCAAAGGAAAAGAAGTTTCTTTGGAAGAAAGTCGTGATAAGTTAGTCGAACATTATGGCCAATGGGCGGGTTTAGCTCAACTCTATATGTTTGATTGGGTAAGGAATCATTCTTCAATCAAATAAAATTGTTTGTAATTAATTTGACATTATAGTGATATCACAAAATGATTCTCCCTCGAGATCATAATGACGAACATCTAATCGATAAAGTTTCTTTGATTGATTGCCTTCAAGGATAATCTCTGAATGACTAAATTTCAGTTTATCCTCTAATTCTTTCATTTCATTTTCATATAGAAGACCCGACAAACTAACTAAACTTTTAGCTATTTTATAGAGAATAATTTTCTCTTCTCTACTCATCAAAAGTTGATCAAATGATTCAATTGCTCTGTCTCCTAAATCGTAAAATAACTCTTCTACTCGAATTTTGCCGTTATATAAGACATTGGTAAAATCAAATTTTGAGGTTTCATAATCTGAACCATATGCAAGTGACCAACTAGCAACTAGTGACTTATATTTTGTATCTATTTCTTGAAGCATATTCTCTGTATCATCTATAATACTTCGGTTTTTTAAGAAAGGTAAATCTGAAACGTTTCGTCCTTCCTTCTTTAAAGTCTCGAGTAAATTAGTTACTACAGACTCAAGAAATGCTTTCTCAAATTCACTCAATTGATTATTGATCTGGGATGCTAAAAAGATGCTCTGAAAGCAGATATTATCTTTAAAAGAACTATGGATAACATAGCCTTGTTCTTCCTCATTTTCCACTATATCATTTGTATCAAAAGGGGAATGAAAATTTATTCTAACAATAGTCATAGATTCTTGTTCGAATTTTATTTGATCATACTCAAAGAATACGGAAATAGCATAAAGACTACTCGAAAGTAACATCGTAATTTCAATAGGAAGCAAACCACCTTCTTCAGGCACTTGGTAAAGAAACACTCCTTCACTTGTTGCCCATCGAGTTGGTCTAATCTCCATTCTTTCATTCCTCAAAATAAATTTATTGCTTTCTATAAAAAGACCTTTTAATTTTCTTTTAAATTGTTTTGATTAGATTCTAATTCCTCTTTTCCTTCGACTGTAGAATCTTCTTTTTGTTTAAGAACAAGAATTTCATTATTAGAATCCCCATTATCACTTGTAGCACTTATTAATTTACTAAAACTTTCTTTCCTACCATTGCTAATAGAAAGGATAATTATTGAAGCTAACATTATGACAATTCCAACAATGGTGACTATAATATCCGTCTCTGTTAATCCATTAGAAGGATTCCATTCATCGAAAATGATTATTCCAGATAAAACTGGTATGATTACTTGTATAGCTGTCCAAATAGGTAAAATGATTACTCCATGACCATTTTGATAAGCAATATTAAGCATTATGATACCAATAATACTTACAAAAAGAAACATAAGAATGAATACCCAACTATACAATGCGGCATCCCCAAAGAGAGCCCCTTTTAATCCTAAATCGCCAACAGATGTTGCTACAGCTTTGTTAAAGATATTTTGTGTAGAGGTCCAAATAGCTGAAGATATCACTAAGAAAATTAATGAAGTGGTTTTCTTTGTTTTTTCACTCACTATGTAGGCTATTAACGCTATTGCAGAGATTATTCCAAAAAAGATCATTGAATTAATTGATATGAACATATTTCTCATTACGGTATAATCTAGTGCTTCAGTAGGGGTTGCAGCTAAACCTATAACAACAATTCCTGCTGCACCAAATATCACACCTAATATATCTAAACGAGTGATTCGTTCTTTAAGATAAAAATGAATGAATATAACTAATACTATTAAACCAAAACCATAAAGTGGTTGAATAATTGAAATTGAAGCTAAAGCGAAAGCTCCAGCAGCAAATAAAGTACTAGAACTATTTAACACTAAACCAAAAATCCAAGCTTTATTGAAGAGCATGTTTTTTATTGATTTCAGAAAACCAGTCTCTTTACTGATTTTAGGGATTTTTGTAGCAGCTTTTTTCTGAATAGTCATTCCAATGAAATTAACTGAAGCAGAAATTAATTGCAAGAAAATTGCTATAATTAAACCAGCTGTTGGCCCTAATACCATAATAATTGTGCTAGCATTTCAATACTCAAAAAGTTTTGGTGTAATAAGAAAATTATTAGTTAATTGTCAAAGAAAAAGAGTTTTTTATATAAGAGAGAAAAAAAGATAATTTTGTGTAATTTAATATGATCCAAATTCGTCTCCTTGAAGCATCAGATTGGCAAGGATTATTTAATCTTGTAAAAGAAGTTGATAAAGACCTTGTAGGCATGCATAGTTCTACTGAGGAACTAGTAGATGATTGGATTCACACAATAGAAATGGGTGTTTGGGAAATTTATGTAGCAATTTTGCCACAAGAAGAAATAAAAAAGGAATTAAATGATAAAAACAAAAGAGTTGTTCGATGGAAGAGATTACCAAATATTCCCAGTGGAATAGTGGGAGTAGTAACTTTATACGGTGATTCATCTGATGAAGATATTGAACAAGGAGAATTTGATATTGGTATTACAGTAGCTGAATCTTTTCAAAGAAAAGGTATAGGTAAGGAGCTACTACTATTTGTAATCGAACGAGGAAAAGAAATTGGTTATGAACGAGTAACCTTATGGACACGGGTAGATAATATTCCTATGATCAAACTTGCAGAGAAGATTGGTTTTAGAAAAGGGAAATCAAGAATTAGAGATGGTTATTCATGGAATCAATATATTCTAGATGTAAAAGAAAAAAAGAATGAAAAAGAAGAATAATTCTTCTTATTTTTGTGTTACACCTATTATTTCATAGGCTTTGGCTCTATTCTTTTCAACCTCATCAGAAATCTGCTTGAAAAGACTATTACCATGACTATCAATTCCTATAGTTAAAGGACCAAATTCTTCTACTTCAAAAATCCAAAGGGCTTCAGGAGTCCCTAAATCCAACCATTCGACACCTTTAACCTTCTTAACAGCTTTAGCCGCTAAAACAGCAGCCCCGCCTGTAAAAGCTCCGTAAACTGCACCATACTTTTGCATTGCTGCAGCAGTCCTATCGAACATTCCTCCTTTTCCAATAACAACACTAATTCTGAATTTTTCAATAAATTTATCTTGGAAAATTTCCATCCGAGAAGAGGTTGTTGGTCCAGCTGCAACTACGTGCCATTCACCTTTAGTATCTTGTTTAACAATTGGACCACAATGAAAAACAGCTAGTCCTTTGAAATCTAATGGAAGTTCTTTCCCTTCTTCTGCATATTCTAAAGCTCTTAGATGAGCTTCATCTCGAGCAAGAAAGATTGTACCTGAAATGTAGAGAATATCGCCAATTTTTAGTTTGCGAATTTCTTCTTCAGATATTGGTGTGGTTAATTTTACTACTGCCATTTTTTCATTACTCCTTAATTTTATGGTGTAAATATTTTACTTTCCCATCAGCACTTATTTCCGCGCCTGATTGACGAGCAGCCCAACATTGAACAGATATTGCCATAGGTAAAGATGCTGGATGGCGAGCAGCATAATCCATATGTACTGCTAAACAAGTGGTTTTGCCACCAAGACCCATTGGACCTATTCCCGTGGTGTTAATTGCTTCCTTCATCTTCTTTTCCATTTCAGCAACTTCTTTCATTGGATGTGGTTCACCGATTGGTCTCATTAATTGTTTTTTAGCTAATTTAATAGCGATATCAGCTCCTCCTCCAATTGCTACTCCAACAACTGTTGGGGGGCAGGGTTGTCCTCCAGCATTGATCATCCAATCTACAACTTCTTTCATTACGCCTTTCAAACCAACACCAGGTTTAAGCATTTTAACAGTACTCATATTTTCACTTCCCCCACCTTTTGGAAATGCAGTAATTTTTATTTTATCTCCGGGAACAACATCCCAATTGATCCAGGGGATATGCCTGCCGGTATTATCACCTGAGTTACTGCCAAATGGATCAACAGCATTTGGTCGCATAGGTACTTCCTTTGTAGCCCTTTGTGAGGCTCTAGTAAGCGCTCCTTCAATTTTTCCAAGGTCATCTATAGGACAATCAGCACCTATTTCTACATAATAGATATGAATGCCTGTATCTTGACACATTGGAATGCTTAATTTTGAGCCAGCTTCAAAATTTCTAATAATTGCTTCTAATTGACTTTTACCTACTGGATTTGTTTCAGTTTCATAAGCAGTCTTAATTGCTTTGATCGCATTTTCAGGTAAAACGGTAGAAGAATATTTCAGAAGATTAAAAGCTACCTTTTCAATAATTGGTGCGAATTCCATTGGTAATTTACCCTTCATTCAAGTTAGAATTATAACTGACATTTAGGATGCATCTCTTTAAAACTCTTATTGCCAAGTCAAAAATCAAGGCAACTAAAAATACATTCTAACCAAAGCTGCCAGTAATAGGAAAAATTCAAAAAGATATTTGTAAATTACGAACTGTCATTATAGTTTTCCTATCATGACTTAATTTCCAACTATGATCAGAAAACGATCGATTATCAATATTAGCTAACAAATAACGATTAATTGATAATTATAACTATTGAATGAGTGAGAATTTATGCCTAAAATAGCACATGAACATGTAAGATTGGATATTGATGCTCAAATAGTCGTTGCTACGGGATTAGGTGGTGCTGGAAGATATTATCCTGATTATGAAGTTAAATTTGGAAAAGAAAATTGTACTGTTGTTTGTTGGGATAAAACTTGCACAAATTTAGATTCCCATATTACAAAACTTAAAGCAAATATCCCGAAGAAAAGACCTTTTATTGGAGTGGGTCATAGTATGGGAGGGTCAATCTGGTTAGAGTTAGTGAGCAGAGAAAATATACCAAACATGACTGGTATAGTTCTAGTAGGTGCTGCTCGTACCTTAAGAACCGAGCAAGGGCTTCAATTTATGATGAAACGTCATTGGTTCCGTCTTTGGTGGCTTGTTTTGATGCTTACCTTTGCTGCTCCTATTATGATTTTCATTTGGCGTAAGAAAACCTATGATACGTATCGTGAGATGTGGCGATTTTTGAGAAAAGATGGTGCTAGAAAAATCCATGCCCAATATAATCAAACATTGAAAAAACTTGGAGGGGTTACTAGCGTAAAAAATCCTGATTTACCATTACTTTTTGTTCGGTTAAATGAAGACACTTTAGTTGATCCTAATGATATAGAATTCACTCGTAAAATGTTCAATAATGTCAGAGAACAAATCATTGAAGTTAATTCTCTTCATCTTACAGAGAAATTTGATTATATAACCGTTGAGAAAATTGCCTTAGAAGCAGAATTTCTAGGATTAGTGAATAAAAAGAAATAATTTTTCTCTGTTAAAAAAAATAGTGATAAAGTAGTTCACAAAAGTGTTCTACTTTATTTTATTATATCTAAAGATAAATCAGCCGATTTGTAGGAATGTGTTAAAGCACCAGAGGAAATCACATCTGCACCAAGACTTGCGTAATTTTGTAGATTTCCTTCATTTATTCCTCCACTCAATTCAACAATAACTTTTTCCCTTAGACCTTTTTCTTTCAAAATTCTAATAGCTTCAGTCACTTTTTCAGGTTTCATATTATCTAACATAATAATATCTGCACCTGCTTTAGCAGCTTCGACCATGGTTTCGAAGTCTTCAACTTCCACTTCAATTTTCTTGGTGAAACTTAGATGAGTTTTTAAAACATTTATTGCTTCAGTAATAGATTTGAATAGTACTCGATGATTGTCTTTAATCAAAACCATATCATCTAATCGTAACCGATGAGTATCCCCACCTCCACAAGCAACAGCATATTTTTCAAGCAAACGTAAACCGGGAGTAGTTTTTCTTGTTGCAGCAACAACAGTATGAGAATCTTTTGGTACTAATTTAACTAATGACCATGTTTTCGTAGCTATTCCACACATTCGTGAAATTAAATTCAACGCTACGCGTTCTCTTAGAAGGATTTTCTTCATAGGACCATAAATTTCTGCAATTGTCTGATCTTTAACTAGTATATCGCCATCCTTAGCTTTAAGCATTACTTGACAACCCTCGGGTTCAAAAATCTCAGGTATTAAAACAGCTCCTGCTAATACACATTCTTCTCGAGTAAAAATGCGAGCTTGTACTTGCTTATCTACTGGGAATAATATTTCAGAGGTAATGTCACCATACCCTTCATCCTCTATCATAAAGTTAGTTAACATTTCATGTACAAGTGTTTTTGGCAATGGTAAAATTTTCTTCATGACAACTCCAACATCCTAATAATTGCTTGTTCCGCTTTTTCGCGAACTTCGTCTGGTATTATAACTTCGAATTGCTTATATAATAATGAATCCCTTAGATTTTCAAGGTTTATCTTTTTCATATTTCTACATATTGCAGTACTTTTCGCTAAAATAAATCTCTTTTCAGGATAGTCACGGTTTAGCCTATCAACCAAACCTTTCTCTGTTGCTACTATGATTACTTTTGCCTCAGTTTCTTTGCCAAATTGCAACATTCCTGAGGTAGAACCTACATAATCAGCTATTTCTTGAATTTCGATATTGCACTCTGGATGCGCCATAACAAGTGAATTAGGAAATTCTTCTTTGAGCTGTTTAATTGTTTTAAGATCAAATC
Organism: Bathyarchaeia archaeon; assembly: GCA_035528035.1. Lineage (GTDB taxonomy): Archaea > Asgardarchaeota > Heimdallarchaeia > JABLTI01 > JABLTI01 > JABLTI01. The sequence goes on from DATKZI010000012.1 coordinate 44,156, forward strand.
GTCTATGAACAATACAATGACCATCTTCAGGAACTGGAATAACTTCCACATCAGGTATTTGTTTTTGAACATACTTCCCTAAATTACTATCAGGCCCAAAAATAACTTTCTTCGAATTTAGCTTCATAACAATTTGAGCAGCATTACTACTTGTGCAAGTAATATCAGCAGCAGCTTTTGTTTCTGCTGTAGTATTAACATAAACAACCACAGGAACATTTGGATGTTTAATTCGAGCATTGGCAATTAAATCGGGATCACATTGATTTGCTAGGGGACAGCCAGCATCAGCATTTGGTATAAGAACTTTAGTAGTTGGATTCAGTAGTTTAGCTGTCTCAGCCATGAAATAAACACCAGCAAAAACTATCAAATCAGCATTTTTTATTTCTCGAGCGGCTTTAGCTAATCCTAACGAATCACCAATTAAATCAGCTAAATCTTGGATTTCTAATTCTTGGTAATAATGAGCTAAAATAATGGCATTCTTTTCTTTCTTTAGCGTTCTTATTTCTTCTGATAAAGAAGCAATCTCTTCGGGTGTGTATTTGGGCTGTAATATTTTCATGAAATAACGTCCGAGTATTTATCACTAAAAAGACATTATTTATCAAATTAAATTCTTCTATTAAGAACTTAACTAAAAATTGGAATAATAAAAAAAGAAACAAAATGAGAGTTGGTTAAACTCTCGCCATTCGGGCAATAACTTCGTCAACAGCAGCTATTAATCCATCTGTATTTCTGGATTCAAGCTCCTTAATTTTATCACGGTATTCTTTCTCTGTTAATTCAGAAACAGAATATCTTGCGAATAATTCTTCTTTAGATGAAGAAATCTCTTCTTTTTCATCAACTAGATTACGTCTAAATTGTTTTAGCTTGGCTTCTTCCTCATCAACTTGAGCTTTAGTGGCTTTTTCTTTTTCTTTATACTCTTTCTTTAAACGATCATATGTCGATTCTTGGATTCTACCTTCTTTGAAAATTTCCTCGAGCTTCTCTTGTCTTTCTCGCATTTCTATAACATCTTGGACAAGATTGAGAAGGGATAATGAGGCCATTACCTTTCGTTTCTCTTCAATATCTTTTTCAAAACTGGTTATATCAGTATTGATTTTTTTGAGTTGAGTGTTATAATCTTTTTCGGTAATCTCTTCTTCTACACGGAATTTGATCTCAAGAGTATCTTTGTCTTTCTTTAAAGTTTCAATTTGCTTTTGAATAGGAATGATCTCTGAAAGAACAAGCAAAGATTCCTCCTCTTCTTTTGAAAGCTCTACCTTAACCTTTGGTTCAGGTCGTATTTCTTCTCTTGGGCTGTATGTATCTTCCACGAATCTATCTTCATAAGTTTGATCAGTCACAACTTGTTCTTTAACCTCGATCTTCGTACCACAAGATCGGCAGAATTTTGCTCCAGGAATTACTCGAGCACCACAACGTGAACAATATTTTACCATTTTGGGACCTACCTTAAATTAAATTGTATGTTAATTATACTGTGATGTACTCTTATTTATTATTATGTTAATATTATTAACTAAAAAGAATAACTAAAGAGCTTATTATTTTAGAAAGTGATTATGGTATTTTTTGTCTAATAATTAAGATAACTATTTGATAAATTAAACATATGTGTTAGAAAATGGTCAATTCCACCCTAACGTAATGCTAATATATTAAACTTTAAAGCTAAAATTAATGAGTATTAACAAATCATAAGTTAACTTAGCAAGAGTTATCGTTTGAGAAATGCAGTTATGGCGGAAAAGAAAGAAACCGATAAATCATCTGTCCAATTGAGTGTAGATTCTGATTTAGAGGGCAAATTAATTATTGATTCTAACGGTCAAGAAATAGGCAAATGTAAAGCTATCAATATAGGTGATGATGGTCAAATTGGTTTGCTTTTTGAGACCACAATTAATGGCAAGACAGTTGTACCTGTAAAAACTATTCCATACAGTGCAATTAGTAAGATAACAGATGTAATTGAGTTAAGGGTACCTATCAATATCAAAATAGCTCAATCTATTGATGAAATTAAAAAACCTGATGAAATAAACGAAATAGATCTTCAGAGTACCGAAGATAAAAAGAAAGACGAAAAAGAAGAAAGTGCAACAATTATAACGGAAGCAGCCAAAGAAATAACTGAAGCAAAAGAAGTTATAGAAGAACCTAAAGAAGATAAAATACCAAAAGAAGTAATAAAATCAGTCGCACCTATAAATGAAAAAATGCCTATGCAACCTGAGAAATTAATAGGCATTGCTACTAAAACAATAAAATCGGATGCTACACAACAACTTTCCAAAGCATTGGATGAAGAAGTGGAAGAAGAAGAAAAACCAGAAGTGGTTCTAGAGGATTTAAAAGAAAATTATTCCTTACCAGAAATTCAAGAAATAATGAGAGGATTAGAAAATTGGATTAAAAAATTGGATCGATTATTCAAACTCTTGTCTGGTGGAAAGGCGACTGAAAAAATTGAAGCAATTAAAGCATTAACTTCTTTAACAAAAATATCCCCTGAATTAGGTTTAAGTTTAATACCAAAAATGATGAAATTAAATGATGAACCTCAACAAAATGTAAGACTAGCTGTTGCTCAACAACTTGAATATATTGGTGAAACAAATCCTAATTTATTCAAAGGTTATTTCTTAGAAATTCTTGAAAATGCTTATGAAGAACCAATAGAGGAAATTAGGGAACATTTGGTTAAAGCACTCCATAATATTGCTATAAGGATACCAGAAAGTGTAGTGGATGGTTTAGAAGATTTTTTGGAAGAAGTGATTGTTGGTAAAAGAGTACCAGAGGTTCCAAATAAAGTATTACATGATGCTACATTGAAAGTTGTATCGGGTAATTTCCATTTAACTAGAATAGCTATTAGTGTAAGATTGAAGATTATAGCTAAGGGAGGAAAATTAGCCGCAAGATGCGTAGAGGAACTTGAAGATTATAATGCAACATTGATAGGTTTAACAATAATTGAGAATTTCTCTTATGATGAAGCAGAAAAATTGCTCAAAGACACAGCCTTCAAAAAACTTGGAGCAATTTTCTTAGAATTTATCCAACAAATGTTGGAAGCTTATAAGGATGGTTCATTCAATCTTTTAGAAGAAGTAGTTGATAAAAAAATAGAAGTTCCAACCACTGTTATAGAAAAATTCTTTGAAATCAAGATTAATAAAACACTTGAGGGTATGAAAAATGTCCCTCTAGAGGTATTCAAAGAGAATAGTATCGTATCAGAGGAAGAGGCCGAACAAATAATATATCGACTTGTAGTCCAAAAAAGAATCAAAGCTGCAATTTCAATGAATAATGGACGAGCTTTCATTACTGCTTGTGAAACCGAAGAATTAAATGAAAAGGAAATCAAGGAAACACCAGTTGAAAAACCAAAAGCAACACCAAAGAAAACAACAGCTACATCGAAACCTAAAACTACTACCACAGAGAAATCATCAACGGCAGCTACAACCAAAACAACGGCCAAAAAACCTACGACCACAACAAAAACAGCCACTACGGGAACAAAAAAGCAAACTGATACAAAGAAAAATTGAATCAATATTTTTAAAAAGAGAGGAATTTCGCTATTAGCAAAAACACTTAAATAGAAAATGATTTGATTGAAAGTCATTCTAAAAACGGAGAAAGAAACAATGCCCGTAGCTGATCCTGAGAAACGAGAACTCGCACGAAAAAAACTACTTTACGTTCAAATATGTAGAAAGTGTTATGCTAGAAATGCTTTACGCGCTAAAAAATGTCGCAAATGTGGTTCTACTAGATTACGAATGAAGAACCGTGAAAGCAAAGGATAAAGTATTAGCTTACTTGTTCTTCTTTCATTTTATCTGTTATTATTACTTGTTCTTTTAGTCTTTAAATTAAAGATGTTTTTGATTTTTACTTGATGATCATTTGATATTATATTCGTATATCATCATTTAAATGTTAAAATACTTAGAATTATTATGAAAAAAATTGAAGCTTAAAAAATCTGATGATAATAAGATTCGAACTGAATTTGTCATTCGAACAACGAAAAGGAAAGGGCAGAAGGTTTTGGAGAAATTAAAAGAAAAAGATCTCTACGATAATTCTAGAAAAATAATAATAGAAAAAAATAAACTTTTGATTCCTGTTAAAGGAAAAATAAAAGGAGCAAAACGAAAAAACCTACCAATACGATTTCATCTTAGTAATTTGCGGAAGAAATTTGGTTTGCAATCATTTGATATCATTGGGGAAATTATTGTTCTTTTCATTCCACAGAATAAACTTGAACAAAAAAATGAAATTGGTAATTTCTTAATGGCTCTATACCCTCATGTAAAAGCTGTTTATCGCGAGGTGGCAGAAGCAACAGGAAATTTTAGAATTCAAACAAAGGAACTTATCGCGGGAGAAGGATCAGAAACAATTCACAAAGAAAATAAATTAAAATTGAAACTTGATGTAACTAAGGTCTTTTTTTCACCAAGACAAGTAACTGAACGAGAGGAATTAGTTAAACATATTCGAAAAGGAGATAGGATTTGTGTCTTCTTTTCTGGGATTGGTCCCATACCAATTTATCTAGCAGAATTCTCAGAAGCAGAAAAAATTGTTGGTATAGAATTAAATGAAATTGCTCACAGATTTGCTTTGGAAAATCTTGAACTTAATGGCATTAGTAATGTTGAATTGATAAATGGTGATGTTAGAACAGTTGTCCCAGAGCTAATTCAAAAGGAACTTTTTGATATAGTGATCATGCCATCACCTAAGAATAGTGAAAGTTTTTTGGACGTAGCAAAATTAGCTATTAAACCTAAAGGAAAACTAATCTGTTATGAAACTATTTCAGAAAAATTGCTTGAGAATAAAATAGCTGAATTAGAGAAAACAGGATTTATTGTTAAACATGTAAAGAAAAGTATGGAAATAGCTCCTAGAGAATGGCGGTTTATTATTACAACTATAAAAAGTTAGAATGAAGAATTTTATTTATAGAAAATTATTCACCAAACCTTGATTTATTATCAAGGTTAATTTTTTCTTTTTTTCATTAATGATAAAATGTTGCCAAAATAGTTATTAGATTATGAAAATAGAGGAAAAGTGAAAAATAGCTGACAAAAAATTCATAAAGAAAAATTAAAAAGAAAACTCAAGCAAGTGCGATTGGTCTAGCCTGGTATGACGCTAGCTTCACTAGCTGGAGGCCGCCGGTCCAAATCCGGCATCGCACACCACTTCTTTGAGCACTTTTCAAGAAACTATTTTAGAAAGATAGAATAAGAAAGTAGAAAGAATTCTTATTTTTCACTTTCCACCATTGATTCGAGTTTATCTATTCGATCTTTTAATTCTCGATTGTCTTTTTGCATTTCTTCAACTGCTTTCTGCAATGATTTCAATTTGTTATTATCCTTTTTACTTGTGAGACTTCTTATTACCACTTTTGTTGCTCGCTTATAATGTGATAAACAAGTCATATTTTCAAATTGCTGTATTGTGCTAATAAGCGAAGAATCACCAAAATCCTTTATTGCTGATAATGCAAAGTATTGAACCCTTCTTGATTTGTCATTAAGAAGTATTTTCACCAAATATTGCTTTATTTCTGGGTGTTCTTTTTTGAATTTCTTCCCTAATATACCAAGAGCAGCTACTGCATCCCAACGAATAAAATCAGGTATACCAACTTCAGTGTAGAGCAATATTTTCTCTAAAGCTTCAAGTTTTTCTAGAGCTGCTAATCCATTTACAAATCCACGGGTTATAATAAATAAACGGCTGGTATCTTTTGCGGGTATTTTTTTCAACAGAACATCTAAAGCATTTTCATGTTTTACTTTTCCAATAGAAGTAGCAGCATTTGACACCACGAAATCTGATTCTGTATCCGATAGCATGTTCACCAAGGCATTATGTGCTTTCTCGTTTTGATAGAAATTGCCTAGAGCTGCAGCTATCGCACTTCGGGCACGACAATTTTCAAGTTTTACAGCAGCTAGTAACCCTTCTAATGCGAGCTCCGTTTTTAGATTGCCAAGTACTTTTGCTATTTCTACTTGTACCCCCCAAAAACTCTCGGTTAGTAAAGCGCTATTTAGAGCTTTAACAGCTTTTCTTGTCGCTTTTTTGCCTAATGCTTGTGCAGCTTTTATTCTCGAGATGATGTTTGTCCCATTTGTCAATTGGCTTATCCACATTTCAGTTGGTTTCTCAATTGAGGCATCCATAAGTACTGTATAGTCAGGATCGATTTCTATCATCTTAGGTGTTTCATTTACACTATAATAGAATGTGTGTATCCTTTCATTGACCATTTCCTCGTATCTCTTTTGAGAGCCATCATTATTTGTTACTTTTACTACAAATGGAAATTTGAATGCTTTTGGAGTAGCAACCTGGTTTTGTGTTTGCTCGATTCTTACCATTACTTTGTTCGAGTCAGACTCATAATTGACTTTGATGGTAACCTCGGGGTATCCAGCTTGTATAAACCATTGATCAAAGAACCAATCAAAATCATTTCCGGTAATGTCTTCAAAAGCTCTTTGATAATCAATTGTTTCCACATTTTTGTAGGCGTGTTTTGTTAAAATATGCCCTAAAACTTCCCACCAGATTTTTTCACCAACAAGGTGTTTGAGCATATAATATCTCCATGCTGCTCCGGGATACAAATGAGCATCAAAAACATCAAAACCCCATTCCCATTTACGTTGAACTATGGGTCTGCGGTATTTGTTTTTGTCCTCATTGAAATAGGACTCCTGTTTCTCTAATTGCTCGTAAAGGTATTCATCTTCTCCCAAATCGTGCTTTTTCCACTCATTCTGTAATTGAGTAGCTCCGCCTTCGTTGATCCATCCATGGGACCAAGATTTACAGGTTATGAGATCACCAATCCATTGATGTACTAATTCGTGAGCGACTAAACCATCACTGGTATATTCTTTGTGAGTTTTTTCATCATGAAAGATATTATCAGTTAGGGTTGTAACGCTAATATTTTCCATCCCGCCCATTACAAAATTACTAATAGCAACTTGACCATATTTATCCCAAGGGTATTTTACAGCAAATTTCTTGCTGAAAAAGTCAATCATTTCAGGAGTTTTACCTAAACTACGATAGACAGTTTCCTTATCCCATTTCTTCTCAGCGTAATAAATAACATCAAGTTCACCAAGTTTCTCCACGTAAACATTGAAATCGCCTATTGCTAATGTTATCAAATAAGCAGGTGTTGGTTTTTCTTGAAACCAATGAAACGTCTCAGTTTTATCCTTGTTTTGTTTGCGTTCTTTGAGAACACCATTTGAAACAGCATAGTAACCACTTGGAACGGTTACAATCATTTCTACAGGGAATTTATGACTAGGATGATCATAAATAGGGATCAAAAACCTAGAGTAGTTATCTTGGAATTGTGTCCAAAATTGGTACCCATTTTCTGGAAAATTAGCGTTAGGTCTTTCAAAGAATCCCCCAGTACATGGTTGATGTATTTCATAACTAATAGTAAGTACTACTTTTGCTCCTTCGTTAAGCTCATCTTTTAATTTAATAATTAGTGAATGCTCATCATTATTACTATTAAATGATAGATTGTTGCCTATCTGGTCTGATATTTTTACAATATCGATATTTACTGCATGAAGCTTAATAGACGTTAGATTTGCTACTTTTGAGGTTATAGTCATCTCATTTACTGCAATAATAGTAGCTTGCTCAAGATCCACTTTCCATTTCATCTTAAGATGGTTAATGAAATAGGGTCTTGTTGGTTGCCATTGCTCAATCGATTCTGGAAAAGTAAACTCTTCTCGATCAGCAAGTAAATATATGCTTTCAGCTTCCTTAAAACTCCCTCTTTGTAATAACCGCAAATACTCTTGAAAATTGGTCATATGAATTCCTTCGTTAGTAAAAATATCATTCATATTTTCTTTTAAAATTATTTAGGATAGATTGATAAGAAATAAAGAACTGCGAATTATTAGTCTTCATACCTCTATTCTCATTAATCTTATTTACAGAGAATTTAGTATAATAGTAAATCCGGCATCGCACACCAATTCTAATATTTTATATCAAATCTACAAAATTAGTCTAAAAATTCACTATGGTTTCCAATAAATTAATTAAATGACGAATGACAATAATTTGTTTATGCAAACGCTTCTTAAACAATTAAATAGAGCTTTTAATCGCAGAGTATCTTGCCAGACTTTTCAAGCAATTGTTTTTATTATTCTTATATTCCCTTTGGTAGGTCAACCGTTCATCTTACAGGTAGATGCAGCTGAACCTGTTCTTGTTGATTGTATTTTTTGTAATAGTAATATCATAACTGTAGATGAAACTAATCCTTTAGCAGAAGCAATTGCCATCAAAGATGGTGTAATAGTTGCAGTAGGAGATACTGGCGATATACTTGAAAATTATCAAACAGTAAATAATACTTGTTTTGATCTTGACGGATTAACCATTATGCCTGGAATAATCGATGGGCATACCCATTTGATGTGGTCCATGCTATATGGTGGCTTCGAAACTATGCTTGGTGCTCAACAAATAGCTCTTGCTTTTGGTTTTACCACCTTGAATGAAAAAGGAGTTGATGGGTGGGATCGAGATATCCAACCTCTTCTTGATGCTGAACAGAATAATGAGCTGCTTCTCCGCGTCAACATCTTCCCCATTTACAACTTGGCCTTTCTTGATGAAAATAATGAACCTATGATTGTTGAACGTTGGTATCCTGATCACGAACCAATTCTTGAGCATGACCGTATGTTACGTGTTCCTGGGATTAAAATTTACTCAGATGGTGCATTGGGTAATAGAGGCCTTCCAGCGATGAGCACTCCATATACTCAAGAAATGCTCGATGCTTGGGGGGGCACTGATCCTTATGGCAATCTCTATTTTAATCAAACAGAATTGAATTCAATCGTAAAAACAATTCATGATAAAGGTTTTAGCTGTGCATTTCATTCGATGGGTGATAGAAGTACGGAAACTGTTCTCAATGCAATTGAGTTTGCACTTGATGGAGAGACTAACGACAACTATAGACATCAAATCGAACATAATAGTTTCATTAGAGAGGATTTAATTACTCAAGCTATTAGTCTTAATACCATTCATTCTGTAAGAGGATATTTCCCAACATACTGGCAAAAAGAGTATGAAGATATCTATGATTCAAATTGGGAAGAATGGTATGTTAATAGATACTCACTACCAGGATTAGGTGTTCATTCTTATTTGGAAACCGATTTCACCTGGGAAGTATATGATGATGATGACGTCAGCAATTGTCGAAATATCAAACCTTTCCTACACATGTGGGGTCTCGTAACCCGAAAGGCTATTGATGAGAATGGTACTATCCACACTCCAGACCCGTGGGTTGCTGAACATGAAATAACAGTGGAACAGGCATTAAAAATGATGACTATTGAAGGCGCTTATGCTGTAAAACAAGAGGACTACTTAGGTTCCTTGGAAGTAGGGAAATATGCGGACCTTATTGTCCTTACTGCTGATCCTCTTACAATTAATCCTGATGAAATTAAGGATATTCAAGTTATGTTAACGATGGTTGGAGGTAATATTGAATATCAATGGCCAAGTCATACATTTCCATTACCATGTGGTGTTACACCTTCAGCTAGGGTATCGTCATGGACATCGTTGTTTGCAATTCCAAGTATTTTTTTGATGACAGTAATAATTCGTAAGAAAAAGAGGGAATAGTTTCTTCTACTGCCCTTTTTTTATCTCATTAGTTTTGTAGCAATAATTAGTTCTTCTTAAAGAAAATTTTCTGAGATAAACTAATAAGGCAAGCATTCAATGTTAGTAATATTATAACCATTTCTAACTATTGGGAGCGATTTTATTGATTGAAGAAAATACCAGCAAATTTAGAGCATTTTTACAGGAGGTAACTCTTCTTTTGCTAAGCACTTTGACTGTTATGATAGGTACCCCGCTATCACCTGGTTTATTGAAAATCTCTGACCATTTCTCTGGAACAGTAGTCAATGTTGAATTTCTCACGAAATTCGCTTTAACTATTCCAGCACTAACCTTTGCCTTTTCTGCGCTCATTATTGGTTTTCTTATTGATAAATGGGGTCGCAAACCAGTTTTGTTATGTTCCATAATTCTCTATATTGTCTCTGGATCCATGGGATTCTATGTTGATAATTTGTATGCTATTATTGTTAGTCGAGCTTTTCTTGGCATTGCTGCTGCTGGCAATATGAATGCTATTTTAACGCTCATAGGAGATTATTATGAAGGGGAAAGACGTGATAGAGTTCTTGGTTTCCAAGTTGCAACGGGAGCCTTAGGTTCAGTTGTACTTGCTTTAATTGGTGGAGCTTTATTTGATATCAAATGGAATTATCCATTCATTGTGTATCTTTTACCAATTCTTCTTATACCAACAACAATTTTTGTTTTAAAGGAACCTAAGAATTTAAGCAAGGATAAAACAATTATCAATGAAACCAAGAATATTATGAATGAAAACACTGAACAAGAAAATACTTGCAATGTTGAAGGTCTAAGCCCAAAATGGATCATTACTATTTGCTATGGATTAATTTTTGCATTAATGTTTATCTTCTATCTTGGGTCTTCTCAAATCTCCTATTATATTGATGAATTAGCATTAGGATTCTCCAGTTTTCAAATAGGAATTATTATGGCTGTAGTAATGATTGCAGCAGCACTCATTGGTGCTTTCTATAAGCAATTTAAGAAAATCATGAACTTCCATGTAATCTCGATTCTAGGGTTTGGTTTCTTGGGATCAGGTTTTATTATACTATCAATTGCTAAAAGTTTCTCCATATTTGTTTTAGCAGCAATTGTTGGTGGTGTAGGATTTGGTTTTCTTTTACCAAACTTCAGTTTATATCTAGTTAGTAACACTACTCCCAAAAACCGAGGTAAAGTTGTGAGTGGTTATAATACAATGTGGTATATTGGTGAATCACTTTCACCTATAATTTTTCAATTCGTTATTATTGCCACTAGTTATTCGTTTGTTTATCTTCTTGGAGGAATTATTTTCTTTGTTTTATTGGTTATCCCTGTAACGTTACTAATATTATTTTATACAAAAAGGAAGCAATCAATTGAACCATGTGAACAAGTTGAACAATGAAATGGAATTGAACAAAGAGGTACAAATTATCCTTTAAGAGATTAATTGAATGTAGAAAAGTAATATTTCATTCATAGAGGATTGTTGTAATTATTGTTTTTGTATCTAATCCAGCAGAACTAACGAATTGGATTTTTATATTTGGATTTTGTTTCAACCATATGTTTATTGTATCTTCAATTAAAGCATAATTTGATAGATCAACATTAAGTGTCGTTTTGATAACTTTACATTTCATTTTTTACCATCTACTTATCATTCAATGAATAACTGATAAAAATATTACCTTAAGATTATTGATATTCAACTTTTTTAATAAATAAATAAAAAAGAGATTTTTGTTAAGTTCATTTTTTAACAAATATATGAGTTTTCAGAATTCAATGATTCGAGGTAATCTTTTGGCATTTTCAATGGAAAATCTAGCATCTGCATAAATGGGGGCACTCCCATCAAAACCACTTTTCTCAATATATTTTTCTGAGATTTTTATCAATTCTTCAGGTGTTAGTTTTGCCATTTTGTCAAAAGTATCTACACCAGCTTCATAATATAATCTAGTTCTTTTCTTTTTATGACCAGGGACTCTTGCCAGATTAGATAATTTCACTAGTTCTAAGATTTTTTCTTCTTGTATCCCTGATTGTTCTGAAAGAAGTTTTCTTCCTTCTTTTTTTGCACCTTTTTCTAACATCTGATGAGCAGTAGTAATTCCTATTTTTTTTAGTTTACTTATAATTAATTTTTCAACTCCCATGAATTCAGATAATTTATAAGTTTCCAAACATATTGAACCCATGTATTGATTACAGAGATATTCCAACTCCTCATTTCCCTTGTAGGCATAATAATCACGGATAGGTGTAAGAGTTTGATATGATTTAAAGCTACTTTTGTTCATGGTAACAAAATCATTAAATTCATCTTTAGTGATTTTGTCTATATCTCTTTTCTGTGTAAAATCAGCTAAATAACTTTCTAATAAAGCTAATACTTGCAAATATGAATTTATAGCATTCTCTTTTCTTTTACTTTTAAGATATTGAATATAACCTTCTTTATCCAAAATTAATCTCCATCCTAATTAGATAACCAAAGATATTGTTATTTATCTTTTTATTAATTTTAATTCTAGTACGCATTTTATTATAAAAAAAAATTTTACTAGAATAAAATACCAATAACTCAATTATAGAAAAAAAAAGAAATGGGAAAGATTAATTGGGTTTAGTAGCCTGAACATGAGCTGAAATAATCGCATCATTCATTATTTCGTACTCTTCTGGAGTTAGTTCAAGCTCAGTTTTCTTTCCATCAGATACTAAAGTTATTTTTCGAGAACCATCGGATATTTCTTTCTCATCGGATTGTTTTTTCTGTGGTCGAATAACATATTGATCTACTAATTCAACATTCTCAAATCCAACACTTCTAATTATGTCCATATATTGGACAGATTTCACTGCTCTTGAAACACAACTTGATGAGCTTTGGAATGCTTTACTAACTTTTTCAGGCAAAGTTTTAGCGAACATTATATCAGAGATTAGTAATTGTCCTCCTGGTTTTAGCACTCGAAAAGCTTCTTTGAAAACTTGAGTTTTATCAGAAGCTAAATTGATCACACAGTTGGATATTATTAAATTAACTTGATTATCAGCGATTGGTAAATGTTCAATTTCGCCTAATCTAAATTCGACATTTTCATAACCATTTTTAGCAGCATTTTCTCTTGCTAAATCAATCATTTCTGAGGTCATATCTACACCTATGACCTTACCTGCTTTACCGACTTTATTCGCAGCTAAGAAGCAATCTATACCTGCTCCAGAACCTAAATCAACAACTATATCACCTTCACGTATTTTCGCTTGAGCTACAGGATTGCCTGAACCTAACCCTAAATTGGCATCTTTGGGAATACTACCTAATTCTTCTTTTGAATAAAAAGGAGATTGACTTTTAGATGTTGAAGTACTTTCTTGTTGAGATAACTCATCTTTCTTTCCAGAAGCAATATTCTTATATTGCTCTCTAATTGACTTTCTGGCTTTCTCTTGATCAATTGTGCTTGTGGTATCACCAGAATCACTACCACAGCACTGGTATGTTTTTGTTTGTTGGGTCATTTTATTCACATCAATATCCATCCTAAAGAATAGTTTTTAAGAATATTCCTTAGGAATATTTCTATTGAATATTCATTCAGCACAAATATTTAAAAGGTTTTCTGTAGATTAAATATACAAGGAATAAATGAAGTGATGAAACCATGATTGGGAAAGACATTGATGTAACTCCAATGGAAGCATTTTTCTTAATGGTGCTAAATGGAAAAAAATCACTATCAGGTTCTGAAATAGTACAAAACATAAGAGAAAATCTTGGATTAAATTGGACGCCATCTGCAGGAGCAACATATAAAATCCTACAATCAATGGAGAAAAAGGAGTTAATAATTGAAACCACTCAAAAGGAAGATCGAGAGGATCAACGTATGAGAACTTATGCTATGGCGGTAAAAGGAAAAGAAACACTTCCAATAATAACAAAACGTATACTTAAAATTGCACTTTTCGTAGATTCATGTTGTCCTGAACTTATCAGTGAAGAAGATAACGTAATAAGGATTGTAAGAATTGGTAATGGAAAAAATTCTTGTTAAATGAAAAAATAACCAAGCCAATTTAGTATTTTGTATCCAAGGCTTGGCCTAACTATATTCAGTCGTAGTTTTTTTATTTTAATTTTCAAAGAAGATTGTTGTTATGACCATTCTAGATTCAATATTAGTCTGTGTTATATGTAAAATATTACAAGTAGGGTTATCTTTTAACCAACTATTTATTGCAGATTCAATTTCCTGAAAATTAGTAGCTTTAAGTGCTAATGTTGTTTTAATTACTTTACATTTCATTCTAATCACACAATTGATAGAAAAAAGTATGAGAGAATTATTCGCACTCAGTTATTAACTTATTGAGAAATAATTCTCGGTTATTTTTTAGCTTAAATTAAGATATTTAGCTACTTTTTCAACATATATTTGAGCATTTATAGATTCTTTATGCATCTTAAAACCTAAACGATTGTTGATTGAAAGCATTGGAGCATTACTATTTGCATTACCGGTAGTAATTGTTTTTACTTTTGGAAATTCTTCGCGAATCTTTAGAAGCATAGCAGCTTTTAGCCATTTACCGATTCCTCGACCACGATATTCTGAAATCACTCCAGTCATTAATTGTGAAATTATTGTATCCCTGGAAGGATTATATCGCACTTCAGTTAAACCTGAAATAGACCCATCAGCTTCTGTGCAAATCATTGTCATCCATATTCTACCCATCTCAACAAACATTTTTTCTTGTTGACGATATATTTCAGGGGTAGTAATGATTTGTCCTACATCCAATTCTCCTAGAGGTTGTTGATTTACTACCTCAGTATAAGCATTACAATAAGCTTCTATTATTTCATCGGGAATAGTTGTAAAAACATCTATCTTAGATGTAGGTGATCTTTTTTCCCCTTCATGAACCCATTGTTCAACCATAGACCAATCTATGTTCTCAAGTAGTAATCTATTCTCTACACCAGCTAATGCTATTTGAGCACCGATTTTCTCTAGAAAAGCCTTCCCAGATAGGCAATCCGTATTAGTAATTAGAAGCGATTTTTTTCTTTTCAAAGCCTCACTTGTAATCATTTTGAGAAGTTCTGACCCAATTCCTTGGAGACGATATTCGGGTAAAATGTAAATTGAAAATTGTATTAGATGCTTTGTTGCTTCGTAGGATGGTGATACTTCATTTATTACAGCTTGATCAAATTCACCAATTTGTTTATTGGTTCTTGTATGGAGAACATAATATAATTTAATATCAGCTTCAGGATATTGTACATTAGCTTTAATGGAATTCTCACAAGATTCATCACTAGATATTGGATCATTTGGATTTTCCTCCTTCTGTTTTAATTTTCTGAATTCGTGATATCGCACCCATTCTTCTCTGCTTGCAGTTAAGGGATCAAATTGCTTTATGGTTATTATTTCAGCATTCATTTTAAACACCTTAAGATAAAGTTAAAGTTATTATATGGTAATGTTTCGATTACATCGAAATATAATTATGACATCGACATATTTAAATATATGTAAAATATAGGGAAATGTATGAAAAGCACTAAATTTCTCAAAACCTATTCGGAAGATGCTATTGAACCTGAAAAATCATTTGAACTTCTGTATGATCCTATGAGATCTAAAATAATTTTTGAAATTGTATTAAAGGGAGAGGTTACAGCTGAAAGTCTGATGGAACAAACTGAAAAATCAAGAAGTACAATTTCACACCATTTGAAGAAATTAGTGGAAAGTGGCATTATAGATGTCTATATGAACCCAACAGGTAAAACAAAGTATTATCGTTTAACTCAAGATTTACAAAGATTAATGTATAGTCTGGATAAAGAAAAATTAGCTAGTGGAACTCCGGAGGAACAATCAGATTTCATTATTGATATGGGGCAAATGTTTAGTATAATCAATCACACTTACGCTAATCTATATTCTGATCAATTGAAACTCTATCAAAAATACAAACCTTTTGATGAAATAACAGTTAATGAAAATGAAGAGATAACATTTACCATAAATAATAAGAAACGAATAGAAATGCCATATCTTACCTTCTTTATAACCGGAGAAGAACAAGCTGAATTTTTAAGGGAAAAATTCGACAAATTATTAGAGGAATTTAGAAAGGAATATAAGAATTTTCCAGACGTAGAGTCAATTCTTAATGCTTCTTCAAAACATATTGTTAACATTCAGATTCTTCCTTATCTAAATAAAGATGAGTTGGAATAATAATACTAAAGGCTTAATGAACTTAGAGCAAGAGATTCTATACCAACCAGTAATATATTTTATGACCTAATATTTTTTAATCTATTAAATAACACTTGATTATGAATAATTAATTATTGTAAATCAAGGTGCGATAGCGATTTTGGTTACCTTTACAAGTATTCTTCCCTGGATTCTATTATTCCTTGTTATTTTAGCGGTTATTTTCAGAAGAATTGGTAAACTAGAAATTCCAGCTTGGACTGCTTTTTTAATTGCCGCAATTGTCATAGTTTTAGTTCAACCTGAAGGGTTTAATCAGGCAGTGTTCGTTCTAGGATCTCAGGCTGATGTATTCATTTTTCTTTTTGGTATGTTTGTTATTGTCACCGCTCTCGAGATGAGTGGAGCTTTACAGAAGGGAGCCAAATTACTTCTAAATAAAGCAAAAACTGGTAGAGCAATGCTATTGTGGATCCTACTTGGATTTGGTCTAGCTGCAGCTGTTTTAGTTAATGATACTGTAGCAATTATCGCACCTATTTTGTTAATAACCTTTTCAAAACAAGTTGGTTGTGAGTCAAAACCCTTGGTAATAACAGTTGCGCTTTCATTAACTTTTGGCTCTGCCCTTTTACCAACTGGTAATCCTCAAAATTTTATTTTGGCTCAAGCAGGAAATATCGGTTTTCTTAATTTCTTTTTATGGGCTCTTGGACCAACAATCATAAGCCTGGTAGGATGTTATTTGTTAACACGATTATTTTATAGAAAAGATTTCAGTAAACAGCTTTATACAGAAATACCTTTCATTTTAGATAAACATGAATATGAAAAATTAACAATACCAGCATTAGTTTCTTTGGGATTAATCCTTGTAGGGATGATTATTACCACTTTTGTTAATTTTCCAATGGCTTATATTATTTTGATTGTTAGTGGATTATTTCTTTTCATTAGAAATGAAAGAAGAGAGATTTTAGCAAGACTTGATTGGGGAGTCTTATTATTCTTTGGTGGAATGTTTATCGTTATAGATGCTGTTACTAATTCATCGATTTTCCAGGATTCCCTATTGCCAATTATAACTGGATTACAAGCAGATATTCCTACTTTCTGTTTATTTGTGGTAGTTTTATTTGGTGCTTCACAAATCTTCTCCAATGTTCCTGTAGCAATTATTGTTGCGAATATTTTACCTGGAACACCTTTGGACCAACCAATCTTTTGGATTACCGCAGCTTTAACAACAACTTTTGCTGGTGCAACTACTGTTTTAGGGGCAGCAAGTAATATCATCGTATTAGAAACATCAAATAAAAGGGGATTGAACATTTCATGGTGGGAATTTACTCGAGTGGGATTTCCAATTTCAATAATATCCTTGATAGGAATTTTTGTTTTAGGAATTAGTTATCTGACTATTGCCACTTGAAGGTGATTGAATTGAAACAATTCACGATTCTTCATCTGAATCTTCAATAACAAAATCTGGTTGTTCTTGATCACTGGACTGAACTGTTCCATCATCATAAATAGTCCAACCAGCAGATGTTTTTAGACTTTTAACAGACTCCATAAATTGCTCAACTAACTTGGAATATTTCTCTTGTTCTGCTGTTTGATGGTAAATAATAGTAATATCTTCTTTAAGATTTGATCTAGTACTTCTAATTCTACCCATTGCTTGTTCTCGAGCTTCAATAGATAATGTGGTACCAAAATGGATACATCTATCAGCTTCAGGTAAATCCGTTCCTTTTCGTATTAATCTTTCACTTGCAAAGAGAACTTTCACTTCACCATCTTTGAATCGTTTCAATTGCATATTTTGGCTTTCACCACCCATTCGTCCATGAACGAAAAGATTAGGAATGCCTTCTTTCTCAAGTAAAGCTGAAAGGAATTTAGTCATTTCAACGAAGCGTAGAAAAATTATAACCGAATTATTTTCTTCCAATACAAGTTTCTTAATGATTTGAATAAGTCTAAGATCTTTTGGTGAAACTTTTGAGACCTTTCCCTCTTTAATTGCTAATTCAATCATTTCTTTTGTTTCATTCCATTCACTGTTATTTAATAATAGAGTATTTTTCACATCTCTAACAAAATTAGCAAATTTACTAAAAGTGTGTTCAAATAGAAATTGTCTAGCTACAATTAGATCAAGATATGCACCAGCATTAATAATGAGATTTTTGAAGAAAGCCTCTGATCCTCCCTCAAAATTAGTATCATGATAAGATCTTTTCATAACTTCATTAGCAAATAATAAAGTTCTATTAGGGGATAAAGTTTGACCATTTGAGAGTCGCATATAGCCACTTTTTAGCACCTTTTCAGTTTGAGAACGTAAAACTATTAGCAATTGGTCGATTTCTTTACGTAAATCATCAAAAACATAAAATCGTTTCAATTTAATTGCTGGGGCATGTTCTTGGAAATCATCACCTTTAGGATGGATGAATTCAACTTGTTCAGCTCCACCAAATTGGTTTTCAATGAAACCCAATTTACCTTTTTGTAGAATCGATGCTGTTAACCCAAGGAATTTTATTCCTTGTTTAGCTCGTAATCGATCTATTAATGGAGCAAAACGTTTGTCCATTCTAAATCCCCCACCTTTTACTGTTTGAGCAGTAATATCCAGTATTTCATCAATAACAACAAATTCGACTTTATCTAAGTCTTCAGGAAGGACTCTCCTTTGGGATGGTGTGCGAGCAAAAAGGGAATTCATAAGAAGTGTTGGTGTTGCGAAAATAAATCGGGAAATAGCAAAATGCTTCTGAATAATAGAAGGAGGTAAACTAGTTCCTTCAGGCAAGAGAAAAGAGCTGCCATAATTCGAGAGATCATCTTGACAAACATCATGCAATTGGTGCTTCAATTTCCTATCAGGGGAAAGGAATAGTACTTTACCACCAGGAGATATTTTTCCTTTCTTTAAAAGTTCAACAACGACCATAACAGCAATATTTGTTTTACCCATACCTGTTGGTAATAAAAGAACAGATGTTTGTTTTTTATCTTCATAAATGGACTTTAAAATGCTTTCAGCTGCATCTATTTGATAATCTCTTGGAGTGAAGGATAAATCCTCTAAACTTTCAAGGGTCAATAATCACACACTCGTTTATTATTTCTACTTATGAATAAATAATTGTTGTTTAAAAAAAGTTAGGTATAACTCTTTGCATAGATAATGAGAAAAAAAAGAGAAAAATGGTCGGTTCTAGAAATAAAGTCGAACCAATTAAACTAATTAATTATGAAGCAAATTTGATGTTATCAACTGAAAGATAAGGAACAAACCACGTTTGCTCACCACGAATTGGTTTTTGTTCTTTACTAACGTGACTAATCGATTTTAGTGCAGAATAGACGTTACCAACAGCAGTGATTTCTTTTAGTGTGTCAGTCACTTCACCGTTTTCAATTAATTGTCCACCTTTGATTGCTGCGGAGAAATCGCCAGATACTGGGTCAGGGCTAGCGCTAATTCGCTTTATGAGGATGCCTTTTTTGATCTCAGGTAGTATAGCATCAATAGAAGTTTTACCTGGTTTAAAGTTAAGGTTTGTAGTAACGATGTTAGGAATGTTTCGGAAAGAACCTCCAGCATGACCTGTACTGGCAAGACTTTCTTTATTAGCAGTAAAGGTATCATAGAAAACACCTGTAAAGGTACCCTTGTCAATAACATTTAATTTCTTACGGGTAACGCCTTCACGATCGAAAGCACTACTACCAGGACTACCTTTAATGGTACCGTCATCAATTATAGTCAAATCTTTGACAGCAATAACCTCACCAAGTTTATCTTGAAGGTAACTAGCACCAGCTTGAATAGCTGTAGCTTTTGCTGAATCGATAACTAAAGAGAAAAGTTCTTGAGTAGTATCTGGAGTAAAAACAGCAGTGCCTTCAAAGGAATTAGTTTTCTTAGAACCTAAATTACCAAGAATTTTGACAGCGAAATCAGTAGCAAGCTTTTCAACATTAACCTCAGAGACTTTAATTACTGTATCAAACTCATAGTCAAAGGAACCAATATCATCACCATCAATAGCCATGCCAAAAAGTCCAAAAGATAAGGCTGATTTCATTTCAGAATTATTAATACCTGTAGAAGTAGCAATGGCTTTCTCTATTATAGCTGCTTGGAAAAGACCAGAATCAATTGAGATACGTGGATCATAAGCAGTAGCAGTGTTCAATAATAATTTAGCTGAATTAATAGTGTCATCCATAGAAAAGGATTCAATAGCAGGATCATAGATATCGGAAACCTGAATAGCAAGTTGTTTAGAAGGCAAATAATAATTGGGTTCAGGAGGAGTAACCTTAGCAATAGCAAAGGCTTCCTTAAGACCTTCAAGGATCTTGTCTTTCTTTAAGGAGTTAACACTGGTAAAACCAAGAGCTTTATTCTTAAGAACTCGGATGCCAACACCATCTAAAATAGTAGAAACAGCAGACTTGAGATTATTAGCTTCAAAATTAGCTGTTTTATTTTTTAGACGTTGAGCGAAAAATTCAACCTCATCAGCACCTAACTTAAGGGCTTTAGCAACAAAAGGATCAAGAAGAGAAAGGATATCAGCTGTCATTTTAGAGACCTCCAACTTCACCAGAAACTAAAGCAATTGCTCGAGTGGTACCGCCACCACCATCAACCTT
>DATKZI010000013.1:0-166896 GCA_035528035.1 Bathyarchaeia archaeon
GAAAAATGGGAGTCCATGATAATATTAAGATCAACTACAAGATTGAGCCATTCAAGAGGACCAGTCGAATTAGGAACCATCCCAAAGAAAGAGAGCCATAAAGGAACGTTTGTAAAAAATCCTGATCAATTCGTTTGTCTACCAGGGAATGCTAGAAGAACAAAACCATTATTGATGGAAAAATTAGAAAAAATAAAAGATTATTCAAGCAATTCCGAGTGGAACGTAGTCGAAGAAGGAAAAGATCAGCTTCTAATAATAACCTCTGGTGTAACATATACTTATGTAAAAGATGCTGTAAGAGAATTAGGGATAAAACCAACCATATACAAAATAGGGTTTAGTAATCCATTACCAGAAGCAAAGATAATAGAGCTATTAGGAAAAAATACAAAATGTCTCATTGCGGAAGAAGTAGAACCATATTTAGAGTTAGAAGTAAAAGCACTGGTAGCTGAAAATGGACTAAAAACGAAAATTTATGGTCGTAAGGAGAAAGTTATACCAATATCAAATGAATTGAATCCACAAATACTAATAAATGCTATAAATATGGTTTTAGGGAAAGAAACAAAGAAAAAAGAAGAAGACTTACCATCACTTAAAGAGATAAATGAACAGCTGCCAAATAGACCACCCGAGCTATGTCCTGGATGTCCACATAGAGCAACCTTTTTTGCAATAAAGAAAGCAGTAAAAGAAAGGAAAAAGGAGGCTATATTGCCAGGAGATATAGGATGTTATACACTAGGATTTATGACACCATTAAATGCTGTAGATACAACAGTAGCAATGGGAGCATCAATAGGGATAGCTAATGGGATAGCACACGCAACAGATCAATTAGTGATACCAGTAATTGGTGATAGTACATTCTACCACACAGGAATACCAGCTTTGATAAATGCAGTGGTAAACAATGCAAAATTTGTGCTAGTAATTGTAGATAATCACCTAACAGCTATGACAGGCGGACAACCAACACCTGAATTAGGTGTAACCGCTTTTGGTGATCCTGCAGGTATTGTTCCCCTTGAGCAAGTTTGTCAAGGGATTGGTATCAAGAATCTCCATATTGTTGATCCCTATCAACTTGAGAATACTATTGAGGTCATTGGCAAAGCTATTGATAGTGGTGAATTATCCGTTATAATCTCAAGACGTGATTGTGCTTTAGAACACTCGAGACAAGTGAGAGCTGCTAAAAAGAAACTTGACACTTATTATGTTGATGAGGATATCTGCATTGGTTGTCGCACTTGTGTTCGAACCTTTGCTTGCCCAGCAATCACTTTTGATTATGAGAAGAAAAAGTCTCATGTTGATGAGTCTACTTGTGTGGGTTGTGGCGTCTGCAGGATTATCTGCCCATATGATGCTTTTACTATGAGGTGAAAAAAATGACAGAATTAAAGGAACCTTATCAAATTGAAATTGCTGGTGTTGGTGGTACCGGTGTCTTAACCGCTGCTAATCTTTTGGGCAATTCTGCTTTAGTCCAAGATATCTATGTGGTTCAAAGTGAAATTCATGGTATGGCCCAAAGAGGTGGTGTAGTTAATACTGAAATTCGTTTAGGCCCTGTTAGTGGCCCTCTTATCCCCGATGGCACAGCAGATATTTTGTTAAGTTTTGAAATTAGCGAAACAGCTCGAGCTATGACCAAACTTAAGCCTAAAGTTGGCTATGTTATTATGAACAGTCATAAAATCGTTCCCCCTAGCTTAAGCGCTAAAAAAGGAGCAAAATATCCCGAACAAGAAGAAATCATTACTATTATTAAGAAATTCACTGATCATATTTACGTTTTAAATGCTTTTGACCTTGCTTCCCAAGCAGGCGATATTCGAACCCAAAATACTGTTCTTGTCGGTGCACTTTTTGCTGTTCCAGGTTTCCCCTTGACAAAAGAATCAATCAAAAAAGCTCTTGAAATTCGTTTTGGTGGCAATGAAAAAGTTGTTGCTATTAATATGAAAGCCTTCGAGATGGGATATAATAAAATGATTGAATTAATGAAGAAGTAAGCTTAGCTTACTTCAACAACTTTATTTTTCTAAACGTTCTTATTTCTTGATAGATTCAATATTTATAGGAGTTGACAGTCATTTTAGTTTTAGATAAATACTTGGATGATTCAAAGATTGAAATTTCCTTCAGCAATGAACTTACAAGTATGCATATCTCTGAGCTTTTGTTTTTCAAGGACATGGAATTACCTGATTATCTCAAATTATTTTATCAACAAACTAATGGCTTGTTAATCGAAAGTGAATATTTTTTAGATGAATTGGAAGACCCAACTCACTTTCGTATATTGGCTTTGGAAGATTTATCTTTCACAACTACAAAGCTCAACCTTCTGCCGGATAAACGTTTTATACGATTCGCTGAAAATGAAGAAGAGGCTATTTATTTACTCGATATGGAAAATCTCGATCCTGATGGAAAACCGCTCATCCTCTTAAATTTACCCGCCTATAAATTCTGTATCCCCTTTACAAATTCACCTGATACCCTCTTTGAGAGTGCATGTTTAGGGATTTTAGGAATGATCGAGAAATTTGCTGAAAATGAAGGAAAAAGCATCCCTTCAATTCCACAACATCTTCTAAAAAAGAAAGCTTCTGTTTTATCTTGTTTGAAAGATTTATTCTTGGTTGCACAAAGAGAATATGAACTTATCAAAATCTGGCATATTTCCCCTAAAGCATATGATTTAGTCAAAAAAAGTATTGAATTATGGTTTAATGGCATTAAAAAATTGTTAGCTATTTTTGGTTAAGCTATAAATAAAAAGAGAAATTGCAAAAGAGATTAAATCTCTTTTGAACGAGCCATAAATGATGCATTAATTATTTGTTGAACAGCACGCACAAGGGCATCTTGTTCAGTTACAAAACTTGTTAATTCACTTTCTCGACTTACTGGAGCGAGCAATACTTCTGCACCATCTCTTGTGACAGCGTAGAAATCTCTCATTGTATACTGCCAAATAGTGATGTTTCCCATCTCTTTTAATGCTGTAATAAATGCTTCATCTCTGAAAGGATCAACATCAGCTAAGATACGTACACGCACTCTTTTGGATATTTGCTTTGTGAGTAAATCAACGAGATTCTGATCTATGGTTGGAATTACAATGGTACATGTAGAAACTGTTCGCAATAGCATATCATAAATTGCTGACATTGAATTGGTGTTTCCATAAATAATAATAGAATGATGACGTGGTACTGGAATTATCTGATCGACTGAGTTCGTTATTTCTTGCAAATATGTTTTTGTTTCATTTACTTTGTAAATAATTCCTGCTAATCTGCTTGAGATGTTTGAACTTGAGGAATTAAATGATTCTTTAATAGTATTCAAGAAAGTCTCAGCAGCTAAACTAATTTGATTTAAAGTTGCATTTTGATCTCTATCTAAGGTAGTTAAATAGTTGTCCAGTGTAGAAGTATATTCTGAAATCATTTCAGAAGCAATTTGTTTTGGTTTGCCTAGTTCTTCTTGAACTTGTGTCTTGAAAGCAAATTTCATATCATCAGTTAGATATCTAATAGTTTCAAGTGCCTTAGTGTTGCTTTCATTATGATATCTTAATCGTTTTGATGAATTTAGGAAGAGATTTTCCAAGGCATCTTCTAAATCTCTGAAAACAACATCTCTAAGAGGTACGAGAATTTCTGTAACACTATTTTTAACCTGATCCAATGTTTGCTTGCTTGAATCAAAAGCATCTCTTATAATACTGGTTATTTTTTGATTACTGTCCTTAAGAAGGTCTTTAATGGCATTATTGATATCTTTCTCATATTGTGCAGAAACTTGAGCCCATTTTGTAGCTAATTTGACTTTTATATCTTTAAATTTAGTATTTCCAACTTTAAGTTGCTCAGCTAAAACAGCATCATTATTTTTAATTAATGAAGCAATTCCATCTAGGATATTCTTTTGGTAAACTTTTATTACTTCATCATAGCTACTTTTAATTTCCTGTGATGCACTAGTAATTTTATCACTGTGTTTTTTAGCTGCTTCAACAATTGCGGGATCGGGTCGCTTCAATAATCCAGTTTTTGCTATTTCATCTATATTTTCTTTTAACGCAGCAGCTTCAATAGCTAAATTATCAATATTCTTACCTATAGCATCAATTAGTTTTGCAGCTGTTTGATCAATTTTACCTTTTTCAGCATCAAATATATCGTGAGAGGCTTTTTTATAATTCGTAATTATGGTACTATAATCAGCTGAAATTTGACCAACGACATCTTGAACTTCTTTGTCAAAGTCCTTCAAGGATTCGGTGAGTTCTTTAACACTTGTTTTTGTTATAGATTTGATATTCTTTTGTAGTTCAGCAATTTCATTATTGTGACCATCAAGAAACACTTTGGCCCTTTCAGGAACAATTGCTTGATAATCAACTATTGCATTTTCTATTGGTGCTAACATATCCTGAATCGTTTTATTAGTTAAGGATTCGAACTTCTGTAATCGTCCAGTAGCTTTATCAGATTCATCTCGTAAAATAATACTAATTTCATTACTTAAATTAGATAATTCGTTATTGATTGATAAATAAGTTTTTGAAAAACCATCTGTAAGCATAAGATCAAAATCTTCAGCAAGGTTAGAGATTTTATCAGAATGTCGATAAATAGAGTTGGTAAGATCCATTTTCAATTGTTCGTTAGATGTACGCAATTCCTCAGTTATTTTATCATAAATAGGTGTTATTGAGGTTTTAAATTGGTCCATTTTCTGAACTAACTCTTCATAGCTTGTATCAAAGACATTAATAAGTGAATTTTCAATGCCTATGATATCATTTTGGAATTCCTTCTCTACAAAAAGGAGTCCCTTAAGGAAAGGCTCAACAGCAATATACCGATTGATTTTTCCTTCTATTTTCTTTAGATAACCCCTATTTGTTAAATCTTGAATAGTTTGTTGAATATCCTCAAAAGGAATCCCTGTTTGAAGGTAAATTTCACCTAAAGCAGCATTTCCTATCCCCAGAACAGTCAAATACACCTGCTGTTCTGTTTCCGAAAAACCAATTTGACTAAGCAATGAACTTTGAACGTTCTTTAATGACATTATTTGGCACGACCCATTATAACTCTATTAAGGATATTTATCCTTAAATAAAATAATTTTTCCCTTGGAAGTAAATCAAAACATTATTTGTTTTTATAACTATTTAATTATTATTCTTCAGACAAAAAGAGCTATTTTTCCTTCTTTTAGCTGTAAAAGTTGCAAACTTTCCATTAAATTAAGTATATCCTTGCTATTTAATCGAATAGTGTTAATAGATAGGTTAGTTTGTTCTAATAAAGTTAAAACCAAATATTCTATTGATATTTCCTTTAATGTTAAGAGTAGAGATTGAATGATGTCTATTATTTGAATTTGATTAATTGCTTCAATGAGGTAATCTTGCAATAATCTATCATCGACAGTTTTAACTGAAATATTAGTTGCTAACTCTAGACCGTCTTTGGTTAATCTATATTTACTACTACTTTTCTTTGATTCAAAATTGGCTGTCCATTGACAATCTTTATACTTCTCACAATGTTCACCACATGCTGGAATTTTACTTTTTATTACCTTAACTAGACCTAATATTTCCAAAGTACTTAATGATACACCATATCTTTCCCTAAAATCAAATGTGCATCCAAGTTCATTAAGAGCAAGCAATTCAATAAGCATATTTTTTAGTGATTCTTTTGTAAACATTTTAACCAATCCATATTAATTTCTAGTTGATGCCTATTTTTTCAGATTTGAATTCCAAGGCATTATTCTCTTTCTTGAGTTCATCAATTGTTCCGAAAACTTCTTTGAAGATTTGTTTTGCTTCAAATTCCTTTGTTTCAGGACTTTCAGCAGTAAACGTTCGACGATTACCTACAATTAGTAATTTGGCTTTTGCTCGACTTATTGAAACATTCATTCTTCGCCAATCACGATGTAGTTGTCCAATGATATTTGAATCATTGCTATTAGTTAAACTGAGAATAATTAGCTCCCGTTCATCACCCTGAAATCTATCAACAGTGTCTACACGAATTTTTGTTACTACTTCATCTGATAAACCATTAGCTCGTAATTCACTATAAATTAGATTATTTTGGTGTCGATAAGGAGAGATAATTCCTATTTGATTACAAATGATTAATTGATCATCACTAGAATATTGCTTTAGAAAATCAGTTATTAATTGACCAATAATTTTTGCTTCTCGTATATTAAATCGAGATTCTGTTTGTATTTCCACATCTTGTATTCCCTCTCCAGCAGCTGGATCCTTTTCTGTGTTTATTAAAACAACAGGATGTTTTGAATGAAATATTTGAGAAACTAAATCATTATTCGAATCAGTTTCTTTCTTAAATTGAGTGAGAAATTCATCTATGGTATGTTTACCTATTTTTTCTGTAGCTGGAACATAATTTACTTGTGGATAGAAAGCATTTTTTACAATACGTGAAATTGCTTCATTCATTCGATATTGTTCTGATAATATCACTACATTGTCATTTTTTTCATACCAAATTCTAAAAAGTCTCTCAAATAATGATATTTTCAAACTATCCTCTTTTGTTAATCCCGCTTTTAACAATACAGGAGGAACTTCTGGTGTATATTCTACTGTTTCTTCTGCTACAACAGGAGGTAATTGTTTATGATCACCCACAAAAACTATTCGAGGGTATTGCTCTAACGATTCTGTTTCGGGACAAAAATGCCTGAAAGCACCCAATGAGGCAGGTTCTGTTGCTTGTCCTGCTTCATCCACAATTACCCAATGAAAGTTAATACCTTTCAAAAGGTTGCTTCCAACACTTCCTAATGTTCCTACAATAATTCCTGCTTGTTGATAGATTTCTTGACCTTTTCTGATAATAGAAACTAAACGGTCAGCATCAGCTTTATCACCCATATCATCATCAAAATTAGCTTTTATTGGAATGATAAATTCCTTAACTTCATCAGAATGATCTTTTGAATATGATTCAAGACGAATAATGAAAGGTTTCAAGTCATTAAATGAAGCTAATTTTGCGATAACTTCATCAGCTGCTCGATGGGTATTTGCTAAGATTAAAACAGGTTTTGCTAATTGAGAAGCTGATTCATCTATGTCTTTTGATGGTAATAAATAATGTTCTGAGAAAATTTCTTTTGCCATTTGAGCAATCATTCGCGTCTTTCCTGACCCAGGTGGGCCTTGAACTAATAAAATATCACCAGGTTCAAGTCCCAGAGCTTTTTCTATGGCACTTACTTTGAATTTATCTAAAGTAGTGAGTAATCCTTTTCGACTTTGAGGATGTATCTTTCGCGGTTTCTCTAAACCTAAAATTAATTTTATTAAATAAGGTAATTCCTGATCATCTATTTTCCTACCTAAAATTCCTGATCGATTCATTGACTCAAAGAGAAAGTCAGTAAGCGAACGAGATTGCCATTGAGAGAAGATAACATTTTCAACTTGATCAATTCGAAAAGTGGTAGCTTCGGTGCTTCTACCCTTCATAGAAGATCGTGTTTTAATGACAACTTCATTGCCTTTAATAGAATTAATTGATCCTTCCATACTAAAAATCTCACCCGGTTTTAGATTAGCAGGAGTAACAAAAACATCATCTCCTTCACGTATACGAGTAAAGATTTTCTTGTCAGATTTTAAAGTTAAAATATATCTAAAAGGATCAAATTTCACATTCACTAAATTTGAAATAGTTATCCCTTGATGTTCAAGTATTTCAATATCTGTAGTGGCTAATTTGTGTAGATGTTTCTTAACATTGTTTAATTCAAATCTTAATTGTCTGAAATACCAAGACCAATATTCATATAGTGCTTGTGGAAAATGAAGCCAGATATCTGGATCTAGTAATCGTCTTCCATCTGCACAGATACCTTGTTGATTTGAAGGACAGTAGTTACAAATACGATTCCAATTGCTGCTTAAAAGATTGAAATCCGTTCCTAAAGCAGGCATAAAACGTCTTGAAAGGAATTTATTTATCTTATAACGGTCATATCCGGAAAGCAAACCTGATTCAATTGCAAAAGCAATATTTCTTGTTTGAAGAAGTAGATCAAGATATTCATCACTATGATCTTCAGCTAGATCTATTTTCCTTCGTTTGATAACAGCATGATCTTGCAATGGAATTATCTCAGGATTATCATCAGCTAATTCCGCATCAGCATCAAAAAATTCTATATATGTTTGTGGTGCTTTCCCTGTTACTTTCTTGATAATTTCTGTATAAGCAAAAGCTTGAACTCCTCCCGGATGAGTTACACCAGTTAAGGGATCATAATCTGATTCAATGAAATATCTACTACCTGTTTTAATCTCCCAAAGTTCATCTTGATCATCTTTCAAGATTATTTGATCAGCTCTTCCAGAGATACCACGCTCTGGTGAAAATAATAGTGATTCATTAAGCAATTGATTTTCATGTATTCCTTCAAATTGAATAGCTATTTGATCAACGATAATGGAATCTACTTGTAATGGTAATTTCAAATCTTTATTAGGACCTCGAACATAACTTTTCCTTAATAAAACATCGAAATTATCTCGCCATTCATCAAGAATAGCTTTATTGTATGACTTCATTGCTTTTACTGGATCTTGGCTTCGCACCCATTCATTAGAAGCATATTGTATGCCTTTATGGATGGCATTTCCCCGTACAAAACCAATGGATGTTGGAGCATTTCTAATAGTTCTTTGTAAACCTAAAAATGATTCATAGAAATATTTTGCTGGACAATTAAAAGCTAATTCTAATTCAGCTCCAGTAATATTATAATCCGGAGAAATAATGAATTTAAGAATAACCAATTGTCCTTCGCTAGTATCTTCTCCGGTTAGATCATTTTTCTTACCTGGTAACCAAAGAGCTTTCATTACTTGAAGAAGCAATTCAGGATTGCGATTTTCAGAGGCTAAACCAGCATAACAATATCTTAAAGCATTATGATAATGAGAGAATTTAGGTGGTTTGTTTCTCCCAGGAAACCATTCCATGGGGTAAATAATAGCATTACAAATAAATGCTTTTGATTTTGGATCAACAATTTTCAATGCAAGTTGATATTTATTACCTTCTGCTTCTCGTGTTCTAATTGCTAGGATTTGAAAATCCACATATTTGGGAATACCTGAAAATGATTTCAAAAATTCTATTTGTGATTGAATTTGTTCCATTCATAATTCCTCACAATTAACGCTCACGAAAGATTTTGAATGCAAAAATTTCTGATGTCTTGTCGAAAAACGCTACATCAAAGATATTTGTCAAATGATCAATAAAAATTGTCTGAAGATCATAAGCACTTGCCATTATTGGTAAATCATCTATCTTTTCTTCACCGAGACCTGTCTCATTTTCCAAATAGACTTTTAAATTACTTAAAGCTGTTTTGAGGATTTCATCATCTGAAGCAAGATTATCAAATATTTCTTTGTTTAACAAATAAATTTTGAATAACCAAATGTATGCTGCAAGGTATTCCTTGTTTGATAATGAAATAGAGCATCTTGCCAATAATTGATGCGTCTTTGTTTCAACATCACCATCATTTAATTGACAGATAACACCATAAACAGAATCAATTGATTGCCTGTAATAGTGTTTCTCAGAATCATCGAATTGGTCATATTTTGAAATTGAAGCTAAAATATCATCAAAAAGACTTTGGGTATTTTTCACAGCTTTCTCCGGTGAAACATGGATTACTTTTTGAAGTAGATTATTTAGTTGCTTGAATAAATTAATTCGTTGCTGTAAAGCTTTATCATAAGCTTTTTCAGCAGCATCATTGAGAAATTGATTGCTTGGTTTAAATTGCCAAGTATTTAATGAACGCACTGCACTCTCGAGATTTTTAATAGCTAAATCTTCAGCGGGATTCAAAATTTCCTTTCCGATTTTTAATGGTGCACCTGTCCTTTCAGCAGTTAGTAATTTTATAATGATTTCTTCTGTAGTATCTTTTTCTTCTATTTTTATTATAGGATCTTTAGAATTATAACGTTCAGATTCAATCAATTCAATATTATCTTTAATGGAATTAAGTAAGATTTTTTGTTTATCACTCATTAATTTTAGCCACCATTAATTTATTTAAGATACAAATTAGTGAAGTATCTATATAATAAAAATTCATTGTTTTGCTTCTGGAAATAATATAAATACATATTAAAAAAGATACCAAAAAGTTGATTGTAAGTAATTGACTCGAAAATCTGTAGAATATGAGACGAAAACAGCTATATTTTTCTCAATAAAACTTTAATTCAGATAACGAAGTAGATAGCTAAGGAAGCACAATAAAAAAGATATAACCAAATTAATCAAAAAATACTTAATCGTTCTATAGAGAGACCTAAACTTCAAAATATGCTAAAGAGATGAAGAAATTATCTAAGAAGATTAAATTTATCTATTGATTAACTTGAAAAAAATAACTAGTGATTAAAATGAATCCTAAAAAGTTCTTTTTTAACATCCTTAGAAAAATAAGGTTTCTTCTTCTTTCCACACTTGACTTTTTAACACCTAAAAAAAGCAATTGTATATTATTTGGTTCCCGAGCTGGAAACCAATATGGTGATAATTCCAGATTTCTATTTGAGTGGGTAAGGGAAAATATGCCAAATTTGAATGCTTACTATCTTACTGCTGATAAAAAAATTCTAAATTCTGAAGATAAAGACAAGTCAATTATTTCATATCATTCTTTTGCTGCTCTAAAAAAACTCTTACGAGCGAAAAAAGTATTCATAACACATGGTTTTGCAGATATGCCTTATAAATCTCTCTGTAAGAAAAGGCATATTATATATTTTCTTGGTCATGGTCTTAGTTTTAAAAGAACAGATCTTGCTGCTAAAGAAATTGATTCTAAGAAAGCAAGAAAATTTAAGAGAACCACACAGAAGCTTTTTGCTTATTGCTCATCTGGTGTAGAACGACTAGCAATCCATGCTTATTATGGAATCCCATTTGATCGAATTAGAATAACTGGAACACCACGAAATGAGGTTTTATGGAATAATATGAAAAACAAAAAGAATATTCAGTCAAATTTAGAGAATTTATTCTCATTTCAAAACAAATCTAAAAAAACGATATTATATGCCCCTACCTATCTCCCTGAACAAAAAAATGATTTTTTTTCATTTGAAGACTTCAATATGGAACAATTAAAAGCATTTCTTGAGAAAAATAATCTGTACTTATTTTTAAGAATGCATAGAAACGACTTATTGAGATATGGAAAAATGGCTGAAGACCCTTCTAATAATAGAATTAGGATATTAGATTTCGATTTAGTAGCAGATGTAAACACCATTCTTTATGAATTTGATATTTTGATTACAGATTTTTCATCAATATTTCTTGATTACTTAATTGTAGATAAACCGATTATTTTTATAACTTCAATATTAGAAGAGTACCAAAAGCAAACAGGCTTTTATTTTGATTATAACAGTGTAACACCCGGAGTTAAGGTTAAGAATTTTTCAGAATTTCTTGATTCTTTGAATGAGTGCCTTGACAAACCAGAAAAGTGGCAGGAAAAACGAATTGTTATAGCAAATCTCTTTCATGAATATCAAAAAGGTGAATCATGTAGAAAAATAATGGAATATTCTATGAAGGATTAATAATCTGTCAATTCACATTTTGTAAAAAGAAATGCAAAATATTCTGATTATATTTACTATATAAATATGAAGAGAAGCAAATTCAAGAAATTCTTTTTTATTTAAAAGATATAGAAGTCTTGATTTAGTTTGGGAAAACCTTATTTGTTATTTCATATTTTTTCATCAAAGAGCCATTTTTTTGTAAATTCAGTTGCTTCTAATAAATCATGCTTATAGTTAATATTGAACCAAGGTATATCATCGAAATCAACGAAATTTACAGCAAATTTCTTTTCCATAGCTAATTTGATAATATCAGTCCATCCAAAACGATTTTGTTTTTGTTCAACTTCTTCCGCGACTTTAAGAATGCTATTTGAAACTAAAAAAATACCTGTATCAATTCTATTAAATGCTTTAATATCCTTTCCAATGGCTATTACTTCACCATTTTCGCCCAATATTTTTGTTGTGCTTCCTTCAACAATTTTTTGAGTTTTAATAAAAGAATCGGTTCCAATAATAATATCAGCCTTGTCTTCTGTTTCAACTAATGTTTTTATAAATTTTTGAGAATAGAGATGATCACCCATAGACAATACTATTTTACTGTTAAAATTTAAATCACTTATTTTTTTTAATCCGAGAAATCCACTGAAACCATTTTCTCGTTCTATAGCATTATTTAACACATAAAAGAATTTTATTTCTTTGTTATGAGTTAAATATTCTTTGTTTTTCTTTTTTAAAAAATTCAAAAGAACTGGTTTTTTATAACCTATTACAAAAATAATTTTCGTTATGTTATTTTTAATAAAATTATCAATAATATATTCAATTAAGGTTTTTTTGTTAATGGTTATCATTGGCTTTGGTAGTTTTTTTTCCACTTCTTGGAGACGACTTCCATATCCAGCACAAAGAATTAAACCACAAAAATTATTCATTCTATTCATCACCTAAGAAAACATAGATATCCCCGCGTTTAATATTTCTCTTATTTTTGTTTTTCTGTATTGATTTTAATAATTCATTTTTATCAACCCAATTTTTAAAAATAAATTTATTAGTATCATCAATATAATAATTAAACTTCGGAGAACCAAGACGTTCGAGACTTTCAATACAATCGTGGACTTTTCCTGGTATTCTGAAATGAAATTCGAATGAGAGATATTTTATTTTTTGATTTAATCCATCTAAAACCTTCTTCTCTAGATTCTCAACATCGATCTTACAAAATGCAGGCAAACCATACATTTCTATTAATTTGTCTAATGTTATAGTAGGAATTTTTATTGGTTTACTCCAAACACAATCAGTAAATTCTTTGGTAAATTCAAGAGAAAAGGTTGATCGGGATGGTTTATCTTCACAAGGATAAAACAGAAGAGTGTTTTCTTCATCTGAAGCACCCATATTAAGGAGCTTAATTTTATCGTTATTTTTGTATTTTTCTTGAAGATTCAAGAAAAGATCTGGATGAGGTTCTACACCAATAACATTCGCACCTAACTCTAAGAATAGGTCACTCATCTTACCTTTGTGTGTTCCGATATCAAAACAAAGCGTTTCGTTTTGAATAAAAAGACTATAAATCTTTCTTAATCTTTTCCTCTGCTGTTTCATTTTTATTGGATTAATAATAGGATATTTTATGAATTTTCTATAGATACCTTTCAGTGTTACGGGCATAATAATACCTCTGTTATTTCGTTTGTTTTATTTCTATTTTTCCTTTGATATGTATATATAGTTATTTTTATGTTCAATTGAGAATTCTTTTTTACAATCAGTACATCAATGATAATTGATATGAGTATATAAATAAGAGATTTTTAATTCATCTCTTAAAAAACCAATGTTATTTGAATTATAATAGGGGTAATTAATTGGAAATAGTGGTATGTTAGTCATTTTTCATTTCTTCTCACTATTGTAATTTATTCTTGATACATTAAAGAGCAATATCAGTGATACTTCTTTGTGGTGTTTTTTCCATAAAAATAACAAGCATTCTATGATCTGCTTGTTCCATTTGCTCGTTTGTTGTTTTGTCTATCCCAATCATCTCTCGTTTGGTAATAATATTTTATGATATTATCAATTATTTTTCCTTTAATCATAATTCATTCTCAGCGCGTACAAATTTGTCGTTAATTTCTTAGTCAAAAAAAACATAGATATCCCCACCATGTTCATTCACTTTATTCTTTTTTTCCAGTATCGATTTTAATAATGTCTTTTTATCTGCCCAATTTTTTAATACAAATTTATTATTATTACCAATATAATAATTAAACTTCGGAGAACCAAAACGTTCAAGACTTTCAGTACACTCAGAAATTTTTCCAAGTAGTTTGAAATGAAATTCGAATGAGAGATATTTTATTTTTTGATTTAAACCATCTAAAACCTTCTTCTCTAGATTCTCAACATCAATTTTACAAAATGCAGGTAAGCCATACATTTCTATTAATTTGTCTAATGTTATAGTAGGAATTTTTATTGGTTTATCCCAAATATAATCATCATATTCTTCTTTAAGTTCAAGAGAAAACGTTGAAAAACCCGGTCTATTTACACATGGATAAAACAGAAGAGTGTTTTCTTCATCTGAAGCACCCATATTAACGAGCTTAATTTTATCGTTATTTTTGTATTTTTCTTGAAGATTCAAGAAAAGATCTGGATGAGGTTCTACACCAATAACATTTGCACCTAACTTCAGGAATAAATCACTCATCTTGCCTTTACTTGTTCCGATATCAAAACAAAGGTCTCCATTTTGAATAAAAAGACTAAATATCTTTATTAATTTCTTCTGCTGCTGCCTACCTTTTATTGGATTAATGATAGGATATTGTATGAATTTTTTATAGATACCTTTCAGTGTTACGGGCATAATTATAGACCTCTCATATATTAAGAAAGAGATTCGTAAAATCATTAGTTATTTTATTAATGTCTAGATTTGAGATAATTTTAGTATTAATTGCTTGAATTTTTTCTTTTCGTGCCTTATTTTCCATATTTGATATTTCTATCACTTTATTAATAAAATCGTCTTGGCTTGAATAGATATTTTCACTTGGAAGGAACTCTTCTACACCATCCCAAAAGTGTGACAATGGATAACAACCACAAAGAGTGCCTTCATGGAGAGCATAATGAAAGCTTTCATGAACACTATTACTTACAATTATATCCATAGCACTTAACCATTCAACCTTATCCTTAACAAAGCCATATAAGAACACCTTGTTATCAAGGGCTAATTTTTTAACGAGTTCTTGAAGCATCTTTGTTTGATACTCGTCACCCTTTCCACCAATATGCAAAGTAAATCCCTCATCTTTTTCTAATAATTTTTTAAAAGCGAAGATTAGATCGTAAGGTCTTTTCCGTTCATTGATTTCCCCGAATATAGCTATTTTTTTATCAAAGGAATTCTTCGTTTTTACAGACTGAAATTCTTCAAGATTAATAGCATTATAAATAACAACACTCTTATCCTCTAATTCTGGATAATCTTCAATAAATCGTCTTTGCATTGCCTTACAAACAAAAATCACTTTATCGACATTTTCCCAATTTATTTTTTTCCTGTTAACGAAATAATCTCCTCGATGACATCTAACAATAACCTTACCTCTCCTTTTCTTCTTTGCTACATAATTTAATATATCACTTACCCATTCAATAAAAATAACCTTGGATTTAAGATGGGGCATAACCCTGAGAGGGATATATAGTTTATACGGTAAGGGAATTTTTCTCGTTTTATTACTTATTTCAATTGTTTTTATAGAGAATATTTTTTTGAGGTTAGTAAGAAGTCCTTTGATGAATAAATTATTACTATACATAAAAGTAATATGAGGTTTTTTCAAGAGAGTTCACCTTTCTAAGGATACAAGATATCATTTATATTTTTTTTGAGCTACTATAATATTTTTATAAAAATTCATTATTTTACTTCTAGAAATGGCTACATTGGACAAAAATCATCATTTTTAGCAATTACTGATGAAACACAATACGAAGATTATAATTTTGCTGACAATGAATCCGAACTAGAAATCAGTATTGATGATTTCATGGGCTTTTACTCTTGAAGTGAAGTGGTATCTGTTGATTGTATAGAACAAATTGTTTATTCAAATCCATTCAACTCTAATCTATCTGAAAGTAAACTCTATTTGAACTATCCTGCTAGTGATTTAATTATCCATGATCCAAAAATAGGTATGGTAAATATTCTATAAATTGAACAACCAACCCCAAGCATAGGATTTTCATTATATACAATCGATGGTATTACCTTATTAGTAGCTCTTGGAGTAACTTTCCTAGCTTTAAGTAGAACTAAATGACGAAAGAGAAACTAGATTTTCTTTTCTTCTTTTTTAATCATTCTTATTTGTTGCTAATGATGATAGAATATTTGCGCGAGTAATTAGTAATTGGATCTTTTCATTATCTGGAAATCTGCCTGAAATTCTTCGCAATTCTTCCAAAATTTGGTTTAATTCATGAATTCTATTATCTCGAGCTAAAGTACCAATTAAATTAGTTAATGCTTGTGCAAATTCGATTTGAACATCAACTAAATCTCTATACTTATTAGCAAACATTCGAAATTCAAACAATAATCTATCACAAATAAAATTCTGTCTGTCAGAACAAAAGCGATTGATAGCGCTTGCATAGCTTCTTGCATGATAATATACTACTGTTTGATTTTTAGGATTTCTTTTAACTAATAAATGTAAACGATTTAGAAATTTTGAAGTTCCTTCTGTATCCCAAGAACCTCGCATAAACATTATTGCTGTTGATAAAGAATCAGCTAGATTTTCACAAACAACCTCATTTTGACTTGCTTCGTAAAGTTCCTCTAATTCATCTAAAATATTTAACATATCAGCAAAAGCACGTCTTTCACCAAACATACGTGTAGCATTCTTTAATGCTCGTGAATAGGATTCTTGAATAGCTCTATTCTCAGGATTTGCTTGACTTATTTTAACAAATTCATCATGCCATTCTGAGAATTCAGAAAGTGGTTGTTTAGGAGCAAAATGAGTTATTAAATCTGATAACTCAAAGGCTCGTATTTCAGCTAAGCTTTCAGAATCCGCAGAGGATTTTTTATTTAAGTCAGAGGGAGATCTCAATAGCATTCCTCATGTTATAAGCTTAAAAAACGACATGTGGTAAAATATACATTTCGTTTGATACTAAAAATCGACAAAAAAATAAGAGTCTGTTTCTGTAAAACATGAAGAAACAGCTGCTAAAAATCAATATCGTAAAATTTAGCATATTCTTTCTTAATATAATCCAAGTAATATTTGGGGGAAAGATCATGACCAGTTATTTCTTTGATTAAATCCAATGGTTTTAACAAATTACCTTTTTGATGAACATTGTTTATCAACCAATTAATGAGCTTGGACAGGTCGCCTTTTCGCATATCTTCACGCCAAGTAGGTAAATCTTGTTCTATTTTCCAGAGAAGTTGTCCATCATAGATATTTCCTAATGCATAATCAGGAAAATAACCAAATGCTCCACCTGGCCAATGAGAATCTTGTAATAAACCTTCAGCATCATTTTCGATTGTTACACCTAAATATTCTTTCATTTTTTGGTTCCATATATTGGGGAGGTCAGCAACAGTTATCTTCCCTGCAAAAAGTTCTTTCTCGATTTCATATCTAACGATAATGTGAAGGGAATAAGTAACGGGATCAGCAAAGATACGTATTTTGGAAGATTTTACTTCATTTAATGCAAAAACTAGTTGTTTTAAATCTAAATCATCAAAGATATTTTTACCAAGGGCTTTCAATTTAGGTAGATAAAATTCCCAAAATTCTAGACTTCGACCAACAAGATTTTCAATAAATCTCGATTGTGATTCATGAATGCCCATCGAACAGTAATACCCTATTGGTTGGTATTTGTTTTTCACAGGAAGATTCTGTTCGTATAATCCATGACCACCTTCATGGAGCATCCCATAAAATGAATTGGTAAAATCATTTTCATCATAATGAA
Source organism: Bathyarchaeia archaeon (assembly GCA_035528035.1). Classification (GTDB taxonomy): domain Archaea; phylum Asgardarchaeota; class Heimdallarchaeia; order JABLTI01; family JABLTI01; genus JABLTI01. The sequence goes on from DATKZI010000013.1 coordinate 17,765, forward strand.
CTGTTACTCGAACATCGTCATAAAAACCTGTTGTAAAAGGATGCGCAGTAGGATCAATTCTTCCTGCTTGTAAATCATATTTTATTACACCAGCAACATCATGAGCGATATCCGATTGAATAGATTTTGGGCAATATCTTTTTAGGATAGACACATCTGGTTGTTTGGGAGATTTTATACATGCTTGAATTATAGGAATAAGTCCATCTCGTAGTTCAGTAAATAATTTATCAATTATTTCTCGATTAAAACCTGGTTCGTTTATATCAAGCAACACATCATAAGGGTCTTTAGTAGGATCAATATAGCTAGCTTGTTTTTTAACCAAGTCAACTATTTTACTCAAATGAGGTTTCAATAGATCGAAATTTGATTCTTCTTTCGCTTTTTTCCAGGTTTCATAAGCAAGAGCTGTCTGTTTTGCCAGAGCAGTAACCAAGTCTTTTGGTACTTTAGTTTGTTGATCATATTCACGCTGAATTAATTCAATATTTCTTTTTTCCATAGCTGATAAATTTGGGTATTCTTTGTGATTTTTAATTTCTACAAGTAATTGACCTATTTCAGGATCAGTTTGTCGTTCATGTAGGATTCCACTTAACAAAGCAACTTCTTCAGAACGTTGTTCAAATCCTTTAGAAGGAATATATGTTTCAAGATCCCAATAAGCAAGAAGGGAGATGTTATTAAGAAGAACGATTTCTTTGTATTTTTCAAGTAATTGGTCATAAAGATCGATTTTTGAAGTAATTTTTACCATATTATACACCGCTCAATTATTAGAAAAAAAGGTATTTAGAACCCATATAATTTTGAATATTTCTTACGGGTTCTATCAATAAAGTATTTTGCAGAAAATTCATTGCCTGAAATTTTTTTGATAAGGTCTAAAGGATCATAGAGACTTCCTAGATTACGAATGTTTTGATTTAGCCATTTGAGAATATTCGTTAATTTTCCTGATCGCATCTGTTCATTCATATCAGGTATGTCTTTTTCTAGTGCAGTTAATATTTGGTCATCATAATAACTACCAAGAGCATAAGTAGGAAAGTACCCAAATAAACCCCAAGCATAATGGGTGTCTTGTAAAATACCTTCAGCATCATTTGTTATATCAATCCCTAAATAATCTTTCATTTTCTCATTCCATAAACTTGGCAACTCATCAACTGTTACTTTATTATTAAAAAGTTCTTTTTCAAGCTCATATCTTACAATTATATGTAATGAATAAGTAACTGGTTCCGCTTGAACTCTTATTTTTGATGGTGAAACTTTATTAACAGCATGAATAAAAGCTTCTGGTTGCACATCTTGGAAAATTTTACCTGTTAATTTCTTTAAATGGGGAAGATAAAATTCTAAAAATTCTGGACTTCGACCAATAATATTTTCTATAAAACGTGCTTGTCCTTCATGCATTGCACTGGAAGCTCCACTACCAACTGGTTGATATTTAAATTTCGAAGGTAGATTTTGATCATATAAAGCATGTCCTGCTTCATGCATTGTTGCATAAAACATATTTGTAAAGTTATTCCTACTATATTCAATAGTAAATCTTACATCATCATAGTATCCTGTTGTAAAAGGATGAACAGCAACATCTATTCTTCCACCATTGAAATCATATTCTACTAATTTTGCTAGATCATGAGCAATAGTGTTTTGCACCTCAATAGGTACTTCTCTTAAAATGAGACTGTCATCAGGTTGATTTTTTGATTCCACACAAGAATTAATTATTGGTATTAAACCAGTCTTTATTTCATCAAATATTTTATCATAAATAGCTTTACTAAAACCATATTCATATCTTTCGAGTAAAACATCATATGGATCCTTTTCTGGATCAAGATAAGCTGCTTCTTGTTTCTTTAAATCAATCATTTTTTCCAAATCATTTCTAAAGATAGAGTAGTCAGCCTTTGACTTTGCTTCTTTCCACTTTTGGGTGCTAATTGCACTGTGTTTTGATAATTCTTGAGCAAAACTCGTAGGAATTTTAGTTTCTTTGTCATAATCTCTCTGAATCAAAACAATATTTCTTTGCTCAAAATCCTTTAGTTTATCGAAATTAGGATGTGCTTTTATTTCTTTCAATAGATTACCAATCTTTGGATCAGTAACACGATCGTGTATTAATCCGCTTAATAGTGCCAATTCTTCTGCTCTTTGCTCTGAGGCTTTTTTGGGCATCATAACTTCATAGTCCCAAAATACGAGACCGTTAACATTACCTAGAATAGTATTTTCCTTGTAAATAGATAAAAGCTCTGTATAAAGGTCAATTTCCTTCGTGATTTTACTCAAAAGTATTTCACCTAGCACTAGTTATTTTTACTGAATTTTAAGTATTTCATTTAGATTGGTACTATTTCTTAAATGAATTTTATAGGTCATATAATTGTGTATATTTATTTTTTAAATATTCAAGAAAATATTTTGATGAAACCTCTTTGCCTGTTACTCTTTTCATTAGTTCAGAGGAATCATAGAGACAACCGTTTTGATAGACATTCTTTTTTAACCAATTAATAATTGAGATTATTTTTCCTTCCTTGATAGATTCTTTCCAATCTTGAAGTTCCTGAGTCATTTTCCAAAAAAGTTGCCCATCATAAATATTACCAAAAGCAAAATTAGGAAAGTAACCAAATGCTGCATAAGGCCAATGCATATCTTGAAGCACCCCTTCAGCATCATTACAAATATTGATGTTAAAATACTCGTCCATTTTTTGATTCCATACAACGGGTAGCTCAGCAACAGTGATCTTATCATCAAATAATGCTCTTTCAATGTCCATTCGGAAGATTAAATGAAGAGTATATGTTACTTCATCAGCTTCTACTCTATACTTAGATGGTTGAACATAATTAACTGCATGAATAAATTTGTCAAGTTTTGTATCAGAATAAATATTACCAGTTAATCTTTGAAATTGTGGAAAATAAAATTCCCAAAAAGCATCACTTCTGCCAATAATATTTTCAACAAATCTAGCCATTGCTTCATGCATTCCACCTGAACTAGCTGTACCTATCGGTTGATATTTGTACTCTGAAGGATAATTTTGACCATAAAGTGCATGACCAATTTCATGCATTACAGAATAGAATGATTGAGTGAAATTATTTTCATCGTATCGGGTTGTTATTCTAGTATCATCATAGTAAGTATAAGTTATTGGATGTACAGAAGTATCAATTCTACCGTTTGTATAGCCGAGTACTGCAGCTTGATCTAAAGCAATTTGGAATTGAATATCTTTTGAACAAAATCTATTAATTAAAGTCAAATCAGGTTGACTCGAAGAATTAATACACGCAGAAACTAGTGGAACTAATCCCTTTTTTAATTCATTAAAGCTATCTTTTAGTTTCTGTAAGGTTAATCCAGGTTCTTGTAGATCCATTAAAACTTCAAGTGGGTTTTTATCAGGATTTAAATAATGAGCTCTATCCTTTACTATTTCGATTAATTTTTCTTGTTCGTTTTCATAGAATTTAAAATCAGCTTTTTTGCGAGCTATTTGCCATTTTTCATATGTAATTGCTTTTTGTTTTGTGAAAGCTTTTTCGATGTGTTCTGGTACTTTTGTATACTTGTCATATTCCCTTTTAATTAACAGGACATTACGTTGCTTAGCGTAATCTAAATCAGTAAAATACTTGTGCTCAGTGACCTCCTCCAAGAGTTCTCCTATTGCTGAACTCGTTTTTCTTTTATGAATAAACTCTGCCATCAATTCCAATTGCTTTGACTTTTGGGTAATTGCAATTTTGGGCATAAAGGTATCTACATCCCAATTTAGGGTACTACTTATAGTTTCAAGAACAATAATTTCCTCATAAACAGCAAGAAGTTTTTCATAAAAGGTAAACAAATTCTTAATGGGATCCATAAATCATTCACAATTGAAAGAATGAATATATGTAAAAAAACATTCTTAAAATTCTACTAAACTAAATGCGTATATACCCAATAATCACTTGGATGAAACCAAAGGTAAGTGATGAACCTTGGCTCCAGAAGCAACCGATGCACCAATGGATCATATAGAAAAAACCAGTAAGGCAACAAGAGAAGTCATATTAATCAAATTTCTCGAGAAACAAGCTTATACTAAAGGAAAAGCTATCTTAAAAAAGGATCTGAACTTATTTGGTGTGGAAGAATTTGCTTTTAATGAATTATTGGAAGAACAAGCAATTTTAGAAAGCACAAAAGATGATCAAACTTACTACTACTTGTGTGAAGAATTTAAGCCACAAAAAAATTATAGAAAAGAAGTAGTAATGGGATTCAGTATCCCATTACTTATTTTTCTTATAACATTGATTCTTTTTGGTTTTGGTGCGATCATCTATCATATAATTACTAGTTTTCTTTGAGCTAATGTACTTGTAAAACATATCTCTTGTCAATGCCATTTTTAACAGAGATAAGATCTAAGGCTACAACAGCTTTGTTTTGAATGATAGGTTTGCTGGTTTGAGCCATAGTAATTAACGAAGAAATTGATTCAGGAGCACCAATATCACCTAATGCTGAGATTCCAATTCCTTTAGTTGCACGTAAGAAACCAAAATTACTCTTATTTATTAAAGTAATTAGATCATAGAAATTCTTCTGTTCTATATATTGTTTTATTTTATTAATTCGAACGAAGGTCACTGAGATGATTATTACATATTCAATAATAATGAGCATTAAACCCATAAAAACAATTAAGATCGTTGGATTAGTAAAATCTACTGCGCCACTTAACAAACCATATTGAGTAAGGATTAAGACGAAGATAAAAACAAAAATGAACAAGCTTGCAAGAGAATTGCTAATAGTAAATTTAATAGTGGATTTTTCCAATTCAAAAAGGGAAATATAGTTGCCTTCGCGATCCTTATAGGGATCTAATTGAGCTTTAGAAGGAATACCTTTATCGGTGTAAAAAGTAATTTTTCGATTAATTTCTGCAAGAGCTTGAGTTACTAATTGTTTGTGTTTGCAGCTAGGGTCTTGAACCATAAATGATAAAGGTTCGATAGCCTCCTTAGGAGCAAGATCAGCTAAAGCAGCAATAGCAAGAATTTTACGACCAAAACCACGACGGTCTTGAAAGGAATTTTTTTGGGAAATATAAATCAATTGTTCTATTTTACGACCATTTCGAATAGAGTCAATAAGAAGAAGATTACCGTAGAATAAATTGGTAAATATATTAAGTATAACACTTGTAATTGAAAAACCAAGTCCAATTGACAAACCAATATAAAAGAAATAGAAGGGAAGTAAAGTAACTGAAAAGGATAGAAGAAGAATCCCAATAGAACTAATACCTATAAGAACCCAATAAATAATACGCTGAGTATTAACTTTTAAATGCATTTTTTGCCATAAAGTGTTCTCTTCAAGATCAAGGATATTTACTTCATTCATAAGAAAAACTCCCATTTAAGTAAAAAGCAAATAATAATGGAGCAATATAACTATTTTGTTCAAATGAAAAAAGAAAAAGAAATCTGCTAATTAAACGAAAGATTCAAAAAGAAAGAAAAAAGGATTTTTTCTAATGGAAAGGTGATCTAGCTCGGTATGATGCCTGCCTTACTTAGCTACTAGCTATTTAGGCTGTGCTTAAGACAGCAGGATGTCACGTGTTCAAATCACGTCCTTTCCACCATTTTCTTCTTTTTCCTTTTGTCATTTTTTGTTCTATCTAAATCCTTTTGAATTAAAAAATAACACTCCCGTTTATTATTCTAGGAGATAGTTATACGCCTGATACCGAAGACCAATTACCTTTAAATCCAGTAACTATTCGTGAAGAGTTAGCTATAACTACCATCTTAGATACTGCTGTTCTTAATCCTGACAAGCCTTTAGACTCTGAGGGTGAACCTTTCTTACCTGATGATTCTGATGATCAAGTTGTTGAACGCAAAAAAGATCTTTTTTGGGCTATTAGTATCTTCAACTCTACTGCTCAGAAATTCTATGGTGATTATTTCTCCCCTTTTGCAGCAAAAATTGGTGTTGCTGGTTGGTTAATGGGCTTCCTCACTTCTATTCGCAATTTATTTAGTTCTCTCTTCCAAGGCCTTTTTGGTCGTCTTAGTGATAAAATTGGTCGTAAAACCTTTATGATCATCTCTCTTAGCTTAAGCTTTGTTATTACTTTTTTGCTTATTTTCTTTGGAACTCAGAATATGGTTATTTTAGCATCTGTTTTTCAATCGATTGCTATTTGTGCGTTCACTCCCTCTTGGAATGCTGCAATTGGTGATGTCACTCGAGTGAAAAATCGTGGCACTTTTATGGGGAAAATTTCTGCTGCTGGTCAAGTAGTTTCCGTTAGTTTTACTTTATTTACTGCAGCAATGTTTTTCCTTGCAGAACGTTTTGAAGGAAGAGTAATTTGGGGTTGGACTGTTTATCTTTCTTGGGAAACCCAATACAAAATTGCTTTTGCAGCTTCAGCTGTTAGTTATATCATTGCTTTGGGACTTATTTTAGCCTTTAAAGAAACCCATAAGGTTTCTGAATTATTAATCTCAGAAGAAAAACTTGACTTTTTTGAACCTTTCAAGAATTCCACTTTTAAGAAATTCTTACTGATACACATTGTTTATTCAGTTGTTATGTCTTCTGTCTGGCCCTTAATGCCTTTCATTCAAATAAACATCATTGATATGAAATTCTATCAGATAGCTATTGCTTCTGCAACCTTTGCAATTTGTATGGGATTTTTCCAATGGGTTGGTGGTAGATTGGCAGATAAAATCGGTCGCAAGAAAGTAATCATCATTGGTGCAGCAATCCTTGTTTTTTTCCCTATCAGTTATACCCCTGCAGTCATCTTTGGTCGTTGGGAATTCAGTATTTTAGCTAATCTAGTTGCTGGAACGGGTTCAGGTTTCTTTTATACTACAATTAATATCTATATTCTTGATCTCTCTAAAAGAAATTCAATGGGAGCCTTTGCTGGTTGGAAAGAAGCTTTAACTGGTATAGCAACTTTCATAGGTTCTCTTTCAGGCGGTTTTATTATTGATGCCTTAACTAGAAATTATGGACTAATTATCATGGGTATCAGCATGACTATAGGGGTGACTGTTCTTCGAGGATTAGCTCTAATTGGTTATTTCTTTGTCAAAGATAATTTTGCTAATAATCTGAAATTAAACAATAAACATTGAATCAATTCATTAGTTGTATTTCTATTTTCTTTCCTTTTACTAGCATACATACAAATCCTTTTTTAGAATCAAAATGACTTAATTGTTGTTTTGTTAACAGGAGATAGTCAGACGACTGAATCAGATTCTGAATTACTTGAAGAAGAGTCATCCATTCAGCACGAAAATTCCGAGCTTGATTTGAAAGGAAATAAGAAGGGACTTTTCTGGTCAATAGCTATTTTTAGTATGTCTGCTCAAAATCTCTTTGCTCAATTTTTTTCAGTCTATGCTCGAAAAGTAGGTGTTACTGCTAAAACCCTTGGTTTCTTAACTTCTATAACTAATTTGTTAACAGGACTTTTTCAAGGATCTATAGGTCGTTTGTCAGACAAATTAGGAAGGAAATTTATCCTTGTTTTTGGCTTTCTCTTAAGTATCGTTATTCCTATTCCCCTTATTTTCTATCATAATACTGTTTTGTTAATCTTTGTTTCTCTTATCCAAGCATTTTCTGTTAGTGTTATAATTCCAACTTGGAATGCTATTGCTGGTGATGTTACAAAACCAAGTTTTCGAGCAACATTTATTGGTCGAATTGCTTCTATTGGTAGAATTGTTTCAGTAGCAATCACACTTACTGTTGCAGGATTTTTCGCTTTAATTGATTCGAAATTTAATAGTATGATCGTTATTGGAGGGATTGGGTATACAATAACTTGGGAATTTCAATATGGTTTCTCTTTTGGTTTCTCTTCCTTTAATGCTCTTCTTTGTCTCATTTGTGTCTTATTTATGAAAGAAACTCACATCATTACTGAAAAGAAGAACAATAAAATTCCCAAAATGTGGATTTCACTTAAGGATAGAACTTTTGTTAAATTTATGATAATCAATTCTTTCTTTGGTATAACCATGTCCTTAATTTGGCCTCTGAATCCTATTATTATGACCGATATAATGAATCTTGATTTTTCTCAAGTAGCATTATTAACTTCTTCCTTTGCTGTTTTTGTAGGTTTTACAACAATTTTTGGTGGAAAAATTTGTGATCGAATTGGTCGCAAACCACTCATTATCCTTTCCACAGCAATTTTGGTATTGTTTCCTGTTAGTATCATTCCAGCAATAGTTACAGGGCAATGGCTTGTTCTATTATTATCACGATTTGTTGGTGGTGTAGGAACAGGACTAAGTATTGTAGCAATGAATGCTTACACTCTCGATCTAGCGCCAGGTAATTTAATGGGTGCTTACTCTGGTGTGAGAGAAATGTTCTATGGAATTGCTACGTTTACCGGTTCGCTTTCTGCAGGATTTATCATCGATGCATTACAATTCCATTATAATTTGAATACTGTAGTTATTGCTATGGCAATAGGAGTAACCATTGTAAGATTACTAGCTGGCTCGGGGTTTCTTTTTATTACAGAAAGTTTGGTTTCAAAAAAAACTTCAAAAATAAACTCTAAACAATGAATAAACAATCAAATTTATCTAATGTAAACATAATTCTTTTTTATTATGATTTACCACAATGATAAGATTAGGAGTGCTTGTTAAAGAGAATGCCAGACGACCAATTGATTCTTGTGAAAAATTCTGAGTCTTTGGAAGAAGAAACAAGTGAGAAAGATACACAAGACTCTAAAAATAAAAAGAATCAAAAAGGATTGTTTTGGCTTATTTCAATAGGTAATAATGGCTCACAATTGATACTACTAAACTTTTTTCAATACTTTGCAGTTGCTGTTGGAGTTAAAGAAGGAATATTAGGATTCGTTACAGCTATTAGAAATCTCTTAGGAGCAGTGCTTCAAGGTAACTTTGGCTATTTAAGTGATAAAAAAGGTAGAAAATTCCTTTTACTTATTGGTTTTTTCCTTACATTTGTGGCAACAACGTTATTGATCTTTTCTTATAATCCTATAATGTTAATAATAGTTTCAATTCTGCATGCCTTCTCCTTTAGTATAGTTGTTCCTGTGTGGAACGCTGCTTTGGGTGATGTAACTCAAAAAGAAGGTCGAACGACCTATATTGGAAAACTTAGCTCTGTTGGACAAGGTGTAGGAGTGATCCTTATGATGATACTAGCAGGAGTATTTTGGATGCTAGATTATTTTAAGGGCATAACGCTAAGATTTCAAGTCCAATATGGAATTGTTTTTGCCATATGTGCAGCAAATCTCTTGATTTGTACAATTGGTGCAGCCTTTCTACGCGAAACAAGAAAATTTGAAATTAGTAGAAAAGCACCTAAAATTCTTTCAGCCTTTAAGAATAAGCCTTTTAGAAAATTCATAATTGTTAACTCCTTCTTTGGAGTTACTATGGCTGCTTTATGGCCTATTTATCCTGTTATTCAGGCTGGTGAAGATTTCTTACATATGGATATTAATAAACTAATTTTGGTAGCAGTTATTTATACCATAGCCTTTAGTATAAGCAATTATATCGCAGGTCGAGTTGGAGATAAGTTTGGACGTAAACCTGTGCTTATTTTTTCTCGAGTAATAATGTTTAGTGTAGCTTTATTCTATATCCCAGCTGTTTTATCAGGTTCATGGTATTGGATAATTCTTACTAATAGCGTAAGTGGTATTGGTAATGGCGCATTTCTTGTTATGATGAATGCTTATGCACTCGATATGGCTCCAGATGAAGATCAAGGCAGCTATTCTGGGTTAACTCAAGCATCTTGGGGGGTAGCTACTTTTCTAGGTTCACTTATCATGGGATTTATTGCTCAAGCAATAAGTGAGAATTTTAATCCAATAACAATGGTTGTTTCGACAACTATCGCTATTGCAATTATGCGAGTTATCGCATCTATTGGTTATTTCTTTATTAAAGAAAGCTTAGTAAAAAAATCATGAAAATATTCCTAAGGAAAAAATAATATATTAAAAACCGTACAATCATTTAAATTTCATTGAATGTTTTCGACAAGTATCACTTACTTGATGGATTAGCTCTTTGTGAGGACTGCTTTACTTGATACCAAATGAGAAGGATGATAACAACAACAAACATGAATCAACCAATTTATTAGATTCAGAAATACCTGTTGGTTCCATGGAGCAGTCAAATTTAACATTAACAAATATTGATTTAGCACGAGAATCAACTTTAGATGACACTGAGTATGTTTATTCAAAAGAACTAAATACAAAAGGCAATAAGAGGTCTATGTTCTGGCTTATTTCGGTTTTTAGTTCTACAGGACAATTTTTCTTTGGTAACTTTTTCTCTGCTTTTGCAGCAGAGGTTGGTGTATCTGGAGCATTAATGGGTTTTATAACTTCCGTTCGAAACCTTTTCAGCTCGATATTCCAAGGATTCATCGGTTTTCTTAGTGATCGTATAGGCAGAAAATTCATAATGCTTCTAGGTATTTTCTTCAATTTTGCAATAACTGTTCCTCTTATTTTCTACCAAAGTAGAGGATTAATTGTTGCTATAGCTATTATTCAAGCATTATCTCTTAGTGTTTTTACTCCTGCGTGGAATGCCGTTCTTGGTGATGTTACCCGACCAGAATTTAGAGCAACTTTTATTGGGAAAATAACCTCTATTGGTCGATTACTCTCAGTAGTTTTCTCGATCGTGATTGCAGTAGTCTTCTTTCTCTGTGGTGAGGATGGACCATTGTACGGTCGAATTATCTGGGGATGGACAGTTGATATTCCATGGAGAACCCAATATAGCATTGCTTTTGCTATAGCAGCTATTAACTCACTAATATGCTCAATAATAATCTTCTTTATGAAAGAAACGAGATCCTTGGAAACAGAAATTAAACGTCCTCAATTTAGAATAGCTTTTAAAGAAACCAAATTCATGAAATTTGTAGTTTTTTATTCACTATTTGGTTTTAGTATGTCTTTTATTTGGCCTGTAAATCCAATGGTACAAGTGAATGTTCTAGATATGGAGTTTTACCAAATAGCAATTGTTGTTTCAGTATTTATTATTACAATGAGTATAGTACAAGTATTAGCAGGAATTCTAGGAGATCGTTTTGGTCGAAAACCAGTTTCCATTATTGGGGCATTTTTCTTAGTGTTATATCCAATAAGCATGCTTCCATCAATTATAACCGGAAAATGGGAATGGTTAATATTAGGAAATGTTATTGCAGGTTTTGGTACTGGAACTTTCTTTGTCACATTAAATGCTTTAACACTAGACATGGCACCTGATAACCTCATGGGTGCGTATTCTGGTGTTCGCGAAATGTTTTGGGGCATAGCTACCTTTATTGGATCACTATCAGCAGGATTCATAGTAGATGCTTTAGATGCTAATTACGGTCTACATAATGCAGCTATTATTATGAGCGTTGGTGTAACTATCTTAAGATTACTAATGGCTTTTGGGTTATTCTTTGTAACAGAAAGTTTACCCAAAGAAACCAGGGAAAAAAGGATGAATGGTTTTAATAATAAATCAACCAAATAATTTTTTACTTGTAGAGAATCTTTCGACAGAAATACTCAAACTTTTACATAAACAAATATCTTTATAGTTTCTTTTGTTTACATAACTTCAACCTTTATTAGAAGTTGATTTGATATGATGAATTTAGCAGCAGAAACGTGGCAAATTAAAGAAGGAGATGAAATCACTTTTGCTGTTGAAGTAACTCTTTTTCTTGGGTTTATAATTATAACAATTTTATTAGGATTCTTGCGTAAAAGATATCCCCAACTAACAAAAAACGGTTGGATTGAACTAGTTATTGGCTCAATGTTTCTCTCATTAAAGGGACTCTTTGATGGTTTAGATACAGTAAGTTCTTCAATAAGTGAACATGATATTTTTGATAGCTTTGAAGCTGTCTTCATCTTTGTAGGATTAGTTCTCCTTGGTGTTGGATTGCTACGAATTGCATTATTCAGTGCAAAAGTATGGGAGGTACGATAAAAAATGTTAAAACTAAATGCTTCATTTATTGATCATTGGATAACAACTTTCGACTTACAAGCAGTAAGGGATATTTTGCTTGAATCATTAGCAGTCTTGGGATTTCTCTTCTTGTCTGTAGCACTAATAATTGCTTTAGCTAAAGCACCAATTCTATTGAGACATGGTTCATTAGAAATACTCTTCTTTGTAATATTTGGATTTATTAGTTCCTGTATGAATGTTTTTGATGAATTTGCTTGGCTTGGACCTTATAGCTATTGGAAATTAGCTAAAGATTTGATTTTATTAGGAGGAGCTGTTCTCCTAGTAATAGGATTTTCTAGATTCTTCTGGTTTTCATCCAGGTTATTTGGAACCAAATGTGAAAACAAATCTGATAAATTAGCACAATCTGAATAGTTAAAAGGATAAAAACAGAATATCCTTTTAATTTAATTCAGTTATAAATTTCGATGTGATTATTTATGTTAGATGAATTCTTCATTCTAAGAAAAGATGGTTTGACTATTTTTCATATAGTCTTAGAAGAAGATTCATTTACAGTGAAAGTTCCTACAGACCTTTTTGCTGGTTTTTCTAGCGCTATTGTTGCTTTCGCAAATGAGCTCGGTTCAGGTCAGCTTTCCAAAATTGAAATCGAAGATCAAATTTTCGTCTATAATATTAAAGATGAATTAATTACTGTAGCTAAAATTAGTCACAATGATGATGAAACAATTGCTGAACATATTGTTTCTGTACTTGAAATGGAATTTATAAAAGAATATCATGACGAATTGAAAAATTATGATGGTGCTGTTCGAAAAGATATTTTCTTCCCATTTTCTATTAAGGTTAGAGAAATAATTTCAAAATGTATGAAGATTGCTTTGAAAAATCCTCACCTTTTGGAAAATATTCCACCTAGTATTGATATTGATGCAATCTTAAAATTAAGCGATTGTTCAGAAGAGCTTCTTGGTAATTTCCCAGAAACAACTATTGCTGTTACTCGAGAGTTTCAATCACAATTACCTGAAGATGTTATGAACTATACTATGTTTAAATTAGGCAAGGAATTTGGCAAAGATATTGCAATAAGAAAATTAAAACAAAAGGCAAATGATAAAACTATTATGAAATTGTTAAAAAAAATTAGTATTTGTTCATTTGATGATAACATAATAACCTTGAGAATTTGCCCATTCTGTAGAGGAAGAAAGGTAAAAGAATCAGATTGTGACTTCGTATCAGGTTTTATAGAAGGAGCTTATGATGACTCTAAGGTTTCCGTTAGAGAAATCAAATGTCACGCTGTTGGTGACAAGTATTGTCAATTTAGAATTTTTAAGAATTAGAAAAAAAATAAAAGTGAAATAGAAGAAGATTCTTCTAAAATTTCACTGGTTTGTTGAAATCGGGATCATACCGAACTGTTTTACTTTTACCTTGACCGTAAACTTCTAGCTGTAATTTGCTTGTAAATTTAATTTCATCAAAAGCAAATAAGCCATTGTCATATCCTCTATGGAAGATATCAAAACTGTGCAAGGATTCGAATAATTCTTTCTTAAAAACTTCCTCATCCTTCACAAACTCTGGTTCAATGGTAAGAACGATTTTCGGAGTGTATTTATCTCGAGTAACATAAACTTCCCAAAGATTTACTTTACCTGATTTGAAATCTTTTCGTAATAATCGATCAAAGATTATTGCAGATAATCTAATTACTCCTAAGTTTATTATACCATCAGTTCGTCCCAAGATTTTCAACCGTGGATTCTCTTGCCCACAAATACACTCTTCTGGGGAAACAACTAGTACTTTATCTCTTACTCGATAACGGATCATTGGCAATGCTTCCTTAAAATCGGTAAGAACTAATTCACCTACAAGTCCTTTTTCAGCTTCTGAAAGAATGATTGCTTCTGGTTGGTATGTGGGGTCATTTTCTTCTTTTTCTAATTCCTTTTCAGAGATAATCTCAATGATACCATTGTTACTTGGAAAATGCATACCATTATGTTCCTTGCATTCAAAACCACCACTAAAACCTTCAGTAAAGGCAAATACATCATATGCTTCTAATCCCCATTTTTCTTCTATTGCTTTTCTGAATGGATCTAAACGTTCTCCGCCAAAGAAACCACACTTCATATCTTTGAAAATATGTTTGGGATAAATCTTCTTTACTTTTGTAACTGCAGCAGCAAGTTTTAATTTAAGACTCTTTTCTTCTGCTGCTTGAGCTTTTAATACTTTAGGAGTATTAATAGCTATTTCATCGGCCATTCTTAATGTTAGTGATGGTGTACCTATCATAGCTGTAGGTTTTCTTTTCATAAGCAAACCAAAACCATCTTGAATATATTCAGGTGCAAAAGCTAGAATTTCCAATGGTTTTCCTAATCGACCAGTGTTTTCTAATAACTTAAATGGAGTGGTTCCTGAAATAAAAGGGGGAGGTAAAGCTATAATTAAAATGCGATCTGTTGGTTCAAGATACTGTGATATTGTTTCCGCTAATCTTAGTCCTGCTTTTTCATAATCATTAAATGTCCAAGGAATCCATTTCTTATTACCCATTGAGCCAGAGGTATTATACCAAAATCCAACTGTTTCGGTTAGAATTATTTCTTCTACAGGATATTTGTCCCAGGTAACTCGTAAGTCTTCTGCACTGGTATAAGGTAGTTTTGTTAATCCTTCATAACCATTTAATGATGTAATATCAGTTATTTTTTTCTTCCAACGATCATGATAAAGAGCAGATGAGTAGGCTCTTTGTATGAGATTGGTCTTAATCATATTCTTATCTAATTCTTGATAAAGTTCTCTAAAAGCAGACAATTATTACAACATCCTTAAATTATATTATTGCACTTTGGGCAATGTTATTATGTATATATTAACAATTTCCTATTAATTATAAAAACACTTCATCGTGGTTGACTTAATAATGAATTTTGATTGGCTCCTTTCACTTATTATAAAAATGAAACTAAAACGATTGCAGCGAAAATTAACTAACAACGACCAAGAATTTGTTAAAAAACAAATAAGAAAGCTTAATCCTCGAACAATTGATCTTACTATTAAATATTATATGGTTAATGGTCTCAAACATGCAGCAAAAAACTCTCCTTTTTATAGAGATAAATTAGCTCCTTTAGTAAAAGACCTAAAGATTAAAACAGCATATTCAATTATACAGAAATTACCTTTTACAACCTCCCAAGAGATTTCTGAGGATTCCAGTCAATTTATAGCGATTCCAAAAGATGATATTACTAGTGTTCATTTCACATACGGAACCACTGGTGGCAAGAAAATAATCTATAATTCAAAACGAGATATGTATATCATTAATTATAGTTATACTCTCGGATTTCTCCAATGTGATATTGATAAATCAGATATTGCTCAAATTCTTTACTCCTTTGGTATTTGGGCTCTAGCTGAAAATATTCAACTAGCACTTTTGAATATGGGTGTTGTAACTTTATCAACTGGCAATTATGTTAATTTTAAAGAACAACAAGACTATATCGAGAAATTTGGTGTTACAACATTGTTTGGCACACCTTCTTATATTTACAATCTAGCACGTGAAATAGATTTACCTGAGAAAAATAAAAAGCTCATGAAAGCAATTCTTGTTGGCGGGGAAGGATTACCAGAGCATAGAAGGAAAACCATTGAGGAACGTCTAGGTGGGGAAGTTTTTATCAACTATGGACTCAATGAAGTGGGAGGAGGAATAGGTTCTGAATGTAATCATCATAATGGGTATCATATTTTCCCCACAAATTATGTAGAGATAATTGATCCAAAAACTGGTCAACCTGTGAAAAAAGGTGAATATGGCGAACTAGTGGTTACTACATTACGACGAGAAGCTATGCCATTAATAAGATATAGAACGGGTGATATCACCAGAGAAATTCTCGGGGAATGTGAATGCGGATTAAAATTACCAAGAATAGATTATTTGCAAGGAAGAGCTGATGACAGAGTAATAATTGGTGCAGCAGAAAAATATTATCCAATAACATTTGATTTACTATTTGATTCTATAAGTGAGGTAAAAGATTATTGGATTGAAATTTATACAGATGATGGCAAGGATTTACTAAAAGTTTATGTTTTAACAAATAATCCTTCAGAAAAATTACAAAAGGAGATATTAGATAAATTCTATTTGATAGACTCAATTAAAATCGATATTGAAACAACGAAAACTGTTACTGTTCCTGAAATAATATTTATTAAAGAGCTTCCAAAAGGGGCAAAACGTAGAAGACTCGTTGATAAAAGAAAAATAATCAAATAAAAGGGATAGTACAGTATGAAAAAAAGAGGAAAAATCATTCTAATAATTTTTTCAAGTATAGTTATCTTAACAGGAATAACTATTCCACTATTACCTTTTATACTTCAATATCAACCAGCTTATGGCACTCCTACTTTTGAATTTCCCGTGGCTGAACCTATGAATATTACCAGTTTATCAGCTTATAATATTCCTAATTGGGGTGAACCAGGTGTTTTTCATAATGGTATTGATTTAGTGATTAGTGGTCCAACACAATTAATTTCCCCTTGTTATGGTATTATAACCAGGATTTGGTATAATATTAATCCCTATGTAGGTGGAGAGGTAGCAATGATTCACGTCCAGATAACTGTAAATTATGCTTGGTCAGTTAAACTCGTTTTTGAACCCTTTGCAAACACAACTGAAATACGAGATAGACAGTTAGAACTAATTGTAACAAAAGTTGGTACAAGAGTTGAACCAGGTGATTTAGTAGGAACACTACTTTGGAGCACGAATTATCCCCATCTTCACTATATGATCATGAACAACGGTGATGATGTAAATCCTTACATATATTCCTCTTCTACTGCTCAAGCAATCTTTGACGAAATAGCTGAGAGAACTAATAGCACCATTTACTATCCTTAGGAAGAAATTAAGCACTAGTTTAATAGGAAAAAATAAAGTCTATTAATGTAAGATATTATTTATGAGTTGATTTCTTTGTGTGGTAGATTTGCCCGATTCTCTCCAGCACATATTTTTCGAATGCTTTTTCAGTTAAATGAATTTATAGACATACCTCCTCAATATAATATCTCTCCAGGACAAGATATCTACGCTGTGAGAGGAATAATTATGCGCGATGAACAAGCACGAACAGCTTCAGCTGATAGCAATTATGATAAGGAAGTGGTTTCCTTCAAATGGGGATTAATACCCTTTTGGGCTAAGGATCCAACTATCGGTAATCGTATGATCAATTCGCGTTCGGAAACTGTTACTGAGAAACCATCATTCAAAACCGCTTTTAAAAATCATCGTTGCTTGATACCAACTGATGGATTCTTTGAATGGCAAAAACAAAAAGATGGAGGAAAACAACCTTATTTTATCCATATGAAATCTGATGAACCTTTTGCTTTTGCTGGAATTTGGGATAGATGGAAAAGTCCCGAAGAACAGATAATCGAATCTTGTTCAATTTTGACTACTGAGCCAAATAGCTTATTGCAACCAATACACAATCGCATGCCCGTTATTATAGATCCAAATGATTTTGAGCAGTGGTTGAATCCTTCAAACACCGATATAGAAGAATTAAAAGACCTTCTAAAACCATTCGATGCGAAAAAAATGGCTGCTTATCCTGTCTCAACCTATGTTAATAGTCCTTCAAACAAAGACGAAAAGTGCATCCTCAAGGAAGAAGAAAAATCCAAACAACAAAAATTATTCTGAAGGAATTTTTTTTCTCAAAACTTTTCCTCAGAAAAAGTAATTTCTCTGCAATTCTGTCGACAAAAATACTTACAGTTATCTCTCACTTTGAGTCTTTTCTTTATTTTCAAACACCCTTGATAGTCCACTGTCTGTTTAACATTAAGTTGTAGCATAATAAAGGTACCAAATAAGGAGTACCTAATCTGGAGACCAATTAAATCATGAACCGCAAGGAAGAAGTGCGATTCTTACTTACAGACCTTGATTACAAGTTCCAAGAAGAAGATGATTTGCCAGTTATTAGGTTATTTGGCAAAAGCAACGACACTCAAGTACTTGTTCATGTTCATGGTTTCACTCCTTATTTGTATGTTAAAAAAAATCCTGATATTGAATTTATTTTGCAAAATGATCCAATGATTAATCGTTGGCAGAAGGGAAGCACTGATGTCACGTTAAGAAGATATTTCTGGGCGGGGGAGCAATTAAAACTTGTTAAGCTCTTTGGTAAAGATCCAGCAAAGATTAAAGATATTAGTAGGGAATTAGAAAAATTAGGCTTGGAAACTTTTGAAACCGATATCCCTTTTTTGAAGCGATTTCTGATTGACAATGATATTAAATGCTTGAATGTCATTACCGTAAAGGCTACTAAGGTTGAAAGAAAAGATGAAGAAATTTTTGCAGAAGCTGATTTCAAGGATATTCAAACTGTTGATGATTCCGAAATCGCTTCACCAGTACTCTATTATCCATTAAAAATCATGAGTTTAAACATTAAAATCGCTCGAGAGAATGAATCAGTTCAAGAGCTTTGGCAGAAAAAAAATAAACCGATTATTAGCTTAGCACTCATTTGGGGAACGAACGCAAAACCTGAGAATGGAAAATTAGTGCTACTGGAAGAGAATTCAGAAGATGGTGAAAAGAGACTTCTACTAGAGTTCATCAGAATTTTACATGAAGTACAACCAGACATTCTTTGTACCTACCAAGGTGATAGCTTTGACCTCCCTTACCTTTTCCATCGAATGTATACTCTTAAGGTACCTACTCACCTCCTTTCACTATTCAAGGATGATGCTTGTTTTTATTCCTCACAACTACTATCCTATCGAATAAAAGGGCGAATGTGTTTTGACCTTGCTTTGAGAACTTGGGGCATTCATCCATCTTCTGGTAAGAAAGGACTATATGATATTTCTCAAGAAACACTTGGAAGGGGAAAACCTACTACTGAAGCGATTACTACCCATGCTTTTGAAGAAAATCCTATTGAGCATGGAGAAGTGCTTGCTGATAGTCAATTTTGGTTCCTCTGGAAAGAGTGGACCGTTAATGGAAAAAAAGAGAGCCTTAGTGAATTAGCAAAACGTTGCTTTTATGATTCAAAACTCATTTACGACCTTTATTGGACATTAGGAATGACGGGGTGGATTGAAACTTTACGAGTTACAGGGTTTCCCCCCGCCGAAAGCAACAGCTGCACAGAGCGTTTGAATGGAGAATTTGAGCTAATGCGGTATATGCGGCGTAAAGGTATTCTGATACCTAAACGGCCTGATAAAGAGCAAGTCGAAAAAAATAGGCTAATCAGAGAACTATATCCCCATGAGGGTGGAACTGTTCTCTATCCGATCGGTTCGCTTCATACCGGGGTATTAATAGCTGATTTTCGTTCCATGTATCCATCAGTTATGATCGCTCAGAACATCGGTGGAGAAACGTTAAAACAATGGATCCAAGCAAGTGATTATGGTGACCCGAAAAGGCTCTTTGATAAGCAGTCAAAATCTTGTCTAGCTATCATGGAAGAGACACTCATCAATAAGAGAATTTTCAAGAAAAATGAAATCAAGCGGTTAACAGAACTACTCTGTAATGAATCAGACAGTGAGAAACAAAGAGCTATAAAAGCTGCCATTGCAGTGCTTGAGAGAGAACAAAACTCTATGAAGATTGTTGCGAATAGTATGTATGGGGCGCACTTCTACATTCGAAGTCGATTCTACACCCAAACCCTTGCTTCTGCTATTTCTGATAGTGCCCGAAGCTATCTTTTAGGTATTGAAGAAGACCTCGCTGAAATCTCAAAGGCAATTATTCCTTGTGAGCTCATTTATGGAGACACAGATAGTGCATTCATCAAGATTTCCGACGAAAGTTTTTTCACCGAAATCTTTACTGAATCCAATCTCGAGAGAAAGGAGAAACTCATAGCAAAATTAATGCGGATGGTCAATGTTATTATCAAAAAATTGAACAATCGCTTACCGAATCCTCTTGAATTAAAAATTGAGGATATTGCTTATCGGATAATTTTCAAACCAGATCGAAAGAAAGCTTACAGCTATGTTAGTTTGTTAAATGATGACTTCAAAGTCAAGGGATTAGAGGCTGTTCGTTCAGATTGGTCCCCCCTTTCAAGGTCAGCTCAAAGAAAAGTTCTTGAGATACTTCTTCGTCACCCAAAAAATACTTCCGAAAAAGAAAATGAATTTCAAATCGCTAAGAGATTTCTCATCAATCTTGGGGCGAAAGTCCTTCAGATGCCCGTCGAAGAGTTGGTACCAAAAGTGGTTATTCTAACACCTATTCGTCGGGCACCAGAGGTTTACAAAGCAAAAACACCTGCAGTTGAAGCATTTAGACATTATGCAAAAATGGAGCAATTGAACAGTGACAAAGAATGGATGGATTATGATAAATTTCCATGGATTATCACTGCAGGTGAAGGAGCCATCTATAATCGAGCAAGACATCCGAAATATGTTGATGATATTGACCGTGAGCATTACATAAGAGAAATGCTTCGGTGTTGCGAAGATTTAGGGGTAAAGGTATCTTTGAAGGAAGTTCAAGGCGCGCTCCCGACGGGAAGATTGCATCACTTATTTGAAAAGGCTAATACAGGGAATGCTTTCATCATAGAAGAGGTTATTGACTTTTCAGAGCAGCATAAGCACATTAATGAACCAGTAATCGAGGCGACTATAATCGAACCTGTTAAGGAAGGAGAATTAGGTTGGAGAAATAAAGTCAAAGGAATCAGAAGAAATGTTATAAGGCAAAAAGCAGCTGATCAAACTCTTTTAGCCTTATTTTCTGAACCGTCCAATGAAGAAACTCCTAAATAAGAGGACTAATCTATTTGGTTCCTCTTTTTCCTTGAAGTTCTTTTCTGAGTTTCTTGTTGTTCTGCAACTAATCGTCTATCCTCTGCTAGTTTTTCCTCGAGTTCATCTTCATGTTTCTTAAGCCACAATAGAGTAATATCCTCAATTGAAATACCTGAGGTTTTAATATCAATAAAACGGCCCCATTTAATTATCCTATCATGAACTTCTCCTGCTTCCTTTCTATCACTAGCAAAGAATCGACACATCCCACCAATCATTTCATAGCGAGGCCAGATGTCATTTGCTTCTTTCTTTGTAATTGGTCCTTTTGGTATAACCATTATATCAAACATGTAATTGAACTCTTTATGTAAATTAGCAACATCAACCATTCCTCGGACTGTTCCGCCTAATGCTATGAGAAGGATTTTATCACAGAGAACATCAACTACTTCTGGATCATGATCAACTACTACTAAAGTTCGATCTCGACCCTGTTTCTCAAGAAATTCCAGAACGACCTGTTTCCTTCTAAAATCAATACCATTTGTGGGTTCATCAGCGAATAGAATTTCAGGATTTTTTTGTAAACCAACACATAATCGAGTAATAGCTTTTTGCCCTTCACTAAAAGTCTCAAGTTTGGTATTCCATAAATGATCTAATTGTAATTCTTCAATGAAATCCTTTGCTAAAGCCATATCACCGTTTGTTACTTTTACAAAGAAATCGAGTGTCTGTTTTAAGGTTAATTTCTTTTGGAAATCCATTGCTGGAGAAACAAAACTAATTCGTTTTCTAACATCTTTAATCTCTTTAACGATATCATAACCACAAATTTGGGCATTACCACCATCGGGAGAATAAATTGTTGAGAGTGTTTTAAGCAAAGTTGTTTTGCCTGAGCCATTAGGTCCTAAGAGTGCTAAAGATAATCCTTTAGGCAATTCAAAGGAAATACCATCCAATATTCTTTTCTTGGCACCTTCATTCCGTCTTGGTAAATTACCTACAGGAAATTCTTTCACAAGAGCTTCTGAGTGAATTATTTCTTCTACCATTTTTACTTCCTCACAAAATATTTCTCCTTAATAGAACTCAATTGTTCCTCTTTTTCTTGCTACATTGGTCATCCAATGAACAAAATAAAATGATCCCACAATGGAAACACCGCACACAGCAATATTGATTAAATTCATTTGACCATAAGTAAATCCTTGGAATTCAGCATCGGTAGTGATTATTGACATATCGGGAAATCGGGCTGATGAATTATGTTCCAAGAGATATTTTCTAAAAGCGAATTGACCACTTACGATAGGTAAACACACAGCAAGAACAGGCAGCCACCAGGCACCAAAACCAGAGAGGGATTCAATCATAAAGAAATACCCACCAATAATTCGAATGATATACAACATTATTCGTACTATTGTTGTTGTTTGCTTTACTAATAGAGTAATAGATCCCATGAAAAGACTAACGCACAT
The DNA here is from genome assembly GCA_035528035.1 of Bathyarchaeia archaeon. Classification (GTDB taxonomy): domain Archaea; phylum Asgardarchaeota; class Heimdallarchaeia; order JABLTI01; family JABLTI01; genus JABLTI01. The sequence goes on from DATKZI010000013.1 coordinate 40,233, forward strand.
CATAAAGATATATGAATAAAGAATCAAGGGAATTAACATAAAAAATTCACGCGCAGTATGGGGGAGAATTGTTCCAGGAGAACTTAAAGGTATTAACGCAAAGGTAGGGATTGCTGTTACAAGAAAAATAACGAAGAATTTTAGACTGGATGAAATATATCTTCCAACCATTATCCCTAGAGTATCAACATTATTTGTAATTAAATACCCCATTGTTCCTCGAGCTGATTCTTCTCGTAAACAAAAAGCTGTTTCTTCATAATTTCCTGTGAATAATGTCCAATAGGCAGAAGAAGCTAATAAAAACCATGAAAAAGGATAATCTGGTGCGAATGCTCCTTGAGCTGTACCAACAGACAAACCTAGAAAACCATAAGCAACTAGATTTATTACCGTCCAGACAAATTGAATAACAAAATCAGATTTATATTGCCAGTCAGTAATCAAATTCCTTTTGACAGTAGCAAATGTTACATCAAAAGTTGATGAAAGTGATTGTTCGTGTTTAGTATCTCCTTTAAATACACTCATTATAACCCACTTCACATATGAGTTCATAATCCTCTAAGGGATAATGAAAAGTTCTAACATAGAAGTGTCTATAACATAACAAAAACTTTGCGTAATAGGAAACGAAAAGAAAGGGAAATAAATAAAAATGAAGAGTAGATTATCTACCATTCTTCATCATAATCTTCTGAGTCCCATTCAGCGTCGTCTCCACCACCATCCCAAGCTTCTTCTTCATCAGACCAGAGCTCCTCGTCTGAAACTACCTCGAGAGGTTTATCCTCTTCTGTTTTAGCTTTGGCATGTGAAGCTTTAACAGTGACACCTTCTTTTGCAAGTCGTTCCTTTGTTTTCTTTTCAGCTTCTTCAGCTTTCTGCTTCTTTGCTTCAGGAGTAATCCAGCTAATAGATACTTTAAATTCTCCGCCTTTTTTAGTAGAGATATAATCCACAGCACATTTTACAGCGTCCTGTGAAATATCTACTTCAAACTCAGATCCTTCCCAAATAATATCTGGAATACTTTCATCTATGGAATCAGAAAGCATGATGAATAGTTCTACTAGTGCTTGTTTATCAACTTGTTTAGTCAGTGAGTACTTCATCTTTAAACCCACACAGTTTTTTTCTTTATTAGAAAATTTTTCTATTTTCTCTAATTTATACTTTACCATTAAGTAAATTGATTTGATTTAAAGTTACTGCTTTGTAATTATGCCTTATTATTACACTTTTAATATAAAAATAATATATATTAAAACAAATATTGAGATAGTAATAATATTAAATTTGAGGTTATCGATATGGAAAAAGCAGATGAAATTTATAATTCTTTGGAACACGCATGTACGAAAGGAGAAATATCTATTGTTGAGCAGTATCTCCTTGAATTAGAGCAACTTCTTAAAAAGAATAAAGAAATCAATGAGATTTTTACTAAAGCTGTTGCTAAAACAGTAGAAACTTTTGGTGAAAAATTATCTTCTTTAAAAGTTAAAAAATATATGTCAACTATTGAACAAATTGTTCAAGAAAACCCTGGAGATAAAAATTTAGCTAGATATTATTCTAAAGTATTACTTTCTTCTTTGATTGCTATGAAATCAAAAGGACAACCAGATGTTATGAGCGAAATCATAACTGATCTGGAAAATCTAGCTGATAACAATCCTGAAAATATTGCTATATATGAAGATCTTTCATTTGCTTCACATGAAATAGTAAATTATTGGAAATCTCGAGGTGATTTTAAAGCCTTACGTGAAAGAACACAAAAATTCAGAAAATTAGCTGAAAAGTTCCCTGATAATGAAAAAATCAAACTCGATTTATCCAAATCGCTTATTTTAGAAATAGATAGCACAAAGAAAACCGATATCAAAAATATCGATAATTTGCTATTAGAAATTCAACATCTTTCAGAAACCACTCCCGCAAATGTGGGTTTGCAATTGGAATGGGTGCATGCTTATAGAACTGCAATGGATAGAGGTTTAGAGAAACCTGAAGATGCCAAAAGATGGTTAGATTCGATGAAGAAAATAGCTGAAAATAATAAAGATGAAGCATTTAAATTAGAATTAGCTAAAGGATACCTTAATGTAATAGCTACTGTTGGCAGCCAGAATAAAGAAGAGCTCGAAAAGCATCTTGATGAAATAGAGCTATTAGCACATACTACTAAAAATAATCTGGAAATACAAATAATTTATGCTCAATCATTGTTGGCTTCACTTCAAAGGGTAGGAATTAGTGATATGGATGAAGTAAATAACATCATGAATGAGCTTAATGAATTAGAAACTAACTTTCCAAAAAATACTGATCTAATAGGAATATATATTGAATCACTTATCGGTATTATCAGTCTTTTAGCTCAAGAACAAAAAGCAAAAGAAATTGTACCATTCCTTGAAATGTTTGAAGCTTTAGATAAAAAATATCCAGAAAACCAAATAATTCAACAAACTTATGACCAATTAATGGATATGCTAAAGATGCTCGGTTTTAAGAAAAAAACGCCCACAAAGAAAACCAGATTGGATTATATGTAATTAATTTAAAAAATTATTAGAAAGAGTGCTACCTCTTTCTTTTTTCAAATACAATTATTTCATTATTTGTTTTCCAAAAAGTATCCCCAAATTAAGAGAATACTGAAGCAATGAAGTAAAGAAAAATAAGTATTTTTGTTAAAAGAATGAAAAAAAAGAGTAAGAAAGGTTAGCTCACCACTAACCTTTCTAGGACTGCTTAGTTTGCAAATCAGATTAGAGAATAAAATCTCCTGGATAATAGTCGCCTTCTTGAGGGGTGTTGCCACCACCATAGGGATAAGCTGCAGAAGCATAAGCAAAGGCATCTTCCAAAGCTGTATCAGGGTTTGAACCGAAGTGATTTATCAGGGCATATTCTAAGAAGAAGTAGGTCCAAGCCCCATTCTTATAAGTTCTGACGTCATATCCAAATCCATCCTCAGTGCATGTTGTTGACATATATAATTTGTTTCCGCAAGCAGCATAAAATTCTGGGATCATACCACTTGAATAACAATGATCCATAAAGATGTGAACTTTTGGAGCTACGACACCGGCAAAGTGAGCTTGAAATTCATAATCATCTAAATAGCCATCTTCACCATTTTCACTTGATGCGCAATCCCAGGCACAATTGTAGGACCATCCATAGCCATCGCCTCCGCCATGACCAGAGGTAATAAAGCTTATTTCGTCGCAATCTAGACTTACCAACCAATCAATATAGTACCAGATATTTGTTTCAGTTGCAAGTCCATCAAATTTTGGATAGGGACTACTTGAATCACCTAGAACGATTATGTTTTCAGAAGCATATCCTATTGATATGAGGTAATTGTACCAATCTGTTGCATCTTCGTCACAATAGGAGAGATCACTTATTGCTTTATAATTTGATATTCCTGCTATTAAAGCAAATTTGTCACCAGTTGGGGGTGGGGGAGGAGGTGTTACACCATTATCAACAATGACAGTGATTGTTTCAGTAGTTCGTTTAACTTTAACTTTAATTTGGTGAGAACCATCTTCATACGAAGTTGTATTCCAATTATAACTCGTTACTTTTTTCGCTACAACTACATTATCTATATAGATCGTAGCTGAGCTCGAAACAGTTATTATGACAGTTCCTGAGACGGTTGCTCCATTAGTTGGGTTCGTTATATACCCTCTTGGTGTTACCGCTCGAACTTCTTTGCTCATAGCAACTGTTGGAGCGATAATTGTTATACTTGTTCCAATCATTAATACTGCAACAAGTAATACTAATAAATTGGTTTTTTTCATCTCATAACTCTCCAGATAACCTAAATCTCATCCATCCTTCTACCTGAAGTAGTTGATTTCAAGTATGAGAATAATATTATAATGGAACATATGTATAGTTACTATTTAAATATTATAAACATTTTTTCCAAGACATTTTCAGTCAGCTTACACGAAAAAAATTAGCAAAAAAACTTCATCTAATCCAATTATGCAGTTAATGTTTTCTTTATAGGAGTTGTGATATAATAATCATCATCAATTTTCCAACATTTTTCTTTGAAATCAAAATTATCAGGATAAAACCAATACAGTCTCGATTTTTTCGTGTCTAAAGTATGAATTTTTGTTAATTCATTTTTTTGCCACATTGAAAAAGCAAAATTTGATGCTTGAGTTGGACCCATATCTGCCCACAAAAGTATCTTATTATCAGCTAGAATATCCAATGCTAGCCTAAATGGTGGTGGATTATTTCTAATAGCATTAAATATTTGGGTTATTTTTTTATCTGTCAGTTCATAACCTATTGCGACGTATGTTTCTGTTAAATCAAAGATCTCTCTATTGTAAATAAAACGTATTGTTTCAATATAATTTTCCATGACATAATTGTATTCTCTATGTGCTTGTGTCTTACTTATTTTCAACTTATCTTTGATATCTATTTGTTTGATGGATCCATTTGCTGTGAGCATTCGTAAAATTCTGAAATGATTTTCTTGGAATTTCGAATAATCTATTGGTAATTTCTTTGCAGCTTGTATCTTTAACTTACTATCGGGTAAAGAACTAAACCAGTCATTCCAAGAAAAATTCCAATTTGACATTTTAATATTATATCGTTTTAAATCAGCATAATTTTCATTTCTTATCCCTATACTAGAGAGCAATTCATAATTCTTTATTATGCTTTCTTTTTCCAATTTTTTGAAAAAATCATCCAATAATTTTGTAGTGTTGATTGGAGTGTCGAATTGCATGAACAATCCGAAGTCTCCTCCAAATGCTCGCGCACGATAATGAGTATAGGGGTGCTCATCACAAGCTTTTTCCAATAATAGTAATTTATTTAATGATTGAACTTTAGCAATGACACTTATCCGATCTAAACCCAATACTACTGGATTATATATTGCGATTGGATCTCTGATTATTTGTCGTTCTTTAAGATCATCTACTCTTTTTTTGGCAGTAATCCTTGTAACATCTAATAGGGTAGCCAATTCGGTCATTGGCATAGAGGGGTTTGATTCGAGAGCTAAGAGAATAGCGAAGTCTTCATTACTTAAAGTCATATTCAAGCGAACACTCTTCTTTTTAACAAGAACCGACCAATTATAGTTTTTTTCTATAGGTCTTATGTTTATGGCTCAATTATACAACCTAAAGGTCCTGTTCTATCTGTACCACCGGGAGGATCGAAATTATATTGTTCTGTACCATAGACCATGTAAGGAGTATAGGTGTACAATATGCCAGTTATTTCTAAACAGTACCAACCTGATTCACTAGCGTGATTAATCAGATACAAAGTTGGATAAGCAACGCATTCACAAGGACTTGTTACATAGAAAAGATAATCATAAATTACCCCAGATGGCAAAGTTAAACTTACTAGCAAATAGAAATTAATTATTGTTCTAATTGGCATATAGGTTAATCGATGAACTATTAATGTAAAATGAGAAATGATATCATTTTCTACATTATCTATACCATCAGCATAATAATAAGCATCTTGGATATCAATGTAGAGAAGAATTTCTTCATTTTGTATTATTGTCTCTGCTGAAACTAGATTGATAGGGATAAGAGTTAGAGTCATTATCATTAATATTAAAATGACTTTTTTAAATCGCATATACCTCACCAATTTCCATTATATTTATTGAATTAAAAACATTTGGAATAAATGTAAATTTTGTTGAACCTTTCTGTACAATTGTTGCATGAAAGACGCGTTTGAATGATTTTTTGTTTATTTTTGTGTTTGATCATTGACTTCTTCTTTCTTGATTAAAATAAATCGCATCTTAATGAAATCAAATGTTAATGCATAATTACGGAAAAATTGATGTGAAATAATCCCCCCAACCTTAAAACCTAATTTTTCTTCTAACGGGAAACTTCCTGCAAAAACACCATTAATGTTTCTCTCTACAGCATCACCAAATGCTAGTTTATCAATTACAAATGGAATTGCTTTGACCTTTCCACCACCACCTATTCCTTCAAACGATTTACTTTCATCTAAGACAACACTAGCATTATCAAGCGTAACTTTGGACCCCGTAAAACCTCCCCCAGCAAGACCAGTATCAAGAAAGAAAAGGGTAAGGTCAGCATCATTAACTTGCCCCCAAGCAACCATAAAATGATCTTCAGCTAGCCAAAAAGGTATTTCAATCGAATCCAGGTTTTTTATTTGATTCTCAAATTTATTCAATTGGTCAAAGGTGTTTTTTCGAAAGATTAATTCTCCTTGAGGGTAATCTAATGTAGTAATAAAATGATAGAAAAATGCTGTTCCAATAATACCATCAATTCTAAGCCCACCAAATATTTGACTTATTGGTCTTATTGGCAAGAAATTTGCTGGTATGTTATTCACTTTTAAATTACCCAAAGTAAACGAATCAATCTTACCTAGATTAATTGGTGCTTTCATACCACCCGCAAATGTTCCCTCCTTTGATCCAAAAATTTCTAAATTGTTCTCTTTAGCAAAATCAAGATCAATCATTAATTCAGCTGCACCTGTATCGATGAGGAAATTAACAGGTTGTAAATCATTTATTTTAACTTGAATAATTGGTAAAGGATCTACTTGCAATATTTTTATTTTGTAACTATCAGAATCACTTACAATTTGATATGGTTGAATATCTTGGAAACTTTCTAATCTTTCAGCCATATCGTTAATCCCATAGAAACGAAGATGTAAAGATGCTTTTTGATACTTATCTTGTCGATAATAGGTCTCTGCTAGTAAAGCATGAGGTGCAGGTTCTTGAGGAGCGATTTCAGATGCTTTCAATAAATATTGTTCAGCTTTTGTGAAGTTATTTTTCATAAGAGCTAAATTTCCTAATAAGACTAAAGCTTGAAAATTCTTGGGATCTTCTTTCAAAATTTCATGAAATGATTTCTCAGACTCAGTAAATTGACCTATTTGAAATTGAAATGTTGCGATAAATATCGGATCTATACCTGAAGTTTTGTCTGTCATTAGTTCCTCATCCTTAAGATTTCAATAATCATCTAGAATTTTAACATTATTGGTTATGAAAAAGAATTGAGAAGAGAAAGAAAATATTCACTTCTCTGATTTAGAAGAAGTTTTCGAGATAATTTCTTTTAGTTCAGAAGCTTTCTCATTTTGCTCAGTGCCTTTAAATATAAATAATAATCTATTGTTAATTTAATTCTTCATGTAAATGAAACATCATTAATGAATGATTAATCAAATAGTTTTCTAATTCATTACAATTTTATTTAAAACATAATAACTTTAATTAAAAAATTAAATTTACAATTCGAAGTCTTCTATTGCATCTAAAAAAATAGGTCATATTAACGAAAATAAAAAAATGAACATTGGATTTCTAATTAAATTAAAAATAATTTTATTCATGTTTAAGACAGGTAAGAAGTTCTCCAATGTACATACGATGATAATCACCATTTTTATAGAATTTATCTCCAAATGTGTGCAAGAAGTTTTCTGGTTTAAGATCTTGATAGTATAATTTCTTACATATTAAGACAAGCTTTGCTTCTTTAAAATAGGGAGTGTTTAATATTTCTAAGGGAGACAGATCAACTTCTTTCATTTTATCAATGTCTCGACCCGATTTTGAACCACAGAAATTTAAGATAGAACGATATTCTTGAGCAAAGAAATTTAAGCTAAAGGTTTCCTGTTCTTCTATAAATTGATAGGTATAACGGCTTGGTCGGACAAAAATAAAACTCACTGGTTTGTGCCATAAAACACCAAGACCACCCCAAGAAGCAGTCATCATATTATACTTTTCTTTTGAACCTGAATTGATAAGCATCCAATCTAGACCAATTAGATTTATTGCATTCTCCGTCAGGTCTTTAGGATTAATTTCAATAAAAGTCATGAAGGTAAAATAATCTCTTTCAAATTATAAAGATTTGTAAGGAAAGGAATTTACTCCAAAATTAATTATTGGCATCTAAAAATAATGGCAAATATTTAAGTGTTTGATTAGAAAAACTAATATGTGGTTAAATGTCAACAAAAAATCTAGTTACAGAGAAACGAGATGTTAGTGATTTCGATTATCTAGAAATACGTGAGCATCACGAGGGTGAGTTAACTATTTCTTTAGGAGAAAAGGAGTCACTTGCCATAGAAGCTCCTGTAGATATGATTGATAGAATTGAAACTACTGTTCATGATCATAAGCTTTTTATTAAAACAGGAGGGAACATCATTAACCAAATAGGTGATTCTTTTAGAACTAGCTTAACCAGAAGGAAAATCAAATATATTTTAACTGTTAAGGAACTTATTGGGGTAGAAATTTCAGGCATATTAAAGGCAAATATAAATGATATCAAAAGTAATTACTTTATCTTGAAATTTAATGGTGTGGGAACAATTAAAATCAATTCTTTAAAAGCAAGATTTCTTGATGTAAAATTATCTAATTTAGGTAAAATTGAAATAAATGGTAGAGTTGAAGAGCAAAAGGTAACCATAAAAGGTTCTAGTAACTATCAGGCTCAAGATTTGCTTTGTGAAAAAAGTAAAATCGATCTAAATGGTATTGGAAAAGCAATAATTTGGGTTACGGAAGAATTGGATGTTTCTATTCGAGGAGTTGGTAGTGTTTCCTATTATGGAGCACCAAGAATAAAGTCTCATGTTACACCGATGGCGAGCCTTCTTGGTTTAGGAAAAAGATAATTACATTACAATATCCTTTTTACAATAAAATATATTTGATTAGTATTTTATCCCTTTGTTATCCTTACAGCTGGAAAACCTGTTCCTGGGCATGAGAAATGTAATTGTTTAATTAGCCATTTATGATTTTTCTTTATAAAACAAAAGCTTATACGGATAGGCCAAACAAAAAGTTTACTTTGTTCATACTGATATAATACAGAGCTAGCATCATTAATTATTTGATAAAGAGATAATGTACTTGATTTATTCTCTTCAGTTATTGCTCTTATTCTATTTAATGACCTATTTTTGCTTGCTTCGAAGGAACGGTTTTCCTCCTCAGTAGTTAACCTAGTAGCAGTAGCAAAAACAGTTGCCCATGAACAATTGTTTTCTACCATTATTTCAGCTTGATCTAAATAAAATTTTAATTTACCAAAATGCTTCCAATCATTCTCAAACATTTCAATAGCTACTCTTTGCCCAGTTCGCCATTCAAAATCTCCTGGATAAATAGCATTAGTACCAATTATCTGAACATTTTCATCTAGAAGTTCTTTTACCCAAATTTCAACTTTAGAAATATCTCTCTCAATATACCCTTGATAGAATGCCTTTAACTTTTCGAAAATTATTAATTCATCGCCAATGAATTTACTTGTTTTACTTTTTAATTTGTCATCAATTATTTGTTCAATTTGATTTAGTTCATCTGAGTTCATTCTTATCTAACCTCAAATAATCTACTTCATTATTAGTAATTAATTAATTAATTAATATTATTATTTTTATCAGTCTTATTTATGAAAGTAAAAATTTTGCTCTTAATAAATCATTAAAAATATCCTTAACCAAATATTAAAGAAAAAAAGAAAAAAATTAGGATTTTGATCTAAAACTAATAGCCATTGCTTGATCTGTTTCTTTAACTTTACCAAATTTGGATTTATTGACTTTTAGTTTGATAGAAGCCAAGTATTGATCAACTATTAACTTGAATTCTTGTTTTGAGATAGCAAATGTGATAGTAATGTCAGTATCGGAAAGTGGTTGATAAGTTTCTAAAGGAAGTGGAAATTTGTATTTACCAAGAAATCTTTTCACAAGAATAATAGCATAATAATCTTTTACTCCAGGAGTTTCAGTAGGAGTTGAATCTAACCGAATAATCTTTCCCAATTTTTCACCTTTTTCCGCAAGTGCTATCTTTGATACCATTTGTGAATTTTCCATTCTAATTACCATTATATAGTATTTTACTATTTACAAATAAAAACAATTGTAATTGATTAGATAAGAAATTAAAGAAAGTATTATTCCTCCCAGTATTTGATAATTCAGAATTTATTTTATAAAAATTCCATTAATCCAAAAATGTTATTATGTTAAATCATAATAAATTGGAAATTTCATCTTTCAATTCTTGAATAAATTTTGTGTATTCTCCTTCAGCGTAAATTTTTTCACTTTTATTATTATAATCAATAGGAAGGCCAGGATATGGATCATTCAAATATCGAGGATAAAGATGTACATGTAAGTGTGGACAAGTATTTCCATGTATTTCATAATTAATTTTTACTGCTTTTGTAACTTTTTTCAATGCTTTAGCATAAATGCTTATTTCTTTCATAAATCCCCATAATTCTTCATCTGATAATTCATATAACTCAATAACATGAATTTTTGAGATTATATGACATGCTCCTTTTATACATTCTTTTGGTTCAGAATTCAACCAAGTATATTGTAATTCATAAACATCCTCCGTACCTTCGGGCATTGGTTCGTTTTTACAAATAGAACAATTATCTGGATCTAACTGTGATAACCACTTGTCATAATTCACATGAAAGCTCATTTTAATCAACATTATTTGATTATTTAGTTTCAAAAAATTATTGTTCCTCGCTTTTAAAATACTTTAGAATTTTTATATTGTTAGCAATTAAAAAAGTTGGAAAGTATTCAGAAAAGATAATTTGCTGAGTAATTCTTAAATAATTTAATGTAATCGTAATCAACATTACGATATTGTTGTGATATTATGGCTCTTCTTAAATCTGGACAGAGAATTGCATATAGTGTTGCAAGATTTGGTACAAGTATTTTTATGAACATTGTAACCCTTGCTTTATTCTATATTTATGATAAGGAATTTGGCTTAGCTGAAGATTCTAATCTTAATGCTATAGCTTTAGCTGTTGGAAAAGTAGTTATTGGTTTTTCAAGCTTTATTTTTGGATATATTTCAGATATACTAAAACCATCAAAAATTGGACGGAGGAAAATTTTCATCTGGACAGGTGCACCACTTCTTGCTTTTTCATTCATTATGTTAATGACACCCAATTTGCTAATACCTTCTGCTGGTGTGACTGGTGTATTTGTTTGGCTTTTAATTTGGAATGCCTTCTTTAATCTCTTCTATGGATACCTCTTAACTCCTTATCAATCATGGATGGCTGAAGTAACTACTTCTGATGATAGACTTCTGACATCAGGATTACAAAATACTACGAATGTACTATCCACCTTATTTGGTATAGGTTTCGCCTTTTTATTACCAGGTCTACTTAATTTAGATGAGGGGTTGAATTTTACTAATAGTATGATTCTCTTAGGAGTGATCTTAGGATTTGCTATAATAGAAGTTGGTATGTTTTTACCATCTTTGATAATGATAAAAGAAGAGAATATTGAACGTAAGGAAAGAAATGTTTGGCGAGAATTTAAGATTGTTTTATCAAACAAAAATTATGTTATTTGGTTTATAGCCCAAGGAATATATTCCATGGGATTAACTATAATAAATAGTCTGGTAATAGTCTTTTCAGATGATATTTTAGGATTTACTGAATTTTATCAAACATTGATATTTGGTCTATCTGTTTTCATTACTCTAATTTTGTGCTTTTTAGCTTGGGGAAAAATTGCTAGTAAAATAGGTAAGAAATGGTCACTGATAATTGGTTTTGGTTTACTAGTTATAGTTTTACCTTTCTCAATGATCTTCAAGATTCTACCCGCATCATGGCTTGAATGGGCAGGTTACATCTATGGATTTCTAATTGGTGTAGGATTATCTGCTCCTTATCTCTTCCCCTATGCAATTATTGCTGATATTGCTGCAAAGGATGAAGAGAATACTGGTGAACCTCGAGCAGGTATGTATAATGGGTTTAATTCCATTCCTTTGAATATTTGCCAAGCTTTAGCTTTTCTTATGGTAGGCTTCCTCAATAAAGAGGGAGCTAATTTTAGGTTATATTGGTTTGGTTTATTTGCAGCGTTGTTTATTTTGTTAGCAATTCCTGTCCTTTACTTTGGTAATTTTGATCCCTATAAAGGCAAGAAAATAACCCAAGATAAAACCATTACTCAAAATGATATAGCTATAGCTGATAAAACTGAAGAGGTTTAATGAGGTGTGAAGACATGGGATTGTTAATTGGTATTAATCCTTTCAAATTTGAGGATTTCTTTGAGATGGTCATGGCTGGAGAATTGGATTTCTCCAATCTTAGCTATCTTAAAGTAATGAAAAAAACATTGGAAGCAGGTTTTACTCATATCGAAATCAATGGTGACCTTCCTTATACTTTGCCTGGTATGTTAGAGGATAATGAAATTAATCAATTGGTAGAAATAAAAGAAAAAAACAAAATAACTTATTCAGTTCATTTGCCATTGTGGGGTTTGGAACCATCAGCTTTTTCTCCTCAAGCTCGAAAAGGAGCAATTGATGCTTTTATAGATTGCATTGAAAGAACAAAGAAACTAGATCCTTATTGTTACGTAATTCATACAACAGGTACATTAGCTGTTGAATTCTTAGGTTTGAATTTACCTGATTTCGCTAAAGGTATAGTTGCTAATCAATTTGTTGAAAACGCAAAAAATTCACTTGAAAAATTACTTGAGAGAATAGAAATCCCATCGAGAAAAATAGCTGTTGAAAATATAGAGTTTCCTTTTGATCTAATGGAACCAATCATTGAAGATCTTGACTTAAGTATCTGTTTTGATACTGGACATCTATTAGCTGGTTATTCAGGTAAAATTAGCGTTTTAGATTTTATTGACAAATATTATGAGCGAATTATTGAATTACATCTTCATGATGGTGCATATCCAAGAAAAGACCATAAACCATTAGGTACGCTTGAATTACCTACAAAGGAACTATTGACAAAATTAAACAACAAAGAATTCAAAGGACCATTAGTATTTGAATTAGGTTTGCAAGAAGCTATACAATCAATGCAGTTTATTAAAGAACATTGTCCAGAAGTTCTCTAATATCTGCTATTTTTTCTTTTTAACATTCATAAATAAAAAAAAGGAATTAATAAAAAGCAATCTAAAAACGCAAAGATTGTTTTGAATTACACCATCATTTTATTATTATTTTAATTGATAATAACCACGAATGTTTTTATCTGAATAAAAGGAATAATTAACTATGAAAGCATTAATTATTTATTATACAATGAGTGGTCGAACAAAAAAGATCGCTAAAGCAATTGCTAGAACATTAACTAATTATGAAGTGACTTTTTCGCCATTTGAAATTTCTTGTAAATTTTACGAAAGAATGGCAAGAATTAGTAGTCTTGAGAAAGGAGATTTTTCATCAATAGACGCTGAATTAAAATCTCTCGATGTTAAAGATTATGACTTGATAGTGTTTGGTATGCCTACATATGGTAATAAACCTCCCAATGCTTTTAACGAAATAATGGAAAGAATTGGTAACCTCGAAGGTAAGAAAGCTGTTGTTTATGCTACAGCTCGACTTAATGGAGGGGGTACTCGCAAAATTATGAAAGCAAATGTCGAGGCAAAAGGTGCTCAAGTTATTAATCAAGCTCTATTTATCGGTCCTTTCTGGATGGGAACTAAAAAAGCTATCAAATTTGGACAATTAATTAATGAAAGTTAAAGAGAAGTCTAACATCTTCTCATCTTCATTTTTTATAATCGTATTATATGGATTTTCTATTTTATAACGTTAGATGATAATTAATAAAAAAACTATTTTGCTCGTTTTTAATTACACCTCTGTTTTTAAAAAAGGAATATCTAATAATTATATAACAATATAGAAAAAAGTATATAAGAATTATTGTACTAATAGTATTGAAATTAGCATTGCTAATTTCCACCCCGCAGGAGAAAGATAAAATGAATCAAATGAGTGTGAGATATTGACCATTTGACATCTTATCTTCTCCTGATTATTTTGGGGATTTTATGTATATTGGGGATATTAAGTATATAATTGTATAGAAAAAAAACTCAAATCCTACCATCTGAATTTTACTTTTACTGTTTTATCTATTAATTGTAATTCAGCCGGTTTTCTCTTTGTTTCTTTAATAGTAAAATAGGCTATCGCTGCTGAAATTATTGTCACCATAGCTGGAAAGAGTGGAACAATTATTAGTCCTATTTGTGTATAATCAGCAATTACACAGCCAATTATCCCGCCTATATTCACAGAAAAACTTTGAACATATAAGAGGACGTTCATAGCCTTTGCTCTATTCTTCTCTTCAGTTAAATCAGCAACCATAGCTGTTGTAGCAGGCCCTCTAAAAGGGTAAATTGGCAGAACCCATAACGTAATTATTGCTAATGGATAATTCCCTAAAAAGAGATAGAAGGCAAAATAGAGCGGATAGAATACATGACTAAAAAGGAAGAAGGGCTTCCGTCCTACTTTATCCATGGATTTGCCCACAATCAGCAGTGTTATCATACCGACCAATGTAGCCAGAGTTCCAGCTATAGATACTTGTAGATTAGTTAATCCCACTATATCTTCCATATAAACTATAGGTATTAAACCAAATGGTCCAACACCAAAACTAAGAATTGCTGTTACTATAAATATCCAAACCAATTGCGGATTTCGAAATAATGATCTGTAATTAGTACTTTTATCCTTATCAGTGACTCTTTGCTTAATTAGTTCAGTACTTGAGATTTCTTCATTATTTTCTGTTTCTTGCGTTTCATTTGATTCAATTAATTCAGTGCTTGCTTTAGATGAATCACTAGAAGTTTTGATAAAATTAGTAGAAAAGAAAGCAAATAAACCAGCTAAGAAAGCAAAACCTATACCAAAACCAAAGCTCCCTGTGATAGTCAAATGATCATAAACGCTACTAGCAATACCACTTCCAATCATTCCTCCTGCTGCAGAGAAGAACAATTGATAACTGGTCATCTCACCCCTCCTTTCAACAGGACAGATGCTTGTAGCTAGTGTATCACTCATAACATAGTATACTTGTGTTACAAACCCCATAATAATTAATATTGAAAAAATACCCCAAATCGATTGTTGAAATAATAATAATAAGAGATATTGAATCATAAGAGCAATTCGAGAGAGAACCATAAGCTCCTTTCTTTTACCAGTTTTATCTGAAAAGGCACTAAATAGTGAAGTACCTATAACAGATAAGATTGATGGAGTGGTTAAAATTATTGCTAAGATAGTATAGGAACTAATCAATTCATTATTCAGCCAAACAGCAAAAAAGGTACCAGTTACTGAACCTGCTATAGAATCAAAAGTACGTGAAAAAAGCAACGGAAGAAGATTTTTTGGTGGAAGTAAACGCTGAAAACCAGCCTTAATATTCATGGTATTTTCGTACCTTCTTTGGATTCTTGCAGAGGATTTCTTTAGTAGAGATATTTATTATTTGCTATAAAAGTAACAATGTAAGCTTTTAATCCCTATAGAGTAATTTTTCATTCACCCATTATATCTACAAATAAGAGTTAATCAGTTGTATTTAATGGGTTATTAAGCTGAAAAACCATGGGGATTTATTTAAGATAATTTGTTACCTCAAGAGATGCTTGTTACCTATCCAAACATTTTCCAATCCAACTTCTTTAGCGATTGTAAAACACTCTTCTGCTTGTTTCCTTGAAGTTGTCGGTAAATCATCCAAAACGAAAGCAGGATAAAAAGCTAATAAAGAAAAAGGAATTGAAGGATTAATTTTTACAAGGAACTTAGCTATTAGTTTGATTTGATCCTTTTCTATGTACCCAGGAACAAGCAATGTGCTGACAATAAGTAAAGGAGTTTCAGATCTCTCCTGAATTAATGAACCAATTTTTCGAATGTTATAGATAGTAAATTTATTACTCGAGCCACAAAGAGCTTTCACTAAGCGATCATCGTAAGCTTTGAAATCAATTTTAATAGATCCACCAGACTTTAATGCTATTTCAGTAGCTTCTTTCATTAAGGAAGGCCGGGCACTACCATTTGTCTCCCAACAAACTCGCAAAATTCGTTTTTCCTCTTTTGCTTTTTCTAAAACCAGTTTACCAACAGCAATAGAGTGTCTAATTTGCGATGAGGGGTCACCACCAAAGAAACAAATACAACTAGTATTTTTCCTAACAGCTTTCAGTAATGTTTCTGGAGGTGAAGGAGTAGCAAGATGAATGCCTTTTCTGTATTGGTAATTTTGGCAGAATAAACAATCATATGTGCATGATTGATAAAATACTGCAAGATTATTGAAACCAAATTCTGGACCATTTGTATAGGAATATTTGGGATAACCACTAGAGGTGCATCCTGGACAAAATGGTTCTGCTACGCAATTGGTAGGTAAAGAATCATGATAGAAACTGAATAAACCACCGGTTTTTTCATCACCAGCAATTCTCATTTTTAGGTGTTTCTTGTTAGTAACTAAACCACAAAATCCAAGCTCTTCTTCAGCTAATACACAATTGTTAACACAATCACCACAAGAAACACCATTTTTAGACTTCGGAGGGAAAGCTGGTAAATTGTATAACTCACGATTTTTTAAACGATTATTAGCAACTATTTTCATCGCTTCATTGAAATTATTCAATATACATTGTTTACAAACACCCAATTTAGCAGAAATAGTGCTAGAGAAACTTTTACATAGGGAACAAGTTTTTTCATGCAAATTCACAGAGGAAAAGGGCATAATGAAAAACTCTTGATTTTATTATATATTGTAAATATTCATCATCAAACTTTTTATTTTTTCCTTAAAAAGAAAGGTGATAACCTAATCTTTCTCCTTCAATTTATAATCCAATGAGAAAGTATCTTTAACCCAAGCTTCTACATCTTCACTTTGGGGGGATTTAGGTCTTGCATCTTTATTAGGGTCTTCTTTTCTTCGTTCTTCCATTATTTTGGATAAATCATTAATTGAAGTTACTGTGCCATTAGTAAAACTAAATTCTATAACTTTTTTATAAGCCATTGGTCTTTGATAACCCATGTGGACATACATTTCTCGAAGGAAATCTTTAGCTACTAGAATTGTTCCAGTGAAATCAATTTTTAAATTAATTTTTTTGTAATGAAATAAAAACGGCCTTTCAGCTTCTTTTGGTTTAACGTTATTAATTTCCTTTTTTTCTCTAAGGTTAATTAAAACATCATCAAGAACTAATTGTTCCTTATTTAATTTGTAAGTTAAAAGATACCCTCTCCAACAAGCTGTACAAGTGAAATGAGGAGTCAAACCATATTCTCTTGGTTCAAAGAGTTTAAGACCATCTACTCCTACGATTTCAAATAATTCTCCATTATAATCAAACATATCTGACATTTGAGCAGTCATTTTTAATCAGCTAATTACTATATGAGTAAAAATGGGTTTATGAGAATTTCTAATGAGGATTATGTAAAAAATTAGAAAAAAATTGAAAGGTATTAGTAAAAACCAATACCAATAAATAATTCAATATTATTAGTCAAAAAAATTCAAGACCCCATGAATTTTAGCTTGGACTATTTTTTCTGGTATGAGGGTTTTCATACCTTTTTCTATTAATTGATTGATAAAATCAGCATTTACTCCATGAATTCTAAACTGAACTAAGTGACTAGGTGAGATTTGTTGTAAACCTATGGAAAATATTTGTTGAATGAATTTAGAGGACACGTCATGTATTTTGAATTCAAGTAATTCTTTGAGTGTGATATCCTTAAAACCCAAACTTTGAATTTCATCTATGAAATCAGGTAGAACATTATGAATTTTCAATTCAATAAGTTCATTTAAGGTTTTAATTTCAAGACCCAGTTTTTTATATTGACTAATTTCTTCTAAGTGAATACCATGAATTTTCATAGAAATGAATTCACTTAAACTAGGATCAAAACCATATGAACGAGTTTCTATAATGAATTCAGGAGTAAGTCCATGAATTTTAGATTCAATTATTTGATTTGCTGAGAGATTGCCAAGTCCTAAATTTTCTAAGCTTTTGACGTAGCTTGGTTGTACATTATGTATTTTAAACTCAATCAATCTATTTGCAGATAGATGCCCGTATCCCTGACTATCCATTTCTTTTACGAAAGAACCATTAATACCTTGTATTTTCATCTTGACTATTTGACCCAAAGGTATCCTTTCAGGATAAAGTTTCAAAATGCTTTTAATAAAATCAATTGAAATATTATGTTTTAGTAATTCCAAAATAGTATTTGCTTTTGGCATTTCATAACCTAATCCCGTTAACTCCTTTAGATAAGAAGCTTCAAGATCTAATTTGCGAAATTTGATCATTTCATTAATTGAATATAACAAGTCTAGTTCTTTAAACGCAGAAATATAATCAGGAGTTACATCATGAATTCTCATTTCCACCAATTTATTTGGATTAAGATCTTTATAGCCTAATTTAACGATATTATCAATGTAGTCTGTAGAAACACAATGAATTCCCATTTTAATTAATTGAGAATTCTCTATATCCTTGTAACCTCGTTTTTGTAACTGAGTGATATAATCTGGATGAACACCATGAATAATGAAACTATAGAGATCATCATCTGAAAGATTCTTATAGTTGCATTTAGCCAAATCTTTCACAAAAGCTGAATCGACATTTTTAAGAACTAGCCCTTTAAGCTCTGTATAAGACATTCCATCTTCAACAATAATCTCACGGAGAGCTTGTAAAAATTCAGGTTTAACAGCTGCAGCTAAATTTGCTGACAGTTGATCAAAGGAATGCAAAGAAACCTTTCCGAAGTCGCCAGAATTAATATTAGAAAATCTATCTTTGCGAGCTTCATATTCCAACTCATCGAGGAGTTTTTGCCCTTCATCAGCAGATAGTTTACCATCTGCAATTTGCTTAAGTATGCTCAAACGAGCTTCCTTCATTTGCTATACCTCATTTGTTTTGCGACAAAACCAGTGTAGTTGAAGCACGTTTGGCTTCCGTTTGATTAATACTAACACTCATTCAGAGAGGATATAATCTGACATCATCTTAGTAATAATACTACAACACTGATTGTCTATTATGAATAGGTGAGTAATTTACTATAAACCTTTTCTAATATCTAAAAAGTGAAAAATGAAAAAAAATGAGCTGCTTATACAGCGATTATTAAAAATAAATTATTCAACCATATCTTCGTGCAAGAAGATGGATTTCTGTTATTCCTTCAGTTTTTCTAGAATCTAGATAAGCTTTTGCGTCTTGAGCAGTAAGATATTTCTGCTGATGGAAAATTAGCCCTTATATCCAAAGTAGACTTCACATAACTTTTTTAAGATAAAATATAATAAAAGCATTGACTAAATGTCAAACTCAGATCTATATATGAGGGTAACAATCAACTAATAGTATAACTAGGGAAAACCTAGATTACTTTTGAATCAGTGGTTAGCCAAAGCTATAGATTTTGAGTGTATAGATCATTTCTGATTGGTTTGCACTCTGGATGGTTTCTAGGTTTTGAATCAGTGTTGAATTATTAGTTGATTTATGAGATCTGAAGAAATAAATCAATAAGGTGATAAAAATTTACCAAATAGAAAAAGCAACCAAAAATGATCTCGAGGATATACGAAAAGTGCTTTGGAGTGCTTTCGATAGAATTGATCCTCTTGAAAAATTTGAGCTTAGTGAATGGTTCAAGGATTTCAACCACTATTATTCATTAGTGATTCGAGATAAAGGTAAAATCGTTTCAAATCTCTGTGTTAGATTCTATGAAGCAACTATTCGAGGTGCTAATCTAACTATAGGAGGTATTGGTGATGTTGCAACAGATCCATTATATCGTAATAGAGGTTTTGTTCGAGAACTTACAACACAGGCATTCAAAGAAATGAAGGAGCAAGGTATAGTTGTATCGACTCTACATCCTTTCAAAATGTCATTCTATGAGAAATTTGGCTATGCAACAGCGGAAACAATTGATAGATATGATATAAAAGCAGAGAATTTTCGAGAATTACCATTAGCTGATGGAATAACAATCCATGAACTAACTAATCCTAAAGAAGCATCTATTCTGGATGCTTTACAAAGAACTATGAGTCGATTTGGTTCAATGGTCTATTTTAGAATGGAAGAATTAGAGAAACTAATCGAAACGCCAAATTGTTATCTTATAAAACAGAATGGCAACCCTATAGCTTGGGTAAAATTTTGGATATACAGAGTTGGTTTTGCTAGGGAAAAACTTGCAACAAACTTCTGTGCATTTAAAACAAACGAAGCATTACAAGCAATCGTTCATTTAATGAGAGTCTTTGCAATGGAATTTGATGCAATATCGGAATTCAATTATGATGGAGTTCCTTGCATGTGGGAAGGAATACCAAACATACCGATACAAGAATTTGTGAAAGACAGATTTGCATTGAAAGTGCAACGTGTTGGAGGATTCATGCTCCGAGTGATTGATTTCCAAAAGTATTGCGAACTCATCAAAATACCTGCAAACGTTGAAAAGACAGTGGTTATTGAGATAAATGATAGATTCTGTGATTGGAATTCAGGCATATGGAAATTAACACCAAAAAATGGAAAACTAGTGACTACTAAAACTAATGATAAGCCAGAGATAAGCATTGATGATTTGATGCTCTCAAGAATAATAAGCGGATTGACACCAGCAAAAACTTTGCTTGCTGTTGGATTGATACATTGTTCGCAAGAAACAGCTAAAAATCTAGAAGCGATCTTTCCACAAGAATATTTCTACGTTTGGAATCGAGATTTATAATATAAAAACTCATTTCTATTGGGCAGAGTAGAAATGAGCCTTTCTTTTTTTTAGATTCTAAAAATAGCTTAATGCAATATTTAGTTCATTAGTTCACAAATCTATTTTTCATGAAATTTTATAAAAAAGATTAACTAGAAGTAAAAGTAAATTAGTATTGAAAAATAAAAGCTCAAATCAAGCTGGTACAAAAAATTGCTTAAAGAAGAAATTATTCAACTTGGAAAAAATATGTTTATACTCAGCAAAATTACTTGCTCCAGATTTACTTATAAGGAGATAAGCAAAACCAATGGCTCTCCTATCTTTGTCTAAAGATAGAACTAACCAAGTATATTTTATAATATTATGATTTGGAATCTCGATAATTTTCATCCGAGCATCTCGAGTAGGTAGAACAGCATCACTATCAATTTCAATCGTTAAATCATCTAATAGATTGAAATATAATTCAAGTAAAGATTCAGATGAATTTTGAGGATCAAATTGAATAATCTCATACTTACCTTCTGATATATTGAATTCTCCCTCTATATTATTTAGAAAATAAGTTTTATTTTACTCTATTGGCAAGACTAAATAATGCTTTCTAATAATTTTTCCTGAATCAAAGCTAATCGATTTTAAATACCTATTCAACAAAGTTATATAAAACTATCAGATTAAAAAACAAAAATAAAAAAAGAAGTGGATACTTCTTTTGCCCATCCGCTTTTTTTATTAGTTAAAAATAAAGAAAGGGATGATGCTTAGAAGCATCGTAAGACTGAGCTTGGACCGAGATCTTTGTACTCTTTCTTAGTAACCCACATCTTTTGGAATGTTTTTAGTGAGCTTAAGATTGAGCCGCCTATCCATACTGAATATCTTCTCTCGGGTGGAGCGATTATTTTTACTTCGATACCTTCTGGTACTTGCTCTGTTAATTCTTTGTGTAATCTTTCCTTTAATCCACTGAACATAGTGGAGCCACCTGATAGGACTATATTTTGGTATAGTTCTCTTCTCAAGTCTACATCACACTTGTTTATTGCTTGGAAGATTGCATTGTCTAATGACATTGCTTCTTTTCCTATTTGTTGTGGTTGGAAGAATACTTCTGGAGCGAGGAATCTTTCTGTTCCAATTGTTAGGACGTTTCCATCTGGCATCTGATAAGTTTTCTCCATTCCTGAAACCTTTTCTGCTAATTGCAATTCTTTCTCAGGATCCAATGCTACGTAACAGAGTTTTTCTTTTATGTCTCTTACTATTTCTAGTTCTGCGCTGCTTGTTAGTGAATAGCCTTTTTGTCGTAATAGTCTTCTGAAGTAATTGGTTATGTCTCTTCCTGCTAAGTCGATTCTGTCAATTGCGTGTGTTAAGGCAAAGCCTTCGTAGATTGGTACTATGTGTGTTACACCGTCACCAGAGTCTACAACTAAACCAGTTGTTCTACCGCTGGCATATAATGAAAGTACTGCTTGCATTGATACGTACATAGCTGGGACATCGAATGTTTCAAACATTATTTCAGCCATTTTCTCTCTGTTGTGTTCTGGGTTCAATGGTGCTTCTGTTAATAGTATTGGGTGTTCGTTTGGATTTTCTCTTAGGTCATTGTAAAATGTAAAGTGCCAGATTCTCTCCATAGCATCCCAGTCTTCGACTGTTCCATGCTCTATTGGGTAGAGTAATCTTAAGACACCTCTAAGGTTCAAAGCTTCTTCTCCGATATAATATTCTCGGACATAGTGCTCAACGTCAGTCATGATTGATTGGTATTTTGGATACCCTATTAATGTTGGAAAGACGCTTCGTGGTTGATCTTCTCCGGCATAACCGTTCTTTGATAGACCGGTTCCGTTGTCAATTACTAACGCTTTCTCCTGTAAAATTTCATCGGACATTGTGGTACTTCCCTCGAGGGATTTATATAACTTATAACTAAGTAATTATTTTTTACTGAATTGGGAATATAAATAAAACGGTTGGGGTATTTACTTGTAAAGTGCCTTTTCTCATTTCTTACGATATACGACGCATTTCTTACGATATACGATTTCGCGGAGTCTTTTTCTAGATACCTTGAAGCTTTTTCGTGCATGATTTGCGGTTTGTTTTTTCTGCTAAATAGCTAATCATTTCTTGCTCTTTTGCGTTTTTTCTTCTTCCTCATCTATGGAAAAGAGAAATAAAAGAGTTTGCTGTATGATTTACTTATGTCAAACGCTCCTGATGAAGAAATGCTTATTTTTAAGCTCAACAACCAGAAAGATACCTATAAGCTTCTCATTATGCTTTGGAATCGTGGCAAGCTCTATGGTTCCAAGATCCGTCGTCTTGGTATGAATGATCGCACTCTTATCAAGGTTCGTGAGGTTCTTGAAGAATTCAACCTCATTAAACTTACTAATATCGAAGGATCTCGTCGTCTTTATTACGAGCTTACTAACAAAGGTAAACGTGTTGTTGAACGTCTTGTTGATCTCGAGCGCGCACTTCTTTCTGATTAAAGTCCTTCTTTTTTCGCGCCTATACATCACAACCTTTTTTTCGTTCATCTCTATTTCTTTTTACTCATGAGATTTGCTGTTGATGGTATCCTTGTAAAGAATGATAAGGTTCTCCTTATCCGTCGTGCTGGTCGTACTTTCTATAATTTCTGGGCTCTTCCTGGAGGTATGCTTGAAGAAGGTGAAACTGTCGAACAAGCTCTTGTTCGCGAAATGTATGAAGAACTTGGTGTTACTGCTCAACCTCTTGAGATTTTAGGTGTTTACTCTAAACCTGACCGTGATCCTCGTGAGCAAACCATTTCTGTTGTTTTCATATGTGATTACGATGGTGTTACTAAAGCGGCAGATGACGCTGCTTCTTTTGGTGAATTCTCTCTTACTAACCTTGAAATTCTTGATTTAGCTTTTGACCATGCTAAAATCCTTTCCGACTTTCAGAAATGGTTGCACAAACAAGAAACTTTTTGGTCAAATAAGTAACTGATTGCTAATATTATGGTAGAAATCGCTATTCGCGAATTACTTGAATCTGATATTGACCCTTGTGTTGAAATGACGATTACTTCTTTCCCTTGGGTTGCTTACGGTTTAAGCTCTGATAGTGCTCGAAAATTCTTCTATGACCGTCTTTCCAACAACCAAATTTACATCGCGCTCTTTGAGAATCAAGTAGCTAGCTTCATAGCTATTAAACCAAATATCCTTTTTGCCAATTACGTCGTCGTCTTGTTGTTCGTCACGATTTGCGTAACCTCGGTATTGGTTCACAACTAATTCGGTTCAATGAAGACCTTACTCTTAGGCAGAATTTACCCAATGTATTTCTCATTTCTTACACTAAAAACAAACAAGCTATTCGTTTCTACAAACGAAATGGATATAAGATCATTGGTAAAATACCTAACTTCATTCACTATCACATGGATGAATTTATTTTATGGAAAACGATAGAACCTGTTTCTGCTTTTGATGTTTATGATTAGGTTATTCTTAATCCTCTTTTTTTGTTTTTATTGGAAAAAAGATTCTCTCCCTTATCTCTTTTATGTAGGCCTTGTAATTTCATTAAATGGTTTCAAGTATTTCTCTAGCTCTTCTTGATAGAAGAATTTCTCACCAAAAGCAGGTTTTAATTCATCTATCCAAGTTGCTTTAGTATCATATTCTGCAAAAAATGGTCTGTTTACCCATTGAGGATTTCTTCCTTGTATAAAGTTTAATGCTAACACTTTCTTACCATTTATCTTCACAGACCCTAGTACATTTATTTTTCCTGGTGTGCAAGAAATTGATGGCCCTCTTACCGTTCTGCATAATCCACTTACTTGACTATATGCGTCTCGGTATATTTCCCATGCTTTTACTAAAGGAATACTAAAGTAATCTTTTGCTCCTGTATCTCTAATAACAAACATATAATAAGGCACCATTCCCAAATCATGCTGCATTTTCCACATTTTTGCCCAAATATCAGGAGATGCATTTATATTGTTTATTATTGGCGATTGAGTCATAATTTTAGCTCCGGTTTTCTTTAGTTCCTTTACAGCCATTTTCAAATAACTTGTTTGTAATTCCTGATAATGATTAAAGTGAGCCATAAAAGCTAAATTCTTACCACGATCAGTTATTTCAGATAAAATAGATAGGATATGATCTGAATCCAGATCATCTATGAATCTTTGTGGCCAATAGCTTAATACTTTCGAGCCTATCCTTATTGTTCGTATGTGAGGTATTCCAGCATTCAATATTGCCATTATGTACTTCTCAAGATTTTTGCTTTTCATGATCATTGGATCTCCACCTGTTATTAGAACATCAGTTATTCCAGGATTACTCTGTAAATAAGCAACAAATTGATCAATGCGTTTACTGCAAAATTTATGTTCCTCTTTTACTGTCACAAATTGTGACCACCTAAAACAGAATGTACAATATGCATGACACGTCTGCCCTTCTTTAGGGAAAAATAAAGCTGTTTCACGATACTTGTATTGTACCCCTGATAGATTCTCCCCTTTAAATTTTGGTACATTATAATCTTTTTGTCCTGCTGGATTTGGATTAAGCTCAGCTCGTATTTCCTGAGCTATTTCTTGAATGAATTTTTTATCACCTGTTTCTACAGCCTTCTTCATTTTCCGATAATGTTCATTTTTCAGCATTCCTCTTTGTGGAAAAATTAATCTAAAAATTGGATCATCAGGTATATTCTGCCAATTGATCAAATAATTTAGCACATAATTGTTTGCTTTAAAGGGTAAAACATAAGCAACTATTTTCATGTCATCAACTATTTTCTTTTTGACATTTTTCAATTGCTTGATTTTATCTATTGTTGATAATGTATAAGCAAGGTAATTTCTACTAATGGGAAATTCATAATTTTCATTTGTGAGTATTTTCTCAACTATTTTTTCATACCCTTCTTTCATTGATTAAAAACCTCATTTTTATTGGTAATTTTGAAATCAGACAGGCTAATGTCTAAAACTCACATTCAGTGAGATTTTATGGATCAATTAATGTTATTTAAATCCGGTGTGAAAGACCTAACTGTGATCCATTTAAGTTAAGGTTCTTTTATAATATAATTCGAATGGACCCTTTTAAAGGTTCACTAAATCCCTTATAAAAGAATACAAATTTCCACTTTAAAAGAGAATAGGTTATTTTAGCTATTATTTGTGAAAAAAATAATTCCAAACAACCAATGGTTAGAAAACGGATATTTTTGTCATAAAAAAGACAATAAAGTGAATTATTATCAGTATTCTTTTATTTAAATAAGAAAGTTAAGACCATTTTGTAGAATATTTATACAGAAAAAAGAAAGATCCCCCAAGGGAGAGATGCAACCCAAGTCAAAGGAACGCTTAGGTCCTTTGGAGGATCGACCAGAAGAATGAGCAGAGGAGTTTTTTGAAATGGAGACCAACTATTTCATGAAAGCCCTACTCATTTTTTCTTCAAATAATCATTTGAATTAGTATTTAAAAACCTCACTTTTTTAGTAGAAAACCACTGGTACCGAAAAGTATACTTTGTCAAAGAAAAACAAAAGTGAACTTTTATTGAAAATTACTGCATAGTAACAAAAAACTTGCTGTTTATATAGTGCAAACAAAAATGCACAGAAGTGAGCTTTTTAGGATGTTTTTACTTCTTTTTTTACTATTTTAATACTCTCAATTAGTATTCTTTATTGAATACAATTCAATGGAGATCGAATAAAAAATGAAAAAACTATCCCCCAAAATCGTTACCTTGGCTATAATGATCCTATCCTTCGTTGCCGCAGGCGGCATCGGAATAAGACACGCAATCGCCCCACCTGGCGGTTCAGTAGGAGAAGAACTCACTCCAACGGGCGGATGAAAATCCCCCTTTCATTCTTCTTTTCTTTTCCATTCTTCTTTTCTTTTCCTAATTTATAGCCCATAAATTTCCTTCAAAGTAATATAAATCTGCATAAGGAACAAATCGCCATACTTTAGGATTTGTATTAAAAACTTCATATTCAAAACCATATGAAGTAATAACGTCAGTTATAAAATCAACTATTTTATGCTCAGTATTCAATCCTTGAATACGAATAATTACGCTTTCAAGAGCTATATTATAAGCAATCCAACTAAAAATTGCTAATTTATCTAATAGCTCCTTAACTTTCGCGGTCTCAGGATCACAATCAATTTTTATAATCAACATATCATCAAGAGCTAAATATGATATAGTTAATTGCAATCTGAAATTGATTAAATTATTATTCACTAAGAGATTTCTTTGTTTATTTAGAAAGCCTAAAGTTTCATCTAATTTATTTATATCAATGGTATTTTCTTTTAAGAATTCCTTAAGCTGGGACAAAAATGTTAGATAAGATAATGGGTTAGCTAATATGTGGGACTGATATATGGAAATGAATTGCAAAAGATTTTTCTCATTTCGAGTAAAACTGTATGGAACATCTTCAGAGAATCTATTATTATCCCAAGTGAGTAATTTAACACATGGAATTTCATTATTGAGTAATTTTTTATAATTATCTAAACTGGGTGTGAATTTATCTTCAACCAAAGTAGTAAAAAACAAACGATTTTTCAGTGGTTTGACTTCAAATGAATGAATTAATCCTTTATTTTGCAATTTCAATAATTTATTATCTAAACTATCAGCAACTATGTGAGGGCATAAAGTAATAATATAGATATATAAGTAGTCTTTATTATAGCCATTATAAACTTCTCCAATATATTTTGTCTTTAAAAGTTGATCAATGACTTGAGAAAGAGTTTCATCATTTTTGGATTTCAATCGTATAATAATTGAATAATAATAGAGGCCTAATTTGTAAAAATTCTTTTCCACTCTAAATTTAGCATTATATCTATTTGTTATTTTTATTAATTCACGAGTTATTGTTGTATTATCAATATCAAGAGTATCGGCTAGTAAAACACTTGTAGCATCAAATCCAAGATTAACAACTTTTTGTAATACCTGTAACGTTATATTACGTAAATAAATTGGAGCAACTATTTCCTCAGGACTTTTAACAATATAGCGATAAAGATAATCCAGAATTTCATCAATTTCCAATTCATAATCGCTTGATTCATTAACAAAGTGATTAAAAGTATTCAATATCAATACATAAGTTATTTCTTGTGAAATAATATTAGATAGAAGAGCATCTATTTTATAAATAAGTTCCTTCTTCTTATCATCAATTTCCTTATGTCTAATTATGAAGCGAAACAAAAGAACATTTAATTTAAGGCCAAATGAAGCTTTTTCATATTTCTTACGTAAGAAGCTACAAGCTAAGAGGTTTAGAATATAATCAATTAATTCAAATTCTAGTTTGAATAAGATATTGCTTGAAATAAAAAAATCAAAACTTTCACGTATAATTAAAAACTCACAAGTATTTATTTTATTATAATTAGGGGTAATATCATTAAGCCAATTGCCAAAAATCAATTTATCTTGGGTACGAACAACACCAAACTTAGGACCAACCTCGGGAGCATCGCCCAGTTCGATAGTAACAGCTGAGAGTTCACGAGTTAAATCCCAACCAGACTCTTCCTTTATCTCTTTAATAGTTTCTTTAATGCCCTCTCGAATGACCTCAGGTGTTAGGTGGAAAGTCAGATTCATATGTAACTAGAGTTAGCAAAAACAGCTATTAAAAGATTCTTCAAAGAGTGAAGAATAAAAGGAGAGGAAAAAAAATAGCTGAAAAACAGCATATTAGAAAAATTTTTATGTAGGGGGGTACAATTACATACAATCACGACAGAATTTTTTGTCGTGATCCCTCTCTCCCCACACATCTATCGTCAGATAGATGTTAAATAAAATCCCTATTTCCTTTTCCTGGACGGCTGGGAATTCTCTCAGCGTCCAGTTTTAAATCTTTCAGCGGAAGCAAGGTTTATTCTTCTTTTTGTTTGCGCTTCTTTTTTTCAGAATCTTTAATACTTTCAATTCCTTAGTTACCTTAGGTGTTTTTTTGCAACTCAAATCTCAATTGGATTTTGATGATCTTATCCTTGGTGCTAAAATCCTTGGCTGTGGTGGTGGTGGCGAAGAATCTCTTGCTCGCTCTCGAGTCAAGTTTATTTTAGATAATTCTTTGTCTGTATCTGTTATAGATCCTCACAATCTTCCACTTGATGCTTTACTTTGTGTTACTGGCATGGTTGGTGGTCGTAGTACTCCAACTACTCTTGCTCATATTGCTCATCTTTCTGAAATTGATCCTTGGCCTATGCTTTCTGCTACCTCTTTGCTTGAGTCTCATCTTGGAACGAAAATTCATACCCTTGTTTCTACCGAAATTGGTGCAGGTAATTTTCTTGTTCCTATACTTGTTTCTGCTCGTTTAAGGATCAATGTTCTTGATGGTGATTTATGTGGTCGAGCAAAACCTGAAATCAGTATTTCTACCAGTAATGTTTTAGGTATTCCTATTACCCCTTTAGCTATCGCCTCCACTGTTGGTGATAAAATAATTCTACAATCTGCACAAACCGATCAACGTGCTGAAGCAATCGCTAGAAACCTCGCTGTTCTTTCAGGAGGTGGTGTTGGAGTTGCTCGTTGTCCTGCCCGTTGGTCTGATTATCAAAAAGCAGTTATTCCAAATACCATGTCATTAGCTAAAAAGCTTGGTTCTGCAGTTCGTTTTGCTCGAGAATCTAATACTGACCCCATCCAAGCTATTCTTACTTCTATTGGTGGTAAAATCCTTTTTTCCGGTATTCTTGAATCTTTTTCCGCACGAGATGAGAATGGTTTTGTTATTGGTGAGTTAATTCTTAAAAACACTGACAATCAAGAATTCAAAATTTGGTTCAAGAATGAATATCTTGTAACTTGGCTTAATAAACAGCCTTTTGTCACAGCTCCTGATCTAATCTGTGTTGTTGATGCTGAAACAGGAGAAGGTCTCACTCCTTGGTCTGATGATTTTCCAACCAAGCGCCCAATAGTAGTTATTGGTAAGAAAAATCATTCACTTTGGTATTCTCAGAAGGGTCTTGAGATTTTCGGTCCACGGCATTTTGGTTTTGATTTTAATTACCAACCTTTTGAGACCTTGGCAATAAAGAATTATTAAAAAATAGAAAAATAAAATAAATTTACTAAAAAAAGTAAAAAGTTGAAGTAATTATTCTATTTTTACTTCAAATTCATCTTCTTTTTCTTCGGGTTCTTTTCTTTCAAAAATGATTTCTAATATACCATTCTTATAATTTGCTTTTGCACTCTTTGGTTTAATCTTTACAGTTAGTTCCTTTTCTGCTGAGTAGTCTTTCGTGCCATTATTAGCTCTCAATGTTACTTTTGTCTCAGTTGCTTTAATTTCGATGTCATTCTTATCCACACCGGGCATTTCCGCGATAATTCTTACTGTTTTATCTTCTATGAAAGCATCGATCAATGATTCTTCTTGTGTTTCAGGCATTGCAGCGGGTATTTGTCTGCTATTAGCAAATCCCTCATTTGGTAACATATTTCCATATTCTTTAATTATCGGCTTTCCATCTGGTCCTGTTGTAACTATTCTACCATAGTAATAAGGACCATATGTTTTTCTTACTATTGCTGGGTCTTCCCCTTCGGATTCATTTTGCATGAATTGTTCTATTTCTTTCCAGAATCTCTCAAAGATTCCATTATTAAAGAATTCATTATTGAAGAAATCAAATGGATTTCCATCGTTTTCTTCTTTGTCATTCTTTCTTCTCCAAGACATTTTTATCACCATTCAGTTATTAGTTGTTAGTTACTCACTAGTTAGTGAATTACTCACTAAAAAGTTAATACTAAAGTATATATCTAAACAAATATTTAAACCCTTTGATTTCAAAAGTTAGAGATGAGAACTAAACTTTAATTGAAATGAAGGTAGTTTAATAGATAGACTTCATCTTCTAATAAAGACAAACATCTAATATTACAGTAGGATTTATTTCTTAATATA
The DNA here is from genome assembly GCA_035528035.1 of Bathyarchaeia archaeon. Classification (GTDB taxonomy): domain Archaea; phylum Asgardarchaeota; class Heimdallarchaeia; order JABLTI01; family JABLTI01; genus JABLTI01. The sequence continues at coordinate 71,038 of DATKZI010000013.1, forward strand.
TATATAATCAATTACTCTTTTGTACCTAAGAGCTTTTCAGGGTGGTCATTTTGGGTAGTCAAAAAAATAGATGGTTGTTGATTCTAAGTATAATAGGGCTAGTAGTATTGTTTATTGTTCCTTATATGATCGATTTTGGATCCATTGCTTTTAATATAATATTTTCTTACGGAGTATTTTTTGAGATTTATAAGCAAGACACTTTTACAAGATATTTCTCTTTACCGGTTAGTGGCTTTTCTCCAAATAATCTATACATTACTCTCTCGAGTATCTTTTCTATTTTAGGTGCTATTTTAATCATTATTGGAGGGATTTTTCACTTCAAGGATCGTTTCGCCCATATTAGACGTTATGTTTTACTTGTTTTTTCAGGTGGTTTTCTTGGTTTTATGGGGACAATGTTTTTCATACCATTTGGTTTGGATGTTCAGGCTAATACTTTTACGTTTACTGGCAACCACTCAATAGCTTTTGAATGGTATTTTGCTGGCATCTATCCAATAGCAGTTTATTTCTTTGGATTAGCTTTGTGGGGATTTATTCGTATTTTTCACCCACCTGCACAAACTTCAGATGAAAGCGCTCTCCGACTTAGTACTCTAGCAACCCATCGTCAAAATATAACACGAATTCAGAAATCCTTTGATAGTATCCCTCTCCAAATGTTTCGCAGAATACTTGATATTAATTCCCAAGAAGATTTGGACAGTTTGCGAAAATTACTTCCACCAAATTTACAATATTCCATTGTTGGTAATGATGCTGTTTTTCTCAAAGAGACAGTGTCCAAAATGGTTGACCCATCAACCTTAGTTCGTGCTACTCGTAAGGATGTTTGCTTCTACTGTGATTCTGTAATTACTTTGGATGATGAAATATGTCCCTCTTGTCATCGGGCTAAACTCATTTGTGCGATCTGTAAATTACCTATTGAAACGACCGATGAAATTGGACAATGCCCTCACTGTGAATCTATATCTCATTTAATGCATCTTAAAACTTGGATAGAGATTCGTATGAAATGCCCTCATTGCTTACAAAATTTAACTCCATCTGATTATAAAACTATAACTAGAGAAGATATTCTTCAAAGGAGCGAACCACCAACTGAGATATCTAACTAGATTCTCAAATAGTTGTTAATGAATAATTTATGGTCTATAATGAACTTGCTTGTTTGCTTATATCATAATATTATTTAGTGAATTGTGCTAGAAATTATTTAAGGAGAAATTTAGGTGGTTTAACAATTTGATTGAGTTAGATTATCCGAAAAGGTTAGTTAATTTTACAAAAATATTCCCAATCGTTAGTTCGGTTATTGTTCTAGCAACACTTTACAAAATGGAGATTTATGAATTGACTTGCAGTACTAGGTTTGTTTTCTTTCCATTAAGTATAACTTCTCCTTTGACGCTCCTTACTCTACTAATTATTGTTATTGCTTCATTTACTGTATTCAAATATGAAAGCAAAGGAAGCGAAATAATGATATTAATATGTTCATTATTGGGATTTCCAAGTATCTTTCTAACCAATATTGACCCAATAAAATTACTTTGTGGACCATACAAGACTATCTTTTTGCCAAGTATATATCTTTTAGTTCTCATATATGCAGTAATGTTGGGTCTTAGTATTTATTTATTAGTTGTAAAAAATAGATTTCAAAAAACGACCCCTATACCAGAGAAAAAATAGTCATTAGTATTTCTATCTACTAATGACTAATTCTAATATATCTTTATCATGTAGCTCATGATCTAATCCCACTTGTTGTCCTTCAAATTCACATGATCTTCCCCACACGCGAGCAAATCTAAAACGTTCTTTGAAGCTTGTATGTATTTTCTCAGCGACATCGGCTACTGTTGCTCCGTTTGGAATTACAAATGGTTCTGTAAAATTTGGTTTTTTTCCAGGAGGTTTTGTATAAATTCTTATTACATCTAACAGCTTGAATAGTGATTCTTTAAGTTTCTCGAGAGAATCCGGATTTTTTATCGAAATGGGATAGATAGGCCAATTCATTTGATGTGCTAGTTTAGCATATGCCTCTTTTGAACCTGGAAGATCACCTTTTGTCGCAATAATAGCTATTTTATGACTTGATTCTCCATCTATAACTAATTTTGCTTCTTCCAATTTCTCTTTAAGAAAAATTAGCTGACGATCAATATCCATTGTTAAATCAATAACTAATAATATTGCATCACTCGTTCTAGCTACTCGTAAAATCTGTTTACTTAAAACCCATTCATCTTTGAAGTCTAAGAATCCAGGAAGGTCCACTATTTGAAAATTAACTCCGTCAACACTACAAGACCCTGCTTGACCTATTGTGGTTGTATGGAGAAAATTTCCTGTTTGTACATCAGTATTTGTTATTGCATTCATCAAAGTACTTTTACCGACATTTGATAGACCAAAGAGAGTAATACGTCCTATACCAGATTGTGGGATCTCGAAGGGATCATATTGTCTACTTTTCACTTTTGGTGTGGCTAATGCTTCTGCTTTTTGACATTCTAAACTCACAATCAATTGCTTAAAGTCACCAAATTTATCTAATTTTTTTCGATGGATTTCATCGATTATAGCATCAATCTCTTCTGCATATTCTGCTCCTTCTAATAATCGAAGTCGATTGGCAGTATCATACAGGAACCATCTTAATTTATTTCTACTACTCATTTTTTCATTCTCCTAAGTTTTTCTATTTATTCCAAATAATTCATATCTTACTTGGTAAAAATGAGAGTGGATATACAATGATTGAACCTACTACTTCTAGGTGCATTTTAAAAATACAAAAATCACTTTCCTAGAAAAACAGTAGATCTAACCTTCGCTACGCTAACACATTTTTACCAATAGCTGCGAAGCGAGATCCCCTCGCGTGGAATTAAGAGGTATAGGTAAAATAATTCATATTTTCCACAAATAGTTATTTGCTAAACTTAAATATAAATTTTCGTTTTAAATGGATTCCTTTATATTTAATAAGGTGCCAAAAATCTATAGAAAATTTGGGATGGTTATTATGAGTAATGATGAGGTCAATACTTCTAAAAATACTAAATACTCCTTCAATTCAATTTTCAAGATTTTTCTAAAAACAGGTAAGAGACGTTTAATAATAACTATTTTAACTGGTATTGCTTTATTTCTTGTTCTTTCAACCTTTTTCATGTCATGGTTTTCTTATCGATATACTTCATTTACCGATTATATCAAAAGAGATCATAATTGGCGAAAGGATGGAAATACAAGCGTCTATATAACTGAATATCTTGATAGCCCTGAAGATTTAACTTATTCATATCTTGACGATAGTATACGTTCATCTATTGATATTTTAGATGAAATTATTCCCAATGTTGTTGATAATTATACCGCAGGTCTGAGTGCAGAGCTGTATAAATTTATTGAACCTCTGAATGAGACATATACCACATTTAAATTTTTGAGTTTAGATAATAATTCTAATGAAATACTTGCTAATTGTTTGGTAGATGGCCGTATGCCAGCAAATCAAAGTGAAATCTTATTTTTTCGACAGTCAGTTAATTATTCTTATGCTCTTAATGATATTATTTACCTTAGAGGAATAAATCATGCTGCTGGAGCTCAACAAAATTTTACCATTGTTGGTATAATCGATAATGTTAAAGGACAGCTATATACACATGGATTTTCACAAGATATCATTACTAGGCTAGCATTTGGGGACTACTATTATTATGAAAATGATTCTTATATGAATTCAATTTTCTTCTCAAATAATGACTTTCTTACATCGATCGTTAGAAATTTCACTCTTTATACAGGTGCTATATCTGTAGCAATAGATTTTAATTATCAAATAACTGCAAATCACATACGAAATATCCCACAATATATAAAGAATTTCGAAATCTACTATTACAATTTCTATTATTACTTCAATTCGTTCTGTGGAGATCTTTATTATGCTTTTGTTAGTTTTGATGAACAATGGTTAATGGAAACAATTCGAATGTTTATTTGCAGCATACCAATTTTGATTGTTTTTGGTTTAGTTTGTGTAGAAGTATTCAAAATAGGTACCCATGAACTAGAGTCTAAATTTACCTTGATGAAAATTCAAGGAATGGAATATAAAGCAATAAGAAAAATGATTGTTCTTGAGAACCTTATCTTTTCAGCTTCAAGTTTATTGTCAGGTACAATTTTGGGATATTTCATCAGCTACTTTGTTTTCAGAGGATTTGGGAATACTAATTTTTCCGATTATTCCTTTTCATTACTCGAACCAGTAATTTTTATTATCTTAACTCTATTATTCCTATTTTTCTTCCTTGGAGGATTTTTATTAGAAAATTCCTTAGCGAAAAAAACAGCGAAATTAACACCAAGTCGGTATAGAAGTAAACGAAGTGAACGCTTTAGACGATTTATTCGAACACCTGAAGTTGCTATGTTTCTTACGGGTTTAGGATTATTAGCTATAGGATTTGTTGGTTACTTATTAATAAACATATTTGGATTTTTACCCACATTTAATTTCTTTAAATTTATATTAGCTTTTAGCTATGTTATGGGAGTCGGTGGACTTTTTGTAATAATATCTGTCTTCTTATTTTTATCAAGACTTGTTATGCTTTTATGGCAATTTATTGGTAAAAGAGTCTGGATGAAAACAAAAAGCTATGTTACATTATCTTTGAAACATTTATCAATCTACAATAAAAATTATCAAAGGGCAATTCTAATTATTTTTATTTTAAGTTTAGCAGTCACACCGGGAATCATTTCTAGCAGATCAGCAAAAACCCACAATCATTTTGAAGCAAGTTTAAAAACAGGTTATGCTGACTTGATGGTCACAGATTGGCAAACATATTTCCAACCAATAAGACAGAATATTACTAATATAGATGGAATCGTCAATTCTGTGGAAATAAATTTTATATCATATTATATTTATGATTCATTTGATATTGGATACACTAGATTCATAGCAAATGCAATTATAGTTGATAATATTACTAACTTTCTGGATGTTGTTAATGATGAATTATATACAATTACATCTTATAGTAAGGAAGATGTAGCTAAACTAGAAGGTAATATGACTTGTTTTGTTGATACTAAACATGCAAAAGATCTAGATTTAATAAATGGGTCAAAAGTTGTAATGGAATTTCTAGAAAATATGTTTGAACCAATTGAAACAACTTATATTCAAAGCTTTGAATATTTTCCAACAATACTTACATATGAAACATTTTATAGTAGATGGTTTGAACAAGCTGATTATGTCGTTAGTGGTTTGACTTGGAAAACACTAAAGAATTATACAAGAATGGATACATATCCCACTACTGAGGCTAAACTTTTACTCAAAACTACAACAAATGCTAATATAACATATATCAGGGAAGTATTAGCTGATAATTATGGACTTGAAGTTATCACAGGTACTGAAGTTGAGCAACAATTAAACGAACAAGTAAATTACTTTGGTATCAGTTATTTTGCGATAGCCACAGTAGTAGCTTTAATAGCATCAATGTTTTTCGGATATATTACTGCAAGGAATATTTACCATCAGAGATTACGTATTATAGAATCTCAATATCAAATTGGTGCTAAAAGGAATCAAATCTGGTTAAGTTATACTATAGAATTACTATTCATAATTATACTGCCACTAGTAGTTGGTTTAGCAACAGCTATCCCATTACTAAAAGCAATTATGCCATTCATTTTGAATCTTGATACAGATTATTACAAATTTAGTCCATGGGTTCCATGGTGGATAATACTGATCATTTTCAGCTTTGGTTATATCGTTATAACAAGTGGTTGGTTGCTGGAAATCATTCCTTTAGTGAAAAAATATAGACCAATTAAGCAGGAGTAAGAAAGAAAGATGATCGATTGCAAAGACCTAATTAAAATCTATGCTGATGAAGAATCAAATACAAAGATTCCTGCATTGCGAGGTTGTGATTTAGAAGTCAAAAGTGGTGAAATCATCACTATTGTTGGTCCTAGTGGTTCTGGAAAAACTACTTTGGTAAATATTCTTGCGGGATTGGAAACAGTTTCCAGTGGTACAGCGCGTGTAGGTAATTATTTACTCGAACAAATTCCTGAAGCTCAACTTAACAAATATAGATTAGAAATGATTGGAATAGTAGATCAATTCCCAGAGCGAACACTATTCCTCGATGCAACAGTAGGAGATAATCTGAAATTCACTAGCAGTTTAATTACCCGTACTACGCATAATTATAATATTAGCCATAGTGAAATACTCAAAAGTTTAGATATTTTCCATCTTGAAAATAGACTTGTTCGTCATCTTTCAGGTGGGGAGATGATCAGAACAGCAATTGCTTCAGCTTTAGCAAAAAATGCACCAGTAATTTTATGTGACGAACCCACTGGTCAATTAGATAGTGAAAATACTGATAATGTCAAAAAACTTTTGAGACAAATTACTCGAGACTTTGGTGCGACTGTTTTAGTAGTAACACACGATCCTCGTTTCCAAGAAGGAGTCGATAAAACTTGCGAAATTAAAGACGGTAGAGTTTCTACTATATTAAATGTAGAGGATCAAACAGTTTATAGTGGTAAATCAAAATTTCCTCTTAAATTCATGACACAAATTGACTCAACAAAAAGTATTCGTTTGCCTGATATTATTATCAAGACTTTACATTTAGAGAAAAATGCTGAACTTTTAATGAATAAAGAAAGTAAAGTTGAACTCAAACATCCAAAAGGAATTCCACCTGAAGAGATTGTTCTAGAAAAGATTAAGGAGCGACGAAAAGAACTTCATTTTGATCCACTACCATTAGGTTATTTTGAAAATTCACCTATAATCATTCAATTAAAAGAAGTCTCTAAAATTTATTCTTCAAATGGAACAGATGTTCGTGCTTTATCAAATATTAATCTAAATATACACAAAGGAGAGCTTCTTTTCATTCTTGGACCTAGTGGTTCCGGTAAGACAACCTTAGTGAAGCTTATAACCGGTCTTGAAAGCTCCACCATGGGTGAAATCTTTCTCGATGGAACGAAATTTAGTGACTTCACTGATGCCCAAAAAGCTGATTTTCGCAGAGGTAAAATGGGTCTAGTTTCTCAACAAGGTAATCTTCATCCATTTCTAACTATAGAGGAGAATTTCTACTTGAAACAGCTTTACTCTGGTAAACGAATTAGATCAGGTTCATTGGATGCTATAGTTTTGGATCAACTTGAGAGATTTAAAATTGCTCATCGTGGAAAATCTTATCCTCTTGAAATATCTGGTGGTGAACTTCAAAGAGCTTCCTTAGCAATTGCTAATAATGAATATCCCCCTATTGTTTTCTTAGATGAACCTACTGCCAATCTTGATTCAGAATTGGCAAAACAAGCTATGGATGAAATTTATACATTACACGATCTTTCTGGAATAACTTTCCTTATTGCTACTCATGACATCGATCTCATTCGAGATGGTTTTCGAGCAATTCAACTTATTGATGGTGAGATAAATGAAGATGGTCTTATAGTAACAAAATAGGACCATCCAATTTTATTCTTTTTTATTCAATAATCGATTTTTCTACTGGTTCTACCAATTTTTCTGGGTTAATTTCTACTTTATTCAAACCTTTTTTTAACCAGATAATTAGGAAGATTGCCGGTATTATTACCAGTAGTAAGAATACACTTGCAGATTGCATTAAATATTGATAACCACCAAGAGGAGTAGCTAATTGTGCGATTATGATCGATCCTAGAGCCATTTGTCCATACGACCGAATTTTCCAAAGGAGACATTATCAGAGAGAATGCCATATAGTAGTTTAATGTACCATGGTATCATAATAATTGTTTGATAGGTTATTGAATCATCGGGACTAACACCAAGTCTATCTTGCATAAGTACTGGCAAAAGAAAAATCGCAGCCATAGCAAATCCTTGCGAAAAATAGAAAAACCCTTGAATTCCCAAATACCATTCACGCCAAGCATCTGCTTGTCGTGAAGAATACTCATCAATTGATATAATCAGTGTTAGTGATTTAAAAAACTAGAAAGATTTTGCTAGAATTTCCCTTTCATTTGAAAATTTCTTTAGAGAAACTTTTTAGATAGATTATTTTGTTAGTATGCTGAATACCTATGTCAAATCAAGCTGAAGTTTCAGTATTATTTATTTTTCAACCTCGAGAAGAATTACAAAAGTACTTTCAAGATAATTTAAAGAACTATTCAAATGTTAAATTGATTTTTCCTCCAAATTTAGAAGAACAAACCTTTTTGAAATATGCTTCTGAAGCAGATATTATTGTTGGATGGCGTCCTTCTGAGGAATTATTGACCGCAGCCCATAAATTATCATTATTTATTAATCCAGGAGTTGGTGTACAAGATTTAACTGCGATATTCCATAAGATCAATCAAACTAGGAAAGTTATTCTTTGCAATGGTCATGGTAATACTTATTTTACAGCTCAGCATGCTGTTGCTCTTTTATTAGCACTTACAAATAAAATCATCCCACATCATAATTGGATGAAAGAAGGTCAATGGCGTAAAGGTGATGGTGATGCCCAATCAATACCCTTGCGTAATCGAAAAATCGGTCTTTTGGGTTACGGTGCTGTTAATACCAAAGTTCACAAATTTCTCGCTGGTTTTGATGTAGAATTCCATGTTTTGAAACGTGATTGGAACAAAGAGCGTATTAATACTTTACCTACTAATGTAACTAAATACGAAGCTAATGGACTTCAAAAATTCCTAAGAGAAATTGATATTTTGATAGTAGCACTCCCTTTAACAACATATACCAGAGAAATTATTGGCAAAAAGGAATTGGAATTGTTGGGTTCTAATAGTTTGCTGGTTAATGTTGGTCGAGGGGAACTAATAGAAGAAGAAAGTTTGTTTTATGCTTTAAAAGAGAATATTATTGCTGGGGCAGCATTAGATGTTTGGTATAATTATAATCCAGAACCAGATAACTCAGGGAAAAAATTCCCTTCCAAATACCCTTTTAATGAATTAAATAATGTTATTCTTAGTCCTCATCGTGGTGCTTCACCTATGAATGATTTGCAAAGATGGGATGAAATTATCGAAAATATTATTCGTTTCACATTAGGTCAAACTAATTTTCTCAATATAGTTGACCTAAAAAATGAATACTAAATTCAAAATCATTAGTTTAAATTAAGTAAAAATAAAATAAAAATAAAGCAACTCAAGTTGCTTTTCAATCTTTCTTTGCAGCAGGTTTCTTCTCAGTTGTAGTAGCTTTAGTAGTAGTTGTTTTCTTGGTTGTAGTAGTTTTTGCTGCTGGTGTAGTTGTAGTTTTCTTTGTAGCTGGTGTAGTTTCTTTCTTCTCTACAGGTTTTGCTGCTGTGGGAGGTTTAGCAACAGGTTTAGGAGCTGGTTTTGAAGCTGGTTGTTTTGTTGTGGTTGTTTTCTTTTGAGTTCCAGCTGCACTACCAATTCTTTTAACTTGGAGAGTTTGTCTTTTCTTCTTCTTGGAAGAAATAGTTCTTTGCTGAGTTTTTTCAACATCAAATTGTGTTGGAATAGCAGAAATAAATCCTTCTTGTCCAGGCCTATTGGTAATAATTGCATATCCTTTTTCTGTTCTAATGACTGCTCCCTTGGTCATTACCTTTCTACGAGTAAATTCTTTATTCGCGGGATTGCTTTCTACATCTACAATTTTTACTTCTTCAGTTTTACCTGTGCTTGGATCTGATAAATTACAAGTATCATAACGTAATGCCCTTAATTTGGAGTTTCCTCCACGGGTTCTTATATGTTTGACTCTAGGTTCGCCTATAATTGTTTGAGCTTCAGGTCGACCTAATTCAGCTTTTCTCTTTTCATGGTGCTTTTTTAGTCTTGCACCGGTTTTTGTTCTTCTACTAAGGCCCTGCCATCGTGCCATTTTTTTCAACAACCACTAATACTATTATTATTCTATTCTTTCGCTCTTTATAAGTCTTTAAAACCTTTACTATTATTTTCAGAGTGCCCTCTTATAAAAGAGAACTATTTTTTCTCGTACAATTTTTAAGGTTTAAAATTTCTTTCTATATAAGCAGTGTTAGGAGCAATAAAACCAATTTAAAAAACTTTGTTCAAAGTTGGTCTTGTCGGTAGATAAATGGAAACTCATAGGAGGAGGAATAAATTATTTAGCATTAATTTTCTTATAGACAGGTTTTATTTCATTATTTAGAGCATTACTATCTCTGAGATGTGCAGCACTCCGTGCGAGTTGTGTTATAATTGATTGTACGTCAAAGGCATCCGCTCCTTCAGGCCAGTCTCCTTCATCTGAAAAGTCAGCTATCGCTTTTAGGATCCCATTTTCAATTTCCTTCTGTTCATCTTTTCGGTTACGGTGAGATTCATTATCTGATGTAATTGTCATAGTATATTCCTACTGCCATATATGAGTTTCACTATCTTCTGTAAAGATATAACCTAAAAGCATTATCTAATACCACGATATCCTACAAATATTATATGAGCTAAAGCGAATGACTTTTTATTGAGAAAGAATATTTAACTGTTAGAGAAAAATATTTCGAGTAAATTAAGGAGTAATATCTTCATGACTGAGAAAATAGCTAATGATAGTAATATCCAAAAACTTGCTAAATATCTTATTGAAGGGAATAAGAAAGATGCCTTATCATTGATTCGTTCAAAGCTATCAGAAGAAAGTGATGATGCCCCTCAACAATTGGTCTGGAAAGGTTGGGAACGAGCTCTTAACCGCCAAGAAAATAACTCCTTGATTTATCAGTTATTAAATGGTATGCCATTAAAAGAAGCAAAAAAAGCTCATTCTGATATTAAACGAAAGAAAACTGAAATACTTGTTCGTGATTATACTCAAACAGATTTATCATCAAATTACCTTTCTTTGTGGGCTTCCCTTCTAGAAATTTATTGCAATATCCATAAAGATAATCAATAAATCATTTTATCAAATAGCATACTTATTTATTTTATTAAATAGTTCCACTAGAAAAGGAGGTTAGTAAATTTTATATATGATGGAAGTGTAAAAAAACATAATAGAGTTCCACTAGAAATAGCGGTCTTTCCAGTATTTGCCTAATAATATAATTAAGCCTCTAACCAAACGTAACAATGAGTATAAGATGAACAATAGGAGATTAGTAGAATTACATGACAGATCATCCATTAGATGCCATTTTTGATAGATTTTTAACAAGTCCAAGCATCTTTAAAAACCACGAAGTACTTAGACCAAGCCACATACCAGATAATCTACCACATAGAGATTTCGAAATACAATTTTTAGGAAAGGCATTAGGAAATGCTTTGCGAGATAATCGTCCTAGCAACATTTTTCTTTATGGAAAAACTGGAACAGGTAAGACTATTGTCTCTAAATATGTAACAAAATACCTCAGACAAAAAGCTGCAGCTATTGGAAAGAATATCATACTCTCGATTTTAAATTGTGTTGAAGTTGATACGGATTATCGAGTTTTAGCACGTTTATGTGATGTAGTGGGTGAGTCTGTACCATTTACAGGATTACCAACTGATGAGGTTTTTAGTCGATTCAAAGCAAAATTAGATTCAAAGAAGCAATTACTTATAGTTGTTTTTGACGAATTAGATAAATTACATCATAAAAGTGGGGATAACGTATTATATCAATTAACGAGGATTAATACTGATCTAAAACGAGCACAAGTTTCATTGGTTTGTATCACAAACGATCTTTCCTTTAAAGAAACACTTGATCCCAGAGTGAGATCAAGTCTATCTGAGGAAGAGTTGGTATTCAAACCATATAATAGTCTTCAATTGGAAGATATATTAGGCGAGCGTTCTGTTGAAGGATTTAATGATGGTGTTCTTACAGAAGGAGTTATTAGTTTATGTGCAGCTTTAGCAGCACAAGAACATGGTGATGCACGCAGAGCATTAGATTTACTTAGAGTAGCTGCGGAAATAGCGGAAAGAGAAAACGAATCCAAAGTTTTACAGAATCATGTAAGAAAAGCTTCAAAACAAATAGAAAAGAACACTATTCAAGAAGCATTAATTTCTTTACCGGTCCAAACAAAACTTGTTTTATGGGGAGTCTATGTTCTAGAAAAAAGCGCTCTTAAAATTATAACTACTGGTGATTTATACAAAGTATATTTAGAGCTTTGTAAAACAATTAGTCTTGACCCAATAACACCACGCCGAGCAAATTCTCTTCTTAATGAGTTATCTATGTTAGGAGTAGTAAATACTAAAGTTGTTAGCATGGGTCGCTATGGACGAACTACAAAAGTTTCTTTATCTGTTTCTCCTCGTGAAGTTCGAAATATTTTATGTGAAGATTTTCATATCAAAAAAGTTTCAGATTTCGATGCTGATCTCGTTCTCGAACGAGATTAACTTTTCTTTTTTTTCAATTCAAATCAGACTAATACTTTCACTTACCTCACCTATCATTAGTGATATATTACTCATAACATACCAAACTATTTAGAATCAAAAAATAATGGAAATATGACTAAAATTAATGTTGGAAAGAAATATTAACCCAAAGAGTGATTGATATTTTTAGCAAAATGGATTTTTATCCTAAAGCAAAGATTAAATTAGGTTACCTTTTGTCTCAAATACAGTTAATTTGGTTATTATCTTGGTGATTAATGAATGAGTGAATTTAATCCTAATCTTGAACTTCAACGTATTATCTATGATTTTGAAGAAAAACCTGTTTCTATCAAATGTTTAGTTGATAATTCTGATGTTCATATAGGTGAAGGTTCAATTAAATTAATCAAGGGATCAGAATTTGAGTTACCTTTATGGGTCGCTCGTATTTTAGCAGAAGAAAAGCAAGTTGAAATCAAAAATATGAAATCTTTTGATATTTCCTATATGCAAACGGTTCTATGGGATGAAGGAAAAAGTCAGACGCCTATTGAACTCGATCCTGATTTTTATCCTGTAACATCTTTACAAATCGAAAGTTTAGCTAAAAAAGCTGAAACTGATCCATATGCTTTGCGTGATAAAGAGCGAATGGAAGCATTATTAAAAGATATAATATCAAAAAGAAGGTTCAAAATAATCAAACTCTCACAAAAAGTAGGTGATCCCTCACCATTTATTAAACATTTAACTCCCGAAGAGCTCTGGTTGTTCAAAAGCTTACGCGATCAACTCCGAGAATGGGAAGCATCCCTTCTCGATTGTAGCAAGAACAATCCATGCTTCTAATTGTCTACATTTTGAGGGAAAGATGCATAATTCTACTCCAATAAATTATTATTAAAGATTAATGAAATTAACAAAAGAGGATTAAGAACTTGGTCTCCGATACAACAGATCCTGTAGCAGCATTTACTGAATTTATTCGCGAATATAGAGATGACAATGGTGATTATATCTATCGACAGAAAATTCAAGAAATGACTGTTGAAGGAGGATTTTCCCTTGAGGTTGATTTTGCGGATTTGATTAAATTTAATCCAGAATTAGCTCGTAGAACAATTGATGAACCAAATGAATTTCTCGAAGCGGGAAATAGAGCTGTTGCTGAAGTAGTTGAGATCGAAGATTCAGACTATGCCTTTTCTATTCGTGATTTTTATATTAGATTCTTTAATTTAGCTGAAAGTGAAACTATCCCACTTCGTTCAATTCGAGCAGAACATGTAGGGAAATTAATCATGTTAAATGGAATTACTACTCGAGCCACTGTGGTTAAACCATTGCTCGTAGAAGGATTTTTCCAATGTCTAAATTGTAATGAAATAATTATCAAACCTCAAGAAGAAGGACGATATACCCCCCCTTATGCTTGTGAAAATCCTGCGTGTGGTAGAGCTGGTCCATTCAAACTTCTAACAGAAGATTCGAAATTTATTGATTGGCAAAAAATAACTATTCAAGAACGACCTGAGGATTTACCCCCAGGACAAATGCCTCGTTCAGTTACAGTTTTACTAACGAATGATCTAGTCGATACTATTCGTCCTGGAGATCGTGCAACAATTACAGGTGTTTTACATTCTATTCCAGATTTTGCACAGAAAAGCACAGGTAAATTAGCAACATTTCATGTAAATATGAATTCAAATAATGTTATACCAGAGGAAAAGGAATTTGAAACAATTGAAATAACTGAAGAAGAGGAAGCAAAAATTCTAGCATTAGCTAATGATCCGTGGGTTCATAATAAGATAATTGATTCCATAGCACCTTCCATTTATGGAAATCTATTGATCAAAGAATCAATTGCTTTATTATTATTTGGTGGAATACCAAAAACACTTCCTGATGGATTGAAAATCAGAGGGGAAAGCAATCTCTTAATGATAGGTGATCCCGGTACTGCAAAAAGTCAAATTTTAAGATACGTAGCGTCTTTAGCTCCTCGAGCATTGTATACTTCTGGAAAAGGAACTTCTGCAGCTGGTTTGACTGTAGCGGTGCTTCGAGATGCTGAAACAGGTGAATTTGCTCTTGAAGCAGGTGCTTTAGTGCTAGCAGATAGAGGAGTATGTTGTATTGACGAACTTGATAAAATGCGTACTGAAGATCGCAGTAGTATCCATGAAGCACTTGAGCAAAGAACAGTATCAATTGCAAAAGCAGGTATCGTTGCAACCCTTAACGCTCGTTGCTCAATTATTGCAGCAGCCAATCCGAAAATGGGTCGGTATGTTCCCTCTCGAAGCGCTACTGAAAACATTAATTTACCAGTTACCATTCTTTCTCGTTTTGATGTTATTTGGATTGTTCGTGATGAACCAGAAAGTGAAGCTGATAAAATTAAAGCTGAGCACATTTTACGTCTACATACATCCGGTGTGACTGAAAAAGAAGCACCCATTTCTAAGGACCTTTTACGTAAATATATCAGTTACGCTAAAATTAATTCCCATCCCCGTCTTTCTGAAGATGCTGCTAAACGTTTAGAGGAATTCTATTTGGAAATGCGTGTTGCAGGTGAAGGTGTGGATTCACCTATTGCTATTACTGCTCGACAATTAGAATCTTTAATTCGTCTTACTGAATCACATGCACGTATGGCTCTTCGTACTGAAGCTTCTGTCGAAGATGCTGATGCAGCAATAAGGGTTCTTAAAGAATCTCTTCGTCAAGTTGGTATTGATCCTGAAACAGGTAAAATGGATATTGATACTATAATGGTTGGTACCACTTCCTCTACTAGATCTAAGATAGAAATCCTTTTGGAAATTATTGCTAACCTTGAAAGTGAACATAAAGGTCAAGCTGTTCCCCTTGAAATTGTTTATGACAAAGCATATGAATCAGGCATTAATCGTGAATTTGTAGAACGTAATATTGAACATATGCGTCAAGATGGTATGCTGTTCCAACCAAAAGCTGGTTTTATCAAACGAACTTAGAATAGGTTGGTGTTAAAATCCCTTTGTCCTACAAAGATTCTTAGAACAATCCTTAGTGAGAGCTAAAATACGTGATTAGGAAATGAAGATAGAGCAATTAGATTTACCTAAAGAAGCTATACAACTAATCCTTAAACGAGGTATTACTACTCTCTACCCCCCTCAAATAGAAGCTATTAATCGTGGATTATTGGATGGTGAGAATATTGTTTTAGCTATTCCAACTGCTTCTGGTAAAACCCTAGTAGCAGAATTGGCTATGTTAAAAGCTATACTCTTGAGAGGGGGAAAAGCACTTTATTTAGTTCCTTTAAAAGCTCTAGCAACAGAAAAATTCGATGATTTTAAGGAATTTGAAGCACTTGGCATTAAGATTGTTCAATCAACCGGTGATTTTGATTCTTCTGATTATCATCTATCAAAATATGATTTAATTATTTGTACAAATGAGAAAGTCGATTCTTTGTTAAGGCATGATACAAAATGGATTAGAGACCTTCAAATTATTGTTTCTGATGAAATACATTTAATTGATGATGCTTCTCGAGGACCTACCCTTGAAGTTGTCCTTGCTCGTTTGAAGAAAATGCTTCCTTATACCCAAATATTAGCGCTCTCAGCAACTATCTATAATGCCGATGAAATTGCTGAATGGCTCGATGCTGAACTTGTGTTATCAGAATGGCGTCCAGTCAAACTAACAGAAGGTGTTTACTTTGAAGGAAAAATCAATTATCCTGATGGTTCACAAAAGAGCGTTCCTGTTATTGATGTTAAAAATGCAGAAGTAAACTTAGCATATGATACAGTTAAAAATCAAGGACAAATTCTAGTTTTTGCTAATACTCGAGCAAGTTCACAAGCTGCAGCTGAAAGAATCGGTCAAACTATGAGTAAATTACTCACGATTAATGAAAGGCAGCAATTAGAAGCATTAGCTGATCAGATGTTAGCTGTTGGAGAAAAAACCTCTTTAGGTGAACGGTTAGTAAAATGTATTCGTAAAGGAGCAGCATTTCATCATGCTGGTTTAAATCCCGATCACCGTAAATTAGTGGAAAATTATTTCAAACAAAACTTGATCAAATGTATTTGTGCCACTCCAACCTTAGCAGCGGGAGTAAATCTTCCAGCTCGTAGGGTTGTTATTATGTCACTTTCTAGATATGAGGTAGGCATAGGAAATCAACCTATCAAAGTGCTTGAGTATAAACAACAAGCAGGACGTGCAGGTAGACCTAAATATGACTCAGAAGGAGAAGCGGTTATTATAGCTAAGAAAAATTTTGATATAGCTAAATTTATGGAAAATTATTGTTTGGGTGAATCCGAAATAATCTATTCCAAATTAGCTAGTGAAAGCGCTCTTCGAACCCATATTTTAGCTGCTGTCGCAATAGGTTATGTAGAAAATTTGCGGGATTTAGCTCAATTTATTCGTGAAACTTTTTATGGTCATCAAAATGATCTAGGAACAACAGAAATCCAAGTTAAAAAAGTGCTTAAATTCTTAATCAATGAAGGGATGATGGAGAATGATGAGGCAAGTCTTTCAGCAACAGAATTTGGTCGAAGAGTTAGTCAATTATATATCGATCCATTATCAGCAGTAATCATTAGAGATGGCTTGAAGAAAGCTGAAGAGTTAAATGAAATCCTACCAGAAGTAGCTTATTTCCATTTAATTGCTGCTACACCAGATTTACGTAATCTTTATCTTAGACAAAAAGATCAGAATGAATTACAAAAATATCTTATGGATTATACTGATAAATTCCTAATTGATATTCCTGAGCAGTGGGACCCAGATTATGAATATTTTTTGATGCAATTAAAATCAGCTCTCTTGCTTAAACAATGGATAGAAGAGAAGCCTGAAGATGCTATCATTTTACATTTTAATGTTGGTAGTGGGGACATTCTCTACTTAACCGATAATGCGAAATGGTTACTTTATGCCTCATCTGAGATTGGTAAACTATTTAGGCTCAAAAGTATTCAAAAACCAATTAATGAATTACATATAAGAGTTTCACATGGTATTAAACGAGAGTTGGTGCAATTAGTAAAATTAAAGGGAATTGGTCGTGTTCGCGCTAGGATGTTGTTTAATAGTGGTTTCAAATCCATCGCATCCTTGAGGAAGGCTGATCCACGAGAATTAGCACGAATACCTACTTTAGGGCCTGAAATTGTTAGACAAATTAAAGAACAACTTGATGATCCAATGCTTGACCAAGAATTGAATTGAAAACCAATCTTTCAAGAATATTTTTAGATAATATTTTTTAATTTGTATTGGTTTTACCAAGTGACTGTCTATGGCAACTGATTTGAATAGAATACTTAAATTCGATAGATCCCAGCTATCAACATTCTCTCGGGATATCAAAGAACGATTTAAGGATAAAGACTGGTCAACTATTGGTTTAACTACCGCGATTTTTATTTTTTTAGTATCTTTTGCAGTATTAGTACGAATACTTTTTGCTTATTACTATCGAGAAGCTTTTACCGTTGATAGTGATCCTATAGTCTGGAATAGAAATGTAGATTTTTTCCCTAATGGAGCCATTTTTGCGGGATTTGCTGATTTTCGCTATTATTATAAAATATGGGTAGATGGTTGGTATAATCAAGGATGGTATCCATTTTTGGATTGGCATGAAGCAATAGATGGAGATGCATTAGACCTATATTCCTATCCCCCTATTTTTCTATACTTTCTTGTGTTAATATGGCGCCCGGGTATGAATGATTTATGGTTAGCATTACCGATGATAATAGCTGACGCAGCATGTGCAGGAATGGTTTATCTAATCATAAAGAAGATATTCAAAGATGAGAAAAATACCTTTCTAGCTTTTATTGGTGGATTTGTTATGGCATTATCGCCAATTAATATAATCTATGATGGTGTTTTTTGGTTAAATCCCGGACCCGTTACTCTCTTTACATTGATTTCATTTTATTTCCTACTAAACAGGAAATGGCGTCAAACATTTTTCTGGCTTGCTTTAGCAACCATGACAAAACAAAATGCGCTGTTCTTTACCTATCCATTATTTTTCATTATGTTAGGTGAAAAAGTACGAGAAAAAGGGACCAAAAGAGGATCGTTTGAGAGTATAATGAATGCATTGTTTTTTGTTTTGGTATGTTTATTTATTTCAATTCCATGGATTTTCATTACACCAATATTTTATGGTGCACATATGCTTTTTCCCGGTCAGATGTTAAGATTAGACAGTAATATTAAAGATCCTGACTTCAATCATACAGTTCAATTTTCTTGGTCTTTAAAAGAAATTGGTGTAAATCAAGCATTTCTTGATTTCATAGCGTATACCTCAAACTCAATGTTATTAATGATCGTTAGTGCCAGTGTAATTGCGGTCCCTTTACTTTGGAGGTCTTTCAAAGTTAAATTGGATAATTCTGAGATATTTGAGGTTTTAGCTGTCTATACTATTATTACTCATATTTTCATGCCCAGAGGTGTCTACAAATTCTATAGTGCCTACTATATGCCTATCATTATTGTAGCATTAATTGGTTCACTGGGATATTATGGAAAACATTGGTTAACAAAATCAACTTTCTTAACCATAGGTATTAGCTTATTCTTTGCGTTCAGTTTTTGGCATTTAATCATCCCTCGAGAATTTACTCCATTAATTCTTTTCCTTGCAAGTGTAGTTATCGCTTTCCTAGCAGGAATTAGAGGAACTTTCAAACATTTAGAAAAACGGTATCAATTTAATTTAAAATGGTAAAAGAAATTCTTGATAATTAGAGACAATTTTAAAAAACCTAGAAACTAATTTAGCTTGTCTCTCTATGATTACTTAAGGAGAATGAGCTAAGATGACCACAAAAAAATCTAATTGTTTGCATCCTATAGATTGGCGTTATGGCAGTGAGGAAATGCGCTATATTTTCTCGAGAGAAAAACGTCTTGAATTATTATTAAAAGTTGAAGCAGCAATTGCTTTTGGACATGCAATGGTAGGGGATATTCCTAAGAAGGCGGCAGAAGAAATAGAGAAAAAAGCTTCACTAGATTTTGTATCTTTAGAACGTGTTGATGAAATTGAACGAGAAATTTACCATGATATAGCTTCAGTAGTCAGAGCTTTTGCTGAACAATGTGGTGAATATGGACGTTATATTCATCTCGGGGCAACAAGTAATGATATTATTGACACTGCTGAAATGATTCGAACAAAAGAAGCTCTCAAACTAATTGAATCAAGAGTTGTTAAGGTAATAGGTAATTTAATTGTGATTGTAGAAGAACACAAGAAAACAGTTTGTATAGGACGCACCCATGGGTCTCATGCAGTTCCATATTCTTTTGGTCATAAAATAGCTATTTGGTTAGATGAGCTTGTAAGGCATTTGGAAAATATTCGTTCATTAGAAAAAAATAGAATTATGGGTAAACTTTCAGGTGCCGTAGGAACTCGGGCTGCTTATGGCATTCATGCAGATAGAATTTTACAAATTACTATGGATAAATTAGATATTAAACCTGCTATTATTACTAACCAATTACTCTCACGTGAAATTATTGCTGAAATTTTCATGGAATTAATTCTTTTGGCCTGTTCCTTGGATAAATTCGCAACAGAAGTAAGAACATTACAAAGAACTGAAATTGGTGAATTGATGGAACCTTTCAAATCAGATAAACAAGTTGGTTCAAGCACTATGAGCCATAAACGAGATCCTGAAAGAAGTGAACGAATGAGTTCTCTAGCTCGACTTATGCGTGGTTATGCATCACCCGTTTTTGAAAACATTATAACCTGGAACGAACGTGATTTAGCAAATAGTGCGAATGAAAGATATATTCATCCTGAAATTTTCTTGACAATTGATCAGATGCTTCTTGATTTTAATTTTGTAACTAAGGGATTGCAAATTAATGTCGATAGAATGAAAAAGAATCTTGAGATGTCAAAAGGTCTTGTTATGGCAGAAGCAATAATGACTATTCTAGCGAAAAATGGTATGAACAGACAAGATGCTCATGAATTACTACGTGAAAATTCAATGACCGCTTACAAGGAAGATGTCCAATTACTTGATATTTTATTAAAAGATGATCAAATCTTAAAATATCTTTCAAAAAATGATTTAAAGGAAATTTTTGAAAAACCTGAAAATTATCTTGGAACTGCAAGTGAACAAATAGAAGTCATTTTATTATTAGCAAAGAAAGCAATTAATGGATAATTTTCAATAATTATCCTCCTTTTACCTTTTTCTTACACAAGAATAAAATAGCAGAAAAGTGTTTAAACAGTGTGTATTAAAAAATGATGATATTCCAGTTTAACGAGAGTGGTATGTATTGATAACATTCATTGAGCACGAGGATTATTATAAACATAAAATGCCGCAAATACTTGAAAGTCCGAGAAGATTAAAAATTATCACAAAAGCTCTTGAAGATCAAGGGATATATAATTTACCTGATGTGAAAAAAGCTTCTCCTGACAAAGCTACAGAAGTAGAAGTTAGAACAATTCATACCGACCATTTAGTTGATCTAGTTAAACATGGTAGTATGATTGGTATAACATCAATTACAGGAGATACCATAACAAATGAATTTACTTTTGAAGCAGCATTACGAGCACTTGGGGGAGCAAAACTTGCAGCTGAAATTGCTTGGAAAAATACTAATCATATGACTTTTGCTTTAGTTCGTCCACCAGGACATCATGCTACAAATAGAAATGCAATGGGTTTTTGTTTCTTTAATAATCTAGCATTTGCTGCTAATTATCTTATTGCTAATAGAAAATTGAAAAGAATAGCTATCATTGATTTTGATAATCATTACGGAAATGGTACCGCAGATATTTTTTATGATAGAAGTGATATCCTCACAATCTCACTTCATTCAGAGCCAGATGTCTCATTTCCTTATCAAGGAAGAATAAATGAACTAGGGGAACGTGAAGGGGAAGGATATAATATTTGTATACCTTTACCAAATGATACCGGGGATAGAGAATATTTACCATTCTTTGATAGATTTGTTACCCCAATTGTTAGAAGTTATAAACCAGAAATAATTCTTGTTTCAGCAGGATACGATGGGTTAAAGGGTGATCCATATGGATATTTAGGACTGTCACCTTATGGATATCAAAGTATTAGCGAAAAAATACAAGAACTTGCAACTGACATTTGTTTTGGGAAAATAGCTTATTGTCTTGAAGGTGGATATAAATATGATGAACTTGATAAAGCCTTTTTAGCAAGCATTTCGCCTTTTATAAAAGATTACACTTTTTCACAAGAACCTAGTAAAAAGTGGAGTAGTGGTGGAAATAAAAATATCCTAAGGAACTTAAATAATGATTTGAAAGAAATTCTAAAGAATTATTGGCAAATAGATTAATAATGAAAAAAAGAAATTTTTTAATCAAGAAAAGAGAAGATTAATCTTCATCATACTTCTTATACATCTTCAAAACTTGAGATAAAGCAATAGGTTTGTTATTAACCAAAGTATTAATTTCGACGTCATCAGCTAAACCAGAACTTTTGAGCTTGGGAAGAAAAACTTCTTCAACTTGGAAAATACCTGCTTCTGAAATCATTAAAACATCTATCCTTAGAGGTTTTTTCTTAGATCCCTTGCTAATTTCAACTGATGAAATGCTAAGCGCAGAAACGGAATGAATATCAACTTTACCGAGATCATATGGTCGACGGCTACGACCCTCACACATATCAAGTCCATCAGCTATTGTTACAAATCCTGCTTCAGGCGTTAAACACTCAATATCTTCATCGTGAGCCAATATAGCATGTTGAATATGTGATAGTAGTTCAATTCGCTTATCAGTATCTGGATAAATCTTCTTTAATTTTGCATAGAGAAAATCTTTGGCTAAAAGGGATGAGGTGAGTTCATGATAGTTACGATGAATTACATGACCAACATCATGTAGATAACAGGCAGATAAACAGACTAAAGCAACATCATCTAAATCACCGATATTTTGCCTTATTAACGCAGGGGTGATATCATCTTTAACGATATTTAATATATTGAGAGCATTACGACAAACAATCGTTACATGATCAAGTCCATGATCTGTATAATGAAGATATTTTACTGCGAGTCTATTTGCGGCATTAATGGATCCTTCTATTTCTGCATCTGTAATAAGAAAATTCCACATTTCCTTTGCTTTTTTGAAACCCGATTCATCTAGAATAGAATTTACATCAGTAATGACTTTTTCTCGGTCAACGATTTTCATTATTTACTCACCCTTTGAATTACGAAACAATCAATTGAAAAAGGTTCCTTTAAAGGTATACGTCCATATGCTTTTATCAAGGTTCTTTCAATCTGTTTTATGCAATGATTATTTATTTAATAATATGTCACTTCCGAAACGCTTTTGTTTAAATAAATAATAATTTCATATCAATTACAAAAAAAAGAGAATGTGTACACCATGCTTTTAGATTGCTATATAATGACTGATGACGGAGAAGAATTAAAAGTCGAATCTGGTGATATGAAGACAAATAGTAAAACTTGTGCAATTATAGTCTCTCACACACACCATTGTATCTATGTTTTCAAAGGTGCGAAGATATCTATTGTACAGAAATTTGCAGTTGCAAGGCGTGCATCAGCAATGCGTTTACAACAAGGTTATAGAATTAAACACATTGAACAAGAAGAAGGAATAGATGAGGAATTTCTACCAATATTGGATTTTCTAGGAGGATTACAAGCTGATGCTACTGAAACTCCAAAGGAAGCACCAGTAAAAATCGAACCTAAAAAAGAAGATAATACCACAAAGACTCCAACAAAAATTACTACAAAACCAAAAACAGCAACTAAATCCACTTCTAAAGCTAAGAGTGAAGAAACATCTGATTTACCACCAAAATTAGCTAAAGTAATAAAAACAATGATGGGGTTAGACCCACCCGAAATATCTAGTTGTGATTATGTAATCATTGAAAATAAATTATACCTTCTTGTTGGTGAAGATAAATCTGATCTTCGTAAAGGAAAATTCAGTTTAGAAGAAATTGTTACCTTACCTGAAGGAGTTTTTCCAGCAGAGAATTACTACCCAAGAATTCTTATCTCTAATCAAAAAGTTTTAGGCATAGAATTATGGGTACGAAGATAGAAGAAATTCAAAAAAAAACATTTGTAGACTATCGAATAACATAAATAATTGTAAAACTAATCATATTTGAAAAGAAAAATCTGGAGGCCATGAGAATTTCTAGACCAGGAATACCACGGTATCAACACTTGTATAAAGTAATAATAGTTGGTGCTGGAAAAGTAGGGAAGACTAGTTTAACAATCCGGTTTGCAGAGGATCGATTTAGAGAATCTTATCTTCCAACCCTTGGGGTGGATTTCATGACAAAAAATCTAACCATTAACGATAAGCATATTAAATTACAACTTTGGGATACTGGTGGTCAAGAATTTGTTATGTCACTTCTACCATTCTATTTTCAAGGAGCAATGGGAGGAGTCTTAGTTTATGACATTACTAATAGAGATTCCTTCAATTCACTTGATTATTGGTTAAAACAAATCCGTCAAAATGCTGGAAATGTTCCAGTAGTATTAGCTGGGAACAAATTTGATATTGCTGATCAAAGAAAAGTTTCTTCAGAGGAAGCACAAGAATTTGCAAAAGAAAAGAAGTTAATTTATTTGGAAACCTCTGCTAAAACTGGAGTTAGTATTCCTGATCTTTTTGAAGGACTAGTAAAAGTAATAATGGATAATGAAAGCAAAAAAACCACTGAAACGAAAAAGGAAGATAATGATGATGGTGATTTCAGTTTCTGGCAAACAAGCTAATGTTTTTTTAACCTTTCATTTTCGAGGTTTCATATTTTTCTGCAGAATCCCATAAAGAATCAATAAACCTTTGCCATAATTGTGCAAATCCTTGATTATCTGTCCAAGTAGCCATAACTCCAAGCTCGATACCACCTTCTAGTTGTGCATAGCTACCTTGTAAAAGCTCTTTTGAATCAATAATAACCCAGATTGCATGGAAATTGTCAGATATTCTTATTTCAGTAAAAGGTGATAAACTATTCAATACATTAACTTCTCCGGGATTATCAATGCCCTCTTTACCAGTTATAATCTGGATACTCTTTAAATGTCCACGAGCATCTCGCAAAACTTGGTCAATACCATGTAAGTGCAAATCAAAAGGACTATCGATACCAATTGAGATTGTTGTATTAGCATCCATTACCATTTCTTTTATTTTACTAAAAACTGCTTGTGAACCACGAAGAATCCACAATTCCGGGATAAATGTTTTCTTGCTTCGTTCATATAGAGCAAAAAGCTTAGTCTCGGTTTTTTGGAAGGCTTTTTCATATTCATTTCTTAAATCTTTTATAACAGAATCAGGAGAGCGAGGACGATATCTATTTGTACTTGTATCACTTTCTTGAGCAAGAACAAGACCTCTGCTCTTCAAACTATCAATAACTGAATAAACTTTATTTGGTGGAACACCACTCGCTTGGGATATTTCTGAAGCTGTCGCTACACCTAGACCAACAAGTGCAGTATAGATTTTTGCTTGGTATTCATTGAATCCAAGCTTTTTCAGCTCTTCAATAATATCTTCAGTAAAGCTCATTCATTTACCACCATAGTAGTATATGGAAATATGGGCATAAAAGCATTTTTATTTATAATAGTTTCGTACTAGGTGGAGAAATAAATTGAAGGTTTATGTAATAGTAAGGTAATATGCTAATATAGCGCTATGGTTGCTTCTACTAGTATATCGATATTATATTGCTTTATAATAAAGAAAGATAACAAATAATATGCCTCACCTCTCACCTCGATAACTGTACCCGATGAAATGGGTATCAGTCCTCCACTACATCCGAAAGGGAGGGAATAATTCTTCTTCTCCCTCCCCTTTTAACCTTTAAATTGATTTTAAAGTTAAGAAAAGAAAAAATGACAAAAGATAATTTTATAATGTTGATGTTATCGTCTTTTCCCATTCTTTCAGAGCATCTTTTAATGAATTAATAGAACTTGAATCTTTATTCCATTTACGATACTCAACCTGCATTTCATAAAAGACTCTTGAGTGAGGAATGAGTTCCATTAATTGTTCTCGAAAATTAAGGATCTCTAATTTAATCTCTTCAGTGCTAGGATTCCTATTTAATTTCTCTCGAAAAATATCAAATAATTTAATGATCTCTGGATCCAATTTTGTCTTTTCAGAATCTGTTTTTTGTACTACAGCTGGTTTAGGAGGTATTGTAGTAATAGGTTGTTCTATTATTTGTTTGACAGGTTCTGTGACCTGTTCTGGTTCGCTTGTGACTATAGGTTGTTTTATACCTTTTTCAGATATAGCTGATTTTGATACTTCATTGATTGCTTTACTAATTTCAGAGACATCTATCGAATGCTCAGTAAGTAAATCTCGCAACCTATTATTAACCATTTCAGATTGTTCTAGGAATATTTCCAATCGATCAATTTCCTCTTTTAAATATTCTACTTGCCGTTTTAAGACCTCATCCTCTACTGAAATTGCTGTGGGAGAAGCTACTGCACTAGGTTTAACATTAGAAGTTTCATCAATTGAAGCAGTATATTGAGGTGTACTTGGAGCAGGCTCTATAGAATCATTAGTAGATAAATTAGCATCATGAATAGTTTCTTTAAATTGGCTTAATTTTTCAGTGATCTGTTTTTTTGAATCAGAAATTATTTTTCGAATGTCTGATAATGATTCTTGTGTTGTTTCTTGTTCTACAGTTTCGGAACTGCCTTTAGATTCTGCAAGTAACAAAGCATTTCTCAAATCGCGATTCTTTTCTCGTAAAACTTTCGTCTGATTTTTGTAAAAATTTAATTCTTTTTGTATTTCATCCGAGTTCTTAGGTTCTTCACTCAATTTAATCGATCTTCCTTTGTATGTATTGAATAAACTGATTATTTATACTAATTGTTTTTGTTAGTATATATATAGTAAAATAATATTTTCGTTATGACATTAAATAAAAAACAATCGAAAAATACCGCTAAAAATCATCTTTTGGATAAATTATCTAATCTGTAGGCAATCGCCAAAATTTCCCACCTTCTAATAGGTATAAGAAAATTGATGCTGCGACAATATCTGCAGTAGTACCAGGATTCACTTTCTCATCTTCCTCGCGCAATTCAATATCTAACCCTTCAAGTTCTCTGCGACCTTCAAGAGACAAAGCTCCACCTAATTGAATTATATCCATTGCTTGAGCAGAAATCTTCTTTGCTTTTTCTTTGCCAAATTTTCTACTGATCAAAGTATCGGGGTATTTTGCTAAGATACTAATATAACTATTAATTATTGCTAAATTAATATCTTGAGTGACTTTTAATGTTTGGAGCATAATATCTAATCCAGTATCAAATGTAATAGGATATCCTTGTGAAAGTTCCAAACAGATATTGTCTCGCGCTTTACAAAAAGACATTAATTGAACTAATGTGATTTTATTGATTTCCAATTCTTCCCGGTATTTTGTATCAGTTACGTCATATTCCTCAACTTTACCTAGACCTCCAGGAGAAATAGAACTGATACCTTCTGAAACATAGATCGCATCGTCAATAGTTGTATGGTCCATTACTTTGCTAATATTTGCTCGAAGAGAAGCTAAATCACAAAAAAGGTCCTTATTTTTGAAGCTCATACCAGCTGCTACACTTAAAGGACATAGGAGAAGGATTATTCCAAGATTGGTATTTCCATGCTCATGAAAATGATTGCTATTGCTAATTGTTTCTTTGATGGTTTTACCAAGTTCAAGTTCATTCCAAGAAATTTTTCCATCAGCTAATAGTAGACCTTTCAAAGCTAATTCCTCAATAAAATAACCAAAAGAAACAGCTGATCCTAGAAAATCTTCATATCGTAAATCCTCAAAATCACTAAAACGATGAACATTACCTGGTTTTGGTGTGGCACTTACCTCTAAGAGACAAGCTAATTCACCACACATTCGAACAAAGTTTGTTCGTGATTTTTCTAGATTGTTATGTATAAACATTATAGTCAAGAAATAATTTATTTTTAGATTCATAAGAATTTTCGAATAATTACATAAAACAATAACGTGATTCTTTATTGATATTTCAATTAATGTTATTTATTGGACGATGATAGATTCCAACTAATAGGAAAGCTTTAAATATCAATACTAATCACAGAAAAATTGCTCACGAAGAGCATTTTAACAAAAAAACAACAACTAGTTGAATTTAAACAGATATATACAGGTGATATTGTAAAATGAGTCTAGTAAATATTGGAGGCCAACAGGTACTCCTACTCAGAGAAGGCACTGAAAGAACAACTGGAAAAGATGCACGATCAAACAATATTGCTGCAGCAAAAATTATTGCTGAAGCAATTAGATCAGCTCTTGGCCCTAAAGGATTAGATAAAATGTTAGTTGATTCATTCGGTGATGTGGTCATTACCAACGATGGTGCCACTATACTTAAAGAAATGGAGATTCAACATCCTGCAGCCAAATTCGTTGTCGAATTAGCAAAGGTTCAAGATGATGAAGTTGGGGATGGAACTACTACTGTCGTTATTATTGCTGGTGAGTTATTAAAGCAAGCTGAAGAGCTTCTTTCTCAGGATGTTCATGCCAGCATTATTGTTGAAGGGTACAGGAAAGCAACTGAAAAAGCACTTGAAGCTCTTGACAAGTTAGCAATTAAAGTTGATGTTAACGATCGTGAGATGCTCAAGCAAGGTGTTCAAACTTCTATGAGCAGTAAAGTTATTTCAGGTTATAGTGACCTATTATCAGAACTTGTTATTGATGCAGCTTTAAGTGTGACAGTTGAAGAAAAAGGTAAAAAAATCTGTGACATTGATAATGTCAAAATCGAGAAGAAAAAAGGTGAATCCATTAGTGAAACTACATTGATCAAAGGCATTATTCTTGATAAAAGCGTAGTTCATTCTGGAATGCCTAAGAAAATTGGAGATGCTAAAATTTTACTCCTAGATACTGCTATTGAAGTTACAAAGACTGAATTTGATGCAAAGATAAATATTACCAGTCCTGATCAAATGAAATCTTTCTTGGATCAAGAGCAAACCATGATTGAAGATATGGTTAAAAAAGTGATTGCTTCTGGTGCAAATGTTATCCTCTCTCAAAAAGGCATTGATGACCTAGCTCAACATTTCTTAGCTAAGAAAGGCATTCTTGTTGTTCGTAGAATTAAAAAGAGTGACCTTGAGAAGCTTGCTATGGCTACTGGTGCTAGCATTGTAACTCGAATTGATGGAATCGAAGCTAGTGATTTAGGATTTGCTAAAATTGTTGAAGAACGAAAAATTGGTGATGATGATTTCGTTTTCATAGAAGGATGTGCAAATCCAAAGAGTGTTAGTATTTTGATCAGAGGTGGCAGTGATTTAATTGTTGACGAAGCTGAAAGATCTATACACGATGCTCTCTGTGTAATAAGAAACATTATCCAAGATAATCTTGTTGTGCCCGGTGGCGGAGCACCTCAAATATACATGTCCCGAAAATTACGAGTATATGCAAATACCCTAGCTGGTAGAGAACAATTAGCAGTTGAGAAATTTGCTGAAGCACTCGAAATTATTCCAAGAACTTTAGCTGAAAATGCCGGTCTTGACCCCATTGATGTTTTAGTTGCTCTTCGAGCAGAACATGATAAAGGACATGATAATGCAGGAGTTGACTTGATGACAGGCAAACCAACTGATATGGTCAAGCAAAAAGTCTTTGAACCAATAAGTGTTGCCCGACAAGCAATTTCTTCTGCTAGTGAAGCAGCTCAAATGATCTTACGAATTGATGATATCATCGCTTCTAGAGCAACTGGTGGTGCTCCTGGTGGAATGCCAGGTGGTATGCCAGATGGTATGGATGATTATTAATCCATACTCCTCTTTTTTATTTTCCTTTATCAAAAATAGTTTACTACCAATCCATTTCATAGTAATATTATTCTTTACAAGAAAAAAATTTGAAAACATTAATCTTAGCTAGATTTTTGTTATCATAATAAAAGCAGATTCCCCGTCTGAATAGTATCTCTTAGAAATCTTTTGAGTTGTATAACCTAATTGAAGATAAAGATTAATCGCTTTATTATTAGATTCCCTTACTTCTAAATAGACTTCTTTAACATCTCGAACACGTAAAGATTCATTTGCTGCATCCATAAGTTCTTTAGCTATCCCTAGGCGTCGAAACTGTGGTAAAACAGCAATGGAAATTATGTGTCCCTTTTTGCAAATTCCATAACCAAAATTTGATAACCCTTTTTCAATCCTAGTCATTTCATACCCAGCTATCTCCCCTGTATCTTCCATTACAGCTACATTAAAGCCTTCGGAAAATTTTTCATATATTTCAGTGAAAAAAAATCTAGGATAATTTTCAGGAAGACAGGTTCTATTAATATTTTGTACTTGATCAATATCTGTTTCAGGGTTAAATCGTCTTATTCGAAAGTTGGTCATTCAACTACACCAGATAAGTTAATTGTTTTTTAGATAATAAATAAACAAATAATTTCTATTAACAAAGGTTTTAAAGATTTTACTAAATGTATTCAATCTTTTTTCTTCTTTGAATTGCTTCTTTAATTGTAGTCTTATAAGAACCTTAAAAATCCACGTTTTAGTTATGAATTTAATACAAGTTTTACTGTCAAGGTGGTGTTTTAACTGGATTCAAATGAGAATAAAATCACTGAAGACTACTCAAAATTGAATAAATTAACTGGTAAAACTTGTTGGAATTGTAAAGCTCAATTAACTAATGATGATTGGTGTGAAATTTGCAAAGCACCAATTAAGGATCAACATAGGGAAGAGATTTTGAATCGATCAAACAATTCTGAATCCTTTAAATGTTGGAGATGCCAAGGGACAACTTCAGGGGATGTTTGTGGAATTTGTGGAAGTCCACTGACAAAAATAGGTTTAGAACTTTTAAGCCAATCAAAGAAGCGACCTAGTTATACAAAAGAGAAAGAAAGCGAAGAAACTGAAAAAATCGTCATCTTTTCACCCAAAGATAAGCAATTTATTAGAGTAAATATCCTATATTCTGAATTAATAGCTATCATAAGAAAAAATCTCAAGGTAATGAATTCAATAATCACAGATTTTGGTCCTGAAATTATTGTTGAAGTACCGAAAGATAAAGCAAATTATAACAACTTAGAAATGGAAGAATTATTGATAAAAAATAATATTAGAATGTTAATTAAAAAGACAAAATCAACAGTGAGTAGTGAAGAAGTAGCTTTAATTCAGTTTTTTTATTGGGAACCAGACGATGTTAATAGAAGATTTGCTTTTAATAAAATTCAATGGAAATTATTGCTTGCAGCATTATCTTTAACGGTTATAATGATAACTGGATGGCTCTATTATAGCGAAATTTTTCGACTTTTTTCGATTAATAAAAATATTATCGTTGATATCATTCTTTATACTCTTACTCTTGTTGCTATTTTAATAACACACGAGTTAGGTCATTTAATAATGCAACGAAAAAAGAAAATAAAACTTACACTACCCTATTTTATACTACTCCCCCCTACACCCGGGTTACTGGGGTTCTTTATGCTTGGAACTGCTGGGGGATTTGTACGAGTTACCGATCCTGTAAGGAAAAGAAACGATTTATTTGATTTATTTTTTATAGGACCTCTCTGTGGCTTAGTAATTTCAATTGCTCTTTTCTTAGTTGGTTGTGCTTTCCCATATATTGTGGATAAAGCTATCTTAGCACCTGAAATTCAGGATGAAGTTGTTTTATTAACACAATTTGATCCATATCTGCTTATAGGAAAATTCCTTGAATGGTTTACAAAAACTGTAGGAATTGCTCCATTATATAATCCTGAAACACAGTTTTTATTTCTGCATCCTGTTGCTAACGCAGCTTTGGTTGGTATCATTATTAATGGATTGAATTTCTTACCAGGAGGTATACTTGATGGAGGATTTATGTTTCGAAGCTTATTTGGAGAAAGATTAACAAAGCTATTTTCATTCATATCTGCTTTATTGGTAATGGTTAACTATAATACTTGGTTATTGGGAATTTTAATAATGTTCATGCCAATTGCTAGATATAAATCACCAGTAACAAATGAAGCCTTACCAGCTCATTGGTCAAAGTATCTTTTAGAATCACTTGCTTTAATAATAGGTCTTTGTTGTCTTCCACTCCCAATAAGTATCTTTTTCCTCTAGAAGTTATTTACCAAGTAAATGATAGTCTTTATATCAGTAGTTAACTGATAATACGTAAAAGCTATATATTTTAGAGGGATTTTTGTGCCACTAGAAGATAATCATGAATCTGCTGCAAAAGATAACAAAGAGGAAAATTCTACCCCCTCAGAAGATAGTGAAATAACTTTTTGTTGGCATTGTGGAGCAGATATTAAATTTCAAGGACAAAGAGAGTATTGTGCTAATTGCCACGCACCAATCAATGAAGATATAAGATCGAAGATTTTTACTCGTTCCGAATCAGCAACAAATATTCGATGCTGGAGATGTGGTGGTACTACTTCAGGTGATAATTGCGGAATTTGTGGAAGCCCTTTAACAAAGAAAGGATTAGAATTTTTGAAAAAAACTCCTGCCATAGAAACTCAAAAAGAGGTAACCCAAAGGCTAGCTGTTTACTCACCAAAAGACAAGCAGTTTAAAGCAATTGAATTATCTTTTGATGAATTAAAATCGGCAATTAATAAATATATGGAAGTAAAAGATGGACATAATAGTGAAGCTGGTCCAGTATTTTTTGTAACTCGTCCTGAAGATGTTAATTATACTTTCGATAAACTTAGAAAGGATTCATTAATGACAGAGAAAAATCTCAAAATAATAATCCGTAATGAACAGATTAATCCTGGTATAAAGGAAATTGTTCTAAGATTTTTCTATTGGGAGCCAGAATCAGCTAAAGATAGATATAAATTTAAAAATATTTATTGGAATATTGGGTTATTTGTTGCTACAATTGTTACGGTTTCGATTGCTGGATGGCAATATTCAAAAAGCATTTATGATTCATATTTCTTTCAAGGCAGACCAGCCTTAGATATTTTTCTTTTTACTTTTTCATTAATAGCTATTCTTGGTACACATGAATTAGGTCACTATTCAATTTCAAGAATGAAAAAATTAGATGCATCACTACCATATTTCATTCCTATCCCTCCTTTACCAGGTTTTCAAACTCTTGGAACTTTTGGAGCATTAATTAGACAAAAAGAACCATTTGCTACTAGAGATGACCTTTTTGACATTGGAATAGCAGGACCTGTTGCCGGATTTCTAGTAACGATTCCAGTATTTTTAATTGGGTTGAAAATGACCTACGTTGTTGATATAAATCCAGATTTAATAAATTATAATCCAGCAGATGTTCCAACTATTTTTCTGATGGATTTTATGATACTTATAGGGCAATGGCTACGTATAGTGCCTTATTTTGACCCGACAATGCAAACTGTTGTTATGAGTCCAATGATGTTTGCGGGATATGTAGGATTACTTATCACAGGTTTGAATCTTATGCCAGCCTCACAATTGGACGGAGGACATACAGCTCGAGCAGTTTTTGGTGGAACAGCACATAGAATTGTTTCGTTAGTAATTTCATTGCTATTGGTAGCCAATCCATTTACGAGATATTTTGGTTTCCTTGTATTAGTAATGAGTTTCATGCAACATCCAGGAGCAATTGATGATGTTTCAAAGGTTCATAGGTCAAAGTATGCCTATATTTCTATAGGATACATAATTGGATTCCTGTGTTTACCACTGCCAATAGAATTGTTAAAACAACTCTTTCAAACTTGGTTTGGGTGATTCTTTTCCCAGACCAATTAAATCATTTTTATATCAAACATAAAAATATTTAATTGGTATTTTAATTTATGAGGTATCAAGATGGCTGAATTAGAGTCTTATGTAGACCCAAAAAATGGCAACTATTTCAGAATTATAGGAAAATCATTTCAAATTTATTTTAAACAATTTTTCAAAATTTTTCCTTTAGCGATTATCCCCGAATTTCTCTTCTTTATGGTTTTTAGATTAGTGATTATAGAAATTACTAATGATTATATTGATCTTCTTGGGTATGTTATTACTCTTATTAAGATTGATTTTATAAATGATTTTGGAGAAGCATCATTCTTTATACTGCTATTAATTGCCTTAGGAATGTTCATTTTTAGAAGTGCATTTGTATCGAATATTACATGGAAAACAGCTGAAAATGGGAAAGCAAACTTTGTTTGGGCAATGGAAAATACGATACGAAAAATTCCGCAATTACTGCAATTTACATTGGTAACTTTGGTAATAGCAATCTTTCCAATATTACTACTCATCATAGGTCTTCTTATGCAAGTACGAATGCCCGGAATTGCATGGGGGATGATGATAGCAGCAGTATTACTTCCATTATTGTTCGGTAATAAAATTGCAGCCTTTATCCCGGGTATGACTAAAGATAACCTACACATAGGAGAAGCTTTACAAAAATCATGGAGATATGGTAGTAAAGAAAATTGGTTTAAATCTATGTCAATTTATCTAACTGTTTTTACTCTATGCATTCTTGGACCTTATACATTAAGTTTTTATTTAAAAACCGAATTTTCCCTCAATTACATTTTTATTTTATTAGCAATAGGTCGAGCATTAATCTATCCAATATTTGATATAGCTTTTACATTGAATTATTTACACATAGATTACAATTCAATAAACCGTTCTGCCTATAGAGATGAAATAATTGAGCAAAGGAAGAGGTCGGAAGAATTAATTAAACAAGGATATAAGAAGAATTCCTTTTAATCATTCTTCTTTTTCATCACTTGTAAGATAGGTTGGAAGTTTTGCGAGAGAATTTTTACTTTCTAAGAATTTGTATAAAGTAACAAATTGACTTAAAAGTAATTCCTTGACATCTTCCTCAGAAACAGCAGGAATATTAAGATCTATTTGTAAAACATCTTCTTTAGAATTAGCAACAGCTTTCAAGATATCATCAAAATCAGCTTGTTCTTTTGAGTTGAAGAAAGTAGTGAAACAATCATCTCCACCATAAATTTCTATCTTTAATTCGTCACTCTCTTGGGAAAGATCAATTAATTTAGTTAAATATTCGTGATCCAATTTTTTAGTCTCAACAGCGAGGACACAATAAAGGCCATCTAAGGAGTAACCAATTTCACCATAGGGAAAGGTTACTGTTGGATTAGCATAAAATGATTCGGACCAACCTTCATCAAGTTCAATGTAATTCCCATGGGAATTATCTAAATCTATATTGGGAATATCATTTTCAAAACGGAGAGCAATCTGCTCAATGGTTTGCCACATATGATTTAACAAATCATGTATTTTATCTTTATTTTTATCAAGGAACTTTCTCAAATCTTCCATCTTAAATCCACCGTAAATAAATAAGAATAATTTGTATTTTGAATGTTTTCGAATAAAGTCAGTTTTAAAGGTATGTTTTGGATTCTAAAAGTTAAGGAATAATCAAGTCAGAATGAAAATAAAAATTATAGAAAAAAAGAGGTAAGAGATGTTTTTAGACATCTCAAATAATAGTTTATCGTGTTGGAATTTTCTTCTTCTTTTTGCTAACTGAGGCAGCAATGATGATGATAATAAGTATCAACAAAAGGCCACCACCAGCACCAATAATGATCCAGAGCATATTGCCAGATAAGAATGGTGTAGAGTAATTGACATTAACATTGTAAAGATGAACACTACGATCTGTAGTACTGGTTAAAACTGCGCGCCATTGAAGTATGCTACCTTCATAAGTAAATACGTGTTCAGTTCCTGGAATTATTGGTTCCCAATGCAATTCATCAACCATCATGTAGAAATTGATACTAGAACCATCTGGGATAAAACCATCAAATGTCAAAGTAGCTTTTGTGATCTTTATATCAGCACCGTCGATATCAGTTGAAATAACTTCAGAATTGCCACTAACATAGATATCCCCGGGACTCTTAAAGTGTCTAAGGATAATCAAATTGGTTTTATTTGCTACGTAGGTATAATCACCATGATAAGTTATTTGAAGAGCAGCAGTAGCATTAGCATAAGTGGTTTTCGTTTGTTGTGATGGACCTAGACGTGTAGCATTAATTAAAGAAACTCCTTCAGCTCCACCAGCATTCATCAAATATGGACCAAAAGAACAAACACCAAAGGAGTCAATGTAATCCCCAATCAAAACATCACTGAGAAAGTTTATGCTAAAAGGATCTGATACATTGAAAATTACTAACCAATTCTGATCGGATACATAAGCTATATCGCCATCGACACACACATCAAGTCCATAGCTAGTTCTAACATCTATATCATCTATATGAGGAGCAGTAATAGCTGGAGTGGTATCAATTATAACCAAGGTATCTGAAGATACCCCCGAGTCAAAATTTGTGACATAAACATGAGGACCTTGAACCCAAATAGAAGTGGTATTAGAACCAAAATGTGGTTCAGATAATTCATCTGACCAAGTAAAAGTTGAAGGTGAGCTGATATTAACAATTGCTAAACCACCTAAGCCCCAAGTGATATAGGCGATATCTCCTTGAATAAAGATATCCTGTAGAATATTACCTATTAGGAAATTTATTTGCTGAATATTTGTAGGATCACTTATGTCATAAACATAGACTCCACCCGAATCGACGACATATGCATACTGACCATAGACATCTAATTTTCTATAATCTTCCCATACGTTTGTAATATTTACCCAATCAAGGAGTATTGGATTAACTGGATCTGAAACGTCTAATGTATAAAAGCCATCTCTACCAGCAGCAACGTAGGCTACATTACCTTTTACTTTTACATCATAGCAATTATACATATCAAAAGTGTTTGCGTAAAATGATGTTGAGAAATCAGCAAGACCCATATCAGGTGAACAACGTATTGTATGAATTCCTTCATCTGTTGTTACTACAATTATCCCACCATAAAGGTCAATATTATTGACATGTGGTAATGAGTCAATTTCTAAAACTAATGCTGGATGAGTCGGATCTGCAACATCAAGTATTTGCACACCTCCATCGCCATCAGCTACATATAGAGTTTTTCCTTGTAAAACTAATCGTCTTGCAAAACCTGGTGTATCGTAGGAACCTAAAAGTACTGGATTATTTGGATTTTGTACATCAATTATGTGTATTCCCGCTTCGCCATCTGCGAGATATGCTCGTGCACCATCTATTATTACATCACTAGCATTTCCTGGAGTATCAAGATACCCCAATTCATAAGTAACAATGTTTCTTTGTGATACATTCAAAATATAGAAACCTTCGTTGCTAGCTGCTACATAAGCCAATTGGCCATCTACCTCTAATCCTAGAGCTTTATTTGATGCCCAAGGACAAGTTACAGAAAAAACATAATCGATATCTTCAGCGTTCAAGATACGTAGTGAAAAACCATCCAGAGCATTATAGGTTGTATAATAAACAAGATAACCTTCTACATCCAAATCAGTTACTGAACTATTAGTAAGATAAGAAGATCTGAATACACCAAAAGCACTCAAGCTAAAGGGGTTACTAACATTATAGGTAGCTACCCTGGGTTGTAAAAGAGAATCAGTTGTTCCGGCATATAGTACATCGCCATCAATTTTAACTTCATACATTGCATTTAGAGAATTACGATAGCTTGTTCTATGAATATCTCGGGAGTTTGATAGATCAAACGCTTGCAAGCTATAAGAGGGTGTTGTTTTATTATACGCTGTAATATATGCTTTTCTTCCTTCTATATCTAAACCATAAGCTGGATATTCAGTGGGATAGAAATCAAGCATTTCCCAAGTGTAGTCTCGATTTTTAGTAACTACACCTGTTCCCCAACCATACCCGGTTGTTCCTGTACCTTTATATGTTATAGTTGTAAAATCCTCAGAATAACTTCCAGTGCCATTAAGTAAAAGTTGGTCATCATTTTGTATGCTAGCTTTTACTGAAATTGTTAAGACTGATGAGAGAGGAAATAACAAAATAACAAAGATTGTTAACATAATTTTCGTTTTTCGAAAATTCATTCTTAAACCTCAAAATATTAATAACCAACAAATCGTCAATTACTAATAAAAGGATATCGAAATGGCTTTTCGAGACTTTTCAATTTTTAGGTTTTTTATAAGAAATATAATATTGATTCTTTTCTTGCAACAAATGTTTTGAATTTATGTTTTGGATAACCAATAATTAATGTTTGATAGATTTTATTGTCTTTTGGCAATCCTAATATTTTTAAAAATTGAGAATTATATTTGGTGAATTGCGCTAGATAACCTATAAAACAAGTACCAAGATTATATGCATGACTCAATAAGCGAACATTAGAAGCAGCAATAGTGCAATTATCTTCAGGTGTTATACTTTTCTTATTTGCATGAAAAACCATTATCAGAGGTGCTCCATGGAAAAGATTCTCTTCACCTGTTTCAAACCCTCTCAGCATTCTTATAAATCGCGGTCTGGATTCATTCAATTTTTTTATACTTGCACCTTTACCAAAAAACCTAGCAAAGAACACAATCAAAGGGTTATCCATTTTTCTATAGAAATCTTTGATAGTTTTTTCACTCTCATCTTTTAGTTGTTGTATTATAGCAGGATCAGTAACAATTGTAACCTCTACATTTTGAGAATGATGCCCGGTTGGAGAATATCTAATAATATCTACTAGCTTGGCGATCAACTCTTGCTCAATAGGTTTTTTTAGATAACTTCTAGTACTTCTTATTGATTTCAGTAAATAGTAGAATTGTTCACCATTAAGGAATTTTGAATCAAAAAAATTTCTTATTGGTAAATAATCTGTTGAAGGATAATTTCTATGAGAAATAGCATTCTCTGGACAAGCTGAAATACAATGGCCGCAATCATGACATCTATTTGAATTAAAAACTGATTTCTTTTCTTCATTTAGGGTAAAACAATCTCGAGGGCATAAATCAATACAAGTTTTACATCCCGTGCATAAATCATTTTCAATATTTATCTTGTTAATCAAAATAATTTCTCCAAACATATTTTTACTGATTTTCAATCAGCCATTTCTAATTTTATTTCCATTTCAGGTTCTGGTCGTGCTTCCTTAATCCATGCTAAAACCCATTTTCTAAAGAATGATTGAGCTAATCCTATAGAGATGAGTCCTGGGATGATAAAGATAAAGACAGTCAAAAGGACAGCATCAGTTGTTGTTATTGGTTCACCACTATTAATCAAGTTCTGAATAGTTTCATCCATAAAAACAAAAGATAGAACGGTCATTAAAACACTAAAAGCAAAATGTATGATCAATATCACCGGAGTAAGTGTTGCAGCAGATCTATAAAGGTAGAAGAAGAAATAACTTGAAACTAGAAGAGCTAATCCTATTATGACAAATTCCCAGCTAGTGGCAAAAATCTGGGTTACCATAGTTAGAAAAATCATCCATAAAGCGGTTAATTTTATTCTAAGCGGAGCTTCTTTTGAAAGAGCATATTTAGTTTCTTGATTCTCAGTAAAGTTAGCTAAGAAATAAAGGAATATTGGTGGAACTACGCTCAAAATAATAATTTGCATGTAAACAAAGCCAATATTTGTACTATAAAGTGTATAAAAGATTTGACTAATAGATAACAGAACAATTTGTACAAATATTATAAGAATGGTGAGGAAACCAATTATTCTCATTATTCTGTCTGATTCAAAGAATTCCCTCAAACGATTATTTTTATGATTAAAAGCTGAAGAGAATAATAATGTTGATCCAATTATTATAAACAAAGCAGAAACTGTTAAAAACCAACCAAAAATCGTTGCATAGCCAGATAGTACAATTGCTCCTTCTACAGGAAAGTAAGGTACTATAAGGAAAAGTATTCCCATAGCTATTTCTAGCAAAATAATTATTGGAAAGAAAATAACCCTAAATAAAAATAAAGGAACCTTAGTTTCAGACATTGTTTACAGCTTCAAATGATTTTATATTCAAATATCAATTTACATTAAAAATATCTTTCTACTAATTATATTTGAGTATATATATTGTAAAATATCAAATTATGAAATTTTGATTTGTTTATAAAGAAAATTTCACTATAATAAATTGAATAAAATAAAGCTTTTTTTAGAAAAATAGATTTTTTCCATAATTAACTTATATTTCTCATTAAAGATGCAACATTTTTTTTATACATATCCAAAGTTTTGTTTGCCTCATAAGTTTAGCATGGATTTTTTCACTGAAAATAAGCAATTAGATTAGTTATTTTTGATAAATGAGTCTTTTAAATTGTTATATACAGTAATAAAATTCTTAGATTTGTTTTTATAAAAAAATAGCCGTTTAGATGAGCCATTTCAGATTTTTTTTGTCGTCATAAGGAAACTATAAGTAAAAAATTCGTAGAGTAATAATTAGAAACAAAAATTAGAGGATTAAAAATGTCAAAAAATAAAATCAATTATTCCGAGAATATTTTTACCACAAACAGATTGCCTGTAGGTATAGATTTCTCAAATGCAAAAACAGTAAATTACCAAGACCATAATCAAGAAAAAACTTTAGAAGAAATTGATGAGGCAAACGCAGAGCTAGTGAGTTTTACTCGAGTGGACCGAGCTGTAAGGCCAACAAAAAGCAAGATACAATTAGGATCCTATATTTCTAAAGACAGTCTTCAAAAAATATTGAATAAGGATCATAAAGACCGAAGCTATTATAATCTGTTGGAATGTGTCCGAAAAAATGATAGAACAGCAATTGCTCTTAAAGAAGATTTTAACTCTTTAAGAGATTTCTTTCCATCAGAACTAGTTTTAGAAGTAGAAGATTATTGTTCCAGGTTAATACCAAAAGTAGAAAAAATCGTTACTGATAAGGGACAAGCTAAATTGACTCCTAGAAAAAGAAGAGGATATATTTTAGCAGTTTTCAAATCAGTTTGTAGAAAAAATGGAAGAAAATTCACTGAACAATTATTAGAAGAGATAAACAATAGATACAGCTATGATCGAAGAATAAAATTGTTTGAAGTCTGTAAAGCAGAAAATGATCTAATTGATTGGAATCTTCTAATTAGAAAACCTGAAAGAGAAATTGATGACTTGCGAATATTTTATTTGAATGTAATCAATAATTTGAACAGATTGAAGAAAAACAATATCATTGCTCAAAGTAAAGAGAATTTAGAAATAATAACTTTAACTCAAAGATATATTACTGGATTTACAGCATCAAAAGAACACAAAAAAGCCATTACTGCATTAATAAAACATCAAGACAAAGATTTCGCAGCACGACTAATAATTTACTCTATAGCTAAACATTTCGCTAATGAAAAATTTAGATTAAATTTTAAAAATCCTGAAGAAATTCCTGGCTGGGCTTCATTGTTTCTAGTAAGAGAAATAAATGCTGATGTAAAGACTGAACTCGTGCCAATAAGATCATTTAAGTTCATCTTTTGGGCAGAATTTTCTTTAAGGAATAAATTGAAAGAGTTGGGTCTCTTTCCAGAAGAAACAGAATTATTAGAATGAGAACATTTCATTCAACTTTGAGTATATGAAGGAATGAAGCATTTAGTGAGAAAAGAGTATTGTAAAAAAACCTCTTCTCTTCAATTAATTTCCATAGTGAAAAAATCTAATGCTTCTTTTTAATCGTGCGGATGAAATCCAATTTCTTTTCAGTCATTTCTTTCTTTTCCATGGCCTCTTTAAATTTCTTGTTTAATAAAGCTAAGATTTGACGTGAGATTTCATCAGGAACGTTGTGATTCAAAAGAATTTCTTGAGTTGCTTCGAGATTAAAACTATCTTGATAAGAAATATCTTGTTCTAATGCGTCTAAGTCCTCGTTACTAAAAGCGCTTTTGAAGAAAAGTAGGACACCACGAACTATAAGGGTAGGTTCACCTGCAGCTTCTGTCATATATTCTTTAAAATAATCTGTATCTTCTACCATTTTTTTCACCAGATATCAATTGGTTTTCTATAAGATTTTGCTTATTATATATAATTTCTATTGATGTTTCTCTTAAAAGATTTGTCTCCATTTCGATAGAAAACCTTTTGTGAAACTTTACTTTATTTAATAGCTATGAGAAGTTTAAAAAGTGATATTTAAACCTCAGTGTATAGACAGAATTTAGAGAGAAAGCTTTCTTGTATCGCCCCACGGTATTAGAAACTTAATTTCTAAGGATTCTGATTAATATAAGCTAAAAAGCTTGTATTCTTTTGGACAATTTGTCCCTCTTCTTGAGGGACATCAATTCTTTTACTCTCAAATCATCTCATGTCATTTAGCTTTTTGAAAGAAAACTTGAAAACTCATTAATTCATTTATCTAAATCATGTCACTTGATAAGCCCTCTCTCACTCATAGACTTCTTGCTGACATGGCCTTATTGTTCATTACAGTCATTTGGGGCTCTACTTTTTTTATGGTCGATCAAGCGATTGAAACTGTTAACGTGATGACTTTTCTCGCTTTTCGTTTTACTATTGCTCTTATTGTTCTTTTAATTGTCTTTAGCTATCAATTATATAAATTTAAAATCACTTGGGGAGCAGTTTGGCGTGGAATGGTTATTGGTCTTTTTCTTTTCATTGGTTATAGTTTTCAAACCTTTGGTATGGCTGTTGGTACTGAACCTGGTAAAACAGCTTTTATTACAGGTCTTTACGTTGTCTTGGTGCCAATTTTTGCTTCCCTCTTACTTAAAAAACCACCTCATTATCTATCCTGGATCGGTATAGTTGTTGCTGTTGGTGGCCTTGCTCTTCTTTCTATTGATTCCTTCAATCTTCAATTTAGTGATATTTTAGGCGATCTTCTCGTTTTTATAGGAGCTTTTGGCTATGCTTTTCATATTATCTTTATTGACAAATTTGTTGAGAAAATACATTATAGTTCATTGGTTGTCTTCCAAACTGGTACCGTTGCTATTTTAGCTTGGATTGCTAGTGCAATTTCTTGGGATGAGAACTTTGCATTTACTCACACTTATTTTACAAATCAAGTTATTTTTACAATTGTCTTTACTGGAGTTATTGCTACAGCACTTATTCTAGCTGCTCAAACATTTGCTCAGAAAAAAACTACTCCTACCCATGTTGCACTAATCTTCACCATGGAACCTGTTTTTGGAGCATTGTTTGCGTTCATTTTTGTTCATGAGGTCCCTACAGTTCGTCAATGGATTGGTTGTGCGTTAATACTGGCTAGTATGATCTTTCAACAACTCATCGATATTTATCTTAATAGACGTAAAACCCAAAGAATTATCGAACAATCTATTGCTGAAGAAAACCGAATTGTTGAATGAGAATAATAATTAAATATATCAGCAATGCTTTTCTTAAAAACACGTTTCTGTTTAAAGCTAATTATAAAAACAATTGGAAGAATAAATTAAAGCAGTCTTTTTTCATCAACTGCTTTATTTTATTGTCTACCAATTAATAATAGATAAGCGATTTTTATTTTTTCTTGGTCTGCGTTTATTTTTCTTTTTAGTGTTTTTTTGTCTATCAAATTAGATTACTCTCCATTGTTTTGATTTAATTAACAGTTTCTATTTTCATATATAAGGGGAATTCACTTCTTTAGAACTCAACTGAGAGACTCATTAGGAGGTCACAAAATGTACCTCATAAGAAAAAATCTAGGAAAAATTACTTATTAGAAGGTCGATAATTTCTCTTTTTCGAATAGTCTTTTTTATAAGGAGTTGGTTTTTTAGGTGAAGGTTTGCCCTCCATTAAATACAATTGATCACCCTTTTTTGCTTGTGCTTCAGAGTTCCTTGTATTTATGACAACGTAGGGAGTTGCTACTGGTCCAATTATATCAACAATTTTCCCTATCATTTGGATTTGTTGATTTACAACTTTTGTATTAAACCTATAGCTGTCTGTTGCTTTTACTAACAATTCTCCTTTCTTAGTAACAACAAAGACTTTCCCTAGTTTTTTCAATCTTCATTACCTTCTTCTTTTATGAATGATACTCAATTCATTTTATCTCGTCTTTTGACGATACACGCTGCCTTTCTTTGCTTTTTTCTCAATTTCCTTTTTCTTTGGTTCTATTTGTTTTGGCAAATTAACCTTAGGAATATTTCGGGCAATTTCACGTATTTGTTCTTCTTTAGTACCTACTTTAGTAACCATCATACGACCTTTGCCATCGTACCATGTTTTTGAATAATGTTTCTCGGAATCTAAGAATATTTCATAACCAGCTTTTTGTGCTGCAAGAGCAACTCTTTGTAATTCTGGATCTTCATAGGCTAATTTAATGGGTACCCTACGTCCCATACGCCAAGAGAGATTTTTATCGAAATATGCTGGATAAATGATCCGAAGATTTCTTTGGATTGCAGATCGACCTTTCCTTGATTTGGTACTTGACATTTTTAGTCCTCATATAACTCTTATCGAATATTAATCTAATTTTGCTGTACCTCTTTTTATATTATTCCTTTTAATTCTTATTTAAAGTTGGTATAAAGAGCGTTTTTAGCTATACTTTTTGAGGTACCGAAT
Source organism: Bathyarchaeia archaeon (assembly GCA_035528035.1). Lineage (GTDB taxonomy): Archaea > Asgardarchaeota > Heimdallarchaeia > JABLTI01 > JABLTI01 > JABLTI01. Next base: position 115,240 of record DATKZI010000013.1, read on the forward strand.
TGCTTTACCCTCATAAGTTGAATCCGCACATTTATGAATAAATATTAAACTAGTATTTATTGATGCTAAAAAAAAAGAGGTATAAATCGTGCATGAATTTTCTACTGCTGTTGGTATTGTTGAAACTGTTTCAGGAGTTGCAGTACAACATAAAGCTACCCGAATAAAAAAAGTTGAACTGGTTGTAGGAGATTTCTCTATGTTGCAATATGACCAACTTCAATTTGCTTTTGAAATTGCTAGTGAAGGCACTTTAGCTGAAGGGGCAGAATTAATTATTGAGGGGCAAAAAGGAGAAATTGAATGTCTTGAATGTAAATACAAAGGAGTTATTGAGAAATCAAACAAAGAAGTAGATCATTTAGTTGTCGATTTAGTAAATATTTTCGAATGTCCAAAATGCCATTCTAATCGTACGAAAATTAGTGGTGGTAGAGACATATATGTAAAAAATATTGAAGTGGAATTAGATTCAGAGTAGAAAAAATCTTGTAAATGAGTATTTTTCCCTCTTGAAAGAATTTTTATATTAGTCATAAAATAGATTGATGCGAGGCAAAATAGCTTGGGATTCATATGACTCTAACGTGGATAAATTATCTTTGTGTAGTGGTAGGTTCTCTCAATTTCATAATGCTTATTATAATTACTTCTATAGTTTTAAAACGCAGTCCTTCTGAAAAAATAAATTGGCTTATATCCAGCAGTTTCTTTTTTATCTCTTTAGCTTATCTATTCCTTCCCATGGGAGCTTTTGTCTATACACAAGAAAATCCTTTGGCTATGATAATTTTCACGAAAATTTACGGTTTTGCCCTTTTTATAGGATTAATGCTTCTGATGATTAGCTCATTAGCAATTAATTATGGGACACATTTTGTTCTTAGATGGGCTATTTTAATTCCATCATCGATTGTTACAGCTGCAGTTGGAATTATTATATTTGCTTTTAATTCTATAGAAGCTGTAGGAGGAGAAAGTGCTGATATTAAAACTACTACTTTCTTTTTAGCTTCATTTTACCCAATTTGTATATTAATAATAGGTATAATTTTCGTTTTCTTTGGCAAGGCATACAAAAATTCAATAGATGAAAATGTTCGTCTTTGCTTACGATTATTACTCACTGGATTTACCTTATGTATTTTCTCCCTTGTTCCAAATATTCTATCTAATGTCTTAGCTTCTCAGTGGGAGAATGCTCAAATCTTTAATGCTATTGAATTTATAATCGTTGTAATAGGAATATCTTTTCTCCTTAGTGGCTTTTTTGTTCGTTCGAGAGAATCTGTTCGCGTAGAAATAAAAGCAGTTGCTGCTTAACTCATTCTTTTATTTTAACCATTTTTTATCGAATTCACCAAGCCAAGAAATACCTATAGCTTTAGGGCCTGTATGTGAACCAACTACTGGACCTATTTCCAATAATAAAATTTCACTTGGTGTATTGGATAGCTCCAAAATAAGATCCTTGAGTTCTTGAGCCCTAATTAAATCATTTGCATGACCTATAATAAATGTGTCAAGCTTTCTTTCATTAAGAGCTTTTACTGCTACTTTCTTTAGAATATCTAATGCATTTTGCCTTCCTCGGACTTTCCCTGGTGAACTAAGTAAACCATTCTCAATATGGATAAAGGGTTTAACAGATAGGAGGGATCCAAATAACCAGCGAATGGTATTAATCCTTCCTCCTTTTTTCAAATATTTTAATGAATCAACAATAGCAAAGAGTTGAGAATAAGGTAAAATTTTTTCATAGAAATAAGAAAGTAATTCATCCTTGGAATAACCTTCCTGAGCTTTTTTAGCTACTAGGTAAACGATTAGACCTGATTGGAGTGTTGCTGCTTCGGTATCAAGAATTGTAATTCTATCATCAAACAGATTAGAAGCAACCACATTAGCTGTTGAATATATCCCTGAGAGTTTTTTACTTAAAGTAAAAACAATTACTTCATCAGATTCCTTGAGAGCATTTTCAAAAGTGTTCTTAAATACTTTTGGGGCTGGCACACCAGTTGAAGGCATTTCACCTTGCGCAAGTCTTTGGTAAAATTCTTCTCGTGATAAATCATAATCAGAATATGAGGTATCACCAAAAACAACACGAGCTGGTATTGTTTCTATATTTAGTTGTTTCAAAATATCAAGAGAGAGATCACAAGCGGAATCTGAAACAATCTTAACTTTAGACAATAGTTAACCCCTTATAAGAGAATTATAAATGTTATAAATTTCAGAAAAATTAAAGTTTTCTTCAATAAATAGGAAACTTTTTTGTATACAATTATAACTGATTTTTTATTATAAATGGAAAGTGTAAAATTATGGTTGCTGTATGGCTAATTGTTATTCTTGCTGTTGTTCAAGGTATTTTAGAATGGTTGCCAGTCTCAAGTGAAGGTCAGCTTGTCCTAATACTTACTTGGTTAAACGAATCTCAAAATGCTTTAGCTATAGCACTATTTCTACATTTAGGTACCATGCTTGCAGTTATTGCTAGATTTTGGAAAGATATTTTCCTATTATTAGGTATAAAGCTCCCAAAGAAAAAAACAGCAGAAAATGAAGAAGAAGTTATACCAAATAAATTAGAGACTGAGGAAAATAATTCAGAACAACTCCTTTCAGTAAAAGATAAACAAAGAAGACTATGGAAGTTTTTATTATTAGCAACAACTGCAACAGCAATAATTGGTATACCACTATATCTTTTAGTCAAATATGTTTTACAAGAAGGGGAATTACTTAAATTCGCAGGAGGAGCAATAACGGGTGGAGATATAATAACAATTCTAATTGGGGTATTCCTTATAGGTACTGGAATATTCATTTTGATTTCTAAACGAAGGATCTCAAGAAAATCTATTTTTGAAATGTCAGTTTTAGAAATGCTAATTGTTGGAGCTGTTCAAGGAATCGCTGTAATTCCAGGAGTTTCAAGATCAGGCTCTACTATAGGAGCCATGCTAATTGAAGGTGTGGAAGAAGAAGATTCTTTACGTGGTAGCTTTTTACTTAGTATTCCAGCTGTTATAGGAGCTAACATCTTAACAATAATTATTGATCTAATTCAAGGTGACCTCTCATTTGAGGGGGTACCTATCTATGCCATGTTCTTAGCTGTTTTAGTATCTGGTGTTGTTGGCTTTATCACCATTGATCTATTTTTAAGGTTAGCAAAGAAGATCAATTTTGGTTGGTTCTGTTTAACATTAGGTGCTTTAGCATTAATTATTACCTTAGTAATCATTATACTAAATCTAACAACAATATGAAAGGTGAAATGTTTAAAGGAATTTAATAAATCCAACTGGAAGATTTGCACGTTTCCATTCAGCTGCTCGACCCTCTAAACCTATTTCAATTGGTTTTTTGCCATCATTACCTATAACTATCAAAGCTGTCCCCTTAATTGATTGTTGACTAAAAAGGTTCAACCATTTATCAGTGCGCCTCATTATTTTAGAGGCGATATCTTCAGGAGGATTCATAGAATATCTGGCATACATTTCGTCAAAATCTGCAAAATGAAGTACTAAAAGATCATTTCTATTAAGAGCTTTCAGTGATTGAACATAAATATCGACATCAGTTTTAGCAATTTGCATGAAAGAGTCATTTGGGGATATTTTAGGGATATCTTCTTCACGAGCAATAACTTTCACAGTTTTACCATTTGATGTTAAAGTGGTAAGTAAATTGAATGTTAGACTCTCTTTACTAAAAAAGGTAGATTCCATCATAGGTGCTGAAAGGGATTTTAATTTTGATTCAGTTTCAATTAGTAATAGATTATCTAGATTTTGGATCATCCAAGTAGGTTGGTAAGTAATAATTTCAAATAAACTAAAATTATCTATGATAACTAAAATGACTTGATCAATTGGATCATTTTGCAAAATTATTTCATCTACAGCAGGTAGATAAAATGGTCTACTTAACTTTAATAACTTTAAAATAATCGATGGTATTTGAGATGCTTTAATTGAATAGGTTATTAGACCTAGATCTTCCACGAATTCCATTGTTTTATTTACCTCTCTAATATTTTATACAAATTCATCAAATTAATATGTTTAGTAAATTATATTATTAGTTGTCTAATTATCTTTCGTTTGTGGTAAAGTAAAAGTTTAACTACGGAAAAAGCTATAAAAGTAAAAGAAAATAACAGAAAAATTTTAGTAAAAATTATTATTTTAAAAATAAAGGATATATCAGTTAATTAGAACGGGTAGTGAAGAATGAATAATAAAAATGAAGCAAAGGAATCTTCTACCGAAATCTCAAAAGAGATAAAAGAAAAACATGTAGTGGAACTTGAAGAAGAAACTGAGCATACATTATGGTCGGTTATCAAACTTCCTTGGTACGAGTATGTAATTGTTGGTTTACTTTTAGCTGTAACTATTGCTATGTATATACTATATGCAAATAAAGGAGGAGAGTTTTTTTTGATAGGGAAGATTATTACTTCAGTAATACTTGGAATTTGGTTGGCATTTAGACCAAGTGAATGGGCAGTAGATGGTTTAGATAATTTAATGAGAGCTGTTGGACTTACCGCATATGTAGCTGGTGTAATTTCCAGCATCGCTAGTAATTTACCTGAGGCTATAGCTGCTGGTATTATGCTTATTAAAGGTAAATTTATCATTGGTGGAACAGTTGGTGAAGATCTTATTCACACTGCTTTTTATACTACCCTAGCTGCTGCTGGTTTTAATGCTATTCTTCTTGGTATTGTTGTTTTGGTTGGTGGTAAAAGAAAAGGTTATATTGAAATTAAAAAAGAAACTGTAATGGCAGAAGGTGTTCTTCTTCGCTGGGGTTTTGTTGCAACTCTCTTAACATTTGGGTTAGCGATTATTATCATCCTTGATGAAATCTTTACAGAAATACATGCAGGTACTAATTTTCCCGGTATTGAAGGTATTACTGCTGAACTACCTCGAATGACTGGTGCTGTTTTAGTCCTTAGTTATATTATCTATATGATTTTCTTGATCGTTAAAAGTAGAGAAGCTAGAGCAGCTGAACTACATACTGATCCTATTAAAGCTACAAAACCAACCCGTAGTAAACTGAATGAAAAGATGCCAGAATTCGTTACAACTCAAAATGCTCAACGAAAAATACTAGATACTCAAGAAGAAATCAATATTGTTGATCCTCACAGCGAAGAAACAATAGAAACTTATAGTGGTTCCAGTGCCAAGATAGATAATCCTTATGCTGTTGCTCCTACAATGAAAAGACCTAACTTAGGTGTTTGGTCTGCAGTTATATTAGTTCTTCTTGGTATTGGTGGTGTTGTAGGTGGAGGCTTTTTACTTAGTAATGCAGTTGAAGGGGTACTCCATGAAACTGATTTAAGTATAGGATTGATTGCTTTAATTGTTGGTTTCTCTGGAGCAGTTCCTGAACATGGTATAGCTGTTATGGCTGCTGTAAAAGGTAAAACAGATGTTGCACTAGGAAATATCCTTGGTGGAATGCTTCAAATGACTTTGTTAATATTTGGATTATTCGCCATTATAGTTCCAGCACCAATAAACGACTTCATGTTATTCCAATTGATAGCTCTTGCAGGCATATTATGGTTTGTTAAAAGATCTATAACCGATGATAATCGTTTAACTTCATTTGAGGGGATAATGGTTATTCTGGCTCAAACCTTTGCATTCTTACTGCTGATTTTAGGTTTACCAGGAATAATTTGAAACAAGCAAAAATAAGGTGATGGTTTTCATCACCAAAAACTTCTTTTTTTAATATTGAAGAAATTTGAAAGATTTGAAGAAATACGTTCATTTGTTGCATACATAGATGCTGGTTTGAATTTCTGTCCTGTTATTAATTCATAGGCACTAATGACGTTTAAAGAAGCATTAATAACTACATCGTTAGGTAAATTAGGTATCTTACCATCTCCAGTAAAGCCATTATCTCGCAACCATCCACGAACATATTCTTTATCTAAACCTTGCTGACTTGTTCCTTTTTCAAAACGTTCTTCATAAAATTCACTTAACCAATATCTCGAGGAATCAGCTGTATGAACTTCATCAATTAAAACTAATTCACTTTCGTGATTTAATCCAAATTCATATTTTGTATCTACAAGAATGCCCCCTTGTTGAGAAACAACTTTATTTCCTTCAGCATATAATTTGAAAGATGTTTCAGTTATTTGATCTAATAATTCTTTAGAAAGAATACCTCGAGAAACTAATTCCGCTGGAGAGATTTCTTCATCGTGTCCTGCTGCAGCTTTTGTCGTAGGAGTAAAAACTGGTTGAGGTAGTTTTTCATCTTGTCTTAAATTAGAAGAAAATTCTACTCCGGAAATTACTAGTGGTTCACCATTTTCTTTAAGATATTTGTATCGTCTCCAAGCAGAACCAGTTATATAACCTCTAATTATAACTTCAAGTTCTAATGGTTTGCATTTCTGGGCAATCATTACATTAGGATCAGGAACAGCAACAATGTGATTCTTAGCGATTTTTTTCGTTGCTTCAAACCAAAATTCTGATGTTTGATTTAGCGCTTGTCCTTTATAGGGAATACCTTGATTTAGTATAACATCAAAAGCAGAAATTCTATCAGAAGTTAGAATGATTATTTTATCATCATGATAGTAGAGATCTCTTACTTTGCCGGTTTTTCGTTCGCCGAAATTCTTTAAATCAGATTTCAAATAGGTTGAGGTTATATGCTCTTTGATTTTTGATATAAGATCATCGCGGACCATTTTAATAACTCCTAAATCTAGTTTGATAATTACAAATTATCCTATTTAGAGTTTTACTGTGAAAATGATTAATTATTCTCTTTTAAAAAGCTCATCTTAGATAATAAATCGCTAATGATTTAAAAACGGGGAAGATAATGTACTATTGAAATAAGGTTAGAAAAATGACTGAAAAAAAGAAAGCTTTGAAAAAGCTCATCGATGACCTTAATGATGGAATTGATCATGAAATAGCAAAAACTGAATTCAATAAGATCATTAAAGAAACAGGCCCCGATGAATTAGCAAAAGTTGAAGAAGAACTTGTTAAAGAAGGAATGCCTCGAGAGAAATTGAACAAATTATGTGATATTCATCTATCCGTCTTTAAGGAGCGTTTGGGTGAACAAAAAGTAATAGTTCCAATAGGACATCCTGTAAATATCTTAATGGAAGAACATCGAATACTTTTAGAATATGTTGAGAAACTTAACACTAATGCTATAAAAATCGCTAAAAGTAAGAATTTTGATTCTATTCAAGATGATTTAAAAATTGTTGAAAGTATTACTGACCATTTCAAGAAAGCAATTAAACATTATCTTCGGGAAGAAAATGTGCTATTTCCTTATATTGAAAAACATGGTTTAACAGAGCCTCCTGCACAAATGTGGATCGATCATGATAAGATTCGAGCAATAGAAAAGAGGCTTTTTGATCTAGTGGATGGATCTAAAGCAAAAACAATAGATTTCCCGAAATTTAGTGATGAGCTATTAAAAGTAACAGGTTCACTAGCTAATTTATTATCAACTCATTTCTTTAAAGAGAATAATATTCTCTTTCCAGCTTCTCTTAGACTTATTTCACAACCGGAATGGAAAGATATACGACATGAATTTGATGAGATTGGCTATTGTTGTTTTACACCAGTAGAAGCAACAAAAGTTTTTGATATTAAGAAGGAAGAAGGTGTTAAATTGCCAGAAAAAGTACAAGAAGAAGGAACAATCGAATTTGAAACAGGTCCATTACCAATTAGTGTAATTGAACCAATACTAAATACACTACCATTAGATGTTACATTTGTTGACCCAGATGATAGAGTTAAATTCTTTAGCAAAGGGGATGAACGAATTTTTGTTCGAACAAAAGCTGTCATAGGTCGTACCGTTCAAAATTGTCATCCACAAAAAAGCATAGAAGTTGTCAATAAAATACTCAGTGATTTTAGAGAAGGAAAACGAAAAGTAGCTGAATTTTGGATTGATTTAGGTGAAAGCAAAATTCATATCAGGTATTTTGCTGTTCATAATAAAGAAGGAAAATATCTTGGATGTTTAGAAGTTTCTCAAGATATAACTGAAATTCAAAAATTAAAAGGTCAAAAACGATTACTTGATTGAAAAGACTATCAGAAGGTATTTATTAAAAATTACCTTCTTCTATTTTTCTTAAGGCAGCAATTATTGCATCTGGTCCTGGAGGATCAATTTTCATAGCATTTAACTTTGCACCAAATGATTTCTCTCTTATTTTACCTATTATTCGTATAGGAATATCTATAGTGGAATCATTTATTATCATTTGAGCTTTTGATTCAGTTGTTACAATTAGTAATGTTCCCGATGATAGTAAACGCAAAGGATCAATTCTAAGTAAAGTGCACAGTTCTTTTGCTTCTTCAGAAACAGGGAAATTCTCAGTAATTAATTCCAAACCAAATCCTTCTGGAATTATAGTCTCATATATTGCCCCAAGAATACCACCTTCAGTTGCATCATGCATTAATCCAGGTTGAATTTTCTTATTTATATCAAGAGCTGTTTTAATAATAGATATATTCTCTCCTAACTTGATCAATTTCTTTAATGAGGTTTCACTAATATATTTCTTTAATTTAGCATAACCTTCGCTAGCAATTATCCCTAAACCTTCTGTCGCACACCAACCTACACATATAACCACATCTCCCACATGTATCTCTCTAGGAACATAGTAATCCTTTGGAACAAAACCCAGCATCGCACCTGAAATAATAGGTGTTTTTGCTGATGAAGATATTTCAGTATGACCTCCTAATAAATAGATGTCATTTTTCTTGCATTCAGATTCAATACCCTTTTGTATTTCAAAAATATCTTGTTGTGTACTTCCCGTGGGCATTATAATTGTAGCATTAAAACCGAAAGGCAAAGCACCACTTGTTACTATATCATTAGCATTAACGATTACTGCATATTTTCCCGGATTTGGTGTAGGAAAAGTTATTGGATCTGTTTTAAAAACAAGATAGATGTCTTCTTTGCTCTGATAGAACTGCTTAACTTTTTGGATAGCTTTTTCATAATCCAGAACTGCTACATCACAACCGATTTTAGGTCCTTGAATAATTCCAGGATTTGTGTTTTTTGAGCTAGATATCATCTGTTCGAGTAAGTTTAATGGTAATTTGCCTTCTTTCATAAAATAATCGCAACCCAGAGCTTTTCTTAACAAAAACAACAAATCATTTTTGATTTTAAAAAACTATTCCAAAACAAGTTGATTAATTTATAGCAATAGGCGATATTATTGAAAGAACTTGCAAGTTTACTTTTTAAATTAGACAAAATTATTGTAAATGTTTACAAAGAGAATTTAAATAATCAAGAAGCTTTTTCGAAAACAGATTTCTCTAATGCAGCTGGTCATAAATCTCGAGTTATAGACCTAATTATGGAAGATACAATTATCAATTTTTTTAAAAATAATAAATTCCCTTGTATTATTGAGACTGAAGAACGTGGTAAAATAAGTCTGTCTAATAATCCCAAATATGTTGTTATTACAGACCCTCTTGATGGTACAACAAATTTCAGTAGAAGAATACCATTAACAAGTTATGGTATAGCAATTGCTAAATTGGAAAATGAGTTAACTCAAGCAAAATTTTCAGATATTGTAGTAGCTGCTGTAAGATCATTTCACACAGATGAATTCTATTTTGCAAGTAAACATGAAGGAGCAACATGTAATAATGAAAAAATTAACCCTTCAGAAGTAAATTTACTCAATCGATCTCTTATATCATTCGATCTTGACGGATCATATAAACAAAAAGAAGACTTAATTGAAAAAATCATGTTGATTTTACGTAAATGTAGAGGAACAAGACGTTTTGGAGCGAATTTAATAGATATGGTATATGTTGGAGCAGGTAAAATTGAAGTTATGATAGATATTCGAGATACGTTATCTGCTGTACATACTCCATCATTATTTATCAGTAAAGAAAGTGGTGCTGTTTTGAGAACAATAAAGAATGAAGAATTTAATATTGAACTTGAAGCAAATCAGAAAATGAGTTTTATTTTATGCAATAATGAACAAATTTCCCGACAAATATTTGAAACCATCCGTTAACCTTCCATTAACCATTCATTGACTTTGCTTAAAGGATAGCAGTATTATATTGGGTATTAGGTGAATACTTTTGGGTAGTGTTACAATATCCCTTAGTAAAATTGGATTACTTAAAAAAACAAAAATCATATGTATAATGATTATCGGGCTATTTGCTATTGGAAATATTCAGGCAATTAGTTTTCGTGTAGACTCCTCATATAGTGAAAGTCAAATCAATGATTTAGGAATTGATACATTAAATCTCATTCCTACAGCCATTTCTGATAATTTGATTAATTATTCAAGAATAATGACTTGGGGAGGAGGTAGTTATCAAGAAACAATCGATATGGATATTGAAGGTAATTTTGCTTTTGTGGCTCGACAAGATTTATTGATCTTTAATATCACAAACCCTTTAGATCCTTATTTATTAACCAAATTTGAATGTCAATGGGGATCAATTGTCAAAGTATTCGTCCAGGATGGAATTGCTTGTTTAATATGTAATAAAATTGGTATAATTATGGTCGATGTGAGTGACCCAACAAATCCAACGGAATTAGGTAAATGTGGTTATTTTGATGGAGAAACAAGAACTTATGACGATGATAAAGCTGAATATATTCGTACTGGTTATAAAGCGGATAATTTAGTTTTTCTTGTCGCAGAAGGAGAGAGTTATGGAACTGTTGGTTATAAAACTACCCAGTATTTATACATCTTTGATGTAGCAGATCCATTATATCCAATCCCTGTTGGTCGTTATACGAAAAATAATGTCAAAGAAGCAATTACAGTCATAGGTGAATATTGTTATCTTTTCTTACAAGATGTTAATGACACAGTACCTCTATCAATATTTAAAATTAAAAATCAAAGTAAATTGAAATCGGTAGAAGAAATACCTAATTTGGTAGCAACAAACGCAGAATTTTCAACCTCAGGTGATATATCAATTGCCCTGGGATTTGATGAAATAGTAATTCTTGATGTTGCTGATCCAGCTATCCCGACTAAACTTGGAAGCATACCAGGAGACGTTTGGTCAAAATATATTCTAGATGGTTCTACAGCTTTTGTAATCAATAAATCTAGTAAGGTTCTACAAATCTATGATATTAGTACTCCAGCTAGTCCAATCCTAAAAGGGGAAACAGTTGTAGATGGAGTGATAGATGTTATTACCAACAAAGAAAATTATCTCTATTCCATTGGTACTTATCTACAAATTATTGATGTTTCAAATGTATCAGCACCAGTTATTGTTTCAAAAATTAGTGGCACTTTAGGACCCGATTATTGTTCAAAAATGACGAAAAAGGGGAATTATGCTTATATCCTGGATTATAAGAATGGTATCAAAATAGTTGATTTCAATGATTATACCAATCCAGTTATATTAGGAGAATACTACAGCAAAAACGTTGAAATGAGAACATTGTGGTATAATGTAAATCTCCATCTTGCAGGAAATTATCTTTATCTTCATTATGACAATTATCTTGAAATAATAGATGTGACTGACCCTGCAAATCCATTCTTGGATGTTGAAATGGATTTCCCTGAAGATATTCATGGTGTTTTTGTGAAAAATAAAATCCTCTTCGTTTTACAAACAACAGAGCTCAATCTATATGATGTATCTAATTCAACTATTCCAATATTTTTGAGTTCAATAGAAAGTGATTCTAGCACACAAATATTTGCGGATAAACAAATACTCTATCATACTAAACGATTTTACAGCAACGACATAACTAATGTTAGTATTTATGATTTAATAGACCCTACAAATACAACTATTATTTCAAGTCAATTAATTAATCACCCAATCTATGATATAGAGGTAAGAAATGATTATCTCTATTTAGCAGGTGATGTATTCTTCATTTTGGATGCTCAAAATGCAAGTGATGTAACTCAAGTAAGTACTTTTAATTATGGACCTGTTTCTACTGCAGTAAGTAATTTGATTATTTCAAACGATAAAGTATACTTTAGTGATAAAGAGAGATTAATCATTCTGGATATCACCAATCAAACAGAACCATTATGGTATTCCGAATACACAATGAAAGAATTTAACGACGAAAATCTTCTCAATCAATACATCAGATATCCTATGATCTATGAAATTAATAGTATTGGATTACAAAACGATATTGTTCTTTTAGGATCAGCAAGTATAGGGATAGACATTGTAGCAATAGATGAAGACAATGATAATTTAGCTTCTATAGTAGAAATTGATCTTTATGGAACTAATATTTTGGCAGCTGATTCAGACACAGATGGGTTAACTGATTACTATGAAGTTTCTGTGGGACTTGATCCATTAAATATCACAGATGGAACATTAGATAGTGATTTTGATGGTTTAGATAATCAATATGAGCATCTCATTGGTACACATCCATTATTAATTGATACAGATTACGATGGATTATTTGATATGCAAGAATTAAATCTAAGTACAAATCCAATCTATTTCGATTCCGATGGAGAAGGATTATCGGATGGTCTTGAAGTAAATATTACTCTAACAGATCCATTATTAGTAGACACAGACGAGGATCTAATCGACGACTTTACAGAATTAACTCGAGGACTTAATCCAACGTTTTGGAGTAACTGGACAAGGCTTTTTGGAGGATATTTAGTTCCTGTATATATAGCTATACCTGCTATAACCTCAACAATTCTTATAATTAAGAAAAGAAGAGCAAGAAGTTTATAAAACCAAATTATCGTTTCAAAGGAAAAGTCACATTAAACTTTTCCTATTTTTTCCTTATATAATAAAACTTGATTTATTCCTTAGGTTAACTATATGAGGTTAAGAAATGAAAAATTTGAAAGCTTCTTTTAATCCTTCTAATACTTTTTCAGCTTTAAACATCTTGACTTATAAATAGAAATCCTTCAGCTTTCTGTTCTTCATTAGTTATAACTGATATACTTAGTTTTACAGTTATTGTTTTTGAAGTATTATCAAGTATTAAAAATTCGACATCCCTCAAACAGCCTATTTGGTTTTCAGTTAGTAAATCATTTATTATTTTGACTTGTTTTTTATCAATAAAATAATCAAAGATATTTTTCCCAAGTAATTCGTTTTCAACCAAAGATAATAAGTCAAGTGCTTGTTGATTTACAACTAAAACATTTCCTTTTAAATCAGTTTGAAAAATAGCAAAAGGTAATGTTTCTATTAATCTTCGATATTGTTCTCGAGATTCTTCTAAAGCTTCTTTTGACCATTCACGTTCTAAAGCAGTGGCAAAAAATCGTACAATTGTTTCAAAAAAGAATTTATCAGCCTCAGTAAATGCCATGGGTTTATTAGCAGTAATTTGTATAACCCCTAACAATTCATTTTCAGCATTAAGTATTGGCCATGTTAGAGTAGCTCTTGCATCGAAACTACTTAATCTACTATAATATTTCATTGCTATTTCATTTTTTGAAATATCAGGCGCGAAAACAGGTTCTTTTGTTCTTGCAACATGAGTATTAAGAAATGATGTATCATCTATTGATAGAGGTTTAACATCACTCATACGTTCTTTATCTCTCATGAAAACAGCATATGGATAGAGTATTTGTTCTTTTTCATCATATAATCGAAATGTACCAACATCGAATTTCAGAGTCTCAACCAAACCAGTTATTATCCGTTGACATAAATCAGCAATATCAGTAGCTTGTAATATTGCTTCAGCTAGTATATGAAAAGCTTGTTGCTCTCTATTCAAAGTTTGCTGAGCTTGCTTTTCATCGCTTATATCTAAAGCTACTAATCCAATTGCATAATCATCCTTAATGCGAATAGGAGTTAAATGAATTGAAACCCATTTCAAATGACCATTTTTTGATGTAATTTGATATTCTTCAATTTGGGAGGGGATTTTCATTTCACGGGTACTGTCAATTTGTGTTTGTAATCGTTTAATATCTTCTTCTTTAAAGAGAGAGTGTGAAATATCTCTCAATTTGCTTTGGAAAAATTCTTCATGAGAAAATTCAGATATTTTTACTATTTCATCATTGATAAATAAAAATTGACCATCTTTATTTATAAGAGAAACACCAATAAATGATTGTTCTGCAAATGCTCTAAATTTTTCTTCACTTTCGCGAAGTGCTTCTTCTGCTTTTTTGTGTTCTAAAGCTGAAGCAAGTAAATCAGCAATAGTATCAAAAAGCACATGATCTTCTTCAGCACCAAATTTAGGCTCTTTGGAAATGAGCTGTAAAACTCCGATAAGTTTTTCATTAGCAGAAATAATAGGCCATGTAGCAATAGCTCGTACAACAAGGTTCTCTATTTGAGGTTTTGTAGGTTTTATTTCTTCATCTTTTAAAACATCAGAAAGAAAAATCGGTTTTTTGGTTTTAGCTACCCTTGCACCTACATGATCTGAATTATTGATTGAGATAGGTGGTAATTTTTCCATATCACTATTAGAAACACCAAAGATTGCTATAGGATATAGCATCTCATCCTCATCGTTATACAACCTTACTGTACCAGCATCATATCCCAAATTCTCGATTAATCCTACAAGAACTTTTTCACATAAATCCTTTGTAGTTTTTGAATGAACGGCAGCTTCAGCTATTGTTTGGTAAGCTTTTCTATCCCGATGCAACGAATCTTCAGCTCGTTTTCTATCTGTTATATCAATCAATAAACCTTCAATGTAACCTTTATCTTGATAGATTCGAGCAGATTCCATTATCCAAACAATTGTACCATCTTTCTTTTTTAATTGATGAACTATCTCTTCATAAAAACCATTTTTATTTAGCAAATCTATTAATTCTTTACGTTTTGCTGCATCTGGATAAAAATCAAGAGCTTTATAATCTTTCAATTCATCAACTGATGAAAATCCAAATATCTCAGCCATTTTTTCATTTGCTTCTATAATAACCCCCGTTTCAATATCAGAACGAAACATTCCTGTTAATGCATTCTCAAATAAATACTGGTATTTTAACTGTGTATCTTTATCATCTGTGTTATCTATAATAATAGCTGAAACAGATGTAAGTTTTCCATCGACATCAAAAGCACCAATATTGAATTGGAGCCACCAACGTTCTTCTTTATCCTTTCGCACTATCTTGTATTCAAGTATTTTAGGAACATATCCTTCAGTAAACTGAGAAATATTCGACTCATAATATTCAACAAAATCAGGATGAATGATATTACTAATGAAATTTGGAGTAGTCTTCCATTCTTCAATTTTATAACCACTCAAATCCTCTAAGAATTTATCAATCACAACATATTTATTTGATGGTAATTCGATTTTTAAAAAACCTCGAACTCGTTTTGTTAATTCCTGATAAACATTATGTAACTCATTTTTCATTTGTTCCAGTTCAACAATTTCACGCTCTAAGAGAATTCTTTTTACCTTATCTTCTTTTTCTCGAATCGCTCTTGTAATTGCTGGTACTAATCGTTCTAATCTTGATTTTATTACATAATCAACAGCACCTTTCTTGAGCGTCTCTACTGCTAAATCTTCCCCCAAAACACCTGAAATGAAGATAAATGGAACATCTTTTGCATATTTCATCGCCATTGCTAAAGCAGTTAAACCATCAAAAGAAGGGAGATTATAATCAGCTAAAATGACATCAAAATTATTATCAGCTAAATTTCTAATAAATTCTTCTTTATTATCAATTTGAGTAATCTCACAATCAAGATCGTTTATAAGTAAAGTCTCTTTTATTAATTCAGCATCATTTTTATTATCTTCCAAATGAAGAATTTTAATCGGAGACATCATTAAAAAACCTCGTTTATAAATACATTAATTGTCATATCTGATTATACTAAAATAGAGATTCCCATTGAGCTTTATTTTACTTTTGTTAGAGGATTTTTTTTAACAATAAGTTTAACGTTTAATATTATGAGCTACAATAACTTCGCTATCATTTAGATTAGTTTTATAGAAAATATAATTATCAGTAAAAATCTCACCAGATTCAATTTGTAAGGACAAGGAATCATTTTTTATCTTTCCAGCAATTATTTTTTTGATCAAGGATTCAACAGCTGATTTTTTACTTTCAGGAATTAGATCTAAAAGACTCATCTTTAGAAGAGCTTTTTGAGAATAACCTAATTTCTCCTGAGCAGTTTTATTAATATTAAGAATATGCCCTGAATTACTATCAAAAACAATAATCGAATCCTCTAAAACATCAAAAATAGTTTGAAGACCTCTTTGGGAGTTAATGAGTTCTTCTTCAGTTTGCATTTTTGCTATCGCTGTGCCCATTTCTCTTCCAATTGCTTCTAAAGAATTCAGATCTTCTTTTGTAATTATTCTTTTTTCTTTTGTGCTTAACATTAAGCTTCCAATAACTTTTTGTTTGGAAAAGAAAGGAACACCGATAAGTGTATGTATGCCAGTGTCTTTATGTCCTTCACTTTTGTCCATATAGTTCTCAACAAAAATAGCTTTTCCATCCATGAATAATTTCTTGAATGCAGTATGTTTTAATGGTATAGACTGAGTTTCTGAAACAAAAATAGAAGACATTCCTAGTGAACGTCTGATAGTGGCTTCATCATTCTTTTCATTGATTAAATAAATTGCCCCCCCGTTAAAATCAAGTGTGTTAAGGATTGTTGTTAATGTGAAATCTAAAAGCTCATCCATATTTCTAGCAATATAACCAGCAGAGATAACTTTGTTTAAAGCTTCAAGCTCATATGAGCGATCTTTTAATGTTGCTTCTAACTCTTTAAGATCTGATATATCTACAATAATTGCATTTATTGTGGAAGTATTTGATTCTATATCACTTAGATAAGTTAAAGTCATAATAACAGGTATTAACGAACCATCTTTATGTTTTCTAACACATTCGAATGTTGTTTTTCCTATAGCAGGAATACTTTTGAACAGATTATTTTGAATTTGCTCTGCACCAGGAGGAGCTAGAATACTTATAGATTTACCAATAATTTCTTCAGGTTTATAACCAAAAACATCCTCTAAAGGAGAATTAGCAAAAATGATTTTACCATCTTCATCAGTAGAGATAACTACTTCTTTGCTATTTTCGACAATATTAGCAAGTAATCTTCTATGACGTTCGAAATCTTTTCTTTGAGTAATATCTTGCATAATAGCAATGAATGCATTTGGTTCTCCTTTTGATCCTTTAATTACCGAAGCTGTCATTTCACCTTGGAAAGATGTATTATCTTTTTTAAGAAAGATTAATTCACTTGTTTTTCGTTCGTTATCAACTAATAATTTTTTAAATAAATCTTCTAGAATTGATTTTTGAGGTTCAATAACAAAAGAATATAAATCTTTACCAATTAATTCATTGTCATTATTTACTCCGAAAATTTCCGCCGCATGTTTGTTGATAAATTTAATTTCACCTGACAAATCAATTAATGCTATAGCTGATGGAGAGGTTTCAACAAGACTTCTATATTTTTCTTCATTTTCACGAATTGTTTCTTCGGCTTTTTTACGATCAGTTATTTCCCAGATAATTAGCTGAACTGCTGGTTCTCCTCTATAAGTTGTGAGGGTAGCAATAATTTCACCAGGAAATTCCTCATTTGTTGTTCTTTTGAGAGTTGTTTCATATATTGGTGAACGTCCAGTTTCAATATTAAATACTGAATTCATATAGAAATCAATTTCCTCATGATGTTTTTCAACAAAGAATTGTAAAGCATCTGTTCCAATAATATCCTTAATAGATTTAATTTTTAACATCTCAAAGATAGTTGGACTTGCATATTTAATCTCATTATTTTGTAAAATTAATAATCCTAAATGCGTAGGGAGAGATTCAACTAAATAACGATATTGACTCTCACTTTCTCTTAATGCTTCGTCAGCCATTTTGCGTTCAATCGCAGTAGCAAAGATATTTGAAATATTAGCAAAGAAATGTTGATCATCCTCAGAGATGTTTTTCTTTTTGTAAGAACCAATCTGTAAGGATCCTAAGAATTTCTTATTTGCATTAAAAATAGGCCATGAGATAAAAGTTTTATATTTGTACTTTGAATAAATATCAGTTTCTCTAAGGAATACATGTTTTTGAACATCTGGAGCAAAAATCTCTTTACTAATGAATTGCGTCAAAGGCAACTCTTTATTATCAATAGAAATATGACCTAACAGTTGTTTTGCTTCTTCGCTTAAACCATACTCAGCCATAGGTAAAAGAATTCGCTCGTTTTCATAATAGATTCTAATTGATCCCGAATCGAAACCCATGTTTTCTACTAAACCAATCAAAACTTTTTGGCAAAGATCCCTTAAATCAATAGATTGAACTGCAGATTCAGCTATTAATTTGAAAACAGTTCTATCTCTTTGTAATGCTTCTTCAGCAAGAGTTTTTTCTGTTATATCGAAAAATGAAGCAATACTTCTTTTAGTTCCTGGGATCATTCCAACAGTTAGATATGCTATAATTATTCTGCCACTTTTATGTATTAATCGACATTCATAACTACTCGGAACTGAAGAAGGATCCATTCTTCTTTTCTGATGATAATCAATTAACTTTTGGATATCATCTGGATGAACAAATTCGGGCCAAGATAATTTACCTTCAATTTCTTCTCGTTTATAACCTGAGATAACTTCTAATTGATGGTTGCATCGAATAACCTTCATATCTTCATCGATAATAAGTGTTGCAGTACCCTTATGGTTAAAAATATTCTCAAGCTCTTGTTCACGTTCATAAAGATCTTGTTGAATTTTCTTTTCCTCTGAGATATCGATAATCACACCTTCAATATACCCTTCAGAAGAATAGATTTTTGCTGAAAGTCTTACCCAAATAAGCTTTTCATCTTTCCGTTTTAATTGCGTTTGATAACCTTTAACAAAACCTTTAGCTGATAATTCTTTAAGGAATTTAATTCTTGATACTTCAGAAGGATACAATTCTTTTGCAGAAATTTGTTTTAATTCTTTGACAGTACGACAACCAAAAATATTAGCCATTGTTTCATTAGCTTCTATAATTCTCCCTGTCTCAATATCTGTACGATACATTCCAGCAAGAGCATTTTCAAACAAATTTTGATATTTCATATTCGTTTCTTTAGTTTCTGTGTTATCTATTATAACTATTGAAACTGAAATTAACCTTTGGTCAAAATCATATGCTCCAATATTGAATTGTAACCACCAACGCTCCTCACCATCTGCTCGCTTAATTTTATATTCAAGCATATTCGGAACAAAACCATCTTCCATTTTCTTGAAATTATCATTATAATAAGAAACAAATTCTGGATGGATGATTTTTTTGATGAAATTAGGTGTTTTATACCAATCATCAATCGAGTATCCACTTAATTCTTCAATAAATTGATCTACTAAAGAGAATTTGCCTGATGGTAGATCCATTTTTAGGAAACCACGAATCCTTTCAGCTATTCTTTGATATTGGTTTTCAAGAATGGAGATATTTTTCTCAAGCCTTATTCTTTGATCTCTTTCTTCAACTTCATGTAAAGCTCGCCGAATTGCAGGAACTAACCTTTCCATACGTGACTTGAGAATATAATCAGTTGCACCACTATGCATAGCTTCTATAGCTAATTCTTCTCCTAAAACAGCTGAGACTAGAATGAAAGGTAAATTATAACCCATTTCTTGGACTAATTTAAGTGCACTTAATCCATCAAATGAAGGTAAACTATAATCAGCTAGTATAAAATCAATTTTATTTTCCTTTAATATATTTATAAAGTCCTCTCGATTATCTGTACTAATGAAATTGCAATCTATTCCCTCTATTGAGAGTATTTCTTTTACTAATTCCACATCATTCTTATTATCTTCTAAATGCAGAATATTGAGAGGTTTCTTCATCAACTAAACACTCAATTATTTAATTTAGCATTCGAATTAATTTTTGATATTATGAAATGAATAGATTATCCAATATAATATTTACTTTATAGTCATTTGTTATCATATTCTAAATTTAAGTAGTTTTAAATTTATTTTTGTCGATTTAATTTATTAATATACTAATAAAATAAGAGAATATTAAGACTAAAACAAAAAAGAAATCATCAGTTAATTTTATTAGCGACAAAAATACCAATAAAAAAGATTAACCGTGGTAAAAGGGCTAAAAATAGAATCTATGACTTGGTTTGACATCAAGAAATACCTTGATGATGGGTATAAAACTTTAGTTGTAGCAGTAGGTTCCATTGAGCAACATGGTCCTCATCTTCCATTAATAACTGACACTATAATTGGAGAAAATTTAGTAACAGAAATTACCAAGAAATTAGGTAAAGCACTCCAAGGGCCAACCATAAGATTAGGGTGTTCTAATCACCATATGTGTTTTCCAGGAACTATTTCACTCAATCCTGAAACCTTAAAGGCTATTATTTTTGATTATGTTTCTTGTATGAACCAACATGGATTTCAAAACATTATCTTTATCCCAAGCCACGGTGGTAATTTTAAGGTATTAGAGGAAGCAATAACTACCTTACAAAACAAATACCCATCAACTAAAATCATTGGTTTTACAGACCTCTATAAGTATATTGATGTTACAATGCAATTTTCTTATGATGAAGGAATCAAGAAAGAAGATGCTGGAGCTCATGCAGGAGAAACGGAAACATCCCTTATGTTATACTTATATGACGAATTTGTTAAAAAAGAGAGATTTGTTCCCGGTTACATAGGAAACTTTGGTAAAAAAGAAGGAGAACTTGTCCTCAAATCAAATATTTCAGTATTATCAAACAAAGGAATATTAGGGGATCCAACAAAAGCATCTGCTTCTAAAGGACAAAAATATTTAGAAAAAACAGCCAATTTTATGGTTGAAGAAATTAAAAAAATGATTTAATGATAAATTATTAATTTTCTATAAAAAAAAACGATATAAAATTAACAGAACATATCTCAATATTCATTAATTGAAATAGTAATTATAACTTAGAGTTAAATATTAATCTAGTTTGGCTCTTTATTCATAATTTATATAGTAGGATTTAGAAAATGACTTCTGATTTCCCTATTCCCCTCAATGATAATGCTCTATTAGCTACTATTTGTTATAAACCAATTAAGGGAATAATTTTTGATTTTGATGGTGTATTATCATCATTTCAAAATCGAATAGGGTATCCAATTACAAGTGCTGCATTGATGATTAAAAAAGATATTAGCAAAGATTTAATGACAGAAGCTTCATTGGAAATTTTCGAGAATTTAACAAAAATCGAGAAACATCCTAGTAAAACAAATTTTATAAAAATGTCATTCAATATGGGCAAACGACTTGGAATGACGAATTTTCAAGCATTCAGATTTGTAGGAACTGTTGGCATTATTTATGCAAAAAACCGCAAACGTATTATACCAAGAAAGGGAGCAAGAAAAGTTTTAAGAGAAATTCTTTCTGAAGATTATAAAGTAATTTTGATAACAAATTCAAGCAGAAGGATAATTAACGCTGCTGAAAAAGAAATTCCTGAACTAAAAGAATTTGATCTTATCTTAACTCGAGATGAAATGAAATCAATAAAACCAAGTTCTATTGGATTTTATAAGGCGATGAATATTTTAGGTTTAGATCCTGATGAAATGATTTCCATCGGTGATCAAGCTAGTGATATTATTGCCAGTAGAAAAGCAGGCATTAGAACAATAGCTATGTTCGATCAAGAAATGGAATTTACCAAACCTCAAATAGTAAATGAAAATCCCAATTTTATTATTCAAGATATAATTCAATTGCCAAAATTGCTAGTTTTTCTTAGAGATTGTATTATAGAAGATATACGAACAACAATTGATTTTACAGAAAGATCATTAACTGATTTTATAAACGAAAGTAGTCATGCAATTAATACAATTAGTTCATGAAAGGTTATTTATTCTTATACTAGGGTAAATGATATGTCACGCAATCGTTCAAGTATTGGTCTAAATTTGGCTTTTATTTTATAGAATTTCCATTGTCCTTGTTTTTTAAAATCTATTAAGCCACCTTCTCGAAGATTTCGAAGATGATGGGAAATTAAAGTTTGATGTTCATTAAAAACGGATTCAAATTCACAATTACACGACCATTCCTTAGTTAGAAGAATTAAGAGAATTTTCAAACGAATCGGATTAGAAATTAGTTTTAGAAAATTAGAGAATTCATCAGAATTTTCAAAACCGGTGATAGTATCAGTATATTTTTTGTAGTCGATTTTATTACAACAAATTTGACTTGTATCAATAGAATCTATTGAAATATTATCAGATGTTTCTTGACCTTCTATTTTAACTACTTTAACAGTTTGCTTCTTTTTACCATTTGAATCTTCTTTTGACACAAGAATCATCGCCTAATTTTTTGATTTAAATTTCAGGTAATTATTTTATCATGAATTGTTTTTTTGATTTCCATTTTACCGAAAATTATGGTTTTATAGCAGTAATTATACCACTATAAGTTAGATAATCTTTACCTTTCCAAATAATTTTTCTATATTTATTTTCAAGATCTACTTTGATATCAACAAAACCTGCTTGTTTAATCAATTCTATATAACCATCTTGAGTTAATGCTCCAGCAATACAACCACATAGTGCTTCTCTATTTTCTTTTAAACTTTCAGGAAAAATCTCTCCAGCGATTACATCAGAATCAAACAGTCGTCCACCAGATTTGAGTATACGATATGCTTCTTTGAAAACAGCTAATTTATCATTAGCAAGATTAATCACACAATTAGATATAACAACATCAGCAATATTTGATTCAATTGGGACATTTTCAATATCTCCTTGATAAACTAAAACATTCTCCAAACCCATCTTTTCTGCTAATTTAGTAGCGTTTTCAACCATTTCAGGAGTAAAATCAATTCCTATTGCTAAACCTGATTTACCAACAATTTTAGCTGCTTGTAATATATCATGTCCCGGACCACTCCCAAAATCGACAACAATATCGCCATCTTTCAAATTAGCTTTCACAGCTAGATTATTTGTAGAGCCAAATGAAGGGATTTCAATTTGAACATTAGGTGTTAGAGTTAATTTTGGTGTAGAACAACATGAACTTTCTTGTTGGTTGGAATCTTCACTCGAACAACAACTTGATTGATTCTTATTTGCGCTTTCTAAGGCTTTCGCATATTCTTCTCTAATTATCTCTTTGTGTTTAGACATTTCGACGCACTGGATTATATAGAAAATTTTTTATATAAAAAATTTTTCATATACTTTAACATTTGTAGAAACTGTTGAAAGCGAGTAAATAAAAAGTGATTAGAAGATGTCTGAAACTGAAATTTTACCAAACAGTGAATTAGATAAAGATATTACAAGTGAAATTTTGGAACAACCAGTTAAAAAAGAATCAAAATTAAAATTCTTTGAAAAATTCCTCGCTATATGGGTTGTAATCTGTATGGGAGTTGGAATATTATTTTCGCGTGTATGGCCTGCTTTTGGCGCAGCATTAAATAGTGTAAATATTTTTGATAACTGGAGAGGTGGCATGGGAATTAACATTCCTATTGGTATTTGCTTATTCTTTATGATGTATCCAGCTATGTTAAATCTTCAATTTAAGGAAGTTAAGAAGCTTAGAAAAAATCCTTTGCCAATTATACTAACACTTGTCTCAAATTGGATTATAGCACCATTAGTTGCAGCTGGTTTAGCTTATCTAATATTACCCGGTTATGATGACCTAATCATAGCAGTTATTTTATTAGGATCAAGTCCATGTACTGCAATGGTTTTAGTTTGGGGATCATTAGCAGAAGGTAATCAAGAACAGAATGTCATAAACACAAGTATCAATACAATTACTATTATGTTTCTCTTTGTTCCTATTGTTGCACTTTTAACAGGGATATCTAATTTATCGATTGATAGATTATTGTTATTTATTACCGTCTTAATATTCATTGGTGCACCATTAATTTTAGGTCTTTTAAGCAGAATAATTTTAGTCAAAGCTAAAGGAAAAGAATGGTTTGACACTAAATATCGCCCAGTTATAGGAATAATCTCTATGGTTGCTCTTCTATCTACACTAATAATACTATTTTCAATTAATGGTGATAAATTGATTGACTATCCATTAGAATTACTATTAGTTTCCGCTCCATTGCTTCTAGGTTTCATTATTGTTGTAGGATATAATCTCTTAATCACTAAATTATTCAGACTTCAATATAAAGAAGCAATTGTTACTACCATTATAGGAAGTTCAAGTCACTTTGAAATAGCAATAGCAACTGCTTTAGGTATAAGCGCATTAGCGGCATTAGGAACAACTATGGGATTATTCTGGGAAGTACCTGTAATGTTAGGATTGGTATATCTTGGCAAGTGGTTAAATAAGAAAGGTTTTTGGAAATACAAACCAAAAGCAACAAAAGACCAACCAATTACTTAAAAAAAAATGACAACGAAGGGTATTCCCCTTCATCTATTTTTTCTCAATATTTTATTCTAGATTTTAATGTGAAATTTCTTTAAAATTACAGATAAATGAATTTTTGATATAAACATCAAACAAGGGAAAATAATTTATTAGACTAAAATCTTCAAAAGAATATCATCATGATGTAATAAAACAAGGTTGTAAAATAATGAGCTTACAGGAAGATATTTTTCATTTAACGGATGATAAACGAAATACAATTGAACAATTAATGCAAGCCGGGAGAAGAGATGTTCCAGACTTTTGCGCTGAAGGAGTAAATGAAGTAATTTATATTCCTGTTAAAGATGGTGAATTAAGAGTTTTTCATCATATACCTGAAAAAGTGGTATTTAAAAGACCCATACTTTTCATGCCGGGTTATATAGCTAAACCAGAAACATGGGTTGATTTTCATAAACCTCATCATGGATTGTGTGAATATTATTATTTAGAATCTCGAGAGAAAGCATCAAGTAGAATGAAAAATAGAATGAAAGTAAAATTGACTATTAAAGAATCAGCTAATGATTTAGTGAAAGTAATTGATTTTTTAGGATTAAATAAACGAGATTATCTTCTCATAGCTTCAAGTTATGGTGGTGGTATAGTCTTCCAAGCGTTGATAGATAAACAAATTGATCCTCCAACAATTGTTGTTTTTGATCCAATAGCTCAATGGGTTTACACGAAAAAATTTACCAATTTTATTAGCTTAATAACTCCCCCATTTATTCTTGGTATTTTACGAAATCTGATAGCTAAAATTTATCTAGCAAAAATGGAAAATCTAGCACAAAAAAAGCGATTCATTGCATTTGCTAAAGGAACAGAAGCTTGGAAATTTAGAAAATGCACTAATCAAAATAAAAGATTTGATATCAGAGATAAATTATCAGAAATAACTGAAGAAATTGCTATCTTTCATGGGCCACTTGATAAATATCATCCTAGAGAAGCCTATTATAATTTTGCTAAAGCAATACCAAAAGGTAGATTCTTTTTTATGGATACAGCAGATGAAAATCGTGAATTATTGGCAGGAGTAGTTGGAACAGAATATGCTAGATTAACGAAAGATGAAGATACTCCAGAAACACTGAAGCAATTTGAAATTAAAATTAAAAGATGATTTGTTGAGCAATTCTTTCGCTGAAATAATTCACACGGAAATTTGACTGCATCAATAATTATTAAAGAATGGAATTTTGTTAGTTCCTAATTATGTAAATTAAGATTATAAATCGGAGGAAAGAATTCTTTTTGACCAATACAATTCTTGCTATTTTTATGGGCATCTTTGCTTACTCCTCACTTAATATTGGTTTAGTGCTCCAGAAGAAAGGAGCTTCATCTCTTCCAAAGATTGAGGAAGTTAAGTTTTGGCAAAATTTCAAGAATTTTTTCACAAATAAAATTTGGTTACTAGGGTTCCTTTTAACAGTTCTTGCATTTGGTTTTCTAGTAGTAGCGATGAATCAAGGTTCACTTTCAATTGTTGCTCCTATGCAAGCAATTGGGTTAATTGTGTTAGTAATTTTTTCTTATTTTTATCTTAAGGAGCGTATTCAAATACCCGAGCTAATTGCTATTGGGTTAATAGTTATTGGTGTGATCATACTTGGAATTACTAATCCTGATGTTGATTTTACCTATACTTTAGAAGAAGTCAATGAATCTTTTCTCCAAATAAGGTCATTGATTTTCATTGGATTACTAACTGTAATAGTGATTATTCTTTCCGCTTTTTCTTTTCCTAAGAAATTTCAATTTACAAGTGCGATATTCGCTTTTGGTGGTGGAATATTCTCTGGGTTAGGTGATACATTCACAAAAGCATTCATGAGTGGTTTGGACTTTAGTAATTTTAACACATCATTTGTATTTGTTCTCTCAAAATGGTATTGGTGGCTTTATGTGCTTTTGATGTCTGGCTATAATATCATAGCGGGTATATTTCCACAAATTGCTTTTCAAAGAGGGAAAGCTGTTATTGTTACACCTATTTTCTCTGTCATGTCACTAACAACACCAGTTTTTTGTGGAATCATTGTATTCTCTGAATGGAGTGGTCTTGCTGTATCAGTATTAATCATGAAAATTGTATCAATAGTATTGGTTGTTGGTGGAGTAATCATACTTTCCTATCTCAATGCAAAATCAACTAATCAAAATATAAAAGAGGATACTTCTGAATTATCTAATACTATTGAAGCTGAAATTTGATGAAAGAAAACATTACTAGGAATGCTTTCTTATTTGATTTGAAAGAAAATTAGCAACATCGACAAGATCAAAAGGCCAAGCATAAATGATTTTTGTATTTGGATAATCTTTTGAAATAGCTGTAATGGTTTCAGGTATGTCAATTTCTGAATGTTCTCCACCTGGAGTTATCATTGGTGTAGTGACGAATATAGTATTAGGATTTGTTTCCAGGGCTTTCAGAAGAACATCTTTAACTGCTGGGTTACAAAATTCATTAAAACCAACAAGTGTTTCATAGCCAGTAATTTCTTCAACATTTTTACCTATCTCAATTGAACTTGTAAAGTAAGGATCATTTTCATAGGTACGAGGCCAGTTTTTCATCTTTTCTTCTATAGCTAAAGCACGTTTTTTAGTTTCATTATCCACACTTTGTGGATTGTGTTCTAATCTTAAGTGAATGCCATAAAAAAAAGCCATTTCATCCATTGGAAAATCCTTTGGTGGTGAACCATGCATAGCGAGAACAATTTTAATGCCTTTTTTGGGGGAATTATTCATTTATTATACAACTCAAGGTTCAATTGTAATAAGGTATCAAAAAAATTGTTCTTTAGAATATAATACTAAAAAAAGAAAAAATATGAGATTTGGGAATCTCATAATAACACGACTATTCCTTTTGTGAACCAGAAATAGTAAATGCTGGTAATTTCATAGGAGGCATTTTAGCTGGACCATAGTTTAATTTTGGGTATTTACCAATAAGGTCAATATTAGCAAGAAAACTAAGCACAGAATCAGTGTATCTAAGAGTTTTAAGTGGGTATTGTATTTCACCATTCTCAATTAACCAAGCACCATCACGAGTTAAACCAGTAAAGATACCTTTTGTGGGATTAACAGCGTTTTGGTAATGGAAATGGGTAATTAGAATACCTTTCTTTGTTTCAGCAATCATTTCTTCAAGATTTGAATCTCCTTCACCAACGAAAAGATTACCGGGGAAAGGCATAGAGCGACCACGGAATTTAGCATTATGACCAGTAGTAGATACACCATCTTTGGCAGCGGTAAGAGTATCATAAGCTAGATTTTTAACAACGCCATCCTTGATCATTTCCAATTTAGATTTTGGCATACCTTCATCATCGAAAGCTGCACGATAAATTTGGCGATTGTCAAAACCGTCATCCCAAAGATTGAACTTGTCGGAAAATAGTTTCTCACCAATCTTATCTCTAAGGAAGCTAACATAATCTTGGTACATGGATGCGCTGAAACCAAAATAACTCATAAAGAACATAAAACCACCAACGGCAGCAGGCTCAAGAACGACTTCATAGCTACCAGGATCAATGTATTGCATACCGAAACCATTAGCAGCTTTTTGAGCAGCTTGTTCAGCAACCTCTTTAATATGTAATTGAGTAAAATCTTGACGATTATCAGCAGACCAACCAGCAGTTTGCTCGGTGCTATCCTCTGCAATAACAGTTAAATTGATATTACTGCCTGTGCCAATTTCATAAGCTTCAACGCCAAGAGAATTCATGATAATACGTTCTGCAGTAATGTTGGAAATAGCTCCAGCAACAACTTTTACACGTTTGTCTAAGGCATGAGCAGTATTTATAGCAATAGTGGAATATTCAGCTCGCTGTTCAGGAGTAGCATTGATGGTATTGGGAGAAACAGTTTCGGAAATAGGAATATCAGTTAATGGGCGAGGTTTAGGAATGGATTTAAAGTCATTGTTCTCTGGGGAGATCTTAGCTATCTTTACAGCATCAGCCACAGCTGAAGCAATAGAAGCATTATCTAGAACTTCTACAGAGGTGGAACCTTTTCTCTTGCCTACATAAGCGATAGTGGAAATATTAGCATGATTTTCAGCGACATTTTGATCTATAATGCTGTTAGCTAAACGAGTTAAAGCAGAAGTGCTCAAAGTAATAATAACTTCAGCTTGAGTTGCACCAAGCTTTTCTGCTTCTTTAAGCACTAATCGTCCTTTTTCAAACAAGAAATCTTTATTGAGTTCCATCTTGTGCAGTTGCCTCCTTAGTAACACCTACTCGAACATTATTGAAACGAGCAGTTCCACAACCATGGCCTACATACATGACCTGTCCTGGTTGACCTTTGCCGCAATTTGGAGTGCCCAGTAATTTCCAATCATCTCTTGAATGGGCATCCATACTGCCCCAAAATTCTGGGGTAATTCCTGTGTAAGTAGGATTCTTTATTATTTCACCTATTTCACCATTCACTATTTCCCAAGCGATTTCTGTTCCGAATTGGAAGTTCAAACGTTTATCATCTATACTCCAACTCTTGTTTGTAGACATCAAAATACCTTTCTTGGTATCAGCAATTACTTCCTCTCGTGTCCAATCACCTGGTTCTAGATTAATATTTACCATTCTTATTATTGGTAGTTTTTGTGGGCTATCAGCTCTCATCCCTGCTGAGCTTTTCTCTAATCCTAGTAAAGCAGCTGTTTCTCTTGATGTCTGATATCCAACGAATAGTCCATCTTTTACCAAGTCCACTCTTCTCGCAGACACTCCTTCGTCATCGTAGCCATATGATCCTAATCCACCTGGTAATGTACAGTCAGCCACCACGTTTACATGTTCACTTCCGTACTTCAATTTTCCAAGCAATTCTGGTGTCATGAAGCTTGTACCTGCAAAAGCTGCTTCCGTGCCTAACACTCTATCTAATTCTGTTGGATGTCCACAGCTTTCATGTATCTGTAGCATTAACTGATGTCCATCTAACAATAACGTTGATTTTTCTGTTGGACATGCTTTTGCTACAGTAAGAGCAATTGCCTCATCCGCAGTTTTATCCACATTTTCAAGCAAATTCAAGCTCTCAAAATACTCGTATCCTTGTGCTGAAAAATTTCCTCTAAATGAACCAGGGAAAGATCGTACTTGAGGTTGAGTTCCAGGATTTATTGCTGTGCAAGAAAATCCTCCACCACAGAAAGTTATTTGTTGTGTGATGTAAGCTCCTTCTGAGCTTGCAAATAATTTATCTTCGCGATGTCCTCGATAATCTACTTGAGTCATTTTTATTACTTCAGGATTATAGTCCTTTAGTCGTTTATCGACTTCTACCAAAGTAGCTATTTTCTCCTCTGTAGGCACTGTAAAGGGATCTTTCTTGTATTTTGTTTTATATTCATCCTCTACAGCCTTTTCCTCTACAAATTCTATTGGCTTCTTTCGGGTAGATCCCGACGCTTTTGCTATCCTCACAGCAAGTTTGGCTGCTCGTTCAATCTCTTCTGGTGTAATTAAATATGATCCTGCAAAACCCAGTCCACCAGCAGCTATTGTTCTTATTCCGAATCCTTTTACCGTTGATAAATTCAATGCATCGATATTTCCTCTTTTGATCGATATATCTTCATCTTGCATTGTGATTATTCGTATATCGGCATAAGTAGCGCCTTCTTTGCTACAAATATCCAGTGCTTTTTGTGTCAGATCTCGCATGTTGTATTTGCACCAAGATGTTTAAGTTACTAGACTTATTAATTCTTTCTGAAAATCTTAAACGTTCAATTTAAATTGAATCTTCTGTTTTTTGTTTCTTCTTTTAATGCTTTTTCATTTTGTAATAACATTCAATAATGATTAAATCCTAGGTGGTAATTGAAAAAAATTAACTGAGAATTTTGCGATGAAAAATAATATTATTGAAGATTTGCGTGAGTTATCCCAAATTGTTGGTATTGCTTCTCGAGAAAGTCGAGTTGTTAAAGCTATTAAGCAAAAAATCGAAGGCTTAGCTGATGAGATTAAAGTTGATATCGGCGGTAACCTTATTGCTACCCTCAAAGGCACTGAAAAAGATGCATCGGTATTAATGCTTGATGCCCATACTGATGAAATCGGTTTAATTGTTAGACATATTACTCCTGATGGTTTCATTTATTTTGCCAAAATTGGTGGTTTTATTGATTTGATCTTTCCTAGTCAAACGGTTATTTTAGTGCCTGATGATGAAACTAAAAAACCTGTTTATGGAGTAATTGGTATTAAACCTCCCCATATTACCATTCAGGGTGAAGCGGCAAAGATTCCCAGTGCTTCAGAATTAGCTATTGATATTGGTGCTTCCTCTCTTGAAGAAGTTAATGCTTTAGGTATTGATATTGGTACTACTGGCACTCTTGTTGGAGAATTTAAAGAACTAGGTAGTGGTAAAGTTCTTGGGAAAGCTTTTGATGATAGAACAGGCTGTGTTGTTTTAATTGAAACTCTTAGAAGATTAGCCAAGAACAGACCTAAAGGCACGGTAATCTTTAATTTTGCTTCTGGTGAAGAAGTAGGAGCACGAGGAGCAACAACTGCTGCTTATACTATTAATCCCGATATGGCTCTAGCTATTGAGAACACTACTGCAGGTGATACACCCGGTGTTTCCGGTCAGGACTGCCCAACAAAACTAAGTGATGGTCCAGCGATTACCATTGCAGATGCATCTCTAATTGTTAATGAAAAGATCATTGCTAAATTGAAAGCACTTGCTGGTGAATTGAAAATCCCCTGGCAATACAAACGACCTCTTTCAGGTGGTACAGATGCTGGAAGGATAGCTCTAATTAGAGGAGGAATTCCCTCGGGTGTTGTTTCTGTTCCATGCAGATACATCCATAGTCCCGTTAGTTTACTTGATCCAAAAGATATAGAAAGAGCTTGTGATTTAGTTGAAGCTTTTACCCGAAGCTTTACAGAATTACTCTAATCTTTCTTTTTTTCATTTCTTAGTATATCACAATAATTTTAAAGAAATATTTGAACAAAACTAACTCAGTTGAAAGAGTATTAGGAGATTACTATAAATGGTTACCACAGACTTGAGACCTTTCTTTAATCCTACGAGCGTAGTCCTAATTGGTGCTTCAGAAAGAGCTGGTTCAATTGGCGGTATGCTTGCTAAACATCTTTTAGAAGGAAAATTTGAGGGCGATCTATTCTTTACCAATCTTAAGCGTGATGAAATATTTGGTCATAAATGTTATCCCGATCTTGCTTCTCTTCCTAAAGATCCAGAATTAGCAGTTATTGCTATTCCAGCTCAATTTGTCCCCGCTGAACTATTGAATTGTGCTAAACGAAACATTCACCATGCAATTGTTTTGAGTGGTGGTTTTTCTGAAGTTGGTAATACTACTTTAGAGGACGAACTTGTTAAAGTTAGCAGAGAGCATGATATTAGAATTATTGGCCCTAATTGTGCAGGTATAGCATCCACAAATACCAAGATGATTGCTGCAATGGAGAATAACTATATCCCTGGGGGATTATCTATTATTTCCCAAAGTGGGGCATTAGCTGGTTCCATGATGTTACGGGCAACTGCTGAAGGATTAGGAATTGATAAATGGATTTCTTTTGGTAATGCTTCAGATGTTGAAGAAGCAGAATTATTAAAATATCTTGCTGAAGAAAAAAATTCTCATACCAAAGTTATTTTTCTCTATCTAGAAGGAGCTACCCATGGCCGTAAACTAATTAAAGCTCTAAAAGAAGCCACAAAATTAAAGCCAGTTATTTTCTTGAAGGGTGGTCGTTCTGCTATTGGTAATAAAGCTGCTATGACCCATACAGCTTCATTGGGTGGTGATCCTAAAATCTATGAATCAGTAGCGAAACAAACAGGAGCTATTTGGGTAGAATCACTTGACGAAGCTTTCGATACTTATGCTGTTCTTTCCACCTATGGTGATCGAGGTGGGAATCGGGTAGCTATTGTAACAAACTCAGGAGGTCCAGGTGTGCTTGCCTCTGATAATTTAGATTTCATGGGTTTGAAACTCAATCAACCATCAAACGAATTACGAGAAAAATTAGCTGGTTTACCTCAAGCCTGCCCTCGAGAGAATCCTTTTGATCTTTTAGGTGATGCTACACCTGAACGTTATGAATTAGCCCTCAATGCGCTAGCTCATTCAGGAGAATTTGATACTATTATCACTATTATGGTTCCACCAGGTGATGCGGATGTCGATGGAGTAGCAAAGGTTATGGTTAATTTAGCTAAAGAAGATCATAAAACAGCTATTATCGGTTGTTTATTAGCTGGAAAGAAAGTAGAAAATGCTATAAAAATTCTCAGAGAAAATAATATTCCTACTTTTCCAACACCAAAACGTGCTGCTTGGGGTGCTCATGCACTTCAAATGTGGCAAAAAATAAAATCAGAGTAAATGGTTTAAGCCATTTACTACTTTTAGGTTACTGGGGTAATAATTAGTTGAGCTAGTGATCGTATAAATGAATAAAATATATCAGCAGTTGATTTCCCAATATATTTCTCATTAAGGTTGCTAAAGAATTCCAGTGCTTTAATTTCAGATTTGTTTAGCTCGTTAAATACTGATTTTCGAATGAACTCTTCCAATGTTTGTGTTTCTTTAAATCTCTTTAATGAATAATAGTCTGTTAGAATTAAACGGATCTCAGTTTGATCGTTTTGTATTTTTTTCAACTGCACATTGTATATTGTTTTAAAAACATTATTCAAAGCACTTTGAGGAACATTTACAATTCCAAGAGAAATATACCAATCATTTGATTTTACATCGAACTTGACTAATCGTTCATCTTTAAAAATAGTAAAGGTCTCAGATAAAGCTGTTCTTACTATTTTGTTAAATGAAGGGACTATTTCTTCAACAATTGAACTTCTTATAATTGAATGCTGATCAATTACAGCATCCTTTTTATAAGATGATTTCAAGTTTAACAAAATTTTCTTGTCTATTTCATCACTACTTGTTAATCGATCAGTGATTTTTGTTAATCCGCTCCAGAAAAGATTGTCAACAATTTTATCCGTATATTGCGAATCCGCTAACCAGAGTGATGAATAAATCTGTATTAGATCTTGAAAATCACCTGTTATAGGAGTTAAGGAACTAATATTTTTGATTGTTTGTTCATTTGTATAGGAACGATATTTTTCTGGATGGTATCGAAAAACGGGATAGATATCTTTTGAACTATCTTGTATTAATAATTGGAATTCTTTTCCGCCAGTAAAGAATTTGCGCAGTGCACCACCACCAGAAATAATACTAGTCAACCATCTATTTGCACCTTTGAGATGTTTTAGAATGGTGCCAAATTTTTGTTTGCCGGTAGCACTTCCTGCTGAAACTTTCATCTGTTTTTCAAGCTCAGTGATATTTAATTTTAGTAGCCTCTGACGGGAATCAATAATACTAGCAGCAAAATTTATCCATAAAGCTTCATTGACAATTGGTTTTTCCAATAATTTTTGTAATTCACCTTCCAATTTTAGGGAAGGAATTTTCACTTGTAGTGTTTTTAATTGAGCAAGTGATATTTTATCCTCTTTTTTCTGATCGATTGGTTTCATCCAACCACTATCATAGGCACTTCTTGCAAGCTCTAATGATGAAGGGAGGATATACTTGAATTTTGTGTTCCCCTCAATTGCTTTTACTGAATTAATTTCAAATAAATCACGACCATTTGGCCTTCGAATTATTCTGTCTATTATCAATTTTATAACATAAACACTTTGAAGATCAGTAGCTATCTCGTCAGTTATTTTAATCATAATTATAGGTGGAAATGGGAATTTTTCAGGACCAAAGATTTTTTGTAGAATCTTGGTTAAAGTAGATTCTAAAGAAGCTCTAAAAGATTTAAAGAAATATGTTAAATCCTCAAATGTTTCAAAATGTTTCATTGAGGATCCTATTTTTGATATTCGATTCAAAACTATTTTCTTTGTTGCGGGGACGATTGTAAAGTCAAGCTTCTTTTCAAATTCCTGAATACTGCTACTAATTATCTCAGATACTTGTTTTTTACGACTGGCAGTTATTTTCCCCAAACATTCAGTAATTAATGAATAGACTATTTCTGGAACATCTCTAAATTGATATGGTTGAATAACTTGTTGCAGAAAATAGAGAATCATTAAATCTTGTGTATTGGGATTACTTTCTTTGGAAATATCAGAGTGAATTTGTCCAATAGAATTATACAAAATAACTGCTTCATCTAATGTTGTACTGAACCTATCTAGTATTTTTTTAGCTTCAATTGCAACAAATTTACTTAAGTTTTCTAAAGATGGATCGGCAAATAGAATAAATGGATGTTCACTCTTTAATGCATTAAAAAATCCTATTTGGGTTTTCTCCAAAATTTGTTTTTCACTTTTCAATATCAGACTAGGAGGATATTTAGAAGAAACATCCCTTAAAACCGAAAGAATCCTTTCATTTATCCAACTTTTATCAGTTAACTCTGTTTTTAATATTGTTGCAATAGTTTTTTGTACTTGTGAATCTAATTCACTTTTATCATAGATATTTTCCTTAGACATAGCAGCAAATTTCAAAGGATATTTTAAGAATAATTTTCGATAGAGCTCTTGATTTGTTTCAGTGATTAGTGGAATAACAATTTTTTCCATTTGATCATTTTTTACGATGAGAATTTTTTCGAAAATAAAACTTTCATTGATTAGGTCAACTTCAGGAATTTCATCAATTTCTCTTTTGGATAATGCTTTAGAAGAGTCTTTTAATTGAGTGAAAACTTTTGTGATCTCAGCTTCTATCTCCTTTCTAGCTTGTGCAGCTTTTTTGGTTAGAAAGCCATCCAATAATTTTGTTATGTCTTCAATAGGATTTATTGATGATGCAAAAGCTAAAGGAAAAAAGGCATCTGCTTTTATACCTTCTATGTATGAATATTTGGCTAACTCATTTAGTAATTCGATTTGATTCATATGTGTTAATTTCTTTGAAGTATTCGCATTTGCCCATCTTTCAAAAGAATCTTGATTTTCCCAGATTGAATCTAAAATAGCAATAATTTTATCCTTAATAGTTTTAGTAAAATATCTTACTTTATCTGGTGAACGTTTATACATTTGATTAGCTACGGAAGCTACTGTTTCATATGCATCGTCAATGCTTGGTATTAATCCAATACTAGCATAATCAGATTCGAATTTTATAACAATCTCTTGGGCAAGAAGACTAGCAAAATCGATTACAAAATCTAACTCTTTATCTTCTCCTTCAAACCCTTTTATAGCTATCAAGATAATTGGTGTATGGTTTTTCACTCGAATCATTTTAGATGCTAGTATACCATTTTGGAATCTAGAGAAATTTATTGAATTTTTCTTTTTATCAGAAACATCCGAATCTCCAGCTAAACCAATTTCTTGGGCAAAACTTGCCAATGCTCCTCCGAGGGCACTTACAAGCGAAGTATCTGTTTGAATGTAGCCTATTGAAGTGAAATCTGTATTATCTTCCCTTGAGATAATTATTTGTGCATCCAATTTATCCACCAATTAAAATCTAACAATATTAGGTTTATTCTCATTTATTTACTTTCATTTATTATAAATAACTTGAAAGTTTAATAATAATTAATTTTTTTCTATTTATGTTTTAAAACAATTTTGTATTTTCCTTATTTTAAAATGAAAATAATAATTGAAATGCCTCTATCAAAGTTTTTTTTAACAAATAAATGATGCAAATAGTAATAGTTAGTTATTAATCACATTCGCATTTTACTAATACTACACACTAAAGTAAAACTAAGAAAAAGGTTGAACAAATGTCACTTGATATCATAAAAGAACAAAGAATCATTCGTACGTTATTCTTTTCTGTTATACAATCAGCTGAATTACTTAAAGATAACAAAGATTTGACATCGAAATTTATTTCAATAATATCAAAATTCATCCGTGAAAGATCTTTAGTAGATGAAGGAATAAGAGACGTTAAAGAGGTAATTTTAGAATTATTGGAAACACTAGGTTGGAAAAGTGTAAAAATTGATTATAATCTAGAAAAAGGCACAGGAAAAATCTTTCTCGGAAAAAATAGATATATTGCAAAAGAAATTGCTGATTCTGAAGGCACACTCATAGTACTACAAGCATATCTTGAAGGTATCTGTTATAATATTTTTAACGCTCCTGTACAAGCAAACGTAACCTTATCGTTATCATCTGAGAGCCAATATGATGTTGTGTTCAAAAAAATCATAATTAAAGAATCAGAAATTAAAGAAGTTGTAAGTGCTGTACCTAGAGAGTTATCAGATAGATCTATTCATGAATCATTTACAATTGATTCTATCTTTAATCCTTTATTTACACGTGAGCTACCTAGCTTTATCCTCTTTGAAGCAATTTGGAAAGTAATAACTGAATCATATATTGCTAATTATACAGCTGAAGAAGAGGAAACTAAAACAGCTTTAAAAAATCCCTCTATGGAAAATCTTTCATTTATTATTATGAAATTAACCGAGACTGAATCTGAAGCTGATATTCAAAATACAGCTGAAATTGTTGGCGAGTTTTTTGTTAAATTATTGAAAACAAAAACCACTGGTCAATTATTCGATTATCTTCAAACTACCTTAAGAGATAAACATGCAAATAGCTATTTGTTATATTATGAGTGTCGACTATTCTGTGCAGATAAGAAATTTGTTAACAGATGTACGTTTATACGTGGCTTGTGGGTAGGCATTTTAAGTGAAATCTTTGGAATACAGCTAAAAACAAAAGAACTTCTTCATGCAGGTAAAAGAGATAGTTATTGTATGTTAGAGCTTGCTCCCAAGAAAGATGATTAGAAAATTGATAACTTAGATTAGCTATTTTCTCTTTTTTAATTCAGCAGCTATCAAAGCTCGAACAGTTGATACTACTTCATTCATTGTTAATTTTGTTTGTTCAGTAATTAATTTAAGATCATCAAATTCTGGTTTAAAATGAGCTATTTCACCAAGTTTATTATAGGCTATTTTACCTCTGACTGTAAATTCTTTGTCAGATATTTTAATTTTAAATTCCTCTATCTTTCTACTAAGCATAATTTTTGAGCTATAAGAAATCCTTACACCAATAGTACTAGTTTGATTCATAATTTCTGATGCATAAAGATTAACTTCTTCCGGTAAACAAAGAACTGAAATCATCGTACCAGGTCTTCCCTTTTTCATATAGATTGGTGTAAGATAAACATCTTTAGCGCCTATCTCGAGTAATCTTTGACTAAGGAAACCTATTGTTTCACCAGAACAATCATCAACATTTGTTTCAATAATAGCAATTTCTTCTTTGGGATATTCATCCTCTAGTATATTTCCTACCAATAATCTTAAACCATTAGGGATTTTTTCAAATTCTTTTGTTCCAAATCCAATACCTATTTCTTTAATAGTCATAAAAGGACATCTTGGAACAAATCTGCTCTCAAATAGTTTAGCTAATGCAGCAATAATTATTGCTCCAGTTGGAGTTAATAATTCTCCTTTTAAAGTACCCACATGAACAGGTAACTGATATTTTTTAACAATTTCAGCAACAGCTGGTGCTGGTACTGGTAATGTTCCATGTGAAAAAGTAACTGATCCTGAACCTAAAGCAATTGGTAGAACATAAATAATTGCATTATATAGCTCAATTTTATCCATAAGATAAGCAGATCCAAGGATATCCACGAAAGTGTCAAGTGAACCAGCTTCATGTAAGTGAACATTCTCAAGAGGCTCACCATGAGCAGCAGCTTCAGCTTCGAATAAAATCTGAAAAGCTGTTATACAGAAATTTTTTGCTTTTTCTGAGAGATTTAACACTTTAAAGCAGTTATCAAGCAATTCATTTGCTTGCGGAATTTTTAGATGTCGATGAGGTTCTTTAATTGATATTTTTAATTG
Source organism: Bathyarchaeia archaeon (assembly GCA_035528035.1). Lineage (GTDB taxonomy): Archaea > Asgardarchaeota > Heimdallarchaeia > JABLTI01 > JABLTI01 > JABLTI01. The sequence continues at coordinate 153,844 of DATKZI010000013.1, forward strand.
AACTCCTTGAAGAGCGAATTGATTTTTACGTATTACATCAATCTCAATTTCTACTTCTTTAGATAAATCAGTGGCTTTGATGATTTTTGTTGCCAATTCCTGCAAAAGAGCTAATCTTTTTTTATCAGCAATTTGCATATCTTTCTCATCAATATATACTAAATCAACTAACGCTCCGAGAAACATATCCCCTGAAGCACCAGCATTTTGACCATCAATGATTAATCCTTTCATAGTAATCCCTCAGAGTCTTGACTTCACTAATTCTTCTACAAATCATACTTTAATAAGAGTATTTCCAATAATTGTTATAATTTCTGCTTTTAGCTTTGATCTATTGATTCTAAAATTAATTGTTCAAGGATTCGGCTTTTTGTATAGAATAAATCTGTTGCTTGTTCCCCAATATATAAATCAATTAAGTCTCCTAAGGAGTTCAATGTTTTCAAATGATATAAACGAAGATTTTCTTTTAAGCCATCTCTAAGGTAGCCACGAATTGATTGAGCTTTCTTCTTTCGTGAAATGATTGTTGGTAATAGCTCGCTGATACATAACCAAACCTCTGTTTTATCATCTGTCTTATGGATACTTTTTGCAAAACTCATTTTATCAAATATTGGTTGGAGGTATTTTTTATCTACATCAATTGTATCGATAACGATGTAACTATCTTTAGAATTTGAGTCCACTCGAACAACCAAATCATCTTTAATAGAATCAAATGCAGTAGCTATTGAATTTCTTACTGCTTTATTAAATAACAATGAGACTTCTTGCTCTATACTATTTCTTACAATTGTTCCTTGGTCCTGCTTTTTACCTTTAATTGCTGCTTGTTGTAAATCTTTTATTACACGCTTTTCTAAAGGAATGTTCTTTGTATCGTTTTCAATGATTCTCCAAAGAATATCTTCTTTTAATTTACCAACGTATTCAGAATCTCTTACCCAAGTAGAAGCGAAGACTTCAATTATTTGCTCATAATCACCGAACATAGGATCTATTTTTACAGAGACATCTTCGTCGTTTACTTTTAAATTTTTGGAGTAATAATTAAGTTCTGGATATTTTTCTTTAGCGGCTAACTGGGTTAATTTCTTCAAGTCCTTTTTACCGGTAAATACTTTATGGATAGCACTTCCGCCGGAGATCAATTGTTCTAGATTTTTTGTAATAGCTTTCATTAATCTAATATTATTAGCTAATTTCTTTTTACCAGAAGTATTTCCAGCACTGGTTTTAGCTTTTTTCTCAAGACTTTTTAGTTCTTGAGATGCTTGTTCAAGTCTGTTTGTTAAAGCTGTTTCTAAGAACATTTCAAGCAATTTTGCTATAATAACAGGATCTGTAATTAAGCTTGATAGCCTACCTGTTTGTTCAATAATAGGAATTTCAATATTTTTGATCAATAATTGGTTATCAGTAACCTTCTCTAACTCCTTTTTAAAGGCAAGAAGATTTTGTGCTTTAGGACCTGATTTACTTGGTAGCACAACACCCTTTTTTATTTCTATCATCCACCCTTTCTCTAAAGCTAAACGAGAAAGTTCAACAGGTGATGGTAATAATGTAGCAAATTTTAGTGTATTAACAAAAACTGTTTCTACGTCTTTTTTAAACAAATCTTTAGCAGCAGGTTGTTTAAGTAATGAATTAATTATTCGGCAAATTGAATAAATACTCTGAGAAGTAATGATTATTTTTTCAATCGCTTCACTCAATAATTTTGGTGGTTGAGGATATTTTTTAGTTCCAAAGAAAATTTCAAGTATTTTTACAATAGTTGATTCTAATGCAGAGGAAAAGGCTTGTGAGAAGTAAGATAAAGCTTCAATTTTCTCAAAACTTTGTGCAGCTTTTATGATCTTAATTCTTTTAAAAATAACACTAGTGATTTCTCCGGGAATCATTATTCCAGATTCATTTTCAAATGCTTTCTGATTTCTTTGTAATAAAGTAATAAGTGGGTCAATTGAAGAGGATGAACCAACAATATCAGAAAGAATTCCTTTTGTTAAATCATAGATGATCAATGGAACACTTCTAAATTGATATTTTCTAATTAGATTTTGTAGTAAGTGAATCCTCATCTGGGTTGTTAGTGTGGTAGTTTTTAGTTTAGCAAGGGATTGATTGATCTGCCGAATTATATACCACAAAGCCATTGCTTCATCATGTGCTGTACGATAGTGTTTGAATGAATCCTTAGCAAGTTGAGAAGCTATTTTTCTTAATGATTTTAACTCTATATCAGCCACTATAATAAAAGGATCATCTTTGATAATTCGCTCAATGAATTTCGTTTCAACTTGGGAGATGATTTCTGCACTTCTCTTTATTGCTTCATCTGGTGTGAATTCATTTGCTATATCTCGCAAAATTTCTGCAATTTGTTTACTATAATGAGGTGATTCCTTCAATGATTTCTCTAATAATGTTTGAACTGTTTTCTCGAAATTTTTACTGATAAATGGAATATCAATAGGATTTGTTGAAGCAGCTGAAATGTATTTCAAAGGATATTTCTGATAGAGTTTTTGAAGTAAAATAGTGAAAACATTGTCTAGAATTTTCACTCGAGTTTTTTCCAAGTCAGGTAACTTAGCTACTGAAATCTGCTCAAAAATCATATTAGCGTTTATTAAATCCACGCTCTCTACTGCTTGCTTTCCCCGTTTTGAACGCGAGCTCGACATATTATACAATTGTGTTGCTATTTTTACAACTTCCTCAGCTATTTCATTTCGTGAATCATAAGATTTTTTCTTCAAATAATCTGAAAGATATTTTCTTACAAAAGTTAAATCAGCAGTTGAAGCAAATTTTAGAGGAAATAAAGCATCAAAAGCTACCCCTTCTTTATAGAAATAATTTACAAAACCTTCATTTATTTCAGCTGTTTTTGATGGCTGATATTGGATAGTTCTAAAATTAAAATGTTGTAAGCTTTTATCACTTTGGTTTTCCCAAATTTCACCAAGTAAATTGAGACAACTATTATCTACTTGTTGAGTAAATTCCTTCAAAGTGTTTGGTGAATCTTTGTATAGTAAATTCACAATTTCAGGTAGTAATTTAACAGCTTCAGTAAAATTTGGTATAGGACCATTACTAGCGTATAGTTTTTCATAGACTGAAAGAATCTTCTGGGTTAATAAGGTACCATAATCTATCAAGAAAACTTGCTGATATGGTTGTAAATTATCATATCCTCTAACAGCAATCATTATTGAAGGTCTATAATTGCCTATTTCCAACCACTTTGAAATCAATATACCATTTTGAAATTTCGAATAATTAGCTTGAGTTGTTCCTGTATCGGATAACCCCATTTCGATTGCAAAACTTGCTAAAGCACCACCTAAAGCGGAAACTAACGTTGCATCATCTTGAACAGAACCTATAGAAAAGAAACTTGTGCTATTTTCATTTGAGATTATAATCTGAGAAACCATTAAATCATCTTCCTATTTCGTACGCCCTTTAGACATGTGCTAATCATATGTTATCAATTCTTGAAATTAAGTGTATAAATCTACTTAGGTTATTGTTTTAATATTTACTATATTGGCAGAAATTGACAAAAAAAAATTTGATAATGTTAATTTAATTTTCAACATTTATTAAGAAGAAGAAACAAAGGAAAAAAGTATTTCCAAATCTTATTATTCTTGATTGACTAGGAAAATATTGTAGATTATTTACTAGTATTTATTGGTGAAAAAAAAATGAAGTATGAATTTGGTAGATCTCCATGTCATTATTTGCAGACAGTTTTAGATCGTTTAGCAGATTTGAATGGTTCAATAGTTGATGATCATGAACGAGCATTATTAGCTCGAGCTAATATGCTTGCATATGAATTAACTGATCATAAACAATATATATCAAATGCTAGAAGATTGGGCAAGGAGATCCTTAGGGATATTTTAACGAAAGAAAGCTATATTCCGGATGAAAATGAGATAAAGTTGCTTTATTATTTACATAGAGATGAAACTTTACTTATTGAAGAACCTCAAATTGAAAGAATTCTAGAATTACAAGCAGCTTGGCCTGATCCAGATGATAGAATTTGTGCATTATTGCTAGCTTATAATTTGACTCTTGAAAAGAGTGAATTGAAAGATAAAATCTATGAGCTATTGGAATCATTGCCCTTGGAAGAGCGATTATGGCCTTATGCTACAGCTTATATTATGACTAATCGAGAAATTGAATTACCCACTAATATTATTGATTTAGCAAAAGAAATGTCAGGGGAAAATAATCCTGCAGCATATCTCGATAAAGTTATTTGGATAAAATCATTATATGATCCAGATTTTGGTCCAAGAGGATTTGATGCCAGAAAAGTTTTATCAGATGAAATAAATCAGTGTGATCAACCTCGAGATTTGCTTTTTGTTTTGGGGTACATTCGTAACGAAAATGTTCTGGAAAATATTCAGAGAAATATTGATGAAGTTACTGATTCTTTCAAAGATTTCACTCCAGAAGTTGAATTGCCTATTGAAGCTAGAGACGCTCCTACAAAAGATGCTATTATTCTAGGTAGGTCAGGATCTGATATTAGAAAATATGGTTGTCAAGGTACACTCTACCTTGGAAGGGTCTCAGAAAAAGGTTCACATGGACAATATGGTAAAAAGGTCCTCATTGACGCAGGCTTTCCACACATTATCTTTATTTCTGGACATCGTGGTTCCGGTAAAAGCTATACTTTAGGTGTTATTGCCGAAGAACTCTCAAAAGCAAAACTTGGTGTAGGAATCATTGTAATAGATCCTATAGGTGTTTTTTGGGGTTTAAAGAAAGAGAATACTTCTAAGAATGAGAATCTTTTATTAGAACGCTGGGGATTAAAACCCAATCAGATCGAGGACATTGAAGTTTTTACTCCTATAGGTATTTATGAAAAATACGGTGATGAAACAGTTGATTCACCATTTGCATTGAAACCCTCAGATCTGCATATAGAGGATTGGTGTCGAACATTCGATATTGATCGATATGAAATTAGAGGAACAGTGCTCGAAAAAGCACTTAAAATTGTCTCTGAAGAGAAACCTAACTTCTCATTGGATGACATAATATCAGCATTAGATGATCCAGCAATTGTAAATACCTATCGTAATGATTCTATCCAAGCTATTCGCTCAAGGATGGAAGCAGCTAAAGAATGGGGTATCTTTGCTGGTGTGGGCACGCCTCTCTCGAAATTAAGCTCACCTAATAAAATAGCTGTTCTTGATATCAGTAATCCTCGTATAGGTGATAGTTTGCGTGCTCTGCTAGTAGGGATCATTGCACGAAAAATTCTTGAGGCTAGAATTGGAAGTTCAAAAACTGAACATTTTGAGGATTCAGGTGAAGAAGATGGTGCTATACCCATAACTTGGTTATTAATTGATGAAGCACATGTACTTGTTCCCGCTAATAGGAAAACTGCTGCATCTGACCCACTTATTGAATATGCTAAACAAGGTAGAAAACCAGGATGCGCTTTAGTGCTAGTTACCCAGCAACCATCAGCTATGCACAAAGATATTATGAGTCAAATAGATGTAATGATCACTCATCTACTTACATTTGAGGATGATATTCGAGCATTTCTAAAAAGAGTACCAGCTTCGGTACCCTTGGAATTTGAGGATTCAGATTTCATTAGAAGTATGCCTACCGGTGTAGGATTAATTTCTGACCAAATGACTCAAAACAGAAGCTTTGTGGTAAAAGTGCGCCCACGAGTATCCTTACATGCTGGGAGAGAAGCTATACCTAAAACACTTCGCGAGAAAGGTCGTTTACACGAACAGGAAAAAGGTCTTTCATATGACAAACGAGATGTAATAGTGGAAACTGTTGCAAGTGATACCTCTATTATACCTGAACCTATTCCTGAAAAGACTAAACAAGAAATCATCCCTGAACCTGTTAAAGCACCTAAAGCAAGCAAATCAGCAAAGGCTTCTGACTTTCCAATTCCAGAACCAAATAAGTTCCCAGAAAAAATGGTTCTAAGTATATTAGAACGTAAATTGGAATACGGTCATAATTCATTTCTTTTTGATGGATCAAAATCAACGAGATTTGATAAGCATCAAAGATCTGGGTTCAAACAAGGTTCAGTTGAAGAAATTATCCCTGAAATTGTCAATGAACTCGAGAAAATTGGTTGGGAAATAGATAATGTTATCCCCGAAAAAACGTTCACAGTTATCCTGATGAAACTTGAGAGTGCTACATTAGGTATAGCTTACACAATCATCGACAATAGAACAGCAATATCATTTCTTGTAGTTGCTAAGGAACGATTCAATAGGAACACATACGATAAAATCTTTAACATTCATTAAAGGGTGTGAAAAAAATACCAAAAAGAAAAGGTTTCCAAACTAATAAAGCATTCTTCAAGGACAACGAACAATTGTTCACGAAGGTATTCGATTATGTCATATGGTCAATAATTGAACCTTTAATAGAAGATGATGACCAATCGAAATACAAAGAAACTAAAGATCAAATAAGAAACCTTTTCTTTGAAACGCTTGAAAACGATGGTAAATCAAAGAATAAACTTCCAAGAGATATAATAATTGGCACCGATGCAATGATTGGTGAATTCATCACCCAATTGATCAATGATTTCTCTACTAGCTTTTATGAAGAACTTTTAGAAAATAAAAAAATTGATGATGTTTTAGATTCATTAAATATTCTCACAAGTCAGCAGATTATTATTTCTTGGATAGACCAAATTATTGAAAATTCAATTACACCACTATTAATTTTCTCTTTGAAAATACCTCAGAAAATTGATACTATAAAACAAATCATAACACGAGTGCTAATAGCAGTTGTTCAAGGAGAAATAAAAGCATCAGAAGCCGAAAATAAACTAGTGAATGATCTCTCGAATAACTATGACCTAACAAAGGAACTTGTTCTTTTTATTAAATCATTGGTGAAGACCTTTGCCCAATTTAATGAAAAATATGGTCTCATAGAACTAGCTAAGATAGGAGAAGAATCAATAAAGAGCTCAGACATTCTCCTTAAAAAAACTAGAAGTAATGTTACGAAGTCAATTAAAGAGACTATTTACGATAAAGAGAGAATACTTACTGAATGGGCAAAGAATGTTTTATTGCCATCGTGTATCGGACTAAGGATAGCAGATCAAAAGTCATATAATGAGTTCATTGAAATCTCAAAGAAGAATTTTGAATTATTTTTGGACCAAGCATTAACAGCAGACGACTTTGAGAAAAGAGTAAATGAAGACCTTAAGAAATTCGGTGGAGATGATGAAGAATTAATCTCACCTATTGTTGAGTCAATAGTTAGCTCTGTCAGGTTTTTGGAACTAGCAAGAATTGATGACCCGTCATTGAGCTTACTAGTAGCACTTACTGATGAAGAACTAGAAAATGCAAAAAGAGGATTTACTTAAAAGATTTTTTCATACTGCATCATTACCAACTATTAAAGCTAAAATTTGCACACATAGAACTACAATATTCATTATAACTCCAATTATTGCATAAACATTTTTACTAAATCGAAATGACATTGCACCCAGGATAATACCCACTACTGCTAAAGCTAGAATTACACTGCATATAAGGTTAACAGGCAAAGCACCAAAATGTAATAAAAATCCTGAAGTAACTATATAAACTAGTGTAAGAAAAACGGTTATAATCCCTAGAATAAATGATGTTCTAACAAATACTGAACTCGATTGAAAATGCTTTGAATCGCTTCTAATTTCCTCTTTTTTCTGATTCTCTAAAGTTCCTTTCAAATATTTCTACCACCAAACAATTGTTAATTACCAAATAATTTCTAGTACCCCCAATTTACATAGAAAATATGGTTTCCCCAAGTACTTTGAATGTTCATTGTTGAATCAAATGTAATATCATAGAAATTTTTTGCTATAGGGCCTATTTCAGTTACAGTATACTCACAAGCTCCTTGTGCTGCATAATAAAAGAAAAAGGCACATTCGGAATTTGGATAAAGAACCCCTCCTGAACCATTAAATAACCAACAAAAACTATTATATGTTCCATCTGTTGCACTTCCTGTTGAAGGAACTCCTTCATGTACAGGCTTAAAAGACCAACTCTCTAAGCATTCATTATGTATACCCTAAGTAAAAGTGTTAAGTCCATCACCATGGCATGCACTAATCCAAAGTAAGATATGTGTACCATCACTAGTGATAGCATCAATTTTGCTTTCATATTCATTTAGCTTTATAACATTAGAGTAATATAAACCCCAACATCTTGTTTCACCTGTGATTGTTATATGATTACCATATGGTGATCTACCATGACCAGCTACAAAAACTATCAATTTCCCGGTTAATCCTAATTTTCCATTTACATAATCAAACATAGCTTCCAGGCAATCATCATCTGTTTGATCACATGTATTAATATCTGTTTGACTTGAATTTCCATCCATACAGTAAGCAACACGCCAACCATAATCCATTATTCCAGGTTCAAATTCTTCTGGTAAAATCGTTCGTGCACAACCAAGTATAAAACTACGACATTCCATTGGAGGATATAAAAGATCATCACTAGCTGATTGCCAAAGATAATTACCAGTACCGAAAACTATTGTCCACATATTACTAGCCCCTATAGTAGGTGTTGTTGTTGAATAGCTGGTATGCTTCACACCCAGTATCTCATTTTCTATTTTTGAATCTTCAAATACAAGCTCATGATTTACGCCACGAATTGGAATGATGATCTCGTTACTACCATCGAAGAATGGATAGAGCAATGTTTCAAAGATGAGCTCATCAAAAACTAATTTAAATTCGTTAATATAATGGATATGGGGGATGAATTCTGGTAGCTCAAACAGCGAACCATTAATTTCTGTAGTAATAGTGGTTTCATACCCATAAGGACCTCCACTGATATCATTGATTCGAAGGTAGAAGATTCGTTCATCAGCTTTGATATATTCGTCTGTTGTGAAACCAAAAGCATCTAAATCGCTATCAATGATTATCCTTCCACTTACCTCATTAGCTGAACTTCTTATCGTGTTCAAACTATTTGACCAAATCAATTTTTCCTTTAGTGGATAATTAGCTTCTGCTAAAGGTTCAGTAGATGATTTATAACCCAAAGATATTCTTAAATTCGCTGAATTATTGCACACCAAATCAAGTTTGATTGAACTTTGCTGAAGCGTATATTTAGTAAAATAGGCTTCAGTGTCAACCATTTTCGCCGTTCCTTTAACTATACCTGGGATCTGCTTATCAAGAAGATATCTCGTCCTATTTTGCTGGTTGTAATTGACTAATATCACTGTTGAAGAAATCAAAACAATTGCTAAAAAAACAATTACCACCTTATTCCATTTTCTTTCCATAATAAAAATCTCCCACTGATTTTCATAGAATTTTAACACTTCTATTTATAATTAAGTTTTGGTATTTTTTCAACAGTAAACTTAAATAAACTATTTATAGAATTTGATGGAGATGATGAAGAACTAATTTCACCCATTGTTGAATCGGTTGTTAGCTCGTTAAGTTTTTGGGACTTGTTAGAATTGATGACCCGTCATTGAGCTTACTAGTAGCACTTACTGATGAAGAACTAGAAAATGCAAAAAGAGGATTCACTTAAAAAAAAGCTATTTAATCGAAAAAATATTTTTTTATATAAAACCATTTTTAATTTCAGAAAAAGAATTCAGTTCTTATGAATTCTTTTCCTAATATATATAATTGTTAAAATAATTGTTGGTAGAAATATCAATGAGCCATTATTTGTTAAAATTTTCGTCCTGGTGTTGTGAATTTCAACAATATTAGAATGAAGACCTGTTATTGTTTCATTTACATTCATGGTTCTAAAACCAGCATAAACATAGCAGTAACCACTAATCAAATTTGCAGGATAAACTCGATACCAACTCTGAGAAGTCTCATTCCATGAAAGATCTTTTACCCTAAGAGTTTTTGGTTCATCAGGATCATCATTTGGGTCCCAAGCATCATCATAATAAGTAGGATAGATGTACAGATAGGTTTTACGTATATCATCTCCCCAAACATATTTCTCATACATTTGGTAGTAATCTAATTCAATATTGTTATAATCTTGTGTTGCTGTGATTCCAGAAGCGGTTATTTCATCGGTCTGCTCATTATAGGTTAATGTTGGAGCTGAAATAAAGATTTCATGATCTCTGGTTTGGAAATAATCAATGCTAAATCCTTGAGTAAATGGGTAGAACACTTTCATTCCTGTTATTGGACTTATAGTTTCATAACCTACTGGAACTACTAATGTAAAACGAACCTTAACATAATAAAAAGTATTAGGATATGTATAGACTAAACTTATATCATTATTCAATGAATACCAAATATTATCAGATTCATCAAATAAGAGATTACCTCTAAAGCTATTCCCTTCAGTATCTCTAGCAATAACACCAATTGGTTCGGCAAATTGTGAATATTCATATGATGTAATATATAAAATCCATTCCGCGGATAGTGCTTCTGAAACATTAACCAAACCTATTTCAGGTATCTCTGGACAATTGACAGAAACATCAGTTATTGACAGCGTTCTATCTTCGGAGTTATATGTAGTATGTACTCCTGAAACTTCTGCAGAAACGTAGTCTGTATTAATAAATTCAAGTGATTCGTTGCTATAAGTATAAGAAGATTGATCCATCTTGAACCCAAACATTATCGTATGATTTGATTGACCAGACAGTCCATAACATACTATTTCAGGTAAAAACCATTTCTTAGACATTGAATTGTATGCCAAATCTAATTTTATTTCACTTATTGAAATTGGTGGTATTGGAGTATAAACCACCCCTAATTGATATTGAACAATATTAACTTCAGCGATTTCTGCTTTAGTATCATCCAATACATAGATTCCTGTTTTATTTGAATAGGTTACTTCAAATTCGGGTATGGTAATGTGTAGATTCGCTTCATTGAAAACAAATGTAGGAGTAGGTAGATGGATGGTGTTCCAGCCAAGTTCATCCATTAAAAACTCAAAAACTGAATAAATAGCTTCTACAGTGTAGTTTAGACAGGCTTGAACTTTATCAATGTATTCTAAAGACCAATCACCAACACTAGTAGATCCAGTATCGAAATTGGAACCAAGATAGTAAGCATGTTGCCAAGCATTTTGACCAAGAGCTATTGTAGCATTATAAGCATCAGATTTCACAACAAAATTAGGTGTAAGAGAGAAATATCCGTTACCATAATTTGTTAAATCTAAATATTCATACATAATTTCCGGTGTGGGATAATAGGTTCGATTATTAGAAGATGAAACACGATATTCAAAGGTACTAACAGACATATAATTAGATCCCCAAACAGCTTCATCCCAGAGTGTACCCCAAGAACTTGCTTGGGAGATATAGTGGGTTAAAGCACCAGCATAAAAGGCTGCTTTAGTAAAATTAGCAGTAGGTTTGATCAATTCATTATAGAGGGTAGTATATTCCGTATAGGCTCTTGAAGCTAAGCTATCGTTAGTTGCAGTTGTCCCAGAGCCATCAAAATAAAGAACATAATCATAAATATCACCATAAAGCAGATCGCCATTACCAACATAAGCATAAGAAGAACTGACTATTTCAGGAGCTTCAACACCAAACCAAAAAGCAAGATAATCATTAGTTATCCATTGTACTTTTTCAGGGGTAAACATATCTAATGCTTCTTTCGCCAACCATTGATGGGTGGTAAATCGTCTATGATCAGGATAATAACTTTCATTTTGATACCAACCATAAGAGGTTTGAGAATAGAAAGAGCAAGAAATAATGATGATTAAACCAACTACTAAAAACTTGATTGACCTCTTAGAACTCAATTTAATTAACTCCCATCTTTTATATAACTATAATTTGATTTTTCTTTATATATCTATTTTGGCGTTTTTTCACGGTCATATTTAGACTCATATCAAATAATTGATTATTGATGACTGAAAAATCTCTTTGTGCTCTACTCTAAAATTTATCTCCAAGATCAACATTTTTAGTAAATAAGTTAGTTAATTCCCACCCATTTACAATTAAAGAAACATTATATCTTAGAAATAAAATAAGGAAATTCCTTGTAAAGAATTTTTTCTAGATGGGAAATAATCTCCGAATGTTCTTTATAGAATGTTTGAATCTCTTGACTGATTGCAGTGTATCCGTGTGAGAATTCTAAAGCAGTATAGTATAATAATTGCTGATTAAAAGTTAAAGAAGGATTATCTTTAAGATCAATTATTATTGAACGGAGAAAAGCAGTAACAGGAGGAAGATCACCAAAGGTATAATATAATAACTAAAAAAGTAATAAGAGATTTTTAGGATCAGGAAAAATTAAATTCTTTTGTGAAGAGAATATAGATCACATTGTAGAATAGGATTTTATTACTCTATTTTTCTTTGAATTTTACAAATGGTGTTTTTGATTCTCTATTTGATTACAAAGTCATTTTTAATTTTATAACCCAAATATATTGTGACAATTTCCTCAATTATAAATACGGGATATCTGGTAACACTCTGCAGCCATGAAATGGATACTTGGTTAACATTTTTTATTAAATTACCAACTTCTGCAACCATTTCATCTGTTATCTCTTTTCGAACAGAAAATGAATATCCTGCTAGAGGTTTAGTTTCAGTTATCTTATAAGGTATTTCTGATGGTGTGGTGGTACTAATAGGTTTCACTTCAGAGATATCTTGATATGCCTTTTGTACAGCAAAAATGCTTCTTTGTGCTTGATCCAAATAATATTGTATTACAGATTCAAGATATTCAGTTGAATTAGTGCCCTGTGGTGTTTTCCAGCAATTTAGAATTATTTTATACCTATACCCCGCATGAGTGGTGCATTTAAAATAATCTTCATAACATGCAAGTGCTTTTTCATCACTTCTTTGCTCTTTCAAAAATTCATAACTCTCTATCTCTCTAAATAACACTTCAGCATTTGTTTG
>DATKZI010000014.1:0-447409 GCA_035528035.1 Bathyarchaeia archaeon
TGATGTTCAGCCCAATTATTATCTAAGAAGAAAAACGCAGGATTACTACCATTAAAGTGAGGGATACCTGATTGAACAATTGCAGGAGTAGCAGCACCAGTTGGTAAAATCAAGTCTATTGCAGTGAAGCCTTCACCAATAGTAACTGAGACATCTTTTGTAAGGATTAAACCTAAACCATACCAGATCATAGTACCAGTAACTAATGGATTAAACTCATAATCATCTTGAACAGCCATAACTTTGACATATAATTGATTACCAGACAAACCAGTTATTGTAACATTTGGCATTGTTGGTAACGTCAAAGAATTAATTGTATATTTTATTGTTGTACCAGCTTGAACTAATGCAGTATCACCATAATCTTTGGCATCGTATGTTGGTGCAGAAATGTTTGTTGGACCAATATTAGCTAAGATAGGTGTTACCATTAGTATGAGAGCTATAGTAGCAACTAGTTTATTCAACCTCAAAATTATTCACCTAATTGTTTTGAAATGCGATACAATTAGAACATAATTTGTATCTACTATTATCTAGACGGATTTCTTTATAAAGGGTTGCTATTGGGTTAGTAAACATTTTTTTTCCAAGTAACTAACATTCTATAGTTTTCAAGATTAAATACCAGACGTTTGAATTTCCTTATCTTTTTGTTTAACTCGACCTAGATTAAAACCAACAAACATTAAAATCGGTGCAACAGACCAACACATAGCAGCAGAAATCCAAGCAATATATTCAAATGTTCCTTGAAATTCTGAGGACATTTGCTCTATTAAACCAGAGGTACCATAAATTAATAATCCGCAAATAATTAAAGTAAAACCTATTATAAAATAGATAATTCGTTTTTTAATTATTAATTCAGAAACATCTCTACGTGTTAAAGTAAAATAAATAATAGCTAAAATTATCATGATTATAGTTACACCATAAAGAAAGATCTTCACCCAAGCAGCTTGAGTGGTTTTTATACCAATAAGATTATCAGTTACTCCATCAGGACTATCATAAACAACACAATCAAAATAACTTGAAATAAAAGTGTTGATAAACATAGCAATTGAGGTAGGAAAAATAAAATACCATTTTTTAAGATAATGTTCACCTTTATACATTCCAAAAGCAGTAATAAAAATAAGAAAAGCTGATAGTGAACCAAAGCTTGTAACGCAATCTCTGGAAATGTTTGCTCCAACTGTTGGATGTTTGAAAATAAAAGTAAAAGCATTAAATAAAAGCATTAAACTCCAAAAAAGTAATGAAATAAAAAATAATAAATTAAGAGTCGAACGAATATCTTTAGCTAATATAAAGAATGAAACAACCAATGCAATAAATCCTGAAATTAAACTTACATAATTTATAAGATTATTAAATAGCAATTATTATTTTCTCCTCATTTCAACTAATTATCTTTTATATCTCTCGAATAGATTTAAACGTTATTTGTGCTGAATTAACACTTTTAAATTAATTGGTATGCAAAAGAACATGAGTAGGGAAATAGTGTTTCGATTAATTTTTATTATAGTAATTCCTCACTAATTGTATAGAAATAAAATAATTATTAGTTTGAGGTATTATTGATGAGTAGAAAACCAGACTTGAGAGCAATAGCAAGTATCTCTTTAGATGCAGACGGGGATTTCGATGAAGTTTATGTTTTAGGTGGCTTACACTCGGTCGGAAGCTTAAATTCTAACATTGTAGATATTAAAGGATCAATTGATTTGCAAGGTAGTCTCTGGGCAAATTTTGTTGATGTAATGGGAGGATGTAACATTGGAGCAGATTTGATTGTTGAAAATGATATTATTATCCATGGAGGAGTAAAAACAGGTGGAAAACTCCAAGGGAAAAGTATTGTAGTTTCAGGTGGGATAAAATCTCGAGAAGCAATTATCGGAACAAAACTTGATGTAAAAGGAGGGGTGAGTGCTGTTGGAGATATTAAAATTGAGGGACCAATAGAAATTCTTGGGGGAATATCTTCACATGGAACAATAACCGCTCAGAGTCTCTCATCAATAGGAGGAATAACAGCTGATAAGAGCGTAAAAGTTACTGGATTAATAGATGCTCGGGGTAAAATCGAAATTGGTGGAGATGTTGATTGTGATGAATTTATTTTTTATGTAAGTAGTCCTTCAATAATTCATGGTAAATTACAAGCAAATAAAGTACGCATAATGATGGATGAAAACGCAAAGGTGGAAGCCTTTTTACGAGTAAAAGAAATAGTCTCACCACTAAGAGTAGATATAGACTATGTGATAGCTGAAAGGATTATTTGCCCAAAAGCTCGGATAGGAGAAAATTGCCGTATAGGGGAATCAATAGAGAAAGATTATGATCCAAATTATTAATTTTATTTTGAGGTTTTTCCTCAAATCTTTTTTTCTTGTATTATTGTCGGATATTTAGTGATTTAAATACTAAATTAGCTAGGGAAAACTCGAATTCATATTAGAGCGAGTTGAAAAAATGACTACAATAATGATCACTGGTGGGGCAGGATTCATTGGGTATCACTTGACAAAATATCTGCTTGAAAGAGAAATAAAGGTTATAATTTATGATAATTTTTCGGACTATTATTCACCAGAACTAAAATGGATGAATGCTTTAGAATGTGAAAAATTAGGGGCAAAAATAGTTCAAGGAGATATACTAGATAAGAAACAACTCGCAAAAACAATTAGTGAGGAAGAATGTGAGAGAATAATTCATCTTGCAGCTCAACCTGGTGTAAGATACTCAACAATAAATCCAGATGTATCTTTACGGATCAATGTTGAAGGGACATCAAATATCTTAACTATTGCTAGAGAGTGCAATGTTTCTCGAGTGGTTGTTTCAAGTAGCTCGTCTGTTTTTGGACCAACGGTCTTTTTACCAATGAATGAAGGGCACCCAAAAAATCCCATTTCATTCTATGGCGTAAGTAAATTGACCAAAGAACAATTGGTTAGTGTAACCAGACATCTCTACCCAGAATTTGATACCGTTATCATCAGACCATTCACCGTAGTAGGAGCAAGACAAAGACCAGATATGGCAATCAATAAATTTGTCTCAAAAGCAATGACCGGTGAAACAATAACTGTTTTTGGTGATGGGAAACAAACCAGGGATTGGACACACGTAGAAAATATGGCCCAAGCATTCTATCTTGCAGCTACAAAACCAAAAGCTAAAAATCAAATCTTCAATATTGGTGCAGGAACAAGGATATCTGTTAATTCTGTTTTGAGATATGTTTCAGAAATAACTAATAGAGAATTAAATATTGAATATGCTGAAATGAACAAAGCGGATGTTCAAGATACTTTTGCTGATATCTCAAAAGCCAAGTTTTTACTAGGTTATCAACCAATAAAAACAATCGAAGATGCAATAGAAGATTTCACAGAATATTGGCTAACTCAATATTATTCTAAGACAATAGAACAATCTTCTTCTGAAGCGTTTGTTTCAACTGAACTTTCAGCGAAATGAGGATAATAGGTGATTTTTAGAGAAAAAATCACTATAGGGAATTGAAAAAAAGTGGATGATCTACAAGAAATAGCTAATATACCAAAAGATATTGTCATTGAAAAACCTGATGATGTAAAACCTAGAAAAAAGATTACTGATATAGAGATAGTATTACCTTCAGAAGAAGGGAAAACGAGTTGGTTCAGAAAGAATTGGAAGTATCTTCTAGGGATAGTGGTAACTATTGCATTGATGACCTATTTAATTATAAGATCTAAACCAGGAGCTATCGGTGAAAGTTTACAGAAAGCAAATTATTGGTTCATCTTTGCAGCTTTTGGTGGAACAATTGTCCTTTTTATCATCAAAACCTTAAGGTGGATGTATATTCTCAAACAACAAGGTGAAAAGGTTCCTTTTATGGAAGCATTGAGTTTGATATTAATAGGGACATTTGGTTCAGCAATAACACCTGCGAAGGTTGGTGATATTTTACGAGCATTTTATTTAACCAAGAAGAGAAAGTCAATCAGTACAGGTGCAGCAGTTTTTTCTGTTGTCTTTGACCGAATCCTTGATCTTGCAGGAATTGTTGTTGTTGTTGCTATCTCTTTTCCATTCATCATAGCAAAAATGGTTTCAATAGATTGGTGGATACCAGCAAGTGTTGGTGGGGGAATAATTATCTTTTTACTATTACTTGTCTTTGTTTATAACGAGAAAGCAACAAAACCAGTAGTTAATATAATTCTAAAATTTATTTCAAAAACCTTTAGAAAACAAGAAGCAAAAGATAAGATAAATATTACAACACAAGAAATAATTGATGATTTTTATGTAAGCCAAAAAAATTACAAGTTTAAACATTATTTCTGGTTAGGATTACTATCGATACTATTTTGGGGGCTTTTAGGATTACAGGGATATTTGTTTTTGAGAGCATTTGATCCTACTCTAATAATTAATCCACTAATGGTTATTATGACTTTATGTGTGGCTGCTATAGTAGCATTAACTATACCTATAAGTATCAGTGGAATTGGAATAAGAGATACAATAATAGTGATATTTTTAGCATTTTTAGCAGATGTAAATAACGCAACTTCATTAAGTCTTTCAATCACACAAACTTTCCTGAACGTGTTAATACCTGGAATTATTGGTGGCTTGCTAATTTTCTTTTTGATGAAGAGACAGAAAAAGGATAAAATGAACACAACAAAATTAGCTGTGGGATAAATCAATAGAATCTAATTAAACTAACTCCGAAAGAATGAAAAAAAAAAGAGATAAGAAGCATGAAGAAAAACTTCATGCATATTTCTTCTACAGTTTTTTAACCTAGCAAGGCAATCGCAGCGTTGTTCGCAAGATTCTCAAATGTACCAGGTAGGACACCAACAATAACCATCATGAGGACGATCACCACGAGGGGGATAACGATCTCAATAGGAGTTTCTTTAACATCGTTTAGGTGTTCACCAGCTGGTTTAAACCAGAATTTTTGTAAGAGGATAAGATAGTAAACCACACTTACAACACTTGAGAGGAGGAAGAATACTACTCCAATGCGGAATTGAATGTCACCACTTGTTACAGCAGCTACTACAATGTTCAATTTACTCCAGAAACCTGGTAAAGGTGGAACACCAGCTAAACTTAACAAAGCAATAGTCATTGCGAAAGTAGTAATGGGCATCTTTTGACCAATGCCTTCCAAACGGTCGATATTACGGTCATGGAAGCGATAGAGAATTGCACCAGCGCATAAAAAGGCCAAGCCCTTGCCTAATGAGTGAGTGAAAATGTGGAAGTAACTACCTTGAACACCAAGTTCGACAATGTCAGCACTAATAGTAGTTAAGGTCATAGAAAGACCGAAGAGGATGAAACCGACATTTAAGATAGTTGAAAAGGCAAGCATACGTTTGAGATCTTTTTGAACAAGAGCCATCAAGTTGCCAACGATCATAGTAATGACCGAGATCCATAACAGAACATAGCCAACGACTTTTAGGTTATTGCCAGGAGCACCAACACTACCACCAAAGAAGGAGGTAAGAGTATTGGTCATAGCAAACATACCAGTCATGATCACCACACCAGAAAGCATCGCAGAGATACCACTTGGGGCTGCAGGATGGGCGTCCGGCAACCAGAGATGCAAGGGCACAATGGCGGCTTTGACACCAAAACCGACTATTAAGCATATGATGATCACTACATGGATGCCTGAAAAGCCACTGCCAGTAGTTATTTGTGTTGTTAAGGCACTGCCAATAGCAGCAATATTCAAAGTTCCTGTTATACCATAGAGGAGACTCATACCAAATAGGAGAATAACACTACCAAAAGCGCTCATAAATAGATACTTTATGCCTGCTTCAATTGGTTCAGGTTCATCTTTTCTGAAAGCAACGAGAACATAACTTGATATGCTCATACCTTCCCAGAAGATGAACAATGTTAACAAATCTCCAGACATGACAACACCAATCATACCACCAACTAATATGAGTAAGAGTAGGTAGTAACGATCTAATCGGCTATCCTTGTCCATATATTTGATCGAGTAGATTGCTACGATTGATCCTAAGACCACAAAGACTAACATAAACCACCATGTAAGATTGTCAAGTCTAAAGACTGTGTAGAGTGAGTTTTCGAGTGTTCTTCCTGGTAGAACTAATGTTAGTTCAGTGGAATTTACTGGGAGTCCGTTTGCGAAAGCGATGATTAAACCCAATGCTGCTAGGAGACAGAGATTGGCAATTATAGCAAATGTCATATTCCAGCCCGGAGTAACTTTTCGGGTGAATCGACCTAAGAGTGCTATTATTATTGCTCCTCCGAAAAGGATTATTAATGGAAGTATCCAAAATACATTCATTGTTTTTTTTGCCTCCAGTTTATGTTGTCGGGAAGACACCCGCTGCCCATGTAGCTACGAATTTTAAGACACTAATTGGTAGTATACCTATGACAAAGCTTAGGATTGCCAAAACTACTAGTGGTGCCCACATGTATGGACTTGGGTCCTTCACGTCCTTGAATTCTTCGCGGACGGGTCCTAGGAACACGTTCTTCATAAAGAGTAACGTGTAAGTCGCTGTTAATGCAGTTGAAAGTATTGCCATAAATACAGCAATAATTCCTAAAACGTTGCCTTCTGTTATGCCACCTGAGAAGATGATCCATTCGGACATAAAGCCACTTAATGGCGGTAATCCACTCAGACTCATTGCTGCAATCAGAGCAACAATAGCAGTAATGGGCATACGATACGCAAGGCCACCTAATGATTTTATATCTCGTCCTTTATGGTGACCGACTTGAGTCATCAAGATACCTGCAACCATAAAGAGGGATCCTTTAGCAAGTGCATGGCTGATGATATGGAAAGCACTACCTGTGGAACCAAATAAGGTAAAGGTTCCCAAACCAAAGAAGATGTAACCCATCTGACTTATAGATGAGAAAGCAAACAATCTTTTAGTGTCTTTTTGAGCTAAAGCCATAATACCTCCATAGATCATAGTAAAGACTGCTAAACCAACAAGAACATATTTTATCCAACTGATTTTTCCTTCAGGGAAGACCTGTTGAATAATTCTCATGATACCATAGGCAGCAGTTTCGATCATGACACCACTTAGAATAGCACTAATTGGTGTTGGTGCTTCTCCATGAGTGTCTGGAAGCCATGTGTGTAGTGGGAAGATAGCCATTTTCACTGAGAATCCTAAGAAGAATAGGATTGACAAGATTTTGACGATTGTTCCTGAAACTGAACTCAAGTCCAACATTGATATTAGGAAACTACCATCAGCGGAACCATAAGCCCAGAGTCCACCAATACCTATCAATATTGCCATTGCACCTACATGTGTGAAGATGAAATATTTGAAGGCAATTTTGACTGCATTTGGTTTTGAACCCCATTTAGCTATGATAAAGTATGATGGTATTAACATGAGTTCCCAGAAGATATAAAATTGTATTAAGTCTCCTGCTAATACTACTCCGACCATTCCAGCAATATAGAGCACTAATAGAGCATAGTATGCTCCTTGTTTTTCTTCATCTTTCATATACCCGAAGCTATACATTATACCTGCTAAACCGAGTATGAAGATTATCGCTGCTATTGGGAAGCTTAGATTATCAGATATCAAAGAGAAGGTTATTGCTACACTTCTTGTTGCTGAGATATCGAAGCTTAACCATGGAATTTCTAGCTTGTGTTCACCAAAAGCTAGCACATCTCCAAGCGATAATGCGAAGAATATTGCTGCGATGAGAGTAAATCCAAAGGCGGACCATTTTGCAGCATGATTATTCCATTTACCGAGGAGGAATACAATAATCGGTGCTACGAGGAGTATTACTAATGATATTAGTGTTGTGAAAGTTAGAAACATTGTTTTTTATTTCCTCCTAGAGAGTGAATAATAATACTGCCAATAGGATTATTGCTCCTAAAAGCATATAGATGAAATTCACTGAAAGTATCCCTGTGTGGGTCTTTCTGAAAACTTCAGCCGACTTGGTTGTCCCTGATGCGATGACGTAATTTGCTCCATCGATCACTTTCAGGTCAATCTTTTCGTAACTCCATTCTGCAAAGCGTTTGAATCTACGTAAGCAATGATAAATTGCTGCGTTCATGTACCATCTGTTGTAGAAGAATTTGGTAATTCCTCTTATGAACTTGTTTTCTTGCACTTTGTCGTAACTCCATTGCCTTCCTAGATAGAGGAAGTACGCTGGAATACCACCTGCTAATAATAACCCTAAGGTTATCCAGAAGGTTGGTGGGGCAAAGCCAAATGTATGACTAAAGAATGCACCATAATTTACTAGCGTTTGTTCTACTGTAAATCTTGTAGCTCCTTCAAACCAAACATTGCTGGTCATAAAGTTCTCTACTAATGGTGACAAGAATCCTAGTACAATTGTTCCAACTGCTAGAATTACTAATGGTACCCACATAATTGGATTTGTTTTGTGCAAGTGACCTTCATGCTCTTCTTCAGCATGTTTGACATTCTTTGATGATTCACCACCAAAGGTTCTTCCGAGCATTCTGAGAGTATAGAAGAATGTTAGTGCAGCAGTTATTGCAGCAATAATGAAGAATATCCAACCCCAAGGATTGCCTTCTCCACCTAGGTGCCACAAAGTTCCAAAGATTGATTCTTTACTGAAAAAGCCTCCTAATGGAACGACTCCAGCTAAGGACAGACCACCTATTACCATAGGCCAGAATACTGTTGGCATCTTCTTTCTCAGACCACCCATTCCATAGATGTATTTATTGTGTACAGCATGAATCACAGCTCCTGCGGAAAGGAACAGCAATGCTTTGAAAACTGCATGTGAAAGCATGTGGAATGATCCTGCGAAATACCCTATGATTTCGAATGCTCCATGACCATTATCAATTGGAGCGATTAAACCACCGGCACCAAGACCCATGAACATGTAACCAAGTTGTGAGATTGTGCTGAAAGCAAGTATTTTCTTGAGTTCTGTTGCAGCCATACCCATTGTTGCTGACATTAGTGCAGTAAATGCACCGATTGACGCGACAAATAGGAAGTAAATCTGTAATTCATCGTACTGTAAGTCATGTAGACCAATATACCACATTGGGAACGTTCTGATAACCATAAAGACACCAGCTTTGACCATTGCTGCAGCATGAATAAGTGCTGAAACAGTTGTTGGACCAGCCATAGCTTCTGGAAGCCAGAATTGTAAGGGAAATTGGGCTGACTTGCCTATTGGACCACCGAAAATCAAGATTGCAGTTAATGCCAAAATATGGTCATTATGCAATGCAGTAATCCAGGTTGTATCTTGAAGTAAGTGCATGTAATTGAAGGTTCCTGCATAAGCGAAGACAATTAATATGCCTGTGAGCATTGCTACATCACCAATTCTGGTGACAATGAATGCTTTCATACCTGCATGAGAATTGTAATCACCTTCAGTTTCTTCTTTGATGGTTGTCTCTCTTTCGTCTTGTTTCTCTCTTTTAGTAAAGAAGAATCCAATTAGAGCATAGGAACAGAAACCGACTATTTCCCAACCAACAAATGATTGTAAGAAGTTGTTTGCCATAACAAGGAAAACCATTCCTCCAACGAACATTTGCATCAAGAACCAGTAACGGTCAAGATGTTTGTCTCCTTTCATGTAGCTAACTCCATAGACCATGATCAACGTTCCAATGCCTGAGGCAAAGCAAGCGATCATTACTGTCAAGGGATCAACTAGGACACCAAATTCTACTCCATATGTTCCTGAACCAAGACCAAAGAACCAATTTGCTTGGAATAACTCTACTCCGGTCTCACCAGAATAAATGTCTACCACTAAAAGGATGCTGAAAATAAAAGCGATAAATGAGGTTACTGCAGCCATCCAATTACGGACGAAGTGTAAACCATTTTTTGCTTTACCATCCTTAAGCTTTCCAGCAATAAAACCTATCACTGGAGTTATGAGCGCACCACCAAATGGCACAGCCCAATTTAATATTGCTGCGGATTCTAATAACATTGTTTTTCAGTCTCCTAATATTTTAACTGGTTCAATCTTTGAGAGTTTAAGGTGGAATGAATTCTATACGCTTGAATTATCAAGGCAAGAGCCACACCAGCCACACATCCTCCAATGCAGATGCTTACGATTACCACTGCATGTGGGAGAGGATCAACTGTGCCTCCAAAAACATTGGAAAAGGCTACGAAATTCAAATGAGCTGCATCAAGTAACAACTCAATCGCAATCAAAAATTTGATCATGTTTTGTTTTGAGGTTAGGCCATAGATACCTATTACTAATAAGGCTACTGAGAACCCTATAATGATATAGATATTCTCAAATGGACTTGTAGATAAGAAAGCCATAAATTATTCAGCCTCCTCTTTGTCGAGTTCTTCGGCACTCTTTCTTTCAAGAATGACAAATTTGTCTGTTTCGCACATTTCTGTTCGGAATTCGGAGCATTGATCTTCAATACCCTTCACGACTGTAGAAGCTGCTTCTGCAGCAACTAGCAAGATGAATCCTACGATAATGATATCTACTCCCTTGGCTTCCCAGAGAACAAATCCTACTGCTCGGCCAATTTCTTTAAAGGTAGAATTTTCAAGAACAAATGGATGTTCAGGTCGTAAATCATCTCCAGTATCGTCTATTCGATAAGCTCCTGTAACTGAATCGTTGAAGTCTTTAAGACCAAACATCAACAATCCATAGATTCCTAGGACAAGTATTATGCTTGAACTAAAGATCAATATTCTTCTAATCTTTTTATTCATACTTTACTTTCCTCCTTAGAACCTTCGGAATCGAATAGTTTGTCCAAATCCTCAACGGGTTCACCAGATTCGAATCGCTCAGTTAATGCCACAGTAGAAATCAGTAACACAGTCACAGCTCCACCGTAGATCATTAATTGGAAGAGCGCAACCCACGGAGCGTTAAGGATCCAGAATGCTCCTGCCAATGCTATGCTTAGTATTGCTAATGCGACTGAAGCATAGATAAGGTCTCGCATTTCTATTGCAACAATAGCTGCGATAACAACAATGGCAAGTAATATTATCAACAAAATTGTTTTTGCGTCCATATTTTTTACACATCCTTCTTTTTCGACTCGCGTGTCGCTCTTAGCTTGCCTCCGTTTTCTTTGCTTCCCTTGGTGGAAACATTTTAGGGTCCTCTTTTGAGTAGATGATCATTTCATCTGGTTTAAATGCTGAGAGTTCTATGTAATCGGTGAGAAACAAGGCATCATATCTGCAAGCATCTTGACAGAGACCGCAGAAAATACATTCACTAAGGTTAATGACTGGTCTTTTACCAGTTTTTGTTACTTCTGAAGGAACCATCTCAATAGCTAATGGAGGACAAGCACGCTCACAAGCCCGACATCCGGTACATTTAGCGAGGTCCAAATAGTGTGCTCCTCTTAGTCCTATCTCAGGCTTTATTCCAGCTTCGAAAGGATAGTCAATTGTTGCTTTTTTCTTCTTGAAAGCATTCTTTAGTGCTTCCCAAATTATTACTGCTGGTCTTGTCATTTCAAGCACCTCCGGTCCAATATGGTAAGTCTTCATAGAGTCTCCAGAGAGTTCTATCTAACCATGGAACCCAAAAGACACTTACAATTACAAGTCCTAGTGATACTGGAATCAACCACTTCCAAGAGAATTCCAAAAATTGCTCAATTCTTAATCGAGCCATTAAAGCTCTAAACGTAGCTAAAATCAATATTATTACTGTAGTCTTTATAGCAAACATTAGTGTACTGTAAGCAATTCTGATAGTAGAAATCCACATCAATTGACTTGGATTTGATAACCAAGTAGCAAATGAGGGTATCCACATTTCAATCCCTACAGGTCCACCAAGGAATAATGCAGTAGCAATTCCTGCTCCATATATCATCTGTAAATCAGTGCTCAATCTAAAGAAGGCTAATTTCTTACCAGAATATTCTACTTCCCAACCACCAACGATTTCTGTCTCTGCTGTTGGAATATCGAAGGGGCTTCGTTCTAGTTCTGCTTGAGTTGCTAATATGAATATCAAGAAGATCAAGAACATTGGTAAGCTGAATATTGTTGGTCTATGAGCATTTAATTGCCAATTTACAATTCCTGCAATCGATAGTTCTCCTGTTCGTAATGCAACAGAGAACATTGCTAAAAGAATTGGTATTTCATAACTCAATAATTGAGATGCTGCACGCATTGTTCCAGGCATAGCTAACCTATTTGCTGTGAACCATCCTGCCAAGAAGATCACTAAGGCAATCAACGTTGTAAGAAATGATAACAACAAAATATCTCCTTCAAAGGAGATCAAGCCTGAAATACCTATTATTGGAACAAATAAAAGTGCCAATAGTGGAATTGTTAAGCCTGTAATTGCCATAAATCTCATGCCCCACTTGTCAGCTGCAGTTGGTTCTACATCCTCCTTAGCCATTAGCTTAAGGAAATCTGCTAAAGGTTGCATAATACCTTTGAATCCAGTGTGCAAGGGACCAATCCTGTCTTGCAGGGCTGCATAAAACTTCCTATCAATCCATTCATCAAATAGTGCTATGGATATACAGAAGCCAATACCGGGGAAGAAGAGAATCCCAACGATTAATAATATCCATTCTGCCCAAACTGCTAATGCCATTATTTCTTCCACCCTTTATTATCATACCAATCTTTGCGGTATTTTCTTAATTGATCCAAATTCCATGTCCAGGTCTTTGGTTTTCTTCGGTCATTGTTTACAAAAGTAATCATTCGGTCTTCGCAACTAAAACAAGGATCTATTGATGCTAATGATATGGTTGAATCTGCAATATAATCACCCTTTAACATCTCTGAAACTGAGAGAATATTAGCTAAAGTGGGTGTAGTGATTTTTAGTCTATAGGGTTTGTTTGTATCATTAGACCATAAGTAATGGATCAATTCACCTCTCGGTGCTTCAGTCCTTGATAAGACTTGAGCAGTAGGAACCTTTCGTGGAGGTTTAGCAAATATTGGTCCTTCTGGGAGATTGTTGATCATCCATTTGATATACTCAACTGCTTCTACTGTTTCAAGTAATCTGACAACTACTCGAGAGAAAACATCGTTCGTATCATAGGTAATCACTTTGAAAATATCTCTAAAAGCACCGTAAGCGGAGTATGGATCGTCATAACGAACATCAATTTTCAAGCCTGAAGCACGTGCAGTTGGACCAACAGCACATAATTCACGAGCTTTACTTGGTAAAAGAACACCTATACCTTGAGTTCGTAAACGAATAGTATCTTCTTTAAGACAAATATCAACGTAACGTTGTAATCGTTCTAAAGTGATATCCATATACTTGAGAATACGATCTTTTTGTGCTTGATTGAGATCTCTTCGAGTCCCACCAATTTCGTTTAAACCATAGTTCACTCTGTTTCCAGAAATATCCTCTAACAAATCCATTGTTAATTCACGATCTCTCCAAGAGAGCATAAACAAGGTATCAAAACCAATTTCGTGAGCTGCTATACCAAGCCATAAAATATGACTATGAACACGTTCAAGTTCAGCTACAATTGTTCGAATGAATTGAGCTCGCTCGGGTACCACAAATCCATCTAAAGCAAGTGCTGTTTCAGTAGCATTTGCTAATGAGATAGAATGAATATGGCTGCAAATACCACAAACACGTTCAACCAATGTTAGATTTGCTGAATATGTTTTTGTTTCTGCAAGTTTCTCAATACCTCGATGAACATACCCTATATGTGGCGTAGCATTAACAATAACTTCACCTTCAACTTCCAAAAGGAAATGAGTAGGTTCTTTTAATGCTGGATGTTGAGGACCAAGAGGGATCATCATAGTTTTAGGCATACAGGATGCGCAACCTGTTTGCGGACCTTCAACTTTTACTGTTTTCTTTTCTTCTGCCAAACTATCACCTCATTAATCGCCTTTTTTATCGGCTTCTTCCTTCTGTATATCTAAAAGGAAGTCCTTACGCAATGGGTAAACACCATTTGGAAAATCATCTGGTAAAATAAGTCTCTCAAGACCTGGGTGACCTACAAAATCAATACCCATTAGATCATGTGCTTCACGCTCAAAAAATTGTGAACCATGTAAAACGGGATAGGCACTAGAGATTTTGGGGTTCGCTCTATCAGGACAATCCACTCGTAAATTAATGGAAATAGCTGTATCTGCATCGTGTGGTGGGACAATATCGAAATGATAAATCACAGCAAACACTCCTTCTGGAGTATCAACGCTGGAAATGGCTATTAAATGCCAAGCATTCCATTTCTCAATTGCAAATTTGAACACCTCAAGATGAACAGGATCAGGAACTGTCATATGAATCCGTCTAGGATTTACAGCCTCGATTGAGAGGATTTTATTACCAAACTGACTTTTTAATGCGTCAACAACTTTTAGTTCTCTCTTTAGATCGCTCATTCTGTAGCAAGTGCCTCCTTATCTTTATGACTTTTTAAGTCAATAGTACTAGGATCAATGGGAAGAGTATCTTTCCCTTGTAGCTTTGCTAATAATTGAGCGATGCCAAAGATAATCGCCTCAGGTTTTGGCGGACAACCTGGAATATAGACATCAACTGGAATTACTGTGTCTATTCCTAAACAGGGAATATAGCTGTGTCGGAAAATACCTCCACTGCATGCACAAGCACCAATTGCGACTACAAATTTAGGATCAGGTGTCTGCTCATACAATAACTTAAGACGATCTTTCATTTGCTGTGTAGCGGGTCCAGTCACCACTAGAACATCTGCATGTCTAGGGCTGCCTTGTATCAAAATACCAAAACGTTCAACGTCATAACGCGGGGTTAGAACATCAACCACTTCGATATCGCATCCATTACAACCACCGGTGTTAACATGAATGATCCAAGGTGACTTGACTCGAGACCAAAGAACAACTTTATCGACTATCTTCTTAAAGACCATAATCAAATTCACCTTCTAATTGTTACCACTCCTAATAAGCCAATAGCAGCAAAAACTGCTGGCATAATGGTAAACTCAATACTTTGAGTCATTGTTACCATAGCGGTTGCTAAAACGAATGCTAGAATATCGAAAATAGTGAAATAGATAGCATATATGAACGTATTTGGATAGAATTGTTGCTTGCCCGTTGGCATATCTTCTCCGCATGCATAAGACTTACATTTGTCTTGGTTTGGATTTCGGGGGGCTATCCGTCTTCCAAGTAAGTATAAAAGTAGTACAGCGACTAGGACCAAACCTAAAGCAATCCAAAGTGTATAAGTTTGTATAGCTTGATTCATATAGATGCATCGCCTATAAAATTATATTATTAGACTAGTCGTTTCCTTGACTTGATTAAAGTAAGATAAAAAGGTTTTTGCTTATTTTAGTTTTGCCCTTAGAAAATTAAGTATTATTTTTTCTACTTTGAATTGTTTCTGAAAAACAAAAGTATTTGTGGATTAAAAATTAGTTAAAAATAAGCTGTTTATTAAGCTTATTTTATCATTTTAGGATTCAATTTTTATCTTGTATTTTGATTTTTTAGTTTTAGATGATTTTAATTCATCAGGTATAGGTAAACCATATTTTCGAGCTAATACAATGGAAGTCATTTTGGCTGGTAAGTTAAACTTTGAATAATTAATCATCAATCGTGTTACAGCTTGTATCATTTCTTCTTTGTTTATACTATTAAAAGTTCCATCTTCATCACAATTTATACCAGATTCTAAACAAATTTTCATCATTTTCTCATCACCGTACAAACCAAAACCTCGCATAATGAGTACTTGAGCGAATTCTAATGCAGTTTGTTCAGTTACTTCCATATTCCTACCTCCAAAGTACTTAATAAATCTATCACATTTGGAATTTGTTCTTTTTTAATAATTGAACCATGTTGAGGACAAATCATTTCAATATCTAAATCTTTTATTTTTTGTAGATAATTTATTACATGTCTTTTATCTGGTAAATATGGCTCAGCAAAAGATTTGATTGCTTCCAAATAGAAGGTGTTTGCATAAAGCTGCCAGTCAACAGAAAAAGCTCCGAAAATATCTGAAGAAAATAAAATCTTCTCTTTTGTATCATAAACTGTAAATGCTCCAGGAAAATGCAAATAAGGTGAAGTAATAAATAATAATTTTCTATTACTATCACCTACCTCCATTATATCACTGTCTTCAATAATTGTTACTTCTGTTTTGATATTATAATAAGGAATGAATAATGAGGTTCTATCTGTGGTAACTAATTCAAAATTATTTACCCCAACCTCTTTTTCTATCAAAGGAATAGCTGCACAAAGATCTGGATCTTGATGAGTAGCAATAATCATAGTAATTTCTTCTAAAGGAATTATTGATTCAATTTTATTTTTAACTAACTGCCAGTGTTCATCAAAAGCTGAACCAGGATCAATAATAATAACTTCATTCCCATCTTTGATTAAATAAGGATTATAAGAAAATCCAGCTTTAAAATCAGGTAAACCTATCCACCAAACATTTGGTTTTATTTCTATTGCTTTATATGGGTCAATTGACATTACATCACTTCTTTGTGTTAATTAAATACAATTTCAAGCCAAAAGGCAAATTCTTCGAAACCTTCCAAATCTTCATCTATATATTTCACAAAATAATCATAATCAAGTTCTTCAGTTAGTTTTTCA
The DNA here is from genome assembly GCA_035528035.1 of Bathyarchaeia archaeon. Lineage (GTDB taxonomy): Archaea > Asgardarchaeota > Heimdallarchaeia > JABLTI01 > JABLTI01 > JABLTI01. The sequence goes on from DATKZI010000014.1 coordinate 16,728, forward strand.
ATATATTTCTTTCTCTTTTTTTCAGGTAGAGTAAAGATGAATAATCGTAATACTTCGAGCCAATATTCATAAAGAGTTAGAACCTTTTCGGGTGAGAGTCTTTCATAGATCATAAAATTGTAATCTAGTTGCCACTCATGATCTGTTGCTCTGATTTGAGAAATAACTTCTGGAACATTTAATTCCTGTAAAACTGATTTTAAAATAGTAATAGTTACCTTTTTAGAATAAATTTCATCTGATATTTCCAGACTTTTTTCCAGTATTTCTTTAGCCATTAATACCCTTCGTTTTTCTGGTGTTAAAATGGTTATTGCATCCTGAATATATAGATAATCCATTAACCAGTAAATAATCTCAGGACTTTCATTAGCATAATTTTCAATAACTGTTCCTAAAGATGTTCGTCCATCTATGTGACTAACAATATAAGGAAGAATATTAATGATGTTTGGAAATTCTTTCGAAAGCAATTTCCAATTAAGAGATGATGGTTGTAGAAATGAAGATATTTTAGATGTGGGAATAATAATATCTTCTCTGGTAATTACATTTCTAAAATTTATTTGACCATATGCCCAAAGTCGAGATAATTCCTTTAAAACTTGATTTTTAGTTAGATTGCTTTTTTCAATGATAGTTTTAATGGTATAATTTTTCACAAGATAGGGAGCTAAACTACTGGTTAGAATTAAATTATGGTCGTGATCCTCTAAAACTAATGGTATCCATTCAAGCGATGGATTAGTTAATCCCAAAGTTTCAGCTATTCGTTCTTTGAAAGGATAATATTCTTCAATTGGTCCTGAGTCTCCAGGTAAAGTATTCTTGTAATAGTCATTTTCAAATTCTTTTATTAAGGGAAAAAGAATAGGGGATATTCGATTTATTTCTTTATCATTATGAATTGCTACGAAAATTACTTGAGCTCCTGATAAAATAGTTATCACTCGTTTTCCATAATCAAGGTGAAAATCCTTATCAGATTCCTCAATAAGTATTGTAGAAAAAGCTTTCACAGCAGTAAGAAAACCAGATAATAAAATTGGTTCAATATCAGCTCGTTTAGGATTGAACTTTTGAAATAACAAGGGAATACCTGCTTTATCCATTATTAATAATGCTTCAATGCCAACATCTAACACTTTAGAGACTCCAATAGCAAATTGGTTAATCTATTAATAGTTAATCAATCTGTCCCTTTATAATTTAATTTTTTTATTTAATTATTTGCGGTTTGATCGTTTGAATGATTACTAGAAATAGATTTACAATTATTATTATTTTATTAATTTTAAATTTTACTTAATGTTTAAAAAAAAATAATTTTTAGCTATTAATAAAAAAGTAAAAGTTAGGTCAACTAATCAGTTAAAATATCCTTTTTTTGTTTTTATTTGATTTTTCTTTAATCAAAACAATAATGAAATTTGTAGTAAAAAGTGATACTGCAGAGAGAAGAATTATAAATAATACCGTTATGAGCCATCCATTTCTAAAGATTACCACAAAAAGAAGTGAAATAGCATATAATACCAATAGACTGGTAATAATAGAAGAGGATTTTAATAAATATTTCAAATCAAAAAATAAACCAATTAATAGTCCTGAAATCAATGAAAAAACAATTGGAGGAACTATAGCTAATACTGTTCATGAGATATCAGTTAGTTGACCATTTAGACTTAAATTGACACCTAGAATATTAGCTGGTATAGTAATCATTAATAAAATTACACAAGAAATTAAAATAATAATTTCATGCTTTCCATAATTAATTTTCAATCCTTTCATTTCCCATCAGCTTCATCTATAAAATTATAAAACTCTTTTGTAAACATATATTATTAATTAAGAAATGTTTGTTTATATTGATTTCATAAAATTTACTCATTGATTTTTCAGGAAGAAATAAAATGGAAAAAAAGATAAAACAAGTTAATCCAAATAAAAGCAAGAAAACGGTTTCACCAGAATTTACCATAAATGATGATTTCGAACCCTTTAGCGAATATGATAGTATTTTTGGAAGAGTAAATTGGGATAAAACAATGAAAACATACAAGGTCTATATGTATGATAAAGTCCCAGAAATACTAGATGAAACACAACCTGGTTATACAAAAATAGATCATGCGCTTGCTATTGCTTCATGGACAGTTCATGATTATTTTAGAAATGCTTTTTCTTGGGAAAAACTTTCTACTCCAAATAATATGATGCCTGATGCTCTCCCTGAAAAATATGAAATAAATGATAATAATATTGAGAAAGTTACTAAAACCATCAAGGCAGTAACTAAATCATTTGGTGCTTCAATGGTAGGAATAGCCCCTTTTAATCCTAATTGGGTATATACAGAAGATAGAGTAGGAACCCCCTTTGATCTTCCGGAAGGATTAACAGCTGCTATAGCTATTGGGGTTGTAATGGATTCAGATACAATTAGCACTTCTCCTTCTATGACTCAAGGTTTTGCAAGTGGAATGGGATATTCACAAATGGCTTTTATTGTTTCCTCACTAGCTGAATTCATTAGAAAACTAGGTTATAAAGCAATACCAATGGGAAATGATACCGCTTTGTCAATTCCTATAGCAGTTGAAGCTGGTTTAGGACAAGTTGGACGAAATGGATTACTAACTACTCGAGACAATGGTGCAAGAGTAAGACTGTGCAAAGTTTACACAGATATGCCTTTGCTTTTTGATGGAAAAACTGATTTTGGTTTAACTGATTATTGTAGGCGATGTAAACGATGTGCTGAAGCTTGTGAAAATGAAGCAATATCATTTGATGATGAACCTTCCTTTAAAACTCACACGAAGTCAAATATGAAAGGAATCTATCGTTGGACAGTCAACGTTGATAAGTGTTATGAATTTTGGGTTGATAATGGTGGGGAATGTTCTACTTGTATTGCTATTTGTCCTTTTAATCAACGGAGTGGAAAGAGTTTCACAAAACCAGCTGACTATTGGAGAGAAAGATTAGCCAAACAATAATTAAGGAAGGAAAGAATTATGACTGAAAAAAATCTAGCCCAAATTGAAGAGGAATTGTTTGTTGCTATCGAGAGTGAATTGAAAACGCGAAATTTTGACATTGAAATTTTTGTTCAAAATTACAGAACTGAAGTTGGAGAAATTCTCGCCAAAAAAGTTCAAAATGAAAAGTTTAATCAAAATTTATTGGTCCTTCCTATTATACTAGGTAAAATCTTGCCTTACATTGCTGATGAATACTATATCCCAATATTGATGTCTTTATTAAAAGATGAGAAATTAGATAATCGGATGCGATTTCAAGTAATACAGAAAATAGGGTGGCGATCAACTGAAGCTAAAGAAGCAATTCCTAATCTTATTGAGTTTCTAAAAAAAGAAGGTCCAGTAGGAGAAATTGCTGCTATTACTTTAAGTGAGATAGGCTATGAGAAATTTGATGAATTAATACCTAATTTATTATCAGCATTGAAAAATAATGAATATTATATTTATAGAATGAATGCTGCTAGACAACTCTTCAAAAATAAAGAACATTTGATAAAAATTCTCCCTAACTTAATAGATGCTTTAACTACTGATACAGATTTTAGATTAAGACAAAAAATAGCTCGATATTTCGGAGAAATTAATGAACAAATTGTAAAGGAAGCGTTATTAGCTGCTCATGAAAATGATGAACATCCAATTGTACGCACTGTTGCAAAAACGTCTCTCGAGGATTTAGAGAAATTGAACAAAATTTAGCTATTTATAAGGTAAATAACTCGCTAATTATCTGTGAGCATAAAACTCACAAATTGAAAATTGAGTTGTTTATCTTGATATCGATAGTCATCCCTGTGTATACTGAAGAAGAAAATGTCATCCCGTTATTTACTGAAATTACTGAGGTTATGTCTAAACAAAAACAAGATTATGAGGTTATTTTTATTGATGATGGTTCTCGAGATAAAACTTTGAACAACCTAAAATCAATTCTAACCAATAATGATACAAGAGAAACCTTGCGTATTATAGAATTCCAAAGAAATTATGGTCAAACACCTGCTTTGTTAGCTGGTTTTGCGCAGGCAAAAGGAGATTACATTATCACTATGGATGGAGACCTACAAAATGACCCTAATGATATACCAACGCTGATTGAAGCTTTAACTGATGATTTTGATGTTATTTGTGGTTGGAGAAAAAACCGTAAAGATAATTTATTGAAAAAAATTCCTTCTAAGATAAACAATAAAATAAACCGTCGATTAAATAATTTACAAATTCATGATTCAGGTTGCACATTGCGAATTTATCGTAGAGAAGTAGTTGAAGATCTTCAATTATTTGCAGAAGGACACCGTTATATTCCTGCAATTTTATCTTACCAAGGGTATCGAATTGGTGAGATCGTTACAAATCATCGTCCTCGAATTTTGGGAAAAACAAAATATGGCATGAAGCGATTATTTAGAGGTTTTATTGATCTAATGACATTAAACGCTTTAAATAAATGGGGAAAAAAACCTATGCACCTTTTTTGTAGATGGTCACTTCTTTTCTTCATAACTAGTCTTCTAAGTTTCTGTTGGGTAATTTTAGAGAGAGTAGCTTTTTTCAGATTTTGGTCATACTATACTATTCCGGTAATAATTAAATCGAATCCAATTTTCTTTATTTCATTTACTCTTTTTATTGGAGGAATATTTATTCTACTTATTGGTTTTATAACAGAAATTCTTCTTAGAAATAATTTTGATAACAAGAAATCGTATAAAATTAAAAAAGAATGGAGTTAATAATTCACAGTAAAAATACTTTTTGCTCCTCCTTTGAGGACAGAATCTTCGAGCTTTACTGTAACAGGTTTTTCCAATACTTCTTCAAGATTTTCTTTTATCCATCCTACAGAGCAATTACATTGAACTGGTGTTCGATATAATCCAAAACCTACCATTGGACAAAAACATTGACTGTAAGTTACTCGGAGAGTATTGCTATCGATTTTTTCCCAAGATGTTCCCTTAAGTTTTTCATTAATTTTAACTATGAAATCATCAAAATCTGAAGCTGTTTCTTTTAATGTTATGAAAAGTTCTTTAGCATGAGCTTGAGCACAATAGTTACCAGTTTTGTTAAAGTTTTTTTACGAGTCTCTTCATCCACATTCTCATCAATACTTTCCAATAAAGTCTTTATCCAACCTGCAAGAAATCCTTTGGAAAAATTTTCAAAATCACTCATAAAAATTAACCAAATTATATAATCCAATTATAGTTATAATTTATTTCCTTAGGAATGATCTTTTCTGGTTTAAAAAGAATTTAAATTACATGAACTTCCTAGTTAGAAAGCTCATGTAAATAGAATGAAAAAAATCTAATCTTATAGTTTTGGATAGAGTGATATCCCCAGTAAATCATAGCTTAAGTGGATAGCTACGCCTGTACCAATGAAATCCATAGTGAAATCGTAACTTTCTGCTCCGGATTCTTGATTTAATGTTTCTTGTAATTGTTTAGCATCATCGATAATAATACCATAAAAGATAACGCCGATAAGCTCAAGTTTACCAAATTCTTTCAAAATTGCCTTTGTAATTTCTTTAATAGCATCAGCTTTACTTCGAACTGTTTTAAAAGCCTTCAAATCACCATTATTATTTTCATTCTCAATAATAACTGGTTTTAGACCAAGTAAATTACCAAAGAATGTTGTGACTCGACCAACACGTTCACTTTTTCTTAGGGCATTTAGGGAATCCACATAGATATATGAAATATGTTTTTCACAAATCCAATAAAGATAATCTAAAATAGAAGTTAAATTTTCACCTTTTTCATCTAGCTCAATTGCTTTCATTATCATAAGTTTCATCATAGGACCGGTAGTTTTTGAGTCAATAATGATTAGATTTTTAGCTTTTTCTGGTTGTTCTTTTTCAAAAATTTCTTTTGCCTTCATAGCATTAGTATATCCTTCACTATATCTCTTGCTAATTGTAAGAGTAATAATAGGCTTATTTTGAGGAGCATTTCTAAAAGCATTCAAAAAAGAATCCACTGATACAGGGAGGCTTTTAACACTTTTATCAGCAATCAAACTTTCATAAACCTCGGGGAAAAAGATCTCTTCATTATATTTTCTATGAGGACTACCATCTATACTAATTGTAAATGGTAATATTTGAATGCCTAATGCTTGAGCTTCCTGAAGATTTATCTCACTAGTAGCATCAGTAATATATGAATTTTGTAGTGATATTTTTGGTTCTAATGTTTCAAAACTTGAATAAACACTTCTAATTAATCCTTGCTTATCAATATAAACAGTAACTGAATGTGGAGGAGTTCCATGTGGTTCAATTATGATATTAGCCAAACCACCGCTATAACGTTTTTTTAATTCCTCTTCGCTTAATTCAAAAGAAATAACATCCTTGCAGAAAGGACATAGAAATGAATATTTTTTCAATTTTTCAGTCATGTTTCATCCGCACATAATGTATAATGAGCAAATTATTATACAACTAGATATTTATCTTACTATTAAGGTAAATTCTAACAAATTGACATTTTCCTGATCGAAATAGTTTACTTTCACTAAAATTTTATTTATCTTTCTGGTTCCAACATATAATAATGTTGATGATGTTTTATGAGTTATAATGACTTTAAAATTGATTTATAAAAAAGTAAAAATAATAAAAGACTTCAAGATTTTTCTTTCATTATTTTCCTCATATCTTGATGAGTCCAATTAGTGGCTCTTTTTAGGATCCAAGTTACTTGTCCAAAATGACTGTGTTCATGAGCAAATAAAAGCAATAAAAATCTACCTCGTTTAATCTCTTCTTTACCTAATATAATAATTTCATTTTCTAATTCTTCAGTAATTTCAGCTATCCCTTTATGAATTACTTCATTTAGACGATAATATTCCTTCTCAATTTGCTCTAAGGAAAATTTATCATCTGGATTTACAGTAAAGTCAAAATTAAGATAACTTTCCAATTTTTCTGTTTTAAGAGCATTATTATTAATTTGAATCAATGATCCAAGCAGATGTCTTAAGATTTTTTCTGGTGACCAAATACCCTCAATAACTGATGTATGGAAAACCTCTGGCGCACAAGCTTTAAAGAGTATAAAATATTCTTTCCAATAATTCTCAGATAACTCATATAATTCACTTATTGTAACCATTTTAATCACATTTTAAGCATTTTAATTCTTAATTTAACTTTATCAAGTATCTTGAAATTAAAGATTAATTATTACCTTTCCAAAATTACTTTTGCGTCTTTAATCCAATTAAATAATGATAAATAGATTGTTTTTCCAAATAAAAGACTCATAAGGTAAAAACGATGATCTTTATCCTGACCAAATACGTTTTCTAAATTATCATTATAATTTTCAAAGAGTTCCACTACTTTATGCAACCATTGTTCTAGTGTATCAATATTCCTTTGAACAACTTCTTTAGGAAGTTCACCACTAAAATGAAGCTTTACTAAAAACTCTTGTAATAAAGTAAAACCATGTTTGGTAATTTTCAACGGTTTAGTTAGCCAATTTCTTAGTTCTTCCTTCCCACGAATCGTTAATGAAAAAATCTTTTTTTAGAGTTCTTTCCATTAACCAATGAGGAATAGTGACTCCAAATAATTTCGTTTATTTTAGGTAGATTATTGTTTTACATGACCGAAAAGAATAAAAGAGAATTTACTAACAAAAATTATAATTGGATGCCTAGTGATAAGATACTAAACAAATTTGGGGAAAAACAAACATTATGAAAATATGTTTATTGTTTAAATATACCCTTACCTTTGAGGAATTGACATAAATGACTGATAAGATTTTAGTTGTGATTCCTGCAAGAAACGAGGAAGAGTTTATTGGTAGAGTCATTGAAGGACTAGGGAGACAAAAAATTAAGCCTCTTCTAACCTTAATCATTGATGATGGTTCAACAGATGACACCATCAAGGAGGTTAAGAAGGCGATGGAAAAAACTATGATAAAGTATAAAATTTTACAAAGAAAGGACAGAGGTTTTACTTTAGACGGTGAAGCAAGCCTAGCTCAGGTTTATAATGATGGATTTAAATCGGTAAATTTGAGTGAATTTGACTACTTGTTAATCAATGGTGCTGATTCTCTGTTATCTGATGATTATTTTGAAAAAATGCTAAAACATTTTCATGAAAACCCCAATCTCGTTATTTCCAGTGGTACTTGCCCTTCTGAGGCTATAGATAGGGACCATGTTCACGGTTCTGCTGGTCGATTTTATAATATGGTTTTTTTTATTGATGTTTGCAAAGGTAAATTTGAGATCAGTTATGCTTGGGAATCAATACCTGTTTTTCTGGCAAATATTAACAATAAGATTGCCATGCATTTTTCTGAGCCATTGGTTTATCATCTCCGACCCAGGAATACTCGAGCAGAACCAAAAGTATTCTATTTTAGAGGATTAGCCATGCGGGAAGTGGGTTATTGGTTCCCGTATGCTCTTGGTAGAGTTTTGGCTAATGCTATGCACGAAAAAAGTATAAAATACGCTATTCTTATGCTTGTTGGTTATTTCAGAGGAAGAGGACTAAGCTCAAAACACAATTTTACTGAAGATTACAAGAATTACCAAAAGAAAGTTTTCATGCAAAGAATGAAACGGTTCTTCAACAAAATTATTACATAACATTTTTATCTCAACATTATTCTTGTGATGCGGGTGAATAATTTGGCAAAAGTATTATTTATGACACACAGTCCCATTCCCGATAATCGGATCGACCGTGAAACATTAACTCTTATATCAGAAGGTCATGAAGTCTATATTATTTATCCAAGCTCAAAGGGTAATGTTCCTAGTCATTTTAAGCAATCATATCAGATTCCCATATCAAAACGAGTATTCAGTCTTTTACCTTTTGCAAGCCAAAAATATGCTAAAAAAGTTAAGTTGGTAATTAATGAGGTGCATCCTGATATCATACATGCTCATGACATTGTTGCTGCAAATATCGCACGTTTGATTAAAACAAAGGAGAAATTTGTATATGATGATCATGAAATTTGGGAAATTTACTTGCGAAATCGTATGAAAGAAGCAAAAGGAGGATTTAACAAACTAAAGAAGTGGTTATTTTATTTCAGGGAAAAACAAGTTTTTCCAAAGGTAAGAGATAAAATAGACTTATTAATTGTGATTAATCACTTCTGGGAGGATTATTACAGAAAGAGAAAAGTAACAAGTGATATTATCACTCTTGAAAACTTCCCGAGTAAAAAATTAATTGATAATGTTCTTAGTGACAAAATTAGTGTTGAAGAGTTCTTCACAAAAGATCAACGTAAGAAAGTCATTCACACAACAAACATGAAAATCTCATCGGATGTAGTGAGAAATGTCATCAGCATTGCTGAAGCCGTCAATGAATTACCAGATTGGATGTTGGTTGTTTTTGGACCAGAAGATGAGAATTATATCGGAAAGAGTGTCAAGTTTTTCCAAAAAAGACCGTTGGAGGAATTCTTAGCTTGTTGTGCTAAATGTACTATAGGTGCAAATTTGATGCCTATTTACAATGATTGGTACAATTATATCTCATCGAATCGGATTTTTGAATTAACCACTCTTGGGCTTAACCTTTTTTCCACCAAAGTAAAAACCTTGATGGACAAATTTGGTGAAAATTTTATTTGGGTTGATGAAAAAATCGAAAAAGAAGAAGTCATCAAGATACTTGAGAAAATTGATAATTATCCGCTTGGTAGCAAGATGAGGGAAATCGCGAAAAATTTCTTTTGGGAAAAACAAGAGAAAAAATTGGTAAGTTCTTACGAGAAACTATTAACAAAATAATATTTTCAGGAAAGAAAATCGGTCACATATAATTTTCGTTTACTTTTAAAATTCAAAATCAAAGTAATTATTCCAATTAATATACTTATTATTTTCAAATTATTTTTTTGGTTGTCTAACCATTAACCAGTGTGCTATAGTAGTACCAGGTAATGTTGTTTCTTTAACGATTTCAAAGCCATATCTCTTATAGAGGCTTACATTATTTGCACTTTGAGTTTCTAATAAACAAGGAAGTTGTTCAGAATCAAATCTTACAAGCATTGGTCGTATTAATTTACTTGCAAAACCTTTTCCTTGATGTATAGGATCAATTCCAATAGGTGCTAAATACCAGTAATCTGATGTTGTGTATTCATCTCTTAACTGGTTAGAGAAATGACCTATTGTGAACATTCTCTTAAGAGCTTCATTATCCACATGAAACAATAGTTTCATACCACCGGCGCGAAAATTTTTCCAATTAGACATAATAAAATCATTTCTTTTATACCAAACAGCTAAACCCTCAATATTTGAAGTTGTAGCATAAACTTCACCAAAAAGAATACCAAATTTTATTCGATAATTAAAATATAGAGGAAGAATCTTTTTTCTAAAATCATCATCAGGGAACATAAATTCTTCCAATAGATCTGTTTGAAATGCTCGCGCAAAAACATTTGCAGCTTTCTTTATATCTCGTTTCTTTAAAGGAAATAGTGCTGCTAAATCGGTACTCATAATTTCATATTATTTAAGAAATATATAAAAATTTGTTATTTGAGAATAAACGATTTTTTATCTAAATTAGAGTTTTTATAATAGTTTCTAGGTTTAAAAAAATTGTAAAAAGAGAAGAAAATATTTGATTTTGTATAAAAGATTTTTATTTCAGTGAAAGTATTATCACTTCAAAAGTAGTTTAAGGTTGAATTTATTATGGCATCTAAGGACATAGAACAAGTTAAAGCAGAGATAGTGGAAAAATATAAGAAAATGACTCCAAAATCAGGCAAAATGTTTACAGAAGCTCAAAAATATTTACCGGGTGGAGAAACGAGAAATATCACTTATTTTTACCCTTATCCATTTTATGTTGTTAAAGGAGAGGGCAGTTATCTTGAGGATGTTGATGGAAATAAATATCTTGATGTTCAAAACAATATGACCGTTCATCTTCATGGTCATGCACATCCCAAAATTACTGAAGCAATACAAAAGCAGGCTAGTTTAGGAACTGCTCACAATGCACCAACAGCTAATCAATATCAATTAGCAAAAATGCTTTGTGACCGTCTTCCCTCTGTTGATGAGATTCGTTTCTGCAATTCTGGAACTGAAGCAACTATGTTTGCTCTTCGTGCTGCTCGAGAATTTACTGGGAAGGATCGAATTATCTTAACAGATGGTTGTTATCATGGCTCACATGATTATGTTGAGGTCAATTTTGATGGAGCTATGTTTACAGAAGGATTGCCTAAGCCAACAGTTGAGCGAGGTATATCAAAAACAATTTTGAAAGATATTTATGTTGTTCCTTTTAATGACTTGAAGATAGTAGAAAAAGTAATGAAGAGACATCATAAGAAAATTGCTGCTATAATGATCGAACCCTTGATGGGGTTTGCTGGTGGTGTCGTAGCTACTCAAGAATACCTTCAAGGATTACGAGATTTGACTAAAAAATATAATATTCTACTAATTTTCGATGAGGTTATTACCTTCAGATTATCTACTGGTGGAATGCAAAAACTAACAGGTATTTATCCCGACTTGACAGCTTTAGGTAAGACAATCGGTGGAGGACTACCAGTAGGTGCTTTTGGTGGTAGAAAAGATATTATGGAACAATTCAATCTTGTCAAGAAGAGAAATTATATTATGCATTCTGGAACATTTAGTGGTAATTCTCTAACAATGGCTGCTGGGAAGGTTGCTCTTGAATTATATAATGAAGCAGAAATCAATCGTGTTGGTAAACTTGGCGACCGTTTGAAAAAAGGTTTACGAGAGATTATGGATTCACTAGACATAAAATGTCATGTCGATGGTATTCAATCACTTTGTTATATACAATTCCCTGATACTATTGCACAAAATAAAAAGGAAATATCATTCAATACCATCCCTTATCTTGAACTCTCTGATTATGTACGAATGGCTATGACAATAAATGGTTTATATGGAATTTCTCGAGGAGTTATTGGATTCTTACTTTCAACAGCTATGGATGAAGCATTTATCGATGAGGTATTGGTTCGATTTAGAAAAACAATGGAAATGGTTCTACCAATATATAATGATCTTAAACCCTACCAAGGATTTGCTGGAATAATCTATGCAATGATGAAAAAATTAAATCTTAATGAGAAATTTAAGAAAGAATATTCTAACGATAAATACTCGTTGCTTTTGGTTGCTAAAGACGATCCTCACGCAATTAAGCTCGATGTTGCTAATGGCCATGTCATTTTTACTCCAATTAATAATACAAAAGAAGAAATAAATAAAATCAAGAAGGAATGTCAAGGAGCAATTATTACCTCAAGACCAACATTCCTAGGTCTCGGAGTTGGCAAAACTAAACCATTGAAAGCTATCTTACAAGGGCGTTTGAAAATTAAAGGATTAAAGTATGTTCAAAAATTCACAAAATATTTTTCATTATTGCGTACTGAATGATTTTATAGAAATTATTTCTTTAAAAAAAATAGAAGGGATTAGTAATCTCTTATTTTTAATTTTTATCTCTAGTTCTCTTAGAAATAAACAACAAAAATGGTATAAATAAAAGAAATGAAGGTAATATATAGAGAGGAATTGAGCTAGTTAGACAGTCTAATGAGGATATTATATCATATAATTGTCTATATTTCAAAAAGGCTTCTAGATAATTCATCGAATCTAAATCTGATCCAGCACTATTTATTAAGGCATCAATTTCTGCTAAACGAGTGGTATTATGTAATGGAGTATTTCTATAAGTATCAATAGCAAGTTTATTGCGATAATATACAACAAAACTTGATGTGCGATAAAGTGAATCCTTTAGAAAGATACTGAAATAAGGTGTTCATTCTGCATAGTAGCTCATTACGTCTCGTATAAAACCACCTGCGCCTTCTGTAGCATCATTTCTTATTTCAGCATGTAGAAATCCTAACACATGACCTATTTCATGAATGAGAAGTGTAGATAAACCAGAACGTGGGGTAATTCCATCGCTAGCATAATAGCGATTAAGATCCTTAAAACAGACAACATTACCCTCACCACCTAAACCAGTATATTCATGATATTCACCATAACTCCAGGCTACCATGGAAATATTTTGTAGCAAGAGAACCCAATCAGTAAATGTGGCTTCACCCTTATCCAAATCAAAGAAATCATCAGCAATATCTTGGAAAGCATAAAAGATACCAATTCCATCAAGATATGTCCAATCAGAACGATACCAAGGATATGAGCCTAATTCAGCAGCACCGAATGTATAATCATCAATTATTTGTTGTAGTGAAGGATAATCTGCTAATTCTATCCAAGTATCTTCCAGGATCATTGTACCAACTTCTTGTGGAACAACATATTCAAATGCTTCTTCAGCTATCTCCTCATGATAAATCCAAGCTAAATCCTCTTGACTATAACCATGTGTTGCTTCATCATTTATTAATAAAATCTGTGCACTTATTTCTCTTTGATTATATAGTAGGCCATCTCCTCGAGCACCAACATCAGAAACAATATCATTAAGGTAGTCTATTAAATAGGTATTAAGTTGAGTATTAAAACCAATTGTACCTGGAATGTATCCTTCAAGGTATGTATCAAGGTCTACTGTAAGATAATCAAAATCACCTTCATAAGCATCATAATTCCACCAAATATCAGTCCATTGGGTGTACCATTGATAAGAATAAGGATCAATGAAAAATAATCTATTTTGGAATCCCCAACAAGGATAAGGATACTCTACATCTGGATTAAGTTCATTATCCCATTCCAAACGAAACCAATCAACAGTAACATTAGAATCAGGATCAACTTCATCTATTTCAAACCAATGTTCAAAACTATGATCAGGTGTATCATATCTTGATTGATTTAGAAAATAAATTGCATAACTTGGTTCCGTGGGTGTATATCCTTTATTTGTACAAAGGTATTCTTCTAATGCTGAACCATTAATAGCTCGACCATCTTGCTCATAAAAGATAGACATAGGTTCTCCTGTTTCTTCTTGAAGATTTAATTGAGTAGAATTTAATGCACTTGTTACTCCATCCCAAGAATTCGTATCAATAAAGGAATTCAAAGCAGTTTCATAACTTGGAGATGAAAAATAAAAATTAAAGTCCATATTAATTTTCAAATCAAGCAATGAATCATATGTTTGGGTATCTTCATTCCAAATATAATCAACACCAATGTAAGTTAATGTTGTTTGTAATTCATCATTAAACATCTGTAAATCAATATAATCCTCTTCATAACCAACAAAAACAATATCTAAAGGAATTGTTATTTCAGCTAAAGGAGGGTCATCAACTTCATATCCAGGGCTTTTAGTATTTTCAACTAAATTAAAATTGGTCAAGGCGTTCATAGGTATAAAGCATAGAAAGAAAAGAATTAGGAAAACACTAAAAGAAATACGTCTATTTTTATAGATAAGTAGAGATGATTTTTGGTTATTGGTCATATCAATCGCTCCAAAATCAAGAACTATAAAGTAAACTGCTTTTGAAAGTATAAATTTAAGCACAAGTCTTGATTATTAAAAGGAATTAACACTCAAAAGGATTGAATGTCAATTTCAAATAAAAAATCATTCATTAAAAACTTCACTTATCTCAGAAATCCATTCCGCTGATTGATGTTTAAAGTAAGTTTCATAGAGCTCTGAGTAAAGTCCGCCTTCACTCATAAGTGTTTCATGATCTCCTTCTTCAACGATTTCACCATGATCAAGAACAATTATTCTATCGGAGTTTTTAATAGTAGTTAATCTATGAGCGATAACAATTGAAGTTCTATTTGCTAATAACTTATCTAAAGCATCTTGGATTTTTGATTCTGTGTAGGCATCAACCGCTGCAGTTGCTTCATCTAGTATCAGTATTTTTGGATCAGATAATAATGTTCTAGCAAAGGAAATCATTTGTCTTTGCCCAGCAGATAGACCTTTTCCCCTTTCTCCTAGTTCTGTTTCTAAACCATCTGGAAGAGCATCAATAAACTCTCGAGCGGAAACAATATCTATTACTCGATTTACTTCATCAATTGTTGCATCTGGTTTACTAAAACGAATATTATCAAGGACTGTCCCACTAAACAAGAAAACATCTTGACTAACCAATCCTATGTGCTTTCTAAGATAATGAATATCATAATCCCGTAAATCAACACTATCAATTTTTATTGATCCACTGCTGATATCATAGAATCTCATAATCAAGGAAGCTATAGTTGATTTTCCTGCACCAGTCTGACCAACAATAGCTATAGATTCAGCTGGTTTTATTACGAAATTAACATTCTTTAGAACTGGAGCTCCCGGTTCGTATTCATGATAAACATTTTCAAAAACTATATGACCTTTGATTTCTTGGAAGATAGGATTAACAGGATTTTTTATCTTGTTTTCTGTATCAATAATACTGAATATTCTCTCCATAGCAGCAAAACCACTTTGTATTGTTGAAATTTGGGAAGCAACACGAGCAAGTGGATAAAGGAATCTGTTCAATAACAAAATAAAGAAGAGTATAGATGATATAGATGTAAAAGAATGGAAAACTAACCAACTACCAAAGACATTGATACTAAAAATACCTAGAACACTTATACCATCCAAAACTGGCCATATTCCGGTAACTGCAAATGCTCTCTTTCTAGCAAAATAGTATGTCTTATTATTTATTACATCAAATTCTTCTTTTGATATTTCTTCACGGCCAAATGCTTTAGCTATGGAAATTCCAGAAACACTTTCTTGGAAAGAAGCATTTACTTCACCAATTGCAGCACGCCATTTACCACTAGTTCTTCTAGTAAATTTTCTAAATAGAAGTGCTGCTAGAAAGACTATTGGACCCATACCTAATGTTATCAAAGATAATTGCCAATTGATAAAGAACATTATACCAAGAACAGCAAAGACAATTACAAAGTTTGAGATAAATTGAGCAACAACATTAATCATTTCATTAAGCTCTTGTGAGTCATTTGTTAAACGAGACATAATTTCTCCTGTTGCTTGTTTATCGTAAAAAGCTAAATCGTGTTCCTGCAAACTATTGTAGGTTTCCATCTGTATCCTTTTTATAACCTTTTGAGTTATGATAATAATAATTACATTTTGAATAACTTGTAATACCCATAATAGTAAACTTAATCCTACATAAGCAATAGCATTAGGGGCTACCATTTTCCATTCATTACTTAATTCTAATTTATCATATGCTCTTTGAACCATTAATGGTGGAACAATATTTAATCCTGCTAGAGCTAAAATAAGGAATATTACAACAATCAACTGCCTTTTATATGAAATTAAATATTTCCAGAAACGACTTAATAATTCTTTATCAGAGTAGATTCTATCGTAGCTTTTTTTATTAGTTTTTGTTTCGTACATCTAATGTTCCTCCATTACTTTCATTGGTGGTAACTCTGAAAATCTTTCAAACAATCTTCGATAATCTATATTCCTTAGTATAAGTTCCGAATGCGTACCATGATCCATTAACACACCATTACGTAAAACAATAATTATGTCAGCATTTTTTATGGTTGCTAAGCGATGAGTAATGATAAAAGTCGTTCTATTTTTTAGTACATTAGCAATAGCTGTTTGGATTTTTCGTTCTGTTTCAGCATCAATAGCGCTACTAGCATCATCTAAAATAAGAATAACTGGATTTACTAATAATGCCCTAGCAATAGCAATACGTTGTTTTTGTCCACCAGAAAGAGTAACTCCTCGTTCACCTACAACAGTATCGTATCCACTCTCAAAATCTTCAATAAAATCATGAGCTTGAGCTAATCTTGCTACAGTCTCAATTTCCTCTTGGGTAGCATCAGGTTTCCCATAAGAAATATTATCACGGATCGATTTGCTGAAAAGGAAAATTTCTTGTTCGATAACTCCAATATGATCTCTTAATTTGGCAATATTCAAATCACGAATGTTTATACCATCTAGATAAATAGCTCCATCTGTAGGGTCATACAATCTCATAAGCAATTTAATTAATGTAGATTTACCAGAGCCAGGATTGCCAATTATTGCGACATTCGCTCCACCTGGAACCTCAAAATCAATTTCTTTTAACGCTTTTCTTCGTGTACTGCCACCATTATAAGAAAATGACACATTTTTAAATTTTACAGTTCCTTCAACTTTTGACCAATCAACAGGATTTGTTGGATTTAGAACATATTCTTTTCTTTCTTCCATTTCATAAATTCTCTTCGCTGCAGCCATACCAATTTGAAATTGTGTAATTGACCAACCAATTTGCCAGGTAGGCATATTTAATGTCATCATAAGCATAACAAAAGTAACCAATCCACCAAGTGTAATACTACCTTTTGTAACTTCATAAGCACCCCATAAAAAGCTTACAGCTATAAGTATAACAGTTACCAAAATAGCATAATATCTTGCACTTATAACACCTCTGCGAGTATTAATAACACGTAATTTTTCTGCTTCTTTTTCAAAAGCTACTATTTCTTCTTCTTCTTTTACAAAAGCTCTAACGACTCTCATCCCAGTAATACTTTCTTGTAATCTTGAGTTTAATAAACTGTTTTGCTCCATTTGTGCTTTAGATATCGGTCTTAATTTTCTATTAAATTCCCAAATTGTTATAGCAAATAAGGGAATAGAACCAGCTACTAGTAGAGTCATTTTCGGACTAATTGTTAACATAAGTGAGACAGAAAAAATAATTGTAAAAATAGCTTCAAAAAGGAATTTTATACCTGGAGATATAAAAATATTCATTTGTCTTGTATCATAAGTAGCGCATGCCATTACATCTCCTACACGAATCCTATCATGAAATTCTTGACTCTTTTCCAACATATTATCATAAAATTCTTCTGTTACATTTCTTGTTACTTTATGAGCCATCACTTCATTTGCAAAACTTTGAACATAATCACCAATAGTTCTTAAAATACCTGCTATAGCAATATATGATGAGGTTATAATTATTTTAATAAAAAGTTCATGAATTTGCTCTTGAGTTGGTGATAAAATATTCGAAAATTCATCTAATAAATCAAAAACATTTCCAATAAATAAAGGTGTAAAAGAAACAGTTGCAATGAAGATCATTAGGAAAAGAATCATTAATAGAAATAACCATTTTTCTTTAATAACGTGCTTAGCGAACCATTTTTTGTAACTCATTTTATTCTACCTGAATTTAATTGGTTATTTTTACTTTAACAAATGAACTTTTCTCATTATGCGTATGAATTTAGCATAAAGTATAAACAAGAGGTTTATAAACCTCTCAATTAATATTTAATGTTAAATCTACTTTTAATACTTTCACAAATTTAATACTATTGTCTTTTATACTTTATGATTAGTTAGAGCTAAGCAAATCATTGTCATTCACTTTTTTTATAAAAGTATTTTGCAGACAGAATTTTATCTGTTTGTTGAATAAAATTATTCTTTGATTTCTAGCTCAACTTGCCCATCATTAAATAATGTCAGTTTGTGTAGCTTATTATTGATCATTACATCGTCAACAGATATTTGCCAAATATCATCATGAGGGGGTAATGATTTAACAATAGGATCTTCTGTATAGGACACAGTCAATCCCAAGATACCTTCAATTAGAGCAAGCCATGGAACAGCTGAAGACCATCTTTGCTCTATACATGCAGATAATGGTATTGGTTTATCTTTATCAGCAGCATAAACTTCAGCAATAGAACCTTCCTGAGAAATCCTCTTTAAACAATTAAAGAAGGGACCAATATCTAAATTATAATTCCTCACTCCAGCTATTGTTAAAGCAAGCTGCCAAGGCCAAACAGCACCAAGCTGGTATTTTTCAGGCGAATAAAGCTGATGTTCTTTAGAAACAGTTCGTATTCCAACTAAATCTAATAATCTTTCACGATCTTTTAATGCTTTATATTGTGTTCTCGCATTTGATTTTTTAAACACCTCATAATAATAACCAAGACAGACATCCGAATTAACTACTTGTACTTGCTCCTTCTGTCCATCTAAAGCTAAAGCATAAGAGCCAAATTCCGGCATCCAATAAGCATCTTCTATTTTCTTCTCAAGAGATTTAATCTGTTTATTAAGAGTAACATTATCAATATCAATAGCTGAAAGATCATTAGTTTCTTGATATAATGAAATTTCTTTCATTGCACCTACCAAGCAAAGTTGGTCATGTAATGGAGCTATAGGGTAATCTACCCTACTACCATCTGAATGTTTGATATAATCACCTCCATCTCGCCAAGTTTGATGAAGCAGTAACTGTCCAGGAAAATGTTGATACTCTATTAAACCATCTTGATCCAAATCAAGGGATAACATGTGATCCCATAATAGTTTGATTTCCTTAGAATGAGTATTTAAAATTTCAAAATCCTTTTGGATTCTTGCTAATCGAAAAATTGTTATTAAAAGTAGTGCGTTGCTATCATTAGCATACCAGCTGGGAAAATGTTTGTAGTTATTTTCTAGTGATTCTACATCATAATTAAATTCATGAACCGCTCTTCCTGGTTGTTCATTTCTTATTAGATCGATTTTTTTCCCTAAATGCTTTAAATGAACCAACACTTCTTCGTGTACTTTTATTGGGTCAAGATAAATCTCTCCTAAAGCACTAATAGCAAAGTCTCGACCAAAAAGTGAAGGAAAATAGGGATACCCAGCTGCTTTAATTTCACCATCACTTGTCAACATTCGTAATTTATAGAGAGAACGCAAAGAATTATTGTAGAGATCATTGAGATTTTTATCTAAGGTAGTAATTTTAGGTTTGTTTTGTAGCCATTGCTCAAAAGTTGCATAATGTGAAATATGGGCACGCCATCTAGTAAAAAGGCATTTTACTTTTAATTGATTTTTATCTTGAGTTACTTTTAATTTTGGATAGTCTTCCCGAATGAATTCATTATCTTTGAGTTTGTAAATTGGTTTGTTAATTTTAGGTAAATTTTCATCATTCCTAAAATGTAAACTATTCTTGAATATAGCATCAAAATCATAATTTACTGCATAAGGACTAGTATCTCGAAGGATATTTTCTTCGAGAGAAATTGTTCGAGTAAAACCTTCTGGATAGTCAATGCTAACTATATTCCCATTATCATTGATTTCTTTTGCTTTATTTAATGATAGATTTGAGGGTATGCTATAGCTAAATAGCCAATCACCTAAAGAGAAAACATGAACCTTTTCTTCTATTAAATATGCCCAAAGATAACCATTAGAAATTACTAATTGGTTTTGTTTAGTTTCATTCAAAAATATTTCACCAACTTAATGAACTAAATTCGATTCTATAATAACATAATCTTCAATTGATATTATGTAATTTATGGATAAAGAAATAGAATTTTTACTGAATCAAAAGAAGAAAAACATTATTTAACTATAAATAAATGAAATTAGGTTTGGAGGAATACTAATTTGAAAATTTTATTGATACATGGAAGTCCACGAAAAAAAGGCAATACCACTAAAATTGCTAAAATAATTGAAGATACCATAAACAAACATTCTGACATTAATTTCGAGTGGTTATTTCTAAAAGATTATCCTTTAGGCGAATGTTTAGGTTGTGCTATTTGTGTAGAAAAAGGCGAAGAAAAATGTCCATTAAAAGACTCAAGAGATAAGATACTCGAGAAAATGTATGGAGCAGATGGATTGATCTTAATTTCACCTATGTATTCATTCCATGTTTCTACCATCATGAAAGCCTTTATTGATCATCTTACTTTTCTCGTTCATAGACCAAGATTTCATAAAAAGAAAGCTATGGTTGTTGGCTTAGCAGGTGGTCCTAATAAAGTTGTAAGAAAATACCTTGCCCAAAATGCTCATGCATGGGGATATGATGTAGAAGTTCAATTAAGTACTATTGCTCACCTTGATGCTTTACGTCCCAAATTTGAGAAAAGCAATCGCAAAAGTATTACAAAGGCATCAGAAAAATTCTATCAATCACTCAAGAAGAATAAAGTTAGAAAACCAAAATTATTTGATCTTTTCTATTTTGGAATGTGGCAACATAATGCCAAAGTAAATGAAATTGAATTACCTACTGATTTTAAATATTGGACAGAAAAAGGATGGTTTGATACTAGGTATTATTATAAAACTAGAATTTTCAATCCCTTTAAGTTACTTTTAGCAGCAATAGGAAAAAAAATATTAAAATCAGTAATGCATCGCGTTTACAAAAATTATTAAAAGAACTTGGGCTAAAAAAGACCCAAAGTTCCTATTTTAATTGAAAAGCATGCTACATAGAAAGCTATGAATAAAATTGTACCAATAATTGACATAATGAAAGCTGCTTTGTTTCGTTTATTTTTTCCTTCTGTTTTTCTAGCATTCAAAGAAACAAATAATCCAATAATGCTTACAATATTGAAAAGTATAGTCACTAAGCCTACAATTGATAATATAAGGGCTAATTTTGAATCTCGTTGTTCTTTACAGAATTGCTCTTCATTTTTCTCTTTTTCTTGAATGGGATCTGATAGATCAATCCAAGTAGGATTATAGAATGTTTTTTCAACATTAATTTGTCCCTTTTGCCACCATTTAACAGAACTATCAAATCGTAATTTTCGCGCAGGAACGATATTATTACCAATTGTTCGAATCAACCATTCTAATGAGCCAACATACCTGATTTTTTCCCAACCTTTAAGGATGAAATAATAAAGAGCATAAGCTAAGAAAATTGTAAAGAATAAACCACCCCAAAAGAGTTTTTGATAGGCTACAAAAGTCAAGATTGAAGAAGTAAAAAAGAAGACATAATAAAACAAGAATTGATTGTTATAATTGGAAAGAGCTACTGTACCAAATCTTCTAACAAATTTAGTTTTATCTGAAAATAATTTACTTTTACCTCGAAATTCTATTAATCGGAAAAAGAACATTATTAACATAATACTGTAACCGTTGACAACCAGAAATTGTGCTAACCAAGCAAATAATGGAATCCTAGGGTCAAAATCAGGCGACCAATGCCGATGATAAGGGATATATTGATATAATTCTGCTGCTGCTTCAAAACCATAAGCATTCATAAAATTAATAATAATTATTATTACTCCAACAATACCAAGCAAAAACATTCCAGTACCAATCAAAAACATATTTCTTGGGAATTTCTTATTTATTTCTTCTCGAGGTTTTGAGATAACAATCCCTATTATGCTTCCAATAAAAGAAATAGCAAGGTAGGGGAATAAAGGTTCCATAGGAGCTGCCAGAGCACTGAAAAAAGGTGCTGTAACAATCCGCCACCAACTATCTTGCCCAATTACAGGTACAAAAGACATATTGCCAGTTTCAGGTATTAATCCAAAAGGATAACCTGGTAAAATAACTTTAACTAGTTCCCAAACTGGTAGGGTTAAAGCGACTACTACTACTGCTAAAATAGCATAAGAAATGATCAAACGTTTTCTATTTTGCCAATTCTTTTTTAATGAAAGTAAACCTTGAATACAACCATTAAGAATAATACACCAGGCTATCGTGTGAATCGTTTCAAAATGATTGCTCCGCCAGAGTAATACTTGCCAATTATAATTAACAACTTCCCCAAAATGCTCATAGTTCGATAAGGGATTATATTGAAAATAATCTGCAGGATTATTGAGAAATTTAAAGAAATTACCTAAAGCACCATTATAACCAATTAATGCTTCGCATAGCATAGCGAAAATTAATAACAAAAATCCACCAACTACTTGTTTTATAACTAAACCTTTTACTGACTCTCCTCTTTCTAGTTCTCGATACATACTAACCATATTACTTGATGCTGAAACTATAAGGAAAAAGCCAGCTAATCCGCCATAGAATGGTATTATTGCTAAAGCAATCAAATTAACCAAAGGTAAATTATCTAAATCAGCAAGTAAAACATCTATGTTTAAAACCAAAATCAAAGTATGTAAACCGATCATAAGAAAAATTGCTAAGCCTCGAGCAAAATCAAGGGTGGCAAAACGCTTACTACCAGAAACAGGTTTTTTTATTCTATCACCTAAAACGTTAAGGTCCATTTATAATATCTCCCAATAAAGATAAATGCCATTTTTTCTTTAGTAAGTTTTAAACTTTATATAGTTTATTACTTTCAATGAAAAATTAGTAAATACAAAAAAACGTTAATGAGAAAAAAATAAAAGTTATTACTCATGTTTACGCCTTTTTCGTGCACCTTGAATACCGCTGAAATCCTTAGGTTTCTCTGCTTTATAAGCAATAAAATTGATACCACAAGAAGAACATACAACACTATCAGGTTCATTTAATGTCTTACAATTCGGGCATTCAATTTTAGTTTCGGAAGTATCAAACCCTTTGATCGATTTTCTTGAGTCTTGTTTACAATAAACACAAATGACTTTTCCCTTTTTCAATAATTTCCCACAATGGGGACATTTCATAGGTTGATCGATATTTTTAGCTATTGAAACAATTTTCCAATTAATAATTCTTGACATTTGGAATCGCTAGTTTAATAATTCACTAATTACTATTTAAAACTATTAGAATTTTTTATCGCTAATCTTTTTATTATTTCAATGATTTTCTAATAAAATATTTTATTTATAAGCTTAATACATTTGTATTAAAAGTTTTATAGTAAGATATTTTATTCATATGATTTTTTTATTATTGATGATAGATGAAAGGTCTTGATGAGTTTTTTAAAGCAAACAAGAAAATGTGGGATAATTCTGTAGCTCGTAATTTAAAAAATGAGGAAATTTACAAGACAAAGGAATTGCTCGATGGTAAAATCGTACTTAACTCTATAGAACTTGAAGAATTAGGAGATGTTTCTGGAAAGAAACTACTACATTTACAATGTCATTTCGGTTTAGATACTCTTTCATGGGCAAGATTAGGAGCTATAGTAACAGGTGTAGATTTTTCAACGGAAGCAATTAATTTAGCTAAATCGTTAGCAAAGAAAGCGAATCTAAAAGCTAATTTCATAGAATCAAATATCTATGATCTGCCTAAATTATTAGATGAAAAATATGATATCGTATTTACCTCTTATGGCGTTCTTTGTTGGTTGAATGATATTAAAGAATGGGGAAGGATTGTTTCTCACTTTCTTAAAAAAGGTGGGGTTTTTTACATCGCAGAATTTCACCCTTTCATACAAGTTTTCGATTATGATAATCCCAATGAATTTGAATTAAAAGACAGTTATTTTTACAAACCTGAACCAAATATCTTTGAAAGTGAAAATGAAAATAATTTGAATAATGGTGAAATTATAATAGAAAAAAGCTATGAATGGATCCATGGGATTGGTATAATAATTACCTCACTTATTGAAGCGGGATTAGATATACGGTTTATGCATGAATTCAATAAAGCACCTTTTCCAAGATTTCAATTCTTAACACAAGCAAAAGATGGTTATTGGTATTTTAATAATCTTGACTATGAACTACCACTAATTTATTCAATTAAAGCAACTAAAAAATAAAAGAAAGGAAGATTATCTTCTTTTTTTATTCAAATTAAGAAAATTAATGTAAATTAAATAATAAAATTATCTTTCAACAGGGGGAATATCCTTTTACTCACTTGTTGTTTTGATTGGTAATGATTCTTCTTTTTTTTCGATTGTTAATTCAGCTAATGTTTCATCATGTTTTTTAGCAAGCTCTTCTTCATGTTCCTCTTTTTGTGCTTTGAAAATTGAAAGTAACGCAACACCTACTATTATGAAAATTATTGATAGAATTTTGAGTGCTTTTTGCCATGGTTCTAATGTAGGCCAAATAATGTGCCATTCATTAAAAACAAAAATACCAGCCATGATTTGCATAAAAAGTCTTGAGATATCAATTGTAGGAGAAACAACTAATGCTTTTCCCTTTTGTAAAGACATTTGTTGGGATGTGAAAGCAACTAAATAACCTAAGCACATTAATGCAAGATAGATCCACCATTGCCAAGCACTTAAAGAATTTTTAAGGAAATCACTTATAGTAGCGAACGTTAAACTCCCTACTGCCCCTTTTGCAAAAATCGTTGCTATTGCATAGGATAAACCCGAACTTGTTGCAAGTAATGCTCCTACTTGGGGATATTTCCGTTTATGAGTAGCTATTCGTAATAATGCTATAATTGCTATAAATGCACAGAGAAACCCAATTGCACTTGCTTCTCTAAAATAATCAGATATTTCTTCTAAATTATAATTTCCTGATTCAATTGGTGCTACTATGTATAAAGTTGTAATTGCACCCATAACTATAGTTATCCCAATTATTTCTATCAGTCTAATTGGTTCTTTCAGGTATAACCAAGAAAATAATATTAAGACTATAAAGCCAATACCCATTGTTGGAGCTATCAAAGATAAGGAACCAATTTTTAAAGCATACATAAGAGGGAACCATTGAATGATAGTTAAACTAAAACCAAAGAACCATGTTTTACAACGAGCAAAATTTTTGATATTCTGCCAGGCGGATTGCTCATCTATATCAGGTAATGTACAAGCTCCTTTTCTTTTAAAAATTAAACCAATATTATAAATGGAATTAGCGGCAATAGCTAATAATACAGCTATAACATTATCTGAAACCATGACTATTCTCCTATAATGCAGATTCGTAGGTAATATGTTTACTTGTTGCAAAAATAAGAATGTTTGCCTATACTAATATTTTTTTGATTATTTTTCAGAACTTTTTTCAGGAAAATAAATACTAAAATTAAAGTTAAATTAAAATATCAATTTTATTAAGAAAAATTTTTAGTCTTTAATACTTATCTTATATAGGAGGGTGTTAAAATCTTTAAATCAAGTTCTAGTTTCTTAATAATCTTTGAAATTTAGTATTGACTATCAACTTGAGTATATTTATTTTAAAACATCAATCTAGATGATTTGCCCATTTAGAAAATGGAGATATGTTCAATGAAAAAAATAGGAATACCACGAGCATTAATCTACTATAAATTTTCAAAATTATGGATTCCTTTTTTTGAAAACTTAGGAACAGAAGTACTAATTTCATCAGCAACTACTAAAGCAATAAAAATTGATGCAGTTAGTTACGCGCCAAATGAAGATTGTTATTCAACAAAACTTTATTATGGTCATGCTTTGGCTTTAAAAGATAAAGTTGACTTTCTCTTTATCCCACGTTTTGGTGGTAGCGATAAAAGAAATGTTGGTTGCCCGAAATTCATTGGATTAGCTGAAGTATTAACTTCAATGTTTCCTGACTTACCGCCTATTATTATGCCTCATTATAATAGAGCAAAAGGAAGAGACACTAAAATAAGTTTCTTTACTAAAGCATATAAAGTCGGATTAAAATTTACTAAAAACCCTATCAAAATCATTAAAGCTTTCAATAAAGCAGTAAAGAGCTATAAAGAATATAAGAAACATTTGATCATTGATGAAGAAACGCTTCATAAATGGGAAAGGTCTGAAATCTCGCTAAATAATCTTCAGGATTTTAGGAATAGTGAAAGGATACTTAGAGTAGCACTTGTGGCTCATTCTTACGTTCTTAATGATCCTTTTATTTCATTAAATATTCTAACAATGTTGAATAAATTAGGAGTAGATGTTATTCTCTCAGAACAAATGCCAAGAGAACTGATAGAAAATCAACTCAAAAAACAAAATTTTCAAATATATTTTGATTATGAAAGAGAAATCCTTGGTACAATAATGCATTTCTTGGAAAGTAAAACAATAGATGGAATAATACATATCATGGTTTTTAGCTGTGGACCGGATTCTATTGCTGGAGAAATGGCTTCAAGATATTCAAAGAGAGACCCTCATGTTCCATTACTTCAATTAGTCTTTGATGAATTAACTGCTGAGACGGGATTAAAGACAAGAGTTGAAGCATTCATCGATATGTTAAGAATGTCAAGTGAAAACAGAATCAAATATTCAAATGGTGAAATTGCTGAACCATTAGAAACAAAATAAATACAATAAAGAAAAATGAGTGGATAAATAATGGCTATTTCATTTCCCCATGTTGGATCATTCACCTATGTTATGGAATCTATTGTAAGAGAAATGAATAGAAATGATGTTGTAGTTCCTAACAAACCAACAAAAAGGACAAAACAATTAGGTGCTCAATATTCACCTGAATTTATTTGTACTCCATTTAAGATGCTTCTAGGTTCTTTTATCGAAGTCTTAGAACAAGGAGCGCATGAGTTAGTAGGAACATTATTTGTTGATTATTGCAGATTAGGTTTTTATACACCAATTTATGAATTAATTTTGGAGGATATGGGATTTGATTTTGAATTTCTATATTTGAATTTTGACCAACCAATTGGTTTTATTAAAGAAATGAAAAATCGTACTAAAGGTTTAGGTTACCTTGATACCATACGAGCTTTCCAAATTGGTTGGGTGAAAAATCGAAGAATTGATCAAATTGACAAGTATCTAAATTCCTATCGTGCAGTTGAATTAAGTAAAGGTTCAACAGAAGCTGTAGCAGAAGAAGCATACCAACTTGTTGTTCAAACCAAGGGTATGAAAAATATTAGAAAACTAAGAAAAATCATATCAAATATGTTTGAAGAAACAGTCGAGATCGATAAAAAAGCTAATCCACTAAAAGTTTGTGTCTTAGGTGAATTATACGCTGTAGTGGAACCAGCAATAAATCTCTATGTAATGAAACGATTAAACAAATTAGGAGTAATAGCTGATACTCCAATTTCTTTCACAAGATGGATAGATATAGGAGCAAGAATGAATTTCTTCAATAAACCTGAATTCAAAATTGAAATAAAGAAAGCCAAACCATATGTTCAATATCGGTTAGGAGGGAAAACACAGGAATCAATTGGAGGGATAATTGATTTTAAAGAAAAAGGATGGGATGGAGTTATTCATCTATATCCCTTCACTTGTATGCCAGAAATTATTACTAGAAGTATAATCCCTCAAGTTAGCAAGGATTGTGATATTCCAGTATTATCTTTGGTTGTAGATGAACATACAAGTGAAACAGGATATCAAACCAGAGTAGAAGCTTTTGTAGATTTACTTAGCAGGAGAAAAAATAATGAATAATAGTGATATTAAGAGTATAAATGGTTCTGAGTTCTACCTTGGAGTAGATGTTGGGTCAATTAGTACTAAATTAGCATTGATCAATGAAAATAAGGAATTAATAGAATCAGTCTATATTCGTACAGAAGGTAAGCCAATTCATTCTATACAAAAAGGAGTAGAATTGTTTAAAGAAAAAATTCCCAATGGAATTAAAGTTTCAGGGGTTGGCACTACGGGTAGTGCTAGGAAATTAGCAGGAGTAATAATTGGAGCTGATATTGTTAAAAATGAAATTACCGCTCATGCACTTGCTTCTTTGCAGTGCAATCCATATGTACAAACTGTTATGGAAATTGGAGGACAAGATAGTAAAATTATTATTATTCGTAATGGTGTTGCTGTAGATTTTGCTATGAATACTGTATGTGCTGCTGGTACAGGTTCATTCCTTGATATGCAAGCAAGTAGATTAGATATACCTATAGAGCAATTTGGTAGTTTAGCTTGTCAAGCTCATAATGCTGTTTCTATAGCAGGACGATGTACTGTTTTTGCTGAAAGTGATATGATCCATAAACAACAATTAGGTCAGCCAACTGAGGATATAATCAAAGGATTGTGTGAGGCACTTGCTAGAAATTATTTGAATAATGTTGGAAAAGGAAAGGATATTAAACCACCAATAATGTTTCAGGGCGGTGTAGCTGCAAACCAAGGGATGAGGGAAGCATTCAATAAATATCTTAATGAAGAGATAATTGTTCCTGAAAATTACGATGTAATGGGTGCAATTGGTGCTGCTATGTTAGCTTTAGAAGAGATGAAAAAGAATCCTCATGAAACAGCATTTTATGGATGGGAAATTCCTGATATGAGATTTGATGCCTCAGGATTTGAATGTGATGGTTGTTCTAATATCTGTGAAATAATTGAAATTAAAAAAGATGATGAATTGATAGCTCGATGGGGCAGCAGATGTGGTAAATGGGATGTAAATGACTGATAATCAATTATTTCTCTTATAGGAAAGATTTTTGGATAAGTAAATCAATAAATGTTGATATTGGTGGGAAGGTTGTCTGAAGAAAAACCAACAGTCCAATTAAGTCGTGATGAAATTAAAAAATATCTCAGAAATTTAAAAGATGGAGATACTAAATCACGTGCAGTTGCAGCTTATATGTTAGGTGCTTCTGGTAAGATGAACAAAAGTATTAAGAAATCCTTGATGAAAGCGTTAAATGATAAAGATTGGGAAGTTCGTAAATGGGCAGCTTTATCACTTGGGGAAATTGGTGAGCGAGACAGCATATTAGTCCCTATTCTTGCTTCGATCTTAAGACGTGATGACAGTAAAGAATTTCGCAGTCATGCAGCAATCATTTTGGGTGAGTTAGAAAAAAAATCTGTTCCAGCTATTCCTGCCTTAAGTGCTGCTTTACAAGATGAAAATACACGAGTACGTGAATGGGCTTGTTGGGCATTAAACAAAATAGCTGGTGAAGCTTCTTGTCTTAAACCAGTCTATCCTGAAGAACGACCAAAATTGAGTGACAGAATAAGATTTACTGAAAAAGAAATAAAAAAGTAAAAAGATGAAATTTATTCATCCTTTTGAGTATCACTTATTTTTGCTTCTGAAGTTGGTTTAATCTTATAAGTAACTTCTACTGTTTCACCAGTACCAATTGTCTCAAATTTCCAAGTAAGAATCTTAGAATCTTCTTTATCTGAAATACTTGCTTCAGGATTAACATCGAATAGTTGTAATCCAACAGGGATTGTTTCCTTTAATTTATAATTAGTAATTTCAGCTTCACCTAAATTCTTGATAGAAAGAGTTATCTCATATTCACCTTCTGTTTCTAAAGCTTGAATATCCTTTCCTTTCGCAAGATTCTTTCTAAGATGAACAACTTCAATTTCAATTGGATCAGCTTTTATTTCAATTGGTTTGCCTTGTGGATAGGTATTTGCACTTAGAATAGCATTTGCTTGATAGAGAGTTTCTCTGGTAGGTTTAAAAGCAGTTATTGGATATTTAAATTCAAATTCATCTCCGGGCTTCATGGGACCAAAATCTGAATCTTTAAGATTATCAAGTTGGATTGTGACAGTATGTTCAGTGGTTGGATCTTGATCGTTGGGATCAACACTTATAGCACCTTCAGGAATATCTATTATAGATCCATTGAATGAAATTTCAACATTCTCTGGTTTTGGAGGTAAGAATTCTGCTTGAATATTTTCTACCAATTTCACTTCGTTTAAATTAGCACCACCAGTATTGGTTATTTTAGCACCGAGGTTGAAAGGTGTAATTTTAAATGAAGGTAATTTTTCTATATCATACCCAACTGAACCATCAAGAGCAGCAACTGCAAGCTCAACATCAGCAAAATTTAATTTAATTTTAGAAGCAAGTTGATGATTTGCTACAGTATAGAATTCTACTTTTGTTTTAAATTCAGGATATTCTCCTTCTCCCGTATTGAAAGTCCATGTTTCTGATTCCCATGTTCCACCAGCAGGGATTAATGGAATTTCATTAGGATCAATATCAACAAATTTTTCACTTGTATCATCAGATTTGTAAACATCTGCATTAACTAATCTAATTTGATATTCACTTTTATTTTCAAAAATGAATTTACATTCATAGGTATTTGGTTCTTCCTCAAGTTCAGTTGTAATTATATTAAAGGAATTATTTGTATAAGCATCAAAAGATTTTATCTTGAGGTCACTGATCGTTTTTGGGATGGTATATTTAACAGCGAATTTTCCAGATCTTAATTTAATGTCTTTATTAGGAACATAAACCTGGACTCTTAGGTCTATTTTCGCTTTAACGCCTTGAGCAAGTTTCTCTATATACCAGAAGAGGACTTGTTTACCATCTTTCTCTTTTACTTCTGCTTCACCAAGAGATTGATTGAGAATTTGTATATTGCTGAATTCATCAGGTATTATTTTGTAAGTAGCGATTTTGGTTAAATCATTAGCAGAATTATTGGTTAAAATTAATCTCATATAAATTTCATTCTCTGCATTTACAGCTAAAGAATAAGATTCAATATCGGGATCACCAGCTGTTGAGATAAATTCCTTCACCGAGATTTCAGGTTGGATTTCAGCATCAAAAGTATACTCAATTTCATGAATTGCTTTTGGATTCAATTCTTGAAGTTTGATAGAATCTTCTTCAAGATCTGTTTGTGAAATGTTGTCTAATTTTAAATCAATATCCCACAATCTATCTTTTTCAGATTCATTAATGATTTCCATTTTACCGGTACGGATAATTTCTTTATCTGAAGGAGAACTGTCGTGTTCATAAAAAAGCTCAATTTTCTCCTCTAATTTTATGGGGACTAATTTGGTTTCCATTTGATTATCACCTAAATTTAATTTTCCTTCTTGTAAGCCAGAATCTTTATCATAGGTTAATTGACTATCATAAGTAACTATATCAACTTCATCAATATCCGCCCCTTTTAATTCCTCTGCCTCTTCTTGTTCTTCTTTTTCCTCTAAATCAAAACCTAATTGCTGTAATTGATTTTCTAAAGCAGAAAAGAAAGCAATTGTTTCTGCTTTATTACCACGTAATTGAGGTTCAAGGTCATTATTGATAGCTAATCTTATCATATTTTTACAATCAAATGATAATTTAGCAGTATGTTCTGGGAATTTTTCAAATAGTTTTTCAGCAGAAATATTGATTCGAGCTATTAGCTTTTTCTCAATCTCTACTGTTCCTAAAGTTTGCAAATTAAATGAAGTCATAAAAGAAACTCCTATAAATAGTAGTTAATTTTTGTTTGAGTAGCTATTAAAATCTTATTAATTCGGATTAAATCAATTTTTTCTCCTTTTTTATCAGAAAATATAGTCTAATAACATTTTATTAAATAAAATTATTACCAATTGAACAATCTTTAGGAATGAAAATCAATATTCGCTGAAGTGTCAGAAAATTTCTAGAGAAAGAAATAAAAAGGAAATGTGAAATTCTTTCATCAATCCAAACTCATTAATCTAGCTGAAATTTTACGTTTTTAAGTATTTTTTCTAGATGGAAGGTATAAGCAAGATTTATTAAATTTAATAGATTAAATGTATATAATGATTTTAACTAATTCTAAATGGGTGATGTAATCATGAGACATAGAAGTAGTTCTCGAAGTAGTTTATTTAGAATTGCTCAAATTCTTGCTTTAATAGCAGGAATTATTGGCATTATAATCCTAATCTTTTCATTCTTAGACAATGCCTGGTTTAGTGGTTGGTTCTGGGATGGTGGATTTGGATTAGACTTTAATGGAAGATTAATTGTTTCCATCATATGTTCTATTTTAGTTCTTCTAGTTGGCCTAGGATCTATTTTTCTAGACATTAGAGGTTTAATATTAGGTATAATCGTAATAATTCTATCACTATTTATACCAGGTATAGCAGAAATTATTGGAATTATTAGCGGTGTATGCTATATATTAGGCGATATTCTCTAAAAACAACTTTCTTTTTTTTTTCTTTTTGGGTTATAATAAATATATATAATGCTTGTTTTCATAATGATTGAGGATTAATGATAAACAAAATTCCAAAGATAGCTTCAATAGGCAATCCGAAAGTTAGTAAAAGACTGATTATTAATGCTTAATGTAATTAAATCATTTATTTTTGGATTTTTCTTAGAAATAAATTGTTTTTATTTTTATTAATTAGAAAAAATTTATTAGAATAATTTCTTTTTATTATTTAATAGATTATTGAATTCTATATTAAGAAATTAGGGGATTAGTGAGTTGTTAATAAATAACAAAAAAAGAATTTTTTTGGAATTTAGTTTTATTTTAGCTATTATCTTTTCTTTGGCAGTTGTTGTGGTGATTTCAGCAAAATCATATAAAATAACTTCTTATCCTTCAACTGCTCCAACAATTGATGGAATAATAGAGGTGGGTGAATGGCAAGGAGGAAAAGAAAGCAAAATACCTTTAATTGATATTTGGGTTCAAGGTCCAGGACAAATTATTGAAATCTCGGTCATTTCGATGTATTGTAATAATTCATTTCTTTATTTAGGAATTACTGCACCAATTGGAACATTAGCATCTTACATTACTATAATGATTTATTTCCATACAAATGCAGAAGATGAATTTATTGTCGATTCTAAAGTATCTCCAGGTAATGATCTGAAAATCTTTTCTGTAAACGAAAATTACAGTTATGATGCAGTTACAATTCACACTTATAATATAGTAGAATATGCAAATGACACTGAAGTTGGGGGAACAAATGATTTAGAAGTAAAATACAAAGCAACATCTTTTGAATCAACCTTTGAATTTAAGATGCCATTAAATTCAGGTGATATAAATGGTGGAGATATTAATTTAGATATTAGTGGAAGTATTAAAACCTATATCATTTTAAATTCACATGAGAATGATAATTGTGAACTTTTTATCAATATAAATTCTGTATTCCCAATTTCTCCTATCAGTATTTTACTTGGTCTTGTTTTTGTTGGAAGTATGAGTTTATTGATCAAAAGAAAATCCACAAAGAATCATTAATTACTAGAAAATATGAATTTAAAAAAAATTAAGAAGAAAAAATGGTCAATCATTTTCTTCTTTTATAAATAATACTCACAGCGAATAATGAAATAATTGGTATTAAATAATAAATACTATTTACTTCAGTAGTAGATATAACGGTAAATGAAAAGTAGGAACCAAGATTATCGTTTATTACTAAATTGTGATAAGTTGAATTATCTGTTGCTCTTATATAAAATTCTACAAATATATTCGAAGTATAGAAGGGACCTATAATAACCTCATAAGTTGAACCTGATATGAGTTCAAATGATTTATCTGACCAATTACTACCATTGAGTCTATAAAAGATCTGTACAGATTCTATTTCACTGAAGTCATCTGTAACATTACATGTGATCGTAACGGTTTCGTATAGATTTGGGGAAGTTGGTAAAAATGATACATTGGTTATTTCTGGTTCTTGGATGTCATTTAATCCAACTGTAAAGTTATAATATAAACCACCATTATTATTTGTTCCAACATTAAAGTTAGCAGAAGCATCTACAGCAACAAAATAGTACTCTACAAAATCAGTTACATCAAATACACCAGATGTATATTCATATACAGTAGCAAAAGCAATAGTCATTGCTACATCAATCCAAGAATCTCCATTAATTCGATAATAGAGAGATACAGATTGAATACCTGAAGCATCCGTTGCAGAACAATTGAAGTATACTGAATCAGTATTATATGGATTTACTGGAAAATGACCAATATTACTTATTGTTGGTGGAGTAGTA
This sequence comes from Bathyarchaeia archaeon, assembly GCA_035528035.1. Taxonomy (GTDB): domain Archaea; phylum Asgardarchaeota; class Heimdallarchaeia; order JABLTI01; family JABLTI01; genus JABLTI01. Next base: position 51,290 of record DATKZI010000014.1, read on the forward strand.
TCTGGTATAGGAATAATACTTACTACATTAGTAGTTAGAAATATTAACATTCCAGCAAAAAGCAACATCATTATAATTGTACTTTTCTTATTATTTAATTTAGCAATCATATAAATTTAACCTTCGACGTAAATATTATATATAATTTTATTGCTGAATTTAAAAAGTTGATTCTCATTACAATAACTTTAATTTTCTTTATAGAAATCTAAAATGGTTTTAAACTATCAATTTATGTAATAATTTTGCTAGTTGTAACCCATACTTGCATTTTTGAAGACCCTCTATTTGCCCAAAAAGAATAAGGAATAAAAATAAGTTCTTCATTTTGAGAACTCTTTGCAATTAATTTGACGATTCCACCCAATAAATTGTTATCTTGAATAATATCAATTGGTTTGGATATATCTATTGTAGCTCTTGGTATGGTAATTTTTGGATTATCTATTGACTCAATACAATAAACTAGTGGGCCTCGAGATAAGGCTATTTTATTCTTATTTGATTTGACTTTTGGATGTGCATTATGAACATTAATTTCCATGGGAAACTCCATTTCAATTATCGTCTTATTGACCCATTTCCTTCTAATTGATATAAAAAAAGATTTCCTAGGATCAATCCCACTTCCAGTTTTAATATTATTTACTTGTGTATTTGGAATTGGATATGATTCTTCGTCAATCACTATTTTCGGTTCTTTTGTCCAGCTTGGTATTCGTATATTTATAGTAAATTCACTTGGAGAATCTAAATACACTTTTAATTTTACCTTTCCTGACCAAGGGAAATTTGAATCCATTATTAGTTCAGCTGGCAAATTGCCATTTACTAATGAGATAGTTGTTTTATTGCCAATATATTGATGTACCCATATATTATCATCATTGTTGGAATAGAGATATTCACCCAAAGTTGCCCAAATTCTCGAGATATTACTTGGACAGCATGGTGTTGCAAACCAGTCTTTTCTTGTTAATTGTCCCTCGGTTTCCAATAAATTCCGATATAAATACGATTTCCCATCTAAACTTATTCCTACATTAAGAGCATTATATAGCTGCCATTCTAGAAGATCTGAATATTGTGCTTTGTTTGTAATTAAAGCAAGTTCCCAATTTAGCATAATATTAGCTATAGCAGCACAAGTCTCACAATAGCAATAATCATTATGTAATTCATAATCACAACCAAAACCTTCTACTGTACCCAGAGAACCAATACCACCTGTTAGGAACATCTGTTTTTCAATTAGGTGATTCCAAGTTCGTTCTAAAGCAATGAGTAATTTGTTATTTCCTGTTTCCTGATATAACATAGCCATAGCTGTAGCTAAATAACCCCATCTAACAGAATGACCAAAAGGTCTCTTCATCTTTCTAATTGGTTTATTTTGTTGTTGATATCTCCCTGTTAGATATTGGAAAATGCTTCGTAGCGTAAGAAATGGTGCCTCTTTTTGATATTTTGTTTCTCCACCAAAAAAGCTCATATTGGTATCATTAATTGCTCCTTTTTCAGTCATATCCTTCTTTATGAATTTAGATCGTTTTGTTTGATCAATCGATTGACCTATGAGTTTTAATGCAAAAAGAGATATTTTACCACGTTGATTAAGGAAATGAGAGGCTAATTCTAGATATTCTTTTCTCTTTGTTAAACGATATAATCGAATTAGTGCTATTTCTATTTCTTGATGTCCTGGTGTGTAGTTCGGACTTGCCTTAATAAATTCCCTTACTAATAGATCAGCTGCATTTGTAGCAATTTCAAGAAATTTCAATTTGTATTCATTCGACTCAGAAGTTTCCATATAACTAACTGCAGCTTCAATCATATGTCCCAAACAATACAGTTCATGCTCTATCTGTATATTTGCCCAACGACGATTAGGAAAGTGAAATTGATTATAAGTATAGAGATATCCATCAGATGTTTGGACTTTCTCCAATAAATCAATATATTCGTGAACTAATCTAGAAAGTTTATTATTTGTTTTAACAGTAAGTATTCGGGCAGCTGCGTCAGTCCATTTATGCAAATCAGAATCGCAATAGAAAAAACCTAAACGATAACCTTCTTTTTCTTTAGCCAAAATTCTAAAGTTATCTTGATTATGTGTTCGCTCAAGTTGTTTCCATTGATAAAAAATCGCGGTATTATTATTTACTTTAAATCGTTCAGACCAAAATACATCTGTAATCTCAACTGATTTAAATGGAATTCTATTTGATTTTGTATAACTTGAAAGAACCACATTTTTCACCAGTATTCTAGCTAATTAATTTCTATGTTTAATAATTGCTAGGAAATTAGCAGTTTCTTTAAAGCCTAACTTTTGATATAATGTGTATGCAGGAATATTATCAACAGAAACAGCTAAACCTAATTGCTTTATTCCTTTTTTAGAACATTCGATAATGATCTTTTTCATCATTGCTTTCCCTAATCCTTTTCTTTGATGTATAGGATTGAGACTAACTTCTCCAACAAAAGCAGTTTCAGAATTTTGATTAAATACCATACTCATACCAATAACTTCACCATTGTACATTAGTTGAGGATTGAGTTCTGGAGTTATTTGACTGAAATTGTTTGTAAATCTGCTAAAAACTTTCTTTGTAGATTCTTGATCCCTCATTTCAGGATAAATATGATAATCTGGATGATCATTGGATTTTCCAGCTGAGACTACTACAGCCATAATTCCATCGACTTTATCCAAAGTAAAAGGTTCAAAAGAATAATCTTTGGGTAAAGTGATTACTTCATCAAAATTTTGTTGTATATCTAGAAGCATCTCAACTCTATGAAAAAGTAGGTATCCAGTAAGTTCAAGATTCTGCTCCATTGTAGGTTCCATATTAAATGGTAATCGTTGTGTTAATCTGAGATGTTGAAAATTAGATTCAAAAGCTTTCGTTGTTATCGCTTTAATCAATTCATATCCACAATTATATGGATAACTAACAGGTTGAATGTAAAGGGTTACAATTTCAAGTATTTCACCTTCTGGTGAACCTGAAATGAAACCACAAGGAATATCATCTAAATAGGCACAAAATATAATCCTTTTCTTTCCCTCTAAATCAACTTTTAATTTAGATATAATATTAACAATTTGATCTTTATCTCTAAGATGGCGATCATCTATAAGATATTCTTGTAATAACCCTTCCCAATCATCAATAGTTGTTTTTTCTTTAATTGATATCATAAAGTAAAAATGATTATAGTTTTAAAAAAACCTTTGTTAATTTTGTAACACTTAAAAAACACTCGAAAAAAAAAAGAAATTAGAGAAAAATCTCAAGTAATATATTTTTTTTAAAGTATTTTAACTAAATATAAAAAGAGTAAATATTTTGATGAAACAATCTATATACTAAGTATAATTATAGCAATATTAGCATAGGATTAAGATTTGTAAGTATTTATTTTAATTTAGTTCAAATGAAAAATCTGATATTTAGTCTATCAGTTATCTTATTTTTCTAATTCTATAACAAAATCAATAATCATTTGATTAAATATCTCAGGTTTTTCAATATTCATCATATGCCCTACACCATCTATAAATTTAGCCTCTTTTTGTTCTGATAAAACACTTTCAGAGTTTCTATAATACTCTTGAAGAAGATATTTTATTGGGCAAGAAATTTGATCGATAATTTCATGATAATTGTGAGGTAACATAATCCTAACAATCTCTCGTAGGATTGCTGGGTCATTTACATCATATCCTGCAATTGAAACTACCCACTCAACAATATCAGGTGCTACTCTATCACCTAACATACCCCTTAGTAAATTATCATAATATTCTTGATAATTTCCTTCATAATAACTCATAACCTCATCAATTTCTTCTTGGGTTGCTCTTTTGCCATAATAAACAGAATGAGGAATTAGTGAATCAACTGAGATAATTCCTTTAATTTTATTTTTTAATACTACTGCAGCTTCAAGAGCTACAGCAGCTCCTGATCCATGACCTAATAATATAACATTTTTTAATTGCTCTTTTTCAACTACAGCTTTAACATCTCGAGCGAAGGATGGATAGGTATATTCCTTTCTAATTTGCTCTGATTTTCCCACTCCTGCAATATCGATCATGACAAGCTTGTATTTTGAACTTAAAGGGCGTTGATATTTCCAAAAATCAGTAGTTACTCCACAACTTGGTAGTAAAATAATCGGTGTTCCTTCACCTTTAATTTCATAATAAATCTTTGTTCCATCAAATGATTCAGCATAAGTCAAATTTGTGTTCTCCTTGAAGATATTCCTATGGATAGGAATAAGTCTATTTATATTTTATCTAAAGACTAGAATAATGAAATATGTAAATCAAGAATAATGCTAAAACCTGTACTAAATCGAATGAATTTTACTTTCGACAATATCTTTTTTTATTACTAAGATAACCTAATTCCATTATGTCAGAACGAATCTTGTCATTTGATATCATTCGAGGATGGGCTATTCTTGGTAATCTAATGGTTCATTTTTTCATGTTAACAAGTCAAGTACAGGGACTTGCAGAAGCAGGCGACTTAGGGGCATTAAATGCTTTTGGTTTTATTCAAATGGGTTTCATCATAATTTTTGGTCATTGGCGTGGTTTGTTTTTATTGATAAGTGCTTCTGTTCACTGGTATACCATGAGTAAACAACTCAAAGCAGGTGTTCCTCGAAAAGTTATCTTACGACGAGAGTTCTTAAAAGGAATTGTTCTCTGGATTTGGGCGATGTTCTTCTATATTTTTCTTGCAGAATGGAGTATCTCAAAAAGTTTAGTAGAAACTGGTACTGCTCAAGTTGAATGGTGGAGAATTTATCATGCTGATCAATTTGCCAATATTGCCTGGGCTATGATGATTTCAGCTGTAGTATTCTTCCTATTATCTAAAAATGATAAATTAAGGAAACCTTATGTTGGGGCAATAGTTTTCACAATTCTAGGATTGTTATTCGTTATACCTGCACCCTATGTTCATCAAGCAGCAAATAATCTTTGGGGAATAGATTTTCAACATGGGGATCACCTGGGTCATTTAGGTGAAATAGGATGGTGGGATTATATTGTACGTCTGTTTACAAATCAATTTGTTTCCCAAGAATCACCACTCATGCCACATTTTGCTTATAGTGTAGTCGGTTCTATAATTGGCATTTACATTTCGCAGGATAATAAACCTAATAAAAAGAAGTTCTTAGCATGGGGATATGGTATTGCTGGGTTAAACATTGTCTTTGGTGTTTTTTGGTTTCTAGTTATCGACAAAGCCTTAACTCTGCCAACTGATGAATTGATTAATATGACAGCGAATTTCCATGTTCATCCAACATGGTATGTCTTTGTTACAATTGGATTACTTCTGAGTGTTGTTCTGACTGTTTTTGCTGCGATTGAATTTAATAGAAAACTAAATGTCGAACGTCATCTACGAATTTCTCGTATAAGTCGACGTGCAGGAGTAATGTCATTAACTGTCTACTCATTAGCATCAATTCAAGCATTCCTTAGAGTTGGTATGTGGGGTATTTTCAAATTATTTAATTCACCAAATGCAGATATGTTTCGAACTAGCTTTGGTTTACCTACTCAATGGGAATTCTTTATGTTAGCATTAGAATTAGGTCTCTGGTTTCTAATACTTTGGTTGTGGGAAAAAGGACGTTATATTGGTTCAATTGATTGGCTCTTTGCAGCTATATTAAAAGCACCATCTAAAATGAAGAAGGATAAAAAATGGTTGTTTAAAGATCCTCTTGATATTCAAGGCAAATTAATTAATCCTATCCCTATTCGTTGGGTAGAAACATTAGGCTATCCACCAATAAACTCATCAGTATTAGAAGAGGAAGTAACTCTAACTGAAAATAAAATAAGCAAAATTGATGAATCAATAGATTTGTGATAAACTCAATTATTGATTAGAATTGTAATAAAAAACGTATATTACAAATAAAAAAACCAGAATGAAATTATTGTTGCTCAAGAATTAATTCTTGAACAGCTTCAACCTCCCTTAATAATTTTCAGGGATTATGCTCCACTTAGGAGGGCGAATTTCATTCTGGTCATTTCTCTATCTTTTTTGACTTGATTTTTGACTTGAGTTTCTTTCATTTTTTTCACCTTGTGTATTAGTTCTGTTTTATTCTATGTCTGGTCACATTATATGAGCTCTCTGCATAAGAGTGACCACTTTAAGCTCCAGTGATCATTGCAAATTTGATTCTGGTTTGCTCGTAATCCTTTCTGACTTTTTGTTTGAGTTCTTGGGTTTGTTTTCTCATTTTTTTTGTCTCCGAATTTTGTTCTTGAATCTAATACTATCTTTTTTTATATATAAAGCGAATTCACTTTTCTAGAACTCATTACAGAGACTCAAAAAGAGGTCACAAATTGTGACTAGCTATACCATTAAAGTACCAATTGAATTTAAAAAAATGAGAAAGAAAAAGTATTAAAAAAATTTTATAATTTATTTTTAATTTCCTTTAATACCTCTAAAATATTCACAAGGAGATCTTCTTCATCAAGAGAAGAAGCAGTTTCCATATCTGCTGATAAAGCAGCTTGTCCTTTCATCTTGGCGAGTATCCCACGGATTTTTTCTGTATAACCACTTACATCCAATATTCCCACTAATCTTTGTTCGGGGTGACCTTGTTGAGGTCCTTGACCTGCAGTTTCAATTTGGATTGATCCAAAATTACTACCACCAATGAGCCTATCAAGTATTCCTCGTCTCATGACAAAATTGGTTATATTTCGATATGGAACTATTTTTGTTCGTTTAACAAGAAAACCTTTGTTAACTACAATTTCTTGTGTCGTAAAAGTATAGTTTAATGAATTATAGTATGGAAAAATGAAAATTATTCCAACAATATAAACAAATAAACCTACTCCAGCAAGAACATATGCAACTATCACAATAGCATGTATAAAATCTGTTCCACTTAAATTTTCAGAAATGATGCCTGCGATAATACCATAAATAGATCCAATAGCGACTAGGAAGATTAATGTTAAACCTGTTATTAATAGTGATATATACTTTTTATCCGGAGTAAACTCCTCAAGCACTTTTTGTTTTCCAAGCCCAAAAATTTCTTTTTTATCTTCAGTCATTTTGATCTAAATTGACTATTGAGTTACGCCAATATAAAGCGTTTTGAAAAGAAAACTTGTCAAACTCCAGATAAGAATGCTTGTCATACTTTTTTTAAATGAAAATAATATTCATTATTAAGATGAGATATTAGTAAAGTTGAAAGTGATTACAATGCATGATCGAAATTTAGCATTAGAATCAGAATTGTTGTTAAAATCAATTTCACATAATTTACGACAACAAATTTTGTTTTTAATCGATGAAAACAAATACCAAAGTTATACTGATTTAATGATGAAATTAAACCTTAGCACTGGAAAATTAAATTTTCATTTGAAACAATTAACAGGTCTAATTGAAAAGGAAAGTGAAGGGAATTATAGATTATCAACAATTGGTATAAAAATTATTGATATATTAAAACAAGTTAAGTCAATAGGTGAAGATAAAAAACAATTTAGTGATTTACAATTATTTAAACTAAGTAGATCTTTAAAACAATTCGAACCTGCTCCAGAAACAAAAAAGAAATGGTATATCATTATTGCAATAATTTATAGTTTATTTATTTGGTTCCCATTAATTATTATTGAATCTGTAATTGATTATAACCCATTTAATATTTATCCAAGTCAAAGCTCATTAAGAATTCTAATTTATGTTTGTATAATTACAAGTATTATATTGATATTATCGATACTAACTTCTGTTTTTGCTAAAAAGTATATTGAAATCATTCATTATGAAATCTTAGATACAGAAATTTCTATAACAAAAGGATTAGTGGTACGTAAAAGAGCTATTATACCCTTTAGAACAATTACAAATTTAGTTATTAGACAAGGACCTTTTGATTTTCTTTTCGGTATTTCTAGTGTAATCATTCAAACTGCAGGTGAAGCAGCAAAAGCTGAACCTGAGGGAAAATTAATAGGAATTTATTATGCTAAAGATTTGATCGAAGAAATCCTTAATTTAGTTCGATTATTAGACCCACCAATTTATCTAAGGGAAAAAGAATCTTTCTCAAGCGTACCTAAAAATATTACAGGATTATATTCTCAAATACTTACAGAACTAAAGAATATCGATGAAAAACTAAAAGATAGCTAAATGTTCAAGCAAATTAATGAGATTTGGATGTTAACTAAAATAATCAGTTATCTTTTTTTGATGGAGCGTATCTTTAATAAATCGACTATTTTTAATCCAGATATCTAGATTTATGTTAAATTTACCACTAACATGAGTTAATACTTCGTTAAAGGAACTAAACTTCAAAGGTTTTTGTCTAAGAGCATTTCTTACATTTTCACGAACACACCAAACACCTAAAGGCATAATATGACCCGGACGAATTTCTCTTAAGATACAAACACCTGCTTGTTTTCTTTCTTTTTTGAGTAAATCATTAACAGCTAATCTAGAAGCATAATAGCAACCACCTATCCGAGCATAAGTGGTTCGTCCATGATAGCTTTCCCAATCACCAGCCATGAGGATATTTTCATCAAAAGGATTCCAAATTGTTCCAGGATACCAAGCTTCAATACATTCGTATTTCCAATTCTCAGGCAGCATAATTATTTGAAAACAATTATCTAAATAATCACTTTCATAAACTCTAAATTCATCTATCGTTGGGAATTGTTTGATTTCTTCCATAAACTCTTTTGAAATCATACTATCAACTGCAGTGATACTCCATCTTGTTGGAACAAGTTTTCTTTGACTTTCTAATCCAAACGAACCGACAGAAAAAGCTCTTTGAATTGTTGATAACCTAATATTGTTTCTATACAAGTCAATAACAGCATCAGTTGACTTAAGATCAGTATCATAATACGCTTTCTCGAGTCTCCTTTCAGCTTTAACATTATCACATAATTTTAAACTTTTAATATTTGCAGAAGGACCCATTGGTTGAGCATCAGCGTTAAGTGAAAACGTAGAATTTGGTTTTGAGTCAAATGAAAGGTCTACATCAACTGAACGCTCTGTTAATCCTAGCAATCGAGTATTATCTAATATTTGTCCACCTTGATCGGGTTTTTTAACATTAACGCGATATTTACCACGAACTAATTGAAATCGCATATCTAGAATTTCTTCCATCGATTTACCAAACCAATCTTCTGGAGCATCTAATATTCTCGTGTCTCCTTGAATTGGTGGCACAAGAGGTCCTGCTAAAACACTTGGATAACTATGATGTCCAATGAAAACACCAGGGGGAGATGCACCATCTATTATATCTTTATTATAATGAGGTTTTATTCTTAGATAAGAATAAATTTTCGCAAGGAGAGGGCAACTTTGTTTTCCACATAACATTTTCCCAGCTTTGCAGATTGCACATCTATTTGTTATATTAATATCAGATTGAATTTCTGAAACATTCAAATCAGAAGCAATATTAGCTTTCTGTACTGCATCTGCTAACCAAGGCATAGTTTTGCCAAAGTGACTCACAACTTTTAGCTCTTCACTCTTAGACATACAGAACGCTCCAAATGTAAAATATAAAAATGCTGTTTTAAAAAGACTATAGGGAGATAAACGAAAGTAAAAAAAAGTGAATTCTTTATTTATTTGAAATAATAATATATACCACCAATTCCTTCTACATATTCAAATCCTAGCTCTTCACAAGCAAATCTTGATTTTGAATCTTCAAGTATTTCAAAACTGAAATTCTTCACTTGATATTCTTTGAAAATAGGGAAAAGAGCTGTGTATAGTGTTTTTCGTAATTCTAGATCTTCTCTGTCTTGATCAATCAACTCCAAATTTAAAACTGCAACATTACCATCTTGATTTGGTAGTTGAGCGATTCTAAGACCAATGATTGCAAGTATTTCATTTTCTTCTTCAATTATGATATGTGTTTTTGGTTTAATATTACCTAATTCAATTCTCTCAATTAAATCCTCATTAGTGAAATATGGTTTCTGATATGTAGCAATTAATTTACTAAATTCTGCAACTCTTTCAATATCTTCTCTTTCAAAAAATTTAATTTTAAATCTAAAGGATATTTTTTGTTCTAATTTATTAGTTTCAATTTTTATTAGAAAGCCTTCTTTTCTCTCTTCAAAAGATTGTTTTGACATGAATTTGTTATGTTGTGTTAGATTAGTATCACTACGAGCAAATATCCTACTAGTAGTAAAATTTGGTTGAATCTCTCTTACAGCTTTCATTGTTTCATCAAATAATCTCTGCATCAATTCATCCGTGCGATGTTCGCCAATTATATATGGAAAGAATAATCTAAGGTCATTGAAATAATTTCCATAACCTGAATAACCTACTATTTCTCCTTTTGAATCAATAAGCATTTTAAGTGGCACCGGGTGCCAACCTGGTCTACTGTATAATCTCCTATAACCTTCCACTGTATGTTTATCCAAATCATATGGAACAATTGGATAAAGCTCTCGAGTAACTTGTTTCATTATATCTATTTGCCTAGGGAGATCTTCTGGTTTAAAATCACGTATTGTATAGCTCATTGAAACCACAAACAAATATTTTCTTAAAATTACTTGTAATAACAATTAGTATTAATCTTATTAATTAATAATTTTTATAAAAATCACAATTTAAAAAGAAAAATTCATAACAAAAATGAAAATTCTTGGAACTGAACTTGGTAAAACAATCTTTTTTTGATCAAGAAGGAATAATTGATCCCATCAGCATAAAATAAATATAATCTATTCATATCTATTTTTGACTATGATTGAAAATAAATTTATCAAACTTTGTGGATTAAGCTCAATTATTGCAGCATTGTGTTATATTGGTACAGCAATTTTTTCTATAATTGCTGGATTAACAAAACCTGAAAGTATAGTTGATGCAGGCACCTATTTAGTTGGTTTTTTTGATGTGAAAAATCTTATGGCTACATATGGTTGGTTTGGTATATTTGGTTCAATATTTACAATACCAGCAATTTTAGGTTTCTATCAATATTTGAAAAAGGAAAGTCCGATGCAATGGATTCCAGCAGCATTAATTTATCATGGAGTTATTTTATTAACTCTTGGTTATATTATTCCTTTAATAATAGGAAATAACTTAGCTTCAAGTTATGTTTCTGAAATTGACCCTAATTTGAAAAACTAAATTGCTTCTTTAGCTTTCATTTTAGTTACTATTGAGGATTTTCTTGTTATTATTGGTACGATAATAACTTTAGCAACAGGAATAGCTATAATTGCAATTATTGACATCAAAAAATCTATCCTACCAAAATGGCTTAATATATTAGCTATTGTGACAGGAATTTTAAGCATACCAACAGTTGGAGTATTTGGACATGGCACAACAAAACAAGTTTTTGGTATTATTTTGATTATTGATCTTGTGTTAATGCTAGTTTGGATGATAGCTATTGGATTTATTATGATATTAATAAAAAAGAAAGAAACTGAAATACCAACATAGTTTCTTTTTTTCTCTCTTTTAATATGAGAATCTTGTAAGCAAATTAATAAGTAAAATAGTGAATTAATTTTTAGAAATAATTCATCAGAAAGTATTTTACGTGAGAAAGAACATGTTGTCTATTAATAAAATAAAATTAAATATCGCTGGAATTATCTCTTGTGCGATTGTTTTTCTTTGCTCTGTAACAACCATTATTATCAGTTTTATTCTTACTTACAAATACCAATGGCAAACTTATGAAGAAGTTATAGCTGGATTTACAGATTATTTATTTATACACACTATGGATACCACTTTCAATCTTATTATGGGTGTCTTTATCCTTCCAGCATCAATTACTATCTTCTTGTATTTGAGAAAAAATATTATTGACAAAAAATCCCGATATTTAGTATTAATTCCATTAATCGCATCTATAATTGGTTCTGGATTTGTGATAGGCATTTATAGCATAAAATATTATATTCTTTATAATGTTGTACCAGCATATAATGCTTCTAGTGATCCATCAGCTATATTCAACCAATTCTTAAGTTTAATACAACTCACAAATATTCTTTCTCTTATAGCGTTCCTTCTTGTTTATACGTTAGGCGCAGGTATTTTCGGTTTTATATCCTTTAGATCTGCTGGAATAAAAAGTAATGTTTCATGGTTAGCAATGGCTTCAGGTGTATTAGCTTTAGCCAAAATTGGCTACTTCCTTGAAAACACCGCTGGAGCAGTTTTTAGTTTAGCAGCACAAATGGGTTCGATATTATACTTCTTCTGGTTAGTAGGATTCATCTTTGTATTTAGAGAGAATATTAAAGAAATAAAGAATGAAATGCGATTTGAAGATCCTAACGTTCATTTGCTAAGGGAAGAAGCTTAGTATTCAAAAATTCTTCCAATTCTTTCTTTCTTTGATTTATTTTTGTTTGGATTTCATCTGATTTCGTTCTATTCTTGTCCAAATATTTGATTGAAACTTCAGCAGAAATCTTTTTTGAATCTAAATAATCAATCTCCCACCGACCAATAATTTCATTATTAAGCCAGATTGAAGGTCGTAATTGACCTAATTCCAATCTCCCGACTTCATAGAGATATTTCAGATTTTCTTGTGATAAAAACCATGAACGATTAGTATAAGCTTTTGGAAAATGATCTTCATAAGGTAAGAAATTAATGATGGGTTCATCTAAGGTTTCATCAAATTTCTCAAATTTGTTAAAATCTTCTTTGGTCATTAAACATTCTCTATTATCAAAAGTTAAATCAATCAAATCATCCTTAATCATTTCAAGGACTTCTTTTGTTTTAGTTTTTGTTAAAGGCAGCCACCAACAAAAATCATCAATTGAAATTGGGCCATATTGATTAATATAAAATTTAAGAAGAGAAGAAATAGCTTTATCAGAAGACATCTTTTCTTCTTTTAAATCTGGATAAAAATCATTTAATAAACCATAATTGATAATATTTTCAGTGATATATTTTTGAGGTGCTCTAACTAAAGTTCCTTCTAATTCAAGATACCGAAGAAATAGAGATAGAAAATCGCCTTTTTTATCTATATCAATCACTTTTTTTAACTCATTAACTGTAAATTGATTTCCAACTTGGAATTGAGTGATAATTTTTTGTTTATAAAAATCAATATCGAATTCTTCTTTTACACTATATTTAACAAAACCTTTGACCCAGTTTAGTGTAAAATATTCACTCGAGTCTATTATCAAGCTTAAAATTGACTTGTGTATCACAAAAACTGTTCCTCTATAAGCTCTTTTTAGCAAAGCTTGATGTTGATTTATTGCATTAAAAAGATGCTCAGGATCAAAATCTTCAATTCTACTCCACAGTGATAAATAAGGTGTTAAATTATCGGTTGAATGTAATCCTAGATGATCTTTAAGGATCTCCAAATAGTGAGATTTCTTTTGTGGTTTTATAAGTGATTGTTTTTGAAGAAGATATAAAGCAATTTTTGAATTAACCATAACTAAAAATGTATATTATATTATATAAATTTTTTAAAAAAAAAGAAAACATTAGAATTATATTTTTTCTTATAATTCTAATCCTTTTGCTACACCAGCACCATATTTTTTATCAGCTCTAGTAAATAGCTCAACCATTCGTTTTTGTATTTCCTTTGGAGTCTTTTTAAGACTTCTAACTATATTCTTGATTAAACGCTCTTGTTCTTCATTATTCATTAAATTGAATAATGCTCCAGGCTGAAGGAAATCAACATCTACAATAGGTTGTCCATATCTATCTGCATCACCTGATATTTTTAAGGGAGGTTCTTTAAATGCAGGATTTTCTTTTGGTCCTCCAAAGCTATTTGGTTCATAATTGACTTTGGCACCAAAATTTCCATCATGACGCATTAAACCATCGCGATTATAGCTATGAACTTCAACCTTTGGTTTATTTACAGGAATAGTTTCATAATTTACTCCTAACCGATATCTATGAGCATCTGTATAAGCAAAGGTCCTTGCTTGAAGCATTTTGTCAGGTGAAAAACTTATTCCAGGAACGATATTAGCTGGAGCAAAAGCAGCTTGTTCAATCTCAGCAAAATAATTTGAAGGATTCCTATTGAGTTCCATTATTCCTACTTCAATTAATGGATAATCAGCATGAGGCCAAACTTTTGTTAGATCAAAAGGATTCCATTTATATTTCTCAGCTTCTTTTTCAGGCATAATTTGAACATGGACTTTCCATTTTGGAAATTCTCCTTTTTGGATTCGATCAAACAAATCTCCTGTAGACCAATCGGGATTCTTCCCAGCTATTTCATCAGCTTCTTCTTGCATGAAGTTTTTGATACCCTGCATTGTCTTGAAATGGAATTTTATCCAAAATCGCTCATCGTTTTTATTTATGAAACTGTAAGTATGACTGCTATAGCCGTTCATATGTGTGAAACCATAGGGTATACCTCTATCTGAGAATAAAATTGTCACTTGATGTAATGTTTCAGGACTCAAAGACCAGAAATCCCATTGCATAGTATCTGATCTTAGATTAGTGTTAGGTTCTCTTTTTTGAGAGTGGATGAAATCCATGAATTTAAATGGATCACGAACAAAAAAGACTGGTGTGTTATTTCCCACCATATCCCAGTTTCCTTCTTCTGTATAGAATTTTACAGCAAAACCACGAACATCTCGTACTGTATCAGCAGATCCTTTTTCACCTGCGACGGTTGAAAAACGTGCTACCAAATCAGTCTTTTTACCTACTTCGGAAAAAACTTTTGCTTTTGTATATTTTGTTATATCATTAGTAACTGTAAAGGTACCAAATGCACCTGCACCTTTAGCATGTACTATACGCTCAGGTATACGTTCTCGATTGAAGTGAGCAAGTTTTTCGAATAATTGAAAGTCTTGAGCTAATAAGGGACCTCTAGGTCCAGCTGTAAGAGAATTCTGATTATCAGGAACAGGTATTCCAGCATGTGTTGTTAATCTTTTTTCTTTCTCTTTTGTCATTATTAATTCCTCTTACGAATGAAAAAGAATTTATAGTTAATTAATAACTATTATTAATTAATAATCATTATTATTTAAGAATTTCGTAAAAAGAATTACCAATGTGTAAAGTTATATAGTAAGAATATAGAAAAAAAGAGTGGATAAATAATGTCGGATTTAAATGATCAAGAGTTAATAAATCTCTTACGAAAAAATGATTTTAAGGCTACTCTACAACGTATTGCTATTTGTAAATATATCCTTAAAAGCAAAGATCATCCAACCGCAGAAAAAGTCTACTTTGAGATTAAAAAAGAATATAAAACAATAAGTCAAGCGACTGTTTACAAAACACTTGCTTTATTAAAGAGTCTCGGGCTTGTTACTGAATTAAGCTTGTATAACAGTCATTCTAGATTTGATCCGAATCAAGCAATTCATATCAATATTATTTGTCCAAATTGTAATAGTATAGTTGATTTTGAATCTAATTCAATAGATGAATTTTGGCAGATAATTAAATCAGAAATAGGTAATAATATTATTGGACAACGATTAGATATCTTAAAAGAATGTGATATTTGTCTAAAGAAAAAGCAAAAATAATTGATTTAAGTTTTTACAAAGTAAAAATGCACTTATCTGTAATCTCATCTTAAAAAAAAGATTAAAGTTGAAATAATTAAAATAACTTATTTCAACATCATAAATCCTTTATGGATTCGTCTTCATCATTAAATGGAAAATCAGTAATTGATTGCCTTTCTTGAGATATTTGTGCGAGATGAGCTATTTCATATTCATTGATTTGTTTGAATTTTGTCCCTATTTCAATCATACCCAAACCAAGTGCTACGTTGCATAAAATTGCTAGCGCATAATAAATATAAGAGTAAATTGTTAGATTAAATTCCACATAATGGAATACTATAGAAAGAACTGTTGTAATTGAAAAAATAATATAGGAAGCTATAATTGGGTACAAAGATAAGAATGAGGTATTATATGTTGGTAATATTTTCACCAATTCATTTATTGCTTTTCTAATTTCAATTATAGCTAAAATTATTATAATAAAGCTTGCTATTCCTACAATCCTATTAATTACATAAATGATTTCAGTAAAAATTCCCCAAGAAGGAGTAATCAAATTTATGCTGAATGAAAATATATACAAATAGCCAAAACCAATACCTAGAAAAAGGGTTATTTTTTTCAGGCTAGTATTAAAAGCACCAGCAAAATTATTTCTTAATTTTGTCAAACCTATAACTAGAACAACTGTACCGATAACACTGAATATTTGTAGTATTATTCTAACAAAATACATTATAGTGAATAAATTAGAAAAAGAAAATCCTATTGTGAAAATAGAAAATAAGTCAAAAAGTAAATCAATGAAGAATTTAGCACACATAAAAATAAAACCTATATATACTAATTGCTTATTTGCTTGTATTTCATACTCTATTTTTTGACTGATTCTTAAATCCTTTTTTTGTGACTCCAAAATAACTCACAAACAGAAATGGATTTAATTATTATTTAAAGATTTATAATAAATATTGACTTGTACATTATTTATTTCTAGAAAATTCCTTGCTTATACTTCTATCAGTCAATATACATCATAATGAATTAGCTCATCTAAAGCTTTTCGAGATGATTCGCGAGTTTGGTCAGGATAACCAAGAGCAACTAAAGCTAGGATATTAAGATGTTTTGGCACATTAAGCAGTTTTTTCAATTCAGGTTCAAAAGAAGTACCTATTACACCTGCCCAACATGTACCTAAACCCAGACTATGTGCTTCGATCATAAAATGTAGTATTGTTAATGCTGTATCTGACATATGATATTTTGCATGAATTTCTGGATTAGTTAATGGGATAAAAACTACTGGACTTTCAGCAACAAATTTTGCATATGGATGAATTTCAGCGAATTTCTTTCGCATTTTTTCATCTTTAACTACAATAAATTCCCAAGGTTGTTTATTTGAAGCTGAAGGTGCCCAACGAGCTGCTTCTAAACATTTCAGTAATTTATCTTCTTCTACAGGTTGTTGTTTATATTTTCTAATACTTCTTCTTGTTTTTAGTAATTCTAACGCATCCATAGTTTTCACCTAACTAAATCGTAATAGTAAGATTAAATTATCATCTATACTTTTTATTCTTCTCCCCAAAGATCCTCATCAAATTTATCCTTCTTCTCTTTCTTTTTCTTATTTCTACTTGAAGTGCTAATCTCTATGGTTACTCGACCATCAACTTTTGTTTTAATATATGAATCGCCAAGACGTTGATAGATTTCTGGCATTGAGTTAGCTAATTGTTTAATTGATAGTGTTTTTCTAATTTTATGGTCATCAATTATTTTAACAAAGAAATCCCTTATTGAATCTGGATCTTCTAGAATTTTATCATAAGCAGCAACAAAGAGAAAATAATTACTTTTTTCTTCATCACTAATTGAAAAAAGGTAACTTGTTATGAAATAATTCTCAATCATCGTTGTATTAAAATTATTTTGTGTTGGATCTGATGGAAAACTTGCTAAGATTATTTTATTTTCTATTTTCTTCTTTAATATTTCAGGGTAGCTTCTAATTTTCTCTAATCCTTTTGGTCCTACATAAATTAAACACAAACATTTAGGTTTCATTAATTAAAGAACCACCGATTTGGTTATCTATTCTTTTACTTGCTTTTAAGCTTAATGTCAGTGCAAAAAAAGTAGTTAATGAAAAAAAGGTGATGAGAGCAGTCTAATTTGGTGCTCTATCTAAATTTATAGTAAAGTCAATGATTTCTGATTCGCGTAATACTTTTAGAGATATTTCATCGCCAATTCTTAATTTGCTTATTTTTTGGGTAAGCATTTGAATTGATTCAACCACTTCACCATTAAATTCTATAATTATGTCTCCTTGTTTGATTCCAGCCTTTTTAGCTGGACCATCTGGAACGTCAAGAATTAAAGCTCCTTTCTCAATTGCTAGTTTATAGTAATTTGCTAGTTTACTATCAATAGTATAACCAATAACCCCCAACCATGGGGTACTAATTTTTCCAGATCGACGAAATTCTTCTAATACACCTTTAATTGAATCAACCGCTATTGCAAAACCCATACCTTGTGAATGTTGAATTACAGCTGTTGGTATACCAATTAATTCCCCACTAGTATTCAATAATGCGCCACCTGAATTTCCTGGATTTATATCAGCAGTCGTTTGAATTAGTCCTTCTAATTGGATTTCTGGGGTACCAATTGTTCGATTTAATGCACTAACTAATCCAAATGTAACACTCACTCCTAAACCTAAAGCGTTACCGAGTGCTATAGCAAATTGACCTACTTTAAGTGAACGTGACTCACCTAATTTAATGACTTTCAAATCTTTATCTTTAGGCACTTTTATTATAGCAATATCTTGCTCACGCATACTTCCTAAAACCACTGCTTCCAGTTTCTTACCATTATGTAATTGAACCTCTACTTTTTGAGCTTTTTTAACTACATGAGCATTAGTAAGGATCAATCCTTCTTCATCGATAATTATTCCTGAACCTTGTCCTTGAACTGGAGCGAGATTGAATAAATCGATACGTGCAAGAACTGTTGTTGAAACACTAACAACACAAGGGAGTATATTATCTACAACATCGACAATTGTTTGCTCTAATTTTCCTAACATAATAACAGAATCCTCTAATTGGTAAATAGATTACAATACTTTATATTTAAAATGACTATTTAATTAAAAGTAAAAATATTCTGGAACAGAAGATTAGTAACTAAATAATGAAAACATTAAAACATTTTTTAAAGGTTAATTATAATTGATTATTAAAACACTTTGAAATATAACAATGTGATCTTAAATGGATTTAGAAATTTCTTCCAAAATCTCTTCACGAGAAATAATAAAGTCAATGAATTATAATGTAAAATTAATCTTTGGTTATTCTGCTCTAAATTCACTTGGGCAAGGTGTTTGGATGTACTCAGCATTAAGCATGTATATTTACCTTTTAGCTGGTACTATCGAAGGGGGACTTTGGGGATTAAGTCAAGCAGTTATACTTGGTCTTACATCAGCTGCATCAGGAATCACTATGACTATTTTTGTCTTTCCCGCTGGTTTTTTTGCTGATAGATTTAGAAGAGATATTATATTAAAATTAGCTGGAGTAATTGGTCTTGCTTCTCTTGCATTCATAGCTTTTGGGAATAATTTTGTATATATTTTCATTTCTTTATTTCTATTTGGAATGTTTAATGCTTTAACACGACCTTCGATTGAAGCACTTTTTGCTGATTCTGTAACTTCAGGCTATCGTTCCAAAATATATTCTTGGGTACATTTGGTTAATCAAGTTGCAGGGGCTATTGGCCCTTTTCTTAGTGCAATTTTATTTGCTATTTTTGGAAACAATTGGGATATCCCTATTTTAAAGAAAGTTATGTATATAGGCTTTTCAATATCCGTTTTATCAATCATCTTACTTTATTTCTTCACTGATAAAAAATCACTAGGAAAGGAAAGTGAATCAATTCCGGAAGAAGTAGCCCAATCTACAGAGGAAGAAAATACAAGTAGATTAGCTTTAAAAGTAGATTCTGTTAAATCACAAAAATTAATCCCTATTTTATTAATTTCAGCTAATCTCATAATTGGAGTTGGGGCTGGTATGACAATAAAATACTTTCCAGTATTTTTCTCTGAACAGTATTTAATATCACCAATTTGGCTTCAGATTATTATGGGCGGAACATCCTTAGCTACAGGGATTTTTGCTCTTCTTGGACAGAAAATATCCTTAAAATTAGGTAGAGTGCAAACAATCTTTCTGGTTCAATTTATTGCTACAACTTGTTTAGCATTAATTACTATTTATCCACCACTTTGGATTTTAGTTCCTCTATTTATATTTAGAGGTTCTTTTATGAATGCTGGGCAACCATTAAGCCAATCTATTTTAATGGACATCATACCAAAGAAGAATAGAGGAGTATGGAATTCTATTCAATCTATTGCTTGGGGACTTTTCTGGAATCTATCAGCAGTGATAGGTGGTTTCCTGATTGGTATTAATAATAATTTTAATCTTTGCTTCATCATTACTACTTTTATTTATATTTTAGGAATGATTCCTTTAGTCATAATGATGCCTTTAGTTGGAAAGGAAAGAGAAGCAAAACAGAAAGAATTAGAAGAAAAATTTGTACCAGATGATAAATTACTGATCTTAGATGATATTATAGAAAATAAAAAAGCTCCTGAAAGTAGTTATAATTTTACTGCAGAATCATTAGAAATTGAAAAATTAGTTGAACAAGAATTAGAATAAAAACAACTCTATGATTTTTTGGATTTTTATTCTAAACCTTCTAGTGATTTTTTACTGACTCTTTCAACTATTTTTTTACTAAAGAAATCTCCTGCAGCAGCATTAACAAAATCCAATCTATCAAAATACAATCTTAAACTCTTAATTTTATAATTTTCAAAAGTTAATACTTTCGCTTGTTTAGATTTGATTGTACTACCTTCTTTTGTTTTAGCTTTTATAACAAACTCTTCAAAATGTGATGATCCTTCTATTATCGTTTTGATAGGCTCAAATTTAATTTTAGTAATATGATTAAACATCCAGTTTAGCCATTTTTGAGCACCATCTTTACCTGTAAGTGTTACATTTAGAATTTCTATTTCGCAGTCATCAGCAAAATATGTTAATAATTCTGTTATATCCATTTTTTCTATTGCAAAAGTAAAAGCAATCACTGCACTTTGGATTCCTTCACGGGTCTGTCTTAGCAAGAAATCACCTAGCTGTTTATGGTTAATCATTCTTTTATATCAATTTTCTTCAGATAGAACTAATATTTTTTTAGTATAAAAGAATTTTATGAAGATAATTATTTAATTGTGGTAAGTATGAGAAAAATCCCTTATGTACAGACAAGTGTTTTTGTAGATGATAGGTATTCATTTACTGGAAACCAATTAGCTACTTATTGGAATGAAGAAGCAAATAGTAATCTTTCAAAAGAAGAGATGCAAGGTATGGCTTTAGAAATGAATTTTTCTGAATCAACCTTTCTATTTGATAGTACTTTAAAAGAATGTCAATTTCGAGTGAGAATATTTACACCTGGTAATGAATTAGATTTTGCTGGACATCCAACTTTAGGAACTTCTCATGTTATAAAATACAAAAAATTAATTCTTAATAATTCAAAACAAATTACTTTAGAATTAGGTATTGGTCCAATAGAAGTAGAATATAATGATGATGATTCAATAAGCATGATACAACCAGAACCACAATACCTAGAAATCTTCAAAGATAAAGAAGCAATTGCTGATATACTAGGTATAGAACCATCAGATATTTTAAATGAGTATCCTATTCAAGTTGTTACTACAGGTTTTCCTTTTCTTATAGTACCCTTAGATTCAATGAAAAGTATCACTAAAATCAAATTAGATGTACCATTATTACTTTCCCTTTTGGAGGATTTTGTTACTTCAAAACTTCTAGTTTATACTAAAGAAACAATTCACAATGATTCTCATGTTCATGTTCGAATGTTTGCTCCTTCAGTTGGTGTTCTAGAAGATCCTGCTACAGGGAGTGCAGCAGGTCCACTTGGAGCATATTTGGAGAAATATAATGTCATTAAAAATCATCAAGCAGGTACCTTTTATCATTTTGAACAAGGATTTGAAATTAAACGACCAAGCAGATTAAATGTTAAATGTTTGTATACAAATAACACTATAAGTAATGTAATAGTAAATGGAAAAACTAGAGTAATGGCTGAAGGAGAATTTTATTTATAGATTCATTCTCCTTGATTTTTTTATAATTTTTTAAAGAATTTTTATTATTTAAAATTAAACTCCAGCAATCAAACTAATGGTTAAGTGAGTATTCACCATATTTCTAATCAAATTAAAAAGATATTTAGATTACTCGCCTTAATTTTTTTAGTAAATATTAATAAAACTGAATACATTATTTCAATTATGCAAAATCACAGATATTTAACCAAATATACAAATACCAAGAGCTTTGTGGAGGGTGCAGTTGAATTTATTCAAAAGCACGTTAAAGATAAGAAGGTTTTTTGTGCATTATCAGGTGGGATTGATAGTTCTGCTGCTTATCTTTTATTAAAAAAAGCAGGAGTAAATGTTTTACCAGTTTTCATCGATCATGGATTAATGAGGATCATACGCGGCAAAGAGGAATCTGAACACATCAAGAAAGCTTTTCCTGATGTTAAAATTGTTGATATCAGAAGTGAATTCCTTCCGCAAATCTATGGGGAAGGGGATGCTGAAATGAAGCGAAAATTGTTCAAAAAAGCTTATTCCAGCACTTTTGATAAAATAATTCGTGAAGAAAAATGTCAATTGTTAACAGATGGTACAATATTACCTGATCTTGAAGAGAGCTTTGGTGCAGGAATAAATGAATTGAAGGAATCAATGTCCTTTAAAGATGAAAAAGCTCTCAGAGAAGCCAAAAAAGGTCAAGGATTTGTAAAAAGCCAGCATAATGTGGAGATTACTTACGATGTTGAGGCTACTGTTCAACCTGTTGCTTCTTTAACAAAGAATCAAGTTCGTGAAGTATTAGAATACTTAGGTTTACCTTTGGAGCTTGTTTACCGTAAAGCCTTTCCAGGTCCTGCTTTAGCTGCACGAATAGTTGGTCCTGTTACTGAAGAGAAATTAGCTTTTCAAAAGAAAATTCATGATTTAGTTGAATCAACTGTTGATGATTATTATATTTCTAAATACAAGAAATCAATGATCATCAATGATAAAGGTGAACAAGAGCCTTTCCAAATCTTTGCTGCTACTTTTGATGATGCAACTGAAGCAGAAGTTACTGGTTTAGTAGATGGAAAGAGGACTTATGATATTGCTAAATGTGTCTCTGGTGATTGGAATTATGACAACTTAATACAACAAGGTAGAGAACTTACACATTACACAAGATTATTCTATGAACTTGGTGGGAAAAGTGAAGGTAAGTATGATGTTGTCATCCGATCTGTAAATAGTATTGATGCGAGAACTGCAACTGTAACCAATTTGCCTTTTGATCTACTTACCAAATTACGAGATGACCTTTTGAAAATTACTCAAGTAAGAAACGTCTATTTTGACGTAACTGAAAAACCACCAGCTACTATTGAATATGTATAAAAAATACAAGCTAAAAATATTAGCTTGTCATTTCTTTTTCTTTCTAATGATGTTTATCAATGGAATAATTACTAAGCCAGTGAAAATACTTGTTAGTGAAACAGGCAATCTTCTGGGACAACTAAGATATAAAATCTGATAATCAAAATCGCCATCTAATATACGAATTTGTGCATATTTTACAAGACTATGTTCAGGATTTGCTAAATCGTTTAGATAGAGTAAAAAAAACTCAATCGAATTGTTCTCTTCTAATTTAAAATCATGACCTATTATATCTCCTGAATCTAATGGATAAATACACTCGAAAGTTACATATGTACCATCATAATGACTTTTGCCAAGTCCATCATTAGTACCATCATAATTTATATCTTCAGTTACTGTATCATAACTCCCTAAGGTAAAACAATCACTGGAATAATTGTAAAATGCTCGTATTAATTTACAATCATTATTTGAATTTAAATTAAAATATCCATCTACAAAAGTAGTAACCAATTCATTATTAGTATTAGTTTTGAAGTAAAAAATAAGTGCATCATCCGTTGAAATATTCTTGTCAGGTACTGTTGCTCCAAAACAAATCATTGTAGAATTATGTAAAGACATAATTTCAATTTCAATGGTTGAAGAATAATCTGAAAGTGAATACATTTTTACTTTAATTGGTATAGCATTATTCCACTCTGTTTGATTCAAAAAGCCATCAATTTGTGGCAACTCACTCACACAGGAATAAAGTGGTTTCTTTTCAACTGCACCTTGAATAGTTATTGGTAAACTCGCAAAAATAAAGAAAAACAACATAATAGGTAATAATACTTTTTGTCTCCTCATAAAATAACCCTCATGTTAATAATATACTTTTACATTAAAAAAAGTAAGGTAATTAAATAAAAAATAATTCATTATCTCTTTTTTGTTAAGTTGACAAAATAAGAAAAAAAAAGAAGAATTAAGCTCTTCTTTTCTTGATAATGATACTTAATGCTGATACACTAATTAAACCTAAAAAGATGAATTCTAATCGTAATGGAATAGCTCCAGTGCAGGAAAGATCTAACAATAAATACTCAAAATCATTAGAGGTTTCTTTTATTTGAGTGTAATCTATTCCTTTCTTTTCATCATGGAACCATAAGAACATTTCAATTGTTGCATTCACATAAAGGTTGAAGTCATAACCTAAACTATCGCCAGAATTGAATGGAAATTTCATTTCAATTTGTATGTGTGTTCGATTATCATAACACTTGCCAAAGCCATTATCAATTCCTCCATTGCTAACATCATCAGCCCAGGTATAACCTATATCTTTTGTAAAACCATCTGTTGTATGGTTATTATGTAACCACATCATTTTAAGATCATGTTCTTTTCCAAAACTACCATCTTTATTGTAAGGAGGATTAACAAAAGGAGTGGAATCACGTTGTCTAAATATAATGAAAAAGTAATCTTCTGGGTCTAATGCCTCATGTGGTATTACTATACCAAAATAAATTAGATTATCTTCACCATATACCGATTGTATTTGTACCATTAATGTATCTGATTCATCAATAAGATTGTATAATTTTACATTGATTGGTTTTCCTTTTTCCCATTCTGGTATTTGATGAATTGTTCCATCAATTAAAGGATCAGCACTTCTACAACTAAAAACTGTACCAACTTGAGTTGGGGCAATTACAAATGCAGCTGATAACATTAAAAGCACAACAATGCTTCCTAATGATATAATTAAGGTATTTTTTTAGGCAGTCTTCATTACTCTCCAAAAAGAAAATTATGTTAATTATATAATAATTATTATTATATACTTAATGGAAGTTACAAACAACAAAAATAAATAAAATATCATTTTACTAAATTAAAGATGATTTAGAAACTAAAATAAAGATTTTTTAAACTAGTAATGTTACATTATATTACTTTAAGGTGTGAAAAAAATGACTAAAATAGCTGTTATATCAACAAAAGATAGAATTTATGGTGTCAATAAATCATTTGAACTTCTTGGAATTAATCCTGTAAAAGGTAAAAATGTCATCGTCAAACCAAATTTTAACACAGCAGATCCAGCACCAGCTTCAACTCATATGGATACACTCAAACAGATGATTATTAAATTAAAAGAAATGGGTGCAAAATCTATAACTCTTGCAGAACGCAGTGGGCCAGCGAATACCGAAGAAGTATTTCAGAAAAAAGGAGTTTATGAGTTAGCAAAAAAACTTGATTTCTCGGTATTAAATCTTTCAACTATCCCAAAGGAAGAGTATGAGTTAGTACAACCAAAGGGAAGTCATTGGAAGAATGGTTTTTTATTTGCTAAAATTTACAAAAATGCTGAATGTGTTGTAGAGACTTGTTGTTTGAAAACCCATCAATATGGTGGACATTTTACCCTTTCATTGAAGAATGCTACAGGGTTAGTACCTCGAGATGGTTATGAGTACATGCGAGAATTGCATTCATCGGAACACCAAAGAAAAATGATAGCTGAAATGAACATTCCATACAAACCAGACTTAATAATAATGGATGGTATCCTCACTTTTGTAGATGGAGGACCTATGGAAGGAACGCTAAAAGAAGCTAATGTTTTCGTTGCTGGAACAGATAGAGTTGCAGTTGATGCTGTTGGTGTAGCAATCTTACGGTTATTAGGAACAACTCCGGAAGTTATGAAAGGACCTATTTTTGAACAAGAACAACTTAAACGCGCAGTAGAACTTGGCCTGGGTATTTCATCTCCAGATAAAATTGAATTTTTAACTGATTCAAAAGAAAGCGAAGAATTAGTAAAGAAAATCAAAGTTAAATTAGCTGAAAACTAATACTTTATTTTCTTTCTTTGTTTTTTATTTCTTTAATTTTATTTAAAAGATTATTAATTTCATAAGGTCTTTTTAAGATAACATATTTACCCTCCCCTAAGGTATTCTTAACTTCATCTACTATTGGTTTTAATTTACTTATTTTGTATTTAACAGCATATCGTGAAAGATCAAAAATTGAATAAATGAGTTTTTCTTTTGATTCACTCTCTTCAATTCTTTTAGGCAAAGGGGTAGGAATATGTTTTATTAGGTTATTATTTCGACCGAATGTACGAATGATCAACCTCCATATAGGAATATAAAGAGGTAAATCAATAATTATCGCATAAGTTGCTTTGGGTAAGATCATATCTCTTACTCGAGAATAATTTCCATCAATTACCCATGAGTTCCTATATAATTCATCAGCAACCATTTTACGGAATAATTCATCTGTTGGCATTTGCCAATCGGGAAACCAGAAAACATCATCAAGATGTATGAAATCGATGTTTAAAATTCGTCCAAGACTTTTAGCTAAGGTTGATTTGCCGCTACCAGGACAACCATAAACAACAATTCTTTCTAATTTAGCCATAAAAAGCACAATTTTATGTGATTACTTGTTATTTATTTTAATTTTGCTTCTACCGAAAATATATTATTGTTTCTTGTTGTATGAATCTAAATTAATATTAGAAAATTAAATAATGCTAAATTGCAACTTTAGAGATGTCTATAAGGTAATCTATGAATTACAAATTGGAGTTTTCAGTAATGAAAAGCAAAATACTCAGTCTAAAAAAGTATAGTGTGAAGCGTTCACTTACATTAATTTTAATGGTCTTATCATTTATTATACCTATTTTAATTTTTAATTCACCAAATAATTTTGGTTCAGCTCATTCTGCTATAGCTACTCCAACAGAGATCTTTTCCTTGTGGAATGACACTGCTCCAACACTTGATGGTGCTATAGGGTTTAGTTTAAATGATCTTTCAAATGAATGGTCTTCAGCTGCTGTTTATAGTATGTTTGATGAAACAAACTCACCTAGTTCCAAACTTTTAATACAAAATGATAATACCAATCTCTACATTGGTTTAGATATGACTGAGTATACCGATGATAACCCAAGTCTTGCTTGGGGTTGTGCAGTGTATTTAGATATTGACCATAATGGTATTTTGACTAATGCTGATAGAGCAGTACTATATATGGATAATAGTACAACGTTAGCTGTTTCTTTCTTAAAATATTCTGAAATACAAGATAAATGGTTACATGAAGAATATGCTAGCCCAGGGGTTGCTTTACCAACAACGAATATCCTAATAGATTCAGCTTTTACAGATTCTGAATTTTCAGCTACAGATCATATGCAATATGAAATCAGAATCCCATTAAATGTTATGCAAGTTTCACCTGGAAATATTACAGGATTTGGTGTTGAAGCTTTTGATGATTATTATTCTATTACTAAAGATTCTGCTACTTGGCCTGGTTATAGCAGTGAACCTGGTCAAATTTGGCTAACTCCTTCAGGATGGGGTGACCTCTATATTGGAAAAGATACTAGTAAAGCATCATATTATGCTCAATATGTTGTTGAGGAAAATACTAACATCAAAACTGGTGCTGTTGGTATGAATAATGGAACATACCTAGCAACTGGTGATATAGACGGAGACGGTGATTTAGAATTAATTGTTGGTTCAAATCGCACTGTTAGTGGGGATTCGAATCTTTTAGCAATTTATGATTATGATGGTGGTGATTTTAAACGTATTTGGGCTTCATGGTTAACCAGCCATCAGTCAAAAATGATCACTCCTATGGGGATTGCTACCTATGATTTTGATGAAAATGGTGAGGATGAAATTTACATTTGTAGTACTGAAAATAGAATTTTAAGATTCTTTGATTGGAATGCAGCAAATATTAATTTTGATAATTGTGAAAATGCATATGTTCATACAAGAAATTTTGTAGGATATATAGCAATTGGTGATGTCAATGATGATGGTAAAGCTGAAATTGTTGTAGGAGATAATAAGGTTGTTTTAGGTGGAGACCTAATTATTCTTAATTATAATGTAAGTGGAATAGATATTTTTGATTTAGATAAATCATATAATCCTGGTACAGCACTTGGAAGTCTAACTCAAAGAGTATTAGCTCTTGAAGTTGCCGATATGGATGATGATTCAATTGAAGAATTGCTTTATGCTTGTCAAATTACTAGTGATGAGAGTCTCTCAACAACAGCATTAAAAATAGATCAAGTCGGATTTTTAGGAAATTATTATGATAATAGTGAAGATGATCTTCCTGGAACATCTTCAAGTTCTACTTTGGATCAATTCGCTCATTCAATTCTAGTTGATGATGTGGACAACGATGGTATAACTGAGACGGTAATAGTTGGAAAGAATTACTTGAAAATATTTGGGAAAAATAACTTTAGTGGGACACATGCTCCAATTGAATTGATAATCAATTGTTCAATAGTTCCGAATATGGGTGGAGGGGTAACTTGTGGGGATATTGATATGGATGGCGCTAATGAATTAATAGTAGGAGCAGGAAATGGTACAATTTATATTTTAAATATCTCTGATAGTGGAAGTGATAATTTATCTTATACGATAGAATGGCAAAGTGATTTAGGACATTCTCCAGGTAAAAGAGAAGCAATGGTTATTTATGATTTAGACAAAGATTCTGAAAATGAACTCTTCTTTGGTGATAATTTCGGGCAAATAATTAGTCTAGGAAAATCGCAAGCTCCAATAGTTAATATTATTTCACCAAGTTATGGTTCAACTCGTACAGATACAACTGTTAGTGTTACTTGGTCTGCAATTGATGATTTCGAAATGCATCATTTTGATGTTTATGTTGAAGACGCTTTTGTTGCTAGAGCAGGAGGATCACAAACTGGTATAATTTTAAGTTTGTTAGAGGGTACAAGTCAAATTCTTGTTAATGGATACGATATTACAGGAAAAAATGATTCAGCAATTACTGAGGTTACTGTAAACTTAAATTCTCCAGAAGTATTCATCCTTAGCCCGGAAAATAATGCTTATGTTGGTAGTATTCCCTTTAATTTAGTCCTTAATTATTCTGATATTAATGGTGATTTTAATCATTATGAGATTTATGTGAATGAAACCTATCAAGGTTCCACAAGTCTAAATACTTACCCAGTTACCTTAACTTTAGGTGATGGGAATTATAATATAACTGTTTTAGCTGTTGATGATGCAACTAATACTGGTCGTGAAACTATCAACGTTATAAGAGATACTACTGCACCTGAGATAACAATTACCACTCCAATCGACGAATCAGCAGTAATGAGTACAATAATAACAGTTCAATGGTCTGCAACTGATCAATTGAGTGGTATTAGTTATTATAAAATTCAGAAAGATGGAATTGATTACTCTACTACAGAAATCACTTCTGCACCAGTTACTTTAGGAATAGACAAAGATTATTCTATAAGAGTAATTGCTTATGATAAAGCTGGTAACAGTGGTTCAGATTTGAATATTATTACAAAGGATTCAGTTAAACCTTTTGTAAACATCACCTCTCATCCTGACTACTTTATTACTTCAAATACTGTTTTGAATCTAAAATGGGTTTGCTATGATAATTATGGTGGAACAGCAATTGACCATTCCGAAGTTACTGTAAATGGTATTTCAAAGTATTCTGGTGTTCTTACTGAAGCAACTATTAATCTTGTAAATGAAGGATCGAAAAATATTATAGTAATAACTTATGACTTGGCAGGTAACAGTGAACAAGATTTAGTAATTGCAATTGTTGATACAAATAGCCCTACTTTGCAAATCCTTAGTCCTGTTAATAATTTTAATACAAGCATAAATTATGTTGTCGTCTCTTGGGAAAGTAGTGATACAGGTTCAGGGGTATCACTATACAATGTTTATGTCGATTCTGTACTTTATATGACAATTAACAATCCGGGTACAACATCACTAGCAATTCCACTAACTACTGATAAAAGTTACACAATAACTGTTCAAGCAATTGACTACCTAGATAACTTAGCTGAAGATACTATAATTGTCACTCGTAATTCTTCTTTAGAAGAAATGAGTATTACGAATCCAGTAGCATTTATTAGTTATATTTCAAGCACACAGTTTACAATGAATTGGATAGTTGCTAATATTGATAATGTATCATCATTTGAAATCTATATTAATAACTCACTTGAATACACCATTCTAGACAATACTTCAAGAAGCCAATTAGTGGATTTAGAAGATTTTGGAAGTATTCCCTTTGATTCTTATCAAACCTTCAATGTCACACTAGTTGCATATACTACAAATCCATTAATTACCTATACTGATTATCGTTGGGTATCTGTTGATCAACTAAAGCCATATGTAAATATTTTACTCCCATTAAATAATTCATATGTTTTTTCAAATCTTATTCTCTTAACATGGGAAGGATCAGATAGTGGTAGTGGTATTTCAAAGATAGTAATCAAAATAGGAACAACTACAATTGATACTTGGTATCAAGACAAATCGTCACAATATCTCTTATTAGGTGATACTATAGGTATTGTTACAATAACAGTAGAAATCTGGGACAAAGCATCAAATCAAGCTAAATCTATTATTAATTTAAATGTCTTCTTACTTTTACCAGAATTTTCCATCAATATACAAGATCCTTTCTATATTAATACTGGAACATTCGAATTTGAACTTTCAGTAACTCATCCTCGTTCGGGAGTAAAAGCAATTTATATTTATGTTGATGATTATAAGGATCAAACGTTTGATTATTCATCTGGTATCCTAATGGTTCCATTTGACTTTGTAGTCATAATTGAACTCATGCCTCTAATACAAGGGCTTCATTCACTAACTATAATTGTTGTGGATTCTTATGATAGAGAAACAGTGCAAACTCGATCATTCTATGTAGATACTCTATTACCTGGAATTGTTGGTTTATCAATACATGATATTTCTGTCACTGAAAGTACCGATGGACCCATTGAAATACCAGTACTAAAAACTGAAACCAATATAACAATCTCAGTTATTGTTAGTGATAATCAAGGTTTAGCAGCAGTTCAAGTTTGGATCATCAGTGATACAATCAATAATTCATATGTAATGACTCCAACTATTGATAGTACTCCTACTTTAGGAGTTTATGTTCTTGTGTTAAATCTTTCTGCAATACCTTATGATGAATACATAATAAAAATTCAAATAAGTGATCTTGCGGGAAATACTATAATTGGGACATATAATATTGATTTGGTCAAGCAAAATGCTTTACCACCTTTCTTACAAGGAAATAATCTCATATACTTCTCAGCAGGACTTGTTGCATTCTTTATTTTCATTATTGTCTTTAGTGTTGTTGTTCGTAAAAGAGTCGTTAACTTGGGATGGAAAAATGAAATTGTAACAGCTGCTTATATTCTAAATGGTATCCCATGTGTCTATATGATCAATAAACCACAATCAGTAAAAGATGATTTGCTTTTTGGTGGAGCAATGGCAGGAATACGTGGTGTACTGGAAGAAATCACAGGTGAAAAATCTAAACTAAAATTACAATCAGTGGATGTTGGCGAAAAGAAAGTACTTATCTGTCCAGGCAAATATGGCGACTCTGTACTTATGTTAAATAAGATCAAACCAATTCATAAAGAAAAAATAATTGCATTTACTTTAGCCTTTGAAAAGGATTATAATCATCTTTTAAGCTCAGAGGATTTAATTATTACTAATGAAACATTTAGTGGTGCAAGTATCTTAGTCCAAGAGTATTTTGGCCTTGCAGATAACATGGAGCTAGTAGATGAATGTGATTTTGAGGAAATCAGCTTAGGAGAAGAACCATCTGCTGATTATTCTTATCAAACTGACTATCAACAAACGCAAGAAAAACCAGTTGATTACTATCAAGCAGAACAACCTGAACAACAAGTCTATCCCTATGAACCGATAGAAACAGAAGAGAAAATTATAAAAGAACCAATTAAACAAAAAGTCGAATCTATTGAGAAATTGATCAGTGAATTATCCCCTGAAAAACAATCAGTGTTTTTAGATCTTATACAATCTACAAGAACAGGTTTAAATGCGATTCTTGAACGAGAATTTGAAGAAACAAGAAAAGCAAATGCTGAAATGTTAGAAAAACTTGAGAATCTTCTTACAGATGAAACCATTCCCCCATTACTAAACTTAGTTCTACAATCTATCTTCACTATCTCACAAGAATTGATTATTGCCATTGAGAAAGGTGCAAAAGGTGATGATGCTGGTTTTAGAGTAGCAGCTGAAAAAGCATCTGAAATCTGGCTCAATGAAATTGGTGAAAAATGGTAAGCTTTTGCTTACCCATTTCAAATTTTTTTATTCTTCTTCTATATTTTTCTTTGTGATTGATTCTCTAATTTTCTTTCTCGCTCTTTCTGCTTTTTCATTTCTTATTTTGAAAACATCTACCATTATGAAAAAAAGCATTAAAGCTCCAACCAATATAATTATTGAAAGCCCAATTATCGTAACTATCTCAGCAGTTGGTATCCCCATATTTAATCCTCCGCTAAGATGGCAGCTAATTTCTTTTTAGCTTCTTTTTTGTTATTAAATTTCTTTTGGGTATCCATAATGAACGTTAGTAACCAGCCAAAAACTATCAATCCTACTGATATATAAGCTAATATTTCTAAAATCATAGGAAATCCTCCTCGTCTTTCATGATGTCTATTTTTTCTTTTTTCAATGCTCTTCTCTTGCGTAGAAGTGACAAGCCATAAAAACCTAAGAAAATGATTGTTATAATCGCTATACCAATTATGAATGCTACCACCCACTGCCATGCAGCATATCCTTGTGACCAACAAAGAGTGATAATTGACACAGAAGCAACCATTAGTAAAGCTATTGGCGCAGTTTTCTTGATGATTTCTCCTTCCATTCCTTGTTTATCTATAACAGCTGTCGCATTTTGTATTTTAGCTGGACTTAAAACACTGGCTAATCCACCACCAATGCCATTTGCAGCACCGAGAATTACTAGTCCAACAGGTGATGTTCCAATTCCTTCTCCTGTAAAGAAATGGAAACGTGTAAACATTGCTATTGAGGATGTTTCACTACCACTTACAAAACCACCAAGTAATCCAACAAAAGGAACAATAAGTGGATAATATTTCCCAAAAATATTTTCTGTGGTTATAGCCAGAGTAGAAATCATATTATGAGCATTATCGATTACCCATGAACCATCGACTATCTCGCCTGTTGCACCCGAATAAGTCATAACAAATGCTACTGAGAAGAATATTGCTGCAGCAAATACAGGTCGTATAGCTCGGCGTGACCAAGTTTTCAAAGTATCTTTGAGTATTTTCTTAACACCAAGAAAAGGCATGGATAAAACAGTAGCAACTATAACCCAGAACCAAGCGTTCCAAAAAACCTGTAACGAAATAGGACTAGCTCCACTGATGTAAATTTTCATTGATAAAGTTGTGAATAAAAATTCAAAAACTTGAGGTATAAAATTGGTGATTCCACATAAAACAACTAAAATTATCCAAGGCATAAGTGCTTTCCATAAAGGCATTGATTCCTTTATTTTAATGTCTTCTTCTGTTAGATTATTATTATCTACTATCTTATATTTCATAATAACTGCCAAAAGCAGCATTGCTAGACATGTCAATAATCCTGCTACTAAACCTGTTAAAGGAACCAATCCATCAAGTTGAAATCGATAAGCAAGACCATTTACTAAAATAGCTGAACCACCAGCAACTAAACCTCCAACTAAAGCAAATAAAAGTGAATCTTTTCTAAATAGCATTTTTCTACCGCCAGCAATAAAGAGCATACCCAAAGCAATCCCTGTTGTTACTACCGGCATAAATAATGAGAAAATAAATCCACTATAAGCTAAAGTTGGAAAAATAGGATCTAAACCAAATAAACCAGAAATGGTTTGTTGAAAGATTACTGCAGGAATTGCGAGAAGAGCAAATGTTGTTAATGGATCATAACCTATGGAAGGTAAAGCTACTGAAGATCTAGCAGAATAACCTATTGCTAACATAATTGGAGGAAGCATTGTTACTGGAGTAGCTCCAATAGATACTAGGAAACAACCCAAACCAATGTTTATGAACATAATTTGAAAAGGCTCTTTCCCTTCTCCCCCTAGAGTTTTAAATGCTACAGTTATCCGTTGTAATGCACCTGTTTTTTGCATATAGGTAATCATAAAGATACTCGTACAAACCATTAATGCAATTGGATAGGATTTAATAAATCCTGCAATGGATGCTATAAACGCTACCCCAATATTTGTTCTAAAATAGCTTATCGCTAAAACTAACATCCCTATCCACATAACGAATCCTGTTGTATCAGCCTTCCATTTTCCAACTATTAATAGTAATAATGCACCAATAAATGGTAAGATAATCATTGAAGAACCTAACCATGCTCCAACCATAAGTTATACCACTGTTAAGATATTAGTTTAAAAAGTGGTTATTTAGTAATAAAAAAGGTTATTATTACACAAGGGATTTGCTATCGATATAAAGACAATCTAAAAGGTTCCAATAATTTAATTTGTTGTATACCAGCTTTTACTGATGGATCATCTTTGAATAGCTTTTCAGCTTCTTCTAAAGTTTGACATTCAAATATTAAAATACCAAATGGTTCTTTTTCATTAAGTACTGGACCAGCTACTACTAATTTGCTTTTTCTCAAAAGATCTTTTAGATATTCAAAATGCTCAGACATAATTTTTTCATCGTTTGATGTAAAGTTAGTCAGAAAATCATCACGGGTTGGTTTTATCATTCCAAAAAAGTGTTTTATTTCAGTCATTTTTCTAAAAAGCACCTTCTTTTTACCTAAATTTTTTAAATATGAATATATTTGCTATCTTATTTCATATCTTTTAAAATAAATAATTTATTTATGGTAGTTTAATGATGGCCGAAAATAAAGAAATAACTGATGATCAATACATCGCTAAAGAAATTCAAGAAAATCATAAAGAAAAAAAGCGAGTAGTAGGTCTACTAGTGTTTTTCATTCTAGCTTATGCAATTACCTGGATTTTACAAATTCCCAACATACTTAATTCATATTCAATTATTGTTCTTCCTGATTGGGGTAAACTAGTCCTTGGAGGATTAGCAACATTTGGTCCTACAATTGCAGCAATAATTACTATAGCTATTTTTGAGGGGAAGAAAAATATTGAATTACTATTTAAAAAAGGAATAAATGGTAATTTTAGTAAAATATGGTTAATTCCGATATTTTTACTTTTTCCTACAATGGCAGCATTAGCTTTTCTATTTACATTACCATTAGATGGCTATACTTTAGTTTCTGGTTATTATGAGGACACTGGTTTATATTTAGGGGCTATTGTCATTAGCTTCTTTGTAGGTGGACCATTAGGTGAAGAATTTGGTTGGAGAGGTTATGCTTTAGAGAAATTACAAAAAAGACGTTCACCTTTAATCTCAAGCATAATAGTAGGAATTTTTTGGAGTTTATGGCATATACCACTACATTTCATCGATGGTACAACCCAATCTTACATTCCAATTTGGGCATTTTTATTAATAACTACTACAAGCTCAATTTTCTATACATGGATTTACAATAACACAAATAAAAGTGTACTTGCAGTAATCCTTTTACATTGGATTTCAAATATTGCTGGAGCGTTAATACCATATTGGCAACTAGGATTAATTAATAACCAACAACCTGACTATCTTATATTACCTACATATGGTATGATTTTTGGTTTTATTATTACTCTACTTACAGCTATCAGTATTGTTATCGTTTATAAAATGACAAAAAGACTAAATTATCAGTATCATATAAAACCAGAATCCAAAGAATAATCCAATGTTAAAATAAAACGTAACTAAACGAGTGATATCTGAATGAGAAAAAAGCAAATTGATAAATTAACTTCCATGAAAACAGATTTTGAACTTAAAGGCAAAGAAAAATATGTTAAAGTCTTCGATGGATGTGAATTACGAACACTTACTTTTGACAACCAATCTGAACCTTATGAAGATGTTGAAATACTGTTCATTCCAGGATTATTGACAGTTTTTCCTCGTTGGGAGAAGGTTGTGAAAGAACTAAATGAACATTATACCGTTCATTATATAGAAAGTAGGGAAAAAATCACCAGTAAATTGGTTAAAAAAGCAACGATGAAAATTCCTGAAATGATGAAGGATCTTGATTGTATTGAAAAGTCTCTTGGTTTGAATGAAAAGAAATATATTACAATCTCTAGCTCTATGGGAGGTTCTTTAATTCTAGAGAATTTAGCTGCAAAAACACTCAGACCCATTGGATCTATTTTAATAAGTCCTGGTGTAGAGGTTATTTTTCCTAAGGCAGTTCCTAAAATATTGCATATTATGCCAGCATTTGTTTTTACAATAATGAAACCTTATATAAGATGGCATCTCAAACATAGAACAGTAGACGCTGAAAAAGAACCTGAGCAACTTAAACAATATACACGAGCTATTCTTGAAGCAGATTTCAAGAAAATGAGGAAAGTGGTTATTAGAAATGCTAATAAATATAATGGTTGGCATCTTCTGCCTAAAATAATGAATCGAATAATACTAATTGGTGCTTCAACCGATAAGGCTCATAGTAGCGAATTCTCACGTAAAGTATCAAATGCCCTTTCTAATTGCACATATGTTGATTTAGGTACCAATAAAGCTGCTCATGACACACCATTGGTTAAGCTTGCAGAAGAATTCATAAAAGAATTAACAAACACTGGCCCAAAAATAACTGAAAGAATTTTTACTTATGAAGAAGCACAAAAACTTGTAGGGCAATAAGTTTAATGTGTTTTAATATACACATTGAAATAATTATGAATCTTTTTCAGTAACTAGAAGCAAATGGAATAGGAAGAAACAATGTTCGTTAAAAGAAGTGAAACGATTATCAAACAATTCGATGATAAAGACATTATTAGAGTGTTTGCTGGAGCAAATTTCTTTGGGCAAGAATCATCAGGTGTTTGGCAAATACGAGGGAATGGTGTTCTTCTACTTACCTCAGATGAACTTTTTTTTGAGATGTGGATGCCCAAGAGAAAAACTAGTATTCCTATTTCAAGCATTATTAAAGTGGATACGACTAAATGGCATTTGGGAAAAACTAAAAATCGTTTATTACTCAAAGTTATTTTTACAAACGAAAATGGTCAAACAGATTCAGCTGCTTGGCTAATACGTGATTTGGATCAATGGTTAATATCAATTAAAGGCCTAATTGAAAGAAAATAAGAAAAGAATAGAAAGAAAATATAAACATCAATAGGGATGCAGATTCATAATAGCTTCTATATTAATTTTACACAAAGCATTGTTTTCTAATTTCTGTCTATTAAATAATTCAGAAGAATTTGTTCTAAAACTTTTTATCTCGCCATCATTTGGTCTATTAATATTATCATTATCTAAATCCCATCTTTGCGAGAGGGTATAAGATGCTCTAGTAGGACCTTGCTATGACATAAATAACCAAACTAATGAAAACGCTACAAAAAAGAAGATAGCAAAAGAAAATATCTCTTTAACACCCACATTTTTAGGTTTATCTCCAAACAATTTAAACACCAAATAATATTTGTAAGAAAAAGTTAAAGAAGATTTCTGTTTTTATTCAATTATGAAAATTCTATTCTTAGGAACTGCTCAGGATGCTGGTGTACCCCAAATAGGTTGCAATTGTCAAAATTGTTTTGAAGCAAAGAATAATAACAAAGCAAGAAGATTTGGTCCATCAATCGCTTTGTATGATGAATTGAAAGAGTTTTGTTATGTTTTTGATGCTTCGCCAGATTTAAAGTATCAAGTAAACATCTTGAATAAACATGTAAAAAAAGTGAAAAACCAATCAAATTTACCAATATCAGGAATTTTCCTTACCCATGCGCACTTTGGTCATATTGCAGGATTGTGGTCTTTAGGGAAAGAATGTATAGATACTAAACAAATTCAAGTTTTTTGTTCAAATAAAATGAGTGAATTCTTGAAAACTAAACACCCTTTTGACCATTTATTAGATAGAGGAAATTTAGTACTGTTTTCTATGAATAATGAATTTGAATATCCTCTCGAGAATTTCAGAATAAAAGCTTTTCAAGTGCCACATAGAAATGAATATGCAGATACAGTTGGGTTTATCATTGCAGCTTCAAAAAGCATTCTTTATTTACCGGATATTGATAGATGGACAAATGAAATAATAGAAAAAATAGCTAATGTTGATATAGCTATAATTGATGGTACTTTTTACTCTAAGCAAGAATTGCCAAATCTTCAAGAAGTTCCTCATCCACCTATTGAAGAAACAATTGAGATACTCGGAAATCTAAAAACACAAATTTATTTTACTCACTTTAATCATTCAAATCCAATTTTGGATTTAAAAAGTGAAGAGAGAAAAAGAGTTTTAGAAAAAGGATTTTTGATAGCTGATGATCAAATGGTTATTGATCTATAGCTAACTACTTACCTTTTTCTTCTGCGCGTTTATCTCGAACAAAATCCATAAATTCAGCATCAACCAAAGCAATGCCATTTTCTCTTGCTTTTTCGTTGATCTGTTTAATTACAGTACTCAAGAATACTCGAGGGACTTTTATGATTTTTTCACACGCTTCATCTGTCCATTTAATATCTGGATCAATACGTTCTACAGCAAATCTTACAGTACTAACATCAATACCTTTAGATTCAGGGATTGCTAATTTGTATGGTTTAGCAGAAGGTGTGAACCAGAAATACGCATTATTTCTAAAACCAAAATCAATAGGAATTTTAGGAAAGTCATTTGTACCTTCAAGAAGAGTTTTCTTATAACGGGATTTCATTACTATCTTATCTATTCGAAGTATCATATGGCATTCTGTTGTTACCTCATCAATTTCAATTGGTATTTCCTTGTCTACTGAGCATTCATAAACTTGGAAAGCTTCTGCAACAATATCTGGATAATTTTTCCCAATTACTCTTTCATTCTCTACTCTTTGGGAAGGAATTAAAGTAAATTTACTGTTTTTCATTTTTTCTTCTGTAGTTTCACCTGGGAAACCAAGCATTACACAATTTTCCATGTATTTTTTATCATCAGGAATAAAATTAATGGAACAAACACCTGTTCGAATAATGTTCATAGCAGTATTACTATTACTTCGCGCATTTAATTTCACAGCCCAGCGTCCATCGCCTGCAATTCTAAATGGAAAACATAATGAGTATGGTCCTAAGTTGATTTGACCTGATTCAGAAAAGGTGCTAACTAGAACTACCGGCATGGGGAAGAAGCTAGAGGTTTGATAGAAATTATTTAAGATTCTTACATCTTCAAAATCATTTTTTGTCATAAGCAATTATTGAAATATATTCGATATATATTATTGCCGATTTAGGAAAAAAAATTTGTTGGATAAAATTAGAATTTTTAAATCAATTTGATATTCTTTTATTATTTTTAAAGCTAAATTTATTATTACATAATTTATCTCATTTGTACATGGAAGTTCGTGGAATAATTTTTGATATCAAGAAATTTGCTATTCATGATGGACCCGGTATACGGACAACAGTCTTTTTTAAGGGGTGCCCTATGAACTGTTGGTGGTGCCATAATCCTGAAAGTCAAAAGCTAGAACCTGAATTTATTACCAAACAAGTAATTTCAAATAATATTTCTAAATCATGTCCCGGAACAAAAGAAATTATTGGTCAAGAAGTTACTGCTCGAGATGTAATGGTTGAAATCGAAAAAGATCAAATATTTTATGAAGAATCTAATGGTGGAGTAACTTTTTCAGGTGGGGAACCTTTAATGCAACCTGAATTTCTATTGATTTTGTTAGACTTGTGTAAAAAGAAGAATATTCATACTACTATAGATACTGCTGGTTGTGTTTCTTCAGATATTATGAAAAAAATAGCTAAAAAAGTAGATTTATTTCTCTATGACATCAAGCTAATAGATAATGAAATGCACAAACGTTATACAGGCGTTTCTAATGAACAAATACTAACAAATTTGAAATTACTAGTAAAAATGAATAAGAAAATTATTATTCGAATACCTGTTATTCCAACAATAAATACCTCTTCTAAAGATTTAGAGCAAATTGGAAAATTTCTTTCAGAATTAAATATTACTCAAGTCGAACTATTACGCTTTCATAAGATAGGAGAGGAGAAATATAATAAACTGAACAAAATAAACCGAATGAAAGATATTAAAGAACCTACTAAAGAAGAATTAATAGCTGTGAAAGAAAAACTTGAGAGTTATAATTTAGTAATCAAAATTGAGGAATAATAATGAATGCCAGAATTAGCAAATTACGTGATCAAAGTAGAAATGCAATTCCCTCTTTGAATATCGAACGAGCTAAACTTATAACTGAATTTTATAAAAGTGGTAAAGCTGAGAGAGTTTCAGTACCAGTTTCAAGAGCACTGGCTTTCAAGTATATTCTCGAAAATAAAGCTATTTGTATTAATGAAGGAGAAATCATTGTTGGAGAACGAGGACCCTTACCACAAGCAACACCAACTTATCCTGAGATATGTTGCCATAGTATGGAAGACCTTGAAATTTTAGATAGTCGTGGAAAGATTTCCTTTAAAGTTGATGATGAAACCAAACAAATTACTAGAGATATTATTATTCCTTTCTGGAAAGAACGATCAATAAGAGATAGAATATTTTCTGAGGTTGATCAAGAATGGATAAATGCTTACGAAGCAGGGATATTTACTGAATTTATGGAACAACGAGCTCCAGGACATACTGTTGCTGATAAAAAAGTGTTTATTAAAGGATTTAATGATTTCAAAGAAGAGATTGCTAAAAGCATAGCTGAATTGGACTTTATAACTGATCCAGAAGCGTTTGATAAACGAGAGCAATTAAAAGCGATGACGATAGCAGCAGATGCGTTGATTTTATTCGCTAAGCGTTACGCAGAAGAAGCAAGAAAAGAAGCTCAGAAAACAAATGATGAAAAACAAAAAGCTGAATTATTAGAAATAGCTATTGTTTGTGAATTTGTTCCAGCTAATGCTCCTCGCACTTTTAGGGAAGCTTTACAGCATTATTGGTTTGTTCATCTAGGAGTTATTACTGAATTAAACACTTGGGATTCTTTTAATCCAGGAAGATTAGATCAACACCTTTATCCATTTTATAAGAAAGAATTGGACCAAGGAACATTAACTAAAGAACAAGCTAAAGAACTGTTACAAGCATTCTGGGTGAAATTTAATAATCAACCAGCACCACCAAAAGTAGGAGTCACAGCAGAAGAAAGTAACACTTATACCGATTTTTGTACTATTAATCTCGGGGGATTGAAAGAAGATGGAACAGATGGAGTAAATGAATTATCATATTTGATACTTGATGTTATCGAAGAAATGCGTATTTTACAACCAAGTTCTATGGTTCAAATAAGTAATTTAACACCTAATGATTTTCTCAAACGAGCACTAAAAATCATTAAGACAGGATTTGGTCAACCTTCGATTTTTAATACTGATTCCATTGTTAAAGAAATGATACGTGTTGGTAAATCAGTTCAAGATGCTCGAAATGGTGGAGCAAGTGGGTGTGTTGAAACAGGAGCTTTTGGGAAGGAAGCATACATTTTAACTGGCTATTTCAATCTAGTGAAAATTTTAGAGGTTACTTTGAATAATGGTATAGATACTCGTACTGGCAAAAAAATTGGATTGGAAACAGGGGATGTTATCACATTCAAAACTTTTGATGAATTGTTTGATGCTTATAAAAAACAAGTCAATTATTTTATTGATATTAAAATTAAAGGTAATAATATCATTGAAAGACTTTGGGCCAAATATCTCCCAGCACCATTTCTTTCTATAATAATTGATGATTGCATAAAGAAAGGAAAAGATTACAACGCTGGAGGAGCAAGATATAACTCAAGCTATATCCAAGGAGTAGGTTTAGGAAGTATAACTGATTCTTTAACATCTATCAAGTATAATATTTTCGACAAGAAATTTCTCACAATGAAAGAACTTCTTGAAGCATTAAAAAATAATTTTGATAAAAAAGAAAATCTAAGACAAACGCTAGTTTGTAATACACCAAAATATGGTAACGATGATGATTATGCTGATAGTATTATGAAAAGAGTTTTCGAAATCTATTTTTCAGCAGTT
This sequence comes from Bathyarchaeia archaeon, assembly GCA_035528035.1. Lineage (GTDB taxonomy): Archaea > Asgardarchaeota > Heimdallarchaeia > JABLTI01 > JABLTI01 > JABLTI01. The sequence continues at coordinate 93,764 of DATKZI010000014.1, forward strand.
GACGGTAGACCTAATACCAAAAATGGCAATTATCGAATTAATCTATTACCTACCACAGTTCACGTTTATTTTGGCAGTGTTATAGGTGCTACTCCAGATGGACGAAAAAGTGCAGAACCATTATCGGAAGGAATATCTCCTGTTCAAGGAACTGATACACATGGACCTACAGCAGTATTAAAATCCGCAGGTAAAATTGATCATATAAGAACTGGTGGAACATTGCTAAATCAAAAATTCACTCCTAATTTCCTAGCAACAGATGAAGGTATAATGAAAATTTCACATCTTGTTCGAGCTTATTTCAAAATGAGTGGACATCATATTCAATTCAATGTTGTCTCTGCTGAAACTTTACGAGAAGCACAGAAAAATCCAGAAAAACATCGTGACTTAATTGTTAGAGTAGCAGGATATAGTGATTACTTTATTAATCTTGGAACCAAACTCCAAGATGAAATTATTAGAAGAACCGAACATGGGATAAATTAGAGGGAAGTATTATCTGCTAATTTTAAGGAAAGAAAAAACAAAAGAAGATAGAATTTTAGCAATTCCTATGCTTCTTCTTTTTTGGTTTCAAATTTTTCTGAAAACTGTTGCCCTTCAGTTACTTTTAGAGTCCATTCTTCACCTTTAGCAGCTGCAACGAGACTCGGATAATGTCGTGGAAGTTGAGCTAAAAGCATTCCTAATGCTATGAAAAAGGGTATCATATAAAGGAATGGGTTACCTGATGGAAGATTCCATCCTGCTAGAATGTCAAGTCCCCAAGGTGCAGTTATAGGCATAAACAATGCAGCTGGGATGTAAAATATTGCAGATAGAATTGTTGAAACCCTTGTTGGTATTTTGAATAACCCAATCATTATGCCAAAAGGTAAGAAATAACAGATTAAAACTAATGGATTCACCCACAGGAGTGTACCTATAAAAACTGCTGAACCACGTCCACCTTTAAATCCGAGGAAAGGTGAATGATTATGACCTAGAATACATAACGCGGGTCCCAATGTAACAGCGAGTAGATACCAAATCGAATTTCCTAGGTAATATTTTGAAAATCCCCAATCTATTAATGCAATAGGAATCAATCCTTTCAAAATATCTACAAAAATAACTGTTAAACCAATAGGTAGCCCATATGTCATAACAGCATTAAATCCACCAGGATTTCCAATATTGAAATTTCTTAAATCCTTTCCTGTTCTGCGTTTGCCAATAATTACAGCGTAAGGAATTGAGCCACTAAAAAATGATCCTAATAGAGCAATAACAAACCACAATGGTCCTAGATCCATGTTTAATATCTCCTTTATTTCTAATTTAAGTTAACTCTCTACTTTATTAATTTTTCATACAAAACAATGAAAAAAAAGTGAAATACTCTTTTTGAAAGAGTATTAAAATTAATTAAAAACTACGATTCTACTGCAGAAGTCTTTTCTTTAAACTTGTATCTATCACCACCAAATGTTTGTGGGTAGAGTGCCATTCGAATATAAACGAGTATAGGTGTTAGTATCCATAATAGATTCGCTAATACCATTCCATACCACATATCATTAGTTGGGTATAATACAAATTCATTGATCATAATAATAGTCACATTTGTGAGCATTATTGAAGCCCAGATAATACTTGGCATTCGAATCCAATTTTTACCTCTAATAAAAGCGTATGTAGCAATTGCATAGAATGGACCAAAAAGCACTACATCAATCCAAATTGTTGCTTGCCACCAAGTTTCTCGAGCTAATAAAGCAGGATCCATATTTGTGCCTACCCAGTGATTTAAATCAACAATAAATTTTGGAGGCCAAATTGGATAGTCCGTTAAAGGCCAATTATATAAATGATCATCACCTGAAACAACCAATTGTTCTAAATCGAACATGTAACAAATAAAGATGAAATTAAAAATAAAAAATGTTACAAGAAATATGTCGATTATTTTTCTAGCTCTATCTCTTTTACCTATAGGTACTGTTTCTACTCTCATAGTTGTTATCACTTTAATAGTTAGTAATTATTAAGTTCTTTTTATGAAACACTCAGAATTATAAAAAAGTTACTCATATAATCAATGATTTTATTTGATTTTCATAATCTTTAGGATATACATTACCAATTACTATTTCTTTACATTCATGGAAGTTAGCGAATTTTTGTAATCCCTTGTAAAATCTCTCAAGTATATCATCATCAATATGAATATTTGACTCAAAATAAATTGATTTCAGTTCTAACTTTTGTTCTTTTCTATGAACTTTCACATCTGTTCTTCCTATGAATTGACTGTTATCTAAAATTGGCAATACATAATAACCATATTTTCTTTTTGGTTCAGGAACATAACATTCTATTTTATATTCAAAATTCCAAAATTTCTCAGGCAAATATCTTTCTCGAATAAGATTATCAAAAGGACTTATAAAAGCTATATAATCATTGGTAAAATTATCTATCTTTGAAATTTCCTTACATTCTGAGGCTAACATGTAAAAATTTTCATTTATCCCATCAATAGCTACTGTTTCTAATAATCCATCTTCTACGTTTTGATCGAGAAATTCAATCGCATTCTTCTTATTGTTTTTCCAAATAAATTTAGCAATAGCATTTCCAGTATAAGTTTTTAATTCGTCATAATTTACTATTCCAATTGATGATAAGACAATTTTAAGCAAATAATTAGGTAATTCATCTTTTGGTAAAGGTTCATTACTAATTCGTGCTGGTAAAACTCTTTCAGTCAAATCATAATATCTTTGAAAATTCTTTCTATAACTGATCATTAATTTTCCTAAGCTATAGAGTATATCTAATGCAGCCTTTTCATCCTTCCAATTCCACCAACCACCTGGTTTCTTACTGGTATTTTTGAAATCAGAGCTAGTTGTTGGACCATTTTTCTTGACATATTCATAAACTTCTTCAATTATGTGTTTGCTTTTTTCTGCCCAACCAGCCCACCATGAACCAATTCCTTCAGAAAATAATTTAGCTTTCCAAAGATAGTATGGATATTCTTCTATGGGCAGAAAACACATTGCATGAGACCAGAATTCGAATACTTCTTTTTGTTCTAATAAATCCCAAATAGTTTTTTCTATATATCCATTAAAACGATTGAATAAAATCAAATTATGAGATCTTGAAACAACAGAAATGGTATCAATTTGTATATTATGAATTCGTTTTACGACATCTAAAGATGAATTCAATTGATTATTGGTAAGTAATCCCTGTTTGTGGAGGATAAATCTTTGTGCTTGTTCTCGAGAGAGTTGAATCATATCAGTAAGTTGATTATAAGTAATTTATTACTTTTTATTAGTCTTTTTAGGAAAAAATAAGGATGAGGATATTATTTACTACTATGATTTTTTTCATCACCATACATTTTCATAGCAATATTACCCATCATCTTTATAGTTGATTTTCTTGATTGTAATCGTCTCATAATAAATGCATAGAATCTATTTTGAGCACCAGGAATATGATATGGTTTATTTTTCCAAAGACTCTTTAATGCTCCTTTTGCTACTTTGCTTGGTTCCATAGGTTTCGGATCTATTAAGCCAGCCCTTTTAGGTTTAGAATTAACATAATTGGGTGTTCTTGTAGCACCAGCAACACAAGCCATTACTTTAACTCCATGATTTTTCATTTCATACCAAAGAGCTTCAGCAAGATTCATATTATATCCTTTTGTAGCACTATAATGAGCATGTAATGGGTTACCTTGCAAACCAGCAAGTGAGGACATCAATATAATTCCTCCGGAACCTCTTTCTTTCATTTTTTTGCCAAAATAATATGTTAATAGTATTGGAGCTTTACAATTTACCTCAATAGTTTTCAAATGCTGTTCAATCTCAAAATTATGAAAGGCTCCAATAAGGCTAACTGCTGCATTATAAACTAAAAGACCAATTTCTAAATCCTTGGTTGCTGATTTGACTTTTTCCAAAATATCTGGTGAAGCCAAATCCATTTGTAATATTTTTGTTTCGACTTGATATTTTGTTTTAAATTCTTTTGAAAGTTCATCAAGTAAATCCTTTTGTCTTGCTATTAAAGCAACATTGATACCCTTACTAGCAATTTCTCTAGCAAAAGCAGCCCCTAATCCTTCAGAAGCTCCTGCAATCAACGCCCAAGGTCCAAAATCATTTTTCATATTGTTGGAAATAGATGACATACATTCGTTGAAAGCTTTGTTAAATAAAAACTTAATGTTAAAAAAACAATACAAATTACATAGCTTTTAAAAGAAGTTTACTAATATAAAAGTAAGAAAAGGTGAATTTTCATTTGTCATATATTAACTTCAGATTTTACAGAATATATGGTATAGTTATTTCATTATTGTATTCAATGTGGATTATTATTGGTTTTACATATGATTGGCCATATTGGATAATCTTTGCAATGCTATTACCTGCTTTCATAATTGTTTACTTGATGTATTATACGATCAGATATTTCCAGAATCCCAAACCACCCGAGGATCCTATTGATAGAATCGAACATGAATATGTTAACACAAAATTGTAATGAAGATGGTAAATAAGAAAGATAAAAGTGAAATATAAATTTCACTCTTGAATATTTTTTATAGGTTCAGGATTTACTAATTCCAAATCTACTTGTATTTCTTCTTCTTTTGGAGCTATTTTTGCTTTGTAATCCTTTTGGTTAAGGGTTATCCACATAGCAAATAGAATTGGTATTCCTGTATTAAATTCCAGTAGACTATTTGTTACTAAGACCACCCAATCTGAAGGCCGAATATTTGCTATCCATAATGTTGATTCCATTGAGAAATGGATGAATATACCTACTGTTATCAGTATCCCAAAATACCACCATTTAACAGTCTTCATCAAATTGAATGGGAAAACTTCTGTAAATTCGGAAACGATTTTCCAAATCAGTAGAACCAGATACCCGATAACAGCCATTAAAATTTGTCCTAACCTTGAGTCGGTCATATCTCGCCAAATAACTAATTCAGTATTATTCCAACCAATGTGCTGAGAAATAAGTGCAATAGTTAACCAACCACCATAAAGTAAAACTGCCCAGAGTAGCTTCTCAAGGTAATGTATTGTTTTGTTGAACATTAGTGGTGCAAAAGAAAACATAATCAATCCATAAGTGAATGAAAAATAAGCTAAAAATAGGTAAGGTCCGATAACGTCATTTTCAATTTCTATATGTCTTGTTTCTTTTAAGGTATACCACATTACAGCATCTGTAAAATAGACTACTCCAAAACCAAAAAGACCAAAGAGAATTTCTTTGTATCTTCGACGTACTAATAATAATATAATCCAAATAGATACTAGGATTAAATCCAAATAGATGAAATCGATATCAAATGTTCTTGCAACTACTTGCGACATGAGATTTTTCATTCATTTCATTCTTTTTAATATTTTTGTCCATAAAATCTAATTGAATGAAAAAAAGATGCTAGTGTTAATAAGCACTTGCTGTTTCATCTTTAATATTTTCAGCAATTTTAACTCGTCGTAATTTGATAATTGAAGGAATTACAGCTATGAATGAAAAGCTGATTAAATAGACTATGAATATAATTAAGTAGAGATAACCTGTTGAAAATTGCATGGGCAATATAAGATTAATTTCGAAGAATGGCACCATAAGTAGTGTAGTAATAAATGCTGAAGAAATTCCAATTGCTGACCCAAATAAAATTGCTGTAAAATCTATTAAAAATAATTCACTATAAATTAATTTTACGAAATTTCTATCAGTATTACCAAATGCTTTGAGTATAGCACTTTCTTGTTTTCGTTTATCAAGAATAAAATCAGCAGTATTTGCAATGATTATTATACCAATAAGATTTGTTAGAATGATTTGTGCTATAAGAAAGATTTCTGTTGATGGTACATAATTATTGACATATCGTTCACCAAATCCTTTTGATACTAATGAAGGATTTACCTCTACTACTATATTTAATGTTGATAATTCTTCTATGATTAGATCTAAATTAGCATCAGGTAAAATTTTTGCAAAGAAAAGATTTGTTGTAGTAATATAATAAAAATCTATTATTTTCTCTAAATTTACTATCATAATGTGATCATTTGGCTGATTTAAATCTATATTTACTCCTGACAGTAGTCCTAAACCTGGTGCAGAATGGAATATACCCTTCACTACAAAATGATCAACTCCATAACTCACACCTATTGGTAGGGTAGTTATTGTGATATCATCAGCTAAAGGAATTTCATATTTATTAGCTAGAAAGTCACTTATTATTGAACCATTAATATTTGATTTCAGATCACTCATCCAATCAGCTATTAAATAATCACTATATTCACTAGGAAAATTATTATTGGGTATACTACTTGAATCCCATCGTCCAAGCTCAGCATAGATAGAAGCATTTATTCCTATTACAGTAACAGTTTCTGCACCGTATTTTCCACTTGTCTGTAGTATTGGCATAACTGCTTCTATGCCGTCTATTGAAGCAAGTGTATCTTGATATGTATAGGAAGTATCTAACGTTTTTATACGTAAATCCGAACCATTATTATAATATTGGTAAGCATTACTAGTTTTCTGGAGAGTATCTAATATGGTTATGGAATATATTGTGGATGCTGTTATAATAAAAACAACGATAATGAGAGTGTTAAATTTGTATTTTGAATGTTTGAGATTATTAATTAAAAATAATGAATTTCTTTTCATAAAAACATTATAGAAACCTTTCATTTTTCCTAGAAGTTCAAATATTCCTATGGCCAATAGTATTGCTACTAAGACAATAATAAATGATAGTAAAATAAAAAGTAAAGAACTATTTTTCGTATCAGTATTGGAAAAGCTATAAGCATTTGAACTATTTTTCTGGAAGATGATTGTTAATACAATAAAGACAATTATTGCTGCTAAAGTTATCAAGCCTAAGAATCCAATAGCTATACCTTTCTGCAATTTCGCTCTAAACGTTAGATCTCTTTCTGATAGCTCTAATGAAACCATTTTGTTTACTTTAATTATAGTATAGATGATAGTAATAGAAAATATTGCTGCAGCAGAAACAGCAATGGGCCAATATTTTATATTTAAATTATGGAGAAAATAACTATAATTTGAATATGTCAATTCTTGTGAAGCTATAGCTGGTATAAATGCAGCTAACAGCACTGAAATTAAAATTCCAATAATTATTGCTATTAGTGAAACTATTGAAAATTCAATCAACAAAGAACCTATTATTTGCCATCTTTGCCCACATTTTTCTTGGTATATACTAATTTCTAATTTCCGTTTTTCAAGTATGATATTTGAAGAAACCAGAGAAAGAATAATTCCTAACATTGCTACAGGAGCAAGAATGACAAGAGTTGTTTTAGCTTTACTAAAAGTTTGTTGGATATTTTCTAAAGGAGTATTAAGAATCGTTACTAAAGCAGTTGAAATATCAATCGTTAAATATTCTGACAACTGCATTAACTTGGGCATTATTTGATCTATTCCATCTTTTATTAATTCATCACTTTTACATTTTGCAACTAATAATGGATAGAGCCCATTGTCTTCCATTCGTTCAAGATCATCTTGAAACATATTCTCTTGAAGAAAAATAATTGAATTATCTATAAAGTCGTTAGAAAAGGATTCTTGTAAAGTAGTTATTGTATTAATCCGACTATATATTCCACGAATAGTTATATTGTAAAAATGGACTGGTTCATACTGAAAGACGTAGACACCAAAATCAACACTATTTCTAGCTATTGTTAAATTAAGGACCGTTCCAGGAGTAACAGTAATATTCATAGCTTGTTCAATTTGATAAGCTTGGCTTTCGCTAATAAGAACTTCATTTTCTTTTAAGTCAAATTCTCCTCTTACGGTAAACTGTGAAGCAAATCTTTTAACGGTATCATTTGTAATGAGAAATAAAGTTGAGATGGTCGCGGGATCATTCATATCATCTTGAGCATCTAAAGGCCAAAATCTGTAAAAAGGTGATTTATCTTCTACATTAAAGAAGGCTAAATTATAATAAATATAATGAGTGGATTCTACCAAATCATTATTATCCAACCAATCCTTAATATCAGGAAGCCTTGAAGTAAGATAAGAGCGAGCTTTAATCTCAAAATCTTGATCTTCAAGAAAATCCTTTATAACAGTATTTTCTGAAGTAGTAGACCAGACACTAAGTGATGTTATAACAGATATAGATATTAAAATGCCAAGGAAACAAATAGCTGTTTGACGTTTGTATGTCCAGATGTTTCGAAAAGTTGATTCTAAATAAAATTTTATAGCCATTTACTTCACTTTTCCTATATGACATCAAGTTTTTTTATTAAATCTATTTAAGATCTTTCAGTAAAAATCTGAAATATTATTTATATAAGAATCGCTTACTCTTTAATTTTATGTGATATGGTAATTTTTCGTCTTCAAACATTCAAAAGATTAAGAAGATTTAATTATCATTGAATGAATTAAAGAAGTATGAAAGAATACAAACCAAAACCACTTCCTTTTGATGAGCTTCTAGGTTTACCTTCTTATAGTATGCCACAATTATCTGAAGATAAAACTAAATTTGCTTATTATTGGGATGTTACTGGACGAATTGAGCTTTATATTTTAGATCTTGAAACCAAAGAGAATAAGCAAATCTCAAATGGCCAATTGCCAAGAGCCCCAAGAACAGGTTACGTTTGGGACAAAGTGGGTAAGGAAATTTTCTTTGGAAAAGATAAAGGTGGCAATGAACAAAATGACATATGGTCGATAGATTTAGAAGGTAATGTTAAGCAATTAACTGACACTCCTAATGCACAAGAGCATGTTATTGATATTAGTAATGATAATGAATGGATTAGCTTTATGAGTACTCGATCTGGACAATTAAATATTCATAAAATGAAGCGAGATGGAACAGAAGTTACTCAATTATCAGCTTCAGATGTTCCTGTAGATGGAGGAGATTGGAGTCCAGATGATAAATGGTTAGCTATGGGCACCAATGAAATGAAGACTAATCTTGAAAATGAAGATATTTATCTTTATAATATAGAAACCGGTGATATGAAACGAGTTGTGAGAATATCGGAAAAAGGGTCTCATGATAATTTTGCTTCATGGTCTCCTGATAGCAAAAGCTTTGCTTTCAAATCAGATGCATCTGGACTTGATCAAGTTGGGATATATTATCTTGAATCTGGAGAAATAAAATGGTTAAGTGATGGCAAATCAACTGAAATGGCTTCCAAATTTAGCCCTAATGGCAAACAATTAGCTATTTTGAGAAATCACGAATCAACAATTAAACCATTTATTTATGATTTAGATACTGGTTCTATAAAGGAAATCAATATTCCTGATGGTTTAGCTTTTAGTATACAATGGCTAAATGATGAAAAAATCATTTTCTTCTATTCAAGCGATCTATCAATTCCAGAAGTTTGGCAGTATGATTTAACGAATGATTCTTATGAAGTTATTTTGGAAGCTAGTTATGGTTCAATCGATAAAGAATCATTTATTGTTCCTGAATACATTAAATACAAATCATTTGATGGATTAGAAATTCCTGCAATTATTTACAAACCAAAAGATGTTCCAGAAGGAGTAAAATTACCTGCTATTGTTTCAGTTCATGGTGGCCCTACAGGTCAATACTTTAGAATGTTTAGTGCTTTCAACCAATATATTTCTTCTGAAGGTTTTGTTGCAATCTATCCAAATATTCGTGGAAGTACTGGATATGGTACAGAATTCCGAGATGCTTGCATAAAAGATTGGGGTGGAAAAGACTTACAAGATGTAGTCTATGCTGCTGAATATCTCAAAACCTTACCATATGTTGATCCAGAAAGAATTGGTGTTGGTGGTGGTTCATATGGAGGCTTTATGACTTTCATTGCTGTCACGAAAGCGCCTGAACATTGGAAAGCAGGATTTGCTTGGATTGGTATATCCGATTTCTTTAAAATGTTTGAAGAATCAATGCCCCATTACAAATATTTCCTCAGTCGACAGATGGGTAATCCCATAGATGATAAGGACCTTTGGTATGATCGCAGCGCGATAAATTTTGCTGAAAACGTGACTGCAAAATTACTTATTTTACATGGAATCAATGATCCAAGATGTCCAATAACACAAGCACGAATCTTTCGTGATCGACTCTTAGAATTAGGACGAAAAGAAGGCAAGGATTTTGAATATGTTGAATATGGTGAAGTAGGTCATGGTGGTTTTGGTGATATAGAAACCAGAAAGAAGACTGTTAAAACCATGACTGAATTCTTTAAACGATCTCTTTAAGAGATCTTTCTTTTCTTTTTCTTCTTTTATTTACCGCATAAATAAAGATTATATTTGATTGTTCAAATACTATAATTATAATAGTATGAACAGCTATTAATGTTAAACAAATAGTGTTGATTTACTAATGCTTCCCGAACGTCCAGATTATAATAATTCCATCAATAACCTTATTTCAGAAAGGAAATTAGATGAAGCATTAGCTCAAATTCAAAGTATTGAATCTAATATTACTAGTTTGCGATTTTCAGAACAAATTCAATTAAAGCTCATAAAAACTAAAGTTTTATTAGGATTAGAAAATTATGATGAAGTACTTAACATTGCTGACACTATTCTTAACAACAGTCAAATGTTAAATGATTCTTATCAAATGCTCGAAGCTATTTATTCCAAAGCAAAAGCTTTGTCACGTTTAGGTTTGCCTGGTAAAGCACTTGCTTTTATTAAAATGGGTGAACGTGTACTAGAAAAATTACCAAATGATGATATTAACAAAATCCTTTCCATAAAAGCGTCATTAACCTTTGAAAAAGGATTTATTTTTGAACAAGAGGAAGATTTCAAAGGAGCATTAGATAGTTATCTCCATAGTCTTTCTTTACGAAGAGAAGTAAATGATCAATATGGTCTTATTGAATCAAATAATTATATAGCTAAAATTTATTTTAAAATGGGAGATATTATTCGTTCACTTCTTATTTATCAACAAAGTCTAATGTTAATTAAAGAAACCAGTGATGATATTGGAATTGCTCAGACATTAAATGAAATTGGCAAAATTTACCTTTGGAAAGGTGAATATGGTCCAGCTTTAGAAAATTCTTTACAAAGTTTAGGATTAAGTGAGGATATTAGCAATAATAATCTTATAGCACCTACTTTACTTACCATAAGTGAAATTTACATTCATTTAGGTGAATTTGAGAGGGCTATCCAATATTTAGAACGAGCACTCTCAATTTTCGAAGAAATCAATAAGCATGAGGGTATAGCTAATACATTATTACTTCTTAGTAATGTGTTAATTCTCAAAGGAGAATTAAATCAAGCTGCAAAATATTTAGCCCAATCACAGGAAATTTATCAGAAGCATGATGATAATATTAGCCTATGTAAAATATATGGTTTTGAAGCTTTGATTTTCTATCAAAGAGGCGACAATGATCATGCATTAACCTATCTTACAAGATGTATAGATATATGTAAAAAAAATCTAAACTATCGAGATCTCTCAAATACTTATTTCTGGTCAATTTTGATTTCCGTTGAAATTAATAAACTAGAAGACGCTCAAGAGTATCTTAAAAAATTAAATAAAAATCTAGAGAGACAAAACAATAAATTATGTAATTTGGAATATAGATTAGCTTCAGCCCTTATTTTAAAACGCAGTTCTAATCTTGAAATTTTAGATAAAGCAAAAAATATTCTCACAGATATTGTAGATGGTGAAACTATAGATTTAACTTTTTCTGCTATGGCATTATTCCAACTAGTTGAATTAATATTAAAGGAAATCCAAACAACTCGTGATTTAGACGATTTGCCACAACTAGATATTTTAATAGAAAAACATCTCAAAACAGCAAAACAACTTGAATCCCATACACTCTTTGTTGAGAATTTTTGGCTTAAAGCAAATGCTGCTTTAATGAATAATAAATTGCAACAATCGATATTATTACTTGAACAAGCAGAACAAATGGCTCAAGAAAAGGGATTGCAAAGATTAGGTATGAAAATCACTCGAGGTATAGACTTGCTAAAAGACCATTCTGAGCAACCTACCAATCTATCACAAACACAAGAGATAGGTGCTAAATCAGAAGCACAAGTCAAAAGTGAAGTAGTAAGAATGATCGATAAACGAACTGTTGAAATTCCCAAACTTCAAGAAGAAGAACCGGTATTATTGATTATTATCTATGAAGGTGGAATAACTATTTTTTCCAAGAAATTCTCTCAAAAAGAGATGATTGATGAAATGTTTGTTGGAGGATTTCTCACCGCAATAGATGCATTCATGCACCAAACATTTGCAACGGGAGGTTCCATCGAGAGAATTCAGCATCAAGAATATACCTTGTTATTAAAAGGAGAGAACCCATTATTATTCTGCTATGTATTTAAAGGTCAATCATTTTCAGCTATCCAAAAATTAGATCAAATAGTTCAAGAATTGAAGAAATCCCCAACAATATGGATTGCATTAACAAACAATCTAGGTGAACAATTATCAACTACTGAAAAATATTTAATTGAAGAATTAGCTGATCAGGTCTTTTTATCAGATAAGATGTAAATAAAAAACATCATTCAGCTATAGAAATTGATTTTCAAATCTTTATTACTGGTATATTACCTGTTAATAATATCATCTCTTCAGAGCCAGTATTTTTATAACCATGAGATAAACCTGCAGGGATTTCAACAACTAAATTTGGTATGATATCAAATTGCTTTTGTTCTATGAATAATCTACCATTTCCAGTTATGAAATAAAAAATATGATGATAAGCATCTTTATGAATAGGAAATTCACCTTCGGGTTCAACTTTTGTAATCGTTAGTTTAATATCTGACCATTCTTTAGGTAAAATTGATTTTCCAGTTATTTTAATAGTAAATTCTGGCCTAATTGAATTCCATTCCACATTATTTAAATTATATATTTTATATGATGGTATCATTTCTATCACTTTATTTTTTCTTTGTAATTATATTTTTACCAGATCAAAATAAACCTTCAATTACCTCTTAATTCTAAATGGTTATATATCTTGTTCTATAAAATTTATTTATGAATGAGAGTGAAAGCAAAAGAGAGAATTTCTAATATTCGATGCCATTTCAAAGTTATTACTAATCCTCCAACTGGAGCGATTTGTATTATCTCTAGAACCAATATTGAGAAAAATGATATAGTATTACAGTGCCCTAAATGTTTAAACTATTTTTTGAAAGAGTATTTGTTAGATTGGTTAGAAGAAAATAAGACTTATCCTGTATGTAAGTCAAAATTGAAAAGCTAAATATGAATTGTATCCTTTAGACCATCAACATTCTGTTTAATAATACTTAAAATGGTGAACAATCATTTTATCTTATGGTATCCAAAAATATTATTTCTGGTTTATCTTGGTTTTTAATCATCACCGGATTAGGTCTAGCTGGTTTTGGACTTTATAGCCTTGGTTTTAATAATAATCCTATTTATTCTATTCCTTTGTTAGTTGTTGGTTTAGTATTATTTTTTGTTGGTATTGTTTTATATATTGTAGCTGAAAGAAAAGCAAAACAATTGAAGGAGCAAGTAAGAAATTCACGTGGTATTAGAAGAACCCAAATAATACCCTCTGATATTTTGGTTTCACCAGATGAGCGAGAACCAATTGTTTCCACACGTAGCCAATTTAGCGCAAATCCTTCTCAAACAGAAATCATTCCTGAACCCAAAATACTTAGAGCTAAAAGAGCTTATTCTGTAACCAGTAATGAAGTTTGTATGATTTCAAAATTACCAATCACTCGAGATGATAAAGTTCTTCAATGCCCTTCATGTCAATCATTTTTCATTGAAGAATATTTAGCTGAATGGTTAGAAGAGAAGCAATATTGTCCTGTTTGTAAAATAGCATTAAAAGTGTAAAAAAGGACAAAGGAATGAAAAATAAATTGAAAGGTAAACTATAATCTAGTACCTTCCAAAAAACCAATTATTATCCCAATTACCTAACCAAGCAATGGTCAATACACCAGGACCAAGATGAACACCAACAGCAGGACCAATTTCAACCACTCTTATCTCTTTAGGAGCATTTGGTAAATCCTTAATTGCTTGATAAAGGTCATCAGTTCGTGTTTTATTGTCGGCATATCCTAACCAAACTGTATCGGTTATTAAGTTATCAAAGATTTTAGGAGCTAATGCAACAAATTTTTCATAACCTTCTTCAAAACCGGTAACAGCTCCAAAACTATTAACTGAGCCTTCGGTAAGCTCTAAGACTGGTTTCTTTTTCAAAAGTGTTCCTAGAACTTTTTTTGCTCTACCTATTCTTCCACCTCGATGTAAAAATTCCAAGGTTTCAACAACACCACAAATATTAGCTTTAGGCACAAAACTATTTTTCAAAGTATTTAAGATGCTTTCCTTATTTTTCCCTTCTTTTACTAATTTAGCGGTTTCATAAACAGTTAATCCAAATGGATGTGTAACAGTATTACTATCTATAATAACAAGATCCTTATCAGGTAGCATTTGTTTAGCTAAATTAACTGAATTTAAGGTTCCTGACATATTAGGTGTAATATGAATTGATATAACTGTTTCATAACCTTGATCAAACGCTTTATTATAATATTCTAAAAATTCACGAGTTGATGGCTGAGAAGTTGAGGGCCAAATTGACTTATCTGTTTGAATACGTTGATAAACTTCATTAGCGGTGATAGATACTCCATCTTTGAATTTCTCTTCGCCAAAGAAAATATTTAGTGGTACAACATCGATATCATATTTTTTAGCTAAATCAATTGGAATATCACATGTAGAATCCGTTATTATTTTAATTTTAGACATTAATTTATCTCCTGCTGGATATTTTCCGAATATGAATTATTTGATAACTGAAAGCTATCGACTTTAAAAGATTTTTTAAAGTCTATTTAAGTTTAGATTCTTTTTACAGTAAGACTAATTCAAGCATTTTTATATCCAAAAAGTAATTATTGAAGAGTATAGTTTTAAAAAACTGCTAATGATGAAATTGTGTTGATGTGAAAATGTCTGAAACAAAATATAATCCGACAATTATTGATATGATTTCTTTAGAGATAGGGCAAGATTTTACTATCTCACCAGAAGGTGATAAAGTAGCTTTTACTGATAAAAAACCGAATTGGAATGAAAATTGTTATGAAAATATTTGTTATGTTCATAATATAAAAGAAAAGAAAACCTTTCAATTAACTCGTTTTGGTTCAGTTAAACAAATGCATTGGTTATCTAATGATTCTCTTGCTGTTCTAAAAACTGATTCCAATGATAATAATAGCAAAAACCAAGTTTACCTTTTTGAAGACTTAATTGGGGAACCTTTGGATATAACTGACCATGCGAAAGGAGTTAAGGATTTCAAACCATTTAGTAATGGTATACTATATTTAGCTGATGATCCCATTCGAGCTGAAAAAAAGCAACAGAAAGAAAAATTCGGTACAATTGTTCATTTTGAACAAGATAAAAGTGCAAATGCTTTATACTATATTGATATTGTCAGATTGAAAAAACATAGAGAAAATATCAAAAATAGAATCGATGATTCAGAAGAAGAGGATCCACTACCAATCATCGAGGTTAGTAAGCTCTTAGATGAACCGTTAACTATTGTGAATTTTTTCCCAACAAAACAAAATGATGCTATCTATTTATTATGTCGACTTAAAGATGATATGGTATTCTTTACCGAAACTGTCAATTATAAAATTACTATTGATCCTGAAGAAGCAATGAAAAAATATCTTGAAATTAAGAAAGCAAAAAAGGACAAGGATAATACTTCTGTTAATAAAAAAATTGACGAAGATTATTCCTATATTGGTGAAATGTTAAAATTCGGTTTTCCAGTTGGCTTTTGTTGGATAGAAGCAGTTTCACCAGATGGAAACGAAATTCTAATATCTCACAAGGAAAGGGATAATAAATTCTACACACAAAGTGATTATTGGGTTTTGGATTTAGAAAAATGGAAAGAAATTTTAACAGAAGAAAAGATTACCGAAAAAATAGTTAAAATTACTGGCGATTTAGATCGTAATTCTTTAAATGTAAAATGGACAAACAATGGTATTTTTACATTAATTCCTGATAGAACTGAAAATGCTATTTTGAAAATAGAAAAAGAAGGGATTTTGAAGCGATTATCTCTTGAAGGATTTATTGTTGATGGTAGTAATTTTGATATTTCTGAAAATGGCTTTCTTTGCATTAATGGGTCCAATAATGAAACAATAGGTGAATTATTTGTATCAAGCAAACCAGTTTCAGAAGATAATTTAGATTTAGTTCAAGTAACTAAAAGAAATAAACAGTTAGAGGATTGGAAAGTAGGAACGTTAGAAACAATCCATTGGAAAAGTAAAGATGGAACTGAAATTGATGGTATTCTAAGAAAACCCATTAATTTTGACCCAAAGACAAAGTATCCATTAGTGTTAGTTATTCATGGAGGTCCTACTTGGTATAATACAGAAAGGTTGCTCGACAATGAAGATATGTATACTTATCCTACATTTCAATTTTCTATTGCGGGAATATTAGTTTTAAAAATAAATTACCGAGGATCAATTGGTCGAGGGCAAGAATTTTTAGAATTAAATAAAGAGAATTTAGGTATTGGAGATATGTGGGATCTCGAGAGCGCAATTGATTATTTGGATTCTCTAGGTTTTATTGATACTGAACGCATAGGTTGTATGGGGTGGAGTCAAGGAGGATATATCTCTGCTTTTGTAGGTATGCATTCAAAGAGATTTAAAGCTGTCTCTGTAGGTGCAGGGATATCTGATTGGTACAGTTATCATGTTAGTAATGATATTCCACAATTTACTACTAATTATCTTTCAGTATCTCCTTTCCGAGATCGTGAAATTTATAATAAAACAGCTCCTATCAGCAAGCTAAAGGAAGCTCAAACACCCATGCTCATTCAACATGGAGAGTTAGATCAAAGGGTACCATTATCAAATGCAAAAGAACTTTATAGGGGATTAAAAGAAATGAATATCCCAGTTGAATTTTTTGTCTATCCAGGTATGACTCACTCAATTTCTAAACCTAAAGAAAATAGAGCACTTATGCATCAAAACCTTACTTGGTTTAATCATTATTTACTTGGTGAAGAACTAATCTTCTATAAGGAAGATTAATTAATTGATGGAAATTATAATTTTTTTTTCCATCTATTTTTTTTTATTAATATGGATTAACAATACTCATTTTTACTTATTATCTTAATGTAATAGCGAATATTTTAAAAAGCCAAATGTAAACTAAAAACGTAAGAGTAAAGAGCCCTCTTGTATCCTACTTTGCTTTATGGATCAAATAAAACTCTAAGCTACTGAAGGTATATTTATGGAATTAATAGCAAAGTATGGTCGAGAAGATTTGGCTGTTTTGTATATTACAAAAGAAGATAAGAAATATATCGAATTTGTTGAATCTTTACAACCACCTGTTCCTCGTGAAAAGAAATGGGTTTTAATTATTTCTACAATGTATGGTTGTCCAGTCAGATGTTCCATGTGCGATGCTGGTACCTATTATTTAGGAAAAATCCCTACAGCTGTCATGCTCAAACAAATAGACTATATGGTTTCTAATAGATTTCCGGATAATAAAATCCCAGTTGAAAAATTTAAGATTCAATTCGCTCGAATGGGTGAGCCAGCACTTAATCTAGATGTTTTAGATGTTATGAGACAATTACCTGAAATTTATGATGCACCTGGTTTAATGCCATGTATCTCGACAATTGCACCTAAAAAGGCTCATAAATTCCTTTATGATTTAATCCAAGTTAAAAATGACCTGTATTCTCATGGTCAATTCCAACTTCAATTCTCAATTCATTCTACTGATGAAAATACAAGAAAGAAAATCATTCCATACAAAATCTGGTCACTAAAGGAAATTGCTGAATATAGTAATTCATTTTGGAACAAAGGTGATAGAAAGATAACCTTGAATTTTGCTTCAGAAAGAAGTAATCCTCTTGATCCAGAAAAATTAATTGAGATTTTTGATCCTAAAAAATTCTTTGTCAAAATTACTCCAATAAACCCTACAGGTATTGCTAAAGCCCATAGTTTACAATCAATGATTTCTGTTGAAACTGGAGAGTTAGCAAAACAAAAAATCAAACAAATAGAGGACAAAGGTTTTGAAGTTCTTTTAAGTATAGGTGAAATAGAAGAGAATCATATTGGAAGTAATTGTGGGCAACATGCCCTTAAATTCCAAAATGGTTCCTATATGATAGAAACTTATCAAGAATTTCAAGAAACCTGATCGTCTTATTTGTGTGAAAAAAATGAGAAAAGATGATTATTTCACTAATGAAAATAGAGAAAAGAAAATCTCTGAATGGAAAGAAATATTAGCTAACTACTATTCCTCAAAAAAGAGATTTGAATTTAGATTAGAACGAACTGCTTTAATGATAATTGATATGCAAGAATACTTTCTCAATCCTATTTCTCATGCCTACTTACCAGCTGCTCGTACAATTATTGAACCAATCAAGAAATTACAAAAAGCATTTATGGATAATGGTAAAGCAATATTTTTCACAAAATATGGTTTACATTCAGATGATGAAGATATGAGTATAATGACACGATGGTGGAATGGTTCTCTTAATGTTGAGGATCCAATGTACGCAATCGTTCATGATTTTGATACTAATGAAGCTTGGACTTTTAATAAACCAACTTACGATACTTTCGTTAGAACTAATTTTTCTTATATTCTTTCAAAATTAAAATATACCAGTTTAGTTATTACCGGTGTAACCACTCATTTGTGTTGCGAAAGTACTGCAAGAAGTGCCTTTAATAATGATATAGAAGTTTATCTGCCAATAGATTGTATGGCTACCTATACAGAAGAATTACATCTGAATTCCTTGAAAGCTGCTAGCCATGGATTCGGAATACCGACCACTAGCTATGAACTTTTGGAGATAATAAAAAATGAAGAATAAAGAATGTCAAGTAGCAATCATTGGTGCTGGTCCTGCAGGTTCTGCTGCAGCAATTCAACTTATAAGAGCTGGAATAGAAGTAATAATTTTTGAAGAAAAGAAGATTGGCGGTTTAGCTATTAATGCTAATCTAATTGAAAATTATCTAGGTTTTCCACAGGGAATTGAGGGAGAGAAATTTGTTAAATTACTAGAAGAACAACTTGATGCTAATGTAATTGAAATCTTTTTTGAAAAAATACTTAACATCAAATTTGAATCTGAAAAATTCATTATCTCAAGTGAAAAAACTCAATGTATTTCTAATTACCTTATTATTGCTACAGGGACTAAACCTATTGTTTACAATATTGAAGGTTCGGAATTATTATTAGCTAATAATTTGTTATTCTACGAACCAAAAGATATCCCTAAGAATAAATTAGCAAAACAGAAAATAGCTATTATTGGTGGTGGAGATGCTGCTTTTGATTATGCATTGAATCTTGTTCAAAAAGATAATCAAATAGTAATCATTCACAGAAATGATAATTTCAAATGCTTGCAGTTGCTTTATCACCGAGTCATCAATGTGAAGGAAATCAATCTTAATTCATCCTCCATTATTGAGAAATTTGAACTGCAAAAAGATAACAAGATAAAAATAATTTTCGAGGATAAACCATCATTAGTAGTAGATTTAGTAATGGTAGCAATTGGACGAAAACCAAATAACGAGCTTATAATAAATCTATCAAAAGATATGCTTGAAAATGGACGACTATACCAGATAGGCGATTTGGTCAATAAACATTATCGTCAAATTTTAATAGCTGCTAGTGATGGACTGGAATGTGCTATGGATATTATTAGAGAGATAGAATCTCGAGAGTAGGAAATTATATCTCAGCCAACCAATTACGATAACCTTTTTCCTTAATTTCTAATAGTAATTCATATTGCCATTGATCTTTCTTTATTTTCTCACAATTATCAAAAGATGAACAATTCGAGCAGATGTCAATATTTTTGGTTTGAGCATATTTTCTTGTTTCACAGAAAGGCAAACCTTTTTTTTGCATCCAGAACATGAACCAAAATTAATTTTTAAATCTTCTAGGAAGTTATAGAATTCTTGTTCCCTTTTGAAAGATTTTACTCTATCACTGAATTCGTTCAAATTATTATAAAGACCTAAACTTTTCATAGAACCAATTAGATTTGTTATCTCTAGCAATTTCACCTTTTTTCATTTCACAATTATTACAATTATTTCCACAAAAACTAAAATTATCAAATACTGGAATAATTACTCCTCCTCTATTAAAGATAAGCTTGATTAATTAAGTATATTATAAAAGGTTCTTATTTTTTTCGGAATTAATTTGAAGTAGAATAATTATTTTTGATATGTACTAAAGTAGATCTATTTTTAAAAGTGCTTTTCCATAGATTAAAGATTAATCTTTGATAGATTGGTTCATCTTGTAGATATTGATAAATTTGCTCAATTGAAAGAAAATTACCAAATCTGTCTATTAAAGTGATAGGCTCATTTTTTCTTCTCATGAATTTTATTCTATTGACTTTTTTTCTAAAAAATCTTTTCAGCTTTGATTTTTTTCCTTTTTCTAAAAGTTTAATGAAGTCAAAATTCGTTAATTCATATCCAGTAGACCAAGAATATTTTATTATAAAATCATCATTAAAGTGATGTAATGGTTTAGCTATCATGCAATTTGGGCATTTTATTGTATTCTTTAATTTATTAAATTTCATGGCGTATTCATTTGAACATAATTTACATTTAATTATTAGATCGGACATGAGTATCATTTTTATTCTATTGATATATTTCTATTAAAAAAAGGTTATATTTGAAAATTTTCCATATAATCAATTTATTTGTATTATAGAAACTAATTTTATTATAAAACGACTAACATTATTAGTTCTATATCAGAAAAAGAAAAATTGTGGATAATAAAGATCAAAAAGTAATTATTTTTCACTTTAGGAATGGAGATTTTATTACCTGGAGAAATAAAAGGATGGCAAAGAATAATCAAGGTAATATTCAAACGTTAGAAGGTTTAAGACAATTATTTATTGAAAAAATCTTAAAGGTTGAAGATTATTTAGGAAGAATAATTGATAATAAAGAATTAAATATTAAATACCAAGAAATTAATTCCTTATATGATATACCAGATTTGGGGAGAAATTTCGGATCAATATATGATAAAGACAACACTTTAATACTTGGAAATTGGTTGCAGAATTTAACAAATAATGAAAACTCGATATTAGTGGATTTCATTCTGACAAGAGAAGCTTTTAGAAGATTTTTGGATCAAGATTTACCAAAATTTCATTCATATGAGCGATTTACTGAAATCTTACTACAGATAATAGCAATTTTATGGATAATTGAAACCTATCCAAGAAAATACACAAGCTATCATATAAGTGTAATTAGACAAAGAACTGATGCCTATGAAGAATCAGAAAATATTTTGAAATCTAATTCATGGGTCTACTTCATGAATAATGCAGTTCAGCAAAATATTCCAGCAAAGAGTATTTATAAAGTACTAATTGAACGTGTTAAGGATGCTATTACAGAAGAGAAATCGATAGTAGATTTAGCATGGGATCTTATGTACTGGCTGAAAGCTCATTTACCTGAAGAAATATCTTATGGTTTACCCTTCTATATTAAAAAGAAAAGACACTATGATTTGTTGAAAACATTAAGTAAACGAAAATATGAAAATTCATCTGCATTACAATTGAGTGGAATTATAGGGAAAAGTCACAATTCAATAACGATTAGTTTTAAGCAAATAATGGATGAATATGGAATTTATTGGTGGCCAAACATAGATATTTTGAAATTGAAGTTATATCCTTATTTCTTACGAATAAAGACTGAGAAAAAAGAGCATCACGAATTAATTATTGAAAAAATGAAAACTGTTAGATATTTTAAATTTATAAGAGAAAGTGTGTCTGAAAATAAAAGAACTATTGTTGGATGGATGGATAGTCCTCTTACAGTTTATGAGCAATTACTAGATTATTTCGAGAAACTTAAGAGAAGTGGATTCGTAATTGATTATTTCCTAAAACAGATAAGACATAAGAGAGTTACATGGACAATTTCAACAAAGAAATATGAACCCAAAGAAGAAATATATCTGAAATTACTAAATACTACTGATAAAAAGAGCCATACAAGAATTATAGCAATGGATAAAAAATATGAGATAGCATCTCTTCAGAAAGAAAAAGAGGAATATTTCAATGAAAATGTTTTAATGTTCATTGGAAGCTTAATGTCGAAACATTTGGGGAAATCAAATATAATCTTCAATCCTATTGAATTAGTATATGAATTATGTGAAAAGAATGAGGTTGATTCAAAAAATAGTGAAAAGGTTAGAGATTTCATAAATCAAATGGAAATACGATGTCGACGATTGGAGATTTTTGATTATTACCTTTATTTTAGAGAGTTTATTTTGTTCAAAAAAGCTTTGTATTTTGAGATTCCTCTAATAAAAAATATGCAAATAATAGACACTCTCTTAGAGAAACTTGAGATTACACGTGAAATGATAAGACTAACATTTATGGATAGAATAGTTGTATTATTTCCTGATGTGATATATGAAAGCATATTAAGAGAAAAAATAGAGAATCTATTAGAAGAGAAAGATATAAATTTTATTTGCTTGCAATTAAACTATCATCGTGGTTTGAAGAGATCAAAATTTTTATTTAATGAAGTTTATGATTTTGATAAAAATCAATGGAAAATAACTTAGATTTTTGTTAAATTTCTGAATAATAAAAAATGAATTTTTTACTCTTTAATTAAATGGCAAAATAATTTGTTTTATAACTTTTAGAATTATAAAAAGTAATTTTTAATCACTTTTTCATTTATTGATAATTATTATATAATTAAAACATGATTTCTAGGCTTAAGGAAAGGAAATTTCCTAGGAGTTTGAGAATGAATAAAAAAATAAATCCTTTACTATTTATTTTGTTTGTTTTTATGATTTTTTCTGTAAGTAATTATGTTACAGTAAAAAGTATTAGCTATTTGGCAGTAGATGTTGAGATAGAATATGTTTCCGTTAGAAGCGTTAATGATTGCGATGATGATTTCTATTCTGAATACTATCTCAAATTAATAGGCCCAGGAGCAACATATAAATCGACCGTAAAATCAAATTATTATTATGATGAAGCTTATTTGAATGAACCTAAATGGCCTACACAACCCCTATATAGTGTTGGTTTTTCATGGAGTGAAAAAACTTATTGGAATGTTCGTATAGATGATGGTGATAAACTATTTAAAATAAGAATTTATGAAGATGATTCATTATTTGATGCTTTAATCGTTGAAGGGTATTTATACGTCAAAAAAATGGTTTCAGCTGGAGGAACTATTGCTTTTAATGGATTATATTCTCATCATTATGCTAATTATCCTAGAACTTACATTCTTTATGAGAATAACAATGTAAAATACTATGTCATTAATGGTGCTACAGAATATTTTGGTGTGTATCCAGATCGTATATCAAACGGCTTAACAATAAATGTGATACTAACTTATCATTGGGTATAATCTATTCTTTTTTTCTTTTTTTTATTTTTTTTCGCATAATAATTTAAAAGAGAAATACATAAAAAATTCAGGTGAAATTAATTTGTACAAAGAAACTACTCATTATATTTCTATGGAAAGTGTTGTATTTAAAGCAGATAAAACAAATGAACCTATTCTTTCGATAAAATCAGGTGATGCAGTTATTTTTGAATGTCGTGATGCTTTTAATCAAGTAATCAAGAATCCGGAAGATTTGCCAATTAATTTTGATATGGAACATATTAACCCTGCAACTGGGCCTGTTTACATTGAAGGAGCAGAACCTGGCGATACATTGGAAGTTCATATTCAAAAGATTGATTTAGCGAAACAAGGTTCCTGTTGTATTATTCCTAATTTCGGTTTTTTAGCTTCAGAGTTTCCTGAACCATGGACAAGAATTATCCCTATAGAAAATAATCAAGTAATTTTTAGTGATAAAATAAAAATACCTATAGATCCATTTCCTGGAACTATTATTGTCGCTCCTCCTGAAGGTTCACATGGAACATTAATCCCTAAAGAATATGGTGGAAATATGGATTCAAAAGCTTGTAGAGCAGGAACAATTGTCTATTTACCTGTTTTTGTTAAAGGAGCTCTTTTTGGCGTTGGTGATGTACATGCAGTCCAAGGTGATGGCGAAGTTTGTGGCACAGCAGTAGAAATTGATGCTGAAGTTACTATCAAATTCGTTGTTAATAAAGAAAAAAAAATTAAACGACCACAATATGAGACCAAGGATTATTTTATGACCACCGCTTGGGCTGAAACAACTGAAGAGGCAGCCAAAATAGCCTTACGGGATATGATTGATTGGCTTGTAAAAGAAAAGGGTTTGACTCGAGAAGAAGCTTATGCTCT
Organism: Bathyarchaeia archaeon; assembly: GCA_035528035.1. Classification (GTDB taxonomy): domain Archaea; phylum Asgardarchaeota; class Heimdallarchaeia; order JABLTI01; family JABLTI01; genus JABLTI01. The sequence goes on from DATKZI010000014.1 coordinate 118,403, forward strand.
TTGTAGCTGTGCAGTAGATATTCGCATAAGTCAATTTGTTGATATTACACCTGGTGTTCGAGCAGTTCTACCAAAAAATATCTTTTACGATTAAATTTCTATGAAGGGAATTTAGCATTCAAAAGTCTTAAATTTCCCTTTATCTTTTATCTATCTGGAGTGTTCATTGTTAAATGTTCGAAGGTAATCTAGTAAGATTAAGATCTCTTGAATTAACTGACTTAGATCCTATGATGGAACATTGGAATGATCTTGATTTTCGGCAATTTTGTGGAAGAGCTACTCCAGATTCTCGAGAGGATAGAGAAGAATTTATCAGAAATTCCTGGAAGCTTCGACAGGAAGGTAAAATTTACATCTTTGCTATAGAAGAAAAAAATACTAAAAAATTCTTGGGTCAGACAAATTTGAATGTAATAAATAAAATTGCCCGTTCTGCTGACCTAGGTATTTTCATTTTTAATAAAGAAGAATGGAATAAAGGATTTGGTAGCGATGCGATGAAAATTTTACTCAAATTTGGTTTTGATAATCTTAATTTACATCGCATTGAATTAAGTGTGTATCCCTATAATGAAAGGGCAATTCATGTTTACAAAAAAATTGGCTTTACTATCTATGGCAGAAAAAGACATTCACGATTTATGAATGGGCAATTTCAAGATGAAATATTGATGGATATTCTTGAAGATGAATGGAGAAAAAAGTAACAATTAAAAGATTTTTTAGGAATCTAATTGCTTCTTTTCTTTATCTTTCCTTAAGTCTATGGCTAATTCTTTCGTTTTTGATATTGGAGATTCATCTTTGAATCTTTCTTCAGTAACAACTTATTGTGGTATTAAAAACTCTCGAGATTTATGAAAGAGAAATTTATAATAACATACTAATTGAAATTCTATAAGATGATTAGTAAGAGAAGACTTCTTTATTGAATGTATATATCAAATAATTATGAATTCTAGAAGGTTAGATTATGATTGATTACTTCATAGGGTATTACGAATCGCCTATCGGTACGTTAGAAATAATCGGAACAAAAAATAGCATTCTCTCATGCAATTTTACAGATGAAATAAAAAAGGAAAAAGCTGATTCGGATATTTTGCATCAAGCTATCATTCAAATAGATGAATATTTTAAAGGAAAAAGGATTATTTTCGATCTAAAACTTGATTTAATTGGTACTGACTTTCAAAAGAGAGTATGGCAAGCAGTAATGCAAATTCCTTATGGGGAAACTATTTCTTATAAAACTCTAGCTCAAAAAATTGGTAACATCAAAGCTGTTCGTGCGGTAGGAAATGCTAATGGAAAAAACCCTCTGAGTATTTTTATACCATGTCATAGAGTAATTGGGAGTGATGGGTCCTTAATCGGTTACGGAGGAGGACTTGACCGTAAGAAATGGTTGATTAATTTTGAGTTGAAAAATAAATACTAAATGGAAAGTCAAATTGATATTATTTTAAATAATAATTAGAAGAAAAGAAAAAGGAAAGAGGGATTATCTCTTTCGATATTTTAAGCCTGTAAAAACAGCTGCTATAAGTACTAAACCACCAATGGTTGCAAATGTTGAAAAATCAGCGGAAGCAGATTTTAGACCACCTAAAACAATTTTCTGCTCAGTTAAAGTTTCAGTAGTGAATTCATCGATAGTGATTTTTGATTCAAATGTATAAATGTATTTTTCAAGAACACCATCTTCAGTTATTACGAATTCCATTGTTTTCTTGTATATTTCATATGGATAATGGATATTCATTGTACCATTCCAATGGGTTTGTTTCATGAATCCACCAAGGTCAAATTCAAATTTCCAGCTTCTAGTGGTATCAGTGAATTGTTCAAATCCTTTTTCAAATGAATTCTTACCCATTATTGAAACAGGGAATGAAGCTGTAACATTGCTTAATGTAAAATTGTAAATCATTGGTATGTATGGATCATTTACTGTATCAACTAACACAGAACCGTTTAACATATCTTTAAAGCCTTTATTGAAAACAACAAAGTTGGGTTCATATAAATACCAAGGATCTATATCAAGGTTAAAAGTGGTTAATGAAGTAACATTATGTTCATAATCCCAAACAAAGTTAATATCCAAAAAAGTACCAAGATCTAATTCATTGTTTACAAAAAGATCAGTACCATAATCCCAATCATTATGAAAAACTCTTGAAGTGGAATCAGTTTCATAAGCATCATATTCTTTGAGAATAGTATTTATGGCTGTGATATTAAATTCAGTCTCATCAAGAACTATTGTATCTGTAATTGCTCCTAAATTCTCTTCAACATTGTTTTGAGCAGTATGAACACTGATTCTGGATCCCCAAAGAATAATATCACCAGCATTCCACCCTGGTGGAATAGCTTTACCAGCAGAAAAATTGCTAACTAGTAATATTATGGAGATAAAATTGATCAACATCAAAATTTTAATTTTTTTACCCATAAAGCATCACCAAATGCTACATAGACGTACATCTGTTATCATATAAAAATTACTAACCTTACATAACAATTAAAAATGTAAAAAAAATAAAAAAAATCTATTGTGAAATTTATTTCTTTTTCTTTGAAAACCATTTCACAAAAATAACTAATATTCCTAATCCTGGAAGAATAATTGCATAAGCAAAGTTTGAAGTTTCTGTTTCTCCTAGACCACCGAACCAATAGTCAACTGTTTGAGAAAGTAAAGTGTAAAAGTCATCCACAGTAATTTGATATGCAAACTCAAAATGATATCTTTCAAGAACTCCTCCTTCAGAAAAACCCAGTTCAAATTTATAGATGAATTCATCGAATGGAATATAGTAATTGTACCCGCTAGTTGTATTTAGAATTGCTACATTGACTACACCAGAATAATCAAATTCATATGTCCAATGAGTGGTTGTTGATGTAAAAAGTTGTTTCCCTTCAGCTAAATTATCCTTATCTTGAATAGAATAAGATTTAGCATCCGCTAACATTTCACCTAAAGTAATATTATGAATTATTGGTTCATATGGATTAGCAACACTTTCTATAATTTCAGTTTCATTAAAATTAGTGACCAAATGAGAGTTAATAGATGTCCAGTTTGGATCAATAAGATACCATCCAGAAATATCAAAACTGAAACCAGTCATTATTGTAGTGTTATGTCCATAGTCCCATTCATAAGCTACTCCTGAAAACATATTACTCAAGGTTAAACCATTGCTATAGGTTTCAGAATCGTAGGTAGAATAATCTGGGCCTGATGTTCCAGTTGAATCTATGGTATAATATTCATAAATTAAGGTTGAATTATTGATATCTGTTATGTTTCGGGAAAATTCACCACTTTGGGCAAGTATGACATTAAATTTAACTTCATCAAGCTTGTAATTAATATCATACTCTTCAATTCTTACATTATAACCATATTTGAATACATCACCAATGTTCCATGATCTTACAGCAGCATTGGTTAAATTTGTGTTACTTCCTACAAGTAGTAGAATTATTGTTGAAATCATTATTAAATTAGTCAATTTCTTTGTCATGTGAATCACCTATTCCTCCTTTTATTACTCACAAGTTTACCACCAATTGCTATTGTCAGTAATGCTGGTATAATGGTTAGATAAGCAAAATTCGCTGTAAGTGCTTTTAATCCACCTGAAACAATATGAGTGTATTCTTGAACAGTAGTTGTGATATTATTTATTGTAATGGTAGATGAGACATCAACTAGATAATTTTTCAATATACCACCATCTTCATACTCAAGTTCGAATGTAAAGATGAATTGCTCATATGGATAATAGTCATTATGAAGAGAAGTTAAATTAAAAATTGATTCCTTAACGATATTTGACAAATCAAAAGAGAAAAACCATTTAGTTGTATCATTATGAAATCTCGTTTTAGCATCAGAAAGAGTATTTTTACTCATAATTGAATATGTAGGAAGACTTGTTAGGAAATCACTAAAAGTGATATTGTGTATAAGAGGTTGATAAGGATCAGCAACTGTAGCTATTATTTCGGTTGCATTTAAAGCATCTGCAAATTTAGTATTGAAAGAAATCCAGTCAGGTTCAATGAAATACCATAAAGGTAATGTAAAATCTAAATCTGAAAGCACAGTTTGATTATGATTATAATCCCAATCATATGAAGCTCCTAGAATTGAATCTAAGCTAATATAATTGTTGACATAATAATCCATGCCAAATCGATAGGAAATTATTGATCCTGCACCAGAAATATCAGTTCTAATCGCTTCATATCTCTTGTTTAATAAATTAATAGAAGTAACATTATAGGTTATTTCTCCAATAGTTTTCAAATCTGTTTTATCAAAAGCGCTATTATCATGGTTTTGAAAAGTTACTATTTGAGTATAATCACTACTGAAGGTATAAAGTTCTCCAGGATTCCATGATCTTGAGCTTGCCTCAACTAGGGATAAATTACTCAAGCTTAAAATCAGAATGATATTAATCGACATCAAAATCTTAATCATTTTACCCATTGGTAACACCTATTCATAGTACAGAATATTTTTTAGCGATTTAAGACTTTCTTATGAGGAAAAAATTTTTAACCATCGAAAAGTATTAAAATTTAAATATTTAATAGAAAAATAAATGCGAGAGTAAGAGATACCTCCTGACATAAAGATATCCCTTACTTTCCTTTTTATTAGGGCGAATTTTTCTCTCGTTTTTTATCTGCCTGATTTTTTTGTGAACATTTTTTAAGAGGCAGATTGATTGAACCTTTTTTTCACGGATGTTTTTACACAACATACATCAAATCGTTCCTAAATAACGATTTGATGTAATTATTTAACCGTATTTTTGGATCACCTAATTCACCCTTTGTGATCACTGCAACTTGATTTTTAGATCAAACCATCGGAATAATACATTACCATTAATATCTTGGTTTTGTCATTATCTTTTTCCGAGTCGCTTTTTTGTTCTATTTTTTTCTTTATTTCAACCACTTCGAATCACCATTAAATTTACTCAGTATTTAATATATGACAGTAGCACGATATATAAATAGTCTCAAAGGTTTGAGAAATAACTTTTAAGTATATGAGATTATTTATTTAGAATAGTAAGAATAAGATTTATATAAAATGAGAATTAATTATATAATATACATAAAAAGATTTTAGATTATATAAGATAGTGTAATAATAGTTAAAGAAACAGTTGATAGAAAAAGGAGCGTAAAAAGAAAAATGGCAACAGAATCCAAAGATGCAATTAGTTATAAACAAAAACCAGTGAAGATTATTAGAGATAGAAAGATACTTGAACTTTTTAAAGACGAAAATCTAGACATTGTTTTGAAATTCTTGAAAAAAGGGCCTATGTCAATAACCGATATAGAAGAATCGTTCAAAAAAATTGGTGACGAAAAGTCGGACAAGAGCATATATAGATATTTACACAAATTGATTCAAGCAAAACTTGTTGCAAAAGCAGGAAAAAGAATAACTTCAACAAATGAATCAAATTTGATTACTGAAACAATTTATTCCCGAGTAGCAATTGCTTTTATCACTGTAACACCTGTTGACGATCGCGAATGTCAAGGAACTGAGACATGTCCAGTTTGGGAAGCTACGAGGGTTCTCTTGCAAGAATTTTTTGGAAAGAATGCTGATCCAACTATATTTGCGAATTTCTGTAGTCAATTAGATAGTGATAAAGATGATTTAGTAATAGGATTATTCGAAAATGCAACTGAAGAAACACTTGAAAAAATAGCTCATCTAGATTATATGGGTGTTAATTATGTTTTGCAATTTGCTGGTTGGTTAGCATTTTCTACAAAATTAGATATTGGTCCTAAATTAAAAGAAATTTTTAATGAATAATATCAGATACAACGCCTATTATTGACAATAACGATCTTTTTTTTCATTTAGATATAGAAAAGTAAAAACTATTCATAAACATATAACTTATTATTAAAAAATATACAAGGAAACTAATCTGAATTACTTTCCTGTATAAAGAGCAAATTTTACTCTTGTTTTTTTCTTTTCCTCGTTCATTTTGAAATGAATATTTTCTTTTTGTATTTGTTTCAAAGCCATACACCTTATTTATTTCATAATTTGTTAACTTGTCTGAAGAATTAATTCTCATACGAAAATATAAATATTCTCAATACTATGAGAAATTATTTTAATACGTTGAGAAATTATGATAAAATATTAAGAAATTTAATCTAAAAACGGTGTAAAGATGGTTGAAATGAATGTACAAGACATTATTACATTTAAACAAAAACCTGTTATGGTAATAACAGATGAAAATACTCTGAATAATCTTAGAGATGAAAATCATACTTTGGTATTGAGATTTCTAAGAAGAAAACCAATGACAGTATCAGAGATAACAGAAGCATTCAAAACAATAGGCAAAAAGAAATCAGAAAAATCAATTTACAGATATTTGAATAAATTGATCAAAGCAAATTTAGTTGTAAGAGCAGGGAAAAGAATCTCATCATTTAATGAAGGAGATTTAACTAGCAAAACAATTTATGGACGATATGCATCTTCATTTATTTTTGGTTTAGCAGAAGAAGTAAAAGAAGGAACTATTATTACCGAATTTGAGGTTGCTAGATTATTACTGAAAAATTTATTTGAAGATAAAAATGGATGCAGCAAATGTTTTACAAAAGTATTAAACACATTTGATATAATGAAAGATCAACAATTTCTCTCTTTAATAAATGAAGCAGATAGTGAAACTATTAATTTGTATAATTCTCTAAATTGGGAACAAATAAATCGTCTTATGGAATTTGTTGGATGGATAGCCCTTTCCATGCAAATAGATATCAGAGAAGCGGTTAATAAGTGCTATATTAAAGAATTATCGGGATAAATATACAATAATATAGAGGTACTGAAAAGAAAAGTACCTAACTTTTCATTTTCTTTGCATGTTAAGATTTTTTTGAAATATTTTAATATTAATTTTAGTTAAATTTTTACCATCCTTTTGAGTATAATAAGAAAATATTCTTGAACAGCTGATATCATATTCCAATAGCGATGAAAATAACATAGAATTTAATAATAGAATGAATTCTCAAAGTAGTGAGAATTATTTTATATAGGTTCTAAAATTAGTTATAATAGGTAATCTGAGAAAGTAAAAGATTGCCTAAACGATTCGAGGTATTAAAATTGAAAATCAAGACGGAATTTAGAAGATGGTTCCTTCCAGTTGCAATATTAGTTGGATTAGGACTAATGAGTGTTATAGCCACTCCTGTTGCAGCACAAAGTTATCCAGGACCATTTTTCTCAATAAGTTTACTTGCGCCTAATACAAGTACCGCAAGAAATCAATGGGCAACATTAATGGTAGAACAATTACCAAAAATAGGCATTAATGTTGATATTTTTGATCACACAGGTTGGGCACAGATTGGACCAAGAACTTGGGGCCATCCAGGACCTTATCCAATTCCCACTTACGCAGAAGGAGGATACGATATCCTTTTTGTAGGGAACGGTTGGGGTTTAGATTTTGATCCTACTGGTTTGTTTACATCTGATGGTATAACTCCTGTTGGTGATAACTTCTACCAATATGCCAGTGAAGAAATGGATTGGGTTGTCGGTAACTATACTCAATCATTTGTTTTTGCTGAACGAATGGAATATGCTAAAGACATTCAAGCAATTCTCTATGAAGATAATCCAAGTCTTTGTATTATTTATCCCACCAGTCTCTATCCCCATGATGTTAATTTTGAAGGTTGGAATGGTCTCTTATGGGCCTCAAGTTATCAACCTATGGAAAATTGGTCATTGGGTTCAGGTGTTGAAGAATTCCATTATGCAACAAACGGAGATTTTGTTGACTTCCACCCATTATTATTTGAAGCAACATATGACGCTGAATGGTTACATCAAATTTACAATGGTTTAGTCGAACGTGATCCACTTATGGGCAATTCCTATCAACCACGTATTTTGGAATCTCTCTCTACTACTGATGGTGTTACTTATGATTGTGTCTTAAAAGACGATCTTTACTGGGCTGATGGCACACCTATTACAACTGAGGATATTGAATACAATTTCCTATTAGCTATTGATCCAAACTTAGGTCATAGTACACTTTCATTTAATGAACAATATATAGATGAGGATACTGTAACAATTATAAATGCTAAAGAATTTACTTTAACCTTCTTACAACCATATGTTTTCCAAGATTCAAATCTTGCCACTTATCTTATACCAAAACACATTTGGTCAACAATTGATCCAGCAAATCACGCAGCACAAGCAGTTACTTGGGCAACCTCCGAGCCAGAGAAACTTATTGGATGTGGACCTTATAAAATGGCTGAATATGATGGTACCAATTCTATTATACATCTAACTAAGAATGAATACTTTGATGATTATTGGGGTTCAGAACCAATTATCGATGACATCTACTTTGAATATTATTCAAATGCTGAAGGAGCAATTTCTGCATTAGCTAGTGGTCAAATTGATTTAATCAATGCTCAATTCTTTATTCAACCAGAACAATTGATTGGTGTATCTGGTATCACCTATACACTTGTTGATGATCCAGGAAATCAAGAAATGTGCATAAACATGGAACATCCTTACATTGGAAATGGTGAACTATTACCAATAGCTGGTTGGGAATCTGCTAAGAAAATACGAAAAGCCATTAGTCACATAATTCCACGTGAAATAATCGTAGAAGAAATTCTAGGTGGATTAGGCTTCCCAGGCGTCACTCACTGGCCTAAAGTATCACTTGGTTTTGATGAAGACTTACCATACTATGAATATAGTATAGAAACAGCTCTCGCGTACATGGAAGCTGCTGGCTATGACACTACTGTTACAACAAATGAATCTGGTATTGGACTTGTTGTTGTCATGAGCATTCTAGCATTCGCTGGTGCAAGTCAGGTATTTTTCCTCAAGAGACGAAAATAAAAATCGATCAAGAATCCTTCCCCATAAAGAATAATGGTCTATTAATCATTATTCTTCTTCTTTTTTCTCGTACCTTTTTCCTTTTAGTACTAGAATTTTTGTCATCAATTTATTTTAATACATACTCCTTATATAAGTTGTATTGTTTATGATGTTTTGTTCTTCTAGACCAAATAGCATCATCAGGGCAAAGATTTACACATGCATTACACCCAATGCATCGTTTTTCATTAAATATCGGATATTTCTCATCAGATAATGTTATTGCACCGCTTGGGCATATTTTTGTTGCACATTTTTGACATTTAGTACATTTTTCTTTATCAACGTGTTTTCGTCCTACTGTAGCAGCCATCATCCAACGCCAAGTAAATAGTAATGACCAAATTATTGTAAGAAAACTAGGTCTAGGTTTCCAGTTTTTTTTCTCTTTTAATCCATTATCTAGTGACCATAATTTGTAATTTCTTAAGATTTCTTTACCTAATCTTTTAGCATGAGTATAATCATAATCATTTAATCCCCAAAGCTTTTCCGAGCTTCCTTTGTTAGGCATCCATGATCTTAAATTTGTTGTACCGAATCCTTGATTAAATCCAAGACAAATACCGGCTTTCTTCTTAGTTGAAAAATATAAATTCCACAAAGTATTCCCAGACATTCCTCCACTTGTGCAAAAAACAAAGAATGGTTTTTGTTTAAAATCAATATTTTGTATTAATTTTGTTGTTAATCTAGGGGCTCTAAATGAATAAGAAGGAGAACCAATACCAATTATATCATACTTACTAGCATCAAAGATTATTTCTTTTTTTAATCTTATTAATTCAACTTCATGACCTTCTTCTTCTATCCCTTCGGCTATATCATAAGCGAATTTTGCTGTTACTCCTGTTCCAGTAAAAAATAATATACCAATTTTCATATTGATTTCCAACTTAATATTTATAATTTTAAGATATTACTATTTCTTACTTCTTTTTCTTCTTTTCTACAAAGATAATTTTTTATTAGTATACTTTCCATATTAGTAGCTAGTATAGAAGGTTTTTCACTTTGAAACAAATAGCTACTAATCTTTATAGCGTAACAGGCAGAGGAATTTTTTGTGTTCCAGTTTTCGTTTTAGAAAAAACAAATGGTAAATTGACACTCATTGATACTGGTCTAAAAAAAGATGCTAATAAAGTTATCAAACAAATAATTGCTAAATGGGGGTCTTTAGAGAAAATTGAACGTATTATTTTTACCCATCGCCATTATGATCATTTGGGTGGATTAGCAGTCATCGCTAAAAAATTAAAATCAACTACTAATAAAAAATTAGCTGATATAGAACTCATTTTCCATGAAGCAGAAGCACCAATATTCAAGTCGGAATATAAACAAGAGCCTATTGAAATTAATCGTTTAGTCAAACATGACGAAATCATTGACAAGGAATTGAATCTCAAAGTCATTCACAATCCTGGACATACTTTTGGTCATATATGTCTTCTTTTGCAAAATGAAAAAATAATTCTTACAGGTGATTCATTTATGTATATTTTTGGTTCTCTTCGACCGGTTTTCAAAAAAGCCCACGATGATTATAAGCAATATCTTCAAAGTTTGCCTTTATTACTCAATTACAATTGGGATTTTGCAGTTCCATCTCATATGTCTGCTAGCATGATTCCCAGAAAGAAAATAGAAGAATTTATTGAAAAATTGAGTTGAAATCTTCTCTTTTTTTTACTTATTATACATTGCTTCCTGCCATTTTGAGTTAGTTCTTAACGGAGCTAAGAGTGGACTTCTTTGTAGAGTATCAAAATCTTTGTAACCATTACTTGTAGCTTTTCGAATCCATTCTAAACCTTTTTCTATCTGCCCTAATTGAGCATTAGCTCCAGCTAATTGTATATAAGTCACATTAATATCATGAAATAGATAAGAAGTCGTAATTATATCTTGGTTTTTTAAATAAGTAGTAATAATTTCTTCACCAAATTCTATCACTTTTTGGTAATTGGTATTTGTTTGAAGAAAACGAACAATATTAACTAATAAATTATCAATTCGATTATACCACCCAAATAATGTTGGATATTTTTGTATTAATTGATAACCTATTTTTTCAGCTGTTTTTACAGATGGAATATTACTCTCCCAGCAATGCCAACCTACTGAATATTTTTTGGTTAAAGAATGATTCACAAAAGCTGATCCAGTTTTAAAAGCAAATCCCTTATGCTGATATGGCTCATATGTCTCTATCCCTACTTCAATTCTTTTTTGTTTTGGGCTAACATATTCACCAAGACACCAAGAAACTATTTTTTCATCTGTAGTAATGCAATAACCATATCCTTCTTCCATAAATTTATCCAGTGATTTCCAATAAGCTATTTCTGAAATTATCTCATTATAGTTTTCATAATTTGATTTTGTTTCTAAAAATACTTGATCAATTAGCTCTAACTGATATTCTTCAGGTATTCCTTCCGACCAATTAGGTTGCAATGAGCATCTTTTGCGATCAAATAAATAATAAAGTCGATAATCGGTTAATGGATGATTTTCTTTTAGTAAATCTAATAAAACTTGTTCCCATTCAAAAGGAGCAAAGTAAAAAGTCCATTGAGTTAATCTTTGACTAAGTCCTGATGGGAAAATAGTATTCTCAAATAAAAATCTAAGATCATCATTTATTTGCTTGTTAGTGAAGTCACCTACAAGATAGAAGCGACGTTCAGTATCCCAAAATAAAGCAATTTTTGGTTTATTGAATGAATCAACCCAAATTCGACCTTTATGTGTAAGTTCAATTATAGCATTTACAGAATTATTAAATTCTATCTCACTAATAACTGATAAAGCCTTTTTGAAATCTTTTTCTTCTAATTCTATGAGCATGCGTTTATTGAAAAAAAAGGACATTAAAAGTATTTGATTCATATAATAATTCGATTATTCTTAGATAAAGTTAATTAATCTGAGAATTATTTTTAATATGATTTTAATGAAGAAAGGGATAAAAGTATCATTAATTGTTATACCAATTATACTTTTATTAGGTGCTGGTGCTTTTATAGGGACATTACTATATACAAAGTCTAATGTTGTTCAAGAGATTGGTGAAACAAAAGTAACAAGCTATATACTACCTGATTTTGATAGCTTCTTAGGATATATTAGAGTTGAAATCCCCATTAATATCACCAATAATGGATTGTATGATATTCTTGATTTAATTATTAGTCTGAAAGTCTACGGACAGAATTTTTCTATTACCGCTCTCAATGGTTTACTGCTTGGAGAAGGTATCAATGAAATTGGAACAGTTAAAGCATCTGAAGCATATAATGGTGGGCTTACTATAGATATGAATTCAAATATCGCTATTTTAGCAATACAAGATGGTGATTTGGAAATTCAAATTGATATCTCTTTAAGATTAAATGTTTACCTTTTCAAAATAAATTCAAACTCTCAAGAAATTCAATCTCAACCTTGGGATTCTCCGTTTGGTTTCTAGTTATTTTGAAAAGAAACATTATTTTTCTTTTTTTAGGGATAAATTCTAAAAGCTGATATTCTATTGAATATAAGCATTTAATTATCTATGAGGTTAAAAAATGGATCAACCATCAGAGATTCCACCACCAAGTAAAGAGCAAATTAATGATTGGGCTGAAAAAATTATTACTAAATTTAATTTGAAAGATAAACCATCCATTAAGAATATTATTTTATCAATTGTAGACTATTTTACTGAACAATTTACTAATTTTCGCATTGAAGCTAATGATTTTGAAAATATCGAGAACTGTTTTAGGATTAGTGCCATAACAAAAGTTAATGGAGAAGATAATATACTTGATTGGATGTTACCAAAAGAAGATGATTCTGAAGAAGCAAAAAGATTGAAGGATTATCTTAAAAACACCTATAAAGCAATTATAGTAAAGCTTAATGTAATAGATCCAGCATTTTATAGTAGATTTTTAACGAATATGAATCTCAATCCTTTTGATAAAATTCCCAACTTTAGAGATAGTGTATTTAATTTTTGGGCAGATAAAGTCATAAAACATTTCAATATAAATAATACAACTAAACTAGATGATATAATAAGAAAAAGTTTGCAATTCTTTAATATGTTATTTCTAAACTACGATGTAGAATATGTTATTTTTAAAGATGAGAATAAATATCCTGTTTTAATTGATAGAAAAAATGATGATTACTTTATGTGGTTAGATGAGATAGATAAAATCAAAAAAATGATTTTTAGCACTCATTATAAGATTCTCAAAAAACTCAATCGTATCAGTGATTATCCCAAAGATCCTGATTTTTGGTTTGATTTAGTCTTCATTTATGATCAAATGGCTATGTTCGAAGAAGCAGATGAGTTTGGTGATATGGGATTAATACTTAATCCCAAAGAATTGGGTGGTTTAACCGAATTAGCTACTTATTATGCAGAGAAAGGACGATATTTTGTTGGATTGAAATATTTCAAACGATCAGGACTTATTCTTAAAGAACAAAAAAATTACAAATTAGCATTAAACATATTCACTAAAATAGTAGATTTAGAACCACAAGTTAAAGAGAATTGGTCTATTTTAGCAGAATTACATACAAAGTTAGGAAATGAAACTGAAGCAAAAAACTGCCGAGATAAAGCTGCGCAATTATAAAAAAATTAAGAGGAATAGTGAAATATTTCCTATTAGCCTCTTTCAATTTGCTAAAAAACATTAATGCAAAAATTACTTAAATTATTAATTTAAAGTAAAAAATATATTTGAAAAAGCACTAAAGTGAGAGATTTTATGTCTGGAATCACATACGAGAAAATCAATAAAATCGTCGTGGAAGTAACAACATGCCTGGATAGAAAGAGTTCTACTGATGATCCTATAATTTTATTTATTGGAGATCATAAATGGTTTTTAGATGATCCAACAAAAAACGATTTTGAAAAAGGTAGTGTTGATATTTTCAATCTTAAGGTACCTTTTGGTATGAATGCATCTTGGTTTAGATATTTTTGTTTTAGAAAGTCCACCCAAATAAGTAAGGATGATGATTGGTGTATTAAAAAAGTGAAATTAATTATTAATGATAAAGTTGTTTATGAAAAAGACAACATTAATGCCTGGTTAAAACAAGATAAAACTAGTTGGTGTGCACCTGACTTTAAATATGGTAAAGCTGGTGAAAAATAAAATATTAAAAACAAGGAATGTTTCCTTGTTTTAATTTTAAGTGATTTTTTAATTTAAATTAAAAGAAATCATCGAACATCCAATAATGTGCTTCTTCTTCTATGATGATATCTTCAAAGATTTTTCTTGTTGCAGTATCTCCTCGTTTCAAAGCTTCAGCAATAATTTTACGATATAAAATAATAGCTTCATCTTCAGCTTTATGATCTAATTTTAGGAAATCATCTGCTGTTTCACCTACCTGAGGTAATGGATCTGGATTGTAGGTACACTCACCTTCCAAAAGATATATTCGCTCAGATATCTTCTCAAGATGTTTCATTTCTTGCAAGAAGATTGTCTTAAGAAGATCACTTATAGTGTTTGCTTTTGTTGATTCCGTTATAGTCTCAAGAGGAGTTACTTTCTTTCGTAAAGCGAGTAAGCTAGCTTTTTCATGTTGATTAGTATATTGAATTATAGCGGAAATTTCAGCTGCAACTGCTTTATTTAACAAAGTAAAATAAGCATCATCATAGATTTTTCTAGATTCAGAAGGAAAAGATTCTGGACCTTTTGGTTCTGTAATATCTAAATCGAGAAATTCCTCAAATTTGAAGAAATGACGTTCTTCATCACTGTAGATCTTTTCAAAAATCTGTACAGTTTCCCAATCTCCTGATTTCATAGAAAAATCAATTATTTTCCTATATAATTCAAGAGCTTCAACTTCTGCTTTGTGCCCATGAGTAGCAAAATCTTTTAATGTATCGCCTATTATTGGTTTTGCAGATTTTGTTGTTGCAGAACCACCTAGGTAATAGATTCGTTCCATTATTGTTCCAGCATGCTTCATTTCTTCAATAGCAAATTTTTTTAATTCTTCTCCTATAACATCATACGTTGTTTTATCAAGAAGAATATTTTCAGCTTTTATTTTTCTAAGAATTTTTTCCATCTTAGTATGCTGTAACATATATTGGACAGAAACTTGTAATTCACGTGCAACAGCTTGGTTCAATAACTCCAATAATTCTTTGTTAACCAATTTATTTCACCTTGGATTATTTATTAACAATATTCTTTTAAGAATATATCACTTTTGTTTTTTTATCAGATAAATTAGGTCTAATAACCATATGTGAGCGTTGTTAATTTCCAATTTGGAAAGACAAGAAATACTTTTTTATGATAAAGATTTGAAATTGTTGGAGATTTGATTCTATTGGCGGAAAGTGTTAGCAAAGAAGAAATAGAGAAATTAATAGAAAAATTACATAGTGGCCAAAAGGAAGGTTCCAGAGCTGAAGCAGCTAAAACTTTAGGTCGTTTAGAAAAAGAAGCTAAAGATGCTATTCCAACATTACTTAATGCTCTAAAGAATGATCAAAGTGAAAGAGTTCGTGGTAGAGCAGCACTAGCATTAGGAAGAATGGATGATCCTTCTACTGTACCAAATTTAATTGAAGCTCTAGATAATGATAAAAGTGATGAAGTTCGAGCGAGAGTAGCTTGGGCTTTAGGTGATTTAGGTGAATTTGCTAAAGTAGCTATTGAACCATTAAAGAAAGCTGCTAAAGCAAAAAATAACGAAGTAAGATCATTTCATTTCAAGATTTCAATTCTTAAACTTGAAGGATTAAATAGTGATATTCTAAATGAATTAGAGAAAGAGAAACAAGAGGGTAAATTAGAACGTTGGCAAATTATTCGATTTAGTAATTTATACAAAGAACTCTCATTACAAGAAAAAGTATTAGAAGCATCCAACGGAATAGCTTCTGTTAAAGATGAAGCTAAAACAGTAGAAAATGAAATGAACTCACTAAGGGAAAAAGTAGAACAACAAGAAGAAGGTCAAATGAAAAACGATCTTTTAGATATGACTTCACTTTTGCAAAATATGATTCAGAATCAACAAAGAACAATCGAACGACAGGAAAGTACTATTCATGGTCTAAATACTGCTTTACAAGAATTGATGAAAGCACACCAAACAGCAATTTTAGAACCAAGAATTACAGCAGAACAATTTCGAGAATTTAAGGATAAAGGACCAAAAGAAAAATGGATTAAAAGAAATTTCTTTGCTTTACTTGGGGCAATTGGCACCATTCTTGGTGGTATAGCATCTGTTTTGGGTTGGTTGTCAAGTTCCTTAGGATGGTTTGGTTAACAAAAATAAAAATTGAGGAAAAATGAATCTCCAATTATCGGAGATTCTTTTCAATATTAATTTTAATTTATCATAACTAGATAATTTTTTAGTGATTTTTTATTCTGTTTTGTTGCTTCCATTTAAGTGTAATAGTAATAATTGGAAAGATTAGTATCCAAATATCTCTAATACCAGTTATTTTTGTAGCACATGTTGGATATCCTGCTAAATACATATGCTCTAATGCTTTTTCTATACTATATTCTATTGGTTCGTAAGTATTATTATACCCAATTGATCCTTTTGGACAAGCAGTTACCCCGGGAACACCAAATCCTTCTAAGAAAATATCAATAATAATTTCTCTTGGAATAACATGGCTAATAGCTTCCCTTATATGCCTTGCTGATTCTTTTCCAGCTATCGGACACAATTCACCTGTACCTAAGATTGGATGCATATTGTTTATAGAAAATTCATGAAATTCAACTGAATCTGTAAATTGATTTTTTATTCCTGGTGAAGTAGGATATGAATGGTGATTGAACTGTGCATCTATCATATCAATTATTCCTGAAGATAGATCTGCAAGAGCACTTTCTTGTTCATAATAAAATATGAAATAGATATCTTCGAAATTCGGTATTATTCCACTCCACTCAGCAAAATAATTATTTCTCTTCAAATGTATAATATAATTATTTTCATCATAATCCTCGAGATAATAAGGCCCTGCACCAATGATCTTTTGAGAATCTAATGTATTATTTAAAGCCCATGATAATGTTTGATCATCTTGTTGTTCTGCAGGTATATTCTCCCAAATATGTTTTGGTAAAATATCAATAGCTAGATTACTATCTTGAAACACATATGGTTTTTTAAAAGTTATAGAATATTGATTATCGTCAAAAATTACAATAGAACTAATATCCAGAAATTCCGCCCAATATTCAGCAGTAGTTGTTCCTACAATATTAGGATTGAGTAATAAGCTATAAGTATAATTTACATCATAAGATGTAATAGGAACCCCATCAGCCCATTTAGCTTGATTTTTTATTTTAATATTATATGTCAAATAATCACTAGTATTTACTTCTTCAGCTAATCGATAATCATATAGATTGTTAGATTTTGGATTTCGTTCGAACATACCATTATAAATTTGATGTAACCATTCAGCTTCATATTTTGAATCATATGTCAGCAAATGAAATTTATTGAAGATATAAGGTGAGGCATATTTAAACTCAGTTTGAGTTCCACATGACCAATTTTCCATTGGTTGATTACTTGTAGACCATAAAAATCCATTCCATGAAGAATTATCAAAATCAGTATCAAATGAATATGCTGAGCTACAATATAAAACTGTTATTTGTGGTATATCCTCATAGAGAATATCTTGTATTTTATTTATCCATTTGATTCTATTTTCTAATGAATAAGAAGAAGTATAATTGTTAATACACCAATCCATTTCTTGATTTATATATTGATAGATATTTTTCCCATTTGGTAATGTTGATGAGCTATGGAATAAACTATTAGGATCCCAATCAATATCGCCAACAATCTCATTTGCTAAGATATCATATCCTCCAAGATCATGAGTAGGTATGGGATAAGGTCCTGAATAATTATATGTTCGTTGTAATATTTCTGTGTAAGAAGCTTGTTCAAAAGTATCAATACCAATACCAATTTTTGGTAATTGTTCAAGCATAAGTGTTACCCATTGTATTTGTCGCATACAACCATCCGGTACCAATAAATTAATTTTAAAAAAAGGTTCGATAGTTCTATCTACACAATCAGCTTCACAATATAAAATTGGCAAGGTTAAACCTAAACTAAATCCAATAAAAAGAAAAGCAATAATTTTTTTCTTCAACTTCATTTCCCTGATTTTTTATACTTATTTTTGTTTTTATTAAGTATATCTTTAATCTTTATTTTTAAAGGGATTTTAATTATTCTAGTAGGAAGAAGAGATAATTTGAATAATAGTTATTTATAGAATGGATATTTTATCCATATTCTTCATCTAGTAATTTTACAAATTGGATGGTTGTACCGATAATATCTTTGATTACTTTTTTATCGATATTTTCGATTGTATCGTTTCTACTATGCCAACCAACAGGCCGCCAATGAGCATCTTCACTTTGGCCTATAATAAACGCTGATTCATACCCTGCTTTAACATATCTATTAGCATTAGAAGAACCAATAGCTAATGAACCTCTTTTAATTGGAATAACATTATCTCTATTTTTGCGATAAATTTCATAAGCTTTCTCAAGATTATCAATTACTTTCAGACTATATTTCGATTGATGCATAAAATCACTTTCAACTATAAACAAATTTTTCCCAGCACCAACACATTCAAAAGCTACCGAAAAAGAATTTTCAAAAAATTCTGGATGTTCTTTTACGAAATATTCTGCACCTATTTCACCTATTTCTTCAGATCCAGTTGACACTATTATTAGCTCAATATTACTTAATTTATTTTTACTGAAATATTTAGCAACGGCAGAAGTGACTGCTGTACCAGATAGATTATCATTTGCTCCTAAAACCACTTTATTGCTTATCATGCCCAAAAAAAGAGCAATATAGAATAAAAGCAGAAAGAAACAAATAGGGAGAAAAATAAAATCATAGGATGAAATTTCAAAAATAAACCAATTCCATTTAACATTATGTCCAACGATTTTTGATTGAATAATTAGTTTCACTATTGGATATACAGTTTGTACTATAATATATAATCCAATAAAAATTGCTAGAACAATTAGTATTGAAAGTTTTTTTATCCTTCCCCAATTTAATTCTATTGCTGAATCTGTGTGACCATCTAATATAACCTTGAATTTAGTTTCCTTCATTGGTTTTATTGTTCCGAAAACATTCGAAGAAACGCCTTTTTTAAAAAAGAATTTCAATATTCCATTAATAAACATAAATTCAACGATAAAAATGGTTACAGCTGTCAAAATAAAAACACTGGCAAAAATTGAATAAGGATACACTAGAAAATTGAGAAAAAAAGCTAACACCCCTATGGGAAAAACAACTTTAAAGATACCTTGGGGATATAATTTTGGTTTAGTATTAAATTCCTCTATTTCTGCCCTTTCACAATAATTAGCCCATTCGGTTTGAATCCATATATTAGCTTGTTTTTCCTGTATAGAACTTGAATTTCTAGGACCAATATCATTACAGATAGTCTCAATGAATTTGTAAGCATATTCTGAAAATTTATCCAGCTCATCCATGAAAATCCCACAAATTTGCATTAATATATAAAATGACCAACTATTTATTATTATTCTATAACTAATCGCTAAAATAAACAATTAAAAAAATCAAATACATTTAAAGTGAATTATTTTTATTTGAGAAAGGCTATTAAAAATTGATAAGTGTTAGGAGTTATAATAAAATTGGATAAAATAAAGTTCAAAAATCAGATTGTAAAAGGAATTAAGAAAATAATTGTTAGTGCTAATAGTGAATCAATTGAACCTCTTTTCAATGAAATTAAGGAATTCCAAGAATTAGCAAAGAAAATTCCTGAAACGGAACAAGAAAAATATGAGAAATATTTTGATAAATATATGATCCATGAGATTAATCTTCTTAAAATAGAATTCAGAAAAATTGATATGAATTATCAAGAAATAGTGTTTAAAACTAATCAACAATCGATAAAATTTGAGAATCATCTTGCAAATAAAGAATTGAATCAAGACATGAGAAGCTTTTACAAAAAAGAATATTTGAATATTCTAAAACCTCAATTTATTATAGAGCAAGTAAGAGAAAATTTTGAAAAATACCTTGAGGTAGTAGAACTAATAAAAGAAGAATTTAACGAATGGTTCTTTCTTGGCAGAGTGGATTTTCTAAGACAATTATTACAACTTTATATTTTTGAAATGAGCACAGCTAGTAAAAAGAAAGAGGAAATTTGGATCTATAAAAAATATGCTAAAGAACTTACACCTGAAAGAATTACAGCTATGTACAAAAAAGCTGGTTTGAAATTGAAAAAATAAAATAATAAAAATAAAACAATCATTAGGAAATCAAAGTGTTTAATTTACCAATTTTATAATCAATAAAAATTAAACTGATAATAGAATTTTATTTGTTGAATCAATGACTATCTTGTCTTACTTTGTAAATAATATTCTTGAAATTTCTTCTATGATAATAACATATTCGCGCTCAGGTATTTTTCTATTATCAGTTTTTTAGATTTGAACTAGTTATATATGATGTTCAAGAATTATACATAGCTGACCTAAGAATAGTAACTTCTCAAGTAAGCTAAAAATAAATACGTCACTATCTTTTATTTAGTTTTCGAGGATGAATTATTAAAATTAATAAAAATTAATACAAAAATTACTTAATATAAATAAAAAAAGCAAGAACAAAATATATTTTATATTAGCAATTAATTTGCTAATATCTTCCTATTTGAAGAAGATATTTCATCCTTGCTATTTCACTATATTTTTTTAATTGTGTTTTTATGTCATTACTGTTTTTCATCTTTTTTTCACCTTGATCTTTATCTGTAAATTCCAGATATTAATGCTAATTTTACTTTCATTCGTTCAATTTCTTTATGATAATTTTTAGTCATTGTTTTCTTGCCATTCATTATTATCACCATTTTTTTCTATGTTTACTATTATCATGTGCATATATAAATATTTCTCAACTTTTGAGAAATGTAAGGACATTCTATTGGAATTAAGTATTTAAATATTAGAGCGAAATCTAACGAAATGAGATAAAGGTTTAAATATATGAGAATCCATATTAAATTTAACAAAAATAGTATGATTTATCTGGTGAATAAAATGGATGTTCAAGATTATATTTCATATAAACAAGAAATAGTGAAGAATCTTACTGCAGAACAAGCGGATCTAGCATACAAAGATGAAAATTTACTAAACATAATAAAATATCTTAGGGCAGGTCCTAAAACTGTAAAAGAACTTGTGCAAGATTTTGAGCAAGAGGGGATTACTAAATCAGACAAATCTATTTATCGTTATTTAAAAGATTTAATTGAAATGAAACTGGTTGCACGTGCTGGTAAAAGAATAACGTCAAAAAATGAAAGTGAACTTCAAACTGAAACTATCTATATTAGAACAGCCAAAGTGTTTCTTGCAGGTGCTCTTTCTGATAAAAACAAGAAACTAAAAGATAAACAAACTCAATTATTTAATGAAATAGTTAAAGAATTACTTTCTGTTAAATTCAAAGATAGGATTAATTCTTCAGAAGCTCTTGGCGAATTAATTTCCATGTTGGATAAAGAAAAATATAAACTAACTGTTGAGCTATTTGAAAATGCTAACAAAGAAACATTAGAAAAAGTAGGCATTCTTGAGTGGGATTTAATTGAGAATTTAATAGAATATATTGGTTGGTTAGCACTTAGTCTAAATCTGAATGTTCTTGAAGAAATACAAAAATGCTGTGATAAATAACTCGTAAATAGTAATCTAATTTTTGATTTAGATTATTTATTCGTTCATTTTACAATTGAAATTACAAATAGGTTGATCTTTTAAAACCACTTTTTGAGTAATATAACATCGTCCTTTTCCATTTGATTCTCGATAATAAATACAATTACCACAGATATACTCCATATTACTTCACACTGTATTTAGAGATAATTTATTTTAATGATAATCTTCTCTTTGTAGTTTTAAAATATCCTTTACATTCTATTTCATTATTAATACTTTATTTCATAAAAAAGCTTGATAATTATCTTTCTGAAATGTTTTTAAGTTTGATTCAGCGTTCTTTCAATTGCATATTTTAATCAGGAGCTCTTTATCTGGATGATACTCAATGATCTTATTACCAAATTCTCTTGGGATGAAATTAAAACTAGAATCATTGAATTATATCCTGATCAAGAAATAAATATTGACTTATACGAACGCGTTTTTAATACTCTAAAAACATTAGAAATTCATTTTGATGATAGAAAGATTCAACTTTTATTAGAAAAAGTCTTTCAAGAAGATGAGGAATGGATTGATGTTACAGGTTATATTGAGGGGGAAGAATTTCGTTATAGTTTACAATTCTTCCGTTGGGAAAATTGGTTAGGATTAGAAATCTTTAGTAAGACATTAGAGTTTTTACCTGAAATTGATATCTTAGTGCATTCTTTATGGGAAATGACCTTTTCAGGTTTTACTCAAGAGGATATTGAAAAAGCCAAATTAGGTGTCGATAATCTATCAGAAAAAGAGGAATTTGATCTTATAACTTTAAATGAAGAATTAAAAATACAAGTACCAAAAATTATGAATGAAGATGAAAGAGAAAAAACCATTGGATTTTTTTCTGATTTACTTAAAGATGAAAATCAAGCTAAAGCATTTTTTGCTAAATTAAAGCACGATCAAGATTCTGAATACAATTAAATTATTTTTTAGGGATAAATTCTTTTTACTTATTTTTCAAAATATTGCTCAACATTTTTATTTGATTAATTTCATAACATAATATCTATTCAAGAGGTTAGGGAATTGAAAAGAACTCTAAAAATATCTGTAGGTTTAATCATTGCTAGTTTTTTAATTACCCCAGTTCTTGTTAACGCGGATTACCAAGTTACTGTTGGGCAAATTTTTGATTATGACATTTTAGATGCTAGTGTTAAATTCACTATGGATGGTAGTAGTGCATCATCCAATGGTTTTACACTTGGTGATCAAGCATTTACAAATGGTTCACAAATCAGTGTTGAAGTTTTGAGTGTGATTGCAAATTTAGAAATTCAATGGAATGTATCATGCGGTTCAGCTTTTGAAAATGGCACATCAACATTATCTACTGATTTTCCAGCATTTCTTTTTATGCTATTTTATCCCCTGCCATTATATGATTTATTTGGACTCATGACATTTTCACAAGCAAATTCCTTTATAGCTTATGGGTTAGGATTAATATTATTACCATTCTGGGATCCAAGCTATTTTGGTAATTTATATGATTTTGTTTCAGAATCAGCTATAAGTGGATATAGCTTAGAAGATCCATATAAAGATACTACTTTTCAAGGAAGCTATTCAATTACAGGAGGAGTTATGACTTTTGAATGGTTTATGGGTGGTTTAATGGATTTCTCCGATGATGATGTGCAACCAGCAAAATATAACTTCAATCATCAAATGAAAATGGTTTATGATTTAGCAACGGGAGTACTACAAGGTTTTAGAATGGAATCTTTTATCGATGGTAAAAATAATGGTAAAGATATAATATTAGAATTGGGATACCTCTGTGAAATCGAAGGTTATAATATGCCTGATTTTAATTTCACACCTTTGGTTTTTGCACCGGGTTTTGAATGGTTTATTACACTAAGTGCTTTAGGAGTTTTAGCAATACCTATTGTTATTCGCAAATTTAGAAAATAATGACTTTAGAAAAAAGGACGATAAAGAATTTTTTTTCGTTCCTTTTATTATTTTTTATAATTTTTTTCCCCTAATTAATCAAATTAATTATTATCAGTTTTTATTCTTTTTTTAATATAATTAGTGATCCATTTAGGCATTATCCAACCTAGGTTTCCAAATAAGATGCCTATGCCTATAGATATCATTCTTAATGTATGTAAAATGGTTATTACAGCAGGAAAACTCCCAACATTTGGAATAATAAAAGCGCTAGCAATTAATGATGAAGTAAAAAAACCAATTATAGCAATAAAGATAAAATTAAGTCCTTTTTTAGTTAGATAATCTTCGACTTTACGCTTCATCTTAAACAGGCCAATAGCTATTCTCAAGTGAACGAAGAGAAATATTGGGATGAAAATTATTGCTCCTGAAATTAAGGAAGGAGTATATTGTATAATATTCGGTCCTTCCATTAAAAATGACATATAAAAATTAGATTTACTTGGATTGATAGATAATTCGACAAACATTAAGACTGAAAAAGCAATAACAATTGAAGTTAATATTACTGATGTTTGAGAAATAATGAAAATATTATCTTCTAGTATGTGGCGATTAGCAAAAAAATAGAGATAGATATAGCTCAAACCATAAAATAAAACAAAGCTTAATTCCAAAAAACCACTTATATTACTTGTTTGAGAAATAAAAACAAAATAAAATAATCCAATAGTATTCAAGATTTCACCTATAGCCATGGCATTATAAGTCAATGTTAGTAGCAAAGTTCCAAGTGTTTTTCGTTTAAGGTATTGAATGAACATTAATATAGCTAAGGATATAACAGCAAAAGTAAATATCGCTGCACTAATTAAAAAATACCAGGTATAAGGAGTTTTATCCATAAAAAACTAAAATAGTTCTTTGGTTTTTAACTTTTCTTTCCCCATATATCCTCTGTAAATTCTGCTAATTTGTCTTTTTTGGTCAAAGGTAAAGTAGTGAAATTAATTGGAATAGTAAAACCATTGTTTAATTTAAGTACTCCTTTGGTTTTTATGAAACAGTCATAAATCTGAGGTAAAAGTTCGCCAATTATTTCAAGTGTAGCTAAATTATGTTCTTTCAAGCTAGTAATAATTTTTCTAAAATTATTCTCAATAGTTACCACTCGATAGTTAAAACCATCAAAAATCGCAATTAATGAAACAATATTATCTCTACCTATTTCATATGGAATGGAAAAAATGAATCCTGAAAAGACCTTTCCATCTGAGATAGTTACTGTAGTAAAGTCACCTTCTTTAGCACCCATTGGCATACTTTTTATAACTATTTCATTCAAAATATTTTCAACTATTTTCCCCGGATAGATTTTATATAACTCTAAACCACCTTTTCCCATGTAAGTTATACATAGGGCTATAGGTTTTATTTTCTCCACCAACTTATAATTATATAATTAAATCGTAAGTTACATAAAAAACTTTCAGTCTTAGCTATTGACTAATTATTAACCACTTTTTAATCGATGAATCGCTTCTTTAGCCCGTTTGGTGAAATCTAAACCTATGAAGCCATAACCCATTGGATTAGGGCTTACTTTGAGTGCATTATCATATGCTTCCAAAGCTTCATCGATATTTCCCAATGCTTCATGAACTTGTCCTAACATCCAATAAACAGGATGATTTTGTGCCTCTAAAACAATAGCATCATTTAGAACCTTTAATGCTTCATCAAATTTTTCTTTTTTAGTGTATATAACTCCTAGATTGTACAAAGTATCAATATCATTAGGATGAATTTTCAACACTCGTTGAAGTATTTCCTC
Organism: Bathyarchaeia archaeon; assembly: GCA_035528035.1. GTDB lineage: Archaea > Asgardarchaeota > Heimdallarchaeia > JABLTI01 > JABLTI01 > JABLTI01. Next base: position 144,069 of record DATKZI010000014.1, read on the forward strand.
ACCAGCTTCTAAATCACCCTGCGCTGCTCTAGCAATTGCATAAGCAAATAATGCAAATGGTTCTTTTGGAAAATCTTTCAAAATATTTTTCGCACGCACCTCTACCGGATACCAAGCAGATCTTCTGATAGAAATTTTTAAGATCATTATTTCTCTTTTAAGATTCTCTTGTGATTGAACTTGAATTTCAAACAATTCATGAAATCTCTTAATTATTTCTTCAAGAATTTCTGATTTCCCAGCTAATTGCAACTCAAGAAACGGTGGATTGCTCCATTCTCGAGCAGATACTATATCAAGCCTTTTATTATCTGATAAGCCATAAGTTCTAATAATAACTCTATCAACGCAAATCCCATATGCGATTTGTTCATATTCTTCTTCTTGAGTAATTTCAAATCCTTGATCTTCATTGCCATATTTGATAATTATTTGTTGCAATTCATATGGTTTATCTGCCTTTTTTTCATCAAGGATTTTCTTTTCATATTTAAAATTAGCATCTATTTTTGGAGCCATTTGTTCTAAGAAATCTAAGTATGGTTCTATTTCTTTATCGATACGATTATAAAATGGTTGAATAGTGACGATTTTTTCCATATAATGTCCCCATATATCAAAGAAAATAAGCTACCTTTCTGTTTATAAGATTATTTAATTACGATATTCTTTACAAAATTTATTACCAATTTGCTAAAATCAATATTAAATACTCATTTGCTTTTTCAAAATTATTTTTGTTATAATTTAAATAGGTCCAAGATATTTCTCAGCTTGTGGGATAGCGGTTAGACCAGAAACATTATCCTTGTAAATTAATTTACCTTCATCTAAAAAAAGAGCATAATCGGCCCAAGAATCTATTAATTGACGATTGTGTGAAGCAAAAATAACTGTCTTCCCTTGCTGAACTACATTCTTCTCTAGCAAATCTTGAAGAGAAACTTTTGAAGGATAATCTAGATTAGAAAAAGGTTCATCTAAAATAATTATTGCAGGATCCATCGCTAAAACTCCAGCGATTGCTACTCGTTTCTTTTGACCAAATGACAATTGATAAGGTGACCGATTCTTATACTCTACCATATCAACATTTTCTAATGCCTTTTGGACTAGTTCATCTATTTCCTCCTTCTTTTTACCCATATTTCTTAAACCAAAAGCCACATCTTCATAAACACTCGCAGCAAAAACTTGTGAATCAGGATTTTGAAAAACAAAACCTATTTTTGTTCTGATTTCTTTTATTGTTTTTCGATTCAAAATGATATTTTGTATTTCTATTAAACCACTTTTTGGTGTTTCTAAACCCATTAGTAATCGTAATAAAGTTGTTTTACCGGCACCATTTTTACCACATATGGCATATTTTTTACCTGCTATTATCTCAAAAGAGATATTTTCTAATGTAAATGTTTTTTCAGGATATTCAAAGGTCACATTTTCGAATTTAATTAAATTATCCAATTAAATATACCTCCTGTAATAAAACTAAATATGGCAGCTATAATAGGATTCACGAGTAGATCTAACCATTTTATCGATGATCTTGTTACTAATTCTGAACTTTCAAGTCCACGCAACAACATTGCTTCATAAACTTCTGTCCCCTTTCTAACTGAGCGAATTAACGTTCCCCCAATTCTAGATGTTGCAGCAGCGAATTTTCTTTTAAATGGTGCAGATGATAATCCGCGTAATTCTTGAGCTATCTTAATCTCATTACCCTGATTGAAAAGCATTGGAGTGTACCTTAGTATCAAAAGAATTAATGTTACTATTATATTAGGGACAAAGATACTTCTTAATGACTGGATAAATTCTTGCACTGTTATAACAGTGGTGAATAAGGTAATAATTGAAACTGAGCAAAATCCTTTCACCCAAATGAAAATAGCTGTATAAACGCTTCCTTCATAAAAATCAACAGTCAATTTACCTAAGTTTAAACTGAACCATAATTCTCCTTTGTGTAAAAAGAAGCTTGGAAGTCCTAGGAAAAAGATTATAATAAAGGCTGAAAATACCACTTTTAAAGTTCTAAAAAATCTCGCTCTTACTGTTAGAAATAGGATAAATGAAATACAATAAATTATTGCTATTTTTATTAATGATTTATTTAGAGAAATAAAAACTAAACTAGTAATCATTACAATAACAAGTGATATTGAGGATATTGCTTTTGATTGCAAATTTTCACAAAACGGTAAAAGGAAATCATTTCTTGTCATAATCAATACAACTTCTCAAAATATGAAATATAAAAAATTCCATCAATTCATAGAAATTCTATCAATAATAATTGAAAAGAAAAGAAAAATTAGAAATCATGTATTCGTATTAATGCTGCACGATTCCTATAACCTAATTGTATAGCTAATTTTTCCAATATTACATCAATAACTGTACGAACATCTTTACTTTCTTCAGTTTTATATGTGTGCAATAATGGTTGAATTCCCGCTTTACCCATCTTTAAAATTGTATCAATTGCTACAATATGTAATGATTCGATTGTATTTTTCTTGATCACTGCTAATATTTCGGTTATTAATGAGCTCACTAAATCAGGTTCTTCTGTTTGAGCCCAGACTCCTATTCTACCTAACGTTTCTATTGTTTTTTCTATTACACCAACATTAATTTCTTTTCGCAAAACAGATAATAAAGCTGGAACTGCTTTTTCACCTAATTCACCTAAAGATTCAGCTGAAATTTGTCTTACACTTTCAGCCTTATCATCTAGCATACTATTTACTAAAGCAACTGCTACATTTGATACTTCTTTCCCAATTTGACCTAAAGCTCTAGCAGCATTTTCTCTTACTTTAGAACTTTCATCATTTTTCAATACTTCTAACAAGGCCTGAATGGCCTCTGGTGAACTATATTTAGACTCACCTAAAGCCATTGCAGCTCTCATACGCACTAGTTTATCATTTTCAGGACTTAATTTTGTTATTAAATCAGAAGTCTTCTCCATTTATTTAACCACATAATTATATTAATTTTGTATTTTCATTACTAATATTATTTTATTACTAAGTAAATAAGCTTACTATCTTGATTTATTTTAAAGTATCATTCAAATCAAATATCAAGATATTACCATCAGCACATCCAATAGCAATGTGTTTTGTATTTTGAGAAAATACTGCAGTAATTATTCCTTTAGATTTTAACTTATATTCAGATATTTTTTCACCTTCATTTAGTGACCATAATTGAATCATAGAATCATTAAAAGCAGCGATATATCTTTCATCTGGAGATAAAATCATTTTAATGTAATTTGTTTGATCAAACTTGATTGTCTTTTCTACTAACCAATCTTTTGTATTCAAGATACTTATTACACCATCCTTACCTGCAACAAATAATTTTTTGCCTTTATTAAAATGGAATATAGAAATCGGTGATTTTATATTAGAAGAAATAATTCTTTTTAACTTTCCTTGTGGGATATCCCAAACAGCTATCTCAGTATCTTTTGATCCTGAAATCAAATATGAACTATCAGGTGAAAATGCAAAACAAGAAGCAATAGTAGTGTTATCTTTTAAATCAGCTATTACTTCTAATGATTCTAAACAATACAATTTTATAGAACCATCTTTTGATCCTGAAACTAAAATTGCTTCTTCAGGAGAAATTTCTAAAGATATTATTGGAGATTTATCATTATTAAATGATAAAATTTCATTTCTTTCTTCTAAATCCCAAACTTTTATTGTTTTATCATCTGAACCAGAAAAAAGGAGATTTTCACTTCCCTTGAGACCTAATATATTTACACATTCAGAATGCCCAGCTAATTCAAATCTAAATTCCCAATTCGGTGCTTCCCAGAATCTTATTGCCTGATCCTTTCCTGCAGAAATTATTACTTTATTATTTTTGGTAAATTTTAAATCCATAACTTGATCTTCATGAGCATGGATTATTATTGGTTCTTTCGTTTTTATACACCCCATAACAAGGACATATATAATAATGTATTATTCGAAATACAATAACTTCACCATTAAATTAGTATAAAAAAAGTGTTGGAAAAATATAGTTTTTAATCTTATTCAATGTTTAATTTATAAAGTATTTTAAAAAGAAAGAATAACCTCAATAAAATCTTATGAGGTTACTTAAAAGTTCATGATTCAATGGATAAAGAACAAATAAGATGGAATATTCAACGGAAGCATTTGGTGGTATTCGTAGATTTTCTATGGTGTTTATTTGATTTGATAGCTCTCCTTGGTCTACAACTGCAAGAAATCTATTAGATTTATCTGGACCAATGACAGCTAAAGCCATTTTAGATTCATCATCAATAAAAGCTACCCATTTGTTATTTCTCAATTGTGTATAGAAACCTGAATGAAATGTTCGTTTTTTGATTTTATCATTTAATTTGAAGTAAAAATCATTGGTAACTTTTTCAGAAATAGCTATATTTGCACCTATACCACAATTGATTTGTTTGTAAGCATTTTTTGTATTTGTTACTCTCAATGTTGTTTTCAGTATATTTGAATAAGCTAATGTTGTATGTTCTATTTCTAATTTTAATCCTTTATATGCTTCTTCAGATTGTATGTTGCAAACAAATCTTATACCTTTTTCATACCCCTTATCAATTAATTCTGATGAAAATTTCTCGTTATGAGATATACTTGCCCAATCATCAGGTGTACCAATATATGGGGCTATCCCTCCATACCAATGACTTGCCCAAATGAATGGTTTAACTTCAGGCCATGAGGTTATGAGATTGTTTAATTTAGTAACTGAGGGCATTTTCAAAGAAATAATAGAACCACCATGATCTTTTGATGCTGTTAACGATATTTTCCCATTATCTAGAGTTATGTTTTCTTTTCCAGTTTCGTTTGTTTCTGAGGTAAGTAATATTTTAGTATCCTTGTTTACAACTACTGCTAAGAATGATAAATCAAAAGAATCTCCTTCAATAATTAATGATGCTTTAACTGGAAATATTCTTCCAAAATAGATTTCATTTGCTTCTATTTTTAATTGACTTATGTAAGGTTTATCTTTCACTAGATTTGATATTGTTTCTTCAATTAAATTCTCATTATTGATGAAATTAACACCTTTTGGTAATTCAATTCTAAGTTTTCCAGTAAAAGATCGGAGAGTATTATTATCAATTGTTATTTTTAGAGTGTCGTTATAGTTTAATGGTTGAATTCTGAGTGAATCTTTTTTTCCTAATATTTCTGATTCCGTTGTAACAGTAAAGGTATTAATAATATTCAAGTCTTCACTTGATCCGTCCAATCTAATTGAACTATCATTTTTTACTACTTCTCTCCAAATTGTTCTGAAATCTTTCCAAGATCCACGTGTTAAGCTAAACAAATAACTTGCTTCTTTTACTTGTCCAGGTTCTAAATCACCAAATTGATATTCAAAATTTGACAAATCCGCTATCCCTGGTTCAACGCTTTTAACATATTGATTATCCCAAATTGTACCAATTAATTTTGAGTCATCAAATTCAGTACAGAACCATGATTCTTTCCATTCTTTCGGATCATTTGGAAAATAACGGCATCTTTGGAAATTAAGAATATCATCTACTTTTAGTAATCCTTTGTTTAATGGAAGATAAGCGACTCCTTCGCTAGTGAATCTATCCCAAGAATCAGAAAAAAGTCGCAAGCCAATATTTTTCTGAATAATTGTAGACTCATTAGTAATCTTTCCAGTGATTTTTAGAAAATCATTATTAGCAAAAATTGTGAAAATTCGTTCCACCATTAAACCTGGTTTCTTGTGCGATTTTGTGGTAAGAACTAATGATATATGATCCTCTGCTGTCAATAATTTATAAGCAGGTTTTATTCTTCTAAATTCATTTGCCCATCCAAAAAAAGGCATACCTAAATCAACATATCCTGCATAGATATTTTCGTAAATCTTGTTATCCCTTTTATCAGTTATTGTTTTTATTATAAAATCTACATCAAGTTGAATTTTAATACGCAATGTATTATTTTCAAGAATAGCAAATTTATTACTTTTAATATAACCTGAACACTTTGGTTTTGTTTGGAATGCATTTGAGATTACAGGAACGTGAAGAATTTCATCAGGTAAATCTATTTTTTTATTTTTTTCTTCCTTGTATATTTTTATCATTAAAGGAATAATATTTTTGGAATAATCTTTATGAACTTTGATTTTTATAGGTAGAAAAATTGATTCATCTGGTTCAAATGCTTGTGAGAAATTTCTAGTTTCAAATTCAATATTTTCAACTTCTGAGATAACCATTGCGGTTTTCATTTTTGAATTAGTTCTATTCCAGAGAGTAATTGGTACAAATGTTTCTTCACCAGGAAGTAACGATCGTAATTCTGGCGCAATACTAATTTCAAGAGGATCAACAGGCACTTGTGCTACTGTCAAATCAATTTCTTGATCATCAAATAGTACAATTGTTTTAAGTAATTGTTTTGAACGATTATGACAATCCTTTGGGTTTGTTACAGTCTCAACAGAAGTATCTAGTTGTAATTCAGCTTCAATTATTTTAATTTCTCCTGCATTAACTGTATGTATAAATTCTGGTTCATTTACTAATGTTAATCCAACTGTTGAAGTGATTTTTAAGGTAAATTGCTTAGATTCGTTGGTCTCATTTTTTATCACCCAACTAATTGGTACACTACTAAAACCAGCATATCCAATACTACTTTTAACCAAACTAGAAACACCAATTGTTCCTTGGGGTGATTTTAATTCAAAACCACAGATTTTTTTAGATCGAACATCTACAATAACTTTTAATGAATTCTGCTCATCTGCTTCAAAGTGATAAGTATAAACATCCATTGAAGCGATTTTTTCAACATCCGGAAGAAGTTTTAATTCACGTTTATAAGTATCATACCAATTAAATTTATCAAAATATTTGCGAAATAGTTTCCTTCGTAATATTCCCGGTAAAAAATTCTCCATATAGACAGAGGATTCAGGAGCCCAATAGTAACCTAATTTTTTATATAAGGGAACAGCTTTGAGATTACCTCCCCAAGTATGGAGGGTAATTTCATCCTTTTCTAATTCGATTGCTCTTTTATTTGCTTGAAGTAATAAATTCTTACCAATTTTCTTTCCCTGATATTCAGGATCAACTCCCAATAATCCTACATAAACAATGTCTTCTTCTGTAAAATGATCTAATACATCACAATGTCCTACGATTTTTCCATTAGCAATTGCAATAAATTTTGATAAAGGGGTAATCTTTTCTAACTCATCTAAAATTCTTTCAGCTGTAAATGGATCACCATGTCCAAAACCTCCGGGCCATGATTCTGGATCATCCCAAGAATTAAAGCAATTTGCTAATTGTAGAGCATCAGATTGATTTTTTTGCATTTCTCTAATTTGGAACCCAAATTTCTTTCCATCTTCAGATATCATTTTTTCAGACAATTTTCGCACCCTTGAAGGAATAATTCTAATTTAATTGGAAAAATCCTTTTTGATTTCTATTTGATAAACAATTCAATGGTTATGTTCCATCTGTTAATATTCTATTCTTAATTTTTTTTATCAAACTTACTTACAAATATTACTTTCTAAAGCACAGAGATTATACACACATTTTACCGTTTGTTTGTATGTGATGTAAAAATGAGGTCCGAAGTCCAAACTGTTGATGACTATTTAAAAACATTTGATAATTCAAAAAAGGTTGTTCTTGAAGAATTACGGGGGATTATTAAAGAATTATTTCCCGAAATCCAAGAATCGATGAAATACGGTATGCCTACCTATATCTATAATAATAAGATTATTGCTTATGCTTCTCAAAAACATTATACTAGTCTTTATCTTCAAAATAGAGAATTAATTACTAAATCAAAAGAGTTTTTTAGAAGAGCATCCTTTGGATCAAATTGCATTCGTTTTAAAGAAATTACCAAACAAGATTTGATATTGATTAAAGAATTACTTAAAAATAATATTGCTTAAATTTAGGAATATCTTTATTTAAAATAACATTTACTAATTTCTTTATAGGTGATTCTCTATGGGTAAACGAACTAGTTTATACAGAGTTGGAGAAATTTTAGCAATTATAGCAGGAATTTTAGGCATTATTTTTAGTATCCTAGGTTTTATTAGTAGTATAGATATTGGTGGCGGTTGGATATTCCTAGGTGGATTTGGTGAACAAGCTTTCTGGATCTTTGTTGCTCTTGGTTGTTCTATAGTTGTTCTCTTGATAGGAATCGGTTCAATTCTAACGAACATTAAAGTTCTAGTTTTGGGCATCCTAGTGATAATCTTCTCAATATTCATTCCCGGCATCGCTTGTATAATTGGAATTATAGCAGGTATACTTTTTATTTTAGAAGGAGTTTAATATCACTCCTTTTCTATACTTTTTTGGAAAAAATTATTTTTAAAAAAATTGTAAAAAAACTAATTTTTCTTAGGCAATTGAATTATAAAAGTTGTTCCTTGTTTCTCTTTGCTCTTAAAGCTGATAGTACCTTTATGAGCTTCGATTATTTTCTTAACGATCATTAAACCAAATGTAGTATATCTTTTTGTTTCCCATGCTCGAATGATTTTCTCTTGAGTGATTTTATTCATACCTTTACCATCATCTTCAATATAAATCAGAATATTAGATTCTTTTACCTCAGAATAGATTCGTAATTTCTTTGCCTGTGAGTGTTTTATAATATTCATGAATAGATTCTCAAAAACTTGATAGAGCTTTTCTTTATCTCCTAATACTGTTGGTAATTTTTCTTTCTCAATTATCAAATCCTTTTGTAGAGATTTTATTTTTTCAAACAAGTCTTTTAGAAGATCATTCAAATTTATATTTTCAAATTCACCAATTATCTCTCCTGTTTTTGCTAGGAGTAAGGAATTATCTAAAAATCGCACCATTTCTTCTATTTGTTCTGAAATCTTCTCTGTGTATATTTGATCGCCTATTAATTCATTATATAAAGAAATGATTTGTAATTTTCCCCGAATATCATGTGCAACATTAGATGCAAAAGAATCTAATTCGTCTCTTTGTTTTTGCAGCATCTCTTGCTGTTGTTTTAATTTTCTATCTGAATTTATCCAGTCTGTAATATCTCTAGAAATACTGAGCAAGTATTTTTTACCTAGTATAGTAACAACTCTTGAAAGAAATTCAATTGGGATAATAACTCCATCAAGTCTCTTTAAATCCAGTTCAGTAGATTGACCTGTTCCATCTTTTAATATTTCATAGAATTTATTTTTAGCTAATTCTTTTTTCTCTTCTGGTCGTAATTCCCATATTTTCATCTTTCTTAAATGTTCTATTGTTCTTCCAGATTGTCTAATAAATTCAGGATTTGCATCAACTATTAATCCTGTTTCTTGGTCAATTAATACTATACCTTCTCTGGCTTCATTAAATAGAACACGATACTTTTCCTCTGCTTCCTTTATTTTAGAAATATCTCTAACTATACATTGTCTAAAGATTTTTTCTTCTATAGTAATTTCAGTGGAAGTTATACTTACTGAATGTTGCTTCCCATTAGGAGTGATTAAAATGCTTTCCTTTGTAGCATTTATTTCCGAAGCGAATCCTTTAGTGATTTTGCCTGTAACTTCATCTTTTGAACTACATATTTCTTGATATTTTTTGCTAATTATTTTTTTCTTTTTCATATTCATTAATTTTTCAGCTGCAAGATTACAATTCTCTATTAATCCCGTAGATATTTCAACCCAGAAAATTGCTTCAAATGAATTCTCAAAAGCTAATCGAAACCTTTCTTCTGATGTACGTATTTTTAATTCATAATTTTTCCTTTCTCTTATATCTCTTGCAGTACTTTGAATATACAAAGGTTTTCCATTTTTATCTTTTACTAAAGCAACATTTAATTCTACAGGAATTAATGATCCATCCTTACTCACTAACATTCGTTCATAAATAGGTAGGATTTGTCCTTTTTTTAGATTCGCTAATTTTTTATCAACATCATTATATTCATCTGGTGATGTAAAATCTCGAGCATTTTTCCCCATCATATCTTTTACTGTTGTACCAAGCATTTTTGCAGCTCTATCATTAACTAGTAAATAATCACCTAACATATTAATTATAAAAATTGCATCATTAGTTAATTCAAATAAACTGAAAAAGATATTCTCTTTATCTCTAATTACTTCCCTTATTTCATCTATTGAGAGATTTTTAAGTGAATAGCCATTTTGATCGAAAAGATAACCGAATTGGGAGTTTGATTTTTCTTTTTTCTTCAAACCCATTAACTAATCTCCATAGACTTTAAAGTTCCCAAATAGCTATTTCCTATTTTCTTTAATTTTTAGCTTTTCCTTTTTTTCAATGATTTTATTAAATTTTTGTAATATTTTATTCCTAATTTTCTACTGAAAGGCCACATTTTTTCGTAGTATTAATCAAGATTTGTAAAATATTTTTCATTTTTTATCTCAATTAATTTATAATCAATAGTTTTTGCTAAATTTTTGGCTTGATTAAATAATTTTAATCCTTCTTTTTGTTTTCCTTTAATCAAAGTTAATCTAGCATTAATCACCATTACTTCTATTTCTAAAAATAAAGACAATTGACTTTTTGCATTTTCTTTTATGAAAGTCATTTGTTTATTTATTTCGTTTATTTTTTCTATATCATTAGATGTTATAGGATCATCTAGTAAATTATGACATAAATTGATTCTTGCATCCATAGTTGTTTCAAAATCAGTAACTGCATCTTCAATAATTTGATTATAAATCTCTTGAGCATTTATTTTATCATCAGTATTATCTGATTTTTCATATAAGCGAGCTTTACTTATAAGATATCTATGAAGTATTGTTTGGTTATCTTGATATTGTATGATTATTTCAAATTCATTTAGAAGTTGAAGTGCTTTCTCAAATTCACCCTTATCAATTAGAATTGATATAAGGTAGTAAAGTGTTTTTGATAAGGAAAGATTATTTTTTATTTTATCCTTTAATTGATAAGCCATTTGTAGATGCAAATAAGCATTTTCCAAATCACCCAAATAATGATAAATTTGTCCCATGGTATTAAAAACAGCAATAATATTCATTATATTATTAATTTCTTGAAACACCTTTAAAGCTAATTTTATATTTGTAAGTGATTCCTGTAATTTTCCTTGTTTTCGCATTATACCTGAAATATTATTATATGCAGCAGCTAAAAGCGATATATTTCCCGTTTCTTTGAATATATTCAATGCAACATTATAATATTTCAATGATTCAGTAAGGTCCCCTTTATATTCATAAATCACTCCTAGATTAATGTAAACCTTTCCTAAATCTAAAATGGAACCAACTATTTTATACAAGTCAAGACTTTGTTTTGTAAAATTTAATGATTCGTCTAATAATCCTTTTTGACCATATAACGTACCAATTTCTTTCAACATCAATGCTTTTAATGAGGTATCTTCTAACTCTTCACTTATTGTAAGAACTTGTAACATATATTCTAATGCTCTGTCTCGTTTTCCTTTAAATCTATTAATCAATCCTATTCGAAATAGTGCCTTAGCTTCTCCTCTTCTATCTCCAATCACTTCTGAAATATTTAATGCTTCGTTATAAAGTTCAAGAGCTCTTTCAAATTCTCCTTTTATCTCATAATAATAACCTTTTTGGATAATTAATTGTAATTTAAAAATTTGATTTTTGATATTTTTGGGTAATTTAGATATTAGTTTATCAGATTCTGTTATTAAATCTATTAAATACTCATATTTACCTAGATTAAATGAAATTTCTATTTCAACAATAATTGCTTCTATATAAAGGTCTAATAGCTCTTTTGCTTTGGTTTTTTCTGTTATTATTTTGATAATTTCATAGCTATCTTCATAGTATCCTAAATTAAACATAATTTTACTTTTTAATATTTGACAAGATATACAATCATTAAAATTCTTCTTTGCTAGATTTTCCAATTCTCTAATTTCATCTAATGCTTTTCTATACAATCCTTTATTGTATCTATTTTCAATATGTTTTAATTGTTTGGAAATATCTAATGCCAAATTAAATCACACTTGAAATTTAATAAATTAATAAAATGATTTTTTACTTTATATTATTTCTCTATAAAATCTAAAGTTCTTCCATAGTAAAAGAAAACTTATTTTACTCTTAATTAATTAAACATTCAATTTAATTTCAGGAGAACTATAACTTTGTATGGCGATTTTAGCGAGAAATTAGCAAAATTAGTTGTCAAATACGCTGTTAATATTCAGCCTGGTGATTTAGTTCAAATCAGAAGTTTTTCTAATGCAAATGATTTGAATCAAGAGGTTTATCGTGAAGTGATTAAAGCTGGTGGGAATATTATTCGTTTTAATATCGATATCCCCGGAATTGATGAGATTTTTTTCAAACATGCTTCAGATGAACAAATAAAATATGTTGATCCTTCAGCTATTGATTTTCAGAAAAGAATTACAAAAGCTATTACAATTTATTCTTCATTTAATACTCGAGAATTAACAAATATCGATCCAGTAAAAATAAAAATGATGAGCGAGGCAAAATTAGGATTAAGAAAGATTTTCTTCGAACGTTCAGGTAAAGGAGAATTAAAATGGAATTTATGCCCTTATCCGTGTTTATCATTGGCACAAGAAGCAAATATGGGCATTGATGAATATCGTGAATTTGTTTACAAAGCGTTAGCTTTGGATACAGCAGACCCAATAAAGCATTGGTTAAATGTTGAGTATGAACAAGAAAAAATAACTAACATTTTGAATAAAGGTAAAGAATTTCATATTATTGGTGAAGATACCGATTTAACACTAGGGATTGAAAATCGTACTTGGATAAATTGCTGTGGACATGAAAATCTTCCTGATGGTGAAGTTTTCACCGCACCTATTGAAACAGCAGTAAATGGAACAATACGATTTACTTATCCAGGTATATTTACAGGACAAGAAATTGAAAATATCTGGTTGAAATTCAAAGATGGTAAAGTAGTGGATTTTGATGCAGCTAAAGGAAAAAATCTTTTAGAAAAAGTTCTTAGTATGGAAAATGCTAGAATTTTAGGTGAATTAGCTGTAGGAACAAATTATGGTATTCAACGATTCACTAAAAATATGCTCTTTGATGAGAAAATGGGTGGAACTATTCATTTAGCATTGGGATTTGGTTATCCTGAATCGGGTTCTGAAAATCAATCACCAGTTCATTGGGATATCTTAAAGGATATGAAACCAAAAGGATCAAAAATCCTTCTTGACAATGAAATAATATATGAAGAAGGTAAATGGAAAATAGGAAAATAAAGATTTTTTTCTTTTTATTAAAAAAACTATTTTACTTCTAATTATGATAGGAATTATTAAAAAGACTGAATTTAGAATTACTAAAATAGTAATAATAAATAGTAATAAATAGATTATATATTTCCGCACATTGGAGGAGTAAGTATGAATAAAAGAATGAAAGGCATGATATTTTCATTACTCAGCATATTAATATTAGCAAATATTTTTTCCACAAGTCTAATAGCTGGTCAAATAACTTATGAAGAATTTCATTACGGTTACAAAAGTGATTCTGTAAAAGTAGTTTATTGGGGTGGAGATCAAGAAGAAGGTTCAGTTTATTCAGCTGTCGATTCCAATGGTAATTTAGGTATTGTTTGTTTCTCCGAATCTTTTAATACAAGTAAAGATATTTACATAGTAAAATTTGATAGTAATGTGAAAGAAGCTTGGAATGCTTCATGGTCAATAGCTGATGATGCAACACCTGCTGGGATTGCTATTGATTCTGCTGGTAGTATCTTTGTTGCAGGAACTGTTCTAACCGAGTTAGATCCTTCAGGGTTTATCCATAATGTTTTCGTTGTTAAGTATAATTCTTCAGGTTCATTCAGATGGGCTACAATTCATGAAACAGAGAATCTAGAAGAAATTGCTACAGGAATGGTTATGGATGCTTCGGGAAATGTACTAGTATCAGGTTATACAAATAGTTCTTCGGGTGGAATGTTTATCCAAAAATACAATAGGAATGGCGTCTATCAAGATACATACTATTTTGGAAATACTGCTCCTCATGAAGGATTGATATCTGCTGGTGTAACAATTGATTCAAAAGCAAACCTCTATATTTCAGCTTCAACCAACAATACTCCTACAGGTAATTTCCAAGATTTGATTCTAGTGAAAATGAATTCTACAAATGGTGATATATACTGGAATACTACTTTTGGTGGAATTAGTAACAATGATCAAGGAATTGATATAGCTTTTAGTGATGATGTTGCTTATTTGGTAGGTTCAATAGGTGATGTTTCCAATCCTCTTGATGGAGTTTTAGTGAAAATTAATGCTACTACCGGTGGGATAATCTGGGATACTATAATTGATTTTGATAACGATACAATATCAGGTATTTCTATTAATCGACACGGAAATCCTGTTATTACTGGTTCAGTCAATTATGGTGCAAACAGTGACTTCTTCACAGTTGAAGTTAATCAAACAGGATATGTTTTATGGAATAATACCTATGAGCAAACTGGATTAGACATTTCCAGTGATATAATTTGTAGTGGAGATTTTGCCTTTGTTGTTGGTAAAGCATACAATTCAACTGACGGTTACGATAATATAATGATCCTTGTCTATGAGGATGATTATGAATTTGATTTCCCAACAACAGGTCCCTATGGTAGAATTTTTGGCATAATATTTGGCATTCTTATTATTGCACTAAGCTTAGTATTCATTTTTGGAATTATTTTCACATATTATAAGAAGAGATAATCAATTCTCTTTTTTTCTTTTATTTTTTATCATTCAGTAATAATTAAGAATTATTTCAGATTCTACTTTTTTCTTTTCTATTGCAAACTCGAAATATATGAATCTATTTGGATATAACAAATCAGTCATAATTTTCTTTTGTTTTTCATCTAAACCATTTTCAAAAGCATTTTCTATAAGAGATAAAAGGTATTCTTTATCTTGTTCCTCTAACCAAAAATTATCTTTAAGATGCTTTCTTTTTCGTGGTAAAGAAAACCATAATTTTAATCGTTTTTCAAATTTCTTTAATTTATTCTCATAAGGATTCAAAGTTATTGTTGAATAAATAGTTCCATCTGTATGTTTAGTCGAAACTATTAGGAATGAAAAAATCTTCTTACTTAATCCATCAATTCTTTGTAAAATAATTTGCCATTCTTTATTTGTTAAACCATTTTTCAATCCATTAAAAAAAATATCTGAAACCCGGTCAATAGCTTCTCTATTCCTTACTAATAATTTCTTAGAAAGAAGAATATCGTAACTGATATTTAATGCGAGATCCATATCCACAATAACTCACCTATATATTTTTATTTCCTTTAAACTTTTATAGATATTCTAATTCAATATAAATTACTCAAAAAAAATTTTATTTATTATTCAATTTGTAATAATTTGATTTAATATAATTTATAAACAAAAATAATCTTTGTAGTTTGAAAACAAATGACTAATGATAAAGATATCAAGATTGATTTATTTGTTAATGCTAAAGGGGTTCCTTGTCCTATACCATCAATGAGAGTAAGATTAAATATGTCAAAAATCCCACCAGGAGGATATATGAAAGTTGTATCTGAAGCATCACATTCAGCAGATAGCATACCAAGATATTGCCGCAATTTTGGTCACACAATAATTTTCTTTGAAGAAAAAGATGGTTTATACACGTTTATTATCAAAAAAAAGGGAGAAGAAAAAGATGTTTAGAGTTTTAATATTCTAGCGATATTTCCACCCATTATCAAATCTTTTTCTTCTTGAGGAATATCAAAACTTCTAATTTTACTCATTATATTTTGAAGATTATCATAACCGAAAGGAGAATCTGAACCCATTATAACATGATCTGCTCCAAAATTTGAAATAGCTTTTTTAATCCTTTTTTTACTAATAATATAGTAAGTTGAAGTATCAAAATAGACGTTTGTTAAATCTTTTCCAAATTTAATTACCTCTTCTAAACCCATCATATGAGCTATAGTATAATTTACTGTACTATTTCTTCTCATTATTTCAACTAATTTTATTGCTTCCTTTTTATTATATACATGTATAAATATTGGTAAATCATTTTTTGACGCAAAATCACTAACGTGTATTAATTCTTCGCAATCATTTTCAAAAGGAACAACACATTGGTGAAGTTTGATTCCTTTAAATTTCCATCGATTATAATTTTCCTTTAGATTTTGAAGGAAATTCGAGTCTTTAAAATTAATCCAATAATATTGTAAGATTCTATCAGGAAACTCATTAACTAAAGAATGTACATATTCATTACCCAAATCTCGATTGCCTACATTTACTGTTTTAGATCTAAGATAATGATTAGACCAAAATAATATTCGAGGATTGGTTGTTAAAATAGACTCCTTAACCTTCGGCTTCATTGGTTCGCTATGAGGATCCCCACCCCCAGGACAAAGAACTACTTTATCAACCTTGAGATTTTCTAAAATTGGAAATAATCTTTTTGGATCAGCAAATTCACCAATAGCATGCGCGTGCCCATCGATAATCATTTTAAAACCTTCCTTTAACAAAATTGGATATAATTTAGTTTATGTGACTTTCTATAAAAAATTTTTAATATTAAAAATTTTAGCTATGATACTCAAAAAAATGGTGTCTTAATCAAAATTGAGTAGCTTCTCAAATGTTGTTAATTATCGGAAAGAAAAGATATAAAAAGAGATGGTATGTATTTACTACTTTGCCTACTGAATAAGGCAGGAAAATCATCAAATGCGTGATACAATGATAAAAATACTAGAATTGCGCAATTTAGAATATGAGCTGAAAATAGCTTGTAGTGATGGTTGTAAAAACTGTCGTGATAAAGTACGTGAAAGAATAAACAATCTAATTTTCGTTATTGGTAAAGATATCATTGAAAATCCTCAATATTTAAAAGATCATGAATTTATGATTCGAATTCAAGAATTAAATGCTCTTGAAAATTTATTATGCGATCTTTGTCATGGTGTATGTGGTGAATGTAAAGTAACTATACATGATAGAATCCAAAATCTATGTTCGATTTTGGAAAGAAAATGTTCAGATTGCCCTTGTGAATAATTTTTAAAAAAAAGGCAATCTTTATCTTTGATCTTTATTTTGTTCTTCAAATGTCTTTCTGAAAGCTGTTCTTGCAGCATCTCTATCTTTGATTTCCTCTTCTAGTCTTCGCTGCAATTCACGTAGCATCCATCGCACCAGCTCTGCATCTGAGGTTATCCCTGAATAGTCTTTTAACCAGTCTATGCGATCTCGAACATCCTCTAAATAAATGTCTACATGAAGAGTTTTCAGTTTCTCCTTTTTATCAGGCATAATAAATAAATGGAATAATTGGATTTATAACTTTACCTAATAAGGTTCTACAAAAAGTATGTTAAGGTAAGTATACCATACTCAACCATACATAACCAAAGATTTATATATATTGTTAGCCATACTTTACCATAGGTTGCCAAAAATTACCAAATATAGTATTTTTTGGACATAAATAGACACTATGGAGAAAAAAGAAGTGGCAATTGAAGTAGATGTTCAAATTGGTAAACAAGGACGAGTCGTCATCCCATCAAATGTCCGACGAAAATACGAGCTAGAAGAAGGCGACTGGATAAAGATGGTGTTAGTTTTTGAAACTGATAAAGTTTACAAAGATAGCATCACAACAAAAGCATTAGAACAATACTAAAAAATCAAGAGGAATAAAAAATGGCTAAAGCATTAACCCACCATAATATTAAGGAAATTTTTGATGGATTACATGATAATCTTGAAACATTAAAATATGCGACAACTGCAGTTAATGCAGATGAAAATATAACAACTGAAGAAAAAGAAGTTATTAGTGAATCAGTTAATAAATTACGTGCTCTTTTAATTGAACTTGAATGTGATTTTACTATTTAAAATCAAATTTCAAGTTCCTATTTTTTCATTCTTTATTAATTTGATCATTATTTGTATTGTTTACATCTGAGGTTATTAATTCAGGATGAACAAATCTTAAAGCATCAATTTTTTGTTCTTTAGTAGGTGTTATCTCTAGAAAGTTAATTATTTTTTCAATTGTTTTTTCTGGATAATCTATTATTTCTGGTAATTCTATCCAGAGGTACTTCTTATCTTTAACGAATTCAGTTATTCTTTTATGTCCATCTTCAGTTACCTTTGATATGAAGGATTTTTTACGATAAATAAAACCTCGAGTAAAAGTAGCCCGTAAGGTTCTAAGAAATAATCCAATTCTTTTCCAGAAGGTAAAATAACTAAATTCCATTTTAATTTCCGGTATCCAATTTTTTAATTTACCAGCACGTTTTTGTGAATTGGCTACACTCTCACTATCACGATGAAGAACAATATAGTAGGGATTTTTGAAATGTTGATGGAAATAAGGTAAAATGTAAATGATAACTGCTTCTTTGAAGCCCCATAATTCTTTTTCAGATTTTCTAATTAGTTTAACAATTTCATTCTCATATTTGTTTACTGTTTTTTCCATTTTTCCATCTGATTCATCAAAACGTTTCCAATAAAGCATTAATCGTTTTGCGGAATAAAGTATGTTATGGCTTAATTTTAGCCAAGCTTGATCTTCATAAGAACCAAATTTATTTTTATGCTGGCTCATAATCATATCTTCTTCTGGGCCCATTGTAACTCCTAAACGATGTAAAATACCTGCTAAGAGAGAAGAACCACTTCTAGGTTGGGTGAGAATGATAACTGATTTCATGCCAGAAGTTAAAACATTGTACATTAAAAGAATTACTATATGATATTCCAAATAAGGGTATTTTTTTCTAATAAAAAACTAACAATAAAATAAATAAAGTAAATGTTTCAATCCTTCACCGAGAATATATAAAAATTCAAATATGTTGAATGTTTTTAAAGTAAAAAAGTTCATATAGAATAGTAATACTTACGAAAAAAAGTGAGTGAAAAATCAACAATGACATGGTTAAAAAATAAAAAAATAATTATTTATTCTTTGATGGTTGCAGTGCTTTTAACAGCCACTTTTCAACCACAAGAAACAATAGGAAATATTGATAATCAAAACGATTATGAGGAGACAGTCTTAGACGGTACTGGAATGACAGTACCCCCTACAGAAATGACTTTTGAAACAAATAGTGTTATTTATAATTATTCAGATGTTGGCACCTGGTCAGATACTGGTTCCGCTTATGATGTCATTGTTGATATAGATGAACCCGAAACTTATGCCCATGCTTTCATAGCAGATGGTACCAATGGTTTACGAATACTAGATATTCTAGACAGAACAACTCCAACAGAAATTGGTCAATATAAGAATGGTTCAGCCATTTTACGAGGTATTTGTAGAAATGGTGATTATCTCTACTTAGCTTATGGAACAAATGGTTTCATCGTAGTAAATATTAAACTTAGCTTAACCACACCTGTATTTGAAAAGAAAATCACCAGTGTTTTTGGTGGTGCTACTTGTTATAATATAGATGTCGAAGGAAATTGGACTTATGTTGCTGCTGGAACATATGGAATGGCTATTTTTAACACTACAGATAAAAGCAATCCAATTTATAAGGGAAGATTTGTTAAAACAGATAATTATGGTGTAAGTACTGTTGATATCAGAGATGTAGATGTGTACATTAATTTTGCTTACTTGGCTGATTTCAAATATGGTGTTAGAAGAGTGGATATAACAAGTAGTAAAACAAATCCAATTGAAAGTGGTGCAGGTTATAACTCAGGTTCATCATCAGGTATTTACATACGAAACGATTATTATGCATGTGTAGCAGATAATAGTGGATTTCTCTTACTATCGTTGTATAGCTATCCTACCTTCACTAAAACATATGGATATAGTGATGGAACCCATGCTTTAGGAGTTTACTCAGATCTTGACACAGTCTTTGTCACATATTCAAATGATATTGGTATGAGAATGTTCAATATTTCTGATAAACTCGATCCTCATTATATCGGAAAATATAATGACCTCGATGGAGGGGATGGAAGAAACATTATGGTATACAAAGATTATGCTTACATCGCTGATGGTACAGATGGATTAAATATTGTTTTACTAGATTCTGATGAAGACACTTTGTATGATGGATATGAGATTTATGATGTGATGTCAGATCCATTCGATAACGACACAGACGATGATACATTAAAAGATGGAGAAGAATTTTACGGTTATCATGCTCCAGATAATCAATACGCAGACGATACCAACGATTATTTCTATGAACTCAATCCTATAAGCAATGATACTGATTCTGATACAATACGAGACGATGAAGAAATTTACTTAGGAGTAGATAATTACAGAACAGATCCGGAAAATAATGACTCAGATTCAGATTTCCTAGCGGATAATTTGGAAATAAGCGTTTATTTCACAAACCCAACAAAAGCAGATACAGATTCCGATGGAATTCTAGATGGAACTGAAATATTCACATACGGTACCAATCCTCTTTTAAAAGATACAGACGCTGATGGCATACCTGATTTACCTGAAATTACTTACAAATTAGATCCTCTAGTAAATGACTCTGATACAGATTATGACTCCGATGGTTTAACCAATCTATATGAATATAGTATCTCAAAAACCAGACCGGATGTTAATGATACAGACACAGATGGCTTAACAGACGGAGAAGAAGTATTAGGTATTTACTGGCCAACGAATCCTTACAGTAATGGTACTGGGTATATTAGAACTAATAAACCTCTTACTCCAGATGCAGACGGGGATGGTTTGAAAGACGGTGAAGAAGTTAAAATTTACGATACAAATCCTCTAGATGCAGATTGTGATGACGATGGTCTTAACGATCGTCTTGAAGTAATAGTTCATCATACTAATCCTAGCAATCCAGATACAGATGGCGATTTGATGAACGACTACTGGGAAGTTACATATAATACTGATCCTTTAGTGGATGATACTGATGTTGATTATGATAATGACGGTTTAACAACTTATGAAGAATATCTTTTGAATACTAATCCTAAAGTCAAAGATACAGATGGCGATGGTATGTGGGATGGTTGGGAAGTAGAAAATGGTCTCAATCCTACAAATAGTAATGATGGTATTAATGATCCAGATCATGATGAATTAACAAATGTTATGGAGTTCAATAATAACACTGATCCTCACGATACAGACACAGACGACGATGGTATGGGCGATAAATGGGAAGTTGATCATGATACAGATCCATTGGTTGCTGATAATACCGAAGATTACGATAATGATGATCTTGTCAATATCGATGAAATGATTGCAGAAACTGATCCGTGGGATCCAGACACTGATAGAGAAGGCCTTACAGACGGTGAAGAAGTCCATATTTATGGTACAAATCCAACAATGCGTGATACTGATCTAGATGGTTACAGTGATTATGAAGAAATTCAATATGGTACAGATCCACTTGATCCCAAAAGCAATCCTAAACAAAAAGACTTAACTCTTTACCTCTCTATTGGTCTTTCTGCTGCTGCTGGTATTCTCATTCTAGTAGTTGGTTTCCTAACCTTCTATTGGGTTTCTCGTCCAGAACAAAAACTCTTCAGATATATTAATTCCAAGAAGAAAGAAGGTCTAGATAGTATTACTATCAAAGATGCTATGACTTCTCTCAATAAAGCTTTGAATAAAGGTGAAATTAAACAAATCGTCAATGAATTTTCAGATGCTAAAGGTTTATACATTGATGAAAATCGCATTTGGTTTACTAATGACTTACGAATAAAGAAGAACATTGAAGACTATAATGATTTTGTCGATAAAACAGAAGTAAATACTACTGAAATCAAAGGTTTAGCTGATACTATTAAAGCTATTGAACACGACATTAGTATTTGTGAAAAACTTGGTTTCAAGAAACTTAAGACTCAGCTTGAAGAAATCTTAGCGAAATTAAAATAGTTTGTTAGATAATTTTCCCTCTAACATTCTTTTTTTTTCTTATGGTAATTGATACCCTTTTTCTTTTTTCACTATTAAACCGTCTGTTATAAGACCTGATAATAGTGGATCAATTTTTTCTCTTGTTAGATTACATTGATCAATTAATTGTTTTTTTGTAAGACTTTTTTCTTGAGTTAGTAATTTAACAATCATTCCTCTATAATATCTATTCGATTTTGAAAAATTTGATTGAGTTGTTTTTGGTTTTATGCCTGTCTTTGTTGCTGTTAATTCAATAGCACCATAATCCATGAGAGCATTATGCCAATCAGCTGAATGCCCTTTTGGTAATAATTTTTCAGCAATAACAAATAATTCCTTTTCTGATCTTGTCTCCTCTGCAAATCCTTCAGCGATAAATATCCTTCTAATATTCGTATCAACAGTAGTAATATCTTGATTATAAGCAAAAATAAGAATTGAACGAGAACTGTAAGGGCCTATTCCTTTTAATTTTTGAAGTTCCTCTTGTGAATTGGGGAATTCTTTTAATGCCACTATTTGTTGTGCTGCTTGTTGTAACCATAGAGCTCTTCTATTATAACCCAACCCTGACCAAATTTTCAGAACATCAGCAACTGGTGCATTTGCTAAACTTTCTAAAGTAGGATATTTTCCTATAAATTCCAGATATTTTTCTATTGACCTAGAAACTTGTGTTTGCTGGAGCATTATTTCTGATACCATAATGTAATACGGATTTGTTGTTTTTCTCCAGGGTAAATCTCTTTTATGTATTTTCCACCAATCAAAAATCTTTTTTTGGAATTTCTTTACAATATTATCAGCTAACTGGTTCATTCTTTAAGAACACCATTTTATTCCTTTTAATACTTTATTTGGGATTTTCAGAGAGTGGATATAATCAATAATTTTCTATTATCAAGTCAGATAAATTATTCATTTAAAATAAACCTAAGGAATTATTGATGTTATTTTAATGAGATTATTTTACTATTCATAGTTATTTTTGGTAAGATTTGTTGTTCCAATGGTGCTATATCAGTATTAATGAAGAAAACAAGATTAGTTTTTAATTTCAGACTGTTTTTGGAAAGATGCAGAAGTTCTTGCATTAACAAACTCTTAGTTAAAAGATCGGGGATTTTTCTTGGATCAAAACCATCTATTACTATTGTTGGTTTTTGATCTTTATAAGCAATTTTTTGTGTCCAAGCATCAATGCTTATTGTAATATTTGTTTGTCTAGTTGCATCAGATGTTTTGAAGTATTCTGAATTTATTTTATTCTCTTTCAAAAACATATTGAAATCTAGATAAGAATAATTATAATCAATTGCAAAATTATACGCTGCAAATTCTGTGAAACTACCTGTTAGGAATATCAATTTATTATCTGAATTATTTATTTGCAATGAAATGGAATCAAGATCAATTGTCATATTAAATTCCCTCTGAATTTTTTTTATTTCATTCTAACAAACACTTTTCTTTAGACTATTAAATAAATAACTTCCGCTTTAATCGCTAAATTTCTTTTTACAAGTAAACATTATATTCTTTATTATTTTGAAAGTGTTTGAATTTATTCTTTAGAGGGAATATAAAATTCTTCTAATCCTTCGCTCAATTCCTCCATTGATTCTCTTGATGCTTGTATTTCGATTTGATTACGAGCAATTTTCACTGCCTCATTTATTCCTTCTCTTTCTCTTGAAAGAATGCACATAAAGTCATCAACAAAATCTTGAATAATAAAGCCATGTTTTGTAAAAACATCTATTACTTTATTAAAAATCTGAAGATTATCACTTATTGAAAATACTAATGAACAAGGAGTATCCTCTTCGTCACATTTTTTTAAAATTTCTTTTTTAATATCTTTAGTAATATTCAAACCCACCATTAGTACTATTAATTGTTTATAGTACAAATTATCGACCTTTTGTATTTATTATTATTTCGCCTTTAAAAAACTAGTATATAAAATTAATAAAAAAGCGATAGATAATCATTTTTAAGCGATTACTCAATTATGGGGTATCCAGCGTTTTTCCAAGCACTCATACTACCAAATATTCCATAAACATTTTTGTAATTATTTTGTAGTAGAAAACTAACAGCTGTAAATGTTTTAAATCCAGAATCGCAATAAACAGCAATTTTTTTATCTCGAGGAATATCATTGAGTCTATCTGCTAAATGCCCCAAAAAAATATGATTTGACCCTTTGATTTTTCCATCTTCTTGGACATTACTATTCCTACGAACATCTAGAATAAACAAATCACTATCATTTAAATGATCCTTTAAATCATGAACCGACCAAACATTTGTAGCTTGATATTTTTCACCTTTTAGATACCATTCACGGAATCCCTGCAGATAGCCAATTATATTATCAAAACCCAATCTTAGTAAATATTTAACACTCAAATTGACTTCCTGATGAGTTCCTTTTATTAAAATTATTGGTTTTTCATAATTTAACATCCATAAAGCATATGATGGTAAGCCATTTTTCCAAATGCTTAAAGTATTTGGAATATGTCCTCCTGCAAAACTCTCAGGTTCTCTAATATCAATTACTTGGGCACCTTTTACAAAGTGTTCTTTAACTTCTTGTACAGTTAGAGCTTTAGGTTGTATATCATTTTGTAAAATGGGAGGGCCCTGTATATTTAACTCCTCTAATTTTGTCATATTTGGGGCAATTTCGAATTTTTCTTGTGACTTATAATTGATAAATTCGTCTTTTGCTAAATTTAATTTTGAATTTGTTTTCTTTTCATACCCAATAGTTGTAAATGGAAGACCAGTAATATTACCGCCACAAATTGAACCAGCCCCATGAGCAGGAAGAACAATAGTACCATCGCCTAAGGTTAATAATTTTTTATGGAGACTATCATAAAGCCAGTTTGCAGCTTGTAATTGTTTTACATCATCACGATAAAAATCAATTCTACCAATATCTCCCGCAAATAGAGTATCCCCTGTAAATACCATAAAAGGTTGATTTTTTTCTAAATCAGTTTTAATTGTAATTGAGATGCTTTCTGGTGTATGTCCAGGTGTTTCTAAAATACCGAATTCCAGATCATCTATATAAAACGAATCCCCATCCTCTACCTCTGTACCATATTTGAAATCTAATTTATTTCCATGATAGATTTCTGCTTGAGTAAAATGAGCTAATTGTGGTGATCCATTAACAAAATCCTCGTTTCGGTGAGTATCAAATATAGCTACTATTTTAACATTATAATTTTGAGCTAATTTTAAATAAACTTCCACATCCCTTCGTGGATCGATAACAACAGCTTTTGAATCAGCAGCAATAAAATAGGAATTACTGGCTATGCCTTCAGAAACAATTTTTTCAAATTTCATCTAAAACAACTCTAAATACTATGCCGCTAATTTAAATAAAAAATTTCTTATTTAATTTCCAAGGAATTAAAGAAAAAAAGAAAAATAATAATCTTATTCAGTGTCTTCAATATGAAGAGTTTCTGTTTTTTCTTCATCTTTATGGATTATTTTTAACTCACCATTATA
Organism: Bathyarchaeia archaeon; assembly: GCA_035528035.1. Classification (GTDB taxonomy): domain Archaea; phylum Asgardarchaeota; class Heimdallarchaeia; order JABLTI01; family JABLTI01; genus JABLTI01. Next base: position 169,722 of record DATKZI010000014.1, read on the forward strand.
TGTAAAACTAGTAAAACATTTAATGAAATGTTTGATTATTAAAGAGCTAGCATTATTACTATGATGAACACATTCTAGGAAATCTTTTTCACTAAAAGGTAAATTAGTTAATTTCCAATCAATAGCGGTTCTATCAGCCATATATTCATCAATAGAATTATTAATTGAAGTTATAATTTTTTCAATTTCATCTCCAAATTCCTTTTCATACATATAAGCTCTTCTTCGAAGCCTTGTTCCCCATAATTCTCCTTTGTGTTTTTGCATCAATTTTATTTTTTCAGCTTGTTCTGTATTAGGTAATTGTTGATCCAAATAATAAGCTAAAATAGTTGTTTCTAGTATGAATCGTAACTCAAGAAGTGCAGAATGATAATATCCCCAGGTAGTTAGATTTTGAACAATACCAAATCGTTTTGTAAATGCTAACATTTCCATATATACTAAAGATTTTTCAAATTCACTCAATTTATCTATGTTTTGTATTTTGAATGAACTGAGATCTGAATCAAAATTTTTGTTTATTTTTAACCAGGTATTATAAAGCAATTTATTATATTGCTTCGTTTCTTTCTCTGTTTTTTGTGCTTTGCTTAACCATTTTCTAGAATTCAAACCTAAAGAGAACATGTCAGAGTCACTTCCAATTTGCCTTTTTTATTTTTTTATCAATTATACTTATTATTTATTCCATCTATTTTTTAATCTAATGGAATAAATTGTTAATCAAATTTTAAGTAACTACTCAATCTGTAATTTAATTGGTAAATTATAAATACCACCACACTATATGTTAAGATGGTTCCTAATACAGTCTCGTTTGGCATTACCTGACTCATCAAAATGGAAATTAAATATTAACATAACCAGGAGATTAAAGTTATGTCTGGATTGAATCTATTCCTAACTATTGGTGGTGGTATTTATCTATTAATAATTCTTTTCGCATTATTCTATTACTTTTCAGCCATGAGTGGTAAAAATAAAGTTCTTTCTCGAACATCTATTGATGAAAATTTCGTTGAACCATTTGTCAGTATTATTGTTCCTACTTATAATGAAGAAAGAAATATTGCAATTTGCCTACAATCATTAAAAAATCTAAATTATTCAAATTATGAGATAATTGTTTCAGATGGTGGCTCCACTGACAAAACAATTGACATAGCAGAATCAATGGTATCTCGAGTGGTTGTAGATGAAACATTGCCAACTGGTTGGATTGGTAAAAATTGGGGTTGTCACCTAGGTTATTTGCATACTAGAGGTGAATACCTTTTATTTGTAGATGCTGATACAGAGCACACGCCAGATTCTTTAAAGCATTTTATGAAGATTGCATTAGAGAGAGATACTGGATTACTTTCTGTATTTCCATACCAACGTTTGCAACATTGGTGGGAATCTATTAATCCGGTATTTTATTTCGCTTCAAATCTAACGTATGGTGGTAGAAATAGCGTTAATGATCCAAGAAAACCTAACAGTCATACAGCGTCTGGACAATACATGTTATTCAAACGAGTAGCTTATGAAGCATTTGGTGGTCATGAATATCTAAAAGGTTCTATTGTAGAAGATTTAGCACTTGCTAGAGTTATTAAACAGAAACAAAAGCGATTATTTTTTATTGATGGTACTAAACTCATCTTTACTCGAATGTATCCAGAATCCCCAAAACAATGTTGGGAAGGATGGAAAAAGTGTCTTTTCCCTGGAACAAAATTAACTCAACCTCGAAGAATTACTGGAGCATTAATGTGGTTCCTTTGGGGATTAATTTCACCTGTAGCAATAGGATTAACAGCTGCATATACTCCTTGGTATTATTTAATGATTTCATGTATTCTTCACGTCTTTTGTGTAACGACAGTATTTCTTTATTGGAATAAAAAAGGAACACATCATATCATAACATATATTCTATTTCCAATAGTTGACATAGTATTTTGCTTACTTTTAGCAGTTTCAGCACTGCAAATTTTAATTAGTAAAAAGATGACTTGGCGTGGTAGAGAATATACTCCCGATCTTTTAGCAGGATCTGTTGTTTTTAAAAATAATAATAATTTCGTTGGTGATACTACTAGATTAGCTCAATTAAATACTGATGTTGAAATTGAATTAGACGATCAAATATACGCTCATGTTTTTGAGTTACAAAGAATTACAAATAAATCAATAGCAAAAACCACACAAAATGAAATTGAAGAACCTATCTCATCAATTATCAAAAATAACTCAAGGGATTACTCTCAAAATTTCGATGATTAAAAGTAAATAAACTATTGAAAAAAGGAATAAAAAGCACTTTTTCAGCAGTTTATTTCTTCTTAAATTTGAACAAAATATTTTTCAATTAATTAGGTAAATGGAGATTATTAAAAGAAGGATTAAGAAATGCTTTTGAATGGTGTTGAAGTCGAGGATACTTTCTGCGAAGCTTTTGATGGCATCGTTACTAGATTAATGGTCACTCTAAGAGACGAACAACTTAAACAGTATGCTGCTGCTCAATTAACTGCTTTGCCTTCAATTGTTGTAGGACGAACTGAAGCTGGAGTGGAAATTTGGCATTTAAGAGGTGATGAAACACCAGATCAAAATGTAGGTTTTATAGCTCAAATTTGGGGTGATTTTGATGGAAATAATCCTGAGAAGAGCGTTAAGAGATTCTACAAAGAATTAGGGTTAAGGATTCGTCAAGGTATACTTGTTATACCAACCACGACTGTTTTTAATGCTTTAGAATCTGATACTACATTGGATTTAATGGAAAATGTTGGTTATTGCGGTGATGTTTATCAAAATGAAGTTTTAATTTATGATAGGAAAATGATTAAGATTCCATTAATGATGGGTGATTTTTATATAGAAAAAACAATTGGATATAAAATTGGTGTTTCAGGTGGCAATCTTTGGCTTATGTGTGATTCAGAAAAATCAGCATTAACTGTTGGGAAACGCATTTTAGATTCATTATATCCTATGAAGAATGTAGTTACACCATTCGCCATCTGCTCTGCTGGTTCAAAAACAGTCTATGAAGGGCAACCACATCCAGAAATTGGACCAACAACTAATCATCAATTTTGCCCAACACTTAGAACAGAAATAGATGATAGTTTAGTTCCGGAAGAGGTAAAAAGCATTCCAGAAATTGTTATTAACGGAATTTCAATGCAAGATGTTCGTGAAGCAATGAAAACAGCAATGAATGTAGCTTCTAAAACAAAAGGTGTTCTAAAAATATCTGCAGGTAATTTTGGAGGGAATCTTGGAAAGCATAAAATCTACTTGAAAGATCTTTTAGATGAAATCGTTGAGAAATAAATGTACTAATTTTTCTTTGGACTAAATTCATTTTCTCTGCCAAAAGTTTCTTCACATATTAGTGCTACTTCAGAAACATATGCTTTATTGGCAAACACATACATTCGCCATAAATCATCATAAGCATCTTCAACTGATTTTACATCAGCAGATGGATGTGGTCTAGCATTTAATTGTGTTAGTTTATCATCTTTTGTTTTGATTAAGACTTCTGCTTCTTTCAAAGATGATGAACTTAAACAATGAATAATTACATCCGCTTTACTTATGGAATTATTTTTAGTTATTTTTTGTAATCGATCAATAATCATATCTTCTACTTGCTCACGTTCAATTGTTGGTGGATTGAATTTTTGAATAAATTCATCTCTACTTTTTCGAGAACTTAGTGAAGCACTCGAGAGAACATAAGCTCTTTTTAAAAGATCTCTTTCCTCATATCTTTCAATCAAAGCTTTTATCGCTAGGCTACTGGAATTATTTTTAGGATAATTTTTTAGAAAATATAGAAGACTCCAGTCATTTAAATGAAAGATTTTTTCTCGAGTTAATATCTCATCTTTTACAGCTAATTCTACTGCTTTGGAAATCATTGCTCCAGATGAAAGCTTTGCATGATGGAAATAAACGCGTTCAGTAAGAAAATACCGCAAACGAAGGAGATGTAAAATTTCTGAACGAGCATCTGATCGCTCCATTTTATTTTTAGAAAAATTTAATACTAATTTATCATCCTCTAAAATAAAATAACTAAAGACTCTATCATCATAGTCTTTGTTTATACCTGTGAAATAACAGTCTCTCCTAATATAATCTAATAAATCAGCACAGATAGTATCATTAATTATTTGACCCATCCAAGGTGCACCAATAGACTTTCTAGTAGGATCTTTTTGTGAAAGAATTTTAAGCAAAGAATTTGTATATCCTAGTTTAGTTAGAATATCACCTAAATCTCCTTCTGTAATTATTTTTTTGAAATTTTCACTTTTATCATGTTTGTCGAAAATCTTTCGTTCATCTTCAAAAGTATGACCATAGGGAACATGAGTAGCATCGTGTATTATCCCTGCTATAGAAACAAGCTCTTCGATTTCAGAATCTATCTCTACGCCATTATTACGTATATTTTGAATGATTTTTTTTGCAAGAAAGCTTGTTCCTAAACTATGCTCAAATCTTGTATGTGTTGCTCCAGGATAGATCAAATAAGTTGTTCCTAATTGCTTTATTCCACGTAATCTTTGAATTTCATAACAATCTATAATTTTTGTTTCATTTTTAGTGAAATCTATATCACCATGAACAGGATCCCTTACAATCATTTTGAACACCTTTAGAAACTTTGTGAGTTATTATTGATAAATTGAGTGTAATTCATATTAATCAATTGTCCTACTGCAATATTATTAAAACTACCCCATCGAAAAAAAGAAATATTCAAAAGTTTTTGATATGTCATCATGAGAAAACTTCAAATCACTGTTATTGGTAGCACCAATCTTGATTTAAATAATGAACAAGATAAAGCTGCTTGGGATTTTGCATATCGTGTAGGATTTGCATTAGGAAGAGCTTTAAATATCGCTGTTTTAACAAGCAGTTCTGGCGGTGTCTCTGAAGCGGTTACGAAAGGTGTTAATGATGCTGGTGGTATATCAGTTGGTCTTCTGCAAGGGAATTATAAGGAGATTGGCAATCCAGAATCACATGTGAATATCGCTACTACCATGAAAAGTTATGAATATAGTTGGCCATTAATCTACTCTTGTGACTGTGTTATAGCAATTGGTGGAGGATTAGAAACAGGTATTCAAATATCTCTAGCTGTTGATTTAGGAATTCATGTTGTTATTTATTCTAAAGCTGGGGGAGTTTCCTCAGAAGTATTTACTTCTTTAGAGCCAACTTTTCAAAAGATGCGCTCATCACAGCTAGTATATTTAGTCGATAATACTGATGAAGCTTTTGAAAGAGCTAAGAATTTTGCTCTTACTAGAGCTAAAAAAGAAGTCAAAGTTGATGATAAAACATCTGTTGAAATACAACCAATCTTTGATGTCCTTTGTAATAAACGTAATATTAACATAATAATGCTCTTGCATAAGAAAAAAACCTTATCACCCCAAGAAATCTCTGATGAATTAAAAATTCCTTTAATGATGGTTCAAGCATATCTTCAAGAAATGGATTCATTTGAAATTGTTTTGGCTAAGAAAACCATTGGTGATGAACATTTATTTATGATCAATTCTGACAATTATTTAGTTAGTCAATTTATTAAGTTGTTATCCTTTCAAGAGGAAAAAAAATAATCTAATCATAATATTAGACTGGGAAAATGTATTAAAAGCAGAAAACAATAATAATGAAATTAATATATAGGGGATAATAATGAAAATACTGATTTTTGCATCTTGTAGTAAAACAAAATCTATCAAATATCCTCATCAACCTACTTGTAATGAAATTAATTCTAAGGAAATAAGAGAAAATTATCTGCAACAATTCCCGGAAAAAAAACAGGCAGCAGATCTTTATCGTGGGGCATTAAATATTAGTACTAATGCTGCAGTAAAACAATTAAGAGAGTTTTTCGATGTTAGCTACTATATTGTAAGTGCTGGTTTTGGTATTCTTCATGAAAATGATCTTATACCTCCTTATGAATGCTCATTTGCAGAGATGAATAAACAGCAAATTGAAGAACGAGCAAATTTACTGAAAATTCCCGAAGATTATCAGAAAATAATTGAAAATGAGAATCCAAACCTAATTTTTCTTGGAATGGGTAAAGATTATTTATATTCTCTTGGTGAATGGGATAAAAAACTTCCATGTAAAACAATTGCTTTTGATGAGTCAATTTCAGATAAAGTAATATCTTTACCAGCAGATCATATTGCTGTGAAAGAAATCTCCAATATTAGTGGATTACCAATTCATGGAGTGGTTGGTTTTAAAGGTGATCTTCTCCTTTTAACTACACGATATCTTAAAAATCAAAAAAATCCTGAGAAAGCATTAAAAGAATTATTAGATAATCCCGATGATTTGATCTATACAATCAATACTTTAAGAGAACATACCTAAAAACAGATTATGGAATAATATAGAGGATTAAAGTAAAAAATTTCAGATTAATTTTTTTGTTTAATATATTATAATTATTAAGATAATCAAATTCTTTTTAGGTAAGATTAAAGAATGAAAATATAAATTAGAACAGAATACGTTCTTAATGTTGAGAGAAATGACTTACAAAGATATCATAACAAATGATCAGAAGATAGTTCAAGTTATTACTGATGATGAAATCGAAGAGATTCTAGATGATGATAATCATCGACAAATTTTACAATTTCTATTTAAAGGTCCCTTAACTGTTGAGGAATTAGAATTAGCTTATAAACAATCTGGAAAATTGAAATCTGACAAAAGTATATATCGTTATCTTAGCAAGCTCAAAAAAGTTGGGTTAGTTATCGAAGCGGGAAAAAGGATTTTTTCCGACAAAGATAATCAGATAAAAACCCAAACATTATTCACTCGAGTTGCCAAAATAATTTATGCTCCTTTAAAACGAATTAATCGACAAGCTGAAATGGAATCTAAATCTTTTGAAATTTTTAATCTAATTCTTCAGGAGAGATTTGGTTTTAAAAATCAAACTTCTTTGGATTGCTTAAAAAATAATACCAATTTGATTACTAAACAAAAGAATGAAGCATTGTCCAATTTCTTTGGAAATACTAAAAATGAACGACTTTTATCTTTAATTGAGGAATTTGATATCCATGAATTATATCCTATTCTTGATCTAGCTGGTTGGATCATCTTATTTGAAGAACATCCTGAATTAGTCAAAGAATTCATCAAATGCTATAGATAAAAGTTATATTCTATTATTTTATTTTGTTCTTATCTACTTAATAGTATTATTAGTTTTTAGTAAAAAAATAAAAATAGGTAAGAATAGATGTACGTAGAACCTGATATGAAAACCCAAGATGTGATACTTAATAAAGAGAAATTAGTGAAAACAATTTATGACCTTGATAGTGCACGATACTTACAAGATGATAAAAATTGTGAATTATTACTTAATTTTCTTCTTAATGCTCCTATGACTTTCGAAGATATTAAAATGGCTTTTAAAGAAGTAAATGCAGAGAAATCAGATAAAACGATATATGGGTATCTCAATAGGTTAAAAAAATCAGATCTAGTAATGGAAGCTGGAAAGAGGATTATTACATATTCAGAAAGTCAAATTAAAACTCTTACATTATATTCACGTACAGCTAAAGTTTTTTACGTCTCTCTTGATATATCAAAAAGTGAAGGAAAAAAAACTCCAAAGTATACAGATGTTATTGGTCAAATACTATGCCAATTGTTAAATTTCAAAAGCTTCGATAAAGAACATTTTGAGAATTTCTTTTTTAATTTCTCAAATAAGAAAAGAATTGATATTGAACAGATCAATAAAATAGATCAAACTGAAATATTAGATCAAATAACAACTTTTGATGTTAGAGCTACCAAATTTATTATTGATACTATCTGTTGGTTAGCATATATTGGCGAAAGCCCAGAAGTTTATAACGAATTTATTCAATGTTTCAAGAAATAAAAAAATCATACTTATAGGAGAAAAGTGTAAATGTCTAATAATGTAATTAGTGGAACTAAAAAAGATGCTAGAAAAAAAGTTGATGATTTTGATATAATTTCTGAGGCATTTCAAGAGTTAAACGCTACAGATATTACACATTCATGTCAATTAGAAGCATTAAATATTGATCCTTTTCTATTCAAAAAGCAAATTTTAAAATTAATCAATTTTAATGTTATATTGCTTGTTCCAGAAACTGAAGACCAATATTATTTTGATTTTGAGAATTACATCTATTACAAAGTTGAATTAAAGAAAAGAAGATTTATACTCATTGTATCAATTGTTATTCCTTCAGCTCTTTTAATCCTTTTAGCTTTAGCATGGATAATAGCATTTATTTAAAATCTTTTTTTATTATTCATTATCTATTAACCTGCCAAGCTCCTCGTAAAATTGCTTTATAGATATATCAATGAAATTTTGAGCAACAATTCTAGCCATTTCGTCAACCATAGCAATTGGAAAAGGAACTATTTGAGAACCACCAGGTTTAGAATATTCAATTGATGATAGTGAATAAACCAATTGAGCAAGATTATTTCGATAACCAATAGGATCATTTTTACAAATAAACCATGGAACATCTATTCTTGAAACCCAATCAAAGATTTTCAAATAAAAGCTCATATAAGGAACTAAACATTTTCGTTTTTGATCATCAAATCCACGATCTAATCGAACGATTGGTACAGTAACATCTTTGTCTTCCAGAACCTGACTTAATAAACCAAAATCACTCCAGAAATTTTCTGGAACAGAACCTTTCAGTATATTACTGAAAATAACATTATTTATGAAGGAAGTTAACGCTTTATCAGCAGAATATTTAACAAAACCAAAATACAGTATGTTGCGATTTAGTGCAATATCAACTAATTTCTTAGATTGATCAAGTGCTTCATAGAATTTTGGGTCTCGATAACTATGTGGAACTATTGGACCGTCTCTAATGTGATAATTTGTCGGTTGTTCTTCAAATCCTATCAAATCAATTTCATTATGCATTCGTTCCATCTGGAAATATGACTGAGCGAAATTTTGATCAGCAACAAATTCTTGTTGATTTAAAGTAGTTATTTCATCTATTGCAGCATACCCAAAACTATCATCTATATCAACTAAATCTGGAATGCTTTGAAACTCACCGACAGGACCATCAGAAGAAAAATTACCAACCCATCTACTAGCAGAAGCTACTGTGAAAAGCAATTGTCGAGATTTACTAAGATCATTAGTTGCAACAGGACTTTGCACTGGAAAAGTATATCTGCTTGCATCAGAAGCAGAGATTTTTTTATCTTCGGGAAATTCAAATTTTAAATCTAAATTTTCAATTAGGGGAGCATCATAGATAATTTGATATTTAGGATAAGAATCTAATTGCTTAATAATATCAGTAATTTCCTTTTCAGAATCTAATGATTTTAATTCAAAAAGATATTCTGTTTCACCAATTGGTGATTGACATTTAATTGCTAGTGGATTTTCAACTAAAATACAGTCAGAAACATTTTTTCCTATAAGAGCCTCTCTGATTTTTCCAGCAGGAATAGTCGATACTGTTCTCCTAGCTATTTCTTTAGCCTTACGGGTAAAACCATTTGATATTGATTCGGAGATTGATAATTTAGCTTTATCAGCTTTTTTGTATTTTTTCTTCTCAGCAGGAAGAACTTCTATCAATTTAGCATCAAGTAGAAAGTCAATAGATTTGATAATTGTCTCCTTAAGTCTCTCAGAAGATAAACCAGTTTTTTTATGTACTTGTTCTATTATTTCTTCATCTGAAATACCACGATTGTTTTTTATCATATTGAAAGTGGTTACAATAAGATATGGTGAAAGTTCTAACATCCTAAAGATATGTCTACTAATTCAGTATATAAATTTTAGAGAAATTTTCCTCTATTATGGTAAAAAATACCATTTCAATACATTAAAAAACCAAAATATGTTTTTTATATAATTTATAGAACGCATTTAAATGATAAAAAATAATCCTTTTATAAAATAACTATCAGTTATTGGAGTTTATGAGGGATTTTAAAAAAGATAAATAAAAATGAGTTATTCAAAAATGCCTAAAGATGAAGAATATTCGGAAGAAAGTCTCATAGGAAAATACATAGTAGACCCAAAAGGGGATATAATTGCTAAATGTGTAGGTGTTTTTGATGATGATAAAAAGAAATTGCGAATGAAAATAGCAATAAAAACTGAATTGGATAGTGACTTTATTGTAGAAGAAACAATTCCTACAAGTCTTATCCTTAAAATAGGTGAAGTTATTTTATTGAAAAAGTCAATTGAAATACAGCCTATTACAATAGAAGAGATTGTTACCTTTGAGATGCTAGATGGAATTGATTCTGTAGTAGAAAAGAATACAATTACACCAAACGAAGAACTTATTGTTCAAGTGCAAGAAGTAGAGGAAGAAGAGAAGGAAAAGCTTGTATCACAAGAAAATAACAATATTGTTCAAAAAAATAAACAGATTAAAGAAGAAAATACATGTAAAGAAATGTTTGATGAAATTCTTAGTATAGATGATAGTGATATAAAAAACAAAAAAATTCAGCTTTTGATAAAGAAAATACAATCAAATAAATCATTTTGTAAACAATCTTTAATCGAATTATTTAATATGATGCATACACCTGAGATTAAAGCTAGAATGATTTCTGCTGAAATACTTAATGAATTGTCAAAGACAATGTCTGATTTAATTTATCCAAATTTCCTTGAAATAGTAAAGTCTACGTATAATGAACCAAGCAAAGAAGTTGAGAAATTATTAATTGAATTTGCAACTAATCTTGCAACTTTATATAATTCGAAATTATTAGAGTTACAATTAGAGGAGTTTTTCAAAGAGTTATTGTTAGAGAGGAAATTCTGTAAAACAATAAGCAATAATAGAATTCATAATATAAATCAGAAAATTTTTGCTAATAATTTTGAGATACAGGAATTAATTATCGCAAAATATCTACAAAAAGTTATTGAAGAAAAAGAAGACGCTTTAGAATTTGCTGAACTACTAAGTGAATATAATGCAATTTTAATTGCTTATTCCTTAATCAAGAATTATCATGATAATGAATGGGAAAAAATTATCAACTCTAAATATATAAAGAAAGTTTTTGATAATCATTTTATCGAATCGATAAATAATATCCTTCAATATTTCATAGAAGGAAATATAAAATATCTATCCGAGATGTTAGATCCTAAATTAGGATATACTATTGCTAATAAAATTATTACTAATATGATCAAATTTAGAATTAATGATTATTTATCGAATGTTTCAATCTTACCATTAGAAGTTTTAACTTCATTTTTCAAAGATGATGAAAATCGTACCGTACAAATTATATTTGAACTTATAAACAAACATGAAATAGATGCCCAAATTGTCTTCATAGAAGATAAAACCTATATCTCATTTTCTGCATCTCATTAGTTAAATAAAAAAATTAATCATGAGTTATTTTAAAATATAATATGATTTTACTTTCAAAATCTCTTGTTGTTTTTTCATTCTTAGTGAAGCTGCAGCAATAGCTAAATGAGTAATAATCAATGAAACATGCTCATTTATTTGTTGTGTTTGATATTCAGATTCATCTATCAAATCATCTATAGCATGCTGTAGATTTTCTTCTAACTTAGTAATAACATTCAATTCATTCGTCTTACTATCACTTTCACTCATTAGCTTCACCTCTTAAGTGAGCGTAATATTTACATATATTTACATAGTTTATACATACATGAACATATTTAAAACTATGTAAATGATAAGAAAAAATCAAAGTTAAACATTGACAATAACTTTATGAAATTAAATTACATTTAATGTTGTTTGTACTATCGACTATTTATTGAGCGTGAAAACATGGGTCAAACACTCATTCAAAAAATAATAAGTAATGTTACTGGGATAAAAGAGCCTGAAGAAGGTTCAATAGTTTTTGCAGAACCTCACAGAATTTTAACCCACGATAATTCTGCTGCAATAATTGATCATTTCAAAGAGATGGGTGGTACAAAAGTTTGGAACCCAGATAAGATCTTTATTGCACTGGATCATGCAGTTCCACCTCCTGATGAAAAAAAAGCAGCTAATCATTACCAAATTAGACAATTTGTGAACGAACAAGGAATAAAGTATTTTTATGATTGCGGAGTGGGGATTTGTCATCAAGTATTACCTCAAGAAGGTCATGTAATTCCTGGCGTGATAATATTTGGTTCAGATTCACATACAACTAGTCATGGAGCTTTAGGAGCAGCAGGTATACCAATAGGTAGAACTGAAACAGCTAGTATTTGGGCTATAGGTCAAACTTGGTTGAAAGTTCCTGAAACAATTAAAATTAATCTTGAAGGAAAATTAGCGTCTAATGTTTTTGCTAAGGATGTAATACTGCAAATAATTGGTCAATTGCATTCTGATGGCGCTAGCTATAAATCAGTTGAATTTTTAGGGAAATCAGCTAAGAACTTTAGTATAAGTGAACGTCTAACAATGTGTAACATGGTTGCAGAAATGGATGGTAAAGCAGGAATGTTTCCAGCTGATGCTGTAACAGACGAATTCCTTAAGAATAGAGCATTGGATCCCTATAAGAAAATTAATCCAGATGCTAATGCAACATACTTCTCCGAATTCACTTTTGAATTAGGGGATATCCCACCTGTGGTATCAAAACCTCATAATGTGGATAATGTATCACCTATTTCTGAATTATCTGATGTGGAAGTTGATGTAGGATTACTTGGTACATGCACAAATGGTAGAGTTGATGATTTAGAAGCAGCAGCAAAAATTCTCAAAGGCAAGAAAATAAAGAAAGGTGTACGTTTACTTGTATATCCAGCATCTCAAACAGTTTTGCTTGAAGCTATGAAGAAAGGAATAATACAAACTATCGTCGAAGCTGGAGGAGAATTAAATGTTCCTGCATGTGGTCCTTGTCTAGGAGCGTATGGAGGTTGTCTAGCACCAAATGAAACAGCTATTTCATCTGCGAATCGTAATTTCAAAGGAAGAATGGGTTGTAAAGATAATACTAGTATATATCTAGGAAGTCCAGCAACTGTTGCCGCTTCAGTTATAGCAGGTAAAATTGTAGAACCAGCTAAGGAGGCTTTCTAATGCAATTTAAAGGTAGAATGTGGATTTTTACAGATAAAAATATCAATACTGACCAAATTTTCCCAGGAAAATACACCTATGATCCTTTAACACCTGAACAAATGGCTAAACATGCGCTTGAAGATTATCTGCCAAATTTCATTAAAGAAGTTAAACCAGGAGATATTCTTGTTACCGGACCAAATTTCGGCGCAGGATCATCACGTGAACAAGCAGTTACTTGTTTGAAAGCAGCAGGTGTAGCAGCTGTCGTTGGGATAACTTTTGCTCGAATCTATTATCGAAACGCTATAAATATGGCTTTCCCATTAATTAGCTGCCCACAAGCAACTAATTATATCTTTGAACATAAAGATGAACTCAAAGATCAAGAATTATTTGTAGATTTAGCAGAAGGTAAAGTTATAATCAACAATAAGACATTCACTTTCCCACCCTTGAAAGGTGAAGCATTAAACATCTTTAAGGTTGGGGGATTAGTAGAATATACCAGAAATAAATTGGAATCGATGAAATAACCTAGTTATTATCGATTCTCTACTCTTTTTTCTTTTATAATTTTTTAAATGCGGATAAATTTACTAGATGATATGGATAAATTCTCTACAATGCTTTTATTATAAAACGGGACTATTGAATTAGTAAAAAGCTAGACGAACCGGAGATTATGTCTAGAATTTACTTTTCCATAATGATGGATCAAGATAATTTCAACTCTATGCAAACTAACTCCGAAGAACAAAAGCAGCTGTCCATTGCTTTTGTTTTTCACTATTTCTATTCTTGATATCACTGAAATATCATTAATTTTACCTCAAAAACCATAAATTACTCAAATTTGCATACTTCAGTATTTTTTTTAAGTAGTATATTAGAGTTATATTAAATTAAAGTACTTAAGAGGTCTTTACCAACAAATCTTTAAAGGTAATGATTTGATAATACGAGATTAATTTCAGTAGTAAAAAAACTAGGTTGTTCATAGATTGGCAAAAATAATGATTGTTGATGACATGGTTGTAATCCAAGAAATATTACGAGAAATTTTAGGTTTAAAAGGACATACAATTACGTACACAGCAGTTGATGGACAACAAGCAGTAGATTACTTTCAAGAACATAAAAATGATTGGCCTGATTTAGTTATAATGGATCATCGAATGCCTGTAAAAGATGGAGTAACAGCTTTACAGGAATTACTTGAAATGGATCCAAGCATCAAAGTTATTTTTGTAAGCGCAGATGAAAGCGCTAGAAAAAGGGCTTTGTTAATGGGTGCAATTGGTTACCTTATAAAACCCTTTTCTGTGAAGGAAATTATAAAATTGATTGATACGATAATGTCCTAATTAATTCTCTAAAATAACACATCTAAAGAAATCTTATTTTTTGAAAAAAGTTCTAACAATTTCTGCATGATAACTGGATTTGTTTCATTAATTATAGAAACTATTAATGAAACTTCACCATCTATTGCATTAGCAATAAATTGTTCAATAATTTCTTTTTCAACCTCTTCTAATACAAGTATGATAAAATCAAAAACTCTTCCTAAAAGGTAATCAATATATTCGGAAATAATTTCCAATATTCTATCATAACTATTATTCTTTAGTTTATCAACTAAATTTTGACAGAATCTATTTGATATACCTCCTGTAATTGAACCATTATCTAGATTAATTATTACTTTGGTTTCAAGAGGTTCTATATCACCTCTAAATAACTCCTTATTTAATTCCATAATGGATATTAGATTTTCATTTTTGAAATTATTATCTATATCAAATAATTCTTGAAAACTTTCTTTATGAATTCCAAGAACATGTAAATTTGTTGAATCACTAGTCCTAGAAAATAAAGCTTCACCATCAACTAGTGGGACAGTCCATAAATCATTATAGAGTTTTTTATGAGGAAGAAACCATCGTAAAGTAGCTAGTGTTAAAGTAATATCTATTTCTTCACCAAAAACTAACACTCGTTCATTTTTTAACAAAGCATAAATTACTCGATCTAAATTTTGAGGAATTCGAGAGAGTAAAAATTCGAAACTTCCCTCAGAAATGATAGTGTCAGAATTTGTTTCAGCTATTTTGTCAGGATAATACTCCAATTCTAATCGCTCTTTTATCAATTTCACTGAATCATTATCTTCATCGAAATTTATCGATAAACTTTCAATTTGTAAAAGTTGATTAAGGCTATCCTTAATTTGATCTGTTAAATGTGTTTCAATATTTTGATGTTTTATTAATTCTGAAGCGATTTTTTTTACTGTAGCTGAAATTTCAGGCATTGATTTATAGAGAGACATTTGCTCAGTTTTATCAACTAAAGTAACTATACCCCAGGGACGTTTTCCTCCACGAGCTGTTTGATCTTTGATGTAAAAGAAATTTGAATAAGCAACATAACCTTCATCTAAAAAGGGAATGATTGATTCAATATAATCTTCTTTTAGCGATTCTGTAGAGGATAAAGAGAGAGTACTGATATGTGATTTTACACAGACTTTTTGAGCAAATAAATTATCTAATCCTTTATGATATAAACAGTCGGGACCCATTTTATCATCAAAACGGACTAAACAAACACCTCTACGATGAGTCAAAATTATTTCAAACCTTTATTTGCTTTTCCTAATTGTAGGAATAAGTTATCAAACCTAAAAATCTTTATGAATGGGCATATCTTTTACAAGTTTAAAAGGAGCAAGTCATAATATGAGTCGCGAAAATAAATTCCAGCATGTACAAATTATCGTTAAAGGATTAGTACAAGGAGTTTCATTTCGAGCCTACACAAATAGAAAAGCTAAATCATTAGGTTTAATTGGTTATGTAAAAAATTTAGCTAATGGGGATGTAGAAGTAATTGCCGAAGGTTCAACTGAAAAAATCATTGAATTGATTAAATGGTTAAAAACTGAAGGTTCTCCTTCATCGGAAGTAACTGAGGTAATCGTAGAATGGTCCAATGAACTTGAAAATTACTTTGACTTTAGAATAGCTTTTTAGAAAAAAAAATTAAAGAAAAGCAATTAAAAATTGCTTTCTATTTTTCGCTAATGATTTTATGGTAGTAAACCTACATCTATAATATTGTGGATACTTTCCCATAGAAGTTTCATAATATTTTCAACTGCTGGAACCGCTAAAATAAGAGTTCCTGGAAAACCAATATATGGATCTATTGCATCCAATAAATCATCTATTGATGATTGGAATGTTATTAAGAAAGTACGCATAGCATAAATTGGTGTACCATTATAGCCATCAACTATAGAAATAGCATCATTGATATTTAATGAAGCGATATTCAATTCATCTACTGTTTCTGCTTCATTGTTATTATAGATATGATATGTAGATGCATAAGTAGCATTCATTGCTCTGGTGAAATTCGCTAATATGTATGCAATTGGATGTGGTTGGAAGACTGAACTAATTGTATTAGTGATCATATAAGCAGCACCGCTCATAAGACTATATTCGGAATTATTACCTTTTGTTTGCATAACATCCATCATATCTTCTGCTACTGCAGCTTCAAATATTCCGGCATTAGCTTCATCAATAGCACCATTCATGTAATCAAATACCGCAGTAAAGTTTGTTGCACTAATATCACAGACCTCTGTTACAGGGTCTACATATTCATCAAGGGCATCAATAGTTCCTCCTAATGTACCAGCCATATTACCTTCAAGTGCTATAATTGGAACAACTAAATTTAAAGTATCATTGAAGAAGTCAAAGAATCCTATTGCTGTGGTTGATCCACTTGCAGAAACTTCTGCACGTCTTGCTGGTGTAAAGATGTCTTGTATGTAACTTAATTCTAAGGTTGCATTACTTAGATATTGTCGACATTCATTAAATTGGAATCCCATCATTAAACGGACATTTCCCACAAGTAGGCTAAACATTCCTCTTAATAAATGTGGACTTTCAAACAATAAATCTACAGCAATTGGTATCAGAGCACTATATTCATTTGTAATGTTCATGACCATATCCAGTTGATCAGCGATTTGGTTGAAAACATCATCTACTTGTGCTATTCCACCAATGTTTCGCATTTCTGCTGTATCAATTGAGAACAAGATTTCTTGTGCAATTAAGATTTTATCTAAAACTTCTCTAAAATGAAGATCAAGTAGAAGATCGACATCACCAATAATATCATTAACTTGTACTTCCATATTCGCTAAATCTGTTTCTGTTGGTTTTGAGGTATTGCTAGTAAAGTCAAACATTGATGGGAAGTAGCTGTAAATATCCATAAATTTAGTATATTGATAATAAAATCCATCAACTTGTGCGTCTGGATTGGTTGTTGTATTATCAAATAAACCATGTGCTAAAGGACTTAGAGCTGCCAGCAGTTCGAAGCCTGCTGATATAGTCGAATTAAATATATCAACAGTAAAAGCATATTTTCCACTTACTGCTTGAAGTAATTTAAAGAATCTCAAACTACTTAATCCTTGATAATTATCTCGGGCTATAGCAAACCATTCATCAGCTTTATCAAAATTAGCTATAAGTGAGTCAAAATCCATATCACTAAAGTCACCAGTAATATTACCGCCAACCAGAGGCATGGCAGAATCAGCTATATTAGCTGCACCTGCTGCCAATGCACCACCAGTTTGAACAGTACTTGTTACACAGAGTAATAGCCATGGTATAATTACAAGATTTAAAATAAGCACTATTGCTTGCCCCGGTAATAAACACCATGTCCAGAAACTTTTAGCTTTTTCAGTGAAGAGATTTCTAAACAACCAGGAGCTAGCAATTACAACAGCTAACATGATACCAAACATGATTAATAAATCAAATACCCATACAAAGGTAGCATATTTAGTATATTGATCTATTGTATCAAACACTCCAGGATCAAATGGAAGGAATGAGAATGTTTTGAAGTCTTCATAACCATTTAAAATCATTCCAATTGAATTTAAGAAGAGATAATATGGGCTGAAGAAACTTGTAGGATCCTTGTTTAAACCATAGAAAATTGCAATGGGAACGAAAAATTGCAATCCAAAAATCAACATACCACCAAGAATTCCTTTACCTACTTTGCGAACGAACAAACCTGGTAAAGTACAACAAGCTAATAAAATGACAACTTCAAGGAATGCAAGTCCGGGATGTGTTGCAGTACCAATAAAATTGAATATTAGCATTGTAATAGCAGAAATACCTGAAGCAAAAAGAACTCCTAACCAAAAATATTTACGACCACGTTCTTTCGTGGGTGGAGCTCGTCTAGGTCTTTGTTGATCTTGGTATTCCTGGTAATAGCCATCACCATAAAATTCTTGTTGATAGGGTTCACCTTCATAATCTTGTCTATAAGGTTCAGATTCTCTATACTCTGGCTGTTGAGATTCAGAACCCCAATCATAACTATCACGTTTTTTCTTAGGGTCATCATCTTCTTCTTTTTTAAGTATATCAATATAATAATCTTCTTCAGACATAAAGTGCCAACCTTTTTCTAATTCTATCAATTAGTGTTATATTCAGCGATAAAAACATTTCAATTAAGGCAATAGAATCAAATAACTTGGGACTGAATTGTTATTAAAAGGGAATCGTTTTTTTCTAAAATGAAAAATCAAGCATTTATTCCTTAAAACAATAAAATCTCTTCTTGAGAGTCCATTATTCTCCTTTCGCGTTCGATATTTCTTACAATACGCTTCTTGAAATATTTTATTGAAAAATAAATTCCTACAATTATCAGTACTAATACTAATGAGCTAGAAGTAATTAAACGAATTAGTCTTCTTTTAGTTGGATTACTTTTAGGATCAAAAGGGTCCGTGTTAAATAATACTTCAAGACCATCTTCTGCTCCATCTCCGTCTGTATCCTTATCTCTAGGATCAGTTCCAAGATAATATTCTTCTAGATTTGTTAATCCATCAAAGTCCGAATCAATTTGACCATTTGCTAATAGTGGATCTAAATGATTTGCTACTTCGTATCCATCAGGCATTAAATCAAAATCCGTGTCAGGATTCCAAGGATCTGTCCAATTATGATAATAGAAGATTTGAGTATATTCCTCTAGATTGGTTAATCCATCTTGATCTGGATCTTCAGTACTATCTGCGGTATTTAGGGGATTTAGCTGATTTCTTATTTCAAATCCATCTGGCATTTGATCATTATCGGTATCTTCTTTATAGGGATTTGTTCCCCAAATATCCACTTCATCTTTGTCTGTTATTGTATCACTATCAGAATCTAAAGCGAAAACAACCAAGCCATCCTTCCAAGCACAAGAAATGACATATTGATCATGAAAACCAATTCCATAGCTTCTTTTCCCAGTTTTGCCACCATTATTTTGAGGATAATTTAAATCAGAGATATTTGCTATAACGATACCATTTGATTGATCTGAAATAAAGACTAAATCTTGATTTTTTATTATATCCCGAGCTGTACCAACTGTATCTAATCGTGCGATAAAATCAAATTTATAATTAGTTAAATTATATATCTCAAATCCGTAATAACCACTTGCTGAATAAAGAATTTTATTCTCTAATATAAAATCAAATACTGTAGCACCTGTTACATAGGTATCTACTGTTTCAATATTGGAAAGGTCTGTAATATTGAGTAAGGATAGGCTATCGGCAGTAGACCCTACACAAAGATAATTATCAAGTAATTCTAAGGCATAGATATTAGGATAAAGAACAGGAAAATTATATTGATAATCCAGCGTTATTGCTGAATAGTCTGATATGTTTAATATTTCCATAGTTCGATTTAGTCCTGCTATAAAAAGTAAATTATTTTTTATTTGACAAACACGAATCCAATTGCCATTATTATAAACAGCTATTTTTGTTGGATTTGTTGGATCAGATATATTGATGAAATATACTCCTTTATCATAAGAAGGAACAATAGCGCAATCACCTCTGATGTAAATATTCATTGCACTTACTCCAACTTCACGATACTGACCAATTCTTCTAAGTGTTTTTGGGTTACTAAGGTCAAATATCTCAAGACCACCATATCTGTCAGCTAGATAAGCAAAATCATCGACAATTTCAACTTTCTCAGCTAGACCATGATCAAGTATGCTAGCTAAATATAAAGGACTTGCAGGATTTTCCACATTAAAGATTTTTATTCCTTCATATCTATCAGCAAAAATAGCAAATGAACCATCAACTGCTGCATCAACAGTATAACCTTCTGTATCATATGTGAATAATTGAACAGGTGAGGATGGATTTGAGACATCTAGCATCACTAATCCATGATCATAACAACTACAATAAGCTATATTATCTTTAACAGTAACATCAAAAATTGATCCCAAACTAGAATAACTGGATAATTTTACGGGATGTTGAGGAATAGTAAAATTAATTATTTCTAATCCATGGGAGGTGCTTGCTAGAAAAGCTATTTTCTGTCCATTAATAAAAGCAGAATCTACACCATTTGTATAACTTGATGATTCATCCCAAGTACCTATTAAAATCGGACTTGAAGTAAAAGTTAGATCGAGAATCTGCAACCCAACACCCCATGTTGCTAGTAATGCATGTTTGTTTAAAACACTGATACCTTTATGGAATTTATCATCTTCCCAATGAGAGATCATTGTAGGACTATAAGGGTTGCTTACATCATATAAATAAAAGCCGTTGTATTCTGTGATAATGTGGAGCAAATTTGATCGAATACCTACTTCTAGAACATTCCCACCTGGATTTAAATTCTGAACAAAAAATGGTTTTTTGGGATTGACTATATTAATAATTGCTACACCTTGAATTGATTGTGAAACATAAGCATAATTATTACTGATTAGTACATCAACTGCATACCCAGCAGTAGGAACAGAAGCTAAAAATATTGGATTTAATGGATTTGTTATATTTATAATCTCTAGTCCTTGATCATTATTTGCAATAAAAGCAAGACCGTTTTGAATAGCTACTCCCTCAGAATAACCTCCATCATCATCAAAATGTGAATATTCAATTAAATTTATACTATTATCTGTAGCAGTTATAGTTATGTTATCAACAATCTGTGGTTCTTTATTTTCAAAAATGTGATTATTATTTTGAATATTAAGAAAAATTACTTGAGTCATAAATAAAATAATTATAATTACTACTTTTAGAAAATCCTTCAAGCAATTTTTCATATACTAATTCCTCAAATAATTTGATTAATTTACTATAGGCTATCTGTTCAATATACTTTTTCTTATAAATGATATTTTATTAATTTCGATTTAACTTTTATTTAATTATGTCTTTTTCAAATAGATATCAACAATATTTTAATAGGGGGAAAAAATCCAACGTTATATAATTAGATAAACCTAGTTGGGCGATAATTATGTCAGAACGAATTAGCTATGATAATACTGTGCGTAGTAAATACATGAAAGGAATAATCATTCAGCCTAATGCTTTTAAAATTGGTTCAAATATTACCAAAGCACTTTTATTAGAAGTAATTACATCCCCTAAGCCTGGTTTAGTTGATAGAAATAACTCTGGTGCTCATAGGGATATGAATATCCAAACCTATATGATTAGTACTGCAGTGATCTCACATTTTATGGTTATTGGAGCACAAATAGGTATAGAGCATAGAGGTGAGCTTTCGGAATTATTACCAAAAATTCGTTCAATAGGCCTTTCCGCAGAAGAAGAAATGTTTCTAGCAACTGATAATATTAATACCCAAAAAGGATTAATTTTTAGTGGAATGCTAATAGCTGCAGCTTCTGGGCATCTCATTTCTCGAGAGACAGGTGATTTAAAAATTATTAGAATTCTCCAAGTTGTTCAAGAAATAACAAAAGGGATTGTTCAAAAAGAATTAATGCTGATGGATAAAAATTTGGAAAAAATATCTGCTGGTGAATGGATTTTCTTAGATTTAGGAATTACTGGTATAAGGGGGGAAGCTGAGAAAGGGTATCCAAACGCTGAAGCAGCTTATCAAGTAATTAAAAAAGCTCTTTCAAAGGGAATTTCACTTGAACGGGCATCTGTTATGGCTTTATTGTTTTTAATGACCAGAGTTGATGACACAAATATTCTTGCACGACATGGTTCTGAAACTTTAACTTATGTTAGAAATGCTGCTAATAAACTTGTCTTAAGTGAAGATGTATATAGTGATGAATGGTTGGAACGAGTACGTGAATTAGATAAGGATTTTATCGAACAAAATATTAGCCCGGGTGGTTGCGCTGATCTTTTAGCAGTAGCTTTAATGTTACATTATCTAACAGTATCAGAGAAATGAAACTATTAGGAAAAAATCTAATGCCTTGAATTTGTTTTCTTTATTTTATTTATAATGGGTTTAGCTTCTGCTGTAAAAAAGAAATTATAAGTTGAGGATGGCACTAATGAAATAGTTTCCTCAAGTTTATCTTCTTTTATTAATTTTCTAACTTTCGAAGCGCTTATTGCTTCTCCATTAATCTCCTTTCTGGGAAGTATTTTTAATTCAATTCCTTTGGGAATGAGAATTTCCTTCATTGCTTGATTATAAGAATTAGTAACAAGATCAAAAGGTTCCTCACCAACAAATCTTCGAGTTATTCCTAATGCTGGGGCAATAAGTTCACCAAAGATAGTTACATCTAATCGTGCTTGAGAAAGAGCTACATTGTCATATTCCTTCATGAAATACCTCGGAAAAGTAGCTGGAGAGATGATATATTCACCACCCTCCAAAACGATTACATTTTCAATATGTTTTGTTCCTTCTTTAACAAGTTTTAAACGTACTTTAGTTGGAAATACAGATTGATCTTCCATTACAACAAAAACTAATAAAAAACAACATTCTTTTGCTGCATTTTCAATTAAATATTGATGTCCTAATGTAAATGGATTACAATTAACAACAATTGCACCAATTGGGTCTTTTCCCTTTTCTTTTATTCCTCTTGTTTTAAATTGCAAATCGCTTAGATAATCTTTTACACTTCTAGAACCCATTTCTAATAAAACAATATCGTTAGTCTTAGCTACAACTTTAAAACCGGCAAAAACGTTACCAGCGGTTTCTTCAATATTTTTAGGATTTGTAAAAACAAAGATATGAGTTCTGCCACGATTAAATTGTTCTTTCACTAATAAGGATAAGATATGAGCTGATAATCCTTCTCCTCGTCTTTTAGGATCAACAGACAGGCATTTTATTACTTTTCCTTCTATGCTACCAGTACCAACTAGTGTATGGGTTGATTCATCTGTAACTTTTAAGGTCATCTCTACACTGTTCTCATAATCTAATCCTTGTTTCCTAAGAAAATCAGCAAAGATTTTTCTTTGTTTAGATGTAGGGTTATCATAAAATTCATCTAAATATCCTGGTAGAGTCATATCGATATTCCTTCTAAGATCATCGTTGATGTGTTCATTTAGGTTTAGCTATTTGTTTCTTAATTAATTATTTTTTCTCGAAATATTTGCTAAAGGTTGGATTCTTATCTATACATTTTATTTTTCCTTCTGCCAAATATGACAATGCTGCACCACCACTTAAGATCAGAGTAATAGCATCACCAAAACCACCTGTTCGCATAAATGCAGCTGAATCTCCACCTAGAATGGTTATATTCAAATCCTTCTTTAACAATCGAGCCATAAATGGTAAAGTATTAAGACCATATTCATCAACTTTCCCAAAAGGTCCAGCTTGAATAAATAACCACTCAAAATCACGTGCACCATTTAAATTGTTCAATATTTGACCTTTAGGCGATGACAAGAAAGAAAGAATTATCTCATTGATGAAATAATCAACTGTATGCTCACCTATATCTAAAATTACTCCGTCATTATACTTAGCAAGATCTCTAATACTTAAGGTTCTAATAGTTCTACCTTTATCACCAATTTTCACTGTGAAATCGATTGGTAAATAACAATCAGCACCGTTTTTCAATACTTCTAATAATTCTGCTGCAACATCTATTCCTTTATCTTCTAGGAATTTATTATTAGCTTCACCCAATGATAAGCCAGAAGCACGTATTAGTAATTGAGCAGGAATTCCACCAAAGAAAGCTATGACATTCTTCCTTGAAAGAATCTTTTTCATATTTTCTAATTTGTCAAATTTAGCTCCACCAAAACCAAACATTAATGGTTGCGCAGAATACAACCGCTTCTTTATTTTATATATCTCAATATATTCTTTTATAAATTCGGGACCAAACATTACAGGCGTATTATCGAATACTGGTGCCATTGTAGTATTTACTCTATGCGAGGTAGGAAAAGCATCTAAAATATAATAATCAAGAATAGGATCAAAAACCTTGTTGAAAATCTTTCTTCCTTCTTCAAAATTATTTTCCATATTACCTATCTCAGGTATCATTTCCATTCGAGTATTTTCCAGAACAACTGCATCCCCAGGTGTTAGACCAAGAAAGTCAAATTCTGTTAAACGTATAAGTGGATCATCTTGAAATTGAACATTAATACTAGGTAACATACTATCCAACATGTCTGCATGTGATCTTAAGGAAATACAACTCTCATCAGGACCTTCTTCATCTGAATACCGCCCTTGATGAGCAAAAATAATTGGCACATAACCCATTTTTGTTATTCGGATAATTGTCTCAGCACATACATCCATTCTAGGGCTTTTTATCACCCTTTTATAGATCTTGCCTTCAATATCATCTATACTTAAAGGAGAATTAATATCAACTCTAACACCAACCAAACCCGTTTCTTTTTTAGTCATTTTTTCAAAGGAATTTTCAGCAATAATTTTCTGGTAAACTTCTTCGGACATAAATAATTTCCTCGCAATTTTTAGTTATTTTACAATAAATAACGACTTGTACTTTCTTAGTAGTATTTATGTATTTTATGATGATAAAATATAATTAAGTTTCGTTCATTAATTCGTTAATTAATTATTAGTTCAATTAAAGTAAAATATTAATTACTAAAATTAAACCATTGAATGACTGTTCCTTTATCGTAATAAATCAATCTTTTAGCAATTAATCTATTTTTTATGATATTTTTTACTTACAATTAATTAAAAATCTTCCAGCAATTTCTGATAGGATTAAAGAATAATCATATAGAATAAACAAGTTAAAATAACAGTTTTTATTAAATTAATAGCATGTCAGTCCTTACTGATATACTAATTAATCTAGCAGCATCTGTTTTATTCTTTATCTTAGGCTATTTAACAAATAAGATGATCAATGTTCTAAGTTTAAAAAGAAATTTCGGTCGCTTTTGGAACAAATTCCTTCATGATCCTACGATGATCGTTATTCCATCACTGCCAAAAGAATCGATGGAAAATAAAATTCCCTTGTATTATACTGAATTAAAAATTGGATCATTAATAGATGAAATTTTACGAAAATTTAACAAGGACACTTTTATACAAGAGGAAAAATTTGCTAGTGATAAATTGATGAATTATAATCTAATTTTGATAGGAAGTCCATCAACAAATAAATTAATCAATGAGATCTTTAAAGATACAACAATTCCGATTGATTTTGAGGGTAAAAAACTAATCTATAAAAATAAATCTAAATATGAAACCATTTATGATGAAGAAAAAAATATTATTGAAGATTATGGAGTGATAATCTTTGATACAAATTATTATAATAGAAACTTCAATATGATAATTATAGCAGGTAATACTCCTATAGGTACATATAATGCTGCAAAAGTCGTTTCAAAAATAAAATATACTCGAAAAATACTAAAATATAAATTTTCAAATGAATATATTCTAATTGTAAAAACAAAGGTGATAGATAATTTCATGGCTGAACCAGAGATAATTCTTATTGAACAATTTAGAGAAAATATCAGTTAATTTTTATTTAAAATATTCACTCAAGAAAAAAGAATAGAATAAACAAGAAATCTGTTTATTCGGAATATTCTTTAATTAAAGCATCTACTGTAGTATTTTCCTTGGAGGCGATATTTTTTAAAGAATTCCTACAAGTAATTTTCAAGGTATCAGTATTAGTAGAATTGATTATTTTTAATAATACAGGTACTGCTTTTAATGAACCAATCGTGCCAAGTGATCTTGCTATCTTAAATCTGAGATTCTCATTATGATCTTCTAAAAGATATTTTTCTAATATTTTTAATGAAGAAATATCTCCAAGTTGGCTTAAAGCACCAACAATTTCTTCTTTAACAAATAGATCATCTTCCTGTTCATATTGTGTTTGTAATGATGATGCTAGAGATCTATCACCAAGTCGATTTGATATACCACCTATAACAAAAGCAGCATTTTCACGTGCTATTGGTTTATCATCACTTAATTTTTCATTCAGTAATATTAAATCTTCTTGAGTGCCATTACTGATTAACCAATAAGCGGCTCTCTTTCGTTCGCTTTCTTTTTTACTACCGAGTTTATCTAGAGCTTTAGCACTATCCATTCGAACACGATCATATCTGGTGACATTTTCTACCACACCATAAACAATTAATCCTATAACTACTACTGCAGGAATAACTATCCATAGCCACCATAAAACATGTTGGTGTTCTAATCTAACTTGTGTAAGCATACTTGCAGGATTTAAATTTAAAAACACAAAGGTCCATTCTTCCCAATCAGGAATTACTACTGAAACAGAAAATACTTCGCCCCATTCTGTTATCTTATAATACCTATATTGAGTCATATTTTCTACTGTAACTACACCATCCAACATTTGATCCCATTCTGTTCTTGTAGTACAAAAGACATGTAATTCATATGTCTGTGGTACTGTTTCATTAAAAGTGACAGTTATGGTAAAACGCTGATTTTTATAATTCCTTATAGAATGGGTGAAGGCATTAGCATAACCAGGATCTATTGTTCTCGGTCTATCAAAATCCACTATACCTTCAACATTCATTGCTGTTGTTAGTTGGGTTATCATTAATACTGTAAAGGCAAGTATTCCAAATCTTATTAATCTTCTTGTAGCCTTGCTCATCGGCAGTTCTCCTATTTGAAATTTAATATATGCTTACATTTAATATTTTTGTATGATATCAGAATAAACACTTATGAATATTTGCCTAAATTAAGAATATGTAAAATTTTAAAGTATTATTTTTATTTTTGAAATAAAAAAAAGAATTAATAGGCTTTAGGAGTTGGTAAAGCCTTAACTTTCTTAGGTTCGGAATGTAACTTTGATCCCTTTTCTAAATAGACCTCTGTTGTGTATAATATTTCACCTGAAATCCTTGCATTTTCTTCAATTGTTATGTTATCACCGTAAACATTCCCTACTCGAGCATTTTCTTCAATTCTAATTTCAGACCCATAGAGATCTTGAGTTATTGCACGTGAAGAAACAATAATTCTTTTTGCTTCTACAACACCAATTACTTCCCCACGTTTTTTTATTTTAAAGTAATTAGCTTTGATAAATTTGGCTTCTATTTTTCCACCAATGTCAATCTCATCTGCAATGATTACTTTTTCTACATAACAAGAACCACCGACAAGTAATTTTCCAGAACACGTAAGGTTTTCTTTGCACATGAAGGAACCACCTATCTTTATAGATTCACCTTCAGCATTTCCCTCTATTTTTATGGAACCACCAACATCTATATGTTTAAAGTTTACATTACTATTTGCGGTAAAAGACCCTCCAACTGATAATTCAGTAACTTTTGCTTCAGCGCCAAAACCAATAGAACCTCCAACATCTATTGAAGAAATATCTACTTTATCTTCAGATCTAAAAGATCCACCGACACGTATTGTTTTGAATTCGCCACTGGTGACTTTCACAGAACCACCAACTTTAATTTCATCTACAATTCCATGATTAAATAATTTTACAGTACCACCGACAGCAACAGTTCCAATGTTACTTTGACCATATACTTTTAAAGTACCGCCAATTTTAATTGTTTCAATTTGTGTTTTTCCACCAAATTTCCCTGTACCGCCAATTTTAACATTTTCACAGAGGGTATTAGCTTCTACATTAAGTGATCCACCTACTGTAACCTCAGGACAGGTAAAATTCCCACTAACATCCAGCTTATTGTCAACTTGTGCATAATGTTGTAATTCCAAATTACCAATTATTTCGAAGGAACCATTTTTCACTCTAAGATTTCTTGCAATTAAATTGCCTTCACAAGTAATATCACCTTTAGCTATTATAGCTCCATCAACAACTATAGTACCTGATTCAGCTACTAGAGTTACATCTTTCTCTAGTTTTAAATTACCTTTGACTTTACTTAGACTTACTGTTTGCCCTCGTTCAATAATTCTTTCAGATTCTGCCATTAATAATCACCTTTATTTTAAGATAACAAACCATTTTTAGTATTTAAAGCAAATTCACAATTTGAGGTCACTTATTGTGACTTACTATCTAAAGATTTTACCAAAAAAGGAAGCTATTCCTTCTAGGAATAGCTACGAAATTATATTTTAGGTAATGGTAAACTTTCCACCTTTTTAGGTTTAGCGCGAATCTTTGCTTTTTCTTCAGCATCAATTGCTTCGGTATATTCAACTTTACCACATAGTACTGCATAATCTTCGATGATAATAGATCTAGCAAAAACATTTCTAGCTCTACTTTTTTCATACATTACTAATTCATCAACGTATAGATTTCTTGCTCTTGCTTTTTCACTTAATGTAACCGTTTGAGCTTGAACTATTCCACGAAGTATTCCTCTTTTTGCTACGCGTATTGAGTTAGCTTTAATAAAATGACCTATTATTTTTTTACCAACAGACAGATCTTTTGTTAAAAGATTACCTCGAGCTATACAACTAAATCCTGCTTTGATAGATTCTGTAAGTTCAAGATCAGAACCACTTTTTACACTAAAACCAGCAGAAACTTTTTCACCTGAACCACCTTGCTTTAATTTTACGTTAAAACCTGCTGAAAGTGAATCAAATGATAATCTCTTCTTAGATTTTATTGAGAAACCAGCATTACCATTTTTCACATTACCTGCGTTCATTTTGATACTAAAGCCTGCATTAGCTCTTTCAATTTCTACATTACCAACTGTTATTACTGATAATCCAGCATTTACAGAGGTAATTTTTCCCTGCTCAGCAAATATTCTTGTTCCAGAATTAACATCTTCAATATCTAATATACCATATAATTTTGCTTTAGTACCAGTTTTTATAGAACCAATAGTATGTTTACCATGTAAGACTGTTCTGGTTCCTGTTTTTACTGATTCAATTTTGTTTTCACCATTTAGAATCGCTTGTACACCAGCTTTTACAGAATCAGCTGTTGTACCTTTTGCTACCTTCACGGTTATACCAGCTCTAATCTCCTCAGCTATTACCTTCCCTTTAACTATTAGCGATTTATCAACATCTATCTCTTTCTCTACTTTTAGATCACCTAAAATTTTAACTGACCCTTTATCACTTCGAATACTTCGGACTTCTAAATTTCCTTTGCATTTAAAACCACCTTTATTCTTAATTCGACCATTAACGACGATGGTTTTATTTTTAGCGATAATAACAGCTCCTTTGCCTAATTTTAAATCGCCATCTACTTCAGAGAGTTTTTGGCGAGAATATTTTTTGTATGAAGTTCGCTTTTTAATAGCCATAATATTTCACCTTGATTATTTGATATACTATAAATCGTTTATTTCTTTATAAAGCAATTTCACATTTTGTAGTCTCGAAATGAGACCACTACTTGTGAGGTCACAAGTTGTGACCTTAATAGAAAATGATTACTTCCTACTTGTTAGAAAAGTAACAATGTCCAAGAGCATTTTTGGTGTATCAGAAAAAATTCCATCTACACCCCAATCTAATAAGCGAAACATATCACCTGGATCATTTATTGTCCATACATGAATTGCAATGTCCATCATTTGACCAACTTTTACGAATTTTTTATCAGAAAAAACACTCATAGGTCCAAATTTCTCAGGTATTTGCAAAGCAAAATAAGGTTGGGCTTTACCTAAAATATCTTCTTGTTTTAATTGGTTTTCTTGTGAATAATCAAATCCTTTGTTTTTTCTAATCCATTTATTTACTTTATACCTATATTTTAAAATTTCATAAGGACTAGCACTTGTAGGAGCGCCTGATATAGTTCTAAAAATTCTCAGTTGTCTATGATGAAATGACCCTATCATCACTCTGTCTTCTGCATCAAGTTCCTTTAATTTCTTAGAGAGAACCACTGGTGCATCAGTAAACCTATCTTTAATATCCATATTGAATTTCATTTTTGGATACCGTGTTAGAATTTCTTCTAATGTTTGAATTTGCAAACCTTTTCCTCTAAATGGAAATATTCCCTCTAATTCCTCAACTCCCCTGAATCTATAACCTTGATCTAATTGTTTTATTTCATTAAGAGTAAGAGATCTTACAGTTCCTTTACTATTTGTGGTTCTATCCACTCTAGCGTCGTGAAAGAAAATAATTTCATTATCTTTAGTTACTCTGAGATCAGTTTCTACTACATCTACTTTTAATTTAATAGCATCAGCATAGGCTAAGAGAGTATTTTCAGGAGCATTAGCACTATCTCCTCGATGAGCCATTACTAAAGGTCTCTTTCCTTTCAGGAAAGGTACAGGACTTTTTCGCCACATAATGTATAATTGTAAATTTTACTAGAAAAAGAATCTTTTGGAAAATCAAGTAAATAATCCAAATGATAACATCTAGAAATTAGCAAGCTATTAAAACAATAAATCAGATAGATTTATTAAAAGAAAGCTTTCTGTGTTTAAACACAGAACTAAATAAATTCATTAATGGTGGTAAGTAAAATTGGCAGACTTTTTTATAGGAGAAGCTCTCCAAGGTAAAGGAGATGAGCTTGCCCATATAGATCTGATGATTGGAGATAAAGATGGACCAATCGGTCATGCTTTTGCAAATGGAATGACACAATTATCTAAAGGACACACTCCATTATTAGCATTAATTAAACCCAATCTAAGTCCTCATCCAAGAACTTTAATTGTTCCAAAGGTAACAATTGAAAATCTTGAGCAAGCAGAGAAAATATTTGGCCCAGCTCAAATGGCTGTAGCGAAAGCAGTGGCAGATGCTGCTGCTGAAGGGGATATTCCACAAGGGAAACTCTATGATTATGTTGTTATAGTTAGCGTTTATATTCATCCAAAAGCAGTAAATGAAGCAAAAATATATTATTATAATTATGGTGCAACAAGATTAGCACTCAAACGTGCTTTGAGTAACTATCCACCTATGAAGAAGCTTTTAGAAGAAAAAGATAGAGCGAAGCATCCTTTTATGTCGTTCAGACCTCAAACACTTTGGAATCCACCTTATTTACAAATAGCTTTAGATGTAGGATCCCTATCACAAGCAGTGAAAATTGTTGAAGATTTACCAAAATCTGAAAGATTGATCATTGAAATTGGCACTCCCTACATAAAACAATATGGTATCGAGGAAACTGTTGAAAGAATGAGACAGATTAAACCAGGAGCCTATATAATTGCTGATATGAAAACACTAGATGTTGGTCGTGCAGAGGTTGATTCTGCAGCAGATGCAACAGCTAATGCAGTAGTTGTCTCAGGAATTGCTCCGATTGATACTATTACAGAATTTATCCGTGAGTGTAATAAACGAGGAGTACACGCTTGGGTGGATTCATTAAATACTAATCAAGTAGAATTCATTGCTATGTTAGAAGCACTTAAAGAAAAGCCAAAGGTAGTAATCCTTCATAGAGGTATCGATCAAGAAACAGCTCAAAGTGAAGGTGCTGAGAAAAAAGAAGGAACTTCAGCTAGTAGAACCGTTTGGGGCGATATCAAGAAAATTAAGAAAATTACAGGTGGCTTAGTAGCAGTAGCAGGTGGTTTGAAACCCGGTAAACCACTTGAAGAAGCAATGAAATCTGGTGCAGATATTTTCATCGTTGGAAGATACATTTATCGTTCCAGTGATGTAAATAGAGCAGCAATGCGTTTCCTTGATGAAATGGAAATTGAAGCAGATACTATGCGATTATTTGACAAATTAGACTATTAGGAGTTTATTCAAACTCCACTTCTTATTTTTTCATTTAAAATTTTTAAATTGGATAGTCTGCTTCATTTTAGTTCAATATAAATACCAAAATTTTACTTGTTTTTATGAAGAATAAATAAAATAATCTATTTCTCCTTTTCCTTTGCTTTTTCTACTTCAGCTGTTTCAATATCTTTAGTTAAGGAACTTATTTGTCTTTTAAATTTTATAAATCTTATAAACCCAAGTATTAAAATCCCAAATGAAATTACAATCAAAATCCATCCTATAACAATAATTGGTATAGAATTTAAATTCTCAAATAATTTTATTAAACCAAAACCAGTTGCTCCTGAAGCAAGTGCAGTTCTAACATATGATAATAAAGTTCTTTCATTTGCTAATGCTGTTCTGTCTGCAGCTAAATGATCTCTTATAATTAGCTCTTTAGGATCTACTTTGTAGTATTTTTCAGGCAATTATTACACCCTTCTTTTTATCAATAATAATTTATCATTATTAAATTAAAAATTTAATTAATTAAAAGCTTAACAAGAATCATTATTCAAACTAAATTATTTATATATCGAAGTTAGCGATTACAGTAGAATAAAAGGTCAGTTAATAATTAACACTTTCATGTTAATTTTAAGATCATATTTGGGCAATATTGCCGCTAAATAGCATCAATGATGTTTATAATAGGTTATTTAAAGATAATAGCTAATAGTAAATTGGCGAAAAAAAAGCCTTCAAAAAGACCCACAAAAGAATAGGAGTAAGATAGCTTTTGTGAAGGGATTTCTGAAGGAAAAAGACTACAAAAGAATATTGCAACGCCTAAGATCCTGATGGTTTTGCAAAACGCTTGAAATTGTCGTTTTTTCGCCACTTTTTATGTACGGCATTTTTTTGGTTTAATTTTAATGTTTTAATTTTCGTAATAATTCTTTGTACCCTAAACAATTTAGGAGATGTTTTTTCTCACACCAACCTCTTCGAGCAATATTAATTCCCCAGGTTATATTTTCTAAATCTTTTGTATAATGAGCATCAGTTCCAATATATACTGGAAGCTTAACCCTTATATCAAAAACAATATAATCATCAATATCTTGTCTATTTGGTTGAGCATTGATTTCTAGGAAGGTATTTGTTTCTTTGCCCTTTTCTACTATCTTTGAAAAATTAAGATTATATCCTTCACGTTTTTCAAACATTCTTCCTGTAGGATGACCAATTGCATTAATATATTCGTTATCCATTGCTGTTAGTATTCGTTGTGTCATTTCTTCTTCTGATAGATCAAATAGTGAATGGATTGAGGCAATTACAAATTCTGCTTCAATTAGCATTTCTTTTGGAGCATCGATTTTCCCTTCTTTTGTTATATCCACTTCAATGCCATGCAAAATTTTTATTTCAAAATCAGAAACTAAATTCTCTAATTCTTTCTTTTGTTCATTAAACCTAGTTTTATTTAATGGTCTATAGATTGGTATTTTTCCTACGTGATCAGTTATTGCTATATATTCTAAACTGCTATTATCTGCTGCAGTTATCATTTCTTTTAAGGAAGCTTTTCCATCTGACCAATTTGTATGAATGTGTAAATCACCCATAATGTCTTCTCTTGTAATTAACCTTGGTAAGCTATTACTCATAGCGGCTTCTATTTCTCCTCTATCTTCGCGTAATTCAGGTGGTATAAAACTCATTCCCATCGCTTTATAGATTTCAGTTTCAGTTAAACTTGCTATTAGTTCATCGTTTTTTTCTTTGAACAAACCATATTCATTAAGAGTTAGGTTCTTTTTATCGCAAATTGTTCGTAATTTTATTGTATGTGCTCTTGATCCAGTTGAATATAACAACCCTGCTCCATAGGAGTTCTCTTCCAATAATCGTAGGTCTACATTAAGGTCATTTACTAATTTTACCGTTGATTTTGAGCTGCCTGTAACGATTACCTCACTAACTTCAGTCATTTCAGTAAAAAGCTTCATTACCTGTTCAAAATTAGCTGGATCACCAACTGCATGAATATCTAAATCCCTTACAGTTGATTTCTTTCTTCTAAACGAACCACCAATGTCAACTTTTAGTAGAAGGTTTGTATTCACTAAAAAATCGCTGATTTTAAAAGCATGTTGCTCAATATTCGGTAGAGGTTTTTGTTCAGATTTAACTGACTTCAATGCATTAGCTATTTTTGCTACTTTTGCTTCAGTAAATCCTGGTAATGAAAGCAATAAACCATTCCCAATTGCTTCTTCTAAGCCTTTTATTGATTTTATCCCTAATTCATGATATAGTCGTCCAGCAGTT
The DNA here is from genome assembly GCA_035528035.1 of Bathyarchaeia archaeon. Classification (GTDB taxonomy): domain Archaea; phylum Asgardarchaeota; class Heimdallarchaeia; order JABLTI01; family JABLTI01; genus JABLTI01. The sequence goes on from DATKZI010000014.1 coordinate 204,319, forward strand.
TTTCCGCCAATACCTTCAATTTTCATTAAAGAGGTTACTTCTAATGGTATTTGTTTGAGTAATTTATCTAAATAATATAATTTACCTGTTTCTACAATTTCCTTAATTTTCCCACCAATAGCTTCACCTATCCCTGGAACATCTTCTATTTTTTTCTCTTTTACTAGATTCTCTACATCCTCAGTTATTTCTTTTAATGCTTCCACAGCTTTTCTATAAGCTCGTATTTTATAGACACTTTCTCCTAAAATTTCTAATATATCCCCAACATTTGTTAGAAGATTTATTACCAAATCGTTTTTCAATTCCATCTACCGCCTATAACTCAATCTTTTATCATCTATTATTCTTTAAAAAACAATAAAAATCTTGTCTTTTTTATCTTCTTTTCATATATTTGAATGAAAGAAAAAATATATAAATATTAAGCGATATATCGTTTCAATAGGATATAGAGGTTAGATGGATTAGGATGGCAAGTCGCGGGAAAATAATATTTAGTATAATATTAGTAGGAGGAGTGCTTTTTGCATTTAATTTTAGTGTAAATGCCCAATATTTATTAAAAGCACAATTTCCTACTAATATTTTTTTAATTGGGGATGATAATGGGAATAAACTAATAGGAAAGACAACTGAGGAATATTCGAAAGAAGAAATTAATATTATGTTAGATCGAACATTATTTATTTCAATTAAAGGTGAGGTTATTTTTTCTGTAAATGAAAATGAATTATTACTTAATGACAGTCGTTTTTCATATTCTAAAATTTTAGGAATTCCTAAATGTGGAGGAATAATAAGTGATTCTATTAACGATTTAGATTTATTTATTGAGAAAGAAATTTATCTTATGGACATACATATTTTAGAAATTTACAATTATGAGTCTGAATGTTGGTTTAAATTAACTGATTTTAATTGTTATCAAATTAGTGGCATTACCATTGGTACAAATATTGGGTTTATTTTAGTAAATACTATTATTTACAAGCTCATTTATAGAAGAACAAAAATAAAGCAAAAGAAGAAAGAAAATGAATCAATTATTGTTGTTCCCAAGTAGAAACAATTTTCACTAGTCTTTGAATTTCGTTAACTTCACCCACAAGATGAATTAACACTTTTTGCCAGCTACCGAATTTTTTAACTTCGACTTTTTCATTGCTCGAAGGTAAACTAAGAACATAAGCAACAGCTTCAAGGTGATTATTGAAATGTTTTACTTCATCTTTATATTTTATAGCATATCTATCAACAGCATTCATGATAAGTATCACTCGTACAATATTAATATAAACAATTTAAGAATAGTTGTTAATTATAAATGCATTTTGTATGATTTCAATAATAGGAACTTTTTTTACAATATATAATTACAATTATGAACGATAGATTATTCAGTAAAAGGTAATTACTTGAAGATAAAAACAATTCATTAAGATAATACTAGGTGTATATAATTTGAGTGAAGAAAAATCAGAAGAAATAATCAGTCCTTATCTTACTGAAGAAGTCACACTCAAAAAGAAAACTCCTTTTCATGCTCAACTGGAAATTTTAAGACTTAAAGAATGGCATTTTCTTGCTCATCATCCCACTTGCAGCAGATATGCTGATCATTATTTTACTATTGGGAAAGCTCATTTCTGTATTGGTTGCTCAATGATCTATTCAGCGATTTTATTGTATGCTATTTTATTTTTCGCTGTACCAACGATATTCAGATATAATGGTTGGGTAATTGCAAGCATCCCCTTTGCAGGGTTTGGTTTAGCGATTATTCATCGTCTTTTACGATTGAAAATTAAATGGTTGAAAGCTATTTTCCGATTTATAGCAGGGTTTGGTATAGGAGCTTATTGGGCTTTAGTTATTCAAACCTTCTTTATCCCTAAGAAATGGTGGATTGCCTTTATACTCATTCTCTTATTCTTTCTTGGAAATCAAATGTATGGGATTAGTCGTGGTCCTGGAGCTAATAGAAAGATGTGCCGTACTTGTCCATTACAGGAACAAGAACCTAAATGTGATCCTGACAGAAATACTAACTTAAGAATACGTAAAGTATATGCTATTGTTGAAGAAGAATTAGATAAAGCAAAACAAAAAATGCAAAAAAAGTCAACATCTGATTGATTTTTTTGGTAGAAATATCACTTTTTATTATCTGCAAAAACTTAATAGCATAACAATTGCTTGTCAATTATATTATCCAAATTTTTAGGATTAGAGGGTTATTGATATGTCAGAAGAATATGAATGGAATAATGAGGAGGAAAAAAAACCGGAAGAAGAAACGCCTGTTGAGATTTTAACTCCTCCAGAACAAATCCCTCAACCACCTACTACAACTATTACTTACGGTACTGCTCCAGATGCTGAACTACCACAACCTATAGATCAAATAGCAAGAAAGAAAAAACGTCGTAATTGGATATTAATTAGCATATTTGGTATTACTTTACCAATTTTGCTTATCATCGGTTCTTTTCTTTTTGTTATGCTTTCTATAATTGGTGTTTTTCAATCATGTGCGGTTAATTGTTGTGCCTCATGTGGGGATAATTGCGCACAAGCATGTAATGACACTTGTTGTACAAGCTGTAGTGATTCTTGTAACAATGCGTGTAATGATAGCTGTAGTAATTCTTGTAGCAGTTGTGATTGTGGTGGTAGTTGTAATAGTTGTACATGTGGTCAGATCACAAAAACAAGTGGTGCTACACATCTAATGAATCAATTAAAATGGTTATTTTATTTATTGTTTGGTATCTTGAAATAGATTCCTTACAATATTTTTCTTTTTATATAAGACATATACTGCTACAAAAGCAAATTTTATAACTTTATAATAACTATTCTTGATGGAAGTGTTATACTCTATGGATGAAGGAGTTATAGCTAAAGAAATTGATCCAGCTGAAGAAGCTAGAAGAAAAAAGAAACGAAGACGAATACTAATAATCGTTTTTGCAATTGTCTTACCAATTGTTATTGTAATAGCTTTAGGCATATTCTTTATACTTGCAATTGTTGGTGCTTTTGAAACTTGTACAGTTAATTGCTGTAACTCAGTAGGAGAAAGTTGCGCACAATCCTGTTCAGACTCTTGTTCAAGTTCATGTACATGTAACAGCTCAAAGATTGTATTAAAGGATGCTTTAGTTAATCAAATCAATAATATTAAATGGTTCTTTTATAGACTCTTTTAAAATAGAATATTTTGAAGTTTATACTTCAAATTTTACTTTTTTTTACTGTTTTTTCCAAATGGGTTTATTTAGGATAGTGAAAAAAGTTATATTAAGAATTAGAGCTTTCTCTTTAGTTGGATGGTCAGTATATTGGCACGAACACCTAAGAAAATCGGTTTTGTCCTTGGAATATCAAAAGATCAAGATACTCTCATTGTTCGATTAGATGAAAATGTTGAACATGAGGATATTGTTGAAGGAAATTTTGTAAGCATTCCATTAGCAAACGGTAGTACGTTAATAGGTCGTGTAGCAAATATTCGTGCTGAAAATCCACAATTAAGCGATGAACGCTATGCTAAATTCTGGATGGATAGACTAAGAAGATCATTAGAATCAAGGTCTATGTTAGAATTCACAGAATTCCATATCATTGAAGTAGTTCTAGTTTCGAATATTTCATATGATGGGGAATTATCTGCACCAAATGCTTGGATTTCTCCTGGATCAATGGTTTTTGAATGTCGAGATGATCTTCTTGAGCTAGCAGTCTTTGGTAAGGAAAGAGGAGAAATGGATGTAGGCATGTTTGCCGAACATTCAGGTGAAATCAAAGTAAAATTAAATCCTAATAGATTAGGTTCTGATGGACTAGCTATTTTTGGTTCTCGAGGTAGTGGAAAATCATATGCAGCAGGTGTTATCATTGAAGAATTTTCCGAATTTGGTCTACCAATTTTAATAGTAGATCCTCATGGAGAATATTGGGGACTTTCTCATACCGCAGGTCCAAAAGGTGAAGGGTCATTACCTAAATATTTTGTTAAAATAATTTATCCAAATCGTTACAAACCAAGATATCATTCTCTTATGGAAAAAATGAATAAAACTCTAGAAGTGAATTTTAACCTTGAACCTGTTACCATGCTCTTTTCTGAAATAACTACTTCTGAAATGTTTAGTTTTATGTATGATCTCACTCATACTCAAAAGGAAAAAATAGAAAATGCTTGGTATGCTATTCGTGAATCTTTTGGTTATGCTGTTTGTTATGATATCGATGGTTTCTTAGGTTTTGGAATTGAAAATAATATTATAGATGGAAGTAGTAGAAAACCTATTGAAAGAAAGCTAGAAGTGTTTAGGAAAATGGGTTTCTTTACAGATCTTGATGGTGCTATCTGTCATGTATCAGGTCAAATAATTCAAGAATTTGACGATAAATACAGACGTAAAGAATCTACTGAAAAATCAAGAGATTTAACTACACTTGCAAGTGTAAAAAGCCATTTCAATGCTGAACAAATAACCATTTTAGATGTTAGTCAACCTATGCTGGATGAACGTGCAAGAAGGATTTTTGTTTCAAGTTATTTGAATAGACTTAGAAGAACTATGGAAGTAAAAGAAATTCAAAGAGTGTTTATGTTAATTGAGGAAGCACATAGGTTTATTCCAATAGGTGAATCACCAACGAAAAAAGCTATTGAATGGTTTGCACGAGAAGGGAGAAAGATGGGTGCAGGTCTTGGAATAGTAAGTCAAAGACCAAGTGGCTTGGATAGGGATATTCTGTCACAGTGTAATTCCAAATTAATTTTAAGAATAACTGAGCAATCTGATTTAGTTGTAGCCAAAGATATACTTGCAGGTTTTGCTGAAAGGTATATTGGACTATTGCCTTATCTCGAGAGGGGAACAGGAGTTCTAACAGGAGCTGCTCTCCGAATACCAATCCTAGTTAATTTTAGGGAAAGAAAATCTTCAACCAAATATGGTGAAACAGTTTCACTAGTTGCTGATCCCGAGAGTAAAATAAAATCTCGAGAAAAAGAGAAAAAGAATTGGTGAATTTGTTTCAGTTTTCACTCAGTATGAAATGAATTATATATATGAAAGATTCATTTCAATTAATTATTAATTGAGGGAATAGATGATGTTATTTGAATTTCCAAAAGAAAGATTCGCAGAATTAAAACCTCTTTTTGAGAAACATCAACATCTCACAATTGTCATAAAAAACATCTTAAAAGATCGAAATGGTGATGTTTTTGTTGATAATACTGAAAATCCTTCAATAGCATTAATGTGTTTTAAAATAATGGAATTTGTAGCTGGCGACCATTTACATCCAAAAGCGATAGAAGTAATTTCTTGTATTTCTGAAAATAAGCTAGTCCTCTTTCAAGATGATGATTGGTTGAAATTAGCTGAAAAACATTTGATTCTTTCAGCATATCCTCGAGTAAAATTTTCCTCAGAGAGTCTATCAATCGAAAAAGCAAACCTATTATTAGAAAAACAATTACCTGATGGATATATTTTAGAAAAAATCAACATAAACACACTAAAAACAATGAATCCAAAACTTTTACCTGTTATACTCCCTTTCTTTAGATCAATTGAAGATTTTATAGAACGTGGGATTGGTTATTGTATTAAAAAAGATAATTTAGTAATAAGTTTAGGGATTTCAGGATTTCCTATAATAGATAATACATTTAAATTTCAAGTAATAACTGATCCTGCTCCAAAACATCGACGTAAAGGATTCGCTACTTTATGTTGTGCTGCAACAATCAAAGAAAGTCTTGAGAAAGGAATTATCCCTCATTTTGATGCAGATACGGATGTTGCCTCTCGGTTAGCTTTGAAATTAGGTTTTACCAGTCCCGAAAACTATATTGCTTATATTTGTTCAAAAAATCCTTTGAAATGCCAATTTAAGATGGTTAAATATTTATAATATCTAATTTTATCATAGAATTCTCTTTAAATATTTATTAAAAAATCTTTTAATTTATTAAGTAATAAACCACATTAGAGTGAATTTTTTATGACTGAAAATGAGAAACTAACATTAGATAATCAAGAGGTTTTTATCGTTCCTTCAACACATTGGGATCGTGAATGGTACAAACCTTTTCAAGAGTTTAGATTCCAATTAGTTCATCTTGTAGATGAGCTCCTATCAATACTTGCAAAAAAAGAATATTATTTTACTCTTGATGGTCAAACCATTGTTTTAGAGGATTTTTTGGAGATTAGACCTGAAAAGAAAGATTTGTTAGTAGAATTAGTTCAAAAAGGAAAAATAGCAGTTGGTCCTTGGTATCTTTTACCCGATGAATGGTTGGTTGGTCAAGAGAGTTTAATAAGAAATCTTGAAACAAGTTTTGATTTAGCTAAAGATTTTGGTATACCACTAATGAAAGTCGGATATTTACCAGATCAATTCGGTCATACAAAAGCTATACCACAAATTCTTTCAGATTTAACAGACATCCCTTGTGCAGTAATTTGGAGGGGAGTAGGTCCTGATATAACAAAAGTACCTTTCTATTGGAAATCACATGAAAAAGCAAAGAATAAAATTCTATGTAATTATCTTCCAGAAGGCTATGGTAATGCTGCTAGTTTAACAAGTAATCTAGAAGGATTAAATAGTGATGTTATTGCTAAGATTCAAGAACTGAAAGAATATTCACCTTTACCATTATTTCTTCTTATGAATGGTACAGATCATACACTCCCTCAGACGTTTTTAATTGATTTAGTTCCAAAATTAAAAATACCAAAAACTAATGTTACTATTTCTTTGCTTGAAAACTACATTAAAAGATTAATAGAAGAAATAAAAACAAACAATACTAAGTTAATAGAATACGTAGGAGAATTTAGATCACCTTATCGTGCACCATTGTTACAAGATACTTATTCAGCTCGGATGTGGATAAAGCAATGGGATAATAAAGTAGAGGATTTCTTGGTTCATTATGTTGAACCTATTTGTTCTATTTTGCAGCAAAACGATGTTTATGATTATCCAGATTCATTTATCACCTTAGCATGGAAATGGTTGTTAAAAAATCAACCACATGACTCTATATGTGGCTGTAGTGTGGATGAAACTCATAATGAAATGATAGCTCGATATTCCTGGGCTGAAAGTATCACTACCTCAATTTTAAATGATATTAATGCAAATATAACTACTCTACATGAAGAAGAAAAGGATGAAATCTGTTTAGTGTTTAATCCTACCAATAATTCTTCAATTCCAACTCCAATTGAATTCCAATTACCAACAAAAACTTTAGTCAATAAATTAGTGTCTGAAGATGGGCTTGAATATCAAATTCAACCATTAAAAGTTTCAGAAGAAATTCTTTTCGAGAATACTTTTAGACCACTCATGATTAAGACAGGTATTAAAATGCTTCCTGGAAGAAAAATTATAGATGTATATGTAAATGAAATCGAATTAGTAACTGATGAGATCGATCCAAAACTATGTCATGTAACACTTTTTTGCAATAAGACTCTCATTGGTGATTTGGATATCCAAAAATTGAAAGAAGATTTTATTGAAATCGTAGATAGTGGAAAATATAAAAAATTCCATGTAAAAGCTACTTTAGGAACAAACCAATCATATGTATCTCTTATAACTTTGAAACCATGGTCATTCACTAAATTGCGTTTTGATAAAGAACCAATACAAAACACAAGGGCAGATCCTTTTATTGTAAAAAAGAATTCAATTGAAAATAAATTCTATAAAATAAATTTCCTTCCAAACGGATCAATCAAATTATACGATAAAAAAACTAAATTACTTTATTCCAAACTCCACATTTTTGAAGATTGGGGCGATAGAGGAGATGAATATACTTACAGTAGAGTCGGTCCTGAGCAAGCAAAAATGAGTAAGATTAAACGAAAGATAACAAATAATGGACCGTTATTAGCTGAAATAACTCAAAGCTCGACTATAACCACATTTGAAGAATTAACATCAAATAGAACAAAACGCAAAGGCAAAGTAAAATTACCCGTAAAAACAATTTTTAAATTTTACAGAGATAATTCGAGAATTGATATTTCAACAACTTTAACCAATACAGCAAAAGATCATCGCTTAAGAATCTGTTTCGATTTACCTTTTGAATCTAAAGAGACTATAACTTCTACTCATTTTGGGTATATTAAACGTGAAGGTAATCCAATTAAACTTGAAAACTATACTGAAATGCCTACTGGTATACAAGCACAAAAACGATTTATTAGAATTGAAGATGAAAATAAATCTTCAGCATTTACCTTGTTCAATAAGGGTTTACCTGAAGTTGAATTAGTTGATAATTCTCGAGTTGCTTTAACTTTAATTCGGGCAATAGGTTATCTCTCGAGACAAGATTTCCCTGAAAGACCTCTACATGCAGGACCTTTTATGGAAACACCGGGTGCACAGGAATTAAATAAAACATATACTTTCAATTATAGTTTACAAACTCATATAAAAGATATATCAATTGATGAAACTTTGAATCAAGCAGAAGCTTTTGCATTACCAACTAAATCTTATGTATTAACTGATAATATTGCTGTGAAAAAATTAACTACGCCACTCTTGCAGCTGAAAGAACCAATGATAAAAATTTCCTCAATAAGAATAAGAGACAATGAGTTACAAGTACTTGTTTATAATCTTAAGGACAGTGATATTAAGTTAAATGTTACAACCCTTGATGAGTTCAAGAATTGTAAAGAAATACTAATCGATTCAACCGTGAAAAAAGAGAATGAAATCAAGAAGGGACAATTCAATTTGGAATTCGCGCCTTTTGAGATTAAATTATTAAGAATTTCTTAATCTTAATTCGCCTTTTTTTCTGGTCACTTATTATCAATTATTTAATTATTAGTGACCAGTTGTTATATTACTTGATTACAAATAAATTTGAGATTAATCGATTAAAAAATAAGTACGTGAAATTAATCAAGATTTGTAATTAAGAAACTGTGAAAGTATTTAGTCCAAATAGAAAGTGATTATTATTTTCCATTGCAAGTCACAACTTGTGACCACACAAATAGTGGTCTCAATTAGAGACTTCAAATTATGAAATCGGTTTATATATAAATAAGCGATTTGTAGGATATCGAATAATTAAGGTAGAAAAATCATGAGTGAAAATCAAGGTAAGATTATAATATACTCTCCAGAATTAGCTGAAAAGGCATCTGAAATGTTTAATGCATTTAATGAATTATGGCCTGGAGGTTTTGGTGGAGCGGTACCATATACAGCAGATAGAGTGCATGATTGGTTGGATAAATCATCAGCATTAGCAGATTTAATAGCTGTAGATGGTGAAGACGAACTTTGTGGATATTGTGGACTCTATCCACATTGGAGAGATAAAGAAGCAGCCTATATTTCTATATTAGGAGTTACTCCAAAAGCTAAAGGTAATAAATTCGGTAAAAGACTTTTACTTAAAGCTTTAGAAGTTGCAGAACAAAAAGGTATTTCTCGGGTAGACCTTCATACTTGGTCAGGTAATATGGATGCTGTTCCCCTTTACAAGAAGATTGGATTATTTTGGGTACCTGAGACGACCGTCTATATGCAAGATTATATTCCTGGATTAATGCAAAGTAGTATAGCAAAGGAATGGTTTGCAAAACATTCTGATTGGTATAAGAATTTTAAGAGAGAATTAACCCAAGCTCCTGATAAAGAAGAAATAGATAATATGGAGGTATATCAGTATCATTTTGAAGCTGATAACGATTTACTACGTGCAGAGGTTGATCGTTATGGCTGGGGTTTTTGTGGTTTTGATAGAGTTTTAGACGGAAAACGTTTGATAGTAAATACTCGTATAGCATCTCATAATATATACATCGGCATAATAAACACATTTACTATTAATCTCTATAGTGATTATGAAAATGAAATAGAAGTTCCTTTAGAGGTAATAGGATTTGATGGTTTAAAATGGATAGAAAAATTTCCTAAAACTATTAAGTTGAAGAAAGGTGAAACTTTTCAATTATCGCGAGACTTTATAATAAATAAGGAAACAAAATTATTTAAAGATAATGAACGTTCTTGTGATGGAATTAGAACAACTATTAAACTCGGAAAACAAAATATCAATTTAATTACAAGTGGTAAATTACAATCTCCATTGAAATTAAGATCAATAACAAGAAATCGTTTCAAAACAATACTAGTGGGTGAGGAAACTGTTTTTCCATTGGATATGTTAAATACAACAAAAACAACAATTAAAGGTTATATAAAAATAACTTCAGAAGATTTACCTAATTTTATACAAAAGGTACCATTTGAGTTAGCTGAAAAAGAAATATCTGGTTTCAATGTTACAGTTAAAATTCCAGAAAATATAAAATCAAACCGATTTATTTTCAATGCTATACCATTTCTGAAACTAAATAATCACGAAGTTGAAATGCCTGTTTATCAAATTCCAATGTTCGTAAAGACAAAAGATTTAGTTGAATTAGTAGAATTAAAGGATTCAAAAACACTTCTTGTAATTACAGATAAATTAACAGTCCATGTTAATCTTGAGGGTGGTAATCTCCGAATATCAAAATTATATGAAGATAACAATGTATCACTCAATCATCAATCAGGACCGCCTTTTGGTATTTCTTTAGATAATACAGTACTTTGCGACTATGATTTTACTCATGTTAGGAAAGATTACATTTTGAAAATAAGCTTCAAGAGTAATCAAGTGCCTGGTTTACTTGTAGAGAAATTTGTTAAAGTAGCACCTGGTTTAAGTGAATTGGAATATTGGGTTCAATACACCAATATGGATAATAAGGGATTTATACATACATCAGCGAAAACAATTGTACCTGCAGGTGGAATTAATTTAAATCCTAACTCAGCAAAAAGTCGTTCTTATTCTCCAATCAAAGGTAAAATCATTGAAAGTAGATGTACTACTAATTTTATGTCATTTCCCATTTTACCAGCTGATCCTATATTATGGGATGAAACATGGAATGCTAACACTGGACTTCTTTATGGTGATTTTTCGGCATGGATGTGGAAACCAGAAAATATCAAAACTATTAAATTAAATAGTGGAAAATTAAATCAGTTAGAGAGCTTGACTGTTGAAATACAACCAAATCATTCTCAAAAAATGGTTCATTTGTGGTATAATTTTGGTTTTAATACTATACAAGAAATTAGACAAAGATGGAGCCAACTTGTAGGAAATCAGGAATTTAAACCAATGGAAGAGATTAGTGGACCTGAAATCACTAGAGACTTGGAGATAAATATCAGAGATGAACGAATACTCTATGCAGGGGAATCCACAAAGAAAAAATTCGTAGTGAGTTTTACTTCAGCGTATCCATTACAAGGAACATTAAGCTTAAACCTACCAAAGAATTGGCAAGGATATTTCATAACCGAAAAGGGAAAAGAATCTACTATCCCAATGCCAGATGTAAAACCTTTTGCAGATGTTGTATTAGAGATAGAACTAACATTACCTGATAAAATACAATCACAAACAGAAAACATACAAATCCATTTCAGTGGTGAATTTGAATTTAATTACGACAATTTTGTTATTGTAACACAAAAAGGTAAAGTTGATGTACAGTCTGAAATGATCGATAATGAAAATGCTTTTAGTGTTTCTAATGGTAAAATAGCTTTCAAAGTAGCTGCGAAGAAAGGTGGTAATCTGATTCGTCTTGAAGATGAAAATGGTCAAACATTTCTTATTGATAATTTTCCAGAGATTAAACCTAAATTCTTTTTAGAGTACTACATGGGTGGCTGTCAACCAGGAATTTTCCACGTAAATGCTGATGAACCATTTACTGAACTTGAAATAGTTACATCTGAGAAAATAACTGAAGGAGATTGGGTAGGAGTTAAATCTTCTTGGATAATTCAAAAAGGTCAAGATTATTTCTATGGACAAAAAGCTGAAATCAAATATCTAACAATTCCAAATAGTGATATTATACGCATTAATTTAGCTCTTGAGAATCAAACACCTCGAACAATTTCATGGATGGGATTACTACTTTTAGATATTGGTTTACAAGGTATTAAAGAAGGGAATATTGTAGAGATAATTGATGATACAGAAACTTGGTTTCACAATCCTATAAAAAATCAACCTTTTATAAATCAAAGTTCCTTTAAAAATCCATTTGCAAGAATATCAAAAGGAAAACAATCACTTGCATTAGTAATTCCAAAAGGAACTACTGGTTCTGTAGCAATTGCTGATCTTGGAGTAATGTTAATAGGTTTAATGATTGGTCTTCAATATGCTAAACCATATAGCAAGTCAGAAGTAAGCTATACACTTATGATTAATCAACCATCGGAAAAAATGTCTGAATTAGTTAAAGCACTAAAAGACAAGTAAAATATCACATTGTTGTTTAATCATTTTTTCCTTTTTTTCACTTTTTTTCCTAAATCTAAAGTCTTTTATTTTTAAAGCGACGAAATATCGTTATAGTTGAAAAAATATTTCATACAATCAGGAAAATTACTACCGAGAAGTGTTTTTTTGATTGTTTAGTTTAAAAATATGATTAAATAGGTGAACCACCACATGAGTACTTTGCTGTTCAAGAGCTTTTTTAATAGAAAAAATAAAATCTATCTTATTATTACAATTTTTATCTTAACATTTTTCTTAACTAATAAGCAATTTCAACCAACTAATGTTAGGGCACATTCTTCAGTAGCAAATCCTAAAGAAATCTTTTCTATTTGGAATAATACTGCTCCTACAATAGATGGTGGAATACTTTTTACACCTTATAGTTTATCGGGTGAATGGTCCTCCGCAGCAGTTTTTGACCTTTACGATATAACTAATGCTGCTAAAGGTAAATTGCTTTTGCAAAATGATAATACCACTTTGTATATTGGATTGGATTGTACTACTTTTACAACGGAATATCCTATTACAGATTGGGGAGCAAAAGTTTACCTTGATATGGATCATGATGGCTTATTAAGCAGTAACGATTATATGGTCAAATATTCATATTCAGGTGGTACCGAATTAGTTGAATTATATTCATACAATATTGCTCTTAAAAATTGGATGGTGTTAGAATCAGGTTCTCCAGGTTCACCTTTACCTTCAAGTGGGATAATTGCTGACACAGATTTCAAGAAAACAGCATTCAATAATGTTACATCACATAGACAATATGAATTCAAAATTCCATATGGTGTACCAATTACAAATTATATTATTGGTGCGGCTTTTGAAGCAACAACAAATCTTGCAAGTTTCAGTAAAAGTATAACATGGCCATATTCAGAAGCTGGAGTGAAATATTTCCCAATTAATGCTGGATTATGGGGTGATTTACATTTAGGTGAAAAGATGCAATTTGAAAAATATATCATTGAAGATAATTTTAATATTAAGTCTGGAGCAGTTGGTGATTATAATAATACTGTAGTTGCCCTAGCTGATATACAAGGGGATGGAGATCAAGAGCTTGTCGTTACGTCAAATAGACAGGTAGCAGGTGATGAAAATCTAATAGCTATTTATGATTATATTGATGGAAAAATAACCCGAATTTGGGCATCTTGGTTATCCACTCAATATTCAAAATTATTCCATATCACTGGTATAGCTGCTTATGATTTTGACGAAGATGGTATGGATGAACTTTATGGTGTTGGTTATAGTGATAGCCGCATTGGTAGATTATCTGGTTGGAATGATATTACCAAAGATTTTGATAGTGCTGAAATAATATTTGATAATTATGGTGACTATTTATTAGGATATATAGCAATAGGCGATGTATTGAATAATTTTGATAATACAGCAGAAATCGTCTTTGGAGATGAAACAGGTTGGTTGGGATTTTTAACATATAATGATAAAAAAGATATATTCAATCTTGATCATTATTTAGAACCTTATGGAACGCCTTATAGAATACATGACCTTGAAGTTGCTGATATGGACTTTGATGGTTGGAGTGAATTACTCTTCTTTTCTCAATATACTGCTGATAATACTTACTCATATACCAATTTTAGTATTTATGAATACTATTCACCATTAAGCAAATGGGTGGATAATTGGGATATGGAAGATAATCTACCAATTAATTCTGCTATTAGCACTAGAGATCAATATGGGCATACCATAGTTGTTGATGATGTGGATAATGATGGATGGGTTGAAACAATTATAGTTGGCAAAAATTATGTTAAAATTTTCACTCCTTTCTCTTTTGATCAAACAAGTCCTCCAATAGAATTTTCAATAAATGATGGAACATATCCAGCATTAGGTGGAGGAGCTGCAGTTATTGATATAGATGATGATTCACTAAATGAATTAATTATTGGTTGCAGTAATGGTACTGTTATTGTTTATGAATTTGAAGATACTACTTATGATAGTGAATATATACCAAATTATACCATCGAATGGAAAGGTGATTTAGGTGCATCTCCAGGAATCAAAAACTCAATTATTGGTTATGATATTGATAAAGATGGTCGTACAGAAGCTATTATAGGGGATCATTATGGTCAAATATTGGTTCTTGGAACAGGCAATATTCCTGATGTTTCCTTTAAATCACCATCAATGGGTTTCATTTCAAATCGTGAGAATATTTTAGTTAAATGGTCACCTTCTAATGAATCAAACCAAATGCTTTACTATGAGATTTATATTAATGGATTTCTCGAAGTACGAGCTGGAGGAGGACAATTAGGTGCTTTTGTTTCACTTGATATGGGTTCTAATGATATCGAAATTTTTGCTTATGATATCACTGGTAATGTTGCTTATGATTATCTTTATGTTGAATATTCCCAGAGTGCTCCTGAAATATCAATTTATAGCCCAAGTAACTACTATGCTACTCATTTAGATAATGTTAGAGTTGAATATACAGCTTTTGATCCAGATGCGGATGATTTAACATTTGATATTTATGTTAATGGTACCATTCAAAGAACAGTAACAGATTTGTATGTTGATGTTGAACTCAAAATTATGGGAATAACTGGTGATGGATACTATAATATAACTATAGTTGCGAGAGATCCATCAATGAATATTGGCAAAGATACCATATGGATTATTAGAGATGCAACAAAACCAATAATTGAAATTACCTCACCAGCTGATGGTTCTGCAGTTAAAGTAAGTACTATTGACCTTACATGGACTGCTTCAGATGCTCTTACTGGCATAGATTATTTTGAGATTTACCGTGATGGTGTTTATCAAGGAAATACTACTCTAAGATATTTCTCTGTAGGTTTGCCATCAGATAAGAAGTATATTTTGAAAGTTATAGCGTTTGATGAAGTTGGCAATCAACAAGAAGATATAATAGCTATAACAAGAGATACAATTAATCCGTTTGTTGATCTAACAGCTTTGTCGCTACCTATTCAAAGTGGTTGGTACTATACTGATGATCCAACACAATTTATTAGTTGGACAGGGCATGATAATACTGGTGGTAGTGGGTTAGATCATTTTGAAATTCGAATTAATGATGAATTTTATGCTTCTTATAGTAGCGATATTTTGAATGATACGATAGATTTTGGTGTTGATGGCTTCAAAGATGTGGTTATCAGAGTTTGGGATAAAGCAGGCAATCAAGCTTTTGATTATTACACCATTGCTATTGATACTGCTAATCCAATAGTCAATATTTTATCTCCTTACAATAATTATGTTACAAGTGGGGATTCAGTTATAATTACTTGGGATGCATATGATATGGGCACAGGAATTAAAGAACAAATTGTTTATGTAAATGGATCTATTATAGATACTTTAGATTCTTCTACATTCTACTATGAACTCCCAATCTTAGAAAATACAACCTATGAAATCACGATTCGTGCTGTTGATTATATGAACCGTTTTACTGAAGATACAATTAATGTAACTCAAAATGTTTTTGCCCCGACATTTCTTATTCTAAATCCTTTTGATTATGAAAGCTTCATACATACCACTTTACTTAATCTGACATGGTATGCTTTCAATTTAATAGCTGATGAATTTCATGTCTATATCAATGGTACATTATACCCCTATGATTCCTCAACCTTCAGTACAATTATTGATTTGAATGATGATTTTGGACCATTTTCTACATCAGATTATCCTGTATTCAATGTAACCATATCAGTTCTAATTGGTGGAATCTATCCATTTTCAGATACATGTTGGATTACTTTGGATCAAACCACACCATCTTTAGCCATATTAGATCCATCAAATTTGGATGTAATACTAGAAGAATCGCTTTATGTTGCTTGGTCTGGATATGATGCAGGATCTGGAATAGCTTATTACATTATTTTAATAGATGATGAAATAGTTGGTACATTTGGAAGTGGTATAACAAATCAATATCTTAATGTTTCAGGTTATGATGATGGATGGCATACACTACAAATCCAAGCTTTTGATGCTGCTGGAAACAATATCTCAAAAAGCATCGATATTGAAATCTATCCACAAGCACCTGAATTCAATGTTAATCTTCCATTGACGTATATAACCAATGAACCTAATTTCAATGTAAATCTAAATATCTTTGATCCAAGAATGGGTGTTTCAGAAATTCAAGTAGTTGCCGACTCATCTGTTGATGTTTTTTCAATTGATTATGGAACGAATTACCAAGTTGATCCTTATTCACTAGATATTGCAGTTAATGAAGATGTTTTTATCGGAGCAGGTGATTTACACAATATTACAATAACAGTTTATGATAAAGTTGATCGTGGACGTTATCTAATTCTTACAATAATTATTGATCAAACCTCACCAGTAATTTATGGTAATACTATTATTGATTTTTCAGTCCTAAGTCCTATATCCAATAGTTTGCAGTTAAACGATCCTGGTCAAAATAATCATACATTTACTATCTCTGCTCGGGATACCTATGGCATTCACTCTATAGACATTAATATTTATGGAAATGATTTTAATGATGTCTATCAAATGACCTTTGATTCCGATCAATCTGTCGGTGATATCTATGTTTTCACTGCAACTATCAATTTCGACAGTTACACTAAAGGAAACTATTCACTAAAATTCATCGTTGAGGATAATGCAGGTAATGCAATGGAAACAATATTTCTATTAGAAATTGAATTAGATGATGGAGAACCAAGTAATACGAATTGGCTTCTAGATCATCTTTATACAGTAGTTATCCCTAGTGCTTCAGGGATTGTTTTCATAATTCTTTTATCAACAATTCTTTCAGTAGCAACTAAGAAACGCAGAATCAATAAAGGTTGGTTTGAAGCTCTTCAAGCAGTTGCTTATGTAACAAAAACTGGTTTAACATTAGCATTTGTTCCTTATTCTAAAGATTTGTTTGAAGATGAACAATTATTTGGAGGAGCTATGACTGGAATTGTTAGTATTCTTGGAGAAATCACCGGTGAAACTAGTACTGAGATGAAAACTCATACTTTAGAATATGGTGATAAACAATTAATCATTACAATGGGTTATTTTGGTAATGCTATCATACTTGTTAATCAAGTTAAACCTAAACTTAAAGAACTACTTAGTAAATTCTTGATGGAATTTGAGCTAACATATAAACGACAACTTGCTTCTGAATTGATAGATTTGAATGATTTTTCAGCTGTTAATCTAATGGTTGAGGGAATTTTTGGTGTTAGAAAAAATATCTTTCATGAACCAAGTGTTGAACATTATTTTGAACAAGCTCAGCAAACCTATCAAGAACCTACAACCCAAGAAACAACTTATCAAGATACTACTCAACAAGAATCTTCAACTCAAGAACCTACTGATAACTATTACCAAAATGAAAATTATGATCAAACCAATAATCAGAATGACAATACAAATAGAGATGATTATCAAGAATATTAAGAGCTTACTGCTCTTATTTATTCTTTTTTTCGTTATTTTTTTCTAGCTATTTAACATTTGACCATTTCTCAGCAATCTCTTCAAACCACATTTTTGATGCATTTTGAATTGCAGATTGCATTTCAATAGAGTTATTTTCTTTGCCAAATTCTAATGCTTCATAGATTTCTTTCATAAGATTTAACATATTTTGTATTAAATAATTCAAATCTTTATTATATCGCTCAATTTTCAATAAGATTTCTAATCCTGTCGTTATATCAATAGCAAGTTTTTCAACTTCATCAAATCTATTTTCTGCTAATGAGATGATTGTTTTTGGTGTAATTTCAATTATTTTCATTAATTGATTCTTTGATTCTTTTGAGATTGAATCCATTAATTCCTCTAGAGGTGTCTTCTCCTTTAGCAATTCTAATAGTTCTTTATCTGTTTCTTCTTTTGTTTCAAGTGATTTTACATACACTTCTTTATTATTTTTTAATTGTGCTGCTAAACCTTCTTCCATCATAGAACGTTCACCATTTTTAATTTGTCCGAAATATTCTTGTACCAAACGCTCGGAACCCTGAAATGCATTGAAATCTATATGGAAAGCTCCTTGTAATGGTTTACTATAAACTCTTTCAAATCGTTTACTGAATTCTATCAATTGCTCTTTATGTTTTGGTTTTACATTATTCACTAACAATGCACCAAAGCCAAAAGCTCCTTGATAAAGCAATAAACCTTTAGTACCTATTTCCAAAGAAGTAAGACCTTGTTTAGCATTCTTACCGATTATTTCTTCAAGTAGACTTTGAATTGCCATCATAGCTCCACCAATCAATTGATCATCTTGTAATTCAACTCTTGAATAAGTTACATAAACACAAGTTAAACCTGTAACTCGAACATAGAAAACTGCTATTAAGTCATCTTCCCAATTTCTGTTTTGTAAAGGCTTTCTTATAGCTACTGAGAAAAGAGTAATTAAAATCACTAATAAAACGAAACCTAGAGAAACATAGAGTAAATTCAATCCTTGTAAAATCCAAGGTATTTGCTCAAATGGAATTACTTCTAAAGTAAGAACTAGCTCTTTAATGTTACCAGCTAGATCAATTGCTTGAATAGTAATATTATATATACCAAGCTCTAAGTCGCTTATATCAAACTCCAATGTATAAGTTGATGTTTGCATTCTTGCTTCAACATTTCGTGTCATTTCATAAATTTGATTATAGTCATTATTTGATATTATTAAGAAAACAGCAGCTATGGCTTCATTATCTGTAATTGTTACAGTTATTGTATGATAATTTAGATCTGGTTGTTCGTTATTTAATGCAAATTCAAAACTAGTAGTGGTAATTAATTGATTATCTATAATATATGAGTTAAGAATTTCAGGTGCTTCATTATCAATAATGATCGTATAAGTAATAATACTTTCTCGACTATAGGCATCAATCACACTAATAGAAAGTATGTGGTCTCCTGTTAAATCAGAATAATTACTTTCAGTTATATTAACAATTATTGAGAATGGATCTGTTATAAGAATTGGATATGAATACCCAACTAAAACATCCTCATTATCAATTTGTATTTTATAGCTCTTAACTCCTGTTCTGGTATTTGTTATAGAAAAGTCAAACTGAAATTCACCTGTTTGAGTATAATAGATCTCAGGCAAATTAGTGCTAAATTCTGGATGTAAAATATAAACTATTAACATAATTTTACTATTAGCTTTGTTACCAGCGAAATCATAAGCTTCAATTGTAATACTATATAAGCCATCCCCGAGATTGAAAGTTAAGTAATAATATATTCTCCCGACATAACAAGTCATTTGTTGCTCAGCATTTATTAGTATTTTATAATAAGCTATTCCAGTCCCAGTATCACTACCAGACCATTGGATATATGTTCCTTGGACTAGGATGATCGAATTATTACTCGGAGTTAATATAGAAACCATTGGAGGAGTTTGATCAATTACAATCCATCTAAAATTCATATATGAATTACTTGGATTTGTTGTTGTGGCAACAATTGAGATATTATAGAGCGGAAATTGATCAATTGGTACACTTAAGTTTAGAAGATAACTTCTTGCATTAATATCAATGATTGTATCATTTAAAGTGCCATTTATGTAAATACTAAAACCTGTTAAATCAGCAATATTAGCAATTTCCCACTCAATTAATATTTGATTATCAGGGAAATATGATTTGAAATCAAGAGGATTAACTATTGCAATTGATGGTTGTGTAGATGTTTGTTGAACTGTAATTGAATCTTCAAAGGTTCTTCCTACAAAATCACTTGCTTTAATAGAAATAATTGATATATGATCTATAGGTATGGGCAATAACCAACAAGTAATAGTTGAATCAGTAATATTTTCAACAGATTGACCATCGATAAATAATTCATAGTTAGCTATTCCTGTCCCATTATCTTTACTTTCCCAACACAAAGTGATAAAATCTAATCCAGTTGTAAAACCGGTCATTGGATAGATAATATTTACATAAGGATCATTTTGATCAAGAATTACTGAAATAAAAGCAGTTTCACTATTGCCTGCTTTATCATAAGTTGTAATAAGGATATCTTTCATTCCATCTTCTTCTAAGGTAATAGTTGTTGATTCATCTGTTCCAGAATATTTCGTTAATTGATTAACTATGACTTCTGAATGATGAATTCCTGCACCACCAATATTATCAAATGCATCCCAGATTAAATTTAAGGTAGTACTTGAAGTTATTATATCTTGAGAAGGCGAAAGTATAGCTATATTTGGTTTTATAGTGTCTCTATTAACATAAATAATACTTGATTCCATGTTTCCAAGAGTATCATAGGCGAAGACTTCTAATTTATATTTTTTATCCAATTCCAAAGAAATTGTTTGTAAATAACTGGTTGTTGTTGAATAATAAATATCATCCCGATAAATAGTAAAATGATCAATACCACTTAATGAATCACTTGCTGTCCAATGAAGTACTATTTCTGAAGATTTGGTAAATGAATTTGATAATGGTGAATAGATGTCTATATCTGGTGCGCTTCTATCTCGAGTGATAAAGATTATACTTTTTCCAGTTTTTTCTAATTCATCAACACCAACAATAGTTAAATTATAAAGACCATCTGAAGGCATATTTAGTAAATAGGTTTCTTCTTCTGGTGTTTGATTTTGCATCCAAATATTATTGACCCAAATACTATAATGATCAAAATTATCATTTGGATCATAGCTCTCAAAGTGGACAATTATCGATGTATCACTTGTCATATAATTATTATCCGGTGAGATGATATGAACTTCAGGTGCTAAAGCTGTAAAACCTATTTGAACTGAATCGGAGCTATTTTTACCATTAACATCAAAAGCTATTACTTCTATTAAATTAGAAGATACAAAAAGAGGAACAAAATAACTAATTTGGCTTCCAGGTGTTCTACCAATAAAAGAACCTTCTACACTAATGTCAAAATGATGGATAGCTAGATCATCACTTGCCTCCCATTCAATATAAATTGAAGGTGAAGAAAAGGTTGAACCAGTCGTAGGTGATTGTATTGATATTTCTGGCGGATTTGTTCTACCAATAATCATTATTTGCCCGAAATTATCTCCAAGAACGATTTCATTTTCAGTATCTTGATCTATATCATAAACCAAAATTGAATTCCTTTTACCAGGACTTGAACCAATATCCCCAGACCATTCAATTTGGTATGACAAAGAATTACTTCCACTGTCAGTGATATTTATAATATAGATGGTTCCATTACTTGCACCAAAAATCAACTCGTTATTTCCATCTTGATCCAAATCAGCAACTGTAGCGCCTCCACCCGTTGCTGGTTTAGATACTCCATCATTTAAATTAATGGTTAATGGTGGAGTTGGATTTGCATAGGTATTTTTACCGAAAATTTTGAGATAATCCTTCCCTACGATAATTGTTTCAGTTTCAGCATCATTATCAACATCAGCAACAACAATAGTATGACCAAACCTATCTTCAGTTAAAGATGATGAGGTTGCTGGGAGATTATCACCAGTATCATCAATAGCTTTCGCTGCTGAACGATAAAAAACATAAAGACTTGTTGTTGAGAGTAAATCATTATTGGTGATTTGTCCCATAAGAAGTATTTCATTAATTGAATCATCATCGGGATCACCAACAGCTACAGCATGTATGCGACTAACTGCTTTTCCTCCTGAATAAACAGTAAATGGAGATCGTCTATCTTCAGTAAAACTGTCAGTTAGAGAAACATATTCAAGAATATTTACATAACCAGTTTGATCACCAAAAACAAGTTCTGGTGTACCATAATTATTTGCATCCCCAATTGCAAGATAACCCATAAGATTACTTGTATGGGAATAAACATAGCTGGATGACAAGAAATCATTACTTGTTGAGTTCCAAGATGAAAAACGTAATATTCTATTGTCTTCACCAGCAACATAAATTTCATCTTTACCATTGTTATTGAAATCATATGCAACGATACTTTTCACTGCAAAAAGCTTTGATTGATGACTCGTTGTCCATGAAGTCCACTTTTGAGTTAATATACCATTGTTAAAGTCGTAAATAGCTAGAAGGTAATTTGAGTCTGTATCTGTTCTATTTGAGCTAACAATAAGCTCCAAATCACCATTCCCATCTATATCAGCTGTACCTAGAAAAACACCAAAATTTTCTCCAATTGCATCTGATTTTATGTTAGTATTCGTCTCAATTGCGTATTTTGTATAATAATTTCCCAATCCGATATCTTTACCGAAATAAATATCACCAAGGTAACCTCCATTTAAACGGATTTCTGATGGGTGAATACTTACATATGGCCATGTTATTTCTTCATCATTTCCCAGAAAATTCTCAAAAGCTTCAAATCCAATACCTGATATTTTTCCTGGTCCTGAATTAATTATTGAAAAGGGTATTTTAAATTCATATTGATGATGATTTACTTGTTCAAAAAAGGAATTAGTAAAATCTATGTCCACAAGTATATTAGAAATAGGTAATGGTGTACCCACTGTTCCTGCTTCCATTTCTATCCAATTATTTTTTGTTGTGCTGAAATAACTTAATAAAACAAATTGACCAGTAATATTTTCCTTATACGTTATTGCCCTATCAAAATTGGATAATAATCCATCATGATCCCTATCTAGATAAATCGCTGACCCCCAAATAGATGATGGTAAGGAATCCTGATAGTTTGCCAAATCTAATGCAACATACAGATTGTTATCGTCATTTTGCAATAATATCTTACCAGCGAAACTTTCATCCTTATCATACATTGAATAAACAGCTGCAGCTGACCATTCTGTAAGTAGAGATGATGAATTAAAAACAATCTTCCCATCAATAGTAGGTGAAGTATCATTCCACAAAGAAAAAATTTCAATTGGTGATGCAGTCTTTGTATGACCAAAACCAGTTTTATATTTTAATTGGTTAACAGATAAAATTGTTGTTAAAATAACAATTGCTATAATTAATGTACCAAATGAATTTATTTTTTTGCGAAATAACATATGCTCAACCCTCTATTTTTTATTTTCTAATCAAGTAATTGTATTAATTACCCATTACTTTCTATTATATAAAATATGAATTTTAAGTTTAAAAAAGAAATGTTATTGACAAAATTCATTAAAATTATAATTACAATTAAAAAATTCTTGCCATAAGAGAAACATTATTACTGAAAAAGCTATTTAAGATAAATAAAAGTGATATGAAATTCTGGTGTTGGTTTAATGTTTAAGGATATAAAATCATTGAAAAAAAATATTGAATCTTTAACAAATGCAGAAATCTTTACCAACATAAAGAATATAAGAAATAGTTTTGATATGAAATTTGATGTTAAGCATACAGAAGAATTTGCTGATGTACTTTTTGCTATATTGAATTATTTTAGTGGGAAAGAGGATTATAATTCTGAAAGGATAATATTAAATCAGCTTTTTGAAATTTCTTGGTGGGCAGAAGAAGATAGCCTTATTATTGACTATTTAATAAGAGGTATCTCATTAGTTCTTATCGATAGCCGATCAACGAGAGGAAAAGATCGAACTGAATTATTCAGTGATTTTGTTAATATTATTGCTCGTTTTCCCAATAATAAAAGGGTTTATGCTGCTATTTCTACAGCTGCTATTGAATTGATTAGATGGGGTAAGGATCAGGAGATTCTTGAAATACTAGATATTATCCAAAGCAAAGCTGCTATTTATCCTTTAGTCGAAGCTATTCAGCTTTTAGATGCTAAAACTTTTATGAACACTTTATTCTATTTAGATGATCAAGATTGTAACACTATCAAGCATATTTATAATCAATTTAGTAGTTTTGCGATAAGTAATTTTGAAGAAGAAATTGAAGTAACAGATCATAAATTTAAAAGTATTATATTAGATGAAGAAGTCAATGAAATTTTACAGGAAGGAGCTATAAACGCTATAATTAATTTAGCTCGAATAAATAGAAAAGAAGAAGGTAAATGTAATGATTGTCTTTTATGTATTCGAAGAATCATTCAAGATTCAGAATATTTACTTCGAAAAAAGGGAGAAGATTTCTATAGGGATATCAATCGTTTAAGTTATACCTTAGATCAATATCAGCTTTGGGATGAATTCATTGATATTAACTTAGTTGCTGAACTAAAGAAAGAACGTGATAAGAATCAAATGTATGAAATTGCTCAAGGAAAATTATTAGCTATTATAAAAACTATGAGAATTGAGGAGTACGATTCCCTTAAAATTGGTCGAAGAGGTTTACGTTTAGCTTATGACTTGAATGATATAAATGATATTGAAAATATTGTAAAGGAATTACTAAATCAAAATACTCAATCCTTGAAATCGATTAATCTTGTAGAGGAAGTTGATGCAGTAATTGATTATGATACAAAATTAAAAGAACATTTGAGAGAAACAGGACAAATCCCTTCTGATAAAAGTACAGTTGATGAGCTACAGGATCAAACAACCTTCAGTGATGATCTTACTTTAGCTGTAACTAAAGAAGAGAAAATTGCTGAACAAGTAAAATATCTTAAAGAACTTGAGATAAAAGATAATCAACATATGGAAAATCAAATTTTACATGCAAAAGCATTAATTTTAGCTGTTGCAATGCATGGATTCAGTAGTCCAATTCTAAATATTTCCCCCGATGAGCTTGTTAAAGAATTATCTGAATTAATGGATAAAAAACTGGTTATGGAACTTGTTGACCCTCTTGTTCGTTCAGTAACATTACGAGCTGCACGTTTAGATGGAAAGGCTGTCAATATTTTACTAGAATTATTAAATAAAAAAGGGTTAAAATTTCTAGATAGTTACTATAAACAGTACAATTTCATTGATAATTTAATCCGTTTAATAAGTTACCTTGGTCGTACAGGTCAAATAGAATTATTAACGAAAATTAAAAATGAACTCCAAAAAGCAAATCGATTGATTATGAAAAATGATGATATACCTTTAAAAATTGCTAGAGCGATAAATGAAGGTATCTTGGCTTTCTCAGGAAAAGAAATAACTAAAAAAATCGAGTTAGTACATTTGAATAAAGAATTAGCTAAAATTAATTCATATAACATTGATTTACAATTAAAATACGTTGAAAGTATGAGTTTTATTCTTTTGGACCTAGAACACTTTGATTCGAAAGCAATAAGTCACCAAGTAGATGAATTAATTGATTTTGCTAAAATTTATAGCCAAAACCAGAAAATCGAAGAAAAAACTTCTATTGGTATTCTTTGGAGTATGGCTATTATGAAAATATTTAAACAACAAAATAAAATTGATGAATATAAAAAAGAATTAAACACTTTTATTGCTTCTTATCCTAAAAGTGAATATTTGAAAGAGATACAAACAATAGCTGATAAAACACTTGGTAATTGATCTCTAAAAAATATGTAATGTTACTTTTTTTGAATTTAAAAAAACAATTTAGCAATTAATATCAATCCGACAAAAATCTAATTTATTAGATATTTGTTTAATCATTTTGATAGCTTTAAATACTTAGTAAACCCATTTCTTTTTAATTGCTGAGGGATTGGCGATAAGAGATAGTGTAATTGGAAGATGGGCTATACGCTTACCGGCAAATATTAATTGGATTACATCACACGGGGATAACCTTAGCTCTGTTTCTAAAGTAGCATGTAATTGCTCCGTCATAGGAAAAGAGAAAAAAGTTTTAAAAATCTGAGGGTGAGAACCAAATTCTGGTATTTAGGGTGGATTACCCACCCAACAATACCTGAAAATGATTGTTATTGTTTGTATCAATAATTATTTAATGAAACGCAAATTCTTTTTTTCTACTCGAGTTTTGTAAATCTTGCATAAACTTATTAATCACGAGGATTAATTATACCAGTTGGTTTGGAAATAAAATCAATAGCGGATTTTATTTTAGGACTCTAAAAAAGCCAACAAGTATCGATTACTACCTATATTAAGTGATAAATTATAATCAACAGTACTAAATAATGGTAAACTGGAGATACATAAAATGATTCCTGCTCATGGTGGCAAGTTAATTAACAAAATAGTTTCAGAAAATAAAAGAGAACGTATCCTCAATGAATATAAAGAAATGGTTTCTCTTGAAATTAATGATGAAGTAGTTGAGGATGTTAATAATATCTCATATGGTGTTTTTAGCCCACTAGAAGGCTTCATGGGTGAAGCAGATGTCGATTCTATCATTAAGAATGATCGAATGGTAAATGATTTACCATGGACAATACCAATAACTTTCGATGTTTCTAAAGAAACTGCTGAGAAATACAAGATTGGTGATGAAATAGCATTATTAAATGGTGACCAGGAAATAATAGGCGTTTTTCAATTAGAAGAAAAATTTCCTTATAAGAAAAAAGAGATTGCTCAAAGTGTTTTCCAAACATTAGATAATAATCATCCCGGAGTAGCTAAAGTTATGAACTCTAACGATACTCTACTTGCTGGTAAAATTGATTTAGTTAATACGATCATTAAAGAATTTAAAGAATATACAAAATATCCTGCTGAAACTCGTGAAATGTTTAAACAAAACGGTTGGAAAACAGTTGTTGGTTTTCAAACTAGAAATGTTCCTCATTTAGGTCATGAATATGTTCAAAAATCAGCTTTAACATTAGTTGATGGGTTGTTTGTTAATCCAATAATTGGTAAAAAGAAAGTCGATGATTTCTTAGATGAAGTTATATTAGGCTCATATAACGTTTTAATGGAACACTATTACCGAAAAGACAAGAGCATGATGGCTATATTAAGAACCCGGATGCGATATGGGGGACCTAAAGAAGCAATATTCCATGCTATTATGCGCAAGAATTTTGGTTGCAGTCATTTTATTGTTGGAAGAGACCATGCTGGTGTTGGTAAATATTATGGTCCTT
Source organism: Bathyarchaeia archaeon (assembly GCA_035528035.1). Classification (GTDB taxonomy): domain Archaea; phylum Asgardarchaeota; class Heimdallarchaeia; order JABLTI01; family JABLTI01; genus JABLTI01. The sequence continues at coordinate 231,752 of DATKZI010000014.1, forward strand.
TTGATGCCCATAAAATCTTTGAGAATTTCCCCGATCTTGAAATTCAACCCATTTGTTTCAGTTCTTTCTTTATTTGCAAGAAATGCACGGGTGTTGTTAATGATAATATTTGTCCCCACGAAGGTACTGATCATCAAATAAATATTAGCGGTAGTAAGATCCGTCAAATGATTATTGATAAACAATTAGATGGATTGAATGAATACATGCGACCAGAGGTTGCTCAATATTTGATTGAACAAAAGGAATTATTTGTTAAATAAAAAGGATTGATTAAATTATGAAAGAACCCGGTTTTTGTGTCTGGTTTACAGGTTTATCAGGTTCAGGTAAAACGACTATTGCGATTGCCTTGGAAAAGGAACTCCTACAAAGAGATCTTAGAGTTCAAAGACTTGATGGTGATATTGTTCGTGAATCACTTACTAAAGATTTAGGATTCTCTGAAGAAGATCGCAAAAAAAACATTGAACGAGTTACTTTTGTTACACGGTTATTAGCAAAACATGGAGTGGCAACTCTCGTTTCTTTTATCTCCCCATATATATCTTCTCGAGATAATGCTCGAAATGAAGTCACCAAAGAAAAGGCTAAATTTATTGAAGTTTTTGTTAAAGCATCTGTCGACGAATGTGCAAAACGTGACATCAAAGGATTATATAAATTAGCTTTTGAAGGTAAGATCAAGGACTTCACTGGAGTTAGTCACCCATATGAAGAGCCACTAAAACCAGAAATCGTTTGCAATACTGAATGTGAAACCGTTGAGGAAAGTGTTCAAATTATCCTTAATTATCTTGAAAAAGAGAAACTTATACCTGGATTAAGTTAGAAATTTAGATTTTTCTAATTTTTCCCCCTTTTTTTATCATTTTATCAAAAGAGATTTATTCTACAATTACGATTATTCATTGGTTTTGGCAAAAACTAATTTATTCTGAGGCTCATCAAAATGAAGAAACATTGGATAATTAATAGATGTCCTTTGGCAGGGGCATCAACTAGTAATATTTGGAGATTATTATTTCAAAATAAATTTCGTGTTCATCCGAAATATTGGCCAAGATTGGGTTATTCTATGCTTTTAAGCTCCATTACTACACCATTAAGGATCGTAGAGAGATTAAGATTTAAAAGAAAGGTTAAAAAATCACAACTTGAACAAGATCCCATCTTCATTATTGGTCATTGGCGTAGTGGGACAACTTTTCTTCATTATCTTTTCGCTCAAGATACAAGTAAAGGTTTAGTGTCAAATATAGAAGTCTATGCACCAAATTTCTTTCTTGCTTTCCCAAAATTCACTAGAAAATTAATTGTTGGGTCATTACCTGAAACTCGTCCCATGGATGATATAAAAATCAGCGCAGATTTACCTGGTGAAGAAGAACACTCTTTAGGAGCAATTGATAAATATGGGTTCTTTCACAGTATGATTTTCCCAAGAAATTTCAAAACATATTCTTCATACAAATCTTTTGATAATGCTAAACCCAAAGACTTAGAACGTTGGAAGAAGAGATATGAATTTTTCATCAAAAAAGTTGCTTATAAGAATAAAGGTAAAAGAATGTTACTCAAAAATCCTGCAAATACCTATCGAGTAAAACATCTCATTAAGATGTATCCGAATGCAAAATTTATACATCTTTATCGAAATCCATACGAAGTTTATGCATCAACAATAAAATTCCATAATGATACATGTGAAGTTTTTTCACTTCAAACTTGGAATATGGATCAGCTTAAGAAAAATATCATTGATATTTACAAGGAACTTTATGTTAATTGGGATGAAAAAATCAAAGATGTTCCCAAGGAGAATTGGGTTGATATCAAATATGAGGATTTCATAAAACAACCTTTTGAAACTATTAAGAAAATTTATTCTGACCTTAAATTAACTGATTGCGAGGAATCTCAAGAAAGAATTCAAGCTTATCTAGATTCTGAAAAGGATTACAAGCCAAGAGAATACACTCTTACTGATGAGTTAATCACTCAAGTAAATGAGAATTGCGACCATATTCTCAAACGATTTGGGTATGAAAAACTTCAACCTTCAGGCAGTTAATTTGCTGCCTTTACGCTCTTTTTTTTTAAAAGGATAAAATTAATATTAGCTATTGACTTTGAAATATTAATTTGGCATTCAACCTTTACGGTAATTTAAAGGTGGACTCATAATGACAGTACAGAAGACAGTCAATACAACAGGAAAAAAAGTTAAAGATCGATCACATTTGATCGTAAAAGAAGAGCCTTTGGGCGGTATGAGCACAATAAATATTATAAGATTATTTTGGCAGAATAAATTCCGTACTCATCCCAAATATTGGCTTCGACTTGCGTGGGCACTTTTATTGAGTGGAATTACTCGCCCATTAAGAATTATTGAGTATATTACAAAAAATAGAAAGATAAAGAAGACTAAAATTACAACCGATCCCTTATTTATTATTGGTCATTATCGAACAGGAACAACATATCTCATTACTTTATTGGCTAATGATAAAAATAAAGGATATGTTTCCAATTTGGAAGCTTATGCACCCCATTTCTTCTTGACATTTGAAAAATTCACTAAAAAAATACTTGAGATGTCCTTACCAGAAACACGACCTATGGATGATGTGATAATGGGACCCGAAGAACCAACAGAAGAAGAGTATGCAATTGGTGCTATTCACAAATATGGTTTTTATAATGGTTTTATTTTTCCAAGGAATTTCAAACTCTATTCAAAGTATAACTCATTTGACCAATGTAAAGAAAAGGATCTAAATCGTTGGAAGAAAGTATATTGGAAATTCGTTCAGAAAATGACTTTGAAATATCAAGGTAAAATGCTTTTCTTGAAGAATCCTGCAAATACTTATCGAATCAAGTATTTACTAGAAATGTTTCCAAATGCAAAATTTGTTCACATCTATCGAAATCCCTATCCAATGTATGCTTCCACATTAAAATTCTATAGAGAAGTTTTTGCTATTTATGCCCTTCAAAAATGGAAGGATGAAGATCTTCAACAAGGAATACTAGATAATTATGCTGAAATGTATAACAAATTATATGTTGAGAAAGACTTGATTCCAAAAGAAAATTATATGGAAATCCAATATGAAGAGTTCCTTAAAAATCCTATGAAGCATGTTGAAAGAATCTACAAAGAGTTACGAATAGATGGATTCAAAGAAGCTAAACCAGCTTTTGAAAAATACGTAAAATCACAAGCAACATACACACCAAATAATCACAGGATTTCAGATGACATAATCCAAAGAGTTAACACTCACTGGGATTTTGTAAGAGAAAGACATGGTTATGATAAATTAGTACCAGAAAAAAAATAAAAAAAGATAAAATAAAGGATTAATTCTTTACTTCCTTTATTTTTTCTTGCATTTTCTTTTTGTAATCTTCCTTAATCTTTTTAATTTTCTCTTTTTCCTTTTCTTTCTCAGATAGTTTTTTGGGTTGACAATACTTATCAAACCATTCAACAATTTTTTCAAGACGATCTAATCGTCTATTAGGTTGACCAGAACGAGATAATTCATGCCCTTCTCCAGGATATCTGACAAAATCAACTGGAAGTTTTGGATTTGAATGTTTAATGGCCATATACAACATTTCAGCATCTGGAATTGGTGCACGATAATCAGTATCACTGTGAATTAATCGCAAAGGAGTTTTGATATTCTTAGCATAAGCAGCTGGGGAACGTTGCCATAAGAAATCACTACCATCAATTGGATTCGTTCCAAATTCATCATCAATTAGCACTCGAGCTCCATCAGTAGTAGCCCAGAAACTTGACAAAAAGTAAACACCACGCTGAGAAACTGCTGCGGCAAAACGATGATCATGTCCAACAATCCATGAAGTCATAAATCCTCCATATGAGCCACCGGTGATTGCCATTCTTTTTGGATCAATAAATCCTCTTTCAACAACAAGGTCAACTCCTTTGAGTATATCTTGAGAATCAGCATCTCCCCAAGATTTCTCAATGGATTTATAGAATGCTTGACCGTAACCACCACTACCACGAGGATTACAATAAAAGATAACATAACCTTCAGCAGCGAGTAATTGAAATTCATGAAACATAGGTATACCTTGATGATTGGACCACATTACGTGTGGACCGCCATGAATGTTCAATGCTAAAGGATACTTCTTTTCAGCAGGATCAAACCCTGGTGGAGTTAATATCCATCCTTGTATTTTGAAATCATTATTATAACCATCATACCAAACTTCTTCAGTTTTTCCTAATTTTTTCTTCTCTAGGAATTCTTTATTTGGTGCATGGATTAATTCATCTTTCTTTGTTGGTATGTGATATCGATATAGCCTTGATGGATCTTCAACATGCATTGCATGATAGGCTATCCATTCGTTATCATCAGAAATGTCATATCCATAGAATAGTTTGTCTCCATCAAGAATTTTTTCTAACTTACTTGAAGCTACTTCTAATCGCCATATGATGGATCGTCCATTTTCCAAAACTAAGAAATAAACATATTTTCCATCCTTTGACCATTTTGGTAAATTTTTATTATTATCAATCTCTTCAGCATAGATCTTTCGTACCCCTGTTTCAACGTTATAAATACAAAGATCTGTTAATCCAAGTGATCCTAATTTCTCTCGACCCAAAGAAGTAACAAAGAATTTTCCATCTGGTGATGGTTCAAAATAACCATCAAATCCATAATGATCTTTGGCGATAACAGTAATTTCTCCATTTGGAGTTATTTTAACAAATTCCCAGATTCTACTCTCATCAGGTTCACCAGGTTTTTGTCGTGCACTTATCGCATATGAATTGTCAGGTGCAAGGAATGCAAAATCATAATCATCTTCAAGACTATTTGTCCATCTATCAACCCTACCAGATTCAACATCTAATACATGTATTTGTCCTTTACGATCATCAAAAAAGGATGTACCTGAACGATAAACATTTCGAGTTATTATTCGAGGTTCAACCTTCTTTTCCTCAAGTTTTTTAATGTTCATTTGCATTAGTATTGCTTCGTCAGGATCTATCGTTTTCATTTCTTCAGGAGTAGGCGCTGCTAATTCTTCTTTATTTAATCGAGAAATGAAAATTATTTTTTTACCATCTTTACTCCATTCAAATGAGGGTGTTACACCTGTAGAAAGATTCGTTAAAGGTATTCCTTCACCACCATCAAAAGGAATTAAATAAATTTGAGGTTTTGGTGATTCTGCTGGTTTTCCTTGTTGAGGTTTACTGAGAACAGTTCTAACAGAGAAAAAGGCACCTTTTGTTCCATCTGGTGACCATTTTAATGCAGTATCACTTGGTAGTCCTTGAGTAAATTGATTTTCTTTTGTTTTATATCTCCAGATAGAATTTCTGTACCCATTATCTTCTTTTTTTGCTTGATTAATGATATAATAAACTTCATTTGAAGTGGGTCGCATAACAACATAAAAGATTTGTTTCAGATTATACAAATCTTCTACACCAATTATGGTCTTTTCGTTTTTTAATTCTTGAGTTGACATGTATAAAATTAGATATATCTGTTGTTAAAACTATTTTGTTAAAATGAAATAATTAAAGTGAATATTCTTATTAAAAAATTATTCACTTAGATTTCTTAAAAGCAACATCATTTTCTTTTAGCATTTTTTCTAATGAATCATAACCTAGTTTTTGTGTTAAACCATTTAATGTTTTCATGGCTGCTTCTCGAACTAATATGCTTTTATCGTCATAACTAGCTTTGTAAAGGTGTGGAACAGCTTTTTGAACTGATTTACCCATGCCTATCAAAACAGTGGCAGCACGTTCACGTACTTTTTCACTTACATCATCTATTAGTGCTTGAATTAATGCTGGAACAGCTTGAGTTGCTTGTGACCCTATCCATTGAAGAGAAATTGCTGCTTCTACACGGACATTTTCACTTTTATCTTCTAATAAGGCTTTAATTAACTCAGGAACAGCTTCATCAGCGGCTTGGGTTCCTATCCAACCTAAGTCTCGAGCTGCTTCAATCCTTGTGCTTTCACCCCATCCTTCACGGAGCTGCCAAATCATTTTATCGAGCTTTTTCTTATCTGGTCCGCTCATTTTCGCCAATCCTATTTATTTAATAAAGATATAATTGCAATTATCTATACCAATTTTAAGTATATAATTGTAAATTATTGCAAATTATAGGATATTAAACTAAACAAACTACTATATAAATACGTGGTTTGGAAGAAAATTTAATTGTCTAAATGGTAGTAATGAATGATATTCCTAAGGTGTATTTCATGACTAAACAGAGATCTATTCGATTGACCCAAAATAAGAAGATCTTCTTGATCGAAACAATTCTGTTTATTCTAATTTTTAATCAATTATTTATTTCTTCTCAAGTAATTTCAGTGAATGAATATGATAGTTCAGTAATAGAACTAAGCAGTTATGTTCAACCACAATTAGATATTTTAGATAATTTCTTCGGAAAAACAGCAACACTACTTAAAACATTTAAACTAGAAGCAAATGCAATTATTTCTGATAGTAAAAACAATAGTTATTTCACTGGTACAACAGAACTTGATATTTTATACAATTCAGAAATATTCGTAGGCAAAATAAATTCAACAGGTAATGTCAATTGGATAAATAATTGGCAACATTATCAGAAAAACTACGCCAATGATTTAGCTATTGATGAAACTAATAATCAACTATTTGTTATAGGAGAATCACTAACAAATTCAAGTCAACATTATTCAGATATTCTTCTAACTTGTATTAATTATACAACAGGTATGGAAATTTGGAATACTACTATTGGTGAAAGTAATTTATCTGAACAAGGTAGATCAATAATCTACTATGAAAATAAATTATTTGTAGCAGCCGTACAAAATAAATATTTTCAAGATTATACAGAACCAAATGTCGTTCTTTTAGGTTTAAATAGCACTAATGGGGCAATATTGTGGGAACATGTATTTAGCAATTCATTTTATGATAACTACCCATCGATAGCTTTTGATATTGTTGATAAAAAGATCTATCTAGTATTTAATAGAGAAATAAAAACAACCTCACCCATTCAATATCATTACTTTTTACAGAAATATGATTTATTAGGAAATCTTCTTTGGAATTTTTCTTCAGCTAATGATTTTTTTCCGAGGATACTTGATATAAAAGTAAATACCTTTGACCAAAAAATCTACCTTGTTGGTGATTGTTATGAATCAGATAGGTCTGATTATAAAGATGCTATAATTATCATACATAACACATTAGGAGAAATTACTTCAACAATTACTTTTGGTTCTCTAGGTAAAGATGAAACAGCTAAAGCTATTTCTTTTCAAAACGAAAATTCATATTTTGTTTGTGGTAGAGGAGATATAGGAATTAAAGACAGATATGCTGCACTTCTATCACATTTAACAAAAGATGGCTTCGATTGGTTTACCAAAGGAGAAAGATATACTTATAGTAATATTAACGATATGGTTTGTCTTCCAAGTGGAGATTTTATTATGGTAGGTAATTGCTATTATGATTATGATTTTGTTTATAGAAGATTATTACTTAGCTTTTCAAAGGATTCGGATTTTGATAAATTAAGTGATTTTTGGGAACCTACAATTGGAACAGACCCAAACGATAGAGATACCGATCATGATGGTTATTCAGACTATGATGAATATTTTGGTAGCACCGATCCATTAAATCCTAGAAGCTTTCCTAAAAGAAGGATATTTTGGAGAAATTTTGGTTTAGGATTTTCGATTTCACTAATAGGAGCATTCATAATTATTCAACTTAAAAATAATTTTACTGAAGATAAACAAAATAACGACAAATCAAAAAAAACATTTATTGTTAAATTAATTAATAAAGTCTTTAGTAAAATAAAAAGAAAAAAACAAACAAGTGATACTTAGATTAATTTTTATTCGAAAAAAATCAGAATTCATTCCTTTTGTAAAAATTTAAGAACTGATAAAAAGAAAATCCCTTCAATTGTAATTAATTGTTTGTGATGATTATGCCACTATGTCAAAAATGCGGATCTTTTGTTGATGATGAAGCAGAATTTTGCCCTTTTTGTAAAACAAAGGTAGAAAATTTAGATAATATTAAGGGGGACATAAGTAGTGATGATCACAATGAATCTTTAGATGGTATTATTATACAGAAACCACAACAAATCCAGGATGATGAGATTGATGATGAAGAGTCATTAATAATAAAAACACCAGAACTGGAAGAATTAGTGAAACAAGAACAAGAAGAACAAGGAATATCTCCTCAGCTAGAGATCATTCCTGAGAGAAAATACATACTTTGGTTTTTATTAGGTATTATAACTGTGGGTATCTGTTTTTTAGTTTATTTATTTATTAATCTTGAAGATTTGGAAAGACATTCTCAATATCCTAATGATCCACGCGCAGAACCTATTAGCGTTAGTGCTATGCAATCATTAACATTCTTTTTAATAGCGTTATGTTTTGGTTTTATACCAATCCTTTGGTGGATTTATTACAAGAAATATGCTAGTTTATACAATCATCTCAAAAAGCAAAAACAAGATATTGCTCCGATGAAAATCCCCCATACAGCAATCTATTTAATTCCTTTAATTATCTCTCATTTAACAGCCCTTGTTCCAACAATTGTTGGGTGGATATTAACAGCAATTAATGAAGATGCTATAAATATAAGACTCTCTATGCCATGGTTATTCTGGAGTATTTGGGCTTTAGTTTTACTTCTTACAATATTTACTAGTATACTTGATTACTTGTGGCAAAAAGCATTTAATGCTCATAATCGTATGACGATGGCTAAAATTAATATCGACAAAGGCGTAGAAGAAGAAGAATCACAGAAACTATCTCTTTTAGTGCAAGAATCGACCCAAAATTAAGGGGTTTAAATAAGATTTTTCGTAAATAGTACTATGCTATCTACAGAACTACGTAACAATTGCCAAAATTGTGAGTTTTTAAGAATAGATAATTTTTGTCTAGTTAAAGGAAAATATATTCTTTCAAAGAATATACATAAGGATCGAAATTGTCAGCATTTCTCTTGTAAGAATTTTGAACGAGAAATAAATCCTTCTTATAATAGTAAAAAAGAGATTCATCAATTTAGAGCTGTTTTAATTGAAAGTAGAAATTCTTCACAATTGGAATTATAAAATATAAAAAAGTAATGAAGATTAAATAAATAATCAATCACTACTCAGAGCTTTTTTAGTTTCTTTTTTATCGGTTTCTTCTTTACCTGGTCGTTTTCTCAATCCAACTAACCAACCTAATGTTATAATTAATTGATTTAACCAAGCCCACATAATATGGAATGCTTTTACATCTAATTTTTTGAAAATATACATTAGAAGAGCAAACAGTCCTATCCAGAAGAATAGTGGTAACCAAGAAGTAACCATATCTGCAACATTCAAGTAGAGTAATGGTCGATTAATCCGCAAAGCATTATTGGTTACAGCAGACCATGTAGCCCATTTTTGAAAACCTAAACGAAGTATGTTCAACGGGATGATACTAACTGAAGCTATTGATAGAGCGATTCCTTTTCTCTCCCATTTACCTGGAGTAACAATAATAGCAGCCATAATAATGGCATAAAGCAGAATACCTGAGCTTGCTATATTGATAATGAAATCATTATCATACAGATTATCAAACTTCGATGACCACCAGAAGGTATTAAGGAAGGATTGTGAATCCAGAGAAGCGCCCATTCCAATTGCGAGATTATCTGATGCAACCCCGATTGATCTATTTAATTGAGGTATAAGACCTAATGATATAATTCCTATACTGATTACAGCAAATAAACCAAAGGATTTTTTGAAAAATGACCATCGATTTGAAGCAATTTCTTCATTCGGATAAAAGTTTATTTTATCAATATTTTCTACTCGAGATGGAATTACTTCATCAGCTTGAGCTAATTCTTCATGAGTTATTACCCGACTTAAATAGGAAGCATTTGTTGATATTCGACCTGTCAGTTGTTTAAATCCAGTAGTTATACCATCAATCCATGCACCAAAGGTTGATACAATTCTTACACCGGTTCGTTCTATAACTAAAGTGAAAATAACAATTCCAACAAAACCAAAAACCTTGCTCAGACTATCATGAGCAATCTCAAAGGCTTTATCAGCTGCTTCATACAGAGCCATTCCATTTGCAATATATTTTTGGTAGAGATGTTGTGTATACCAAAAGTGGAATGCAACACGGAATGTATTACCTATGTGCATCATTAAGAAATTAGTTATTTGAGCAATGAGTTTATTTTCCCATTTTGCTGGAGTGACAAAAATTAAAGCCATTAATAAAGCTCCAGCTTCCATTCCAGTACATGCTCTAATAATCAATAATGTTCGAGGATATGTATCTAATACAATGCCTGGAAAATAAGGTTGACCAAAGTAAACAATTCCTGTACCTAAAGGATCAGCATCAACGCGTTGATAAAAACCAACCTGAAATGTATCATATCCCCATATTGTTTTCAATAACCATGCTGAATTATCTCTAACAAGAATCTCTAGAAATTCAAATGCACCCATCCAGTCTAAACCAAAATAAATGAAGACTAATAGAACAACAAACATTGGGAAGGTTCGTAAGAAGAAATTTTTTTGCTCAGGAGCTGTCCGAGGATACCAGGAAACTTGACTCATTTAAATCAAACCTATTTTTCATTTTACATCGCCATTAAAAAATATATGCTTTGCTTTTCTAAGGTTTGTTTAAGAATGCAGTTTTTCTTGTAACAAGAAATGATTAGATACTTTTCCTAAAAAAAAGTATTCTTATCATGGATTTCCATTCTTCTCTAACCATTTCTTTATAGTTTGTTGACCTAAACCAGTAATTTGCCATGAATTTTTTCGATTGAAAATATTTTTAGTAACAACATTTTCTGCTAAAAGATTTTTCAAATGATAAGAAGTACTCTCATTTGTATATCCAGTTCCCTCTGCTATTTCTTGAGTAGTGAAATTTTTTGAATTGTTTTTAAAGAGAAATGCTAAAATATTGTTTCGCATTTGAAGACCTTTACGAGTATTTCTTTTTTCACGGAGTATTGCTTCTGAACGCTCGATTTTTTCTTTCGGCATAGTTTTCAACCTTAGATGCCATTATGTAATTTTATCGTAATGTACTAATTTACTTTTTTGGTTACATCATCAAATCTATTTGATTAATGATATATGAGATGTTTTTTATATGAGAGCTTAAAAACAAACATAGAATTACTCTGAAAGGAGAAAAAATTTTGACTGAACAAGAAAAAGATATTGAAAATGGCATTGGCTTAATAAAATTCGAAAAAACAACTACTTTCGCAAAATTACGTAGTCCCCTAGAAGGGTTCAAAGAAACAGAACAGAAAATAGAGTATAGAAAAGATCCACTAACAAATCATTGGTCTCGGATTAATAAATTACGAGCTGAACGAGTTATTCAAGCAGCTGCTCCAGGTGATAGTTTTGAAGAAAATCTTCAGCAAATTATAAAAAATTCTGCTCAGAAATGTTTCTTCTGTCCTGAAAATGTCACCAAATCTACACCAAAATTCTCTGAGAATTTAGGCATAGGTGAAAGAATTACTTTAGGAAACTTTTCTCTTTTTCCAAATCTATTCGTTTTTTCTGAATTTCATGCAGTGGGAACTTTAGGAAAAGAGCATTTCACCAGATTACATGAGTTTCCATTTAAAATTTGGAAAGAAGCATTACAAGGTACTATTGCCTATTTTAAAGCAGTACATACATTTGATTCAAAACAAAAATATCCTAGCATTAATTTTAATTTTCTTCCTCCTTCCGCTTCGTCTATAATTCATCCTCACATTCAAGTTATTCAAGATGCACAACCAACCAAATATTCAGATATATTATTTGAGCAGAGTAAAGAATATTCAAAATGTGTAGAGAATATAAAAGAAAGTAATTCTAGCTCAGGAAATTATTGGATTGATTTAATAGCTTCTGAGAAAAAAATAAATAAACGATTCATTTGCGAAAACGATTTTATAGCTTGGGTTGCAACTTTTTCTCCCATGGGTAAAGATGAAATAATTGGTATTTTGAAAAATCCAAAAACAGATATTACATTATTTACTGAACATGAATGTGAATTATTAGCTATTGAAATTGTAACAGCATTAAGAGCTATGTATTTAGGTCGTGGTGTTACTTCAGTAAATATGGCGATTATCATAGGACCAATAGGAGAAAATATCTCGAACAATTATCGGATTATAGTAAAAATTGTTAGTCGACCTACCTTTGTTCCTAATTATACTGGCGATATAGGTTTTATGGAACTTTTACATATTGAACCTATAGCTGCTGCTACGCCCGAAATTATAGCGGATACAATAAAACCACACTTTAAATACTAAATTAGCTAAGAATTGTTGAAAATATTGCTAGAGCAATATTTTTTTACTATAAAATACTCTGTAAGAGTGTCTTTCCATAAAAACATATTTATAAAAAAAAATCATTTGAGAATCTATAAATATTAAAACTTGAAAAAATATAATAAAGGATAAACAACAAAAATAAGAATGTGGAGATAAAAAAGTTTGAGTTTTTTAAGAAGATTAATTACAGCAGATAGGAAAAAAACACCAGAAGGTGGACTTGAGAAACAACATGTCGCAATTATTGGTTTAGATGCAGCAGGTAAAACAACTATAATGAAGAGAATACTTAGATCTGAATATACTTTATCAAAACCAACCTTCGGTGTAAATATTGAGGTTTATAGGTATCGTACTTTAGAATTTGTTGTTTGGGATCTTGGTGGACATGCACCAATTCGCAAAACTCTATGGAAGAAATTTGTTACAAAAGCATCAATAATAGTATTTGTGGTTGATGCTGCTGATCAAAAGAGATTTAGTTTAGCCAAAGAAGTTTTTTATGAATCATTAGATAATACTGAACTAGATGCACCTATTTTATTCTTGGCTAATAAATCCGATAAAGAAGATGCTGCTTCTTCAGTTGAAGTGATGGAAGCTTTAGAACTTCATAAAATGACACGAAGTGAACGACCTTTTAATATGTTTAGGTGTTCAGCTCTTACAGGCGAAGGATTATTTAATGCTTGGGATTGGTTGGTTGATGTTGTTTCAAAGGATAAAGCCATACCTACATGGCATGTCAAAATATTTTCAACTGTAGCATTTGATTCAAATGGCAAAGAACTTGATCATGCAATTTTTGGCAATCCTTCTGTGCAAGCACAAATTGCAAATGCTTATAGGGAATCTATCAGAGAAACAGAACGTTTTGCAAAACAAATGAAAGACTATAATGAAGCAGTAACAGTACTAGAAATAATGGAGAATTTCCAACTAGTTATTACTAAGAATAAGCTATTTGTTTTAGGTATGCTAATCGATGTGAATGATCCTGTTAGCCGAGTTTTAACTATTTCAAGTAGAATTTTTGAAGCAATCGAAATGGATTATCTTAAAGGACATCAAATTTCACTTGAAAAAGTTATATCAAATTATTTCCCCTTGGATGCAATATCCGGTTAAGGGGATTTATCTCCTTTTTTATAATAGATATACCAACCGATACTCTTATTTTTTAGTCAGTTTCATATTAAATAGAATAATTATCATATAATTAAAGTGTCTTTACTGTAAACGGGAGAATAATTAATGCCAAATCTTAAGAAATCTATTGAAGCATTTACTCATTATTTGCAAACAAAAGAACATACTATTCCTTGGATACTATTATTAGGTGAAAAAGGTTCAGGTAAAACGACTTTATTATATTATCTTCTTTCTTCTAATCGTGATAAGATTTTTCCAGAAACAGCTTGTAATTTAATTGATATTTCATATGGAACAGAATGGTTCAAACTCATTGATCTTGGACAAGACATATTACAAGATGAACGAATCATTGATTATTTTTTAAATATTGTTGATGGAGTTGTTTATGTTATTAATGGAGAGTCTGACGAATCATTAGCTGCTTCAGTTGATACTTTTCATAAAACAGTTGATAAATTACCTTCAAATATACCTCTATTAGCTTTAATCAACAAAAAAGATCCTGAAAGAGTAGTTTCTTTAAGTGAAATAATGAATTATTATGATTTAGCAAGAATATCTTCACCATTAGATCCACGTTCTTTCCACTTCGAAATCTGTACAATTGTATCTGGGGAAGGAATATATCGAGCATTTGATTGGTTTGTTTCTAAACTCATGTCATACGAAGGTTACCATGAATCAGTCTCAGTTCATCGTGTACTAATCTATGATGTAAATGGTTTGCTAGATTTTGATGCTCAATTTGTAGAAATCACTGAAGATGCTCAAGACGCTGTACTAATTACCGGTCTCTTATCAGCATTAAATTCAATGACTCGGACCTTATTCAAAGATTCAAGTTTCTTGGATGTTGTTACTGTAGGCGATTATTCAATGGTTCTTGTTTCCAGAAAACAAAAAATATGTTGCTTATTTATTGAACGTGGTGGTGCAATAGGTAAAGCAAAACAAATTGCTGAAATGATTCTAGATATTTTCCTTGAAGAAGGAGAAAATGGTAGAATTGCTATTGAAAATCTAGTTGAGGAAAGTAAAAGAGGAGATAATGAAATATCCATTTAGCAAATTTTATTAATAAATTGCAACGTTTAGTCTTATAATGTATGGAAAATGTTAATAATAATTATTCAACATCAAAAAAGGAAATTTAAAAATCAAGGTTGAAAAAAATGTCAGGAATGGAGTCAAAAAAAGAACATCTGCTTGGAATTGTTTTTGTAACATTTGAAGACACAGGTCCCACAGTAATCTATAATGATACAGAATTAACCGATGATCAAACATTAACCTTAGCAGTAGAAGGAATGACAATAGTAGGATTAGATGAAGGATCTTCTGGTTCTACTATGAAGGAGAAGAAAACACAAATATTTGATACTATGGATGATAAGAAATCTTTTGGACCTTTGCCTGTACCAGATGCACCTAATTATCGTGCCATGGCTATTACCTTTGATGTTGAATCCAGTGAATCAACCGATCATCGTATAATAGAATTTGGTAGAAAATGTATCCTTTTCCTATTGTTCAATGAAGATTATACTCGAGAAATATTGGATGCATATGGATTGATTAAACCATATTTTTCCGTAATTGTTAGAGATATTACAAATGAAAATGATTTAACAGCAGCTAATCTACAAGATCTCTCAAAGAAAATGGGATTGCTTTTTTCAGGCAAGTTACCTAGAGTTTTCACCATTACAGATGATGGATCGCCAAAGGAATTAATTGGTAAAAAGATTCCTGCATCAGATGTATTTATTGTTGCTGATAAAAATAAGAGCACTTTATCCATACTTTTCTACAATCCCGATCCTTCTGTTTGGAGACGAAGACAAATCTATAAAAGTGCATCTGAACTAAATTCAAGTGTCTTTAAGAATAAACTTAAGGTTATTTCAGTTACTGAAATTGGTGAAATGTCAAAAATATTAGATAGATTAAATGTCTCAATAGAAAAAATCCACTAAGCTTTTTCAAATTGCTTATGTGGTATTTATTTATTTTATATAAGAAATGACAAAAAGAATAGTTTTATATTAAAGAAAAATTCTTATTGAATAGTATTTATTGAATTTATGTATACCAACATTGGAGTTAATCTCAATTGTCAAAAATAATCGCAAAAGTAGTTTTTGGTGGTGATGGTGGAGTTGGAAAAACTACTTTGATACAAAGATACCTTACAGGAGAATTTATTGATACTACAAAATTGACAATTGGTGTTGGTTTCCATATTCATCAAATGAGCTATCAAGGCAGAGAACTTTCCCTCAGCGTTTGGGATTGTGGTGGCCAAGAACAATTTAAACAGATGGGTATTTTTGGCAATTATTTTCGAGGTGCAGTAGTAGCAGTATTAATGTTTGATTTAACACGAGCACTTTCAGTTTCTGGCTTAGATACTTGGCATGATTTTGTTGATAAAAAAAATCAAACTGATATTATTCTTGTGGGAGGAAAAAGTGATTTACCTCGAGATCCTATTTTAAGTGATGATGTTTTGGAAGAAATTATTGCTAAATATAATGCAAAACGCTATGTTGAAACATCATCAGCAAATGGGTTAGGTGTTGATTTAGTTTTTAATGAAATAGCAAGAATATCCTTAAGTAAAATTCCTGAAATCGAATAAGAAAATTCTACTATTTTTTTTGAAAAACTTGGATTAATTCATTAACTCTTTTAATTACTTGTGGTATAGCTTTACTTACTTCAGATGATAGCTCAGTTCCCAATCCTTCCATTGATTTAATTTGAATGCCTAAAATTCTTATTTCTAATGGTAGATTAAATTCTTTTAAAGCATAAAGTAATTTAAGAGAGGTTATAGCATCAAAACCATGTGTTGAACTCAAACCTTTTACCTCTGGAAGATTTTGCTCTTGAATTATAAATTCCACAATTTCTCCTGGTTTAAAACCATCAATTTTTACTGCATCTATTATGATACCAAATTTCCAACCATCAAGCATTAATGCAATATCAACACCCCCTGTTCCTAAATCTGTTATTTTTATCGATTTAGGATAGTGCATTTGCTCTAATTCTTGAATTATTTTTATAGCTACTCCATCATCAAAACGTGTTAAATTACCCAAACCAATTATGTGCACAAGTTTTTCATTTGATTCCACAGATCCCTGCGGGATAATCTTTTTTCTATTTGACAAATATTAGATCCAGTCCTTTGATGATTTTTCATGGGAATTTTTCTTCAAGTTTCAACATGAGGATATTTTATTATCCTAAACCGATAAATCAAATTGATTATCCAGCTTGTTGCTTTCATAATGCCTGTTATTATAAAAACAGGTAAAAGCAATATTGTAAAGAAAGCTAACCATGTTGCTGATGGTATTTCACTAGTCATGAGTATTAAGGATGCAATGAGATTATTTGTTATATGAATGAAAATAGAGGATTCAATGCCATATTTTACAAAAGCATAACTTAGGAAAAAACCCATTGCTCCTGCTTGAACTATTTTCCAAGCGCCCCATCCTCCCGTCCACCCTTTCCAATGAGCAAAACCGAATAAGAGAGATGAAATACCTACTAAGGTCCATTCAGGTATACCTATAATTTTGTATTTACCTCTTATTGCAAACAACAAATCCTTGTAAGATAGTTTAGCTTCATTTTGTAATAAAAATAATCGTTGCTTTTTAGGAACAACTAATTCAGCTGTTTTGGGATCGATTTCTGAGGCATTTTCATGAGGTATATTTTTAGCTTTCTGGTTTATTGATTGAAGATAAAATCTTACACCAATCACTAGTATCATTGGTACACCTATAAGCGCTACCCTAAAACTTAATTCTTCAAAAACTCCAGCCCAAGTTACTTGAATCATATATTCAAAAGGATCATATGCCCCCCCTCCTGATGCATCTTCCTTAGCAAAAGGTGATAAAATCAAACTTATTACGATTGAAACAATATATGAAGCACACATTATTTCCATTGTTTTGATTAATGGGGTATTTTTTATACGATAAAAAATAACAGGCATTGGTCCCTTTCTATCATTCATAGCTTTAAATTGTTCTTTTCTAGAAGTAAAATAAATGATTTGATTTGGAGTTGTTTGTTTTTCTATTTTTCTAAATTCATTTTGACTATCAAATTCTTCTTTTATAATAGAAGATTTATCTTTATCTTTTTTATTTTTCTTAGCAATTTGAATTATAGTTGGTAACACTAGTAAAATTATACAGAGGCTATATATGCTAAAGAGTATTAGATAAAGACTTGAGACTTTTATTCCTGAAGGAATCCAAAATGCATGGAAAAACCAAAGCATTTGATCCATAGTATTAATATTTGGTGGATTGTAAAACACCCATCCGAGTGCTGAGACAAATGAAATAATTATGATGGAGGAAGTAAAAATAATAAAACAAAATCTTAGGACAAGGTAAAGACTCTTCCAAGGTCTATTTTCTTGTTTTGGTTTTATTAGGGTAAAACCTGATAACCCTAAAATAATCACAAGTGGAAGAAAGAATCCTATCATTATAGCATAAAATTGAGCTGTACTAAACATGCCTTCTAAACCAAACTCGATTAATGTTTGTTCAAAAGCATCAGATGAAATAACTATCATTTCGATTATTAGAAAGATAAACCCGAATACAGCAAATATTAAAGATATTATCCCAAAGATTTTAGCAGTATTTTTTCTTGATTCGATTTTTGCTATTTGTTGTTGAATAAGTAATTTTTGTTGTTGATCAGGTGTCAATGCATAAGGTGGTTGAGTATACATTGATATTTGTGAGGGAGTTGTTTGAGAATATGGAGCATTTGATTTATCAATAAATTTCATTGGAGCGCCACATTTACCACAAAAAGTACTATAAACAGGCATTTCTGATTTACAACGATTACAAACCAATTTTTCAACCAATGATTTTCCACATTTTCTACAAAAGAAATGTTCTTTGAAATTTTTTTCTCCACAATTTGAACAAATAATATCATTAGAACCATTTTCTTCTTTTGTTTCCTTTATCTCCTCAGTCTTATGTTCTTCATCCCATTCAGTCATTTTACTTTCACATCAAATAGCAATATATTATACCTACTGCATAACTGCTTAATATAGAAGTTTATTAGAAAACTTAATTTTAAATACTTCTGTAATATTTGCTTTTACAAATATTTAGCTATTTAAAAATTAATTTTCATAGAAAATAATTAACAGACATTTTTGTCTGAATCAAAAAAGCTAAAGGTATTTATCGATGAGTAAAATTAGTGGAATACTTCTTGATTTTGATGGAGTACTTTCTTCAATTGTTGTAAGATTAGGTTGGCCATTTTATAATGCTTTGAAGAAGATTAAACCTACAATTAGTAAAAATGAAATTCTATATTCTTTTAATGAAATGATGAAGATGTATTTGCATCAAGAAAAAAGAGGTTTGTTTTATGTTCCTAAAATGATAATAAAAATTAGCCCTCTTTTGAAATTGAACTTTATTCAAATGTTACGCTTCATAATCATTCTCTTGGTTTTAATTAAGAAAAATAGCAACAATATTTCACCAGAAGAAAAAGCAGATGAAGTTCTTCAGTTTGTAACAAAACGATATAAAACTGCACTTATTACTCATGCGGAACGAGAGGTTATTAATAATGCTTACCAAAAATTTACTTACCTAAAAGATATCGATGTTATAATAGCTCAACAAGATTTGAAATATACAAAACCACATCCTTTTGGTTTAAATAAAGCTATGAAAGCATTAGGTTTGAATCCTCAAGAAACTATTTTTGTTGGTGATTTACCTCATGATATTCAAGCAGGTAAACGAGCAGGAACACTAACATGTGCAGTAGTAAATTTCCAAGGTGCAGAAAAGGATAAAAGAAGAATTTTGCAACAATTTAAACCTGATTTTATAATTAATCACATAAAAGAATTACCTTTGTTATTGAAGCAATTAGAAAAAAATATCTTCTAGTCAATATTTCTAATAATTGAGATATTTTGGTATATCAAAAACAATTAATGACCCAATTTTCTGTGCTGGACTTGGATCAGCTTCAATTGTCAAATAACCATTCATACTTTCAATAATAGCTTTCACAAGAGTAAGACCAAAACCAGAACCGGAAATAGTTCGACTATCTTTTACATATCCTACATTCATGAATTTCTGCATTTCATAAGCAATATCAGGATTTTCAAAAATAAATTCTATTCGCCAATAATCATTATGTTCAGTCGAATCAAGAATTCTGATATCTATTGTGATATCCTTTTTCCTATCATACATCAATGAATTTTCTAAGATATTTATGAAAACATCTTCGATCAATTCATTACCTACCATAATAAACTTTTGTGGTTTTAAATTATGATTTATTATAATTTTACGTAAATCAAATTTACTTATGATTTTCTTCTTTGTATTTTCAATTGCTTGATAAAGATCAAATTGTCCAAGCTCATAGCCTTTCCTTTTTACTGTGAAGAATTTATCCATATTGGTAATTAATTCAGCAATGCGAGAAATTACTATTTTACTTTGAGATTGACGTTCTATGGCATAAGCTGTTTCATTGGGATTTGATTCCAATTTCATGATAGATAAGTCAATTTGCGAATAGGCATTTTGACATAAATCTTTTACATCATGATATAATTGATCACTATAAAATTCTAATTCACTTTTTTCATCCCTAAGAGTATTGATCAATTGTCTCATATAGCCAATAGGTTCTAAAAAAATTGCATAACCATTACGTTCAGTATAAGAAATTGGAGCAGCTTTTACATAAAAAGCTAAAGGCAATCGATCTTTTCTATTAATAGTAATTTCATTATTATAATTAGTATTCTTAAGAAACGCCTTATTAATATCACTCACAAAATTATTGAAAGCTTCTTTTGTTTGGAATAAAACACTTAGATTTTGTCCAATCAATTCATTTGACTCATATAATAAATGCTTATTAACTGAATTATTAGCAAAAAGAATAATATTATCCTTTACTCCAAGAATGATATCCTCATAATTGTTGATAATTTGATCATAAATATCCTTATCATCGCTAGGTTTTTGGACTTTTTCAGTTAAAACACTATAATCTATAAAGAAAATTAAAATTCCTCTAGATAGATTTTTTTGATCAACAGGATATGCTAATATTTCAGATTTTATTTTTTCCTTATTTTTTCTTTCAAGTATGGTTTGATAATATAATACTCCATCTTTTTTCAAATCCTTGCCAGCTATTAGTAGGAAATTAGCATAATCATCTTTAATAGAAAATATTAATTCAATAGTTGTATTTTTTACTTCATGTAAAGAATAACCAAAATATTTCTGCCAATTGATTGTTGCCCAAATTATATTGTTATTCATTATGAAAACAACAGGGGTTTTCATGAGCTCAAGTAATGATTTGAAAAAGCTATCTTCAGGTAGATCTATATTCTCAATTTGCTTTAATTCAAGTGTCATATCAAATTCAATTATTAATGTGCCAATTTGCTTGCCTGTTTTCTCGTCTAGAAATTGTTTAGCCTTACCTCTAATCCATCTTTGTATACCATTTATCATAAAAATCCGATAGATAATACTATCAGAATATCCGTCTTTGTTTAAAGTATGAAAGGTTTCTATCACTTTAGGTCGGTCATCGGGATGGATATAACCAAAGGTTGCTAATAATTTGAAATCATCTAATGAATATCCAATTACTTGTTCTGAATTTTCTGTTGTATAAATTACTTCAAAATTAGTGTCAACAAGAGTTATTCTAAAATTAATTAAATTCTCATAAGATTGTGCCCATTGAATAATGTCTATATCATCATATATCTCTTCAATATTAAAAGATGAGTTTTTATCAAAATCCTCTGATTTTTCAGAAGGATTTATTTTGTTGGGCATTAATATGACTATCCTATTATTGGTTATTTTCTATGAATTTTGCACTATACAATAAATTATGTATTTTTTATTTATTAATATACAATTTTTACTAATTATAGTTTCTATAACAATATAAATTCTATCCTAATATAATTTTATATAGATTTATTTAGTTACATTAAAAAAGAATGATTAATATTATTATTAATATTGATTTAAGATAAAAATCATTTATATTATATATGGGTGCCTTTCATGGGAAAAACGGAAGAAATCCTAGTTGTAGATGGAATAACCAAAGTTTTTGGTAAAATAAGTAATCCTCATAGTATCGTTGCGTTAGATAATATCAGTTTTACACTTCATAAAGGAGCGAATTCAATTCTTGGACCAAATGGTGCTGGTAAGAGTACACTCTTAAAAATTTTAATGGGATATATTCATGAGACTTCAGGTACCGCTCAGATTTTAGGATATGATATTAAAAAGGATGGAATGCTTATACGAGCGCTAGTAGGGTATATGCCTGAAAATTATTCAATAATTCCAGGAGTTAATGCCGTAAAACAAGTCTCATTAATGGGTAGGATTTCTGGTTTACCAAAAGCTGAAGCCATGCAGCGTTCTCATGAAACACTACAATATGTTGGATTGGAAGAATCTAGATATAGAAAGGTCAATGAATTTTCTACTGGAATGTTACAACGACTTAAATTAGCCCAAGCTCTGGTTAATGATCCAAGATTACTTTTCTTGGATGAACCAACTAATGGGCTTGACCCAAAAGGTCGTATGGAAATGATTGACTTGATCAAGGAAATAAATAGCACTCATGACATAGATATAATAGTTTCTTCTCATCTCTTGCCAGATATTGAAGCTACTTGTGAATATGCTACCATTTTAGATCAAGGAAAAGTAGTTTCTCAAGGAAGAATTAATGAATTAACTTATCAAGAATCAATAAGTAAAGAAGAAGGATTAATGCTTGTACGTATTAAAGGAGAATTTAATATTTTTCTACAAGAACTTCAAAAAGCGAATTTACCATTTCAAGTTATTGATAGAGTAATTCACATAGTTTACACTGATAAAGATATTACTCACAAATTACTTTCAATAGCTCACCAAACAGGTGTTCAAATAAGAATGATGACTCCTCAAAAGACAATTTTAGAGGACGTTTTTGTACATACAATATCAAATCAACATCAAGCTATACCTACCCAAACTAAAAAAGGAGGAAAAACAAATTGAGTGTTTTCGATGGCATCTATAGAAGATATACAGGTGAATTTAAAGGTCGATTATCAAGAATATGGGCAATAAGTACACAATCATTTCGAGTACAATTTTCTGGTAAGAAAATCATCCCACTTTTAATATTGTGCAACTTGCCTGTTATTTCTTTTACTTTAATGATTGTTTTTATATCTATCTTTTTGGGTGGTGGTTTAACAGGGTTTCTTGGAGCTTTCTTTGGTTCATTAGATGAAGCAGTATATTTAGTAATTAGCATTACCTTTAACCCGGCAATGATTTTTCTTCCTATAGTTTTCATTTGCACCTTAAATGCTGGAACAATTGCCAATGATAAAAAACATAATAGTCTAGCTTTGTATATGGCGAGACCAATAAGTAGAATTGATTACGTTTTTGGAAAAGCAATATCAGTTTATTTTGTTTCAGCTTTTGCTTCATTAATACCTTGGTTAACTTTTCTCTTAGCTTTCACTTTGTTACGGGGTGTTTCTGGAGCAGTATTTTTCGAGACACTATGGGTATATCTATCCACCATAGCATCTGGTATTGTAGTAATCTTCTTCATAGGATCAATAATTTTACTCTTTTCTTCTATGGGATCACAATCTGTTCTAAGTGGAATATTAGCAATTTTAATTTTATTTTTACCTTCATTACTTTCAAGCATTGTTTCTGAATGGACAAGCAATTCTTGGATTGATTATTTTTCAATTTCTCAATTGATTACATCTTCAGTATACCTAATATTTGGAAAGCCGACAGTTGAAATGTTTGGCATACCATTTCTTAGTACTGATTTAAATGGAGGAATCTCACTCACTCTGATGTTATCAATTGGTATTATTTGCATCCTTTTTACGATCAATAATCTTTACAAGGAGGAAATAGATTAATGAAAAGTTACTTCATAGAAACCTATGACCTAAATAAATGGTACAAAGAGGTTATGGCTTTAAACAAAATAACTGTAAAGATTGATAAGGGAATCGTGGGTTTGCTTGGACCGAATGGTGCTGGTAAGTCAACTTTTCTGAATATTGCTACAGCACAACTTAGACAAAGTTCGGGTGAAATATATATTGAAGGAAATGAAGTCTGGAATAATCCAGATATTTTAAAACGATTTGGTTTTTGTCCTGAACAAGAAAAATTATTTGAATGGATGACCGGGAGAAAATTTGTTCGTAATCTAGCATTATTAAGTGGTATACCTCGAGAAGTTGCTGATAAAGCTGCTTGTGAAGCAATAGAAATTGTTGGACTTACCGATAGTAGAGATAGAGCAATAAAAGGATATTCTAAAGGAATGAGACAACGAATAAAAATAGCTCAAGCAATTGTTCACAATCCAGATATCCTCTTTCTAGATGAACCACTCCAATCAACTGATCCTATTGTTCGAAGAGAATTAGTTGAATTAATTCAATCATTAGGCAGAGATTTTGGTAAAGATATTTTAATTTCAAGTCACATTTTACATGAAATTGAACGAATGACCTCAAGTATTCTACTTATCTATGCAGGAAAAGCTATTGCCCAAGGTAATATTTCTGAAATACGTGATTTGATGGAAAAATACCCGTTAACAGTAAAAATTGGAACTCCTGATAGAAAGAAGCTTGCAACAATTTTACTTGATTATGATTTTATCTTAAATTTAGAGATGGATTATGAAAATCCAAATATTGTATATATTCGCACAGACAATCCCGATAAATTATATTGTTTGCTCCCAGAATTAGTAATGGATTCAAAAATAGAAATAACCGAAATGTCCAGTGAAGATGCTGGACTTGAAGCAATCTTCCAGTATCTTACAAGAGGTAGATAAAACGAGGGATTAATTATGAAAGAAAAATATGAAAGTCTTACTCAATTTGAAAAAACTTATCATTGGCGAACAAAATTTAACACTCTATATAAACTATACATTGGTAAATTATGGTCAACGCTTATTAAAGAGAAAAAATCTTGGATTTTCAATGTATTAATACTAGCACCAATTATTGCTGGACCAATTGTTTTTCTTACTAATTCAGGTATATCAACTGATGAATTCTTTTCAACTTATTCAGATATTATGTTTATGGGTTATTTTGGGATCATAATACCTCTTTTTACTCTCTATATAGCTTCAACTATGTTTAATGATGAAATTGGTGATCGGACGGTTTCTTATCTCACAGTTAGACCGATTCATCGATTTGAATTGATTTTTATTAAATACCTATGTTACCTGTCTATCATTCCAATTTTCACTTCAATAGCTACATTTCTTAATTATCTCTCATTTGGAGTGTTTGGTTACTTTGAGCGTTTTGATATGGCTTTATGGTTTCTCTTAATATCTTTTGTATCTTCAGCAGTTTATGGTGCTTTCTTCATGTTAATTGGATTATTGTTTAAAAATCCGCTTTGGTTTGGGTTATTCTTTGTTTTTATATGGGAGTTCGTCCTTGCAAGCTTTTCAAGAACTTTGAATAATCTAACTATTGCCTATTATATTAAGTCATTAATAGTTTGGGACCCATTCCCAAATTCACCTCGAGATTCACCTGCATTAGATGGTTTGGGGACAAATGAAGCATATAATTGGCGGTTTTATAATAATCCTGCGAATGCTACAACATTTTCTGTTGTATTAGTAATCGTTGTAATTATTTCAATTACTTTATCCTGGGCTGTTTTACAAGGAGATAAATTTAGGATACCTTATCAAGCAGGTAGGAGACCCGGTGGGTGGAAATACTATCTTAAAGAAATCAGAAGTTATCTCGTTACTTTTGGTATACTATTCTTAACAATTGGATTAGTTATAGGTCCTGTGAAAGGTCTGAGGTCAAATATCACAGAAATTTCTTCTGGTCAAAGAATAGATATTAATCCTGAAAATGATGATTGGTATAATTTTAACAATCCGGCAAATCCTGATATTAATGATATGGGGTGGGGATGCGATGTTCCCTATGCTTTAGCAAAAGGTGATAGTTTATATTTAGAGTTTGTTGTAAACGAGCAACCTGCAGGAAGTTATAGTCTGACTGGGTTAATATGTAATGACGATTTATATAACAGCTTTTTATCCTCTACTCAAGAATTATGGTTGGATTGGATGGAATATAAATATTCATTTCCAATGTCAGCTGATTTCTTTAATTATCATGTTACTTATCATAGTTTAGTTAATGATTTTATTGAACAGGTAGAGAAATCACAATCCTTTAATTATTATTCTCAACCTTGTTATTTTGATTATAATATTACTCAAAGTGGTAAATATCATATTATGGTTGTAGTAGATTGGTATGATATAAGTATAGATAGGTTTGATGCTCGTGATATTCTAACCATAATTTCAGGTGAAGTTTATAGAAAAGCTGGTTATGCTTTTGGCTATATTATCCTAGGTTTTGGTTTAGTAGTAATGGGATTTGCTACTTATTCATTAATAACTTATAAGAGTGAAGATGAAATCAAAAGATATGATGAACAAATAGCTAAACATAACAAACGATTTGATGAAATCAATATGGAACCATCACAACTCATTTCTGAAACGCCAAAGGAAAAACCTAAATGTCAAGAAAAATCTTGACAGCTTTTTCTTTTTGATTAAACACATTATTCTATAGTAACAAAAGATTTTTGTTATATTGATGTAAACTGAGTATTAGATATAATGGAGTAAGTCAATTATGATTGATGACAAAGATCGATTAATTCTTGATGAATTAACCAAAGATGCACGTACACCTACAAAACGAATCGCTACTACATTAGATATACCTCGAGTAACAGTTCATACTCGTATTGAAAAAATGAAGCAAGATGGTGTGATAAAGAAATTCACTATTTTAGCTGATTATGAACAATTAGGTTTACCTGTTACAGCTTTTGTTTTTATTGAGTATTCATATCAAGCAGATGTTTCCCAAAGGGTATTAGCTGAACAAATAGCTCATATAAAGAACGTTTATGAAGTACACCTAATTTCTGGCGAATGGGATCTCTTAGTGAAAATACGGGGTGAAACATTAGAAAAAATAGGTCAAATGGTCCTAGATGAAATTAGAGCGCTGAAAGGTGTTTCAAAAACGATTACTTGTCCTTCTTTTGCTAATGTTAAAAATGGGATATGAAAATCACATTTCTTGAAAAGCCAAATAAGTTTGAGTTAGTATTTGAGCAGTAGGTTCGAGGGAGCTCAAATTTACATATTCATCTGCAGCGTGAATATTGCCACCTGTAGGACCAAATAATACTGTTGGTATTCTTCCTTCTCCAACAAAGATATTTGCATCAGTTATCATAGCCTTATAACCTATTATTGGATTCTTTTTTAATGTGTGATTATAGGAATTGGTTAAAGCAAGAAAGAGTGATTCTTGCTGAGTTATTTTATAAGGTAAATAAAAGGGAGGCACAATTTCTAAAGAAACATTTGATGAAATATTCAACTCAGTAATGAATTTTTGTATATCTGTTATTGCACTATCTTTTGTTTCACCAGGAATTAATAATCTATTTAAGATAATTTCACAAGTATCTGGAACAACAACAGAATAAATTTTGTATCCACCATCAATTTTCAAAGTACAAATATTTCCTTGGCCAAAATCATCATCTGAAGGCAGGATAAAAGAGTTATTTGGTGATTTATCATTTAAACTTGCAATAAAATTTGAAGCATCATCTATAGCATTTATTCCTTCTTCAGGTCGAAACGCATGAGCTGATTTCCCGGTGAAAATTATTTTATAGAGTATCTTCCCCGTCATTCCTAAAGGTAAAGGAAATTCTTTATCACTTCCATTAAAAGGTTCAGAAATAATTATACCATCTGTCTTTCCTTTGCCAAAGAAAGGATTTTCTAACATTTTTCGAGAACCAGAACCATAACCTTCCTCATCAATTACTGCGGTGAAATGAATTATACCTTTTATTTTCTCATTCGAATCGATTAAGGCTTTAATTGCTGCTAATTCACAAGCAATACCAGCTTTCATATCTACTGACCCTAATCCATAAAGAGCACCCTTTTTCTCATAAGGAAGAAAAGGATTTTCACTCCAACCTTTGCAGACATCTACAGTATCCAAATGACCATTAAAGGTGAGAGTCCTACCTTTTTCGTTAAAGGAATAATGAGCATAAACATTAGGTCGATTTGGATGAACATCTTCAAGTTGAATAGCCAAACCAAGTTTCTGTAATTCTTGAGCTAAAAATATAGCTAGATTTTTCTCATTGCCTACTATTGAATTTATTTCAATCATTTCTTCAAGTAAGGAACGAAGATATGATTGATCGATTGTTAGTTTGAAATTATTCAATATTTCTTGAGAAGACATTAGTACATCAACCTTTGTTAATAAATAATCTCTAATATTAATGTAGAAATAATAATGTTGTTAAAAAAAAGAAATTCATAAGCGAAATTAGTTTCACCTATGAGATTATAATTTTTGTTTGATCTTTTTATCATAAATTCCTGGATAAGGTGCTCGTTCACCAGCATTATATCGTTTATATGGATCTCGAATAAAGCCAATCAAAAACATCCCAATCAAGAAGAAAGCTAAGACGCTTGCTAAAGCGTACCGGAATGCATGATTAATTATTGTATAGTTCTTTGCTAAAATCATAATGCCAGAGAAAATTAATGGAGAAACAATTGCTGAGACTCTTCCAGCGATCTTCTGTACACCATTATATTGTGCTAGTCTTGAAGGAGGAGATAGAACCATAATGAATTGTCTGCCAATAATCCAAATACTACCAAAACCGATACCTATACAGAAAGCGCCTGCATACATTATCCAAGATGGTAATGTGTGTATAATAGTTAGGTCATCAACAACTTCTGTTTTATAAATTAAGCCAGCCAATATTGCAAATATTAGTGCCATTGACCAACCGATACCACTAAGTATGAATGATAATTTCGGTCCAAGGCGTTTGAGTATTAAACCAGTTAATATTCCAAATACTATGGACAGAATAATTCCAGTGGCAATAATCGCATAAGTTTCTAATTGACTAGTTACTCCTACTGCTCCTTGAACAATAGGAACCATATAAAGAATTGTTGTATTTGCAGCATCTACCAGAAAGAACCATCCAAGAAAGAACAAGATTGAATTTCTATCTTTAAATATTGCTCGTAATGATACACCTAAAGTTCTAAATGATTGTTTTAAATTCTCTTTTGGTGTTAAATTGGTTGGAGTCTCAACTTCTTTATGGAACAAATAAGGAATTGACATAATAACTATTACTCCTGCCGCAGCTAGACAAAGCCAAGGTAGACCGCCTATAACGGCTGTTCCATAACCAGCTTCACCAATTTCCCAAATATTAGTATTCACACTGGCCCAGGGAATAGTTACACTACTAATAAGTAAACCCAAACCAATTCCTATCAAAGAACCAAAAGCAGCAAGTGCACCCCCAATAGCTTGAACCATGCTACGTCTACTTGTTTCAGCTATAAAGGGTATCTGCGAATCATAGAACATTCTTCCAGCTTGATAGCAGAAGTTTGCTATAACAAAAAGGAAACAAATCCACCAGAAATTCCTCCAAACAGCCATTAAAGCTGTTGTCGCCACCATTATCGATGCAACAATAATAACAGCAGGTTTTCTTTTACCTGTTGTATCAGATATTGATCCGAGTATAGGTGATATGATTGCTACCAATAGATTTGACCCTGCCATGAATATTGATACAATCAAAAAAGTTTTCACAAAAGACCAATCTGTTTGAATTGCTCCTAAAAGCATTGCATAGGGAGTGAACGCTAAACTAATTACTGTTTGTGAAAAGAAAGTATCTGCCATGTCATAGGAGTACCATAGGAGCGCATTCCTATTACTCGTTTTATGAGCTTCTATTGAAGTTTCTTTTTCATCATCTTTTTTCAGTATTTTTTCTGACATATTTTTCATTCCTGTTTACTTTTTTTATTTTTTATTTCTCTCTTTGTAGATTCTTTTCAAATTGGAGTAAGGAAGGAGGAATGCCCGATTTTCCTTCAACATTAGCAAATTCCTTCATCACTATAGCTTGCAATCGTTCTCTATTTGATTCATCAATTTTCATAAAGAAGAATCGTCCTTTTGGCAATTCCTTAGCCAATTTAGGATATTCTGATTGTTCATGGATTTTATCAGTAGTACCATTGAAAACGAGTATTTCTTGTTGGATAGAACCCATAGTTCCATATAATTCCAAATCTTTTACTTTATATGCTGCTCGTTTCCATTTCCAAATAATAGCATTTTTTGCAAATTGTTTACTTCGTTCTAATTGACTCTTCTCTTTCATACCTAAGAAAGCAAAGAACATTAGAATCGGTTTAATAATTGAAAAGACAAAAGCGGGTATTATTGGAGAGATATTTATAATAAATCTATTGAACCATAATCTATGCATTGGATCAAATGTGATTAATCTTGGAATTTTTAGAATATTTTCCTTTATTCCTACAATCGCAATCGTTGCACCCCAGCAAGGTGAAAATAATGTAAATTCCTTATTTGCAAATCCAAGATAATCCAAAGCTTTCTGAACATCTTTAGCTTTTTGTAGGATAGTCATATTTGCTTTTCGTTTTTTAATTTTACTTGATCCTTTCTCTCTTGTTTCAATGTAATAGAATTCATATTCTTCATGTAAAACTTCATAGAGTACATTAAAACCTATAGGTATTACTCCCCAACCTGGAAGATGTATGATGGGTTGTTTGTTTTTAGGATTTTCTGCTTTCACATGAATAACTCTAATTTCTCCTCCATCTACTGGAACATAAATAAATTCAGTATCTTTTGGATCCCAATAAGAAACAACATCTCTTTTTGATGTTTTGAGTAATTGATCAACTTTATTTTGTAACTCTTGTGTGATTGTTAATTCTGGAGGAACTTCTATAATATCCTGTTTCTTCTTTTTTGCCATTGACTAAGAGCCCCTGTAAAAGTCCAAACCTAGCTCAATTATATTTTGCTTACATAAATTTATTGTGCTAATTTTGATTGTTTTTAAATAGAATTGTGGTGGAAATCATCTTTCTTTAGAAAAGTCTTAAAAAAAGTTTGATTATAAATCAACTGGTTAAAAATAATGACTACATCTGCTTTAGAAACTAGAAAAAATAAATTAGCTAAATTAAAAGAAGACGAATTTGATATCCTGATAGTCGGTGCAGGTATAACTGGTGCGGGAATTGCATGGGATGCAGCTCTTCGGGGTTTGAAAGTAGCGATTATTGATAAGAAAGACTTCGGTGCTGGAACAAGTAGTGGTTCTTCTAAACTTGTCCATGCTGGAATTCGATATTTAGCATATGGTGAATTCAGTTTAGTAAAACATGCATCTCGAGAACGTATGTGGATGTTTAAAAGCTGCCCACATCAAGCTGAACCAATTCCTTTCTTAATTCCTATCTATAAAAAAGGGAAAAATACTTTGGCAAAAATGCTTTTTGCAGGAACATTATATGATATTCTTGCTAAATTTAAAAATACTGAAAATTATAGATTTTACTCAAAGAAAAAAACTCTCGAGTTAGTTCCAAATATTAAAAGTGATGTTTTAAAACGTTCTATGTATTATTGGGACGGGGTAATGGACGATGCTCGAGTAACTCTCGAGACGATTCTTTCTGCTCAAAATAATGGTGCTCTTGTTTTAAACCATGTTAAAGCAATAGAATTTATTCTAGACCAAGATTCGGAATTAGGTGAATTGACTAAGGGTGTAAAAGCTGAAGATATAATTACTGAAGAGAAATTTTCCATTAAAGCTAAATTGGTAATAAACTCTACAGGACCATGGACAGACATTATGCTCAATCAATTCAAAGCTTCTAAGAAATTACTCCGAACAACAAAAGGGATTCATATTATCACTAAAAGAATAGTCAAGAATAATGTTGTTGTGGTAATTACAGCAGATGATGAAAGAGGTATGTTTGTTATTCCTTTCAGAAGAAAATATTCTCTTATTGGTACCACAGATACTGATTTTAAAGAAAATATGGATCATGTTGGAATAACACAAGAAGATATCGATTATGTAATTTCAGCTGTGAATAATGATTTTCCAAATAGCATCACTCGAGATGATGTAATTAGCGCTTATTCAGGCGTACGCCCTATGCTTATCTCTCCAAAAGCAAAATCTGAAACTGATACTTCAAGAGGTTTTGAGATAATTAAAACTAGACCAAATCTCCTAACAGTTACTGGAGGAAAATACACCATCTTTCGATATATGGCTGAGAAAACTGTTGATGAAATTGTTTCAGTTTTACAATTAAATAAAAAAGAATTCCGTTGTAAAACAGAAAAAACTAAACTTCATGGTGGAAATGGTATATCTTATATTAAGGAATATTTGCTAAAAAATGTCCCAGCTTTGATGAAAAAATATCAATTGCCAATTGACATAGCTGATCATATCATACATACTTATGGTTCAGCTTATACAGAAATTCTTGATATAATTAATCAAGATGAAAAACTAAATGAAAGAATTGCTGAAAATAGACCACACATTTTAGCTGAAATAATACATGCAATTGATTTTGAAATGTGCTTATCATTAAGTGATTTTATGTTACGAAGAACACAATTACAATTACTAGAAAATCAAGGATTAGATTGTATTAATAAAATAGGTGATGTAATGGCTAGAAAATTGGGATGGAATGATAAAGAGAAGAAAAAACAATTAGAAGAATATAAAAATAATCTGACATGGAATCCGGAGAAATAAAATAGGCTAAAACTTACAAAACGCTTATTATTCTCCTTTATTATCTTTTTTTGATGAAAATGAAAGCGATAATTTGTAAAGAGATTATTCCTGTAACAAGTGAACCAATCAAAGAAGGATTTATTCTAATTGATAATAAAGGAAAAATAAAGAATATTAGTAAAGGGAAGGATATTCCAAAAGAAGCTGAAATAATAGATGCTAGTGATAAAATTGCCTTTCCAGGTTTAATTGATTCTCACTGTCATGCATCTATTTTCGAGGAATGTATAGGGAATGATCTTCAAGATGGAAATGAAAGTACAAATCCAATAACCCCTTATGTTAGAGTAATAGATGCTATCAATCCTAAGGATGTTGGATTACGTCGTGCTTTAGCTGGTGGAATGACTACTATTTGTGTTGCACCCGGTAGTGGAAATGTTGTCGGTGGACAAATGACTACCATTAAAACTCATGGAACAATTGTTGATGATATGATCATCCAAGAGAATTCAGGAATGAAATGTGCTTTCGGTGAAAATCCAAAACGACTTTATGGAAGTAAAAATATTACTCCAAAAACACGAATGGGTAGTTTAGGCTTATTTAGACAATTGTTAATTGAAACTCAAAATTATATGGCTAAATGGATTGATTATGATAAAAAAATGAAACAATACAAAGATGATATGAAAAAATATACAGAAGATATAGAAAAAGGCGGAGATAAAAAACCAAGTAGACCAATAGAACCATCAAAACCTGATAGAGATATCAAGTATGAAGCGATGGTACCAGTAATGAAAAAAGAGATTCCCTTACGAGCTCATGCACATCAAGCAAATGATATTATTTCAGCAATAAGGCTTGCTAAAGAATTTAATTTAAAAATATGTATTGATCATTGTAGTGAGGGACATTATATAATTGATTTTCTGAAAGAAAATAATATTCCAGCTGTCGTAGGACCTACTTTAAGTTTCAAATCAAAAATAGAAACAAGAAGAAAAACTTGGAAAACACTAGGAATCTTACACAAGGAAGGCATACTTGTAGCTCTAACTTCTGATCATCCAGTCACTCATTGTCAATACCAATTCATCTATGCTATTCTCGCGCATCGAGAAGGTCTCTCAAGACAAGGGGCATATGAAATACTAACGATCAATGGCGCTAAAATATTAGGATTAGAAAAACGAATAGGTTCATTAGAGAAAGGTAAAGATGCTGATATTTTATTATTGAATGGTGATCCTCTTGATGCAAGAACGAAAGTAGAACAGGTGTATATTGAAGGAACGAAGGTTTTTGACATTACAGATGAAGAGGAATTATTTTAGGGATTCTTCTTTAATTTATTTTTTAAAAAGAAATTCTCAGTTTAATTTAAATCTTCAAATTATTTTGAAGTCTACAAAATGCTTAATTACTTAGATATCTAGTTTCGTTTGTGATTTTATTATGAAAGCAATTCTTTGTGGAAAAATTATTCCCGTTACAAAAGAACCTATTGAACAAGGACATATTCTTATTGATGATAATGGGAAGATCAAAAAAGTTGGCAAGGGCTATGATGTACCAAAGGATGCTGAAATTATTGACGCTAAAAGTCTTACAGCTTTTCCAGGGATAATAGATGCCCATTGCCACGCGACCGTCTGGGAAGAAGAGATTGGTCTTACTTTACAAGACGGTAATGAGATGACTGATCCTATTACACCTCATATTCGAGTTTTGGATGCTATTAATCCTCTTGAGAAGGGTCTCCGTCGAGCAATTAGTGGTGGAGTTACTACTATTTGTGTCTCACCTGGTAGTGCTAATGTTGTTGGTGGTCAAATGACTACCATTAAGACTCATGGTAAAATCGTTGACAAAATGGTTGTCCAAGAAAATGCTGGCATGAAATGTGCTTTTGGTGAAAATCCCAAAAGGGTTTACGGTGATATGTTGAAAAGAACTCCTAGCACTCGTATGGGAAATTTAGGCCTATTTCGTCAATTGATGATTGAAACGCAAAATTATATGAATAAATTGCTAGAATATGATCAAAAATTGAAGCAATATAAAGATGACCTAAAAGAGTATACTGAGAAAAAGGATAAAGAAGCTAAGAAACCTGTAGAACCTACCAAACCAGATAAAAATATCAAATATGAAGCTATGATCCCTGTTTTCAAAAAGGAAATTCCTTTACGTGCTCATGCTCATCAAGAAAATGATATTGTTTCAGCGATTCGATTAGCAAAAGAATTCAATGTTAATGTTTGTATCGAACATTGCACTCATGGTCATAATATTGTTGACTTTTTAGTTGAAAGCAAGGTACCAGCTATTGTAGGTCCAACTTTCGGTTTTAGAACCAAAATTGAATTAAAAGACATGACTTGGAAAACAATTGGTGAACTTTACAAAGCAGGTGTTCTTGTCTCCTTAACCGCTGATCATCCTGTTGTTCCTCTACAATTCCAAACAATTTACGCAGCAATAGCTATGAGAGAAGGATTACCTAGACAAGGTGCTTATGAGGTTTTAACTATCAATGGAGCAAAAATCTTAGGCATCGACAAACGTTTAGGCTCTATTGAAGAAGGCAAAGACGCTGATATTGGTCTTTACACTGGTGATCCATTAGATACTCAATCAAAACCAGCTAAAATTCTAATCGATGGCGAAATTGTTTATGATATGGATAAAGAATATTTATTCTAATGATTTAATTAAAAATAATCCAATGCCACGTTTTTTATGTGGCAGGATTTCATTTTATAGGAATTGTTTTATTTTTACTAATTGTAAAGCCATCTGTGTGCTTTCGCTTTCAGTAGGAATACCGCCTATAAGTATTAAAGCTAATAAGCTAACAATTGCCAGAATGGTTATAACAGCCCCTTCCAGCAGATCGAATTTCCCGTCATCCATTATCATCATAATTTCTGCTGCTGACATAATGAAAATTCCACCCATTACAATTGTTATTTCTAATGCAATAGGAATACCAATGTTAATTATACCACTTAATACAAAAGGTACTCCAAATAGAATAAAGAAGGTTTGATTTATCGCTGAAACTTGATGAACTAAACCTACTTCTTGAGATTCTCTATCTTTTTTGAAGATTCCTCTAAAAGTAACAACTAATTCTGGAGATGATGAAATTAATCCCACTACAACGGAGTAAACTAAAATTGGTACTCCTTGGAAAGTTGTTATACCATCTTCTATAGAACGTGAAAGTATTTGACCTCCCCAAACAATTCCACCAGCACCAATGATAAAAAGTATAATTATTATATACCAAGGAAATCTTCGTAGCGTTGCTAAGGCAGTTTCTTTTTCAAAATTAAATTTAGATACATTTTTAATTTCCTTTCTTTTTCGTCTTTTTCTTTTTTTATCACTTGGATTATTCTCACATGCTTCTACGATTTTCTCTTTTTTAATATTATTAGTGCTTAAAAAAAGACGTGATTGAATAAATTTTGTTGTACTGGGTTCTTCAATAATTATATCATCTTCATCTGGGAAAAATTCTGTAATTAAAGTTTGAGGTGTTGATGATCTTTTTCCAAAACGTTGTATTAAAAAGAACAGAAATATAAAATAAACCAAAATTAGTGCTAATCCGATTATTATTTCAAATCCTCTATTAAAAGATGAGACATTAACAACTTCAGTTTTAATATCAATAAATTCAAAATAGAATCCATAAAGCATAATAACAAAAGAAAAGACCATCATTCCTAGAACTAAATTAGCTTCAAAAAGGTTTAATTCTTTTGGCAAAGTAAATGGTTCATCTTTTGAAATAATCATCATTGATAATCCTAGAAAGAATATATTGATTATTACTGTAGTTAAAATTAGAGTTATAGCTGTTGTAGCTAAATTATTTGCATGAATTATATCTTCTTCAAGCCCTGTTGAACCGATATGTTTTGCATCTACTAATAGGAAAATAACTATAACTAATTCTGCTAATGCTGCACCAATTGCTTGCAATATCCCACTTAAATAAGGAGACCAGTTTAATTTATCTTGTATTCCTTTTACACCCAAAATGATTATCTCAGATGAACCAAATACTAATAGCACACCCCCACAAAAACCAATCACAATAAAAATGATTAGATTACTTGTTGTATGTGGTAAAAATCTATACAAAACATAAAATAGTATTGAGACAACTAATCCTAAAACTAAGGAAATAATTGTTGATAAATGAATATTAGTAAATATAGCCTCAAAAGCTTCTTCCGGTTCTACATCTTCAAGAATATCAGGACATTCGTCTTCTTCTGTTATTACAGCAGGCAAATCCCAATCTTCTAGTTCTGAATATTCATCTAAATCTTCTTTTTCTTCTCTAGGCGGGGGTTCACTACCCTCGTCTTTATCTTTCATTTGATTTAAGTACCTCTTTAGGGAACAGTGTAATGTTCAAGTCCAAGTATCTATGAGAAGCAAGGGAAGGGTTCTTTTTAAATTATTTGCTTTCGTACTAGAAATATGTGAAAAAAATTATCTAAGTTTTCTATATTAATCTAATAAACCACCAATAACCGCTAAAGCTAATATACTAACAATAGATGCAACAAAGATTAATGCTCCTTCAAGGCGATCAAAATGATTATCATCAATTATTGTTAAATGCAGTGTTAGCGATAAGGCAAAAATCCCAGAAAAAACTAATGTTGTATCCAGGATTGCTGGAACATCGACATTAAGTATCGCTGCTAAAAGAAAAGGTAATCCAAATAATAGAAAGAATGTTTGATTAACTGATGAAATTTGATGTACTAAACCTATCTGAATATTTTCTTTTGCAGGATCTCTAAGAGCTCTAAAAGTTATAGTCATTTCAGGTGCTGATGAAACAAAACCAATAATTACACTATAGACAAGAATAGGTAATTGATAGGAGTCGATGGCAGTAACTATAGAATTAGATATCAATGTACCACCAAAGATAATTCCTGTTATACCTATAATAAAAGCTAAAATAATTATATACCATGGAAACCTTCGCAAAGCTACAAATTGCTCTCCCTCGTTGTTGGCCGATTCTTTCTTGAATATCCTACGTATAAAGCTCTTTAATGACCTCTTTTTCTTCAGAACATTATCTTCTAATTTTATATCCTGGATATCATTTTCATCTTCCGGAAAATATTCTGAAATGAATAATTGAGAACCAATTTTCTCCGTCCTTTTTTCTTTTGCATCACCAATAAGGAATATTATAAAAACAAGATAAAATACCAGTAGAGAGATACCCATTATCCCTTCAAAAGCTCTATCAAATTGAACGATATCAAGAGAAGTCTGTGTAAAACCAAAAACTAAGAAAATAAAAGAAAAAATAGTCATAGCTAGGACTAAATTAGATTCAGTTTGAGAAAGTTCTTTGGGTAATTTGTATGGTTTTTTTCTAGCAACAATGAAAATAGTAACACCTAAAATTAACATGTTTATGAGAACAGATGTTAAAACCAATGTTATGCTTATTGAAGTTAAATTATGCGCTAGCTTAATATTTTCTGATGTTCCTGTTTCTGCTAATCTTTTTGCTTTAACCAGAAGAATCGAAACAACGACTACATCACTAGAATCAGCACCTATTGCAGCAATAATACCCATGAAATATTCCGACCAGTTTAATTTCTTCCCAATACCTTTTACTCCAAAGATTATTAGCTCAGAGCAACCAAAAACAAATGATAATCCTCCTATAAAACCAATTACTATTTTTGCAATTAGAAATCCATTTAGAAAAGACATGTAAGATAGAATTAATAGAATTATACCAATTATTACTGCCGGTATAGATAAAGGATTAATTTTCTCAAAAAGCTCACCTAAAACTTCATCTGGTTCTAGTTTATCTAAATCAATTTCCTTGAATGATAATATATTATCAATTTTAGATTTCGTTTCAATTGATGGTTTTTTTAGATTCTTTTCTTGCGATAATAGACTATCAGATTTATTTTTAGGATCATTATCAACCAATTTCTTAGCTACCCCATAACAAGCAAATGTAGCGATATTATAACTATATTTATCCCTAATTCAAAAAGGTATACCTACAAAATTAAAAATAAATCCAATAAATTATTTAAGAAAATTAAGTAATAAACAAATAAATACAAAAAACAGATATTGTTTAATGATAAATTTTAGATGATTGAAATGTCAGAAATAGACCTCAGTAAATATGTACCATATACTTTGAAAATTGATCAAGAAACTAGTAAAATTAGTGAAGCTTCTGGATTAAATATTACTTATTCAACAAGAACCCTCTTCG
Source organism: Bathyarchaeia archaeon (assembly GCA_035528035.1). GTDB lineage: Archaea > Asgardarchaeota > Heimdallarchaeia > JABLTI01 > JABLTI01 > JABLTI01. The sequence goes on from DATKZI010000014.1 coordinate 270,630, forward strand.
ATATAAAAGATGTTATTTACGATTTAGATTGGCTAAATGCTCAGAGAGAAAATATCGACCTTTATTACATGTATCGAGATTTAACTCGAGAACAAGATAAAACCCTCTTTAAGAAATATAAAATCAGATTCGACATTACAATTATTCCACCAAATAAACTAGGAAAGGAATATGTCAAAACAGCTGGACATTTCCATCCAATTATTAAAAATGACATAGGCTATCCTGAAATTTATGAAGTAATGCATGGGAAAGCACTCTATCTTTTACAGAAAGAAACAAAGAAGAAAAAAGATCAAATTGAGATAATAATTATCCCTGCAAAAGCTGGTGATCAAGTTCTTATCCCCCCAAGTTTTGGACACGTAACAGTTAATCCTACAACAACTGATATTCTAGTTATGAATAATTTAGTAAGTTCAGAATTCAATTCAAAATATGATTTTATTAAGAAGAAAAATGGTGCTGTTTATCTTTATCATACTAATGAAACTTGGATACGAAATCCAACTTATAAACAGAAAATTCTTGTGAAAGAAAAATCCCCGTTAAAACTTTCAGAAAAACCATTTTATCACTCATTCCTTGAAAATCCAGAACAATGGATATTTCTAAATGAACCGTGGAAAAGAAATACTTGGTTATAGATAATAAATAGGTTGTAGTAATATGAATCAACAATCAGATGATAAAGAGGTTCTTTTAGAAGTAAAAAATCTCAAAACATATTTTACAGATATAGATAATAATACTTGGAAAATATTAGATGGTATTGATTTGAAAGTATACAAAGGTTCTACATTAGGTATTCTTGGTCCAACTGGTGTAGGAAAATCTGTTCTCGCTCGATCCATTTTAAGATTAATCGATTATCCGGGAAAAATTGAAGCAGGTCAAGTCATCTACAAAGGAAAAGATCTTTTAATTGCTCCAGAAGAAATCTTTAATGAAATACGTGGTAGAGAAATTTCACTAATAGTACAGAATTCTCCAGGAGGGATGGATCCAACTAGAGATATCACTTTTGCAACTAGTGAGCCGTATCGTGCACATAGTGAAGATGAGCATGTTCGTTCTGAGATTAAAGAACTAGTAATTTCCCAATTAGGACAAGTAGCAATACCAGACCCAATCAAAGCATCTGATAAGTATGCTCATCAATTAAGTGGGGGAGAAAATCAAAGAGTGAAAATTGCTTCAGCACTAATTAACAATCCATCTTTATTGATTGCTGATGAACCTGTTTCTAATTTAGACGCTACTGTAGCTGGTCAAATACTTGATCTACTATATGAAATGAAAGTCAAATTTAAACTCTCCATGATTTTAATAGCTCATAATCTAGGAGTTCTAGCTGAAATGTCTGATTATATAGCAATAATGTACGCAGGTAAAATTGTTGAAATAGGTAATGTTGAAAGTATTTTTTACAACTGCAGACATCCCTTCACTCAAGGATTATTTTACGCAACTCCGAGTATGGCGCCTCGAGGTAAGTTAAAGCCAATACCTGGTGAGATGCCTGATCCACGAAATTTTCCACAAGGATGTCATTTTCATCCAAGATGTGAATATTGTATTGAGAGATGTTTAACAGATTCTCCAAAATTAATGGAATATGATGGTGATCATTCAGTAGCGTGTTGGCGAAAAGATGAAATCCCTAATTATGTTAAACAAGAATAGAGAATCAAACAGGCAGATAAAATGAAGATATTTAAAGATGCTATTAATGAGTTATTATCACGTGATTGGATTGGTAGGTGTGACTTTCACACTCATTCATTTTTATCAGATGGAGTACTTTTACCTATAGAGCAATTTAGACGAGCTTGTGTTCTATGTCATGATGCCTATGCAATAACAGATCATGTTGGAGCAGGAAATTTCGATGTAATTGAAAAAGTGAAACAAGATTGTCTTTTGGCAATAAAACAATGGGGTATAGTAGCTCTTCCAGGAGTAGAATTAACCCATGTTCCAGCAATGGAAATTCCTCGATTAGCACAGGAAGCAAGGGAGAAAGGAGCACTCATTGTAGTCGTTCATGGAGAAACTATCAATGAGCCAGTTGAGCCTGGAACAAATTTGAGTGCAGTGAAAAGCAAGGAGGTAGACATTTTAGCGCATCCCGGTATGTTAACAAAACAAGAAGCGAATCTTTGCAGGAAAAATAATATCTTTGTAGAATTGACATCTAATAAAAGTCATATAGCTACAAATGGCCATGTAGTAGCTATAGGCAGGGAAGCAAAAGTAAAATTTATTCAGAATACAGATACTCACAAACCAGATGATATGTTAACTTATAATCAATCTAAACAAATATTATTAGGAGCAGGATTATCAACGGAAGAAATTGAAAAGGTTCTTCAAAATAATGTAAGAGATTTCTTAACTAAGATTTCTAATAGATTATGAAAATTATTTATTTAAGAGGGATGAGAGACAGGGGAAAACCCCCTGTCTGTTTAACGAGTGGGTGCCTTTGAAAATAAGTTGTATTTGGAGGATGATTATGTCGAGGTGCTCACTCTTTTTGGGAAGTTTTTATGAGATTTGGACTAATACTGGAGGGATTTAAATGACATTCCTGAAAGAGGAATGCCATGCAATTTTAAAGTATTCCCTATTACTAGGGCATCTTTACAAGTAGAATATCCCTATCAATATTAAAAGGCGTTGTGGAAAATTCCTTCCTAGCTTCTAGTAAAATTAACCGCGTATATATTCTGATTAAAATTGCTATTTGTAATTAAAAAAGGAGGATAGTTGAAGTTAATAGTAACTTCAAACTAATTATTCATCTTTTTTTGGAACTTCATCATATATAGCTGCTTCTGGGGATTGCTTCACATCTGGTTTCGTTCCTGCAAGTGTGAGGTTCCAAAGGAGAATCAAAAGTACCATCAAGATAAATCCTAATCCAAAAATAAGACTCAAGTTGAAGTGGTTTCCTGTTTTCTCCCAAAATGCTTCAACCGTGATTTGTCGTGCCAGACTATTCCAAATAATGAAGTAATAGAGAGCGGGTATTACGAGTGAAAAACCACTTACTGAATATTTTAATTTTTGAATCCATTTAAAGGCTGCGAAATGCATTCCAACAATAACTATTATTGCGACAATAAGAAGTATTATGTCTACTCCAAATGAAAAGAATGCTTGAGCTCCACCATATTGAGGCATGATTTCAACTACTTCTGTACCATTCATTAATGTTATTGTCTGATTGTAGGTATGCCCTGAATATAGCGGTATATCATGTAATGCTGGCCAAACAGCTGTATAATGTACTGCGGAACTGCCTACTGAAAGTAAAAGAGCTGAACCTAATAGAAGTAATAATCGTAAAAAGCTCATTCTTTGACGATCGGTTTTAAGAATAGATCCTACTAGAATTTCTGCTAAGAATACTATTGTTATTTCAATTGGGATATTGAATACCATTAATGTGAAAAAGGTTGTAGCATTTGGTAATGTAGTATCATTTCCTAATGGTGGATCGATTATACGGTCAATATTTACTTCTGGAGTAGCTTCTTCAGGTGGAGGGACACTATTACTACTTGGAGTAAATATATCAACTCCCTTATAAGCAACAACGTAAAAGCTTCCAATATTATATGCAAGTAACACAGCTGAAACTATTAATATAAATGCGTTTTTCTTAAGTCTCTTCAGATCCAACTTAACTATCCATCCTTTATTACTCAAATCATTTAAGTAGCTTTATTATATAGAGTTTACGATAACCTTACTCTATAAAATTATTTCTAAGAATATAGAATATTTTTGCTTTAAGATTCTTCTGAAAACTATTAGATAATAACTAAAAATTGCTTTATTATTTTAGCGGTAGCACCCCAGATAACCCAATTTTTATAAAAGAAATACCAAATATATTTATCTTCTAAATCAGCTAGTTGGACTTCTTTTTTAGACCAATTTTCACTTCTTATTAATTCATCTAAGGGTACTTCAATTATTTCTTGAACTTCATTTTGATTAACTGTTAAGGAGAATGGAAAGTGAATTTTACAAACAAAAGGTGATAAAAGAACATTCGACCCATAAGTTTTGATCTGATCTAGTTCACCAAGTAATTCTATATGTGATGAATCTAATCCAATTTCTTCCTTTGTTTCTCTAAGAGCAGTAGAAATAAGTGTGGAATCGGATTTATCTTTCTTTCCGCCTGGAAAAGAAATTTGTCCTTTATGAGATGATAATTCTTCAGTACGTTTAGTAAAGAGCATATAGATTTTATTGTTCTTCTCAAAAAGTGGTACAATTACAGCTCCACGAATTGAACCATCATCAGGTAATTTAGTGGGAGTATAGTTATCTAATGCTGATTTAATCAAAGAAAAACTTGACATTACAAATCCTGCAATTTTTTTTATTTAATTATATAGATTAAAGTAATGTTCTTTTAAAAATCTTTCAAGAATTAAGAAAAAGAATTGCCTCTACTAATTAATTAATAAATATTGAAGTAGAAATACTCATAAATTTGAGGTAGATTTACTTGACAGATAATGCTTCTAAAAATTCTAAAGTAACTAATCTCTTCAGAAAAGGCTTAAAAGCATCAATGAACGGAGAGTTAGATGAAGCATTAAAATTATTTTTAGAAGCAGTTGAGGAAGATCCCACCCAAGCAAATATTTGGTATAATCTTGCAAAAGTTTATACAAATTTGGAAAACTATGAAAGAGCTGTTTTCTGTTATGAAGAATTGATCAAGTTAGAAGTGAATCAATACAATTATTATAATCTTGGGTGTGTGTTCTTTTCTTGGGATAAGGACCTTGATGCAATAAAATCTTTTAAGAAAGCTGTAGAATTAGATCCCACTTATACTAAAGCAATAGATGCAATTGGAAGCACATATGGCAATATGGGTGAATTTGAAAAAGCAATTGAATATTACAAACTAGCTTGCAAAATTGAAGAAGAAAATGATCAATTTTTAGGACATCTTGGATGGGCTTTAGGTTGCAATGGTGATTATGAATTAGCTATAATGTATCTCAAGAAAGCAATTTCATTGAATCCCAATAAACCAGAATTATTTTACAATATGGGATTTTCCTATTATAATATAGAGGAATATAGAAAGGCAATAATTGAATATGAAAAGGCAATTGAGTTAGGATATAGACATGCAGATATTTATGTAAATATCGCATTAGCTTATGAGGAATTGAAAGAAAAAGAAAAAGTAAATGAATTCTTAGAAGCAGCGGTTAAAGAAAATCCGGATAACAGTGACAATCTATTCTTATATGGAGCAAGCTTATATGAGATGGGTGATTATGAACAAGCAGAACTCATTTATAGAAAAATAATTGATTTACAACCAGATAATGTTGATGCTTGGAGAGAGTTAGGGATTTGTTTGGATAACAAACAAGAATTAGAAGAAGCAAAAAGATGTTTTGAAAAAGTTAATCAAATACAAAAATCAGAAATTTTAAAAGAAAATTCAATAAGAAAACCTAAAATTTTTGAATTATTAGAAGAGAACTAGGTAAAATAAAGATTTCAAAAAAAAGAAAGAAAAGAAGAAATCTCACAAAAAGTGAGATATTCTGAGTTATTTTCGTTTTCGATAAATGATAAAACCTAAACTGCTAACACCAATAATGATTAAAGCAGTGATGAATCCAAAACCAGCTGATTCAGTGTAGGTTTCCTTATCAGGATGATCATTGGGATCTAATGGATCAGTTCCTTCTTGAATTTCATGGTAATCTGTAAAACCATCGTCGTCTGAGTCAGGATCATTTGGATAGGTGCCATAAAGATATTCTTCATAATTTGTTAATCCATCGTTGTCATCGTCTTGATCAGCATCATCATGGAGAGGATCGGTATTGTAATAAACTTCCCACTTATCAGGAAGAAGATCACCATCTGTATCTGGGTTATCCAAATCTGTTCCCCAGAAATATTCCTCATAATTTGTTAATCCATCGCCATCTCTATCTTCTTGTCCATCTGCTTTATCTAAAGGATTTAAACCATTTTCAATTTCGAATTTATCATCTATTAGATCACCATCTGTGTCCCATTTTGTTGGATTTGTTCCGTAAGTGAAAACTTCATCACCATCTGTGAGTTCATCCCCGTCTGTATCTGGGTTATAAGGATTAGTGTGGTACAAGAATTCCCAGGTGGTATTTAGAAGATCACCATCATCATCTAATCCACCATCATTGACTAATGGGTTATAGCCCCAATAGACTTCCCATCCATCCCAAGCACCATCTCCATCTGTGTCTGGATTGAGTGGATTTAAACCAAGAATATAGCCAGTAGCATTTGCTGCGGGATTTGTTGGAGCATAAACGCCTTTAATTTCCTCATAATCTGTCAAGTCATCTGTATCTGAATCAGAACTTGCAGGATTTGTTCCGTAAGTATTTACTTCATCTTCATCAGACAAACCATCTGCATCTGAATCTAAATTAATTGGATCAGAACCCCAAATATTGATTTCATCACCATCACTTATTGTGTCATCATCTGAGTCTATATCGAGTATGTTTGGGAAAGTATCACCATCGAAATCACTCAATGGGTCAACACCTCTTAGAATCCAATAGTCAACTTCATCGCCATCTAATAGTCCATCGCCATCTGTGTCATCTGCATTTGGATCTGTTCCCCAAAGATTAACTTCAATATAATTTGACAATCTATCTAAGTCATCATCTCTACCAACTATTTCAAAGGAGTTCACTTCATTTGCTACAAAAGCTATTTCATCTACTACTGTAACATATAATGCTGATCCTCCTTCATAGAAATGTCTTTCTAATGTTAATGCTGTCGGATCACTTGCATCCATTTCATAAAGTCCATCATCATTTGCAGTAACATAGATTTTATCTTCATAGATATCAACATGGGACACATTGTATCCAGAGTCGAGAATAGTATCAAGTACTGTAAGTGAAGTTATATCTGAAATATTGTATAATACAACACCACTAGTTGTTGCAGCTACAGCCAATACTGTATCATTAGCACATAAACCATCTACTGCTGCACCAGCAGTATATGTACTTAATGAGTATGCTGAAGCAGGAATAGTTACATTTATTATTGAAAAACCAGATAACCCTCTGCTTACAAACGCATAATTACCTTCTAATGATACTCTATATGTTTCTGTAGCAAATCCTACAGTGCGTATTAAGCTTGGAGTTGTTGGATTTGCGACGTTAATCAATCTAAGTCCAGCAGTCCTTGTTGCTAAATAAACAATATTATCCCTAAATGCTAAACCATGTGCTTCCCCAGCGTTTAAAGAGCCTATACTTACTGGATTAAGTACATCTGTAATATTGATTATTTCTAATCCATAATTGGTTGCAGCATAGATTAATGTATTATTTAATATTGCATGGAAGAATGTTACTCCTTCTTTAAGGAATTTAGCTATTAAAATCGGGTTTGATAGATCCGTCAGATTTATCAGATCTATTCCAGTAAATCCTTCTGCCAGCACACCCAGATCTCCTTGAACATCCGTAGTTCTTGGTTCACCAGCAAAAATTATACTTGAATAAATAATGGGATTATCAGCATCACTTAAGTTTATAAGGATTAAATTATATTCATTTGCTAGATAAATTATTCTTGAGTTAATTGCTACATCTATTGCATTACCAGGACTATAGCTTTTCTTCCATCTTTGAGTTATTGCGGAAAGATTTGTAATATTTAAAAGGTATACTCCACTTCTTACAGAGAGAAATCCCTTTCTCAAAACATCCCATTTGAAATTCTCAGCATATTCACCTGGAGCAATTGTAAAATTACCTACATAAGTAATATTATCTTGATTTTCATAATCGTAAACTTTCAAACCATTTGCGCCATCTGCTACATATAATTTAAAAGCGCTCATATCAGCTTGTCTTGAGTTAGTTGGTCCATCCTTTAGGATATCAAGTACTACTGGAGTTAATGGTCTTGTTGTATCTAAAACTACCACTCCATCTGTGCCACACATAAGAAAAGCAATATTATGTAATGGGTCAGCTTGAACACCATAAACAGCAGTTACACCAAAGTGCTCTTCTCTAGCTAATGTGAAATTAGTTTTGCTATAACGTGTATTAAATACCTTTAATCCGCCCGTTCCATCCGCAACATACATGGTATTTAATCCAATAAATTCGATATCATATGCTTGTCCACCACCATAATAGCTTCCTAAGCTTAGAATATTTTCCCAAATTCGAATATCTAAGCATTCTAAGCCTTTTTCAGCGGTAGCAATATAGCAATATCCTTGGTAGTAAACTGTATCATATACTGTTCCACCGTTTACATAGTTGGCTAAAACAATAGGATTAAATGGATCAGTAACATCAATGAAAGTAGCTCCACCTGTTAAACCAGATATATAGAGAATATTTCCTGATCTATAGATCCTATATGCATTTCCATAGTCAACATCTAATGTACCAATTTCAGCAAATCCTTCTGAAATTGCTTTTGTTTCAAAATTACCATAGTAAATTGATTGATCTGCTGCCTTTATGGTTGAGTTTTGATCAACATCGGTTGATGAATCAAGATTTGCACCCAATAAATCCATAACTGTAACAGTAGACATAAGCATGACTGATATAATACCTACTACAATGAGAAAACTCATTCTTTTCTTCATTTTATTTTCACCAATTGTTAAACTATCACGGAACGGACTATTTCTTTTATTGATTGAAAAGTTTTAACTTGATAAACTTTTCTTATTCTCTTTCTTACTCTTATTTCCTTTTAAGTATTTATTCAGATAGTAAATTAATAGTTATTAAGTACTAATATTTTATTATCTTTTTTACTTAATCTATAAATAATTTGAAACAAAAAATTGTTTTATAAATGTTTAATTATGAAAGATAAGAATATAACTCAAATAGCTATAAATTGAAAATAATCTGGTAATATTTGAAGTGATAATATGGATAAAAATTTATTATTAGAATTAATTTATTTGCCGATTATAACTCCAACAAATGACATCAAAATAGCTATTGACTTATTAACAAATTTTTCTAAAGTAAATGATATTCCTTTTAGAATCATCGATAAATTATCTGAAACCGAAAGCAAACATTTAGAAGATGAATTTCGTCTTGCTGCTACTCGAGGGAAGTTCAAAGTTGTTAGTGGTGGGGGAGCAGCTTTAGTTTTATCAGGATCTAAAAAACTTAATCACAAACATGGACCAATTTTAGTTATTAGAAAGAATGGTGAAGTTGTTCAAGTTTTTCCACGAGGTGAAGAAGGGATTAAAGGAAGTAGGATAAGTACAATTGATTTTTTAAAACGGATAAATGAAAACTATTCACCCCTATTGTTTGATCTTGATGATAAATCATTTACCGAGCTAAATTTAAGAAATTTAATTATTAATCGACCATCATTACTTGAGGATGGTTTAACCTATATCAATGTAGAAGTAGCTATTGATTCTGCAATAATTGATTTAGTGTTTCTTGACGCATCAAAGAATCATCTATTATTAGAATTTAAGTTAAATGCTGATGACAAAACAATTGGTCAAGTTGCTAGGTACAATTTTGAAACTTATGCAAAAATGGCAAAGATCAAACACGATAAGATTAGAAGAGGAATAGTTACATTAGGCATAACAGGTCAAATCATCGAAGCATGCAAAGCTAACAGAATAGAATTATTTGTTTTAACTTTTTCCAATATAGGTTATACTTTAAAATAAAAAAATCAAGCTCATGTGTAGCTTAATAAATAATAAAATTTGTAATAATTTTAATTGTTTGAGCTAATTTAATTTTAGAAGTGTTTGGTAGGTAGGAATCTATGACAGACAATGTTAATGAAAAATTCAAACTAGCACTCATAAAATTAAAACAAAAAAATTACCAAGAAGCGATAAAATTATTCGATGAGATTATTATAACTACTGCACCTGTTAGTAGTGTAGTAACATTAGAAACCTATTCAATTAGCGAATGGGAATACATTGATGATATTACTTTAATTGAGCGAGATATTGGTACTAAAGAGGCATCTTTTGATGGGCACCTAGCTTTAAGTCTTTTGTTTAAAATTGCTCAAAATAATGAGAGAAGAAATGAGTATATACAGAAAGCTCTGAAACTCAATAGTAATAATTTCCGAATTTGGCGTGAATATGGTGAAACAACTTTTCAATTAGGAAATATTCGTCAAGCTTTACTACAATTCCAGGAAGCTACTAATTTGAATTTTAATGACTCCCTCTGCCAGGAGGGCATTGGACTTTGTTATTATTATCTAGATGAACCAATAAAAGCTATAAGTCCCCTAAGAAAAGCTCTCTCACTAGATCAGAAAAATCATTGCATCATGAATCATCTTTCATTCATTCTTTCTGAAATAGGCGAACTTGATGAAGCTCATGATCTAATTTTGCAAGCTTTACAATTAGACGAAGCTAATAATATCTATCTCGATACTTATGCTTGTATTCTTTTCTTACAAGAGAGGTATGATGAATCATTAAAGATTTTTGAGAAAATCTTAGGAAATAAACCTAAAGATTGGGAAATTTCTTGGGATATTTTGACCAATTTATATGAAACATTAGGCTTGCGTGTAAAAGCTAAACAATTGGAAGAGAAATTGAATCTCTGATTTTTTCTTTCTTTAAAATACTAAAGTTGTATTACAACCTATCATTATTTTAACAGCGTTTTGCAAGTGTACAAGTTCTACTCCATCGATGATATCATTGTCCTTTAAACCAGTCAATGCTAGTGAACTTTTACAAGTCATAACATGCCCACCAAAAGAGATTATACCATCTAATAACTCATAAGGTGTGAAATTAACATCATTTTCTATTATTGTTTCCTCTTTTTCCTCTAGATTACTATATTTATCGATTGTTTGTTGTTCTGCTTTATTTTGTTTTTTCGCAAGGAAAATTGCTTTTTCGGTTAAAAGAATGTGAACTTCATATTCATCCATTAATAGTGTAAGAGCTAACCTTAACCCAGCATTCATACTATTACGATGAACTTTCTCACTCGGTGAGTTAACAAAGATAAGGAAATATCTAATAGGAAAATTAGCTGTCATTTTAACCACGTACTTTAATTGAGCTAAAACTAAAAACACGTTACTATTTAAAAATAATTCTGGATATGGCAAATTTATGTTTAGTGAATTTTTTTTAAAAAAAAATTAGAAAATAACTCTTTCCGGTGAAAAATTTAAAATGATAATAGAAATATAGTAACACATTTCATGCGAAAAATCTGACAATAAAATAGGAGAAAAAAATTTGAAAATAGCAAAAACTGCTCAAGCAGGTTCATTGGAATCTTGTGATATTTTAATCACAATTGAACCTTTGAAGGGTAAAACTGGTATTGATTTAAAATTGGAGTCTCCAGCAGAAGTCTCGTTTGGAGCTAAAATAAGAGAAGAAATTCTTGAGGTTGTTAATAAACTCGATGTTACTGATATCCAAATAACTGCTGTTGATAAAGGAGCTTTGGGTTATTGTATAAAGGCTAGAACCGAAACAGCTCTAAAAAGAGCACTAGGAGAAGAATGAAAAAATGACAAGTAAAACTTTTGCAAAATTAAAAGATGATAGATTGAGACGCACTAGACTTTATATTCCAGGAAATAATCCCTCAATGATCCAAAATGCTTCCATCTATGAAGCTGATTCTTTAATTTTTGATTTAGAAGATTCTATTCCTATTTCTGAGAAAGATTCAGCCAGATACCTAGTTAGAAATGCTCTAGAAAAGATTGATTTTGGTGAGTGTGAGATTACAATCCGTATAAATAGTTTTGAAACAAAATACTTTCTAAAAGATCTAGATGCAATTGTCACATCCAAGCTTGATGGTATACTCTTACCTAAAACAGAATCATTTGAGACTCTTCAAGAAGTTGATAAAGAAATCACCCGTTTGGAAAATGAACGAAATATTCCTGTTGGGAAAATTCGAGTTATGCCAATTATCGAAACAGCAAAAGGTGTACTTAATATAGAAAAAATCGTTACAGCACCGCGTATTGCAGCAGTAGGATTAGGAGGAGAGGATTTAACAGCAGATATTGGAGCTAAAAGAACAAAAGAAGGAAAGGAATTGGAATATATTACTTCGAAGATAATTCTTGCATGTGCGGCAAATAAAATTCAAGCTATAGATACTGTTTTTTCAGATGTTAATGATTTAGATGGATTATTTAATGCCACAATTAAAGCAATTGAGATGGGATTTCAAGGTAAAAGCATAATTCATCCTTTACAAGTAGAAGTTGTCCATCGAGCATTTACACCTTCACATGAAGAAATAGAAAATGCTGAAAAGATTGTGAAAGCCTACAAGGAATCTACAAAAAAGGGTTTGGGAGTAATTACTGTGGATGGTCGAATGATTGACCTTCCAGTTGTTTTAAGAGCTGAAAGAGTCTTAAAACGTGCAAAAATAAGCAGTAATAAATAATGCAGGATGCGTGGATAGATCAATGAAATTTACTACTAATAAAGTTGGAAGAAATATTCCTGATGAATTATTTGGACGAAAATTAATTCCCTTTATAGGTGTTGGGAAAGGACCTTATCAAGAACGTAAATATGCTCCTAAATTGCGAAAATTGAATCCTGGTGAGAATAAATTAGTTACCACACTAAAAGAAGCAATAAAAAAAGGGGAGCTTGCAGATGGAGGAACAATATCATTTCATCACCACTTCAGAAATGGTGATTATCTATTAAATCTGGTTTGTCATGAAATCGCTAAGATGGGGTTAAAAGATATAAGACTAGTTCCATCATCTATCCAAGGTATACATAAAGAAATACTCCCATATATCGAAAAAGGGATCATTACTCAAATTAGTTGTGGAGCTTCAGGAATAATAGCTGATGCAATTTCTCATGGCAAAATGGAAAAGATTCTAACAATTCGTTCACATGGCGGAAGAGCTAGATCAATTGAGTGTGGAGATGAAATTATAGATATTGCTTTCATTGGTGCACCAACCTCTGACTGTTATGGAAATATCAATGGCGTACTAGGAAAATATGCCTGTGGATCTTTAGGTTATGCATACCCAGATGCACAGTATGCCAATTATGTTGTTGCTGTAACGAATGAATTGGTACCTTTTCCAAACAATCCTATAAGTATTAGTCAAGACTTAGTGGATACAGTTGTGCATTTAGATCAACCAATAGGAAATCCTGCAGGAATTGTTTCAACAACATTACGTGTAACTCGAGATCCAAAAAATCTTAAAATTGCACGAGATTGTATAGAAATCATTAAAGCTTCAGGTTTATTAAAAGAAGGATTTTCATATCAAAGTGGAGCTGGTGGAACTGCTCTTGCAGCAACTTATTTCCTTAGGGACTATATGAAAGCTAAGGAAATTAAAGGATCATTCTGTATGGGAGGAGCTACTGAAGGTTTAGTTAGAATGCTTGAAGATGGACTTTTTGATGCTATTTTAGATGTACAAACTTTTGACACCTATGCAGTCAATTCACTTCTTAACAATCCTAAACATATTGAAATGGGTGCAAGTCAATATGCTAATCCTCATACTTCTGGTTGCGCTGTAAACTTACTTGATACAGTAATTCTAGGTGGAACTGAAGTTGATCTTAATTTCAATGTAAATACATCCACAGAATCAGATGGTAGAATTCAATGGGGTATGGGTGGTCATCAAGATACAGCAGAGGGAGCTAAACTCGCTATTATTGCAGTACCACTTCTTAGAGGTAGATTACCTATTGTGGTGGATGATGTTATCTCTGTAAATACTCCAGGTGAATGCATTGATGTAATAGTTACTGAACGAGGTATTGCATTAAATCCTGAATCAAAATATTATGAGATATTATCAAAGAGTAAGAATTTGAATATTAAAACGATAGAGGAATTAAAGAATATCGCAGAGGATTTGAGCGGAGGAAAGCCAAGGAAACCAGAAACAACTGATAAAATCGTTGCAATAGTAGAATATCGTGATGGTTCTGTTCTTGATGTTATTTATCAAGTTAAGGGTTAAAAACTAAGAAATTAACCCTTAATTCATTTACAGTATAAAAGAAAGTGTTTATATTATATTAGAGTTTAAGTTATTAGTAGTAAAAGCATGTAAGGGGATATTATTACATTTGAATTTTGAAAATGATAAGAAAAAACAATTAATGATGGTACTTATTATTGCCTCAGCTCTTATTCCAGTGTATATAATTTACCTAACTTTTGGTAGACCACCCTTAGAAGTATCTTTATTTTCAATTATCTATTCATTCTTTGTAGTTTTTGTATGGTTATTGTTCTACTTTGATTTCTTTAGAAAGAAACCAACCTTTAATGGAACCAATAGTAATTTAGCAGTTAAACATGAATGAAACATCATCTTGTTTTTCACTATTTTTATTTCAAAGACAAATGATATCATTCAGAAATAGCTCAAACTAGCTATAAGAAAAATAATGAAAACAAGGAATATTATTTCAATTTTTATTTTTCTTCGCATATTTTTTTGTTTCAAAGAATTATTATGATTTATAGCAACATTAAAAACATTCAAACAATTTTAAAGATTAAAAAACTATAAAATGACTTTAGAGGGTGTAAGCAATCACAAATACTCTGGTAGATGATAATAATGAATTATCAAAACTTCAAATAGAAATCAGAAAAATCCCTAACTCACATATTAAATGGCTTCTTAAACAAATATTCAAGCAACCATTTATTGCTACTATAATTGTTTTAGGAACAATTATTACAATTGGGTTGGCCTCCCTCAGTCCTTTTCTCTCAGGAAAATTATTTGATATTCTATATGCTATAGTTAAATATGAACAAATACCAGTTTTTTACGTTTTCACTACAGGATTCATGATCGAATATCACATTTTAATATATATAATAGCTATCTTTGGTGTAGGTATTCTTAGCTTTGCAATTAATATGCTAGTGGGTGTTTTGAATGAATATATAGCTCAAATGACTGAGAAAAGAATTCGTGAAGATTTTTATGCTTCAGTTCAAAGTAAATCAATGGCTTTTCATGATACCACCAAAGTTGGCGAACTAATGTCTCAAGCAACTTTTGATGTAAGAATTATAAATGCAACTGTTTCCCCTGGATTGCGAATGATCACCCAAGCGATCATTTCTGCTTTGGTAGCTTTTGGAATGATTATCTATTATGATTGGAGAGTTATTCTTATTGTCTTAGGTTTCCTACCTTTTTATCTCTGGACTGTGATAGGATATGCAAGGAAACTACGACCATTAACAGAAAAAGTCCAAACCCAATTTGGATTATGTAATGCTCACCTACAAGAGAATGTTTCAGGAATAAGAGTTGTTAGAGCATTTACAGCTGAAAAATATGAAATCAAAAGATTTGGTAAAGAAGTAGATACCCTTCGTGATGATATTATTAATCGGGGAGTACAACAAGCAAGATATTTTCCACCTTTATTACTTTCAGTTACAATTACATTAGCATTAGGTTTAAGTGTTATTTTTGTTTTAGATGGTTCTATGACTGGGGGAGAAGCAATTGCAACAGTAGGTTTTCTTATTCAATTATACAATCCAACTTATCAAATCTCTTGGGTATTATATTTAACTCATATGGGATTAGCAGGAGCTAAAAGAATAACAAACACAATGAAAGAAGAATCTATCATCATTGAAAAACAAAATGCAATTGAGCTTAAAGATGTAAATGGGAAAATTGACTATCGAAATGTTTCTTTTAGTTATCAAAAGCTTAGAAATTTGAGTAAAGATAATAATAACTCAAAGGATGATTCTAATGGTAAAGAAGTTAGAGATACGCTAAGTGAGATTAATTTTACTGTTGAACCAGGTGAAATCGTTGCTATCCTTGGACCTACAGGATGCGGAAAGTCTACAATTACAAAACTATTAGGTCGTATGTATGATGTCAGTACAGGAGAAATCCTAATTGATGACCACAATATTCAAGATTTAACTTTAGAATCTTTAAGGAAAAATATTGGTGTAATCGAACAAGATATTTTCCTTTTTTCTACTTCTATAAAGGAAAATATTGCTTACGGTGTTGAAAGAAATGTCTCAGATGAAGAAATCATCGAATATGCAAAAGCAGCACAAGCACATGAATTCATCGAATCTTTTGATGACAAATATGAAACATTAGTAGGAGAACGAGGAGTAACACTTTCGGGTGGTCAAAAGCAACGTATTGCTATTGCTAGAACATTTCTTGCAGATCCAAAAATTCTCATTCTTGACGATTCAGCTTCAGCGATAGATGCACAAACAGAAGAAAAAATCCAATTAGCAATGGATAATCTACTCAAGGGGAGAACAGTATTTATTATAACTCATAGATTATCAACTATTAAAAGAGCAACTAAAATCATTGTTATGCGTAAGGGGAAAATAGTTGCAATAGGTAATCATGAGAAATTGCTTAGAACAAGTGAAGATTATCGAAGAGTTTTTGGAAGGCATATAGATCTTCCACCTATTGAAGAAGATGAAGTAGCTGGAGGAATACAATAATGGCTTGGTTTGGTGTCGGTAACAGTGAAGAGGAAGAAGATAGGAAAAAATTCTCGGATAGGGAATTAACAAAAAAGATGTTATCTTATGTTGGTCCTTATAAAAAAGCAATTATTGTTACAACAATAATAATCGTAATTAATACAGTAATCTCATTAGCTCCTCCCTGGATTATGGGTACATTATTGGATATAGCTGAAGAAAGCATAATAGTTTCTAAAACAAATCTTTTTCTAGGACTATTAATCGCAGCAAATCTAATGATTAATATTCTCAATTGGTATTTAGGTGAATATCTTACAAGAGTTCTTACAATTAAAGCTATAACCAAAACAACTCGAGATATACGAATGGATATGTTCCAGAAATTACAGAATCATGATTTTCGATTCTTTGATAGTCATATTACTGGAAAAATAATGAGTCGAGTGATGAATGATACTGATACTTTGAGAGATACTCTAACTTTTATAACTCAATTACTAGGAAATATCCTCTTAGTTATTGGATCAGCGGGGCTACTTTTCTATATAAACTGGCAATTAGCTCTAATATCATTATCATTAACACCAGTGCTTTTCATATTAATGTACATTTATAGAAAATTTGTACGAAAAACAGTCTTGAAATGGCGAAAAACTGTTGCAACAGTAAATGGCGCAATGGGTGAAAGTATTTCTGGTATAGCAGTTAGTAAATCATTTTCTAGGGAAAAGAAAAATCTAACCGATTTCAAAAAAGTAAATGATGAGAATTTTAGAGCTTCATATAGGCGAGCATTGACTTTTGCCACTCTTTTTCCAATTATTACTCTCTTACAGAATATTATATTAATAGCAATTTATGTCTATGGCCAACATATAGTCATTTTTGGTCATATTATTTCTCCGGGAACACTCTATATGTTTACTATCTATCTTTGGAGATTCGTCTTTCCGTTGATACAAGTAGCTAATTTCTATTCACAATTTCAAGCAGGTTTAGCTGCTATGGGAAGAATATTTGCTCTTATGTCTGTAGAATCTGAGGTGAAAGAAATTGCAGAACCAGTAACAATACCTGAATTCCATGGTGAGATAGAATTCATAGATATGGATTTCTGGTACAATAAAAACGAACCTGTATTTCAAAAATTCAATCTTAAAATAGAAGCGGGTGAACGCGTTGCTCTTGTTGGTCATACAGGAGCTGGAAAAACGACTTTAGCTTCTCTTATAGCTCGATTTTATGAAATAAAAGGTGGGCAAATATTAATCGATGGGATTAATCTTCAAAATCTTGATATTGATTGGTACAGAAAACAAGTTGCTATAGTTTTACAAGATAGCTTTCTTTTTGCAGGTAGCATTAAAGATAATATTCGTTTTGGTAGAATATGGGATAATCCTTCAGATGAAGAAATCTACTCTGCAGCAGAAACAGTGCAAGCAACTGAATTTATTGAAGATTTTCCTGAAGGTTTTGATACTGATGTACTAGAACGAGGAAAACGACTTTCCACAGGACAAAGACAATTAGTAACCTTTGCTCGAGCACTACTAGCCAATCCAAAAATCCTCATCCTAGATGAAGCAACAGCTAGTGTTGACGCTTACACAGAAGCAATGATTCAAGATGCTCTTGAAACTATAATGAAAGGTAGAACTTCTATTGTAGTTGCACATCGATTATCTACTATTAAAAATGCTGATAAAATTGTTATGATCGAAAATGGTAAAATCGTTGAAATGGGTAATCATGATGAATTGTTATTAAAGAAAGGTAAATACTTTGATTTGTATGAGACCTATTTCAAACATCAATCATTAATTTAAGAAAAAAAAAGTGAGTTATACTCACTACTTATTTTTTTTTCATTTTATAATTTCATTTTTCTGAAAATTAGAATGATCATTACTAAAGTAAAAAGTATAGTGCCAATAAATGACCAAAAAGGCCAAGATTTTACTATTTCCATTCCATGTAAATAAAATTCATAAAAGTTAACACCACCAAGAGAAGCTATTAAATTAGGAATGGTGATTACAGCAGTTAATACTGCAATAAGTCTCATGGTATCATTCATCTTGTTAGATGCTGATGAAAGATATATTTCTACTATGTTACTTACACGATCTCGATATGAGGAACAAAGGTCATTAGCTTCAAGGATATGGTCATAAACATCTGTAAAATAGGTTTGAGCAGACTCACTGATTTGTGGAATAGCATCAACAGCTAATTCTCTTAAGACAACTCGTTGAGGTCTAATTGCTTTCATTATTATCAGGATATTTGTACGTAAATCAAATGTCTTATCAAGAATCTCTGTTTCTGGTTTATGTACAACTATTTCTTCAATTTCCTCAATAGTGTCTTCAATACTCTCAAGGATATCTAAATAACCATCAATAAAAGCATCTACTAATACATATGAGAGGAATCCAGCTTTATGTGAAAGAATTCTATTATTTTTAAGCAGAATTTTATTATGAACTGATTTTAAGCTTATACCCCCTCTTTTCTCTCTAACTGAAATAACATAATTTTCCCCTAAATAGAAAGCTATTTGATAAGATTCTAATTCATTAACATCTTCTGGTGTTGGTCTTAATCCTGCTAGAATAAAGAAGATATAATCAGGGTATTCTTCTAACTTTGGTCTTTGATTTGCCTCTAGACAATCTTCTATGGTCAATGAATGAAATTTAAATAATTTTTGTATGATATTTAATTCTTCTACTGATGGCTCAATAAGATCAATCCAAAGGGTTCCTAAATTATCCTTTAAAGAGGTTTCAAGATCTAAATCATGAAGTTTTGAATCGTCCATGGAAAATGAAATTATTCTTTTAATCATACACATCAACTTCTACTTTATCAATACATTTTTTTTATTTGTCTTTCATTCTATCTGCTGTATTATTTCAAATAAATTACCGTCAGGATCTTCCATTAAGAATGAGATGAATTGTTCTTGGGCATAAATTTCTGTTTCAGCAGAACAAATCCCTAATTCTTTGCATTTTTGAAGCATTCCTGCTATATCATCTACTTCTATAGTAAATACTCCTCCCTTTCTCATAGGTGTATCATCATTTAATGGTTCAGGATAAAGATAATAAGCAGTATTAGGCCCTCCATTGGGATAGGTGAAAATGATTAACTTCTCAGTTTCAGCTATTGTTGACATCCCTAATTGTTCCATAAAGGATTTTGTTTTATTTAGGTCTGATGAATGTAACCATGTTGAAACTATTTTTTTGAATTTCATCTAAATTAACTCCTTTTTTTAATAATACATTAGTGTTTGTATGTAATTTAAAAATTATTACCTTTAAGTTAAACTTTTCAATGGATTTTCTAATAGATTTTATATTTTATGAGTATTCTAACATTATAGAATTATAATTATTGTTTTTTGAAGGTTATAGAAATGTGTGATACAATGGTCTCTTTAGGAAATTCCACAAAAAATGGGAAAGTACTTTTTGCTAAAAATAGTGATAGACAACCAGATGAACCAGCTGAAATTGTTTATATTCCACGATTAACTCATCCAGAAAACTCGATAGTAAGAGCTACTTATATAGAAATTCCTCAAGTTTCTGATACAGCAGCTATCTTATTATGTAAACCTATCTGGATTTGGGGAGCTGAAATGGGTACAAACGAATATGGGGTAACTATTGGTAATGAAGCTGTCTATACTAAAGAGAAATATAACAAGAAAGGTGGTCTTTTAGGAATGGACCTTCTCCGATTAGGATTAGAACGGAGTAGAAGTGCAAAGGAAGCTTTATTGGTTATTATCGACCTTCTAGAATTATTTGGGCAAGGAGGCAATCATGGTTATCGTAAAAAATTATTCTATCATAATTCTTATCTTATTGCAGATAAAACTGAAGCTTGGGTTTTAGAAACAGCTGGTAAATATTGGATAGCTGAACAAGTTAAAGATGTTAGAACAATTTCAAATTCAATAACCATTCGAGGAAAAGGTGATATCCACCATCCTGAACTAATCGAACACGCAATTGAAAAGGGTTGGTGTAAAAACAAAGATGAATTTGATTTTTTTGAACATTACCGTCATAAGACCAAATTAGAACAGATTTTTGCACATGGAGTTAAACGCTGTAAAACGTCAACATCAATTCTTGAACAAGAAAAAGGAATGACCAATGAAAAAACGATGATGAAAATCTTACGTAATCATTATCCTGAAAAATCAAATTGGAATCCTAACTCTAATGCATCTCTAAAATCCATTTGTGTTCATGCTAAAAATATCTTCAATCCTTCTCAAAGCACAGTTTCTATGGTATCTGAATTAAATGATGAGATACAATTACATTGGATCACAGGCACTTCAGCCCCCTGTACATCAATTTTCAAACCGTTTTTCTTACCAGATTCGGTTCCAGATTTTGATTATAAAACTACAGCTTTCTATGATCCCAGTAATCTTTGGTGGCAGCATGAAATGTTACATCGCTTGACTCTACTTGATTATACTAATCGTTTATCTGTCTACAAATCTGCTCGAGATTCATTAGAAAATTCATTTATTTCTTCAGCAAAAGAATTAGTGAAAAATATGAATCGAAATCCAGAACAAATAAAGATAGGATAATTAATCAATTGAAGGATTTCACCAAAGAAAAATTGACTGAAAGTCAACAGGTAGAAAGTGAATGGATAAAATTGATTGAAAAAATGCCTATCGTCAAAAAAACAACTTTGCCTTTTAAAAAATTCTGGCAGAGAAGAAATAAACGAAATAAAATGCTAAATTGAATTAACAATATGATTTATTAGTATGTTCTTAGAATAGTTATAGTATAAGCTAATTATGCTGGAGATTAGCACCAAAGACAATCACCTATATTAAGAAATAGCTATTTAATTAATAGCAATGATAATTTCAGGGCAAAATCATTGAATAAAAATTATTAATTAGCTGTTTATGGAAAGGACTCCAGTTGAAAAAGGGAAGGTGAACTTGAACGTCGAAAATGAAAAAGAGAAAAAAAGACATTTATGTAGAGAATAATATCTCGGATAATATAGATCAAGTATCTGCAGGAGGAGTTGTTTACCGCAGGTGTGATGATAGTCTAATAAGAGTAGCTCTTATTCGAGATCAAAATACCCATAAATGGATCCTACCAAAAGGTCGAATCGAAGATGGAGAATCACTTGAGGATACGTCATTACGCGAGATAAAAGAAGAGACTGGTTTGAAGAGTATTGAGCTTGTACAAAAAATCGATAAAACTAATTATTGGTTTAAAACTAACAATCAAGAAAAATTAACAAAGGAAGTCCATTTTTATTTATATAAAGATGTAGATTCCAGAGATAGCATCTGTGTTGAAGAAGAAAATTTCGATAGAGGTCAATGGTTTACAAAAGACGAAGCCTTTAGGAGAATTGGTTTTCCAGCACAAAGAAAAATCCTTGATAAAGCATTCAAAATTATCGAAAATAAGTATACAGCTTGAAACTTTTCTTCTTTTTTATTTTTAGTAGAAAAATAGCATTTTTACTGTCTTTTTTAAGAAAAAAAACACTTTTTTTAGAGAAAAATATACGCCTAATAGAAAAACTATTTATTAGATGATTTCACATTTAAATTAACTTTCGAAAACACTGCGAGGTAAAAAATTAGAGGAAAAAAATTATGCCAGGCACCTGTTCAAAATGTGGGCTTCCAGAAGAGCTCTGTATGTGTCAAACCATAGCTAAGGAAGAACAAAGAATTAAAGTGCGTATTGAAACACGAAAATGGGGAAGAGAAGTCACTTTGATAATGGGAATAAACCCTAAAGAAGTAGATTTGGATTCTTTAACAACTCGCCTTAAGAATAAATGCGCTTGTGGCGGTACGTCTAAAGAGGGAGTAATTGAGCTTCAAGGCGATCATCGGTATCGCATTAAAGATCTTTTAACATCTGAAGGTTATGATCGTTCTAATATTGATATACAATGATCTAACACGCACTACTTTGACAAGAAACTAGCAAAAAAAAACATATATCGGAAGTATAGTAGTTATCCTTCCGATTGCTTATTTCTACAGATATTCGATTTTTATTCTTTTTTAATGAAACTGTCTCCAGGGAGTATTGATATTAAGTCATTTGATGCTGTTGCATTTACTTTAGAGCTATCTTTATCATCCAATCCTTTTAAGAATCTAGTAACAATTGTTTTTGCCATTTGACTTTTTGCTATATCTCCTGGAATTAATTTAACAATCCTTGATTTATCAATCGTCTCTAATGATTGAATAGCTGAAAGAGGAGCACCAATTGCATAAGCCCATTTCTCTTCAATTATAATTCCTACTGCAATTTCAAGGGGAATATTTCTCAATATATTTTTTGGTCCTTTTATAATAAAACTACCCTTTGCCAAATATTCTCCTGATGGAGCTGAGAAAGAAACTTGGTCAGGAGTAACCCAAAAAGTATTTTCAGTACTTGTTCCATCTTTCCATGCTTTTGAATAACAAACGGAAAATATTCCTGCTTCATCAATTGTTTTTTGAGGGATTTTCTTACCTTCACTTTTTATTATTACCACAGCTGCACCATGAATTTCTGCGTGTAGAAAGATATCATCTTTCTCGAGATATTTCTTTACCAATTCATTATTCGTACGTAAGTCTTTGCCTGCAACAACTAGAAAACCATCAGATGACCTAAACCAATGGAATTTTTCATACCACTCTCTATTTCGCTTTTCAATTAAGATTGTTTCTTTCTGTGTGAGTTCTTCTAAACCTGATTCTAATTTGGTTATTCGTTCATTTAATTCATCTATTTTCTTTTGTGCTCCGGGTTTCTTTGCTTCCGATTTTTTAGCAAGTTTATACATCGCACTTGCATTATCTGATGCTGATAAAAGAAAATCAACCTCTACCTCTTTTTCATCTAGTTCAAGAATTAATATTTTGCTTTTCTCTTTAATCTCTTTTAGTAACCGAGCTCCTTTAAGATTCTTATTTTTCGCTCCTGTTAATTTGTCTTTAATTTCAAACCAATCAATATTATTTCTTCTAGCATTTGTTATAGTTGTTAGAAGCTCATCAATTTCTGCTAGGTAAAGATAAATTAAATTTCCTTTTTCTTTTTCCTCTTCAGAAATTCTATCCATCTCAGCTAAATGCTCTTCTTGTTTTCTTCGTACTTCGATAATTTGGTTTATTCTCCTTTGCTCAGCATTTAACTCAACATTTGATTCTTTATCAGATTGTGTAGTGCTAAAATGCTCGTCCATAGCTTCTGAGAAGGAGGAATACTTCACCATTTTATATTGAGAATAGACCTTTAATGGAAAGGGAACTTGATCAATCAATTCATCCGTTTCTTTATCAAAATAACCTACTGGTTCTAAAGTTGTATCCCCAGCAAGTTTTCGAAGTTTTTTTACTCCAGTAATAATAGCATTTACTATTTCTTCATTTAGCTCATCTGATTTTAATGTAGGTTCTATACCCCCTAAAAGACAAACCTCTTGAGCATAGATTTTATTTATATTAAGAATTTTAGAAATTTGAGTAACTATATCCTTTTCAGTTTGTTTATTTAATTCATCCTTGACCCAATCAATTTCTGCTTCCATAAAATTCTTCCCTGTTGTTGGTGGGAAATGGAATTCTAATCCAGGATGTATATCCCTATCACGCATTTTTTTGTAATGCTTAGCTACTAGGATTTTATTTTCTGGGCTTAAAAGAATGATATTTCCTTTGCTAAATAATTCAATAATAAGTGTGTAGACTTTCTCATATGCTTCAAATTTCATAACAAGAATTCGATCAAAATCATATTGTTCTATTGATTGCAAAAACTTCCCTTTGATATGAATGCGAAAAACTTTACACAAACCAGTTGGTGATGGTGGAAATTCTCTTTTATATTTGGTAATATGCAACCTTTTACCTAATTCAATTACCAAATGTTGAGTTCCTTCAGTTCTTGTACGAAATCTAAAAAAGAACATATCATTAAGTTCAAAAATGTTTTTAAGCTCGCTTTTACTTAATCGCTGTGTAAGCTCACTAATTATGGCATTTATGTCAAAGTTAGTCATTGAAGATTTCAATGGAGTCACCATGTATGTCAAAAAAGAATCCTAAACAAAAAGTTTCCTCAAGTTCTTCTAATAAGGAAAAAATCGATTTAGAGAAGTATGAAGATTCCTTTGATGGAGAAGGAGAACCACCCCAAAAAACTGAAGTGGAATATGAAAATTACGAATTACCTGAAGATTTTGTTCCTCCTAAAAAAGAAGGTGATGTCGATGAGAAAGATCTTGGATGGTTTAAGCGTAAGCTCAAAGATATCGAGGAAATGGAAAATACACAGAGACTGTATTGGATTAAAATCTTAACTGCTAGTGTTGCTGGTGTTTTACTTGGTCTTTTTGGTGCTCAAAAAGGATGGTGGCTTCTTTTAATGATAGGATTATATGCTGCAGTAACACTTGGGGGTTTCTATCTCTTTAAACTTGATTGGAGTTTTAAAGAAATAATTTTTAGTGGACTTTTTCCCTTTATTGCATTATTTGCCCTTTTCTGGGTTTTAATGTTTAGTTCATTATATGCTCCTTCTATGACTGAGTGGTTCAATATGCTGAAAATTGTAATAACTAATACTGTTAATGGAACAGAATTTATTTATACATCAACAAGAACAACTCAAGCTGCAGGATTTCCATTTATATCAATAATTATTACCATTCTTTCAACATTTGGTCTTTTACAATTTTTATTACGAAGACAAAATAGAAAAGAACAAAAAGAATAGAAAATTGAAGCATTATTGCTTCAAAATTATTTTTCTTTATTTTGAGTATTTAAGGGCAAATAAATATCGAGTAAATTACCATCACTTTCATCGGACATTTCCAAATAACCATTATAGAATTTTAACAAAGAATTGATTACAAATGGTCCAAGATCTTGAAATGATTGATCATTTGTTGAATGCATTAATTCTGATGGATGAGTGGCATTTCTCTGCTCATAGATATATTTCATATGAAACGCTCGAATATTTATCTTTAAATAATTTATTCCATCTGTATTTACATTGCTAAACTCAAGATTTATTCTAATTTTAGGATTGGGATCATTAAGTATAGAAATTAGTAATAATTCAGTAATGAAATGTAAAAGATCATTATCAGCTAAAACCATTTTTGGTTGGTCAAGATTTCCGTAGATTTCAAAGCTTTTATCGCTATAATCGCTTCTTAACCGGTTAATAGCAGTATTAAAAGTTCTAGTAATATCAATTTCAATAAGATCAGAAGTTTTCTTATAAACTATTGATTGTAATTTCTTAATATTTCTCGTTAAACGAGCATTTTTTCTAATCACTTGTTGGAATAATTTTAATACTTTTTTCTGTTCATCAGTTGGATTAAGTTTTTCTATTTGAACCATTGTTAGAAGAAGAGATTGATTTAATTCATCTACATTATTAACTAGAAGATCATTAAGAAAGAGAATTTCTTTATTAGCATTTTCAAGATCCTTTAGAAATCGCTGATTCTCCATTTTTAAATTGTGTTTTACAAGAACTTCTTCAAGTGTTCGTAATAATTTATTTCCACTAACTGGTTTTTCTAAATACCCCCCAAC
The DNA here is from genome assembly GCA_035528035.1 of Bathyarchaeia archaeon. Classification (GTDB taxonomy): domain Archaea; phylum Asgardarchaeota; class Heimdallarchaeia; order JABLTI01; family JABLTI01; genus JABLTI01. The sequence continues at coordinate 296,871 of DATKZI010000014.1, forward strand.
ATCAAATTGCATAGCCTTAATTGCAGAATCAATTGAACCATAACCTGTAATGATAATAAATTCGGTATCAGGACTAATTGTTCGATACTGAGAAATAAGATCCATACCGTTAATATCAGGTAAATTGAGATCAATCAAAGCAATATCTATAAATTTGTTTGAGAGAATTTCTACTGCTTCTTCACCAGTTCCAGCACTTTCAATATTTATATACCCACTTCTTTTCAAAATTTCAATGAAGATTTCTCTTATATCTTTATCATCATCTGTTATAAGCAGATTTATTTTATTCTTTATTGACTCATTGGCACTCATTGATACAGTCCTTCACTCATATTTTTTAAAATGAATTAGCTATTTCCCTCTAAAAAATTGATAGTTTTATAGCTAGATACTTGACTTATCTTTTTCTGACTTTACAAATGAATTTTCTTTTTTAAAACTTGTTTTATAAGCAAAACTAAAGCTAAATAGGAAAGATAACAAAGAAATTAGAAAACAATAAACATTAGTATTTAATCAAAAAAAAAAGAATAAAAAATATTACCACCATAAAAACCAGAATTGTATAAACCATATAACAGGTGCTAAAAGACTTATGATAAATGCTGAGATAGAAAGTACACGTCTATTAGGATTAATCAAACCAATTATTGCAAGAATAAAAGCAATAACACTGCAAGGTATACCTGCGAACATTCCAACACAAGGACATGGTATTGCAAAAAGTATTGCTGAAATAACAGTAAAAACGATAGAAACTATTGCGGCTGAATTATTTTCACTGCTTCCAGATGGTACCCTTGTTGGTACAACAACAATACTTGATCCGATTGGTTCATTGGTAAATCTTTGAATTTCAATGGGTTCTGAAGTTAATGGTCGTTCAGAAAGTATTCTTACATTAGATTCTTCTTTTTCCTCAGAGTGTATTGTTTGACCTAGTGGTTCTACAAAAGATTCAGTTTGTGATTGATTGCTTTCAGATATTATTGGTCTCTCATTTACATTTGCACCGCAATTGCTGCAGAAAATATCACCATCTCTAATTAGAGTACTACAGAAAATGCAATGTTTTTCTTCTTCTTTTGGCATTTTTCTCTCAAACCCTTAATATTATCTCTAATAATCGCTATTATTTGTAATAAAATAAATCATCATTTAAGTATAAGAGGATAACCAAATTAATTAAAAATTTTGAAATATAATCGATAGTATCAATTCAAACTAGTGATACGTTTATTTTAATCTTGATAATTTATACTGAATGCCAGTTAAAAAAAAGAAAACATAAAGAAATTCAATGTTAATAGATATAGAAACCGTACATTATTACATGAATGATACCCCAAATAGCTGGTGCTGCTAAACTAAAACTGAAAGCTAACCAATCAAGTTTTTTTCTTGGTTTTATTGCTACTCCAACTATTCCTAGGATTTAGCCTATAGCACTGACTGGCAGACCGCCAAATATAGAAACACATGGACATGGTATTAAAAATAGTGAAGCAGCGATAGCTGTAAAAATCAAAGAAATTGTAGCATAAACTGCTTGCTTATGTGTCTGTACCGTAGGTTGAATAGTTCGTACCATTATTGGTGTTCCATATAATGGTTGAACTGTTGGATTTTCGATTATTCTTTGTTTTTGCATCATTTGATTGTTTTCTTTCAAAGAAGCACCACAATTATTACACAATAAATCTTCTGGATTAATTATTCCATTACAAATAGGACAAAACATTTCTTCTTTTTCGCTCAAAAAAACATCCTCCCAAATAATATTATGTAGAGCATGCTAATAATTTACATAATATTATTATAATTATTCTGAAAATTATCTAAAAAAGATTAGAAATTATAAAAAAGAAGAAAAATGGACTGCTTCTATTTGGAAGCAATTTTCTCAAGAGAACGAGCAATGCGTTCTAAACCATTCTCAAAAATCCTTGTTTGATATTCTATTTGGTGATTAATATCATCTAATATTCTTTGAAAACTTTCTATTTCACGTTCGATTTGATCTAAATCACTCATAGTATGACACCTTGATTATTATAATGAAATAAAACGTTTTAATAAAAGGTAATTGTTATCGGAAATATAGATTAAATTACTTTGGTTTCTATAATTACTCTCTTTTGATTTGTAAATAATAATCATTATCTACCTTTCTGATCAACACTTCAAATGAGCCCATAACACTAAAACAAATACTATCATCATCACCCATAGGAAATATCTCATTATCCCTAAAATGATCTTTTTTTGGATAAAATTTTACTGGTTTTAATTCAATCCATTCTGTATATTGTCTGTCAAAAAATAACACTGTATCATCAGACGAATTATTTGATGGGATTTTAATTGGAAATGCCCAATAGAACAAGTAGACGCCAGTGTCTGTTTTCTCAAGAAGCTTTATCTGCCTTCTTAATTCATGAGGATCGGTTTGCAAAACCATTTTTACACCAATAATCTATCAAATATATTATACTATAAAGCTTATTGAAAAAGAATGTAATTAGTTGATTAATTTTAAATTAAAGTAATAGATTAAGTTGTACTTTAAATTATTTAGATTAGTAATTTTAGTTACAATACCTATCATTATCATCTCAATTAACAAAAAACAATAGGAAATTATCGAATAATTTAGATAATTTCCTTATTAGCAATTATTACTAAATTTGTTAAAAACCAAATGGATCATTATAAGAATATAGTTTATAAAAATGATTTATAATTCGTGCAGCACAATTAAATTCAAAGTCAGAAATCTTCTTTATTGGAACTCTTGATATTTCTCCGAATGCTTTTATTGCTTCTTCGATTTCTTTATCCGCAGCAAAACCAGATTTAAGCATGAAATGAGCGAATAATAGTTTATGATGATTTTTAGGATTATCATTAGTATCTGGACCTGTGAATCCGGTTAAGAGGATAGATATACCTCGTAACAATCGATCCATATCAATTCGATGAGTCATTTTATAGAATTTTACGAATTTCTTAGAAAAGCCAATTGGACGATTTAGCTCATCATTAAAGAAAATTTCTGGAAGTTTTTCTTTCTCAAGGTTTTCATAGGCTGATCCAGGTTGGAAAACCATCTTCATTCCCATAGAAATCATAAATACATTTGTACCAGATTTTTTTAGATATTCTTTTCCTTTTTCAAAATTATTCTGTATCATAAGCAATAAAAGAATTAATTTATTTTAAATATTAATGAAATCAAAGATTTTTTCCTACACGAATTTTAAATCAAATTGTTAATTTAAATAATAAAAAAAGTATGAAATGAAAAACTCTGAATGAATTTTTCATTTATTTAGGAGGTCGTTCTTTGTGACATAACCACCAATCATAGCATTCGTATTGTTTTAGCCGTTCTTTAGCAGTTTTTACATCACTTGCTGGTGGAATAATTACTCGATCCTTTAGTAGTTCATTATTTGGCCAGTTAGCAGGCATTGCCACACCATTTTTATCAGCAACTTGGAATGCTTCAAGAATTCTCAAAATTTCATCCATGTTTCGACCCATTTCTGGTGGATAGTAGATTATTGCGCGAATAATACTTTCTGGATCAATTACAAATACCGCTCGAACAGTACTAGATGATTTGTTTGGATGGATCATTCCATAAAGTTTGCCTACTTGACCATGATCAGCAATGATTGGAAATTCAATATCGACATTTAATTTCTCTTTTATCCATTCCACCCATTTGATATGACTATAAACTTGATCTATACTTAAACCAATTAGTTGAGCACCTAATTTATCAAATGCTTTCTTTCTTGCTTGAAAAGCAACAAATTCAGTTGTACAAACAGGTGTAAAGTCTGCTGGATGTGAAAAGAACACTGTCCATTTTCCCTTGTAGTCATCTGGAAAATTAACAGTCCCATGAGTTGTTTTTGCTGTAAAGCTTGGAGCTTTATCACCAATTAATGGAAAATTATATTCTGACATAAATCATTTATCTCTCCAATTAAAGTGGATTCAATTTAACATTAACGTTAACTTAATTAAAATGTCTTTCTTAAAAAATAATGTTAGGTAAACCTAAAAGTTAAGAAAATGATGTTTGGATTATTTAACTAGAATAAAAAAAAACAGAGTGGAAATATTTTATTCAGTCATGTTAAATTATGAAAGGACTAGAAAATCTAAAGATCATCCAAAACATTACTCCTAAAACAGCAGCAAAAATAATTGAAAATACACCGATAATTATTCCACTAATTGCTACTTGATATCCAGGTTTTTTTTCTGAAAATGATATAATACCAAGTATAATAGCAATAAATCCACCTAAGCCAGGAATGATAAATAAACCTAATATCCCAAAAATAAATGAAACCATTGCTAGTTTATTTTGACCTAAATAAACTCTTTGAGTTTCGGAACCTGTTGTTTGTGGAATATCTGATCCATAAGTATAAGTTGGTTTTGGAGGTTCAGTGCTATAAGAGTAGTTTTGGTTATTCCCTGATTCTAGATTTAAAACATTTCCACAATACATACAAAAAGTGGCATTTATATCAGTATTAACCTTGCCACAAAAAAGACATTTTTTCTCTTCTGTCATTTTCTAACATGATCCTTGTAGTAAAATACTATATGGTTATTTATATCATGGGTATTTAAACATTGATAATAGAAAATTAATATGAAAAAATAATTGGTTTTCTCTTTGAGTAAATCAGACCAATCATAATAATCTTTTATATTCTGGTAATTGTTAATTTAAGTTCATGGGGGATTATGAATGAATAAAAGAAAAACCATAATTTTAATAATTCTATCTGTATTGATTTTAAATTTCATGCCTACATATAAAGAAACTATAAAAACTAAAGCAATTCATACTTCTGATGTAAAAATACTCGTTTTAATGGATAATAATTTTGGCTCAAATTTTATAGCAATGTTACATCAATATGAAGATATTTATGGATGGAAAGTAACAACAGCAGGTCCTACTAGTACTATCTCAGGCTGTGAATATAATAGTTTAGATTATGAAGTTGATATAAAATTTTCACAAATTAGTGATATTACTTCATATCATTGTGTGGATGTAATGTCAGGATCATCACATACAGAAATGATGGCGAACAAAGATGGTATTTTAGATAAAATTAAGCTTGCGTCTGATGCAGATGTAGTTATTAGTGGTTGGTGTCGTTCAGTGAGAGTGTTAGCTGCTGCTAATGTTATAAATGGTAAAAATGTTACAGGTTACAGTGCTTATGCTTCAGAATATATCGCTGCTGGTGCTGAATACTATCCTGAAGCTAAACCAATAATAAGTGGAAATATAGTAACTGTTTCAGCTACACAAATTTATCTATCAAAAATGTATTTAGCAATGGCAAAAGCTATTGGTTGTTATGAAAAAAATGCTCCTTCATTAGATAGCTACTCAGTGATAACATTTGAAAATTATTCCAGACTAATAATAGCTGAAGTTACTGATGAATCAGGTATTAGAAGTGTTAAGGCAAAATTACATCTTTTAACTACTGGTACTGTATTTCCTGATACAATTATACTATCGTTAACTGATCCTGATGGAGACAATAATTATACCAAACAACTCTATTTTTTTGATTACGCTGAGTTTTCGGTTGATATTGAAACAATTGATATTTTTGGGAATAAGGAGACTTATCTTAATCTAATGACTGTAGAAGTTGGTACATATACAATATCAATACCATTTTCTTTCATAATAATATCAACACCTATTATTATTGGGATAATAATTTTGATAAGAAAAAAGGTAATTAAATGAAATTTAATTACCCTTTTTATTCAAAAAGCATTTTTTCAGCTTCATCTATAGTTAAACTCAGTCGTTCTCTAACAGCATCTTTACCAGCGATGTATTTGTAAACTTCCTTGAAATCAAAGGTTAAATGATATTCTTTTTCGAAATACTTTCCAATTGTTTCAATGTCTTTTTGAAGAACTGCTAGATTTCCATTTATTCTATCTTCTTTTCTATTTACTAGAAGGCTCATATCTATAGCTTGAGGAAAATCAATTATTATTGGTTTTCCATCATGGATAAGAATATTATATTCAGAAAAATCTCCATGGATTAAATGCGCTTTTTGATACATTATCCTTAGTTGCTCAATAATTTCATCCAAAATTTCTTCTGGATAATCCAAAATAATATTTCGTAATTGTGGTGCTGGTTCCCAATTAGAACCAATAAATTGCATTATTATTACATTATTGATTTTTCTAGCAGGTGTTGGAACATTCATTCCAGCCTTGTAAGCAAGCATTAATCGATAGAATTCAGCATGAGCATAACCTGATGCCATAATTTGAGAATTTACACATTGACGTCTTTTTTGTTTGTTGTGAGAAGTAGTTTGTAGTCTGAAAACTTTTACAATAATTGGTGAACCATTCATATGGGCAATGTAAATGTTAGCTTCTTTTCCAGAATTGACTTCAGCAACTAAATCACTTATTGCACCGAATCTTATTAGCTCTTTTTTAATAAGATCATAGGTTACTTCACTTTTTTGCATCGCCATAAATGTTACATTGAATCCACTTGTAGAATTTACTTTATTCTTTTTCGTTGAGAAAGTAAGTTTTTCTGGTTGCTCCGCTAATCGTGAAACTCGTTCAACACCTTTTATTCTTTGGGTGAATTTTACTCGTTCTGATTTACGAATATCCTCTGTTTGAAGAATATCAAATGAGGAATCACTATCAACACGATCATCATTAGAATCGAGTTGATCATCATTTTCTATATTTTTAATTTCTATTTTTGTGTGATTAATTTCTTTTTTAGTATTTATATCTGCCAATTTAATTACCTCATAATAGGAACGTTTTATTAATGTTAGAATTATTAGGAAGAAATTTTTAAAAACAAAAATCAGTAAAGAGATAATCTAATCTCATCTAGTGAATATTGTTTCTAAAAAGCGCTTTCAACCTAATTATTTGCTTTATACTTAAAACTAGAAATTACAAACCTCGAAAGAGTAGTACAAATAGATTGGTTGGAAAAGAATTTCAAACTTAATCTATTATATAGACCAATCTAAGAGGTATCGTTCATTTAAAGCTTCAAGTATGGTAACATAATTTTCATTGCTCATTAATTTAAACGTCCTCCTAGTAAGTTTGTATAATCACAGAATAGAGTGTTATTTATAAATTTTCTTGATTTCTTCATATATTAATTATTGTTCTTTTAAAAAGAAGTAAATAAAAGAAAAAAATTTAATCTGAAAAAATAGGTAAAAAGAAAAAGTAAGATATGGTTATTTTCTTCTTTTATAAGCTCCAACTGCTATGAGTGAACTTATATCCTTGTGTAATGGATTATAATCAGGCACAATAAATCCACCAATAATCCACATTAATGTATAAATAATAGGACTTATCATCCCTAAAACAGCTAATATTTTTATAATAACAACCAAAATATCACCAATTTAGCATATTTTAGAATGAATTGAATTTAATTACTTTTATCCTTTCCTATTATAAAATTCATAAATAACTCATCATCAAAAGACTTTCCAGATGATTCTAAGGCAACTCATAAGTTAAACGCCAAAAATACTCGTCATAATAAATATTTGATTTTTTGAAATTTTTAATATGTTTACTAAAAATAGTTACAAGATCATCAATTGTATAATAGTTCTTCAAAACATAGTGTTCGCTGCCATCACTAACAGTGCGAAGTCTATAAGTATTTGGATCTTCAGGGAATGAAAATAATTGACCATCTGGGAGGTGTAGGGGATTATTATCAGTCATAAAAACGCGGGATTTAGGTTGAAGAATATGGTGAAAATTAGTAAGAAAGAAATCAATTCGCTCTTTAGGAATATGTGAGAACCAAAAATTAGCCAAACCTCCATCAAAGGTATTTTTAAACAAAGATAAATCATATGCATCATTGATAATAAAAGAAACAGGGCAATCATATTGTTTCTCTTTAGCAAATAATAAGACTTCGGGAAGAACATCTGTTGCAATAATGTTTTTAGCAACCTTTGAGAGAATTCGCGTCCAGTAACCTGTTCCACATGCAATCTCAAGAACAGAACGACCACTCAAATATTCTTGCAATAATTTAGCTGAGAAATCATTACCTTGTTTAATCTCTGGAGAACAATTATAATAGAATTTTTCATAATCAGGAGCCCATTTACGATAATATTCTTTCATAATTTAATCAATCCAATAATATTTATAACATTTATTAAAATTTTGAGTTTAATTGTAAGATGAAAGAAAAATTTCAAAATAAGAACCAACGAATTAAAAAATTATATTTTAATTAATTAGTGGATGTTATTTTTAGGTGAAATCAATTGTCAAAGGAAATTATCAGTCAACAAGATATTGAGAAAATTGAAAAAATTATCAGAGATAGAAAAATTAGTCATACATATCTAATTAACAATTGTAAAAGAGTATATGGAAAATTCGTAGAATTAGAAGAAGAATCTTTCGCTAAAGGATCGCTAGATAAATACACTAAAGAATTAATTGCTTTAGGGATATCAATTATTCAAAATTGTGAATCATGTATGGAATGGCATATTTCTCAGGCATTAACAAACGGTGCAACAAAAGAACAGATTTTAGAAACTGTAGGAGTAGCTATTGAAATGGGTGGTGGACCTGCTACTGTTGCTAGTAGATTTGCTGTAAAGGTGTTAGAATATCACTTGCAAACTATAAAATAATCATCATAATTAAAACTACAAATGATTAATTATCTCTTTTAATTTGAAAAGAAAAAAACAGTAAAGGAATGTAAATGTCAGAAATACTAGTTCGATTACAAGAAAAAAACGATTTAGAACAAATTGTTGATGTTTTTATTGAATCTTTTTTGAAAAGTAAACCAGATGAAATAGCTCGTAGTGAAATTATCCAAAGATTTCAACTTATAAATAAGAAGAATATCACATCTTTTTATGTTGCAGAATTAATGGAACAAATTGTAGGAATTGGTGGTTTAACGAATCATAAAGGATCATCATTTATAGGTTATATAGGAGTAAATCCGAATTATAGAAAAAGAGGTATAGGAACAAAAATCTTCGAGGAATTGGTTAAAGAAGCTAATAAAAATAATCAAACACAAGAATTATTCTCAAATCCCGGAGCAGATACCATCTATAGAAGATTTGGCTATAAAGATGATTTTATTGCACATATATATGAACTAACAAAAGCAAAAGAAGCAAAAATGAGTGATGAAATAGTAGTTTATGAAAAAATTCCTAATTGGATTTTTAATCTAGATAAAAAAGCGATGGGATTCGATAGAACAAAATTTCTGAATTATTTGATTAATTTGCCAAGATCAAAAGTATATGGTTTTGAAAAAGATGGGTTTGCTTTTGATACTAAGCTTATGTTTGGTCCAATAATTGCTATAAGTGAAAATATTGCTTTCAAATTAATTGATTATAATTTAATATCAGGAAACAAAAAAATTATTGCTTCTGAGAATATTGGAAATAAATTACTAAGATATTCACCTGAAATAAAACAAACATGTTTTAAGATGTCATTAGGAAAACCTCTAGAGAATAAACCAGATTGGCTTTGGAGTTATAATAGCTTTGCTTCGAGTTAATTTTATGTAAAATTCATTTGAATTTTTTTCAATAAATTTAAAATTAGTTTATACAATTATACCAAGTGCTTTAAATTGCTCAGAGAATTAAATGAAATTGAATATATTAGCTACGCTGTTGGGCAACCTTTCAACATTGTAGTAATGCTTAGATTTAATGGGTATATCTCTAAGGATTGGATTGTAGAGATTATAGATAGATTACAAAAGAAACATCCATTGTTACAAGTAAGAATTACAGAAGATGATAATGGTCGACTATGGTTTACAAAAGAAGAAGTAGGAAAAATACCTGTAATTGAACTAGTTCATCATGATGATTCTCAAGCATTGAATGAATTTCATAAACAGTTAACAACACCTTTTGATTTATTGGAAAAAAAACTACCTTTAATGAGAGTAGCAGTGCTTTCTTCAACAACAAAATCAGAAATAGTAATTTGTTGCTCACATACAATTTCTGATGGATTTTCAATGATTTTATTTATCAAGGATATGTTGAAGCTTCTAACGAAATCTGAAATATCAGAAGAAATTATCGATTTACCAGCTAAAGAGATTGATCTCTACTCTCCAAAAGTTAGAAGAATGATACCAAAATCACCTTTCATAACTAAACTAACCTATGTTCTCTTACGAATCAATAATTTCTTCAATAGAGCCATTACAGGGAAAAAGGAAATAGCTGAAATAAATATCAAAGGGGATGATTTAGGTGTTTATTCTAGCAAATTAACAAAAGAACAAACGAAAAAATTCTTGGAGAAATGTAAATTAAAAAGAGTATCAGTTCAAAGTGCTATTAGCACTGCGTTTAGTCAAGAATATCAAACAATTGGCAGTCCTGTAAATGTACGAAATAGATACAATCGAGATGTAGGAGAAGCATTTGGTTGTTATTCAGGAGTAACCTATTATAAGAAGAAATATCGAAAGAGCAAAACCTTTTGGCAGAATGCTAAAAGAATACAAAGACAATTAACAAGAAGTTTACGTGATAGGAGGTTATTTCTTTTACAAAGGATTTTTGTAAAGAAAGCTTCAATTGAATTACTACGAAAAGTAGGTTCTTATTTCATTGAAATAATTACGAAGAAGAATCCATTCTCTCTGGATAATTTAGGATTACTTGATGAGCATCTAAAGGATATTGATTTAAACAAATTACCTGTTATAGAATCCATTTATGGAGGTATTACAAGCTTTCTTGATACATTATTTGTTATCTTCTACACTTTCAGAGATCAGATGTATTTCTTCTATCACTATATTAAAACCAAATATTCCCATGAAGAAATCGAATCATATGCTCAGCTTATAACAAATCGATTAATTACAGCTATAGAAAATTAATTACTTGGATTTACAGAAATAAAAAAATGAAATAAATATAATCTGTTTATAATTCAATAATATCAATCATAAAAGAAATCGGTTTCTTCATTTTTTCACCCTTTTCGGGGGAAGCTTGTGACAGTGTTAACGATTCAAGGAACTCTTGTATCTTTGGGAAAAGGTCATCATCTTTAGAAGCTTCTATTAAGCTAAAAACTTGAATTCTTCTTCCCCGTTTATCGTCTTGGTCTCTAATATGAAGTGATTTCTCGGAATTATCATTGACAGTTATTGTTTTAATTTGAGGTTCAGTGTGCTTTTTTAAGCTAAATATTTTTGACAAAATGCTACTGAAAATTAATGGACTTGTTTTAATTATATTTTCCCATTTTGTAAGAATCTGTGATTTACCTTTTTGTTTAGCAATCTCTTGTAATTCAGAAGTAATTGGGAATTCAAAGATTTCCTGATATCCCTTTGAAGGGAGATAAATATGACCATATCGTTTATCTGTACCAGTAACATTCTCATCTTTTCTAACAAAATCTGCATCAAGAAGAAATCCTAAGCTTCTAAAAAAAGTTGCTTTGCTAATCTTCAAGTCAGATCGAATTTGAATAGGAGTATTTTTACCGTAAACCAACAAATAAAAATAAATGAGAAGACATGATTCTATCTCTAAAACTTTTAGATTTTTTTCCATGTTTTCTAGAATTATCTCTTCATTCAATATGATTCCAACTTAATTTTCTATATCACACTAGCTATTAAACAATTAATTTAAGATTTTGTTTATGAAATAATACTTAATCAATAGCTATCAATCCGAATTGTTGATTCGGATAATCAATTATCAACTCTATGTCCTTTAAGAATGGATAACCAATAATCCCACCGATTTTTCTAGGACCATTCCTATTAAGATGATCTAAATTCATAACATGAAATAACATATTAGAGACAGTTTTGCTTTCAACTTCAAATTTACTAAGGATTGTTTCCCTAATATGTATTGGACCTGAAGGAGAAAGAGCTATTGCCTCAGTTTCTTTTGTTAGTAGATTAAGCTCATTTGCTAATGTTGAATTTAGGATATTCCCAGTTGCACCAGTATCCAAAATAAACCAATAAGACTCTTTATCATTAATTTTAGCTTCAATCGAAACCAAATGTGTATTATTAAAATATTCAAAAAAACTGAGAGCTTTTGATGATTCCTCATTGGTTTTAGTTAAAGTAAGAGCTTCTTTTGAAATATTGAGATGAATTTTATAATTCTGTAGAAAATCATGTCCAAGAGCACCAAATGCTTTCATACAAGCATTGCCCTTCTTCATATTAGCAACAATAACTTCAAGATTGTTAATAGTCTCCAAACCAACAGAAAGAGAATCTAAAGCTACTAATGGAATTTCGATTTCACCACCAGCAGTGAGAGCTTTATGAGTTTTGCAACCTTGTAGGGAGATTCCTAATTCTTCTATTACCTCTGGGAAAATAGTAGTCTTTTTTGCACCTATATCAAAATGAAAATTATAAATTTTTTCAGTATTATTAATTCTAACTGGAATTAGAATTTGACCGTTTTCAATAGAGAAATTTATTTTCATAAACATCCAACCAGTCTTATGGATAAGACGTATATGTGTCTTATTAATAAGACTATTTAAAATTATTTATTAAACGAAAAAAATTGAAGAATCTGAATTGAAGTTCTCTTTATTATCCTATATACAGAAAAACTTTTAGAAAAGCTAAAAAAAAAAGAAAATATGAAAAAAGAAATCAAAGTTTCTTTTCATAAAAGTTAATTTCACCAACTAAAGAAAAGCCAGCTTCTGCAAAATCCTTTATCCAATCAAAATTTTCAGGAGCAAAGAATAATTCAAGAATTTCATATTTTGCATTTTTTGCCAATTTTACAACTTGTGAAACATATGATTTGAGATATTTCAAATCTGGAGTAGGTGCTCTAAAAGCGAGCGTATTAGGTTTATTGGATTTAGTTACTAAACCTCGAGAAACGATCTTTCCTTCTTGTCGCAAAATTAAATAGCTAAATACTATTTTATTTTCATCCTTATTGATTGCATCAATATTATTGTTAGCTTGTTCCTCAGTCATGTTGTAAATTTTCATCATAAGGTCTATAGCTTCCTTTCTATCTCGAGCATCATTATAGGGTTCAAATAAGAATTCTGGATCTTCAAGATTTTTAGCGGTAAGGTCAATTACCATTCTACAAAATTGAGTTCTACTAAGTTTGTGATTATATTTCTTGGCTTTCTCAATTGTACCCTTCCAATAATAACCAGCTCTTCCATCAACAATTTTTACTCCTTTGTTTTTTAGGGTAGAGATAGCTTTTTCATAAAGTAAATCAATAGCTTCTTCATGTCCTGATAGTACTATTGGAAAGTCTAATTCAGCTCTTTTAATACCATCATCACCCACAGGTAAAACTTTTGATACCAAAAAACCGATCATTTTATCCTCATGAAAGCAGTAGTGCCTTGTTTCAGGATCAAAACCAGATTGTGAGTAATTGCGAGCCAATTCATCAGCGGATGATTGGTGAAATGAATCCCAATCTTTTGTTACTTCGAGACCAATTTTCTCTTGGTCAACTTCGAAACCTTTCTGATAATTCTTTAACTTATACTTTGCCATTTTTTTCCCTCGTTTTTTCAGGAAATTATTGAGAAAATTTTCAAAAAAGGGAAATTAAATTCTCAATATTTATGACTTGATTAGACAAAAATAAATTCTTTGACAAATCTAGTTTGAGGTTTTCATTTAAAACAGATAATAAATTTCTGAAAATCAAAGATAGAAGTAAAAACCAGAACCTTCTTTGGGAAAATTTTTCTTATTAGAAATTCCTTTGATTTCTCAGTCTTTTACAAAATAATAAAAAGTTGAGTAATATTTAATTTTTAAAAAAGTAGACAGGTTTTTCACATGGATAATATGAAGTTTTATCGAACAGGAGAATTTCAAGAGGATATTTTAGCGAGAGAGATTGAAGTAGAACCTCTCAAATGGATAGAGAAAGAGCAATTAAAGAGATTGGATTATTTACTTGGATATATAAAAAGAAATCATCCCGAAAAACTATTGGTATTTGTTGAAAACCTTAATAATAAATACAAAAATCTATTAACAAATATTGGAAAAGAAGGACAAAAAATTGATTTTGGGATTAACTATAGGGATTTTAGTAATCTACAAGAATTTCCTATTTTAGCAGAAGGTATTGTAAGTTATATCTTCAAAACTCTGGGTTTAGTTGAAGATTATAAAACTGTGGAAAACAAAACAAAAGTATTAAATTCTGCATATCTGAAATCATTTCTACATCCTAGATACTTCAATTTAGAAACACTGATAATGATTTTAGAAAGAAAAGAAGCAATCAATTTTTACAAGAAATTTGGTACGCAATACCTAATAGATACCCAAACTCCTGAAGAACCATTTATAGATTTAGAGACATTATTAGAAAAAAGAATTACCAATAGACAAGAACCACCGTCAGCTTGGGTAATGTTACATGGAATGCTTGCTGAAGGCAAATATGCCTATAGAAACGATAATTGCCTATGGGTCAATGTTTTACAAGATTTACCTGATAAAGAAATCAAATATTATGTTTGTTGCTATGGGGATTATCAAGCAGCAAAATCCTATTACAACGAAAATATCATTCTAACTATGGAACATACTATCGCTCAAGGAGATCCATATTGCTCTCGAGTTTTACATGATACAAGAATAGATTGGGATTTAAGACATCCACCAAAAAAATTCTGGGATGAATTAAAATCAAATAAATAAAATAATGAAATAATTATAAATTCCAACAATATAGAGAAGAATAGAAAAAAATCATAAATCATTTAAGAAATAATTAATAATCAATCTTTCTGTTTAAATTAAAGAGAAATTTTTAGTAATCTAAATTTAATCAAGAATAACCAAAAGTGTTTTTGTTCAATATAGGAATAATTCTATAAGAGGGTAATTTTCATGTTTATGAAAAAACATATTTCATTTCTGGTTTTGTTTTTAGTGGCTTTTTCACAAGGATTCATAACGCAAACTGATACCAAAAATACGTTGGAAAACAAAGCAAATTCCAATGAAATTCAAATTATTTCTAAGCAACATTCAATTCCATCAATTGATAATGTTTTTTCAACCAAAGCATCAGGAGATAAATCATGGACTTATATGCTCTATTTGGATGCTGATAATGATATTGAAGGAGATGCAGTGAGAGATTTTGAATGGTTAGAACAAGCTGGGGGTTCTAATGAAAACATTAGCATTGTTGTATTATTTGATCGAATCCCTGGTTTTGATAATACTCATGGTAATTGGAATGGAAGTAGAATTTACAATATTACAGAGAATGTCCTACCAACTACCATTGACTCTCAACTTATGGTGGATTTAGGGGAAGTGGATATGGCTAATCCTGCATCCTTGACTGATTTCATTAGTTACTGTTTCGAAAATTTCCCAGCTGAGAATTATATTCTTGATTTATGGAATCATGGTCATGCAGCATATGGGGTTATCGACGATGAAACAAGTAGTACCCACTTTATAGTTAATGATATACAGCTGGCAATAACCAATGCTCTTGCTGCTTATGAAGAGGAAATTAACATAATTTCAATGGATGCTTGTGATATGAATACAATAGAAGTAGCGTGGGAAATGAGGAATCTTTGTGACTATTTCATTACAACAGAAGATGGTACAAATGGTTATCCATATAATTCAATTATTCAAAAATTGAAACTACAACCAAATTTGAATGCAAGCTTATTTTGTGAGCTAATAGTGGATGCATACTCCATCTATTACCAAAACACTTACAAAAATTGCTTATCAGTTATCGATCAAACAAAACTTTTAGGCATCCCAGAAGTTATTAATCCTTTTATTTCCGAATTAATCACTACTCTAGAAGCTGGTTATTATGACGAAATTTTTGCTTTTAGTAGAGACCTAACATATGATTTCTACGATGAATGCTGGGTTGACCTTGTTGCTTTAATAAAGAATATAATATTCTTTCTAGATGAGCCATCTCTTAATCTTGTAGGGAGAGAATTACTAGATTATCTTGATCAAGTAATCACCTATAATTGGCAGCACCCTAATTATGGAGGAAGTGCAAATGGTTTGACTATTTTCTTACCTGATGGAACTATAGCAATGGAATCCATCGAAGGCTACAATAGTGGCTTAAGTTTTACTGAAGATATGGATTGGTTAACAGATACTTTATGGGATGAGTTTCTCGATTTCTATAAGAGCAATTATCTTTATTTGAAAACTGTAAATCCAGAAATGCTTAGCTTAGAAGAAGTTAGAAAAGATTGCTCTATAGTACAGAATTCAGTTCAAATGTTTAAAATAAATCTATGGAAAAAAGCTATTTATGAATTTGCTTGTCAAATTTCATCGGGAGATATTGATTTCAAGGTAATGAAATATGATTTAACGGGAATATACAAATTAATTGGTGGTAGTTTTTTCATTAACCCAGAGGATGCAACAAGTGAAATAGGTAGATATAGGTTAGAAACAGGTTTTTATCTCATTTTGGTTTACGGGAAAGCATCAACATCGAACTTTGACATAGAAGTAAAAGAATGTGAACCAATAGAACTTGTATGTAATTCACCATACACATCAACTGGGGGATCAATGAACGGAGATACTCAGGGACACTTTAAACAGGATTTAAATCACTATTTTCAAATAGGAATTCCTTACGGAAATAATACTATAACACTAAGTAATTCTGAAACGGCAAATTATCAGCTAACAATCTATGATGAGACTTGGAAAAAACTATTCTTTATACAAGCAGAAGGTTTTGGTAAGATTTTAACATTAGAGTATAACCAAACAAGTGAAAGTCCAACAACATTCTTTTTGGAGATTTATGACTGTGAGGGATATGGTGAATTCACCATTGAAATAAAGAATCCCAATGAGCCAACACCAAATGTAAGTTTCAATGTTTGGAACATTATCTTCTTCTTGCCAATAATTATCATTATATCAAAAGCGAAATTCATTAGGAAAAATGAATAAAAGGCAAACCAATCTTTTCAATTATATTGAACAAATTAGAACTATTCATTTTCAAACGGGTTTTGCTAAGATTTATGGCACTGCTGGTGGAGGTGATGGCTTACTTCGCGGCTATCTAACCTTTGCTTTACCTAATAGTAAACTCATTATAACAATGGCTAAAGAATGCGGAATGACTCTTGAAGGAGAAATAAACGAAGAAATAGGTCTAACTTTATCGGGATTAAGATCAAAAAGAGCACAAAGTGCAATAATGGATTTATTATTAATTCTCTTTGCAATTTTAATTAATTCTTGTTCATTTTTCTCAAATAATAAATTCTTTATAGTATTATAAAATCTTGGTCCAGGATTTGGTATAAAGCAAATTAGCAATATTAAAGGTGTTGGAGTTAAATATAAGAAAAACTTCAACTCTGTCATTTTTGAGTCCACTTAAACCCATTAAAAAAATCATTAAACAAGTTATTAAAATCAATATACTAAAAACAATTATTGGTGTATAGATATACCTATTAACAGTTGTAGTAAAAAAAAGATCCATATCAGTCCTTTTAGTAAATTAAGTAATGATCTATTTAAAAATAACCTATAGAATAAATTGCTCGTTTTACTTATCTTGAGTAGTAATAATGGGAATACAAAGCTTTTCTTTGCTATTGATTTGTAGAAAGATTGTTTTCGAGTCACTTATATAGAAAACAGAAAATATTTATCTTATCATTAAATATTGATTATAAATTAAAGACCTTAATGGGGATTAAAATTCTTGTTTAAAAAAAATCAAAAAAAAATGAATCAATATGAAATTTATATCTCAAAAATAGAGCAGAAGTATTATCCTGAGAGTTTACATCAAATGAAAGTTTTTGATGACTCAGAACGAATGCGAAATGATCTTTCAATAATGAAAAATATTCTATGGAATAATCAATTTAAAACAAACGATCCTTTACATCCAAAATTAGAATATCCTATGTATAACTTCTTTGTATCAGATGCTGTTCGGAGAGGAATGTTACCACAGATATTCCCACAACTTACTCTAAACAATAGTAAAATTCCTCAATTACAGCAAGAGATTACTAGTTATCTAGAAAAAGGAGAAAGATGGAGCGCTATCCTAAGATATAGAATTATCCTTGATATTTTATTTAATGAAGAAAATTTCAAAGGAGCATTTGGAGTTCTGATACAATTGGGCGAGAATTACAGGCGGATTAATCAATGCCTACCAGCAGATAATTGCTTTGATCTTGCCATAAATATTGGAAAGGATTATGGACTAGATAGTTCATTAGCAGTAGATAGAAAGAAAGAAAATCAAGAATATCTAAAAAATGTTTTTACGAAAGTTCACGATGAGATTATGGAAAAATTCAGGTATGCAGATCGATATGCTCTAAGTGGAAAGCTAAATGAAGCAATAACCTACTATGCAAACCTAATAATTGAATCAGGAAATATACGATTATGGGAATGGTCTATAAAAGCATCATTGAACTATGCCTCTTGTTTGAAAGCAGTTGGACAAACTACAAAAGCTATTGAAATTTTAAAAGCAGCAATAGAAATAACAGATATGATTTATGATGTTAAAGGAAGAATGATGCTTCTGTCACAAATTACTAGATAAACGGCTTCAAGCAATTTTCTTATTCTTTTTTCTTTTATTTTTGAAATCTAGAAATAAGCAAATCTCAAAATCCTTTCTTCTTAATCAAAACCGGACGGAGGCAAGCAAGCCCCCGTCGCGAGAAAAGCGAGTTTACCTGATGTAAAACTTCTATTTACTCTTTTGATAAATCAACCATTTTTTCCATAGAATTACTTTGTTTACGAGATGAAATAATTAATAGGATTGTTGCTATTAAAGCGATACTAAAAGTGCCTAATGTAGGATATAGAGGCCAAATTTTGGGATCACCTGCTAAAGCATAAACATAAGTTAAGACCATACTAATACCAATACCTATGAACATGAACCAGGACCAGAAGAAGAAAACTTGTTTTGCAGACATTCGGTCACCCTTTGGAGTTAGGTATAAAAGGAACAGTAAACCAGTCCAGATTCCTATACCAATAATAGGATATTGTTGGAAGCCAGTATCCCAACCACTAAAAAGCGAAAGTGCTAGAAAAACCATTGATGAAAGAGTAATGAGGAAAAGCACTGATGTCCAAAGAGTAAAGACATTCAAAGCTCGTTTCCTAATATATGATTCCTGAAGATGATAAGCAATAGCGATAATTAGCAATTGAAAAATACCCATAATAGGCATAGCTTGAAAATCTTCCCAAGTACCTAAAATACACTGTGCCAAGGTGGCCATATTTATAATAATTACAACTAATAAACTAGCAAACCAAAAAACAACTACTTCAGATAGTTTCCAATTTCTATTTTTAGTAGTAAAATATAGAACGGTCATGATTATCCCCATTAAAATACAGGTAAGAAGAGGAGAACCAAACCATTCAAGACCTTGCAAGTCTCGAAGAACAAAACCCATAGCAATACCAATAACAAGAACTAAAATCCAATTAATGATCATACTATAAAATATTATATTATTTCTGCTTTTACTCATAAGAATCCCACAATACAATTTTTTTTATCTTTTGCTTATTCTTAAATTTTTAAACCAGTCTTGGAAATTAAGAGAATAGAAAGAGAATCAGGAAATATGTAGTAAAATAAACTCAAAATCAAAAAAGTAGATCAAAACCGAACGGAGGTAAGCCCTTATCGGGGGAAAAATGAAATTAAATTATCAGTCATTTTAAAATAAAAAAATTCAAAAGAAATGAAATATAGGTATACTTGGGGTGGGTATTAAATGAATCAAATTTCTGAAGAGAAGAAAAGAGAAGTTTATGAATTAGTAGAGAAGCAAAAGAAAGCTAAAATTAGTTGGGTAGCAATAATTACTCAACTTCCGGAAGAGGATATAATAACTATTGGATGGGATTTTGGATTAGTTATTGAAAAAGACCAAATAATGCTTCCAACAGAAACAGAAGAGGGAAAGATAGAAGCGAAAATTCAGAATGAAAGAAAGAGAAAAATTTTGCAGAAAGCCTTAAGTGAAAGGATATTTCGATATCGAATAGGAGAAACAAAAGGAGCTAATTGGAATAAAATTGATGACATAATGGATGTATTAGCCTTTTTTGATGCAGACCTAATAAGCACTGGAATAGAATTTGATGGTTATATAACAGAAATTGGCAAAGCAATTAAGAGGAACATCGATGTATCAGCAGAAACTTATGTTTGTAAGCTAGATGGACAAATAAACTACTTTATGATAAAAAGTAATCAAATTTCATTATTAGGAAATATTCTAATTAAAGAGATTAAAGAAAAATACGGGGAAAATTTGCACTATCTGATTTCATTAAAATATTATTATGAAACCTTTAGTGAACCACAAGGTGGAGATTTACTAAAAGAAGTAGAGCATAAGAAAAGGATTATTGCTTTGTGTAAGTTCATAGACAACAAAATTAATACTCTATGTAATGAACTTGCAAATCAATCAGTAATGGCTACAGTGGAAAATAGAAATAACTATAAAATTCTTTTGACAACAGGAAAAAGAATCGAAAGTACTAAGAAATTCTTTCAATTTTACAAATATTCAATATATTTGAGTTATCGAACATCTATTAATCAATTATATTATGAATTTGTGGGATTAGGAAAAATACAAGGAATAAATGAATTTACCATTAACCATTCTTTTGATCAGATCAATTTATACCAAAAATATCTCCAAATAATATTTGAAGAATTGATTTACAAATTCGATATGCAACAGCAATTTGAAAATATGAAGAAAATTAGATTAGCAATTCAAACTTTATGATTTCTTTTGCTATAAAAATAAATGATAGACTTGTATTAACTGCAAGAAATTAACTCGTAAATATTAATCTACAAAAAATAATTAAATTTTAGAAATTAGTTAAGCAAATCAAAACCAGATGGTAATAAGCAAACCCCCATCGTGGTAAAAGATTGGAATTAAAATCAATTTTTTTTCTTAGTCAAATTAGTGAATTTATTAATTTTAAGGGATTGATACAATAGATAGAAAAAAGAAAATTGTTGTGAATTTATGGTTGCTCAAATAAAAGATCATGGAGATTATGGTTTCTTTTTAGCCTTTTTAGGAGGAATAATTACCATAGTTATGACTTTAGTAGGAGTGATTGTGCATGAAATTGTTACTGCTGTTCCTTCTTACATATTCATTGGTTCTGGATATATCGGAATCTTTGCACCTGTTACAGCAGCAATCATCGCTATTGTTATAGGAATACTAGCAATTATAATTGGATCAAAGCTCTTCTCAAAGAAAATACATAAAATGTTTGAAAATTGGGATCTCTTGATTTTAGCTATCATCTTAATTATATTTGGTTTAGTAGTTTTAGGTATTGGAGGATTGCTTATTTTAACTGGAGGAATTCTTCTCATAGTGCAACGAGCTAAAAATAAATAGTTGGTAGAAAATTCAGTAAAGATTCATATAAAGAGGGAGATAGTATTTTTCTTATAAAATAATATAAATTTTGCAGATTCAGTGAGCACTAATAGGACGACACTGAAAAATGAATTGATTAGGAAAGAGCATTGCGGAAGAGATAGGGAAACGAGAAATAAGGCAAAACTCAAAATCCTTAACTTGAAATCGAAACCAGACGGAGGCAAGCAAGCCCCCGTCGCGGGAAAAGGGAGTTTAAATAGGGGAGAGAGGTTTATGGGGTGAGATACGGGTTTTAAGAATAAGTAACCCATACCTCACTTTTATTGTATTCCTTTTCTTTAAAAAACTTTTGTATTTGTTGTTCTTTTTTCCGTTTTTTTTCGGAAAAACTTTTTTTCCTTTTTCGCCCCTTTTTTTGCTTCTTTTGTTTTTCACTTTTGTCCTCTTTTTTGCATCTTTTTGTAAATAAACTTTAAATTGCTGTAATTTATTAATATCATTTGGTTATTTTACTCTATATTACTCGTTAAATTATCTCTTATTACTGAAAAAATAACCTCCATTAAAGATATTTGAATTATATTTTTTTTCCTAAAAATTTAGACTCATATTATTTTAAAAAATATAGGAGGAATAAAAAAACGTCTAAAATTTTAAAAAAATTAATTTTTAATATTTCTTTAATCATTTTACTATTTTCTTGTGGATTCATGCCTATTCTTTTTATTTCTGAACAAAAATCCGAAATTCAAGACCAAATATCTATCAATGCTTTCAGCAAAACCCTTTATTGGTCTTATGCCCTTTTAGGTACATTGGATTCCACACCAACTCTTGTTGATATTAATCTTGATGGTTATTTGGAGGTTATTGTTGCCTCCAAATTAGGTGACTCTTTATACTGTTTAAGCTATGATGGTAGTTTTATTTGGCAATATCTGACAGATAATACAGTTATTGGTTGTTCTCCTACAATTTGTGATTTGGATGGAGATGGTACCTTAGAAATCATTATTGGTACTTCAGGTCAGATGTTACATTGTATTGATCATCTTGGTACTAATGAATGGTATTTTGGATCTACCGGCGGAACAATTTTTTCCACTCCATGTGTTGGTGATCTTGATGCTGATGGGACTTTAGAGATCGTTTTTGGAACTCAAGGGAGTAATCGAATTTATTGTCTAGATCATTTGGGTAGTCAAGAATGGCTTTATACTACTGGGGATTGGGTTAGTTCTTCTCCTGCTTTAGGTGATCTTGATTCAGATGGTACACTTGAAGTCCTTATTGGTTCAGATGACAATTATCTTTACTGTTTAAATCACACTGGTGGTGTTGAATGGAAGTACCTTACCGATGATAATGTCTTTTCGAGTCCAACAATTGTTGATATTGATGAAGATAATCAAATGGAAGTCTTGGTAGGTTCAGGTGATAATTATCTTTACTGCATAAATCAATCTGGTTTAGTTGAATGGAAATATAATCTTGGTTGGGATATTTGGTCTTCTCCATCTGTTGGAGACATCGATTTAGATGGACATTTAGAAGTAATTGTTGGTAATAATTTTGGACAATTATACTGTTTCAATCATACTGGTGGTTTGGAGTGGTTTTACTTTGATATGGCGGGATTTATTTTTTCCACTCCAACTTTGGCTGACTTAGATGGTAATAATTTTCTTGAAATTACTTTTGGTACAGCTTTTGGAAAACTATATTGTTTGTCTTACGATGGTAATATATTATGGGACTATTCAGTTGGTGACGAGATATGGTCATCTGCTTCAATTGGTGATTTAGATTTAGATGGTGTTTTTGAGATTGTTTTTACTGCAAATACTGGTTATGTTTATTGTTTGAAATTGACTGATGTTACACAATCTGGTAAAGTTCCCTGGTCCACAATTAGAGGTTCAATGTTCCATACCGGCCAAATGGACACTGATTTTGATTATCTTGATGATCTCACTGAGAAATTCTACAATGTTAATCCTTTGGAAGAGGATTCTGATTTTGATCAATTAACTGACTGGGAAGAAATCTATTATTATAAAACCAATCCGCTTGACAATGATTCGGATGATGATGGCATGCCCGACGGATGGGAAGTCCAATATACCTTAAATCCATTAATAGACGATTCTCTTGGTGATCCTGACAATGATTTATTAGTCAACGTTAATGAATATCTAGCAAATACAAATCCATATACGCAAGATACAGATGCGGATGGTTTTACTGATTATTTGGAAGTTAACGAAGGAACAGATCCCAATGATCCTAATGATCATCCTCCAACTATAGTCACTCCACCACCAGTAACTATCACACCTCCTCCTGTGACAATAACTCCACCACCAGAAACTATAACAGAAAATCAAACAATCACTATTACCACAGGTACAATTTTGATTGTCAGTATTACAATCTCTACTATAGGTTTAATTTTACTTGTAGTTTTGTCAAAGAAAAGAAGGAATATTTAGAATAAATTTCCTCTTTTTTTTCTATCATTACTAACGGCATGTCTTTAATGGTCATCTTTTTCTGGTATATTGAACAGTACCCTTTTTCTTGCAGCCATTTTGGTAACATGTTTTTTCATTCTCCTTTATTCCTTTAAAATCACTACTACAAAATCTTTCTTCCTTCCATTTATGCTCTAATAGAGATTCTTTAGAACTTTTTTTTGCTAATGGTCCTTTTTCCAAGTTAAAATAGCTCCTCTTACAGTTCTATTTTCAATCCATGCTTTTATATCTATTTTTTTTCTTTTTAGTTTCTCACTTCGATACTCAAGTCGAAACCTTCTTAATTTGTAATTAGATTTTCATTAAATGGTATTGGTCTTAAACCAATATTGGAGTTATTTACTTATGAAGCAGATAGTTTTTCACTCTCCCAGAGTCCTTGAAGAGGTTGCTACTATTACTGGTGATTATTTTTCCACCCAGGTTAGTGGTTGTTCTTTCGTTGAAGATGCATACTATGAGAACAATCTTGTTCGCGTTATGCGTATTTCTCATTCCATGACTTTTATGTCCTATGGTGAAGATTATCATTTTGTTCTTGAACGTCTTCCTGATCCTAAAATGCAAACCCGTATTACTATCTCTATTAGCTTAAAATTCGGTTATGGTGCTCAATGGAAGAAACCTTCTGACATTCTTATTCATTGGGCTCAACTAGTTGGTGTTGTACCTATTGATTTTGGTCGCAAACCATTTATCGTCACTTGGGCTGTTTTGGGTTCTCTTTTGGCTTTATTTGTTATAGTCCCTATTATTATTGTGCTAATCTTAAATATGGGGTAAGCTTTTCATTAAATCCAAGGAAGAAATATTACTTGTTGAAAATTAAGTTCCTTTTTTTCCTTTTTTTCATCTAAAATAAGTATTTCTAGAGTGTTTTTTGAGCAATTTTTTAACTTGAAAACATTATTAAGCGATTATACTAATATTTTTTAAAAATAACTATTGGTGAGGGTTTTTTTTTGAAATTGAAGAGATACTTATTTGGTGTTTTATTTATTTTAGCTACTTTAACATCCACTTTTAACAACGGTAGAAGTTCTCTAGTAACCAACACTATAACCAATTTCTATTACTCCGATGACATTGCTCCTGGAGAAACATTTGTTTGGGATGTAGCTAAATTTGAACGAGATGACAATGATAATTGGACTGTTAAGACAGATATCACTTTTGAGGAAGGTGACCAGTTCAAAATTGAGGTTCTAATTGATCCCGACCTTATTTCTATAACTAATTATACAGAATTATTTACTACTACCGAACCTTGGGCTAAATACTATAAAAATGATTTACTTCTTGGCAGTGATGCATCCTTACTAAATCTTATACCCATAAAATTTTACTCTAGCGGCTATGATTATGTAGGTGGTGATTGGACTTATCTTTTACCAACGACTTTTCTTGTTGATGCTAGTAATGTTAGTGCTTTGCAATACCTATATGATATTAATCAACCTAATGAATTTGACGGACAATATCAGTTATATGATCTCACAATAACAAACGATCTTTTAACATTGCTCTATGAATATCATTATGATGGTCCTATGTTTATGTGGGAGGATATATGCCATGCAGACAAGATATATGAAGCTAGCTATAATCTACAAACAGGCCTTCTTGATAAATTAAATATTTATTACAAATTTAAATCAGGATCATTTCTAAGGTTCTATTATTTAGTTCTATTAAACGAAAATAGTACTCAAAAAGTAGGCATTAATTGGTTATCATACATGATTCCATTTCTCGTTTTTGGTTTAGCTATCATTTATAAAAGAAGAAAATTGTAATTAATTTTCTTCTTAGTTATTTTTTTTCTTTTCTCTTTTATTTATAAGCATCCTTATTACCATGCTAACTCCAAATATGCTCAACATCATAATTACTGTAGGTGCGGGTGTTGTTGGTGTTGTATCTGTTGGACTTGTGCATGGCGTTGGAGTAGGACAAGGTGTTGGTGTTGGGCAAGTTATTTCTTCAGGTATCGCAACTACAACAAAATCAACATTTGATAAATCTGATTCCCCAAAACTATTCTCAGCTGTTATTGCATAGAAATAAATCGTGTTATTTATCACATCTTGATCTAAATAACATGTTGCTTCAATTGTGATTATAGGTGTTAATCCCACAGTATCACTAAAATAATTTGTTTCTCTATAAATATTATAGAACGTAGCTGTATCAACAGCACCCCAAGATAAGTTAATGCTACCAATAGCATTAATTTTTGGTTGTATCTCGTTTAAGATTGGTGCTGGTAATTTTTCTATTTTTAATTCACAGTAATCATAAGTTTCATCGGTGAAACTCATTTGGCAATATTCTTGACCATTATACATAACATATAACCAGATATCAATGGATTCACCATAGTCTATAGCTAAATCATACCCATTGTTATCACCTGAGTTAAATGGTATAGCCAGTTCTATCATTGTATGTGTGCCATTATGTGTACTCTTTCCAAAACCGTCATTTGTTCCACCATTATCTGTATCATAATTATCAATTGAAACAGTTGTTGAGTAATAGTCATTTGTTGTATTTGTTGATACATCAAAACATTTGATATCATGATCTGTCCCAAACTCTAACCATTCATCATCAAATTTAAAAAATGGTTCATAATCATTTGTTTTGAACATTATTAAAAATAACATTGTAAGTTGACTTGGATCAAGTATACTTATTCCTAAGTAGAGCGTTTTTTCATTATCATATAATGATCTAGTTGTTATATTAAGTAGTTCGCTTTCTACATCCAACCTAAATAATGTAACATCTAATGGAATAGCCTTTTGCCATTCATTAGTATTAATCACTCCATCAAGAGCTGGTTTATCATTTGCTATAGAGTAAAGAGTACCAACACTTTCTATTGCGTGAATATTTTTTATTGGTATATTAAAACAAAATAGAAATGATAATAGGAGTATTCCTATTATTCTCTTTTTTTCAATATTCATAATTAAATCCTCCCATTAATTATAATATTATTTTGTTTTTTATCCTTAAATTTTTCTCTCATACTTTCAAACAAATTTTTTTATAAAAAAATGCTTTTTTTCTTTTTATTATCTTGAACTTTTTCTGCTATTGATTTGCACACAATTTTCTTATATTTTACACTTCGTTCCCTTCATCTTTTCTTCATCGGATATTCCTTCAGGGAATGTTTTTCGATCATATTTTATTAGTGCCCCACTTAACACAACCATTATTACCAAATATAGTGCTAAGAAAGCAAAATTTGCTATATAAAATACTATTCCTATTAAAAAATAATAGAAAATGTAAGTTATAGCATTCCATATTATATGTAATATTATAGCATAAGCAATCCCCATGAATACTTTCTTTTCTTTGAATCTGTGCCATGCACAGTACATTCCTAAAAATCCTGTAAAAAGTGCATGTGTCCCAGGTATCCTTATTGTTTTTATTAGAGCTATTTCCAATCCCCCCATCCAATCTGTTGCTAGTAATGCATAAGCTATTGCATCTACTACTCCAGCTCCAGTTCCTAATATTGCACCATAAAAAAAGCCATCATATAATCCATCTATTTCTCCGGCTATTTTACACAAACATCTTCTTCTTAAGAAGAATGCTTTTATTATTTCTTCCAATGCTGCTTGTATAATCACAATGGCAATCATAAATAGCATTATTGCCCATTCTTTGTTTATTTTATCAATAATTCTTTTTACTCCCATAAACATTGGTATTGTTATAGCTATTATTATTCCTCCTGCCAATAATCCCCATAGAAAAGTTTGCATAACAATTTTCTTTGGCTCTTTTTCTTCATCCCTTTTATAAAAAATCAGTACTGTAAATATACCCCCAAATAATGGTACTGTTATTGTCATAATTGCTAATATTAAGTCCATTGTTGTAGTCATGGACATACATCCCATGAAAATTAGTACCTAGTTCCATTCTCTTTAGTTTTTTTGTTTGTTTCATTCCCTTCTATTTGCTAATTTTTGAGTTATTTTTACTATTAAATAAGATAATTTTTGCAATTTGATCAAATGAGTATTTCAGCTTGCCCAAAATTAATAAGCACAGCATTCATCTTATCCTTCGATTATAATTTCCATTTCTTCATTATAAGGTGGATTTACTATCATTAAAAATCGCAAGTTCCTTCTTCCCATATTTCGTATCTTTTGTTCTTTATTCTTTTCAACTTTTATTATCATTCCTTTCTTTACTAATATCTTTTCACCAGAAAGTATCATTTCTCCTTTTCCTTCTATAATATAGTATAATTCTTGCATAGCCATTTTATGTTTCCTATTTTCTTTTGCTCGTTCAATTTCTCCATATGCTAGTGAGTATTGCCCATTTTTCTCGATTTCCAAAAGCTTTACATCATCTTTACTTCTTTTAAATAGTTGTTTTTTTAGCTCCCTCTTACTCAAATCGATTTCTTTCATTTTTATTTTTACCTTCCTTTTTTTAGTTTGCTTAGATTTTTCCTTATCTGCTTTGGTTTTTTCCTCTTTTAATCAATCCATTTCCAAGGATTTTTATTTCTCTATTACCTATTATTATTTGAATATATAAAAAAAATACTTTTGTAGGAGATTGTTTATCAATAATGTCTCAAAAATGCCCTAATTGTGGTGAAGATTTACTTTCAACTGATGTTTTTTGCCCTTATTGTGGAGCTGATACAAAATCAACTCAGAAAATAGCTTCTCCTTCTTCATCTGAAGTAGGTTCTGTTATTTGTGAAAGCTGTGGTTCTGTCAATCCACTAAACACACAATATTGTTGTAATTGTGGTACGGGAATTTCTGCACGTCCATATATAGGTTCAACTACATCATCTTCAAGCTTTGCAAGCTCTTCTGATTATTCTTCTTCTCAATCTACATACAATTATGGTGCTAGTTCTTCAACAGACACTAGCGGAGAAAAACCTTGGTATAAACCTAAACCGTCTAAGTATTCAAATCGAAATCCTGCTACTTGGTTTTACTATTTTTGTTGGGGTTTCTATGTTATACTCCGAGTGCTCTTTTGGATCTTCATTATTTTTGGAAGAGGAGCAATGAGAAGGCGATAAAAAATATAAAAGCTGTTAAAGCTCATTCTTCTTGAGCTTCCTTTCTCATTTTTAATAACCTATAATTTAATGATATTTTTTCTTCAGTCAGTTTTTGCAATAATTTATCTTGCCCATCAAAAGTTATTCTTATATAATCAAATTCTTTGTTTGTTATTAGTTCTTTCAAATGTGCAACAAAATCGAATATATAATTGGTATCTTTTAGTATAAACGGCATTGCTCCTGGAAAATTAGGACTAAATCTGCAAAAACCAATTTGCTGACCCATTATTTCAAATGTTAACACATGTTGATTTTCGTTTCCAAAGAATTGTTGTATTCTGAAAGGATTTTGATTAAATCTTAATGATATTAATTGTATTTCTCCCCATTCCACATGTCGACATTTACCTCGTGGTTTCTCTGGCAATTTAGTGAAAGGAACCTTAAATTGATAGGAAATTGTTTCTTCATAAAAACCATATTTCTTGTATAGGTTAATTGCTGGGATATTTTCTTCTAATACATACAAAAAGTAGTTTGTACATTTTCCTTTCTTTAGATGGTGTATGCTCTTCTCGAGTAACACCGAACCTAATCCTTTTCTCTGAAAATCTGGATGTACTCCTATACGAGCAATATGTCCCTCATTTCCATGTATTCGGATCATTAAATATCCTATGAATTTTTTCGTTTCTTTATCTATTACAACTATGATTAAGGAATTAATGCTAGCAATACTTGATCTAAATGTTTCTTCCGTCATTGGTTCATCCTTGAAAATAAGCAAATCCATTTCATGGAAATTTGCCCATTCTTCAACAGTTAGATCCCGTAAATAATAAAATTCTTCCAAAGAATTCTTTCTCCAAAAGGTTATTCTTGGTCTTAATTCTGTTTCATTTGTCAAAAAAAGGTTTCTAATGTTCACAAACTGTCCTTTCAATCACTTTGTTACGAGTAAAAACAATTTTAAGACAAT
This sequence comes from Bathyarchaeia archaeon, assembly GCA_035528035.1. Lineage (GTDB taxonomy): Archaea > Asgardarchaeota > Heimdallarchaeia > JABLTI01 > JABLTI01 > JABLTI01. The sequence continues at coordinate 327,067 of DATKZI010000014.1, forward strand.
TCATCAATAATAGCTTTTATGTCAAAAGAAAAAACGAATTTTGGTAATAAATTAGTGCAAAGTTTTACGAAAGGTATTCTTAATATTGTCGTTCCGATTTTAAATCACCGAATAATCCCCTTTAGATGGCAAGCTATTGGTGGAATAGTTACTCATAAAAAATCAGGCAGTGTAGTTTTGATTCAATGCGAGAATGGTTATTTAGAAGTGAAACTTGTTTCCCCATCAATTTGGAGAATACGTGCGTCTCATAATACACTACCCAAATACCACAAATCTTGGGCCAGTCGTGAACCTGATCTTGACCTTCAAATTAAAACCGTTCAAGAATATGGTAGTCTAACTCTTAAAGAAGATAAGAATGTCTCGAGTAAAAATGATCTCATTGTTAAAGTAAGTGAGGTTGATTCCTCTGTTATTTTTGAACGAATTAATGGTGATATTCTACATCAGGATATTGAACCTATTTCTATGAGTAAACGAGGTACTTGGATTAGAACAAAAAAAGCAGCCTCCAAAAAAGAATATCATGTTGGTTTTGGGGAGAAAACTGGTAAACTTGTTAAAAACGGTAGAAGATTGATTTTTTGGAATACTGATCAAAGTGGTTATACGACTCGAGATGATCCTCTTTATCAAAGTGAACCATTACAAATTTCTCTTCGAGAAGATGGTACAGCATATGGTATCTTTTATGATAATTATCGCTATTCAGTTATTAAACTTGAAAAAACTTCCACAAGTAAGGTTAATTATTATACTGAAAAAGGTCCTCTTTGTTACTATATATTTGCAGGTCCAACTCTAAAGGATGTTTCTAAACAAATTGGTGAATTGAATGGAAAATTACCTTTACCACCTAGATGGGTTCTTGGTCATCACCAATGTCGTTGGAGTTATTATCCCGAAGAAAAGGTTAGGGAAATAGCACGCAATTTTAGAGAGAAAGAAATTCCTTGTGACAGTATTCATTTAGATATTGACTATATGGATGGTTTCCGTTGTTTTACTTGGAATAATGAAAGATTCCCTGATCCTAAAAAGATGATAAGTGATCTTCGAGATGATGGATTTAAAATGATCATTATGACAGATCCTGGATTAAAAGCGGATCCGGATTGGTCTATATATCAAGATTGTATTGCCAAAGATTTTCATTGTAAATTACCTGATGGGAAACCATATCTTGGAAAGGTTTGGCCTGGAAAATGTATTTTCCCTGATTTCACTAACCTAGATGTTAGAGTCTGGTGGGGGAAATTATACAAGGATTATATTGATCTTGGTATTGAAGGTTTTTGGATCGATATGGCTGAACCGTCTATTTTCGATATTCGACGAACTGCTCCTTTTGATGTTCTTCATGATATGGAAGGTCAACCTGAAACTCATCAATATGCACACAATATCTATGGTAATGCTTTTGCAATGGCAACTCGAGAAGGATTAGATGTTCTCCGAAGTAATAAAAGGACATTCTTATTTGGTCGAACTGCATATTCGGGTATTCAAAGGTATGCAAGTACATGGACTGGTGATAATTATAGCACATGGAAACAGCTTCAACAATCTATTCCAATGGTCTTAAGTATGGGTCTTTCAGGCCAACCTTTTGTTGCAGTAGATATTGGTGGTTTCTCTTTTAATTGCACAGCTGAACTTCTTACAAGATGGTATCAAACAGGTATTTTCTATCCTTTCTGTCGCAATCATTCTGCAAACGCTACACAACCACAAGAACCTTGGGTTTTTGGCGAAGAGACTGAAAAAATCATCAAAAAGACTATTGAATTTCGTTATATGCTCTTGCCTTATTTGTACACAGCATTATGGGAAGCCTCTAAAGATGGTCTACCAATGATGCGTCCTCTTTTCATGGAATTTCCTACTGACAAGGAGACCTATAATGAAAAATGGCATAATTCGCAATTTATGGTAGGTGATAAACTATTAATAACACCTATCCTTACCAAGCTTGGAAAGAATCAAAAAACGATTTCTAAGAAAATCTATTTACCTATAGGAAAATGGGTTGATTATTGGACACAAGAATATTTATCCGGTGGTAAAGTGATAACTCGAGAGGCTAAAATAAACCATTTGCCAATTTTTGTTAAAGCTGGATCAGTTATTCCGTTAGGTCCAATAGTTCCATATGTAGATAAGACTTCAGAGCATCCAATTACTTTAGAGATCTTTCCAGATAATGAAATTCAAGGATTAGCTTATTTTGATGATGGATTAACCAAAGAATTCGAGGATGGCAACTTTAATCTATTAACTATTAGAGGAAATGATACCTCGAAAAAGCTATCGGTCGATATTTTACAATCTGGAAAAATAACTGACTTACCGACTACAAATGAAATTCTTCAACTTAGAATCCATACAAATAAAATTCCAGATGAAATTAAGATAAATGATAATATTGCTCAAATGGATTTTGAATCTGATAATCTTTATTGGTTATTAGATGAAGCCAAGAAATATTATACTATTATCATTAAAATTCCTAAATTCCCAATGGATATTCAAGTGAAATATAAATAATTATTCAAGTATTCTTCTCAGTTAGACCTGGGAAGTAATACTTTGTTCCAGTTGAATAATCTACGTCTCTTATTGCACAACCAGCTTTAACAAATTTATCTAATTCTTCATTTGCTTTTTCTATGGTCCAACCTGTTTCTAACATAAGACTCTCTAATGTTAGGTATCCTTGTGGTTCAGCTAATGCCAAAATAACGTTTGCTTCACTTTCTGAAGGTTTCAAAGTTACCCAATACAGTCCCTCTCTATCTTGATTTAAAATTAGAAAACCATTTATTGATAACATTTCAACAGCTTTAATTATATCAGTCAATTCTGATTTGACTCGAGGATAATCATCATTCAACTGAGTTGCGATTACACGTAAAGATATTGGTTCACTTGAATGTTCTAAACCAAATGAAAAAACAATTTTTAAAATTATATTTCCTAATTGTTCATAATACTTACTTTTTCCTACAAATTTTGGTTTTTCAAGTGTAATAATACCTTTTAATGCACCAGCTTTTTCAGCTAACTCAAGTTCTTTATTGAATCTTGTTAATAAAGCAGATGCTGTTTCTTCGGATGATTGAACTGTTGTTTTTATATTATTTTTACTAGAAATTAATTCATCAATTACTTGAATATTTTCAATAACCGAACGTACAAGAGAGGTTAATTTTTCTAGATCTTTAAAAATTATTAATGAATCAATTTTCTTTAAATCATCTTTAAGATCCCATACTCTACTAAAAGTAATGAAATCAAAAAGGATACAATTGTTTGTAATCATTTTGCGGTCTTTATCAGAAGTGCTCGGATGAAATCGCAATTCATCATCACGAGTTCTATCGATGAGTGTATCAATTCGTGTTTTTATTTGAAGAACAAATTGCTTTGCTTCAGGAACAAATTTGCTTGATTCAAGAGCATTTAAAATAATCTTTCTGTTATCGAATAGCAAAAGTATTATTGCCTCATGCAATTTTTGTTCATAAATAAACAATTTGTTTAAATCTTTAGGAGTAACGATTAAATTTTGCAATGCTTTAAGCTTATCATCACTCATTGATATTAACTCCTGTTTTTTCTTTCTACTTAGAAATGCTAGTCCAGCTATTAAAAAGCTATTGAAATTAACTTATTTTATTGACAATTTATTTGATTTTAATTTATTACAATAATTCTTTAATAACAGTAAATATTAGTATACTATATATTTTAGGAGAAATACTTTATGAAATTATTATTAGATAATTTGCACGATAAAAAAGCTAGAACAAAATCGAAAAAATCTATTTTTACTACTGTTGGTATCATAGCCGTAGTTGCTGTTATTGGTATGGTCTTTGCAGGTGCAACCTCATTTGTTGGAATTATACTTGCAGCAGGAATTTTAGTAGCAATCGTTGCTGGTGTGTATTTCTTGCTTCGTGCTGTTGATGATCTTCCTAGTGTTGGTTAAGTAAAGTATGTAGATTATCGAAAATACTTTTTAGTATAATCATTTTTTTATTAATTAGTAAGAATTTCAATATATTAACGATTGTTGAATTAAAAAAGTCCCAACAAATATCAAACTAGTCCTTTAAAAGTTAATTAAATGTTTGAAAGAAGAATTAACAGTTACAAGAATATATTTATATTTAATATTAACCTATGTTATATTAGCGTGCATAATGCCATTTGGCACGCCATTTTGAATATTGACTATCTCCTGTTTCGACGCGGGACTTTTCTTTATGGAAGGTTCCCGCGTTTTTGTTTTCGAAGGATCTAAAAATCATTTTTTTAGGTTAATACCTGTTTTTTCCTTGAAATCATATTCTTGTATTACCAAAAAATTAGCTATTAAGAGAATATTGATATTTTAATTTAATCTAGAAATGATTATGATTGATGTTGAAATTAAAGCTAAATGCTCGAATCATGATACTATAAGAGAAATTCTGAAATCAAAAAACGCTCGTTTTGGTGGTTTAGATAAACAAATAGATGTTTATTTTCAAACAAATATTGGTCGTCTCAAACTTCGTAAAGGGCAAATAGAAAATTCTTTAGTTTTTTATGAGCGTGAAAATATCCAAGGTATTAAACCAAGTGAATTCCAATTATACAAATCAGCTGATCCTGTATCTCTTGAAAAAATCTTACGAGCTTCCTTAGGTGTTCTTGTTGAAGTTGAAAAAACAAGAGAAATGTATTACATCAACAATATAAAATTTAATCTCGACAAAGTTAAAGGATTAGGACAATTCATTGAAATTGAAGCTATGACAGAAGACAGAAATGAAATTGATGTTCTAAATAAAATTGTTGAATCCTATATAGAGATTTTTGGCATTCAATCCCAAGATATTCAAAGTCATTCTTATAGTGATCTATTGCTAAGAAGTCAACAATTAACTCTCAAGGATGATTAATATTACAATTAACATCAAGAATATAAAAAAAACTATCCTTCCAATATAGGAAGGATAGCTCTCATTTTTCACCTACCTAATTCATTTTTTTTTCCCGACGACTTTTAATGATTCAGGTTTTAATTTCTGCTGACATACAGGACAGGTCCCTTTTACTTTTATCCACTCGAGCAAATGCTCTTTGTGGGCTATGTTTTGGCAGTGAGTACATTCTAAGTAGTCTGCACCAAATGATATTGGCAATTTGCACACACTACAATAGACTGTATCAACCCCACAATTCGAACATGGTTCATTTATGTTCGTTCGCTCTTCTCCACATGAAAAACATTTTATTGTCCTCTTTTCAATTCTCTCTCTTATTGCTTCATGATCTATTGGCAAAGACATTTCACTTGGCATTACTCCCAAACTAATCAAACTGGTTATTTCAGATACTATGCGATTCTTTTGTTCATTTGGTGCTCCTTGGTAGGCCATTTGCAAATAGTTTAATGATGCTTGTAATTCTTCATTATCTTTTAACACTAACCCCAACTGTTCGGCTACGAGATAAAGAGGAATATCCAATGTAATTCCATAAATGACTTTTGTTTGACCACTCATGATGTTAAGATTTTGGAACTCTTTTTGTAAAACATTGATTTTTTCTGAACCCTTTTTCATTTTTAATGCTTCAACTATTCTCCCCAACGGTGTCATTAGCCACTCTAATGTATCGATATATTGATGATTACTAACTTTTTCTAGTGATTTTTGTGCTTCCATCCAATAGGATAATCCATCTTCAAAATTCCCTTGGTCAATAAGATTTTGACCAATATTCAATTGATCCCTTGCACGATATTTATGGAAATGAGGTATAAACGTAGGCAAATAATCTTCAGCTAATACCAAACCAGCTTTCCAATCCCCTTCTTTTGTATATCTTCTTAGTAACGAATTAATTGCTTGTTTTTTGAATGTTTTATATTCCAATTCTAAAGGTTCTTTGTAAGAGAAATAATAATCTAATTCTTGAACAGTTTGTTTGCTTATCGCTAAACCAAATCCCACATAAATTATTAACACCAAAATAACAGCGATCCAAAATACCATTAACATATCATTAAAGGTGAATGCAATTTTATTAGTAACGATCATTTCAGTTGAAATTTCAAAAATCCCTGCTGTTGTTTCAAAACGTATTCTTAATACTTCAAAATATTTTGAAGCAGGTATAGTTCCGATAAAAGTAAATTGAATTTCTTTAATAGATTCGGTATTTGGATTTATTATGAAGTTTGTACTAACTGCTCTATAAGTTGCTTTAGGGATAATTGAAGCATTTGCTACTAATGTTTCCTGCAAATTGTTTGTGATTTGTAATTCAAATGTTCCATTTAAAGAATCTACTTTCCTTAAAATAATTATTTTCGATGGTGTTTTTACACTAAATTCAGGTAATTTATTTACATATAGTATCGTATTTGAATTGTAAAGTATTAATGAATCAAAACTGATTTCTATTGAAAAGACCTTTTCCTCCGCGGCATTTGAGGATAATTCATCAAAGGTATATGAGAAATTTTGTGGTAATTGAGTGAAAATTTTTTCCGAATTTGAATCTCCAACAATACTAACATCAACTGTTAAATCTGTTCTAGCTTGTAGTACCCCATCATAATTGTATATTTCCAATCTAAACTCATTAACAGCGTTTTCGTGTAATACCTCTGAATTCCCTTTAAGCTTAAAAGGCAAATGTTGAATTTCATAGAAAGATATTGCATCTCTGTTTTGATCATTTTTTCCAACAAACATTCCTATTTGCATTGTTGTTGTTGTTAGTGAACTACTCAATCTGATTCTTCGTAAAGGTGTTTCTCCAAAATCAATCTGTGTAAAGCCTGAATTTGAATAAATTCCATAATCACTTAAACTTAATGTTGTGAAATCATATGTTGTGATAATTATCTCACTAGTATTGTCTAAATTTATATCAATAATTAAACCATCCACACTCCAATCAGGAGTCTGTTCTACCCTTATACCCATTGTTCCCGCAACGAGCCCATCATTATATGAAATGATCAAACAATATGGATAATTTTCCATCCCATTATCTATAATAGTCCCAAACAAGGCTACTTTATTTATTGCTTCACCTTTAATAGAATAAGGTTTCATATTGTAAACTCTAAAGATATCCGAACCAAATGAAAATGAGGAATTACTATATAAAATGAAATCTCTTATGGTTGCTTTTTCTAGACCAATAGATAAAGTATATGATTTCAAAGTAGGACTTGTTTTTATTCCCGCTATAATAAAGTAGATTATATCATCTTCAGTGAATTGTAATAAATCGATAAATTGATTATTACTATTTCCCCAAGCAAATGTATTAGTTATAGTGTAATTTTTTTGTATGGTATTATAAGTCAATTCAACTAGAACCATTTCAGTATCTGTTTTATTTGTTCCAAAGAGATACAATTCAGCTTTATTATCTCCATCGATATCGAATATTTCAAAGTCTTTTACACTTTCTAATATATCAGATGAAATGGTAAGAGAATAATTTAATATCAATCCATTTAGCGAATATTCTAAGAAGTCTAATGCAAAATAGGTAGTATCAATAGTTTTTAGGAGGACTATTAAAAACTGGTCTTTTGTTCCATCTAGACTTTTATCTGAAATTTGTCCACACAAATATTCAGAATCTGATGAAATTAAAGAGTCAACAAATGTACTGTAAATTGATGATTGAATATTACCACTAATACGTTCAAATGAATATAGCTCAATAAATCCATGTGGATTATTTGTAGCATTTTTTACAGATCCTAAAGTAGCTAAAACTTCTTCCATTCCAGCTAATCCATTTATGGTCAAAGTATCTTTTACTATTATTGAATTATTATAATCCACAGTTCCAAAATTTGAGGTGGTAAAATCATAGTGGCTATTATCCACTAATGTAAATGATTGATCCTTTACTAAAGATGCTTCAGTAATTGTTTCTCCATTTCTTACAGCTTTTAGAGATAAAGCTGCAATTAGTATTGATGCAAGAATTATTGTTGAGATAATGATGAATGATCGAAATTCTTTTTTCATTTTACCAGGCCTCTTCTCTTAATAAAAGAGGAAGTTAATTAGCTTCCTTCTTTTTGTTCACTTTCTTCTTTGAGATAAATAAAATCCCTAAAAGGACATTACCAATAATTATCATTGTTATAGTTAATGTTGGTCCTGCTACACCTGATGGATAATATGGATCTGTTGTATATGTTGGATTATCTCCAAAATATAAACTGAAATAACCAAATCGATAGATTTGTCTTACCCACAAGAAATATGTTCCTGCTGTTATTAATACAGGAGAACCAGGTATTATGATATCAACTAGCTGCCAATCTGAATCGTAAAGATAGATATAAGCTACTAATTCAGATGATTGTGGTACTATTCCAAGATATTTGCTTTCCTCAAATGTTGTTTGTATTAAGACATTAGAAACAGTGTCTGTTATCTCCCAAAAATTATTTTGATAATCGTCTGAATAAATTGACAAAGCATAATTCCAGTAAATCTTTATGGGTTGTGTTGTTGTATTACCACTTAAAGTTAAAGTTGCTAGATTTTCTGAACCTAATTTTTCTATTTTGTAGATTATACCCTCAACACCAGAATAGACTAAAGTTACTTCAAAATCTATCTCTGAACCAATATTTGATTCATAATATTCATTTGATCTTATCCATATATAGCCAGCTGATTGGTCTTCTAGATCATAATAAATCATTACTGATGATTCATCTTCTAAAAAGATTATAGTTGTGGTTGAACCAAATACTTGTGGCGTTATTTCGATTGTCTCATTGTATATTACCGTTTCTCCAATATTTCCCATTGTATCCATTGCTACTATATAATAGGATAGACTTTGTCCTTCAATGAGATCTGTTAATTCTATGTAATAAGTATCACCAACAGGGTCTATCAGAGGTAAGAAATCCCAATCAGGTTCTACAGGTCCATCTAAATCATCCATTGTGTAATAGAGACTTGCTGTTTGCACACCTGAAAGATCTTCTATTTCTGCATAAATTTGCATATTATAAGAATAATCAGGTTGTAATAGGATTAGATTTGTCACCGTTATTGCAGGTGGAGCTAAATCAATCATTATGTATAATGATTCTTGAGTCTCATAATCATAGTCACCACCTGTGGTGAATTCCGTCCAAGTTATATTTGCATAGAGATAAACAAAATATTCTCGAGATAACTCAGAAGTCCACATTTGAATTAATTCTGGTAAATCAATTGGTTCAGGTAATGATTGCATTTCTTGTAGATTAACACTTTCACCATTTGTATATTCAGCAATCCATGTAAATTGGTTTTCTAATATTGGATCTGGTCCCGTTCTCACGGTACTTATTATTACTCCTTTTTCCTTTAGATTCGTTACTACATTCAATAATTGTGAACCATTATAATATTCAGCAGTTGAACTTACTCCTACTATATGTCCTGGGTCACAATTTTCATCCCCTACCATTATAATCATTTTTGCTACATCTTCACGCCAACTCCAGCTATTGGCTAAATAAAGAGCATCTCCCCATGGCTCAACTCTACCAGATACTGTTATACCATCAATGAATTGATTAATTGCTACAAAATCATCTGTAAAGACGCGATAATTTTCTGGATGCTCTTGTGGATATTCAGAATAGAAGTCCCAACCATAAATTATTACTCCAACTCGTAATGAGGGAATTTTCTGTTCTAAATAATCCATTATATTTAGGAATTCTACTTTTACTGAATCTATTTCGTCTCCCATTGATCCACTTGCATCAAACATTAAACAAACATCTGCTGCCTGATTTTCAATGCCACTAGTACCAAGAGACTCATTTAAAATCACTTCTATACCATAAGACGTGGAGAATCCACTATTTAGTAGACTCGTTTCTTGATGTTCAGGATATGCATCAGAAAATTCTGCGTACTCACCAATAAACCCAAAATCCACAGCTATATCCCCAACAGGATCTAAACCTGTATTTTCTAATGTTAGATTTCCTAACGCCCCCTGCGCTTTCCCTATTATTGTTTGATTTACTTCAAAATTTATTAATAAATCATTTTTTGTTTTCGGTTCAGGTAAAGTCTGAGGGGTTTCAGTTAATGCTTCACTAAAATTGAAATTGATAAACAAACTAGTTAAAAAACCAATACAAATCATCATACTGATCAAGGATTTTTTTCGCATTTTTTTTCAACACCCTGTTTTTTTTTAAAAAAGATTGCCAGTTCCAACCGATATTCACATTAGGACTTGATAATACTATATACATAATTTGATTTAAGTTATCTGTAGTGAAAGTTTCAGAACTGTTTCTAAACTATTTGGATATTGAAAAGGAGTTTTACTATGAAAAAAAGAAAAAAAAGACTTTAGAACAATAAATTGCTTTTGTAGGTATTCTTCTAACATTTATTGTTAAATAAAAGCTCTTTACCTTCTAGTGTATAGTATTTCTTTAATAAGTTAGCAGAAAGACATGAATGAATTGGTAAAACATAGATTATATCGCCAATTTTTATTTTATTGATCAATTCCTCATTTGCCTTAATGATACCATGTTCTTGGCTTACAGAGGAAACAAATACATCTGGAATTATTTTGCCCCATTCATTTCCTTCAGATAAAGCAATTAAACCATAATTTTTAGTTCCATCATCATTTACTAAGTGATCCTTTGACAGATGGATTGCTCCTCCATAAATAACTATTTCATTTCTTTCAGGGTGTGTAGCAACAACTGGACATGCAACAGCAGCAGCGATATTTTCTTCTTTACAAGAGCCTAAATGCAATTGCATAATATCATAGAATACAAAATTACCAGGACGTATTTCATCCACTCCTGAAAAATCATCTATTACACTACAAGATGGTGTATCGCCAATCGACAATTTTACATGAGCAAATCCTTGTAAAAATAATCTCTCTTGAATATTTTTTAATTTGAGGAGAGTATCTTCATAAATGTCACTAATTTCACAAGTAGATTTAGTAGCATAAGAATGACCTGCATGCACTAATAATCCTAGAAAATGCATTTTATCTGAATGTTTTATTTCTCGAATTAATTTAGAGATTTTCCCTTCATCATTCCAATCTAATCCAGTTCGATGATAACCAGTATCAATTTTTATCCAAATATTTACTTTTGATGTAAGATGTTCTATTAGAAAAGCGACAGTTTCATGTGATTCTACAAGTAAACCCAATTGTATTTTCTGTGCTAGACTATTGATTTGTTCAATTTGATTTATATTTACCGGAAAAGCGACAGTAATGTTATCCCATCCATTTTCAGCAAAATATTCAGCCATACTAACAGAAGAAACAGTAATAGCTTCTACACCTAAATCAAGAAACCACTTCCCTATATCTGCTGATTGATGTGTTTTAAAATGTGGACGAAATAAGACATCACTTCTATGAGCTTTTTCTAACATATTAGCGATATTATTTCGAACCTTTTTTTCATTAACTATCATAGTTGGTTTAGTGATTTTCATTTGATACACTCACAGTTTTTATGCGATAATCTATCCAAGCTTCACTGAAAAAGTTTACTCTATTATTTCTGAAGCTAAGTGAATAGAATAAATGAAAAGAAAAAGGAAATGAAAGAATGGTTAATTCTTTCGTTTTCTAATTAAGATAGTTCCTAAAGCTAAACAAGCTAGAGCAGCTAACACTGGAACAATAGGTAGTGGTGCAGTAGGTGTTTCTGTTACTGTTGTAATTCCAGTCATCCAATCTATATCCAAACGGTAATTTAATACTGCCATTGGATACCAAGATTTAGTTGCAGTTACTGTTATAAATTCTGGTTCATCGGAAGCAGGTAATGATACTTCATAAATACCATTTCCTTCAAAAGTTGCAGGATAATCAGTGCCATTATAATTAATTGAAACTGTTGCATCGTCTACTTCTAAACCAGCTTGATCTGTTACTTTGTATTGAATTGTATGAGTTGGTGTTCCAAGAATTTCATCATAGACATCAATGTATAAAGCGGGTGAAGCATATGGAACATAGATATGAACTGTGTTGAGGATATATACCGGAACGTAATAAATTGTATAGATAAAGAAGGGGATAATCACTGGTATGAATATAAATCGTATTGGTAGTACAATTGCGATATTTACATTAATTATGAATATTATTTGTATCAGCCAAAATTCAAAATGGAATATGAATGTTAGTTGCCAGATAAGAATTGAGATAAACACAAACACAATTTCGATGTATTCATAAACAATTACAATTTGCGAATAGTAGATCTTTATTTCGAATGTATAGTAAATAATCACCATTAGTAATTCTATAATTGCTATATAGATTATGATAGTTATATCCCAAATTAGTATTACTAATCTTTCTAGGAATAAACCAAAATACCAAGTGATTGATATGTAATCAAAGATTAAAACGAGCATCATAAAACTTAGATAGATTTCCATGCCAGCCCAAGAAATACTAATACCATTAAAATCGATATTTATTGAAATTAATGGATCCGTATAAATCGGTAAAAATGCACCTGGTATAGGACCTGAAACAAGTCCTGTAGCAAAGAAATTGATAATAAATCCACCAGCATTCCAGTCAATAAGAATATTATCAAATAGTTTTGTACCAATTATAAAAGATGTATCACTTAATCTAGTCACATTTATATCGAGAGGACCACCAACTCCATCATCAAGGAATAATGTAGTTCCATCGAAATTTATTGTATGTGTACCATCAAAAATCTCGAAATCTTTGGAAGTCGAATTAAAACTAAAAGTTGCCATTTCAGGAGGACCAAGAATAGTCACATCCCATTGGTCACCATTTGGTCCAGAGCTTCCTAATTCTAAAGAGTAATCTGGTAGATCAATACTTAGATGTTCACCTTTGTCATCTGTTCTAAAATCAACATCAAATAATTCTTCATCTGCTTGTGGAGTTAAACCAGAATCTAGTTTAGTACAAACCACACCCAAGTTAGTAGAATTATGAGTTAAATCCAATTGGTAAGTATTATTCAACAAGATAGTAGTTGATTCAGATGTTTGCTCTATGATTTCAATGGTGTTACCATCATAATCATAGACTGTATTAGTACCAATAGTCTGATTATCCATCATTTCAGGTTGTACGGCTGCTGTTCCTGAATATGCGGGGAGCATTATTAGTAGGGATAATATAGCTATTGCATAAATTATTTTTTTGTTCACAATCAATTTTCTCCTCAATAATTTTAGCCCAAATTATTGATTTTATAAGAGCTAATATAGAATTAAGGAGGTTTGTGTATATGACTTTTTCTTATGTGACAAATCATTAAGCTTTAGATAATTATTTCTCTAGTTTAAATTAAATAGAATTTCAATTAAAGTTTTAAAACCAATGAGTTACATTTATCTTATTGAAAATTCAGTTCGTGTAAATACTATGAAATATTTGGTCCTTGGTTCTGGTTTAATGGGTCGTGCAGTTGCTTATGACTTGCTTATGCATAAGGATACGGAAGAAATTCGATTAGCTGATATTGATTACAAACGGGCAAAGAGTATTGCTTCTTGGTTAAAAGATCCACGAGTAAAACCTATGCAAGTAGATGTTTCTAATGAAGAACAAGTTTTGAATGCTATGGTAGAAATTGACACTGTTATCGGTTGTGTCTCTTATACCTATAACTACCAACTAACAAAAGCAGCAATCAATTCAGGAGCTAATTTTTGTGATTTAGGAGGTAATAATGCAGTTGTATCTAAGCAATTTTCTCTCTTTAGTGAAGCTAAACGAGCACAAGTAACTGTTATGCCTGATTGCGGTTTAGCACCAGGAGTAGCTAGTGTAATAGTAACTGCTGGAGCAAAACAATTTGATTCTCTTGAAGAAATTCATATTAGAGTTGGAGGATTACCTCAACACCCTAAACCTCCTTTAAATTATTCACTTATTTTTTCTGTTCAAGGATTAACGAACGAATATATAGAAATAGCTGAGGTTATTCGAGATGGAAAAGTCGTTCTAGTGGAACCACTCACCGAAATTGAAGAAATTGAATTTCCCAAACCATTTGGTAAATTAGAAGCTTTTCAGACATCAGGTGGTACTTCCACTCTTCCCAAAACTTTCTTAGGGAAGGTTAAAACTCTTGATTACAAAACCATTAGATATAAAGGTCATTGTGAAAAAATGAAAGCCATGCTAGATATTGGTTTTAAAAATGACAAAGAAATCGATTTCAATGGTTGTAAAATCTCTCCCCGTAAATTCTTTGAAAAAATTTTAGTTGATAAGCTCACTGATGAGAATAATAAAGATGTAACATTAGTAAGAGTCGAAATTATTGGATATCAAAATGAAATCAAGAAAAAATTAACTTATCAAATCATTGACTATTATGATGAGAAAAATAATTTATCCTCGATGATGCGAATGACTGCTTTTCCAACAGCAATAATTGCTAGAATGATGGCTTTAAGTGAAATCCAACTTGATGGTGTTATCACTCAAGAGTTTAATGTACCACCCGAGAAAATGTTGGAAGAATTACGAAAAAGAGATATCAAGATAGAAGAGAAATGGGAACAACTATAATTTAATCTAGTTGCTCACATTTCATATTTTAAAATGAATTCTCTTTGTTCCTGAGTCTCTACAGCACAAGGACGAACTTTTTTTACATTTTGTATAGCCTTTTCAGGATCTTTTTCACCATAAACAAATCGTTCAGCTAAAGCTAACATGAGTCCTGTACGACCACATCCAGCCCAACAATGAATTAAAACAGGTTTTTTTTCTTCTCTATATTTTACCAATAATGAAATAAATTCCTTAACTTGTGATTTTGTGGGAGTCATATAGTCTGTAATAAAAATTTCATGATGGATAAAATAATCGTCAAATTTTGTTTTTTGCTTAATTTCTTGAATTCCTTTATTAAATGAAATAATTACTTTTATACCAATTTTCTTGAGATATTCAAAATCATCAATCGTTTGTGGTATTTCTGAACCATATAATTGATTTTCTTTAAAACAAAAAACATCTAACATTAATTTAAATCACAAAATTATAATGGTTTTTTACCTATAAATAATTATTAGTTTACTCAGATTCAAGTAAAGTTTAGTCTTTATCCAATCCCCAAAATTTCTTTTCTGCTCCTGCTGCTTCATCTCTTCTTCGTTCTACATCTGGGTCAACTAATTCTTCTTTTTGTTCGCCTTCTTTTGGTTCTAATTTTTTAGCTCTTATAAGATAAGTAATTACTGAAACGATCAAAATTAAAGTAGCTAAAACGCCTATTGTTGTTCTAATTGGATTTTTTTCATTATCTGTTGGATCAATATTTAAATCAATTATAAAACTCCCTTCAGAATAACCTTCAGAGTGTATTACGAAATATATTGAATTTGTGTTTGAAATAGTAAATACCTTTGTTTGTTCGAGCTCAATTTCCTTTGTTACACTATTAATGGTAGCATTTATCCCAACACCAGAAGTTACAGTTATAGAAATTGTACCATTATAATTTGTATCTGTTTCTATATCCAATAATACTTTAGAACCTGAATTAACAACAAAATCGTCTTCTAGAGTATCTCCTTTACTATTAGAAATACAAATCAAACTATTCAAACTCATTATTAAAATTAGACTTATTATTAGAGGTTTTTTAGAGATTATTTTGACCATTATTCATCCCTTTTTTTCTTGATCTCATCTATTGTTGTTTTTAATCCCAAATTTTCAAGATCAATATTCTGTTCATTATCAGACTTAATTTCATCCTCATTCATATCAAATACAACAAATTCTTCACCAGTTTCTGATTTTATTACTGTGAATTTATCTTCATAAGCATCTTTTTGGTCATGCTTCTTTATTTGTTTTTCAAATTGCTCTTTATTTACAAATTCGATGTCAATTTTAGATTTCATTATTATATTGTACAAGTATTGAGCTAATCGTTCATTTGTTTCAAATTTTAATTCTATTTCTTGTGGATAATAACTTTCACTTGTGATTCTTGTTTTATTATGTAACTGTGAGATTAATGACATTCCTTCATTTGTATTTGGTATCTTTAAATGAAAGTGATAAGTCTCAAGTATAATTAGAATTTCTTTCTTAAGAATATCTATATTAATCTGATTTTTCGCGCTAATAGATATAACATTTTTTCCTAGAAGAGTTTCAACTGCAGCTATTTTTTGTTCAATATTTTGGGCAATATCCATTTTATTTAGCACAGGAATTAATGGTATATTTTCAGCTGCTATAGCACCTAAGGTATTAATTGACGCTAAAGATTTTCGTTTAATATTTTCTATTGAGTCGTTGCCATCTATTAATAGGAGAATTAGATCTGCTTGATTTATTTCTTTTAGAGTTGCATAAAAAGCATCTACTAATGAATGAGGTAATCTTGAGATAAAACCTACAGTATCAGTAACTAAGATTTTCCTCCCAAGAGCATCCGAGCTTCTTGTAACAGTATCTAACGTAGTGAACATCCTACCACTAACTTCTACATCAGCAGCAGTTAAGCAGTTCATGAGAGTACTTTTTCCAGCATTGGTATATCCTGCAATAGCGACCAAATCAAATCCAGAAAGTAATCTTCTTTTCATCCTGATATCCTTAGAGACTTTAATAAGTTCAAGCTTCTTTTCCAAGTTTCTAACAAGAGCGTTCTTAGCAACAATAGAACGATGACTCTCAAAACGAGATCTGCCTGATTTTTTGAGTGCTGCTAAGCGTATCTGTGTTAAAGCTTCTTGTGTCCCAGCTCTTTGAATAAAAATCTCGAGAATAAGTTCAAGACGATCTATAATTGGAACATGCCACATAGCTGTTAAATTATCATAATGAACAGCTTCAAGTTTATTTTCTATTATAACTATATCAGCATTTAGTTCTTTTACGCGTCCTTTGATTTCTCTAGCCTTTCCTTTTCCAAATAGATACGCATGATTTATCTGATCGATATTTTGAACAATTCTATCAACTACCTCGTATCCTGAAATATAGGCTAATTCAGTTAGCTCTGCAAGATGATCTCCTTCCTTTCTATCTGTAACAGCTTCTACCAGTATTGCTCTCTGTTTAGTAGATTTTGAGGACATTTGAAATCACCTTGTAGATTATATATTTTCTTTTTACTGGATAAACAAAACTCCCAAATAAAAGTTAGTCTATATATCTGTATTCAAATTAACTAAATAAGGTGAATTTTTTAATTTTTCCTAATCTTAGTTTAATGCAAATTTAGACAATTCTTAAAAATTTGAACATATTTTAACTAACTACTGAAAGAGATGAATATTCTTGCATGTTGATGTACATAAAGACGAACCAGAAAAGTTTGAGCAGCGACTTTCTGAGATTAATCATTTATTAGAAGAGAATTCTTCTAATGCAGAATTATTGTTGGAAAAATCTTCTTGCTTACGTCATTTAGATAGATATGAGGATGCGTTAGTTGTTCATGATTTATTGATTTCATTAGAACCTGAAAATATAGATTATATTTTTATGAAAGGTTTAATATTAATTGAGTGTTCAAAGGAAGAACAAGCATTAGATTGTTTTAATAAAATTCTTGAAAAAAATCCAGCACATCGAGACAGTCTTTTTAATATTGGACTTGCTTTGAAACGTCTAGGTAGAAATGTCGAAGCAAAAGAATATATGAAAAAAGCTCTAAAGATTCCATAGTTAGATCATTAGGATATTTCATGATAATAGTGTTTATATTTACTAATAGTAAACTTGATGTTGATGGTAAGTGATTAAAAATGGATGATGAATTTATCTTAAAAGGGTTTGAATCAAATTTAACATCTAAAATAATTATTGCCCAACAGAAATTAAAAAAATTGGTTGAAGAAGTTAAAACTATCGAATTGCCATTATTCGATCTCCCTGATATTGTTAAACCTAAAAAAATTGCGGCTATAGATGGAGGAGGATTCTCAGAGGATTTGGTGGGTGTAACAATAGTTCCCTCCAGAGCTGCAGGAGCAATTTTCGAGCAAAATGAAAATCCTATATGGATTGAAAAAGAAGATCTTGAGATTTTAACTATAGAAGAAGATCCTAAGAATTTTGGTGCTTTATTACGTGATCTTTTAGAAGTAGAAGTTGCTTGTGATCTAATCAGTTATAATCCTGTAGCAATATTTCTTGATGGCTCTATAACGAATTTTGCTTACAAAGGAATCCCTTTAAGTATTCATCACACTTTAAGAGAAGGAAAGGAAATAGATGAAAGTATTCCTGGATATCGTTTTTATCAATTATTTTTAAAGTTTATACGATCAGCTTACAAATTAATAACTGAATGTATAAAGAGAGATATCTTACTTATTGGGGTTTCAAAGGATTCCCGAACAGATATTTTAGTGAAACATCTTTTTGCTAACAAGAAAAACAAACCTGCTATAAGTGATACAACCTTTGTAAAAATTAAAGCTGGAAATAGACGCTGTTTCACAAAACCAATTGAGTTCACTCCCGAATTAAGAGAAGAAAGAAAAAAAATCTGGGCTGCTGCTAATGTTTTTACTGAAGTAGAACTTCGGAAATTTTATCTTAGCTATTTTGTTTTGAAGGAAGGAGCTCAGCCTATCAGAGTTGATTCATTACTTCCTCAAAAACATCGGTTAAGTGAAATTCAAGAACTATTATCGACATATCATGATGGTAATGGTTTCATTACTCCTGCATACCTTACTCATAATCGTGCACATATGACAAATGATTATGGTGAACGTATCATTAATATTTTAGCAGAAAAAGTTCTTGATGATTCACCTGAAATTTACCAAGCCTTCTTGTCTAAGCGTAGACGTGATATAATTCAATAAAATATGCTTGTTGAGATGGTAGTTACTTATCGAAATGTATTTTATTCATTAAATCAACAATATCTACCATGTCTAAAATAGGAAAAGAGAAAGCACGGGTTGTTCTTTTCTGTGGGTTATCAAATGCAGGAAAAACAACAATATTGAATATCTTCACAAAAGGAGATGTTTTCAAAACTGCTCCTACATTAGGTGTTTCATTAAGTACTATGGCTGTTAATAAAGACATGAATTTTCGTATTTTTGATCTCGGGGGGCAAGAAAAATTCCGTGAAGAAATCACTCCTCTTTTACCTTTTGCGGATATAATTATCTTTGTAATTGATGCATCAAATTTTGAACGGTTGCCTGATGTATCACAAGAATTTAAACGAATTTTAGATAACTCGGATAAGAAACTTACCCCTATTTGTGTTCTAAGACACAAATCTGATATAAAAAAGACAATTAAAACAACAACCTTGATAAATTCTTTAGGATTGAAAAAAGTTCTCAATAGGAATTGGAATGTTATTAGCACTAGTGCTGTTACATTGGAAGGATTAACAGAATTATATGGTTGGATCCTAAGAGAAACGATAGGTAGAGAACCAGATTTTAAAATCGAACAGAAAAAAGAAGAGGAATATACATTCCATTATCCATGCCCAATGATGAAAGAAATGGATGATGGTTCGACTTTTTGTTTAAATCGTGATGAATTTATTGAAACTGAATTAACAAGTTTTGGTTTTGAAGATGAAGTCAGTAAAATGGTTTTGACAGCATTACCTGATTTACGAAAAGAATCATTAAAATCAACGGGAAAAGATATTTGTCCAGATTTTTGTATTTTGAAAAATGGTGAAAAAATTCTTCGTTGCCCTGTAACAAATAGGAAAATAGAAACTCGAGGAATCAAAGTTTCTAAAAAACGATATGAATATGCATTATCTCTCTCTCAAATTTATGGTCAAAAAATTGGTTCAGATTTTTGTAGAGAATGTATTTATAAGATCCTTATTTCTCCTGATACGATTCTTAGTGAGGAAGATATCAAAAATTTACGAAAATCCTTTTTCTAGTCGTATAATTAAGTAAATACATTTAAAATTAGATTTTCTTAAATTGAAATAGCTAGCAATCGTAGGTCCAAAGTGTTGGTAATGACTCTAACTGAAAAAATCAATTTTATGTTAATAGATTTGGATTATAAAATTGAAGAAATAGATGAATCACCAACTATACGATTATTTGGAAAAACAGAGAAAGAACTTGTAATGGTTATTCTCAAAGATTTTTTACCTTATTTTTATGTTACTAAAAAAAAGGATTTAATGAATTTCATAACAAATGATTCGATTATTAATACCTGGGTAAAAAGAATTGAGGAGACAATAAGGAAGAAGTATTTTGGTGGTGAAGAATTAAAACTTATTAAAGTATATGGATCTAATCCAAGGGAGACACCCAAAATAAGACAAAGATTAGAAAAAGCTGGTTATGAAGTTCATGAAGCAGATATTCCTTTTGTGAAGAGATTTCTTTTAGACACCAAACTAAGAGGTTTAAATGTACTATCAGTAATTTCTGAAAAAATAATTAAACAAGATAATAAATTAATAATTGAAGCTAGTTATCAAAATGTTACAATTAATCCTAAAGATTCAGCTTATTCAGCAGAACATTTTTACAAAATCAAACAATTAGCTTTTGATATAGAAGTCGACCATCAAACTGAAACAATACAACAATTATTGGAAGAAAAAAACAAACGGATTACAGCCATATCTTATGTTTGGGGAACAAGCCAATTTTCTCATCAAAATAAAGTACACATTTTAGTAGAAGATTCGGATCTTGCAGAAAGAAAAATCATTGAGGATTTTATTAATACTTTACAAAAAATCCAACCAGATATTTTGATTTCATTTAAT
This sequence comes from Bathyarchaeia archaeon, assembly GCA_035528035.1. Classification (GTDB taxonomy): domain Archaea; phylum Asgardarchaeota; class Heimdallarchaeia; order JABLTI01; family JABLTI01; genus JABLTI01. The sequence goes on from DATKZI010000014.1 coordinate 347,900, forward strand.
GGTGATAATTTTGATATTCCTTATCTATTAGCTCGAATGAATCATCTACAAATACCAACAAAATTGTTATCGGTATTTCAAGATGATTCTGTTTTTTACTCAGAGAGAAGTAGATGTTATAGAATTAAAGGACGCATTGCCTATGATATTTCACCTAGAACTTGGGGTATACATCCGATTTCAGGGAAGAAAAGTCTAGGTGATATTGCTGAAGTTGTTTTAAATAAAAAGAAAATTGAAATTGATAAACCTCTAGGAGTTATTTGGCGTTCCGGTTACATAGAAAATAATCAGGATTACAAAAAACTCTTCAAAAAATATTCTCAAACTGATAGTATGCTAACTTATGAATTAGCATGGAAATTGGGTGTTCCGGGTTGGCTTGAAGTAATTCGATTGACGGGTTATCCTCCTGGTGAAGCACCAGGCAGTACTGAACGCATTCAAGGTGAATTTGAATTGATGCGTTTTGCTGGCCAGCAAGGTGTTTTAATTCCAACTGCTCCATCGGATGAAGAAGTTGCTCGTAGAAGAATTGAACGAAATAGGAATCCTCATACTGGTGGAACTGTTTTAGTGCCAAAAGGAACAATCCATTTAGCAGTGATTATTACTGATTTTAGAAGTATGTATCCTTCAGTTTGTGTTTCTCATAATATTGGTGGAGAAACGTTGAAACGTGTTAAGGAGTTAGATAATGCTGACCCATTGCAATTATTCCATTCAAAACCTCAATCTTGTTTAGCTCTTATGCAAGAGACATTAATTAATCGTCGTGAAGAAACCAAACAAAAAATAAAAGATCTTAATCAAAAGATTTCAACTATCAAAGACAAAAAATTGCATGATAGACTCTTAGAGGAACTTCAGGTACTTGATAAAGAACAGTATTCATTGAAAATTGTTGCTAATTCAATGTATGGAGCACATAATTATATTCGCAGTCGTTTTTATTCCATCACTTTAGGCAATGCAATAACCAATATTGCCAGAACCTATATTCTTCGTATGGAAAAACTCTTGATAGAGATTTCGGATAAAATCACTCCAGTTGAGATTATTTATGGTGATACTGACTCGGCATTCATTAAAATTCTTGATAGTTCGGTAGTTACTAATATCTATAATGAAACTGAACCTAAAAAAATTGAAAATTATACTAATAAATTAATGAAATTAACTGATACTATTCTTAAACATTTAAATTCGAAATTTCCAGGAGCAATGGAATTAACACTGGAAGATATTGCTTATAAATTAATTTTCAAACCTAAACGTGCAAAAGCGTATAGCTATTATAGCATACTAACTGGTAATCTAAATATAACAGGATTTGAAGCTGTTCGTTCAGACTGGTCTACACTCTCTCGTGATGCTCAAAAGAAAATCTTAGAATTAATCTTAACAGAACCTGTTGTTGTTACTGCTTCAGGTAATATTCCTTCTGAAGATCCCGGACTTATAAAAGCGAAAAATTATCTTACCAAATTAGGTATTAAAATTTTCCAGATGCCTATTAGTGATTTATTGCCAAAAGTAGTGATACTTTCACCAATCAAAAAAGCTCCTAAAGATTACAAAGCAAAAACTCCAGCTATACAAGCTTTTCTTGATTATGCAAAAAAAGAAAATCTTGATCCAGAGAATACTTGGAAAGAATATGATAAATTTCCATGGGTTGTAACTCCCGGTAAAGGATTAATTAGCGATCGAGCTAAACATCCAAAATATGTAAATGAAATTGATCGTGAACATTATATTACTGAAATTCTGAGAGCATCTGAAGGATTTGGTGTTCGAGTGACTTTGCTAGAAGTAAAGAATGCTTTGACAATTGAACCAATTGATGAAATCTTCAAACGTGTCTCAAAGGATGGTAACAGAAAAAATCAAGACGGTCTCATAGAAGAATCAGATTTAAAGCGTAGAAATAAACAAACAAAAATTAGTGCCTTTTTTGAAAAGGAATAAAATTTGAAAAAATTAGAGAGAAATTTTTGAGGTATAAGATAGAGAAAATAGAAGATAATAGAAAAAAATTAGATAACTGTTTGTTGTTTTTCTATTTTTTCTTTTCTCTTTTCAGAGCTATTAATAATAGATTTGACTACCAAATAACCTAGCATAATTGGAATAGCTAAAACAAAGCCACAACAAACTGTGCCCAAGATTTGCCAGCCGACTGAAACACTACCTGCCATTCATTCTTCACCAATCTTAATTTTTATTTATACTCGTCTCATTACCTTATAAGATTTTTCACTGTTTTTACCTTGTATTATTAATTATAAAATCTTTAGTTAATAGCTAATAATTCTTTTAAAGAGGAAATTAATAGATCAGGATTCTCTTTTTCTACCTCGGTAACTGAATGTTTTCCTGTGGTTACGGCTATTACCTTCATTCCAGCTTTTTTTGCAGCCAAAATATCATGTGGTGAATCACCAATAACTAAACACTGATTGGGGGGAATTTTCCCTTTTTTTGCAGCTTTCAAAAAAATTTCAGGATTAGGTTTTCCTATAGTAATATCCTCACCAGTAATAATCACCTGAAAATAATTTTCAATAGAGGCTTCTTGTAACATTTTAATCACATTATATATAGGAGTTGATGACGCTAAACAAATAGTTAAAGGTAATTTTTTAACGTATTGTAAAAGGTTTTCAGCTCCTGGAAATTTCGGAATATGATTTAATAAATTTGTAAGAATTTCTTCTTTTCTTTTTGCTAGAAAGTCTAATTGATTCTTATCATTTTGTAATTCTGGTATTAATGTAAGTAAAGTATCTCGGGGTGTTCTACCCATATTCTCAGCTATTTTTTCATATGTTATTGGTTTATTTATTTCATCAAATAATAGTTGAAATGCTTGAATGTGTTTATCTAAAGTATCAATTAAAGTTCCATCTAAATCAAAAATTATTCCTTTAATTTTCCATTGAAGCAAAAAACTATTTAATAAACTCATCAAAACACCCATTTATCGAATATTAGCAATTATTTCTAATACCTTAATTAAGGTTTATCTAAAATAAGTTATATAGTAGAAATTAAAATAAAAATCAACGGTTATTTATTGTTATTGAACAGCATTGGTGTATTACTATGACTGAAGAACCAAACATTCACTCTGACATTGATGAGCCTGTGAAGACTGAAGAAGAAATTAATATTGATGAGACTGAAAAAGAAGCTGAAAATAAAGTTAAAGGCCCTTCTTGGAGTGAATTAAAATTTATTCCTAATAAAAAGCGCTTTATAATTTTAACAATTGTAATAAGTGTTCTTGAATTAGGAGGTTTATTAACATTAGCTTATGCTTTTATTACTGAAGAAAACCCAGCAGGATTTTATGATTTTGGTATTTTTATTTTAGCTCCAACTATGGGATTATTTGTTTCTTATCTAGTTGCTCATAAAAAGGAAGCTGTTGCTGTTAGTTTTATAAATGCTATAACCTCAATACCTATTTCGTTGATCATTTACATCTTAGTGGAAAAATATCAAAATTTTCCACAAGCTTTCGTATTTTCTATTATAGAACATTTCGCTGTTCCAGCATTATTTATATTGATACAAATTGGGGTAGCTTTTACGCTCACACGATTTAGAAGAACATTCTCTTCATTAGCTGATCCTACAATCGAAAGAAAAAGAGATAAGGAATTAGTTGCTGAACTTCGAGCAAGTCGAATTGCTCGTGGCTTGGAACCTGATCCTGATCAAGCTAAAATATCCGATGAGGTAGAGGAAGAAGAAATTATAGAAAATACAACTAATTAATTTAATTAGGTTTTATTTAGAAAAAATATTAGAAATGGGGTCGGGGTAATCAGCCCCGACCGAGGTATTTTAATCAAGAGGGATTTGGATCCTTCCTGTATAGTATTTATCAGCCATAATTTATACCATGCAAGGGTTCCTAATCGACATATTATATTATACACCAAAATAATTAAGTAATCCTTTTTAACAGTTATATGAACTGTTCAGTGTTTTTCTGAACAATTTAATAGAATATTTACTTTCCAAAAAGAATATTCTCATAAAGATTAACCTGATTTAGCGTTTTCAATTATAGAGAAAAAAAGCCAAATTCTCTAAAATTACTATCTTTTCAGAAGAGATGATAGGGAAGGTTGGGGGATTTTTCCCGATATAATCCCCCTGTGATCTAAATGAACTTTTAATTATTGACTTGATCACTGTTCAATAAGCTCAAGAAGGTAAAACTTCAATGAATCTTATCTATATTATATATAGTGTAACTTAAGTTAAATTTTCTTTTAACACTGTTCGCGAACTGTTCAGACAATTCTGAACAATTATCGAATCATTTTTTAACTATTAAATCATAGAAAAATGTGATTTAATATATGAGAGAGAAAAAAGTTAGAATGTGATGATGCTAATTGAGAAAAATCAACAGAGTTATTTTTGTACTTTTAACGGTAATTCTATTTATTTCACCTTTATTCATGAAAACAACTCAAATTGTGTCTCAAGCAAATCTAATAGAGGAAGAGGATTACTTCAAAATTTTTTCTGGTCATTATTATAATTTAATTATTCCAAAAGCTAATGGTCCTGAGATGATATTTGAAATTGATGATCTATATAATGTAGATTTAAGATTGAATTACCTTTCAGAATATGATAGTCCTACTATTTATCTTAATTCTTTGAATTATCTTTCAGGAAAAGGTTATGCCTTAAATGAAATCCAATGGAATATCTATGGTTTATCTGAAACTGATAGAACATATGTTAATTTTAGCAGAGATCACCTTGATAGAGATACTTCTTTTGATTTTTCAGCAGTTATTGCATCAGAGAATGAAACATATAATAATTATGAAATTACAGGCTTAAAGGATACTTATCTTCAAATGAACATTAATAATTGGACCTATTCTTCAGAAATGAGGGGTCTTGCTTTAAATATAATTGCTGAATCCTCTGAGCTTGATGATTATGAACGAATAGGACCTTATGCCGATAGTAATACTCAAGAGTTTGTTGTAGAATTATTTTATGGTTCTTATATGTTTGAAATGAGATTCAGACAAATAATTGATCTAATAAAAACAAATGGGGATAAAATAGGTGTTTTTTCAAATGTTTATGCTAATTTCAATGTTCAAATAAAAGATAATAATCCTGCAGATTTTTGGATATCTATTCCTTATGTTGAGGATATTAAACAAATAGTACTTGGTTTTGATTGTTCGATTAATATCATTAATACAGAACCAATAACATTAAATTATATCATTTTAACCATAATCGGTCTTAGTGTTCTTTCTTTTAGTACTCGAATTATTATCAAGAAATATGTGAGGAAGATTAAATGAAAAGAAATAACTTTGTTTTAAGATATAATTTGATATTCTTAATCTTATTGCTTATAATTGTACAGATAAATTTTCAAGTAAATTCAGTTGGTTCACAGAATGAATCATTACTTAATCAAAAAAATATTTCTACAATGAATATCAAATCTGATGACAAAAAAATAACAAGTTTATTCAATCCTTCTCAAACTAATAATCCAAATCTTACAAGAATAATTTATGATATCTATTTTACCATACATACAAATGGTAAAGATGTTAGTATTTCATCTCATTTTACCTATCAAAATGTAGGTGAAGATGATGTTAATTATATCATTCATTTAATTGATTTAACGACTATATTGGTAGAAAGTAGAATTTCTACAATAAATGTCTATGATGCTTTCGGTATCCTAGAATATAAATGGAATATAAATGGAAATGTAAATCTAGTAAATGTTACTTTACTAAATCCAATTCAAGAAAACGAATATTATTCTTTTACAATTGATTATCTACTTGAAAAGGCAATCATTCAAAATAGTGATATTGTTCAAAGCTCAATTTTACAATGGGCGATTACTCATGATGAAAATATTGAACAATTTTCATTAATTCTTACTTTACCAGTTAAATACACACTTTTTAACCAATCAGCTTTAGATCCAGAACCAGATTACAAGTCAGCAGATGGTCGAAGACTCGAGTGGCACTTTTACAATATTATTAATGATTTAACACAATCTTGGATAATTCGATTTAGTATCTATGAGACATCAAATGTACCTATCGATCCTATCGGCAAAGGTTTTTGGCTAGGTTTAGTAGCTACTTTTATCATTGGAATAATACTTGGTGGATTAGCAGTATTCTTCATTTTAAAATCTAGAACTGATACTGAGAGAAAAGAAATAGTTGAAACCTTACTTTCTTCACCAGAAAAAGAAATTTTACGAATAATAAAAAACCAAAATGGTGTTACGACTCAAAGTAAGATAACCTCAGAATCAGGTTTCTCTAAAGCTAAAGTATCTTATTATTTAACTGAGTTAGAAAATAAGGAAATCATTTCCAGAGAACGTTGGGGGAGAATGAATAGAATTAGAATAATTGATGGTTCTGTAGATAAAGTATATTTTTCTAGTGAAGATAAAGAAAAGAAAAATGAATAAATTTCTTTTCTATATATCAAGTTATTTACATAGATAATCTGGATTTGTGAAAATCATTATATTATAAAAAAAAGAGTATTGTGATTGTGTTAGAAATATGAGCATAATAATGAGAAGGTTCCAAATCATTGCTATAGCTATCGTGATGTTAGCTCCAATTTTCACAATACAACAATTTTCTACAAAAGAATCTACAAGCTCAATCAAGATGGATTCTTTTAAGACTAGTATCTTAGAACCAACTAACTTAATTCAAAACTTAAAACCTAGTGATTTCATTTCAGATGATCATGTTTGGGGTCAACCAAACCAAATTACTGCTCCTCAACTACTTCGAGGTGATTATGCATTTACTCAAGATTCAAATGGAACTTTTCATGGAATCATTATTAAGCATTTAAGTAAATTTGGCGATGAACTGAATTATCTTCATTCAATAGATAATACAACAAATAGTTGGTCATTACCTAGTATTATTAGTCGAACTGATAGTGAAACTTCAATTTCGAATCTGAATCTTTTAGTAGATAATAACGATACATTACATCTTTCATATATTTCAAGAAAGGAATCTATTTGGCAAATAAATTATCTATTTAAAAATATTAACCAATCATCTTGGAGCAATTCAACTATTTTAAAAAGAGAATATAATTATGAATACTCAAGCTTAACTTCCACATTAACCAATAATATCCTTGAAATAGCTTGGATAAAAAGAGAATTACCTACAAGTGGTAGCTCATTAAATAGCACAATAATTTTAATTTCTAATAATTTAACACTAAATAAATGGATGAAGATTAAATCAATTTTTGATAGTAATAATCCTATTAAAGTTGGATTATCATTTTCCCAATCAAATATGCTAGGGTTAGTTTTTACAAAATTAGATAGTTTATCTTCAACTTTCAAAATGTATTTTAGCAATTCCTCTAATTATGGAGAGAGTTGGTCAAATTCAAAATTTATCTATGAATATTCAAAAAATTTCGAGAAATTAGATATTTATCCTAGTAGTATAACAGGGGGATTTCATTTATTAGGCAATGAATTATCCGGGCCAAAAAGAATACATCATTTAGAAATTTTCGTTAATGGAACTATCTACATAACTAATGAAATAATTAATGAGTTAAATGATGGATATTATGCTGGAATAGTTGAAAATACTAATACTAAGGATATTTACATTATTTATGAGGTAACATTTTCTGGAAAATCAGATATTTTTTATAGGAAAAGATTAGGTGCAGGTTTATTATGGCAATCAGAGCAAGAAATAACAGATGATGATCATTCATTTTGTCCAATTTTTGTTAACGATAATTATAACTCTACAATAAATTATGGTCATTTGTTTTATACAAGTTTTCAGTCATTAGAAACAATCAAATTTAATAAGACAGAATTTTTATTTGATGATATTTTAGTTTTTCAATCAACTCGGAATAATGGTCATGGGAGCATTGGTATTGATTCATCAAAAACAATTCATTTTATATGGGAATATGTTGGAACTTATAGCACTCATGTCTATTATGAATATAAAACTCAAAATGGTTCATGGCAAATAACTGGTGCTATATCTGGAACACATTTTACTTCATCTAACAGTCCAAATTTACTTGTCGATTCATTCGATAATATTCATTGCTTCTTTATTGCAGATGATATAATGTCAGGATATAACGGACTCTTTTATGTAACTAAAAATGCTAAGCAAAATAATTGGAGTGACCCTCTTTTAATTGATGAACCAACTGGTTATGCTCAAGCTAATAATTATGAGGTCTTAATTGATAAGGATGATACAATACACATTATATGGGCAGAACAAACAGCAAATTATCAGAATATTCTCAACTACAGTTACAAAATGATAAATGAAGACGTTTTCACTACTGTTAATATTCATTCTAACACTAATTTGATTGCTGTTTACAATCCAAGTTTTGTTATTGATACAGAAGGAACTATACATTTAGTATATACCGAGTACGACCAAAATTATCCAATAAATTACTTAAAGTATAGATCAAAATTATCAGGTCAGGATTGGTCAGATAAAACAACTATAACATTATCAACAATTTATCCATTATTTAGACCATTGTTAACAATTGATTCTAACAACGTTTTAAGAATGGTTTATCTAAAAGAATACTTTAATGGAGCTTATCTAGTTGCAGATTCTGTCTTATATAGAAAACTACAATATGGTAGCTGGACATTGAATGGTACATTATATTCTAATGAAATGATTAATTTTCATGATTTTTTCATTACAGAGAATGATACATTAGTCTATTGTCAGCATATTAATAACATACCAAGTGATAGTTTTCCAGATACTTCCTATGATTTTGTTTGTGTAACAACCACTGATTTGACTAGCAGTTGGACGGAAAGGGAAATTATTTTTCTCAACCCATTATACAAACACGAACCCCAGGGGATTTATGATAAAAATACTAAGAACGTTTTCTTTGTAATTAATGATAAGCAAAGTATTTTTTCATATATTCATCTAATTTCCAGACAATTTGATTCAGATTCGGATTTACTTGGAGATGATGATGAACAATTATTTGGAACAAATCCTGCTCAACAGGATAGTGATCAAGATATGATTTTAGATGGAGAAGAAGTAAATATTTACCATACAAATCCTGCATTAAATGATACAGATTGGGATACTGTTTTAGATGGAGACGAAATTTTAATCTATAACACAAATCCTCTAGCTTTGGATACAGATGGAGATTCAATACCAGATGGAGATGAGGTATTTGTTTATAATACTAGTCCTATTTTAATTGACTCGGATTCAGATGGTTTATCAGATTTTATTGAACTTTTTATTTATGGAACAAATCCCAATAGTGGAGATTCAGACTCAGATAATATGCCCGATTTATGGGAAATCAATAATAATATGAATCCAATGTTTGATGATAGTTACTTAGACAATGATAATGATAATTTGATCAATATAGAGGAGTACTTAAATAATACTAATCCAAATTTAAACGATACTGATTCTGATGGATTATTGGACGGAGAAGAAGTTAAAATTTGGTTAACTGATCCATTGAATATAGATACCGATAATGACACTATCACTGATTATGACGAAGTGATGATTTTTCATACTAATCCACTATTGTCAGATTCTGACAACGATGGATTTACCGATAGAGAAGAGATAAATGAAGGGACAGACCCTAATGATCCAAAAGATAACATTCGCAGAAATAAAATTGAAAAAATTTTAATGCTTACTCTTATTCCAGCCTTAGGATTAGGTATAATATATGGATTATTTGAAATGAGCTATCGTCTTCGTTTGAAAAAACAAACTGAAATAGAAAGAAATGAACAATTATTAGAAGAAGAGAAATTAGCTAATTTAATTGAATCTGAATAGCAAACTGATTAAAATGTTTACTAATTTATCGATTTTTACCGCAAACGAAATGCCTAATTAGTTAAATCTTAATAGTCTAGTTTAATGCCAATACTCAGTTAGTTGGCTTTGTAACTAAAAGTATCAAAACCTTACATTAAGCATTAAATATAATAAAAAAAATAATATAAGTAAAAAAAAGTTGGTGAATTTCAAGTGATTCATAAATTAATCGTCATTGATCAACGGACAACTGTTGGACAAGTTCTATATGATGATGGTATAGTGGCACTTGAAACAGATTTATTAACTGGTTTTATCTCAGCGCTTAGTGCTTTTGCAAAATGCTTGGGTGAAGAATCAATTGAATTTAAAGGGGCCGATTTAGGGGAACACAGATTTTCATTAATAACTCGAGATCATTTAACTTATGCTGTTTTCCAAGATTTATTTGATAATGAACCTTTTGCTAGAATGGCTCTAAAGGAAATAATCGATATTTATCATGATGAATTAATGCTACTGAATTTATCTATTGATTCTATACGTAGATCAATAACAAAGGAAATAATTAATTTAATTGAAACTGAATATTTTCCATTAGGTATCCTGAAATCTATCTCAAAAGAAATAGAGTTTATTATCACTGATTCATCAATAAATTTTGATTTGTTATTTTTATCAAGCATAAATCATGGCATTATTCAAGTTTGGAGACGTCCTATTAATCCTATTATTATGAAACAGTTCCTTGATACAATATCAAAAATACCTCTAGAAATGAATTGGTTAGCTGAAGGAAAAACAAATGATTTTGAATTGGATGATTTTGAAAATGATGAATCAGAGCTAGAAGCATGGATGATCAAGCGAATAAGCACCACAAATTACTTTATGGCAGGCAGAGCTTTTGCTAAAGGGTCAAATGATAAAGAAGGTTTTTCATCAAAAATTTCTGTTGCCTTTGATTCGATGTCAAACTTAATAGAAAGTGAATTAGAAGCTGTTTGGGTTGATTTAGCTTTAAATAAAAGTTAAAAATATATATTTTTATCAGAAATTTTTAAAACATTTTTTATAATAATATTCTATTGTCTTAATTAAATATTACAATTTATGAGGTTGAATTATGACTGAGTCTGAAACAGCAAAAAAATTATTAGAAAATGGATTAGAAGCTCTTCAACAAAATAAAGATGAAAAAGCATTAGGTTTTTTTGAGCAAGCTTTAGCAATTGACTCTGAAAATAATTTACTATGGAATCATAAAGGAATTGCTTTGAGAAAATTAGGTAGATATGAAGAAGCAATAAAATGCTATAATAAAGCATTGATAATTGACCCGACTTCGTTAAAAGCTCTTTTGAATAAAGCTCGGACATTAAGAATTCAAAGAAAATTTGATTTAGCTTTATTTACTTATGAAGAAATATTAGAGCTACAACCTGAACATGAAGAAGCAAAATATGAAAGTATGAGTGTAAAATCCTTACTATCAAAACAAATTACTATTCCTGACGTTGATCTGAAACAGGATCAAGACCAACTTCTTGTAGAACGGAGGAATGAATTAATTAGTTTCTTTGAAGATTCACGACAAAACATTAGTGATTCAGTTGATAAAATAGAGGAAATATATACATCAGGAATAAAAGAAGAGGGACTAGAACATAGAGATAGAATTTTGAAAGCTATTATAGTTTTTAACAAACAATTACATGAGAGAATTAGAAATATATCAGCTGAATTTCATTATCATGATTTTGAAGAAGAAAACCGTGACATAATTGATATGTGGAATGATTTTAAAGATAAAATGATCAAAAAATTACAAGAATTACAATAAAAAAAATCAAAATTACCATTCAAATGAATTATCAAGTATTACCTACATATATACAAGGGTAATACTGGGGTAGTAAGCGAGAATTACTTCTTTTTAAATAGATATATCGTAGAGGAATATCTACCGATATATGTTATTCCACTCATTATGAGGATGGTGTGGGGAATAATTTGACAGAGAGCGCCTGTCGTATCGTGCCGAGGTGAATAGAAATTTGATGAGACTATTAACAGTACATGTACCCGATGGTTTTCTAGAAGGTCTAGATGAATTAGTACGAAAGAAACAATATGCTAATCGAAGTGAAATTATTCGAATAGCTATTCGTGATTTATTACGAGAAGAACTTTGGGAAAAGAGATAATAAAATTCTCTTCCCATGATTTTTACCTTCCCGTAACTTAATTTTTTTTATTTTATTTCAAATATTTCTTATAAATTTCAAAATGGATTTTTCATCATCTAATCGAACGATAGGTATATCTAATAATTGCGCCATAAAATTAATTTCTTGATGATAATCGCCTAAGATAAGAGATAAATGGTTTGTACCAAGAGCTTTCAACAATAATTCACCTGGAACCTTAAGTTCAACAGCTGTATGAGGCCATGACTCTCCCCAAGTATTACTTTGTGTTTGTTTTAAATCGATAATTTTACCTAAGCCATATTGAAGAGAATATTTACCATCAATTTTTATTAATCTTGCATAAGTAACATCTTTTTTAGTTGCGGGAGTATGATACCCCAAAGCTGCACCTGATTCCCCTTGACATTGTGGTTTTAAGGAACACTTCGGTAAAGTCTCTTCTGGAATTATCGAATTAGCACCATAGAAGATACTTGATGCTCCACAATTAGCAATAACAAAATAGGTTTTACTCATAACTTTTAAATCACCAAAAAGTGGAGGAACAGAAGGATTCAAGCCGTAAAGTAATATCGATGTAATCAACCCTTTAATATCACCCTCACAAACCGTTGGTAAAAGTGGTTTATTACCTTCATTATCTAGTGAAAAGGGAAGGAATGCTGGTAAAAGACAAGCAGTAACACCATAATCAATGCTAATTTCAGGTTGACATTTAACAGATATACCAACAATTCGCTCTTTTTTTACTAGACGTTCATTAATTAGATCTTTTGAAGCAAAATAAAGAGCTATTTGTTTTGAAAGTGATTTTTTTGTTATCATTTTATTATCATATTCAATTATGCAACCATTATTCTTTAACCAAGATAAGAAACGTTCAATCCTATCAATTTGTTTGGTTAAAATTAGCTCTGATCTTTTAATCAGTACATTCTGATTTTCAATGATAATCCTACTTCCAAGCCAATCCTCAAGATTTAAAATATCGTCATTTAAATGGATCATATGTAAAGCGGGACTTCCACCCCATAAAAGTAATTTACCATTTTTTAAATGATTTATTGCACATGTTGCTCTTACCCAAGCAATAAGGTGATTGAAATTAGTTTCAGGGGAGAAAATAAATCTTTGATGTTTTATCATATACTTATTTTTAGCAGCATCCCAGAAGGAAGCTCCCGTTGATGTTAAAGCTGTTATCCCAGGCCAATCTGGATTATCTGTTGTTATTAAAGCAACGGGACAATTTAATTTTTCAGTCAATTCAATTGGCAAATTTGGTTCATTCCAAGCAAAACAACCTATAAGTAAAGAGCTAATTTTCTCTTTAAGAAAAATTTTGAGTGCTTGATTAATTTCAGTACGAGTATTGATACCAAATAATTTTCGGTCAGTTGTTTGGTTTAAAATTTTTGTAATAGGGTCAATAACAATGAATCCTTCATCAGTCAATTTTCTTACTAATGATTCATGTTGTAATTTGATAAATTCCTCTCTTTTATTTACAAGTTGGACTTCACTTCGGGGATCTGTAAATGAAACTATTCCAATTTTGTATTTAGGTTTAACAAGATTAATTTGTTCATTATTCAACATTTAACAACTACCACTGAAATTTTATATTTCAACCATACTATATGCTTAGTATCATTAATTTATAAAATAAAAGGTTAATTAGCTTTAACCACAAATCATTTTAAGTAAAAAAATTGATTCTAACTTAGAAGTAATTCTGAAATTAGGAGTTCGCTCAATGTCATTTCCCAGACAAAGATTCGTGTTAGATACAACAGCTTTTTCAGATTCAAAATTAGCTGAGCAATTTGGCGGTAAAATTAAGGATGTAGTAAATAGATTAGCTGAATTGATTAGCATTGGTAGATTGCGTTTAAACATTTCTTGTTATATGCCTCCAAGTACTTTTAATGAATTGAAAGAATTTTTGCTAGAAAATAAATGTACTTTACGGGATATTGATCAAGTGGAGGCTTGGGTTGTTAGAAAAGCACCTGATCGTTATTCGGTATTACTTTCATCGCAAGTTATTTATGAATATGTAAGCGATGTTAGAGAAAGACTGGATCAAGGAATGATTATTGTTCGTCGAGCTATTAAGGAAACTATAAAATCATGTGAGAAAAATATTTTTGAAGGTAATTCTCAATCGGAAAGTGAGATTGAAAATACTATTACCAAAACTTTTGAAGATAAATATCGGCAAAAAATGAGACGTGGAGTTCTCGATTCATTGCCTGACATTGATACACTTATTCTTGCGAAAGAATTGGGGGCAGGTGTCGTTTCAGCAGATTCAGGAATTAAAGCTTGGACAGAACGAATGGGTATAAGATTTGTTGAAGCAAATTTCTTTCCACAAATAATTCTTACTTATCTTGAAAGATTAGAAGATTTTCCAGGCACATTTAAATCAATACTTAATACAACTAACCAAGATAAAAATCAAAAAATAGAATGATTAACTATGTCAATTATAGAAAATGAAGATAATGAAAAAGAAGAAGAAGAGTTGAATCAATCTTTTAAAAATGAAAAAACAAAAAGTGATTCAAGAATATTATTTCGTTCGAGAGAAGATTATATGCTAGCTGGAGTATTGGGTGGATTAGCTGCGTTCTGGGGAATGGATTCATCTTTACTTCGAATAATATTTCTATTATTATCGATTATATTAGTTGGGCTTCCTGTTATAACATATTTAATTTTAAGTAAAGTAATTCCCTATGAACCAGAATAGAATAATTTAAAATCAGTAAACAAAGTATTATTAGGAAGTTGTATTTACAGAAATGTAAAAAGTGAGTTGTTAAAATTGAAAAAAATATGGGCTCCTTGGAGACTTGAATATATCAAGCAACCAAAAGAAAATAGCTGTTTTATATGTGATATAATAAAGGATAAACCAGAAAAAGATCGTGAAAATTTAATTTTATACAGAGGAAAAAAGGCTATAATTTTAATTAATAAATTTCCATATATTTCAGGTCATTTAATGGTTGCACCTCTTATGCATACAGCTGATATCTCTGATATACCAAAAGAAACAAGTGATGAACTTTGGGGTTTAACAATTGAAGCTGTAGAATTATTGAAAAGAGCTATTAATCCTGAAGGTTTTAATATTGGTATGAATCTGGGCAAAGTATCTGGTGCAGGATTAAAAACTCATATTCACATTCATATTGTTCCAAGATGGTCTGGAGATACAAATTTCATGCCCATATTGGGTGATACTCGAATAATTTCTCAAGCATTAGAAGATACTTATGATCTTCTTAAAAACCAGCTTTCAAAATAACTGATTATAATCTAATACTAAATACATTACAAGAAACTAAACATTAGAGTTTGATACAAATATGCCTTTAAGTGACTTTTATGGTGAATTAGCAGCAATTGCAGGGGCAATTTGCTTTGGTTTAAGCAATGTTTTAATTAAATCCCAAAGTGGGAAAATTAAACCCATGGCAATAAATGCTATTAGATTGACTTTTTCAGCTCTCTTTTATTTCATATTAATACTCTCAATGGGTATGCTAAAAACTACTTTTACAATGAATTTCAAAACTTCACTCTTCTTAGTATTAGGAACTCTTCTTGGAATAGTTATTGGTGATGTTATTTTTTACTTCAGTCAACAATTGATAGGATTATCTCGAGCCTATCCAATTGCTTCTAGTTATCCACTTTTAACTTATATTGTAGGAATTATCTTAGGGTATGAATTCTATGGAAAATTTCGAATTCAAGGGGTTTTACTTGTAATTCTTGGAGTCTATATTGTCTCGAGTTCAACAGAAGATAAATTAGGAAATCTTTTTCTTTATCAAACAAATAACTTGCAATCAACTTCTCTACTTACAGATATCGAAAAAATGGATAGAAGGAATAATTCAAGAGGATTAATTAAAAAAAAGAGACATCTTATTATCCTTGGAATTCTGGGAGCATTTACTACTCAGATATGCTGGACTTTTGGTACTATTTTAATGGATAGAGGTTTAGAAGTAGAAGTTCCAGGAATTTCTGCTAATGCATTCAGAATCATTTCCGTAGCTCCTCTAGCAATATTAATTTTCTCTGTAAGTAATCGAGGGAAACAAAAAAGCATTTTTAGTTGGAAAGGAGCAATAATTGTTTTAATAGCAGGAATAATTGGCAATACTATTGGTGGACTTCTATATGTTTTTGCTTTATCATACTCTGATGCATCTACTACCGCAGCTATTACAGCAGCAGCACCACTAATTGCTGCCCCATTATCAATCATCTTTTTAAAAGAGAGAATTTCGATATTATTAATCATTGGTACGATTTTAACAGTAATAGGAATTTGGTTAATAATTATTTGAATTATTTTTCATCAGAAATAAGAAAATTCATTCGCACAAAGGTACCACAAATTTGACAATTATATTCAGATAGAATAACAATACCCGCCTCAGTATGATAAATTATTTTAACTGTTTTACTACCACACAAAGGACATTTTTCGGTTATTTTAATGGACCCTTCTTTCATTTAATAAAGAACTCCTCTAAACCTATCAATGACTTTCATTAACATCATCCTTATAGTTTAAAAATTCCTCTATATTTAAACTTTCTAAATTAATCATTATTTATAACTTTCTATCTTAAAACATGTCCCCTTTAATATTTTCCGATAAAAAATAGCTGTTTATTTTTACTATATTGGAAAAGTTTTTGTTGTATTAGAATTATGAATCAGATAGTATGTTAGGAGTTTAGGTTATTATGACCGATGTACTTGAGACTGTTGAAAAAGTAAAGAGCTGGTTAGACGAACTCAATTTAAACTATTTTGTTTCACAAAGTGGCTCTGAAATAATGCTACCATATAAAATTGATGAACGTACATTTAATGTCCGTATTGTTGTAGCTCCAGAATGGATGCAACTTTTCTGTCAGATAATTATGGCAAATGAAATACCCGAAGAACTAGTATCAGTTGTTCATGCAAATCTTCTTTTAGCAAACTTTAATCTAAATGAAGTTACATTCTCTATAGATCCTGAAGGAAATGTCTATAGTGAAAATGATTTGCCAGTTGAAGCAGATATAGTGACTTTCAAGTCAGAGCTTGGAGCAGTAGTTTTTGGCTATCAATATTTCTATGAACAATTAGCACCTCAAATTGGTGGGGCTATTGAAAAGATGTCCAAAAATAAATTAGGTGTCACCTAATTGTTATAATAAAAATTTTTGCTGGTTAGCTAACCAGTAAAATATTTCTTTTTACATTAATGAGTTAAATCAATTTTTACTCCCGATGAATTAACTTTTGAATTTGCAAGATAAATAAAACTATCTTTTGAAAAATTATCTTTTATTTCAGTAATTATTTTATTAGCTTCTATCTCTGAATTTGTTAAAGCATAAATAGTTGGACCAAATGAACTTATTCCAAAACCATAAATTTCTTTCAATTTTTGCATGTAATCTAATAGTTCCTCTACAATTGTATTTGAATATTTTTCAAAACCAAATCGGTTGAATTGCAATTGCATATCTGATATCCCTTCACCAAATGTCTTAATGTCTTTTTCAACAAGAGCAGGTAAAATCTTCATTAAAATTAACCGCGAAATTTTTTCAACTTGTCCTGAAGGAATTGGGCATTCAGTTTGAAAAAGATTAACTTCTTCCAATCCAAATGATCCTTGTATTTTGGCAGGAGTAATTACTACGAATCGCCAATTGTCTGGTGGATAATTTCTAAAAATTACTGGTGGAGGTGATGCTTTTGATATACTTGATGGTAAAAATTCTTTTGTTTCTTTATCTGGACCAAAACTATGCCCACCATCTAAAATTATTCCTCCAGCATCAAATGCTGCTACTCCTATTCCACTAGTTCCTCCTCTTTGAATTAACATTGCAAGCTCGTTTGTTGTTAGAGATAAATTATGATATTTCATCAGAATTGCTGCAATAGCTAAAGAGAATTGCGTTTTAGAACCTAAGCCAATATGAGGAGGTATTTTTTCTTTTATTTGGAAATTAATTTTAGAAGAATCACAATCAAAATGATCTTGAAATTTTGCTTTAATTTTATCAATTTCATTAAAATATTCAATTTCCAAAGGAATTTCTTGATTTATTTTCTTATTTTTATATCCTTCTATTATCCAATGAGGATTTTCTAAGGCAACACCAAAACTACCATTGATCCTACCAAGCTCTCCATTTAAATCAATTAAACCAAAATGCAGTCTACTCGGAGTTGTTAGCTTGATATTCATTATTTAACACCCTTTAATATTCATTTATTTATATTTACAATTTTTAGTATTCGTTATTAAAGTATTTTATAAAAATTTAGGGAAAGAAAAAGAAAAGAAATTAAAAGAACAAATATCAATTTTTTCTATCGTCTTTTCTTCGATTTTGATTTCTTCCTTTTGCTCTTTTTAGATTTTCTTGCCATAGAAACGGTTATTAGTAGTACAATCACTAAGACAAAAAAGCCACAAAGTAACATCCACCAATAACCTGCAAATCCTGCAAGATTGACATATATTTCATACTTGAAGTCTTCAACATTGAAAAAATCAGCTTTAATTATTAATAGTGTATAATTTTCACTACTTGGAGTAAATGTAAAGATGATTTTTCTCATGCTTTTTGGGTCGCCATTATCCCAAGATCCAAATTCCAATTTACCATCTATTATATCATTACACACTATACTTAATGAAATACTTAAACCATATTGATAATCTGCTAAAGCTCGAAAATAATATTCTTTACCTGCTTTTAATTTCATGTGATAAGTATCAGTCTCAGCTAATCCACCCAAATCACCATTGGTAAAAAGAAAACCTCTATGAACTTTTGGAAAATCTTCTTTAATTGAATATTTATCTTCAGAATTTTCTATATAACCAATAACTGAAGTCATAACCATAGGCATAAGAACAAGAATAATCAAGCTAAAAGTTGAGGTTAATCTTATAGACTTTAATTTTTGATTCATATTCTCACCAATAATCTAATTTAACAAATAGTAATAATCTTCAATCACTATGATGATTCTTAAATTTTTTTGGAAGGAATCATAACTCAAAGTTTTTTAGCAGAAAGAAATATCATTTTTATAGAGTAACCTTTTTGGTGAAAAATCATGGTTCAAGATTTAATGATTTATCATATTCGTAAGGGTGAATTTGTTCCAATTTCTAAACCTATCTTCAAAACTGGTGATGCATATGTTATAGATTTGGGCAATAAAATATGGATCTGGCTTGGTAAAGGAGCACAAGTTGATGAGAAATTTATTGCAGCACTAACTGCACAACAATTAGATACTGAAAAGAGAGGAAAACCAACGGTTGATTCTTGTAATGAAGGCGAAGAAGAAAAAGAACTACTAAACGCTTTAGGTCCAGAATTCAAAGTTGTTGAAGGAGATACTCCATCAATCTTAATTCATATAGACACTTCTTTTAAGCCATTTTATAGAATGATTCGTGTAAAGCAAGTTGGTGATGAAATAGAATATTTTGATGAAAAGTTTTCTAAAGATTCCTTAGACTCCACTGATGTTTTTGTTGTAGCTGGTTTAATGGGTGAAGAAGCTATGATGATTTATACCTGGATTGGAAAAAATGCTCGACCAAAAGAAAAATTCTATGGTGCAATTAAATCGGACTTAATTGATAAAGAATTTAGAGAAGCTCCTCAAACAATCACTATAAATGAAGGAGAAGAAACAGGTGGTTTTAATTTCTTATTCAAAGCATACGATGATTATATTTTAAAAAAAAAGCCAACGAAAGTAGTTGAAAATAAAGCAACTGAAAAAGTAGACAAAAAGAAAGAGAAAAAACAAAAGAAATTTGGACGAAAGAAATAATCTTAGTCCAACTCTTATATTTTTTAAATTAAAAAATGAGTAATAAAAATTTGAAAATAAAAGAAAACAAATGTGAGGAAAAGAATCTTTTAGAATTCTTCCTCTAAAGCACCAACTTCTTTTAAAATTTCATAAGTTTTTCGTGTTGATTCACTAACGAATTCTTCCTTCTTTGCTCCGGTACAAACAAAAGCACCACTTTGGAATAATAATAAAACAGTTTTTGGTTCTCTAATACGATAAATCAATCCTGGGAATTGTTCAGGTTCATACATTGATCCTTCCAACATAATCGAAGCTAATTCTAGATTGATTATAGCATTAATATTACCAGAAGCTACGATGTTCTGAACTGTTACTTGTGGTTTTCCAGTGATCTTTGCACCAGCAGCTTTTAGAACCTTAACAATTTCTTCAGCTGCAACATGAAGCATTTCAGCACTTTTAGCTCCAGTAATAACCATTTTACCAGAAGCAAAAATCAATGAACTAACTTTAGGATTTGGTATTTTAAGTACTAAACCAGGGAATTTTTCTGGTTCATAGGAAACAAAATATTCCGGTTTTTCATTTAATCGGTCAGCTAAAGCGTAAAGGTCAATTCTAGAAGTTTCTACACTTCCAGATGCTACACAGTTTTGGATTTCATAATCTATCTTAACCATATGTCATTGTTCTCCTGATTAAAGATTTGATTTCAAGTTCTTTATAAACTACTAATGCTTTATAAATGAGTCTTTATAAATGAACCTTTATAAATGGTTTATAAAAGGTTTCTATAATATGGAACTTTTTTTAACTAAAAATGGATTTTGAAGTTCATTTTAATGTCTTTTAGAAATTCTTATAAGCTTATTAGATTGTTTTTAAACAAGTACTAGTTTAATGGTGACAAAATGAGGGATCATGAAATTATATCCCGGACATAACTTTCTACTCTTGTATTCACCTAGTTTAAACTATACTCAATATTCTAACGATTTTAGGAGATTAATTTAAATGAGGAATCGTTTTATTTGAAACTGAAAAAAAATTAGCATTACTCACTGATATGCCTAAAAAGGTGCTCTATCCAGAAGTTGAAGCAAAATTAGATATGCTCAAACTTGAAGATGAAGTATTAGCTTTCTGGAAAACAAACAATGTTTTTCAAGAAAGACTCAAGCTGAATAGCACTTTAAATAAGAATTACTCTTTTATAGATGGACCTATAACTGCTAACAATCCTATGGGACTACATCATGTTTGGGGTCGTTCACTAAAAGACCTTATACAACGCTATTGGGCTATGAAAGGATACCAACAAAGATTTCAAAATGGTTTTGATTGCCAAGGTCTTTGGATAGAGGTAGAAGTAGAAAAAGCTTTAGGATTAAATTCCAAACGAGCTATAGAAGAATTTGGTTTAGAAAAATTCTCTAATAAATGTAAAGAAAGATTAGACACCTATTCCAAATTAATAACATCTGAATCACAAAGATTAGGTCAATGGATGGACTGGGATCATTCATATTTTACTCATACAGATACTAACATCTCATACATTTGGTATTTCTTGAAAACTTGTCATGAAAAAGGCTGGATAGTTAAAGGAAACTTCCCAATGCCCTGGTGCGTTCGATGTGGAACCTCTCTTTCACAACATGAACAACATGACTCCTATAAAGAAATGAAACATACAGCAATTTATGTTAAATTTCCAATCAAGACAACAGAAGAATTTCAGAAAGAATTTCTCTTAGTTTGGACAACCACTCCCTGGACATTAACAGCGAATACTGCGGTAGCTGTAAATCCAACTATGACTTATTGCAAAGTGAAACAAAATGATGAATTCTATTATCTAGCAAAATCTAGGCTTTCAATCTTAACTGATGATTATCAGCTTGTAGATAAATTTCAAGGTAAAGAATTAGTAGGTAAAATGATAGAATCACCTTTCAATTATCTTACTGCTCAAAAAGATGTCAATCATAAAGTAGTAGATTGGCTTGATGTCTCAGGTGATGAAGGTACAGGATTTGTTCATATAGCTCCTGGTTGTGGTGCAGAAGATTATGAATTAAGCAAAAATCAAAACTTAAAGATACTATCACCAATAGATGAATATGGGATATTTACAAGTAGGTATGATGAATTTAACGGATTAGAAGTAGCTAAAGTATCTGAAAAAGTTAAACAAATATTAATTGAGAAAAATCTTCTTTACAAATCAGAAAAATTCACTCATAGATATCCTACTTGCTGGCGTTGTCATGAGGAACTGGTCTTCAGATTAGTTGAAGAATGGTTTATAGATTGTGAAGAAATACGACCTCTTCTCAAGGAAGTAACTAAAAAAGTTGAATGGACACCTCAGTTCTATGAAAAACGTATGCTTGATTGGCTTAATAATATGGGTAATTGGTGTATCTCGAGAAAACGATATTGGGGACTTCCATTACCATTTTTTGAGTGTAAATCTTGTGGTGAATTAACTGTTCTTGGCTCAAAAGAAGAATTGTTTGAGAAAGCAATTGATGGACTATCCTCTGTAAAAGAATTACATCGTCCATGGATAGATAACGTTAAAATAAATTGTCCTAAATGTGGTAAAGTAGTTAAAAAAGTTACCGAAGTTGGTGATTGCTGGTTAGATGCAGGTATAGTACCATTTTCCACCTTAAAATATCTAGAAGATAGATCGTATTGGGAAAAATGGTTCCCCGCTGATGCTGTATGTGAAATGCGAGAACAAATCCGATTGTGGTTTTATTCTCAATTATTCATGGGTGTTACATTAACAGGCAACGCACCATATAAGAAAGTTATAGTCCATGAAAAAGTGCATGATAAAGATGGAAAACCAATGCATAGAAGCTGGGGAAATACCATCTGGTTTAGTGAAGCTGTAACAAAAATGGGTGCAGATATAATACGTTGGTCATTTGCTAAACAATCCTTAACACAAGTAATGAACTTTGGTTATAATTTAGAAAGTGAACTAAAACCATTCTTCTTGACAATATGGAACATCTATTCATTCTTTGCAACTTTCGCTAACCTAGATGATTTTGATCCAAGTCAAATTAAAATAGAGGAATTGAAAAATAAATCTTTGCTCGATAAATGGTTGTTATCAGCTTTACAAGAGCTTGTAAAAGAAGTTCGTAAGAACTTGGATCATACAGATTTCCAAAAAGCAACTACTGCAATAGAACAATTTGTTGATCGACTTTCAACTTGGTATATACGACGAAGTCGACGAAGGTTTTGGAAGAGTGAAAAGAGTGAAGAAAAAACTTGTGGTTATATAACACTCTATGAAGCATTATTAACATTAGTAAAACTTCTAGCTCCAATAACACCGTTTTTCAGTGAATGTCTATATCAAATGTTAACATATACTAAGATAAAGAAATCAATAAGTGTTCATTTATGTGATTATCCAAAAGCAAAGAGCTCTTTAATTAACAAACAATTAAATGAAAAAATGGATAATCTACTTGAAATAGTTAAGTTAGGAAGATCTGCAAGAAGTAGCTCAAATATACGATTACGACAACCATTAGCTGAATTACTTGTTTGGTGTAAAGAACCAATACAACAAGAAGTAATAAAGGAATTCAAAAATGAATTACTAGCTGAATTAAATGTCAAAAAAGTTAAGATTGTTCAAAAACCAGAGAAATTTCTAAGATTCACAATAAAACCAAATTATCCAATACTAGGACCTAAATTAAAAGGTAACATACGACTTGTGGAGAAGAAATTAAAGGAACTTTCTCATTTAGAAATACTCGAAGCATATTATCAGCATGATAAAGAAATTATTCTTAATTTAGAGTCATTTAAACAACCTTTGAAACTTAAATTATATCATGATATACTACTTGAAGCACAACCAATTGGTTCTCATTCAATTGCTGTAAACACAAATTTCGCTGTTGCACTGAATATTTCTTTAACGGAAGAACTAATATCAGAAGGATTAGCTAGAGATTTAGTAAGATACATACAAGAAATAAGAAAGAAATTAGCTCTACAAGTTGATGATAAGATACAGGTACAATATTTTGCTGAAGATAAATCTGCTATAGTAATAAGTACTTATCAAAACTACATTACATCAGAAACATTAACAGCAAAATTAGTGAAATTAGATACTAAACCTCTTGATGGAGAAAAGATAGTTCTGAATAATGAGATTGTAATTCTAAATATCTTAGCTGAATAAACCTGAAATAAAGGATAATAAATTATTTACTAAATTATCCTTTTCCTATTTTTTTAAAATAGATAATAAATAAAAGATGAAAGTGAAGCTATACAAAGAGCTGAAATAAAATAAGTGAAAGAATGAGCAAAAGCAAATTTTAGATTATCTGCTTTTGGATTATATTTACTTCGCATTAACCTTTTTTTAACAACTAATTCTCGATGATGGACAGTTATTCCTGAAAGTATAAACAAAAAACCACTTTCGCCAAACATTATCCAAGATAAAATGTATGTGTACCCATTTAATGAATTTGGACCAAAACTATTAGCAAAGTATAAAATTAGATTAATGAGCATAAAAAAACCTATTATAATAGAAATAGCTTGACAACATGATGAAAAATTAAATCGATAAACAGTATAATCTTGACGAATTGTTGTTCGTTGATTTCTTAAAATATCATCAAAGGTTTGATTTTTATATTCAAGTGTAGAGAGACGGTATGCTGGTAAATTGAGTAATTCAGGTTTGCCTTCATTTTCTCCCTGTTGATTTTGTGGGGGGCTTTTTCTAATTGATTCTAAATCTTCTCTCAAAGATAAGATCTAACCTAACCTTTTTTATTATTTATTCATTTTTTATTACTAATAGTTTATTATTAGTCTTATATTAAAGGAAAGCTTCAGAAGGAATGCTAGCAATAATAAAGTGAGCTATTAATGAGAATAAACCAAGAATAATTCCTGCAAACACATATGTATAAGAACTACCGATAGCCAATTTTGTATCAGCACCAGTAATTTTTTTATCCTTGTTTTTACGAAATCTAAGACGATTAAGTGTAAAAGATTGTTTAAACGTGCCTACACAACCACCAAAGGTAAAGAATATACCACATTCAATTAAAAGAATAATTTCTGTAAGCAGATAGATCGCACGATTATCGTTTCTACTTATTATGATCCACATTGCTAGTAAAGTTAACCCAGTCGTAAAAATAGATAAAATAATCCCTACAAAAATAACACGTGACCAATTTAATTTTACTTTCATAGAATCGTATGGAATAACTTCCTCATCCACTTCAAGAGTATCTTCTTCTAGAAAATCATCAAAATCATCTTTATCTTTTTCTTGATTCTCAGCTTGAGATTTTGATGATTCCATATGATTTTTACTTTCCAAATTAAACAGCTCTTAAATAAATTAATACTCTGAATACAAAAACATTATCAAAATTCTAAATAGGAAAAAAATGAGAAAAACTGGTAAATTACCAGTTTAAGATTAATTTTTTATTTTTATCTTTAAATACACCTGCGAAAGTTGCTATGATATCTATGATATAAAAGAATAAAGTAATTACTCCAAGTGCTAGAAAGATTATTCCCACACCTAAACCTTCTGCTTCGTTAGAACCTAATTCTAGGAGGGTTTGGATGTAGATCTTGATATAATCAATTCCAGAGTAAATGAACAGTATTGTTAATAATTGAACCAATATGGATACGATCGCTGAACCATATTTTCCAACATAGAATCTATGAATACTAAAAGGTATTATTAATGATAATCCTGCTACCAATTTACGTTTATGGATAGAAATTTCATCTTCAGTTGCAACATCCGCTTCGGAAAGACCTTTCATCCGGTCAATAATTTCACGCGATTCTCCCCGTATTTCACCGAAATAGCTCTTTACTGTTTTCCAAGGTTTTGTTAATATGTAAAATTTCGCTTTATTCATTACCCATACAGTTGGTGGTAGTGTATGTTTGCGGAATGCAATAAAGACAGCTGTCAATATTAGTAAAAGGATTACTAGGAATAAAGACCAATAATGCTCAAAAGTACCTCTAACATAATCATAGGTATATACGAGAGATCCATTAACACTGGAATGGAATTCCTCATGCCATATTATCAGATGATAATTAGTATTTGCTTCTGCATTGTAACTAAACGAGATTTCTGTTGAATCAATTATAGAAACAGTAGCACCCAAAGTACTTGGACGTACATTTGGATGAATTAGATAAGAAGCATATGCTTCATCATCTAAAATAAAAGTACAAACAGACGCATTAAGATTGAAGATGTGAATAGTGTCATTAGTTGTACGATCACCACCAACAATCCTCTGATAATAAGGATTGTATTCAATTGTGGCTGATCCTTCAGTCCAAAGGTATTTACCTGTTGCATCAACTCCATCTGAAAATAGAATCAATTTGGGACTAATTACAGCATTATAAAATTCGAAAACAAAGTAACCATCACAAATCCAGAAATAGGAATATGTTGTAGGAGCATCTCCTACATAATTATCAAGAAATTCTCTATAATCACTTGCAAAACCACTTGAGTCAAGGATATAAATTTCAACCCGAGCAGTGGACCAAATTTCTAATCGATAAGATCTTGAATCTGATCTAAAACCAATAGCATCGGTTTCGGGAATACCTAAAATATATTCATTATAAACATTAAGATCAAATTGTGCTTCAGCTATTAAAGGTGGTTGAGAAGGTTCGATAACAAAATTTTCATAATGTAAAAGAACTAATTCCCCATTAACCATAAGAAGGGGGGAACAAGCCAAAGTTACCACCAAGAAACTTAGGAATAAACTTGTATGGGTAGTTTTAGAACCAATCATCTGTAATTCACATCTTTTCTACGACTTTCTTATTTCACAAGATTGTAAACTAATGCTTACAAATGAATCTTGCCTTTTTTATATATTTTCGTGGTCTTGAAATAAAATAAGAATTACACCTTTAAAGGATTTTGCTAAATATTAGAAAAGAGGAAAAGAATTGAAAATTATCAAATAATCTCTTGTGGGAGAGAATTTAGGTATCTTCAAAGGTAAGTACTAGAAAGATGAGAAAAGATAAGAAAAAAAAAAGAAAAAGAAAAAAGCCAAATGGCTTATTTTCTTCTCTTCAAGAAGAAGACTTGGCTTGCACCAGCGAGGGCAAGAATACCAATTACAACATATAGACCTAAGCCGGTAGTTGATGTTGGAAAAACATAAACAAAACCTGCAGCTTCCATATATTGTTGAGCTAAATCAATACTGTATGGATAGAATCCAATTGTGTCATCGTATCCGATAGCAACATTTGGACAACCAGTACTACCTTCTACAGCAAGACCATTCATGATTTCTTCTACGATGGTAGTTCTTGGAATCATGGTGGAGATAGCTTTTCTGATGTTCTTACCTGATTCTGGGCTGCTTATTGGACATAATTCACCAGTACCGAGGTATGGATGTAAGCAGTTGAAAGCTAATTCTTGTGTTCCTGGATCTTCTACTAGAGTGTAAGTAGAGCCAGCTGGAACTTCTGAAATTTGTGGTACGAATTGAGCATCAACCATATCAATTGTTCCTGCAGCTAAGTCAGAAAGGGCACCTTCTTTGTTAGAATAGAATTCTAAGTAAATGTCATCAAAGTTTGGTGTGATACCAGTCCAGCCGCTAAAGTAGGTATTGAGAGTTAAGTGAATGACACCGTTGGTACCATCATATTCTTCTAAGTAGTATGGACCAGAACCCATAAGCTTGTTGGGATCAGTGGTAGCCCAATTAATAGCTTGTGCTTCCATAGCATCTTCAGCAATTGGACTCCAAATATGTTCGGGTAAGATATCAACAGCTAAGTTGCCGTCTTGGAAGACATATTCTCTTAAGAATGTTATAGTCAAACTATTATCATCTATAACATTTACTGAAGAAGCATCTAGATAGAGTTGCCAGTAAGCTAAGGATGGATTAGCAAAATCTTCAGAGATCAAAAGGTTGTAAGAGAATTCAACGTCATAGGCGGTTAATGGGTGATCATCAGCAAATACTGCTAATGGATCTAATTCTATGTTATAGGTTAAACCATCAGCACTGCTTATTGAATCAGCAATCCTTGGACTGTAGGCTCTATTATTGAGAGCATCACGTTCATACATACCATCATAGATTTGTTCAATCCATTGAGCATCATAAACGGATTCGTAAGTATATGGATGGAAATCTACAAAGTCTGCTGGACATGCGTAATGGAATTCGGTTTGAGTACCAACACTCCAGTTTTCCATATTTTGATAGCTTGAAGCCCATAAGAGTCCATCCCAACCTTCAAAGTCGGTTGCGTGTGGATAGAGAGATAATGGGTAGATGATTGTTGTTTGAGGCAAGTCCTCATACAATAAAGCTTGGATTTCTTGACACCAGTCAATTCTGTCTTGAAGAACGAATGAACTTGTGTAATTGCTTATAGCCCAGTCCATGTCTTGACTAACATATTGATAGAAGTTATCACCATTTGGTGTAATAGATGGACTGTCAAAGAGACCTGTTGGATCCCAGTCTAGACCCCAAGACCAACCAACGAAGAAAATATCGAATCCACCTTCTGCGTATGTAGGAATTGGATAAGGTCCTGGATAACTCCAAGTTCTAGGAGTAATTTGAGCCCAACCGGTGTGGTCAAATACGTCAATACCAATACCAATTTTAGGCAATTGTTCTACCATTAAAGTAGACCATTGATTTCTTGCATCATTAGTATTGGGCGCCAAGATACTGATTGTAAAGAAAGGTATCGGGTTAACTGCTTGTGTTGGTGTAGCCATAAAGGGCAATACACTTAAACAAATCATAAGAGCTAACGGAAGAACCATTCTTCTTAAATCCTTCTTGATCAAGTTTTTTTACCTTCCACAATGAATAGGTACTGTACCTCTTCTAAAAAGATAGAGTACGAATTATTTTAAGCACATACCTATTTAAAAGTTTTTGGCGATAGAATGAATATATGCTTATAAAGGGATAAAGCCTTTTTTTTGGTATTACAGCTTATTTTTTTGCCTTTTTTTTTACTTTTGTTCACACATCTTTCTTGTTTTAAAGAAAAGATAATATCTTTTCCTTTGAATTCAGATTAACTTCTTAAAGTAGTGATTATTTTTTCTCTTCCATGTCTTAATATTGATGGTAAAACACCAATTAAGGCTACTAAAGTGATTATTATTGGGAAAATTATCAGTTGAATTATAGGAATTGTCACACTAAATGGTATAATATTATGAGAAGTAAGTAAAGGAGTAATTAGCTGGAAGGTTGCATATGTGAATCCGATTCCCAATAAAATTCCAGAAATACAAGCACTTAAGACTATTATAGAAATTTCCACTAAAAGTAATTTGCTTATCATTTGTCTAGATGCACCCATAGACATCTTAATTGCAAATTCTTGTGATCTTTGTTTTAAAGTAAATTCTGTAAACATTACTAATAAAATGATTATTATCAACAAAATAGTTCCCAACATAATGTAAAAGAAAATCATTACATTTGGTATATAAGATTCGATAAACGCTCCTATAAATCGTTCATTTATTAATGCTGGATTAACTTGAATATTTGGTAATAGTCCTTCTATTTGAGATTCAATTTCCACTAAGTTTTCTCCTGGTAAAATACTGGCTAAAAACAATTGACAAGTATTAATATCCAATTCTGTTTGCATATAATTATCATTTACTAATATGAAACCTGATTTAGGTTGAAGCATTTCAATATTTGCCCCATCTGCTAACCCTAGACCAGGAGCTGAATTAATTATCCCAACAATTGAGAAAATTCTATTAAATACTCCTCCCGGCAAATTACTTACAGGCAAATTATCTCCTACAGTTAAATTCAAACGTATTGCTAGTGGTAAACTAATAATCACACCATTGGAAGTTTCATCTAATTCTTGTAAATTAACAAATGAATAACCAGCAGGAAAACAACTATCATCCCAGTCACCAACCCGTGAATAGATTATCGGATCAACCCCATATACAAGATAATCATTATAGGCTATACTTCCTTTAGTTTTGAAAATAGGGAGAACTTCATTTACGCCTTCTATTTGACTAATATTTGATTTAAAATTATGATTTAGTGGATAAGTAGAAATACGTAAATCAGCGCCATTTTTAAAATCAGTTTCTATTTGCTGATTGGTCATTACAGAATTCATAGAGATTAAAGTAAACACAATAACAGAAGAAACTAATAATAGTGAAAATGTCATTGTGTTTAATTTCTTATCTTTCCTTTTAAAATTATTATTTAAGAAAAATGCATCAGTGAAGACAATTCTCTTAAAGAATCCTTTCAAATTGCCCTGTATTTTATTGTTTAATAATAAACTAAATCCTTGACATATAAAAATCAGTAATAAACAGAATAAAACAAAGGTATAACCAGCAGAAGTTGTACCAGATATACTATAATTTTGTGTATCAGTTATTTTTTCAATGGTATCTATTAAAGAAAATATTGATGCTATAAGAGTAACAAACATTAAACCAATGGTTATACCTATAACTAGATTTCGTTCTATTTTTCTACGAGCACTTCTATCATGCTCAGCATTTTTATGTCTTAATGAAATTTCCCAGAAAATTTTTACTGAAGCATAACCCATGATACCGAAAGTTAAAACTAATGGAATAAGAATAAGAAACCAATAATTAATTGTAGGATGACTTATAAAATTACTAAAAGTGGCCATTGAAAAACCACTAGAGCTAAAGGAAGGAATCATTGCAGCAAATGGAAATGATAATGCTATACCTAGAATTGTTCCAATAAGTGCAACTATAATAAATTCAATAATAAATAATAGAATTATTTGGAAAGTATCAGCTCCTCTATCTCTCAATAAGGCTACTTCTCCTTCGCGAGATTTAATAACGACATTTATTGTAAAGATAGTTAAAATGATACTTATCATAATAACAGGGATCATAAATGCAATTGACACATTTGCACGAGTATAAGCACTCATTAAGGAAATTAAAGGACTATCAAAGGTGAAAATATATACTGAGGGATAATCTTTTTTAATTTGTTCTGAAAACAAATGCATCTTGTCAAGAACTTTATCTAATCCATCTTTTGTTATTTCATCTTTATCAAATTTTATAAATAAGATGTAAGGGATATCATTATGATCCATTGAGTTCATATCAGCTTGACTTAATAAGTTAATATCAAAAATAATTGAATCCGACAACCATTCTATAGGAACAGCTGATTGGAGTACTGAAACTCCTTCTGAGATAGTATATACTCCTCTTATTATATAAGATTCATCAAAATAAGTTCCTTCGAAGGATGATATCATATCTTGTCCATAAGCGGGATTTGGCAATTCTTTAGCTATAGAAACATTAATTCTATCACCAATTGTAAGGTCTCGACCATAAATTACTGATAATTCTTGCAATTGATAGAGACTTAAAAGAATACCATTATTCTCGACAGTGAAATTACCCTCAAAATTAAACATAAAACTAATTCTATCTAATGTAGATTGATTAGTAACAAAAGCATTTGTTATTGAAACTGGATTTGTGCTATTCTGTTGTGAATTTTCAGGCAGACAACGATATTCTTCACTTTTATCTTCGGTATTAAACAATGCATAAGAAGTATATGCAGTAGTATAGAAATTAACTAGAGGGTTATCTTTAAAATCATTCTCAATTTCTCGAACATCTTCAGGTCTTTGAGGAGAGTAAATGTATGCTTGGAAATCTTGTGATTCTAGAAAATCATTAATAGCTAAATTTTCTGATGAATTTGACCAAATATTTACAGAAAGTAAAATAGAAACTGATATTGTAAATCCAAAAATAATTATGAACATATGTCTTTTGTGATTCATGATATTTTTGAAAGCTAATGAAATTAAATAACCTGTTTTTAGTGAGTTTTTACTCATAATTTCCACCAAGATGTAAATTAGTCTGCTGATTTTTCAGTTGATTTTTTAGATCTGCTTTTGGAGTTGATTTTTGCTTCTGTTTTTTCCACGTGATTATTTTGTTTCTTAGCATTATTTGGTAATGTTTCAGCTATTTGTGTATCTTTATAGATTTCAGTAGCAACACGAAAATCAAAAGATTTTTTATCTTTAATTTTCTCTTCAACTAATATACCATTTCTTATTATCAGTACTTTATCTGCACGAGCGGCAATTTCAGGGTCATGAGTTGTCATTACAACAGCTATTTTTTCTTTTTCAATAAGATTAGTAATCAATCCCATAATCTCATCACCTAATACAGTATCAAGAGCTTTCGTAGGTTCATCACATATCAGTATTTTAGGATTATTAGCCATTGCACGTGCTATAGCTATTCTTTGCTTTTGACCATTTGATAGTTGATCTGGTAACTTATTCGCCATAGGTCTCATTTCGACCAATTCTAGAAGTCTGTAAGCTTTTGTTAAAGCTAATTGTTCTGACTTTCCAGCTAAAACTAATGGAGTCATTACATTTTCTATAGCAGACATACTAGGGATAAGATAGAATTCTTGAAAGATCATTCCTAAATTCTTTTGTCGATAAAGTCTAAATTCTTCTCGAGACATTGTTGATATATCTTTATCATCTATGGAAATCTTACCTTGACTCAGAGTGTCAATCCCAAAGAGTAAATTAAGAAGAGTTGTTTTCCCACTACCTGATATACCTACAATAGCTAAGAGTTCACCTTCATGTAATTCAAAACTAACTCCTTTTAAAACCTCGAGTTTTCCCGAACGTAAATCATAATACTTGTAAACATCTTCACATTTTAAGATAGTTTTTGACATTGGAACAATCCTTCAGTTTTTGAAAGTTATTTTATACTTGCAAAGTATCTATGTGATTATTTGCAACTATGGAATTAAATCCTCTAATTTGAATTTTATAGCAAATCAGCAATTTTATGTATAATATTTACTCAAACACTAGTTCTTGGGTAATTATTTATTTTATTATAGAAAAAAGCGATTAAAAAAGTAGAGGTTCTTCTGGAATAAATAAGAATTAATTCTTATAAAGATAATAACATGCTAAAAGTTCTTTTTTAGGGACTTTTCAGATTATAGGAAGGATTTTATTAGGTAGATAATTATTGTAGTAAGAATGAAAATAAAAACTTTGAATGTAAATTAGTAAATATTCAAGGAAATATTCATATAGAATAATAAAAATTAACCGTTAAAAGAACAATTTAATGTTCGATATATTCGGCTAATCTCAATGAGCGTGAATAATAAATGGCAGCTGAATCTAAAAAAGGAAATTTAATTCTAGAATTACGAGACCTTAGAAAATGGTTTCCAATAAAAGAGCAAGGCTTTATTGGAAGTAAACAAGTTGCAAATATAAAAGCTGTTGATGGTGTTAATTTAGAAGTTTATAAAGGCGAAACACTTGGACTTGTAGGTGAAAGTGGATGCGGAAAAACAACTACAGGTAAAGTTATTGTAAAACTTGAATCACCAACCACAGGTCAAGTATTATATAAAGGTCAAGATATTTATGCTTTTGATACCAGAGAAGATGAAATGTTCTTCAAAAGAAATGTTCAAATGATATTTCAAGATCCATATAGTTCATTGAATCCCCGAATGTTAATTATGGATATTATTGGAGAAGGTCTTCAAATTCATGAAGCAAGAATGACTAGAAAACAGCGAGAAGAAATTGTTTATGATTTATTAAATAGAGTTGGTTTAGAAAGATATCATGCCTTAAGATATCCACATGAATTCTCAGGTGGACAAAGACAACGCATTGGTATTGCTCGATCTTTATCAGTTAATCCTGAGCTTGTTGTAGCTGATGAACCTGTATCAGCTTTAGATGTTTCCGTTCAAGCACAAATTCTTAATCTTATGCAAGATCTTCAAGAACAATTCAATTTAACTTATATCTTTGTTGCACATGATTTATCGGTTATTAAGCATGTTAGTGATAGGGTAGCGGTAATGTATTTGGGTACAATTGTAGAATATGGATCCAATAAACAAATCTTCAGCAAGACAGCTCATCCCTATTCTGTAGCATTAATGTCTGCTATACCAAGACCAGATCCAAGAAGAAAAATGAGTAGAATTGTTTTACCTGGCGAACCTCCTTCACCAATCAATATACCTAGTGGGTGCAGATTCCATCCGAGATGTTATAAAGCTGATGGTAATAAATGTGCAAAAGAAGACCCACCAATTATTGAAATTGAATCAGGGCATTTTGTTAAATGTCATTATCCAGAAATTGATTTCATCAAACAATAAAGGGATTTATCCCTTTTATTTCTCTTATTTTTCAGATTAACGAAAGGTTTTTGATTATATTTTTTGATTTTTTATCTATCTAATAATGAATAAATTCAAAAATAGTAGGAATATTGAATCTACTAAAAAGACTTAATAAAAAGGAATGATAATTCCAATTAATAGTAAATCGGTGAATTTGATGGTGGAACCTCTACTGGAAGTTAAAGATCTGGTTACTCACTTTTTTACAGAATCAGGTGTAGTTCAAGCGTTAGATGGTATTAACTTAACTGTTTATCCAAAAGAATCAGTTGGAGTTGTTGGTGAATCCGGATGTGGTAAGACACAAACGGCTTATTCGATTCTAAGGATATTAGCATCTAATGGTCAAATTATGAGCGGTCAAGTTTTATATAAAGGACAAGATCTTGTTCAAATGACCGAAGCTGAAATGAGGAAGGTACGTGGTAAAGAGATAGCCATGATATTTCAAGATCCTATGACTTCACTAAATCCAGTATTAAAAATTTCTGATCAAATGAATGAAGTAATCGCTATGCATCGTGATGTTTCATTAGAAGAAGCAAACGAAATTGCTATAGAAGCTTTAACTGCTGTAGGGATATCAGAAGCTGAAAATCGTATTGATGAATATCCCCATAAATTTAGTGGTGGTATGAGACAGAGAATCCTAATTGCAAGAGCATTAGCTTTACGACCTTCACTGCTAATAGCGGATGAACCAACAACAGCTTTAGATGTAACAATTCAAGCACAAGTATTAGAAATCATTAAAGAAATGAAAGGAAAGTATAATTTAGCACTTATGTTAATTACACACAATCTTGGTGTTGTAGCTGAATTAACAGATAGGGTCCATATTTTTTATGGAGGAAGAATCGCTGAAGTCGCAGCTACATATAATATTTTTACAAAACCAATGCATCCTTATACTATTGCTTTATTGGAAAGCATCCCTTCATTAGATGTGGAAAAAGGAAGATTAGCAACAATTCCCGGTAGTGTTCCTCAATTAATAAATCCCCCAACTGGATGTAGATTCCACCCAAGATGCAAATACGCAAAAGATAGATGCAAAGTAGATAGACCTGAAGTAGAAGAAAAATTGCCAGGTCGTTTTGTAGCATGTCACTTTTGGGAAGAAGTAGAAATAAGTGCACTTGCAGAAGATGTTATTGGTAGTCATAAAAATAAAATTAAGAAGAAAGAATCCTGAAATTTAATTTTATTTTTATTAATTCTTTTTTCTCCTTTATTTTTTTATTTGTATTCTCAGTAAATTCCTACTAGATATGGGGATTTGTAATAAAAAATGAGAAATTAATTAGAAGAAAAAAAGTTTTGAATTGGTTTAAAACCAATTCGTATTTTGGAAATTATTTACCTAATCTTTAAGTCTGGGATCCATAGCATCTCGTAATGCATCGCCAACAATATTAAATGCTAGAACCAGGAAGAAAATACCAAAACCAGCAATAAAGACTTGTTCTGGATTATTTTGTAGGTTTCTAACACCATCATTAACGATTCTACCCCATGATACTGTTTGAGGATCACCAAATCCAAGATAAGTTAATCCCGCTTCACCGAGTATATTTCCACCAATGCCTAAGGTTGTAATGACTATAATTGATGCTAAAATATTTGGTAAAACGTGTTTAGTGATTATTCTCCAATCGCTTGCACCTAAACAGATAGCTGCTTGAACATATTCCAGTGTCATCACACGTTTAACTTCTGCTGTGACCAACCGACACAAACCAGCCCAACCAAACAATCCTAAAACCAGGATCATAATTGTTGAGTGATTAATATTTTGGAGAAATTCAATTCTACCAGAACGTAAGAAGGATACAGCAACAATAGCAATCAATAAAAATGGTACTGCTAGAAACATATCAGTCACACGCATAATGATTTCTTCAGTTAAGCCACGATAAAAACCAGCAAGTGCGCCAAGAACTACTCCAATGATTGTTGACAAGGAAGCAGCAACAATACCTACTATTAGACTAATCTTGGTACCCCAAATTACTCTTGATAAAAGATCTCTGCCTAAGGTATCTGTACCAATAGGATATTTCAAGCTAGGTCGTTCATCAGCACCGCCACCGCCATATTTATCGAACAATGGGTCCAATGATGTTGGGTAATCAGGTGAGAAAACAGGAGCTAAGATAGCAATAACCGTAACAACTAGAATAACAAAAAAGCCATAAATAGCTAATTTGTTTTTCTGGAATCGTTTCCAAACTATAGACCAATGTGAGGGAGATTTTTCTACTGGTACCGTGTCACCTACACGAAGCAGGTCAGCTGTACTTTTCTTTTCTTTTGTATCAGTTGCTGTAGCCATAATTTAATTCCTCCAATATTACAAATCAATCCGCGGATCTACCCAAACATAGGCTATGTCTGTCAGCAGATTTGCTATCAGAATCATCAGTGTAATTATCATACTTATACCCATAATTAACGGATGATCCAATTTGAGTACATATTCAACGAATTTTGAACCCAAACCTGGATACGAAAAGACCGTTTCAGTAATTGGTGCCCCTGCAAGTACTCCTCCAACAAACAGACCAATAAACGTAACTACTGGTAATAGAGCATTCCTTAAACCATGTCCTATTAAAACTGCTCTTTCTGAAAGACCATTTGCTCTAGCTGATAAAATATAATCTTGTCGTAGAATTTCTAACATTGAACCTCTAACTAATCGAGTAAACAATGCTAAACTTGCGAAAACAAGAGTTGCAACAGGTAGAACCATATACCATATGGTATCGCCAGTATAAGTGAAGAATGTTCCTAAAAACACTCCCAGCCGACCATCCCACAGAGCACCCCAATCAACAGGTAATACTGCTGTACTATGGGCTTTCCCTGCTGGGAACCATGCTAAGCCTCTTCCAGCGAAGATAAATATAAGCAAGTTACCAAATACGAAAATGGGCATTGATAATCCCAGTAATGCTAATGCGCTTACACCTGAATCTATCCAAGTATTTTGGAATTTAGCTGCAAGTACACCTAAGAGTATTGAGATAACTAATGAAATCAAAAATTGAGTTATTTGTAGTTTCAACGTTTCAGTCAAATATTTTCCTATTTCTTGAAGAACAGGTGCTCTACTAAAGAAAGTTAATCCTAAATCAAATCGTACAAAACCTAATAACCAAATGAAATATTGTTGTATTGGAGGTCTACTTAAACCTAAAGTATCACGAATTCTATCAAGGTCTTCAATAGTGATGTGGGGATTCGCTTGAATAAGGTACGCAATGGGATCACCAATCATATACATTAAAGCAAAAGTAATGACGGAAATACCAATGAATAATGGTATAATTGTAAGAACTCTTCTAAAACTGTAAACTAAGATTCTATTTCTAGAGAGGCCTCTAAAGAAATTACCGAAAATATTTCCTTCTTTAACTACTCTTTTAGCGGTTACATCATCAATTTTTTCAACAGCTTGTACATCGGACATTTATTTTCCAACTCCAAACTTTAGAACTTGGATAAGTTCTAGATTATACTTGATTTAATATATCTCATTATATTTTATCAAAGTTATTATTAGTCTACTAATTGGTAGTATTTATAGGTTACCTCTAGTTGAAAATGCTATCTTATTAAATATATAAATCTAAGGAACAAAAGATAAGAGAAGAATGATTTAAGTTACAACCATTCCACAATTTTTACAAACACGTGTGCCTTTTTCAACTAAAGATCCACAAACGGAACATGTGAAAATCTTTTCAACTTCATATAATTCATCTTCAGGGATACTTAGATGTATTTGTTGGCCAATAATTTTAGCTGTAAAGCTCCTGGGATTTCCAAGAACAACCATCATATCTTCTGGGATTGAAAGCCTTCGCTGATTGTCAACAGCTAATCGTCTTGTTTCAGCTAAATTACGTAAACGAATACTACTCCCATGAGTAGCTAAAATTACACCATCTTTTATTTCAATGATGCGTTCAGCTCGTGAAGCTACTTGTTGTGCATGAGTTGCTATTAATAAAGCAACATTCAATTCACGATTAATATCATCAAGAACATCCAAAATCTGTTCACCAGTCAATGGATCAAGGGATGCAGTAACTTCGTCAGCTATTATTAACTTAGGATTAGTAATTAAAGAAGCTGCTAAAGCAACTCTTTGACGTTCACCACCAGAGAGCATACTTGGACGATGTTTAACCCGATCACCTAAGCCAACAAGGTTTATTAGCATGGCTGCTCGTTCAGCTATTTCATGAGCATCCATACCAGCCAAATGACCACCTAACTTAACATTTTGACTAACATTTAAATGAGGAATTAATTTTGTTTCTTGAAAAACCAAACCTGCAAAACGTCTTCGTTCACGAACTATTTGTTCTTGCGAAAGACGAGAAATATCTCGAGAGATACCAGACCAAAAAATCTTACCAGAAGTTGGTTGAAGAAGTCCAGCAGCAATATTAACAAGTGTTGTTTTACCTGCTCCAGATGGTCCAATTAATGCTACTTTTTCACCCGGATAGATTGACAGAGAAACTCCTCTGAGAGCAGCAGTTTCAGTTTTTTCACTTTGATAGATTTTGTAAACTTCTTCGATATTTAAAATAGGCATTTCTAGAGAAGGTTTTATTTTACTCATCTTTATCCCAAATTTAGTTGATAGGTTGATATTTAATACTTTCTCGTTTAAATGAGATATTATTCTATAATAAATTCTTTATAAAGTCTACAATAAAAATGAATTTCTAAGATTTTAATAGATTGATAAAAAAAGTATTTAAAAGATTAATATATCGAGACAAGAGAAAATATTAAAAGCATAAAATACTATCTCCAAACTATGAGCACTAATAAGGATATTAGTTTAGAGGAAGGTAAACCTGGAATGTCCAAAGAAGAAACTTTAGAAATACAAGAAACTCGAATTAATGTCATGTGGAAACAAATGAAGAATCAAGAAATCAAGCGATTTATAGATTATATTGGTCCAACTGGTATTTGGTTATTACTTTATTATGTTTTCTCATTATTTATGATGATCGTATTAAATATCGTACGAATTGGTTGGTCCTTTGAGGCTATCTTTGGAGCTCCAACATACTTCAGTCAGTTGTTTATTAGCTATGGATTAAATGCTGGAAAAGTTCCTACAGATCCTCTTGATTTTGATAATGTTTATTACTTACAAAGAATTGATTACGGCAATTTTCTAACAAGTGCTTCTTGGTTATTTGCTCCTATGATTGTTTATGTTTTAGGCATTTTTATTTCAATGCTAACAGGTTCAGGATTTCCACAACCAATTGGTGATTTTGCTTTTAACACCAACTTTCAATACTTCCACCAATATGTCCCATTATTAAATGAAAATAAAGGTGGTGGCTTTTACTTCCTCATAGCTTGGGTACCTATAATCTTAGCAATAGTTATTGGTGCTATAATGACAAATCGTATCTTTAGGGATAAGAAAAATAAAAATGTCAATGTAATCAGGATATTCTTGTTCAGTTTAATTGCTGGGTTTATTGTAGGATTACAAATGGGTACGATTACTGGAACTGTGCAATTTAAAATAAGAGGAGCATTTAGAACGATCTTTCTAAATAGCTATCAAAACGAAGGTTATTTATTTAGTGGTGAATATAATCCAAATACAATACTAATAACATCGTGGTTCATTAATTTCATTCCAGCATTTATGGCAGTCATATGGTATGGTCTCTATAATTCTTTTATAAAACAAATCCATAAACAAACAAGAAAAAATGGTATGTTGACAGCAGAAGAAATAGAACAAGCTGATAAATTTCAAGAAGATAAATTACTTGGTAAATAGTTATAAAATTTATGGCAGATTATTTCTTGCCATTTTTTATTCTTAATAGAAAAAAACAAAAGCAGAAAATGCTTTTGAAATTTTACAATAATTAATAACGTTTTGCTAAAACAGCTATTTTACCTTCTTTATTACAATTCAAACATTTACATTGTTTACTTTCATTAAATTTGTATCCTAAAAGAGTGAAATTTGTTTCTTCTTCTATCTTTTGACAACAATCTAGATTTCCACACCAACCTATAAGATACATTTTATCTTTTGATAGGGTTCTATTACTTAGGAAGCTTGAGAGCGATTTATATTCAGTTGAATTTAAGATATTATTGTTAAATACAGATAAGGCTTGTTTTTTAAGAGCTAATGAAATTTGTGAAAGGATATTTCTTAGTAAATCTTTCAAGTTTGTATCATGAAGATTGAAGTTCATTTTCTCTAATGTATCTCTTCGGGTTACTGTTAAGGTTTGATTTTGTAATTCTTTTATACCTAGCTCGACACGTAAAGGATAACCAAATTTTTCTGTTTCATAGAATTTTGTTCCAGGGGAAGAGTTTTCGTCGTCATTAATTTCTATTGAGAAATGTAGCTTTGTTAATTGTGATTTGATTTTATAGGCATAATCTAAGATTTCATTTTTATTGTTCTGATTGAATATTGGAACGATCATTATTTCTATTGGAGTAATTTCAGGTAGCAAACATAGACCGTGATCATCACCATAAATAGCAATAAGAGAAGCTAAAATTCTATCTATAGAGGGACCATAGCACAATAAATGTACTTTGCGTATAGCTTTATTTTTATCCATAAATTGTAATCTAAAGATTTCACTAAATGTTGTACCCAAATACGCTGTGGTAAATAATTCCATTGATTTACCTCCTGGAAGAATAACATAACCATCCACAGTTTTTGTGGAACCTGCGAAACGATCCCAAATTGGGACATCAACCATTATTATTGGGATGCCTAATTTTTCAAATAATGATTGATAGGATTGCCAGACGATTTTTAGGAATGCTAATGCTTCTTTTTTCGTTTGAAAAGCAGAATGCCCTTCTATAAAACCTATAGTTTCACGATTTCTGATCAATGGTCTAGTTTCATTCGTTTCACACCGAAAGATACTAACATTTTGAAAAACCTTAAGTGGAAGATCACGCCAACTTTTAATCCATTTGGCAAACATTGGATAAATGATAAGTTCTGAGGTAGGACGAAGAGCTAAACGTTCACCAATAGCTAGGGATTTATGACCTTCACGATCTACCCAGAAAACATCATTCTCGAAATTACGAATGAAATCAGTTTCTTTAAGAAAGGTATCTTCTTTTATTAAAGTAGGAAATTGCATTTGTAAATGACCTGACTCTCTATAAGCTGTTTTTGCAAAAGAGTATAATTTTTCAAAGAGTCTATAGCCCCAATCAAGCCATACAAAACTTCCTTTTACACTATAACTGGTGTCAATTATTCTTGCTTCTTGAAGTATCCAAAGATACCAGTTCCAGAAATCTGTTTCTTTACTGATAAGCTTTCGTACTTTTGCTGTTTCATTTTCCGTAAGGGAATCTTTTCGGAACACATTCACCTATTTTCAATGTATTAAACCTCCATAAAAATGGAATGAAAAAAGTGTCATTTCAATGGAATGAAAAATGATTATACTTTCCACTAACCATAAAGAAATAACCGGAAAGGTTAATTCGGAAAGTTAATTTTTGCCATAAGAATGACCTAAATTTATTGAAGAAAATTTCTTTATAATTTTTTCGTCTAAACCGAAAGATAAACTACTTTAAGAAAGAATTGTTCTATATAAAGGGAAAAAAACATGGCTAGACCACAATGGTTCATTGAAATATTAAAAAAGACATTCCCTGGAAGGTTTTTTCTGGCAAAGTTAACACGAATTCCTGGTATGAGATACTTAGTAGATAATCTATTGTTCGAAGGAGATGAGGTTATCTACTTACCAAAAGATAAAGTAATTAATGATAAATTAAAGACGGTTCATCAAATAAATGTTAATAAAAAAGTAGCTTTACAAGATGATATAGCATTACCTTCAACAATAATTAATGATTTTATTGATAAAGCAAAATACCATTGGGTGATGAATTTCTGTTTATGTCGTGAATCTAATAACTGCACTAACTATTCAAGCAAATTAGGGTGCTTATTTATGGGTGAAGCTGTTTTAAAAATAAATCCAGCTTATGGTCGTTTGGTAAGTAAAGAAGAAGCTAAACAACATATCAAGAAATGCTCTGATGAAGGATTAATCCATTTAATTGGTAGAAATAAACTTGATGCTCAATGGTTAGATGTAGAACCAGGTGATAAATTATTAACAATTTGTAATTGTTGTGAATGCTGTTGCCTATGGAAAATGTTACCAGATCTTGATGTAAAGATAAGTCGAAAGATATCTAAAATACCTGGTATAAAAATACAAGTGACGGATGAATGTATTGGATGCGGGGATTGTACAAGTAATCATTGTTTTGTTGAAGCTATCAAGTTACATGAGGGAAAGGCAACCATCAATGAAGATCTTTGTCGTGGGTGTGGTCGATGTATTGATATCTGTGAAGAAAATGCAATTCAATTGATAATAGAAGATAGTAATTTTCTAAATGAAACTTTCAAAAGAATATCATCTGTAGTTGATGTCAGCTAGAATTAGCTCTTAGAAACTCTTTTTTGCTATAAACACAAGTAAAATGTAGAACAACACATTGGTGGTTGATTAATTGGTTTTATTAGAAATATCTGAAAAAATGTATAATAAGAGAATTGAGAAAATTCGAACTGTTCTACACAAAGAAAATCTACATGGAATGATATTCTTTAATACTAGAAGTATTTTCTATCTCACTGGTTTTCAGCATATACCGACTGAGAGACCGATTGCTTTAATTCTACCAACAGATGGTGATATGACATTATTTGTGCCTGAATTAGAGGTTAATCATGTTAAAGAAAAAGTACCTCTCGTTCCTGATGTTTTTAGTTATTTTGAATATCCAGATGAAATTCATCCAATGAAGCATTTTGCGAAAGGTCTAGAAGAAAGAAAGCTTCATGATAAAGCACTTGCAGCTGACTCTCCTGGTGCTCCAAATTATTGGGGATATATTGGTCCAAACCTAACTGAAATCATACCAAACGCAAAATTAACTGTTCTTAGTCAATTGATAATGGATATGCGAGTAATAAAAGATGAGGAGGAAATTGAGCTAATAAAAGAAAGTTGCAAATGGGGGAATTTAGCTCATCAATTGCTTCAAGAATATACTTACGCTGGAGCAAATGAGATCGAAGTTGTTAATGAAGTTGCAGCGGAAGCAACAAGAGCTATGCTTAAAGCTCTTGGACCTAAGTTTAGACCCTTGGGTGGACCTCGTAATGCTTCAGCAGGTTATCGTGGACAGATAGGAGCTGGTTCAGCTATTCCTCATGCGACTACTGGTAATAATTTCTTTAAAATGGGTGATACTCTAGTTACAGGTGCAAGTTCTAATGTTGGTGGATATCTTAGTGAATTAGAACGAACTATGTTCCTTGGTGAACCTTCTGATAAACAAACTAAATTTTTCAATATAATGTTGAAAGCTCAAACTGCAGCAATAGAAGCTTTTGGTCCTAATGTTAAGAATGCTGATGTTGATAAAGCAGCACGCAAGGTTTTCAAAGACGAAGGTGTTTGGGAATATGTTCAACACCATACTGGTCATGCTATAGGATTAGAAGGTCATGAGAGACCATTTTTAGATATAGGTTCAGATGATATTATGCAACCTGGAATGGTCTTTACTGTTGAACCGGGAATTTACATTCGAGATTTTGCTGGTTTTAGACACAGTGATACTATCTTAATTACTGACGATGGAGCTGAAATGCTCACTTATTATCCTCGTGATTTGAATTCGTTAATAATTAATCAATAAAAATTGATTATTAGAATCGAACCGCTAATAGCGGTTTTCTTCTTTTTTATGAAAATTGGGTAATAATCAATCCTATTAATATTAATCCCCCACCTAGTCCAAATGACCAATTAGGAAATTCTCCCATTGCAATAGCAAATAGTGAAGCTATTACTGGTATTAAAAATTGGAATACACTTGCTTTTTGGACAGAAATCCTGCGTATGGTTTCAAACCACAATGTAAAAGCTATTGCTGTTGGAACTACCCCCATAAAGGTAGTTGTAATAAAATGATAATAATAAACAGGACTTATGAACCAGCCTTCAATTATAAACATGGCAATGATAAGTATTATTGCACTAAAAGAAAGATTCCAAGTAGTGATAGTAATTGGGTCTCTATCTTTGAGGAATTTTTTAAGATAGATAGAATAAACAGCCCACATAAATCCTGATAAAAATGCTAGAATGTTCCCCAATACCACATCAAATGATCCTGTAAATAAAGATGATATATCATCTAATGGTATAGCAATAAAGAAAATTCCACAAGCAGCAATTAAAACACCTAACGATCCCCACCATCGATGCCGTTCCTTTAAAATAATAAAAGATAAACCAAAGGTTATGACAGGATTTACATTAAGTAGAAAAGATGATACTGAAGCATTTGTTAAGGTTACAGAATACATTTGA
Source organism: Bathyarchaeia archaeon (assembly GCA_035528035.1). Lineage (GTDB taxonomy): Archaea > Asgardarchaeota > Heimdallarchaeia > JABLTI01 > JABLTI01 > JABLTI01. The sequence goes on from DATKZI010000014.1 coordinate 392,761, forward strand.
AATAAAACAAATGATGTAAGAATAGCAGAAGCTATTAGTAAATGATACCATTTTTCTTTGAGATCAATTATTAATTGCATCCCACGTTTTGATGCTAAACAAAATAGAATTAGTGTTATGGCTGCAGGTAAATATCGTAGTGCACTAATTTGAATGGGTAAAAAGGTACTTGTGTTGTGTAAATATCTGCCAATGACATTTGGGGTTGACCAAGCTAGAATAATGATAACTAACATTATTACAACTTGCCAAGTAAACTTCCCCTCAGATACAAGTGATTTAACATCTTTTGTTGTTAATGCCCCGGAATTATTTGTTTGAGGTTCAATAGTATCATAGGTTGGCATGTCTTCTTGTATCAATTTACAGCATCCTTGTTAAAAGAATACATTATATCTATCATTTAAAAGTAAAATGGTTAAATAATCTAAAAATTAAGGATTAGGAATCACCATTAGAATTTTTTAAAACTTTAAAGGAATTAGTATAACCAATATATGGGGTGATTTTTTTCCTCCAGTGTGATTTCCAATCACCTTTATGTATTATCCTATATTCTCCAGGTAGCTCATTTGAAGGAATATTCCATTCAATGGTTATATTAGAATGAGCAATACCTTTTCTTTTCCAATGATATATCGTTTCGAAATCTAAATCCTTGTAGATAGTAACCCATTTATTATTTGTCTTTCTTTGAACTTCAAGAAATGTATCCATGATTCGAGGGTTATTTCTAGGATTTGCCCCAATAAATTCTACCAATACTTTTTCATTGTAGCTATATGATGAATTTGGTTGTGTTAAAACATCACCGTAGTTTTTACCCATTGGATCATCATCATATCGTACCTTCAATCGAAGTCTTTTTTCTCTTGATTTATGCTTTGGAAATGAAGCACCTAACGGGACATTTAGATTATCTCTTATTTTTTCAGCTATTTTCTGATATTCTTGTTGATAAGCTTCAAGTTGATTAGGACCAAATAATGTACTAGCTCCTTCGTAATGTTGCTGACTATATTCTTCTTTTGTTGTAGTATAATTGGAAAATGAATTAGCATAACAATTTAAAAGACAGTATTTTGTTTCTGTTCCTTTAAAGGTAGAAAGAATTGTATTCTTCAATCGGATACCAGCTATCGAAGTTATTTCACCTGGAAATCCAACAATACAAATTGAACCTAATTTGAGAATCTGTAAAGGGAATATTTGTGGAAAAAATGGTATCCCACGATATTTTGCTCTACCAACAGGTAATAAAATGGGTTTTTCTCCTTGAGCTTTAACCCATTCAGGATCATCCATATCGTGCCAAACAAGGTCTAGAAGAAAAGTGAGAAATTTCCTTCGAAAAGAATATTTTCGTGGAACATCACCTTTTAAAAATTCAGATCGAGTTAATCCTTCTATAAATATTGGAACTGGTGAAGCATTATCTTCACTTGAAGCACCGGAGAAACTCGCTCCTAGAGCACCATCACAAGTTCTTCTATCAGTTCCTTCTATTTTCACATTTGCCATATCAACATTTGTAAGCCCAAATTTAATATCTCCTACTACCTCTTCTGCTTCAGAATTTATCAGTAATAATGTTTTTTGAACTAATTTATCACTAATTTCTTTCATTCTATTATAATCTTCATCTCCTCCGGGAGGATGACCAATTCCTACATTTGGACTAACATCTCCTCCATTGGCATTTGGAAAAGCAGCAATGAAACCTGGATCGTTTTTGTATGGATCATTACCAAACATACGTTCTAATGTTCTAGATGCAAATCCTCTATTATCAGAAGATATTAGTTGATTGTGGATGCCTATAGAGGTACAATGTAATGCAAAATAAGCAATTGTTCCAAATAATCTGCCAGAAGCATCAATGAATTTCAAAAGAGTAAATGATTTATCAGTATCACCATATAATTCTCTTTCTTCTTCTGGATTACTCTCCCATGCTTCTCTTGACCTTTGACCACCACAATTTGGCAGCTCACAAGTATTAATGTACATCTTTGCAGGTTTCATATTATTCCAAGCTCTTGTAATAGCTTGAACAAATCCATCAACAATAATTTCAAATGTTTGTATAGAAAATCCTTTACTAATTATATCAAATGTTGGATAATGTGAATAACCTGCTGGACCGGAATGTGTATGTATAGCGCTTAGCAACACATTATTAACTTTTAAAACGCCATTAAATTTTTTAGAGATTCGTTTTATTACTTCATCTTTAATTCTTTGAAAAATCATACAAATGTCAGCCACTGCTATACAAATAAAATCATCTTTTTTATCTTTTATAATAAATGCACGTACCCATTGTCTATCAGCAATCCCCATTGTTTTTTGCTTGGCTTCTGCATAACCCATCATAGTTTGTTCTGCTGCAGGACCTGTACAATCATACATTCCTACTCCTACTTTACATGTCATATATAACCCACCAAAAGATAAAAATCAAAGTATTATTATTTATACAATATGAAAACTAATACAATTATTTTTCGTAAAATCTTTGGAGAAATTAGTAAATCCTTTAGAAAATACATAAATATCATTCATTTAATTGATAAAAATCATTAAAATATAATAATAGAAATTGTGATATAAATGAATTATATAGATAGTCATTGTCATCTAGGAGATAATTATTTTTACCATAAAATAGATGATTTCATTACAAATTGGCAAGATTTAGGTATAAAGAAAATTGCCTCAATGGCAACAAATCTCAAAACAGCAAGAAGAAATATTGAATTACAAAAACAATATCCTGAGATAATTATTCCTGGAATTGGAAGGCATCCATGGGGAGCTTATAAAACAACGGAAGAAGAGCTATTACAATTTGAACAGATTATAGGACAAGCTAAAACTGATATAATTATTGGTGAGATAGGTTTAGATTTTTATTTCGTAAAAGAAAAGGAAAAACAAGAAAAGCAAATACCAATCTTCATTTCTTTTTTAGAAATTGCTAACAAATATGAAAAACCGGTTATGTTACATCTTACTCGAGCGGAAAAGGAAATCTACGAAATATTGAATACTTTAAAGATAAAAGGAAACGTATGCTGTCATTGGTTTTCTGGGACTGAAGAAATTCTGAAAAAATTTATTGATTTAGGATGCTATTTTTCAATAAATCCTGCTTTTCTAAGAAGTAGAAACCACCGAAAGGTTCTCGAGATAATTGAATTAGATTGTTTATTAACTGAATCTGATGGACCATTGAAATTTCAGAATGAAATAGGATCACCAGCATTAATGCCATTTTTATGTGAAGAGATTGCCAAAATAAAAAAATGCTCACTTGTTGATTTGACAACAATTATTAGGTCGAATTTCAATCGTTTTATAAAAAATGATTAGTGTCAATAGGTTGCCTTTAGCAAAACGCTTTTCAATAAAAACCGATGTAATCGGTTTATTAATACCGATAAAATTAATCGTCTATTCTAGACTTTGACAGCTGTTGATAGGTGTAATAATTAGTGACTAAAATAAAATATGTTAAAGCATGTCCATTTCTTAGGGACCTAGGAGACAGCTATCTATGTGTGAATGATGATAAAGTAATTGATATTCTTATAGATCCTTTAGTAAATATTGAATGGTCTGAAAAACTTCATCCTATTGCATCTGAAGCAGAAGGATGTGAAACGTGCCTCTTTGTTCTAGAAGTAAGGGATGATAATCGGTTATTTTGCTCGAGTAGACAGACGTATCTAAAAATGGATAAGCATGAAATTCTTTGGGAAGATATTCGAGATTCAGTTTTTCTTCTTAATCTCAATACTAATGCTGAATTTAGAGATACTGAAATTGATTTTTGTTCTACTTGTTTATATAAAGTACTTATAGCTTCAAGTCCAGCATTTCAAGCTAGAATAAGTAAAGAAGAAAAAATTAGATTAGGTTATAGCTATATTCTCAATAAAGCTAATGAAATCTATACTGGATTATTGTTATTATCTGAAACATTATTTGATAATAGTCTAGATGCTATGGGAGAAAAATGTACGATTGAGAAATCAAAAGCATCAATTTTTAATCAACAAATCTCAACTCTTAGTTGGTTATCTTGGGTAACTGAAAGTGAGGAAATAGATGAAGTATTTGCCTCAACAACTTTCGAATGGTTACAGAAATTAGATGAATGGGTTTTGTTAATTTCAAAAATCCCTGATGCAGAAAATGATAATGATAAAATTGCTCTAATTTATGAATCATTTAATTTCGCTGCTAGAATTAAAGAAATTTCTTTTGAAATAATTTTAAAATTAACTTTCTTAAAGAAACATGATAATGAAGCAGTAGACAATCAAATTAAGAATATAGAAAAAATGGTTTCTATTGCTGGTGTTCAATTTGAAGATTATATGTTCATCTGTAATCAATTTTTTATTATCATAAAAGAATTAGGCATTGAATTGGATTAATTTCATTCTTATTTTACTATTCGTGTTCCAGCTTTATCCTCTATTGCAAGCAATGCATACTCAGGGGAGGTAATAATAGATAACTTACCACCACGTTCAATAAATTGTATAGCTGATTCTACTTTCGGTTTCATACTACCTTTAGAGAATTGATTTTCTAGCAAATATTGTTTCATTTGTTTAATAGAAACTTTCTCAAGTTTTTTCTGATCCTCTTTACCAAAATTAATGAAAGCATTAGGAACATCAGTAATGATCATTAATATATCAGCATCAATTTGTGTTGCTAAAACCTCAGTAGCTCGATCTTTATCAATAACTGCTTCTACATCTACATAAGAACCATTTTCACGAGCGACAGGAATTCCCCCACCACCAACAGCTATTACAATATCTCCTGCCTTGACACATCGTAAAATTGTTTTCCCTTCGAGAATTTCTAATGGGATAGGTGATGGTACAACTTTTCGGAACCCTCTTCCAGCATCATTGATGTAAGTATCTTTAGTTTTGTTATGTATTTCAATTGCTTCTTCTTCGGTATAGAATGGGCCTATCGGTTTTGTTGGTTCTTTAAAGGCATGATCCTTATGATCGACTACAGCTCGAGTTATGATAGCTATAACATGTTTATCCCTAATACAACGTTCAAATAATCGTTCTTCAACTGCAGTTTGAATCATGAACCCAATTTGCCCTTGTGACATTGCCCCACAAATACTGAGAGGTTGTTCAGGTATACCAGATGAAACACCGGATTTTTGTTGTAGAAGGATATTTCCTACTTGAGGACCATTACCGTGAGTTAGAATTACACCATAACCTTTTTCGATTATAGATACAATTACCTCAGATGTTTGACGTAGATTTTCCATTTGTTGGTGAAATGTTTTAGGTTGACCTTTTTGGAGAATCATATTTCCACCGAGGGCTATAGCAACTAACTCTTTAGGCATAAGACAAACAGTCCAGTAAATTATTTATTGTTTATAATTAATTGATAGAGGTATTAGCATACCTAAAAGTGCTTAAAAAATTTTCTTAAAAACAATTAAATTGATTAGAGATAAGCGATTGCCAATAAAGTAATTACAAAAGGTAATTATATTAAAACTGCTATATAATATTTTACAGGATAGATAGTCATGAGTATTAATGACTTGAAAATAGAGGAAATGGCTAATACTAGGGTTGAAGCTAAAACTTATTCATTGATACAAGAGTTGGAAGAAAAAGGCGATAAAGAAGCCATACAAGTATTAATGAAATATTTTACCTCGAAAAAGAATATTCATTTGTTAAGTTATACAGCTGATGCTTTAATAAAAATAGGTGGTAAAGAAGTTAATTATCTGATAATTAAAGCTTTACGAAATAAATCTTGGATAATACGCATGAAAGCAGCAGAAATATTAGGAGAAATAGGGAATAAAACAAGTGTTAATCCATTAATCCGCATTTTAAAATTTGATTCAGAATCAAATGTGAGAGAATGGGCAGCAATATCTTTAGGTAGATTAGGTTCTAGAAAAGCAATAAAACCTTTGATTGTTACTCTCAAAAAAGATTCCGATTTAGCAGTTAGAGCAGAAGCAGCTACAGCATTAGGAAGATTAAAAGGCAAACAAGCAAAGAAAGTGTTAATTGAAATTTTTTATGAAGATAAAGAATATCAGGTAAGTTGGGCAGCTGCATCAGCTTTAGCAAAAATAAATGATAATAAATCTAGGGAATTACTCAATAGTTTAAGTCAAGAATTAATTAAAGTGTTAGTGTCAGAAAAAGATGAAGCAGTATTAAGTGCAGCAGCAAAAACACTGGGAGATATTGGAAATAAAATTGCTGCAGAGGTTATGTATAGAACTATGAAGGTAAGTAAAGAAATGGTACGACTCGAGATCAATCTTGCTCTTCAAAAGATGGCTCGAAGATTCAATTATCAATCACCTGAAGATTTTATTAAAAAACTCCAATGAATATTTAATAGATAAAGAGAACATTTAAAAGAAAGGCAAAAAAGAGTATTTTCTAGGTAACCACAGTCTTTTTAATCAATAAATTAAGATAAACAACAAAGAGATGACTTTTAATGACGGCATCAAAAGTGTATTTCTATAATAATATTGCAAATCTAAAAGCAGGTGTGAATAAATTTTTCAAAATGATTGCAGATGAAATGCAATCAGAGGAAAAAATTGGTATAAAGATACATTTTGGTGAAGGTGACAATGACACATATGTAAACCCTTCATTATTAAAAGATGTAACAAAATACTTCACAAATCCAACATTTATTGAATGTAATGTTCTTTATAGAGGAAATCGAATGCGAAGAGAGAATCATATCAAGCAAGCTGAAGAGCATGGATTTGATTTTATAGATATTGATATATTAGATGGAGAAATGGGAGAAGATTATACCGAAGTAGAAATAGATACGAAAAATACTAAAAAAGCAAAAATTGGTCGAGGTATAAAGAAATACGAAAATCTACTTTCAATAGCACATTTCAAGGGACATATTGTTTCTGGTTTTGGTGGAGCACTAAAAAATGTTGGTATGGGATTAGGTGCTCGAGGTGGGAAACTAGATATGCATGCAGGTGTTTCACCAATAATTGATGAGAAAATATGCACTGCGTGTGGATCCTGTGCAGAACAATGTCCTGGAGATGCAATAACAGTAGATGAGTTTGCTATAATAAATAGTGACTCATGTATTGGCTGTGCCCAATGTATAGCTGTTTGCTCCGAAGGAGCAATTAAAATTCCATGGGGTAAAAGACCAGCAAATGAATTTGTTGAGAAAATGGCAGAATACACTCTTGCATGCACAACAAATCGGGAATGGTGGTATATTAATTTCTTAACTAATATTACTATGAAGTGCGATTGTGTTGGTTCAAAACAAGAACCATTTATGGAAGATATTGGTATTCTCTTTTCAAAAGATCCAATAGCTATTGATAAAGCTTCAATGGATTTAGTAATTGAACGATATGGTGATGATCCCTTCAAAATACATAATAAAAATAGTGCTCATATTTTGAAATATGGCGAAGAAATAGGATTAGGCTCCATAAAATATGAATTAGAAATCGTACAATAACAAATCTTTTTATCTTCCTTTTTTATTTTAATTTTAAAATGGCTGAACAAAATATTATTTCCATGGGTAATGCTCCTCTTAATAAAATGAAATATGCTAAAATAGTTACTATTATTGGGCTATGTATAAATCTCATTTTAGCTTCCTTGAAGGTAACTGTAAGTATAATAAGTAATAATCTTTCATTATTAGCTGATGGTTTGGATTCAGGATTAGATTTAGCATCAACAATGTTGGGGTTTTTTGCTATAAGAATTGCAGATAGACCAGCAGATAAGGATCACCATTTTGGTCATGGAAAAATAGAAAATCTTTTTTCAGTAGGTATTGCATTGTTACTAGTAGCTTCTTCAGGTATTATTGGCTTTCAAGCTGTTGATAAATTAATAAAACATACTTTACCAGAATTTTTAATCTATAATGTAATTGTTGCAAGCTCCAGTATTGTATTAAAAGCAGTACTTGTTTTTATAAATATTCGAATTGGTAAGAAGATTAAATCACCAACTTTAATTGCTAACGGTTTGAATTTTCGAACCGATATTTTAACATCAGGAGTGGTATTGGTTTCTGTTATAATAGCACCTCTAACAGTAAATGGTTTTGATTTATATTGGGTAGATTCTATTATTGCATTAATGATAAGTGTAGTAATTATTTTCACAGCAATTAAAATTACTAAAGAAGCAGCAAAAGTTCTTCTGGATGAAAGTCCAAATCAAGAGATGGTCGATAGTATAGCTAAAATCGCTAAAAATCAAGAGGGAGTAAAAGATATAACAAATATTAGAGCTAGAGCCATTGGAGCTGAAAATATTCTTGTTGATTTAATTGTTCTTTTAAATCCAAAAATTACTATTGAGGAAGGACATAATATCGTTTGTCAATTAGAGAAAGTAATTATGGAACAATTACCTGTAAAATACTTACAAATCCATATGGAACCTTATCATTCTAATGAACCTGAGCAATGTGATCCCAAGGTGTCTGAAAATGAATGACAGTAAAGAAGAGAGAGATGCTTCAAAAGAATTCATTTTAAAATCAAGTTATATTATTTTTCTAGTAATTGGAATAATAATATGCTCAGCAGCAATATTAATTGGAACAATATATCTATTCAGCAACCCTGGTCTTACATCCGGTCTTATTTTTAGTGCAATATTAGTGTTCTTTTTGATTGTTCCAGTAATTTTATTATTAATTTTCTATTTCAAGAAAGTGAAAAAAATATCTTTCAAAGAAAATGAAGAAGAAGATTCTATAATGGAAAAGCCCAAAAGAGTTATACTTATAGAAGAAAGATTAAAATAAAAATAACTTGGTGTAAAATTAAATGGTAAAAAAGAAATTAAATGTTATTTTATTATGGTTTTTAGTAATTTTTACGATACAATTAGCTGTAGGATTAAAAGCATTAAATGCTCAATTTTCTTTAAACAATCCTTTAGATATTAAGGATGAAGTAGCAGAAATTGATCTTATTGATATACCAAATAGAATTACTGATCAAGTATTATTTCTCTTTGTTGATGGAATGAGATATGATAAAATGCTTGAAGCAAATACCCCTAATATGGATAGATTACAAATAAATGGGACATCTTATAGCAATTTTAGGTCTGTTTTACCAAGTTATAGTACTGTTAATTATGCTTCATTTGCTAGTGGGTCAAGTCCAAATTTTACTGAAGTTTATTCTAATGGATATAATGGTAATCTAATTTTACCAACATTGTATAGTTTGATAAATAGTAATGAACTCAATAAAAGTTTGATTACTGGAGGAACTTCATGGGCGGATCTTTTTGGGGCTTATTCAGATTTGACAGTTAAAGTAGAAGTAGAAGGTTTTCATACATTAAAAGAAGGTATAGAAATTATGGTGGCGGTCCATGAAACTATACCAGGAAATTTTAGCAAAATACAATTTATTGGATTTGAAGATGTTGATGCTGCAGGACATGAATTTGGAGCAGCATCATCTGTATATATTGAAACCATCGAAACAATAGATACTTACATTGGTGAGATAATTGATTTGTACGATTCAATGGGACAATTAGAAAATACCACTATTATTTTATTCAGTGATCATGGACATGCAGATGTGGGGGGACATGGTGCCAATGACAATGATCAAACACATGGAACATTGATAATGTCGGGAAAAGGAATAAGATATGAAAATACTATCGTAACAGAGAGAGTTTGTATTAATTCAATAACTCCTACGGTATTAACTATGTTAGGAATATCTCTAGCACCATTAATGAATGGGAAGATTCTGGATGATTATATAACTACAACTCTAAAACAAAACGCCCTTTATGCGATACAATCAGCTGAAATTATGATACAGCAAACAAATGAATCATTGAATAAAATCAAGGCGTTCTCTAAAGCAACTAGACAAATTTATGCTAACGATATAGAGATTTTAAAAGCAAATATTACTGAAGCAAAAACCAGTTATTCGTTAGCAAATTATTTTACAGCTTATAATGATGTTAAGGAAACAACAATTACTATTAGAAAATTATTAGGAACAATGATATTTCAATACGATGCTATTAAACGATTATCGCGAACAATTCTAATCATTGGATTAGCTGCTTTCTGTTCAGTGTTAATTTTCTTTTTACAGCAAAGGAAGATTATTGAAATTTGTCATCAAAAAATTTTGGCAAAAGAATTGTTACTGCCTGAAATTATTACTGCATTTACAGCTTTTATTATAGGAGTAATAATTTTTGCTAGTTTCAAAGCAGGTTTTAGTGCAACAAATTTTAATAGCGTTAAACAAACTGTGCCACCAATAATGATAACTTTTGGGGTGCAAGTTTTCATATTAATATTCTTACCTTGGTTTCTTGTCTATATCTTAAAACATAAGAAACAATCTGAAAAGAAGAAATTCAAAGAATGGCGACCATTATTTATGCGTGGTTCAATTGGAGCAATTTTCTTTGGCACGTTACCAATTTTTGGTTACTTTATATATGTAATAACAGTTTTTGAACCTTGGCCTAATTGGTATTTCCCACCAATAAATGATGTCTATGCATTTATGACAATCGGTATCTTAGGTTGTGTTTTCATTTTAATTGCATTAATTCAGCAATTTGTGCTTATTGGATTAGATATAAAGCTTGGAAAACAAAGTATTAGCTAGTTTTTTTGTATTTACAACTAATACTTCTATTCTCTTTTTAAATTAAAAATCCGATTTGATAATCTTTGTCAGAAAAAATTTTTTACTTTATAATTGTATATTAATATAAAATCATTTTTCGGAGGTAATGACTATATCAGATAAAGATCAAATCGAAGAAAGCCCATTTAAAACAACTGATGAAGCAATTTTAGCAGAACTAAAAGCAATAAAAGAATTACTTAGTCCAAAAGAAGAAGAAAAACTTCCAGAAGTAATAAAAAAGAAGAGATTCCATAGAGTTAGGAGTTTTGGTACTGAATTCATACTATTTGTCAGAAAATACAAGGTTCTTGGACTTGCTGTTGCATTTATTATGGCTACCTATATTGGGCTTTTAGTGCAATCTTTAGTAAATGATATTATAATGCCAGTTTTTCAATATATTCCAGGTTTGAAAAATCTAGATAGTTTAGCTGATTGGCAAGTGGGTCCATTCTTTATTGGAAGTTTCATTTCGACCATAATTATTTTCATTATAATATCGTTTGTTTTGTTCTTAATAGTAAAAATAGGATCTAAATTAGGTTTAGATAAAGATTAATAGTAACCAAAAATTTGGTTATTATTTTTTTTTATTCCCATTCGATTGTTGCAGGTGGTTTTGAAGTAATATCATAGACTATTCGATTTACCTTTTTAACCTCATTTATTATTCTATTAGAGATAATTCCCAAAGTTTCATAAGGAATTTTAGACCAATCAGCAGTCATAGCATCCACCGAATCAACTGACCGTAAAACCACAGTCCATTCATAGGTTCTTTCATCACCTTGAACACCAACAGATTTCACAGGCAATAATACAGAGAAACTTTGCCAATAGTTATTATATTCTCCTCGATTTTTTAACTCCTCAAGAAAAATAGCATCCACTTCTTTTAAAGTATCAAGTTTTTCTTGTGTTATTTCACCTAAAATACGAACAGATAATCCAGGACCTGGAAATGGATGACGATCTATCAAATCTTTAGGAATGTTAAGTAAACGACCAACTTTCCTTACTTCATCTTTGTATAGTTCTTTCAATGGTTCAATCACTTTCATTGACATTTTATCGGGAAGGGTTACATTATGATGACTCTTAATTTTAGCAGCTGTTTTTGATGGTTGAGCAGATTCTATTCGATCAGGATAAATTGTTCCTTGTGCTAAAAAGCCAAATGAGCCGAATTTTTTCTCAAGGTGCTTTTCAAATGTTTCAAATACTTCAATGAATTTATAGCCAATAATTTTTCTTTTTTCTTCTGGATCAATCACACCTTTGACAGCATTCAGAAAATTTTCACGTTCGTTCAATCTGTAAAAATTAGTAAAGTTTAATTCCTTTTTGAAAAAACGTTCTACTTGTTCTGGCTCGTTTTTTCTCATAAAACCATGATCAACAAAAACACAATAGAGATGATCACCAATTGCTTTGTGAAGCAAAATAGCTGATACAGTGGAATCTACCCCTCCACTTACACCAATAAGAATTCGATTATTACCAACAATTTCCTGGATTTCTTTAATTTGATTATCAATATATCCTTCCATGGACCAATTTTTTTCTAGTTTACTGATAGTAAAAAGAAAATTACTCAATAATTGATTACCATTATCAGTATGAACAACTTCAGGATGGAATTGGAGACCAAAAATATTTTTCTCAAGATTTTCGAAAGCAGCAATAGAACAATTTTCACTTGAAGCAGTGATTGTGAAACCTTCTGGAAGCATTGTTACTTTATCACCATGGGACATCCACACACTATTTTCATGCTCAAATCCTTGAAACAAATGTTGATTATTTTGGATTTTTATAATAGTTTTACCATATTCATTTTGATTTCCTGGAGAAACTTTTCCACCAAAATATAGTGATATGAATTGATGCCCATAACATAAACCGAGTATAGGAATATTTTGTTCTTCCAAAAAGGACATCGTTTCTTTAGAAACCTTAGGAGCATGTTTTGTATAAACACTATTCGGTCCACCTGAGAAGATGATAGATTTTACATTTTTCTTAATTAGCTCATTGGGTGTAACATCCCAAGAGAAAATTTCAGAAAGAACCCCTAGATCCCTTACCCTACGTGCAATTAGATGAGTATATTGACCACCAAAATCAATTACTGCTACAATATTAGTATTCATCAATAGTTTTCCAACTATGCTACAAAAAGAACTATCCTTTTTAACTGTTCAGTTTATATTATTATGTTAATTTTTATTAGAATGACCAAAATAAAATACCATCATTATTTTTTTAGACAGAACATATTATATGAACTATGAATTTGGAATTTAAGACTACATTATTAAATTACTATAACATTTAGTATAATATCAGCTTCGGGGAAATAAGGGCCTATGAAATTAGAAAGCAGTAAAATTAGAAAAATAAAATTTACCTTATTTATTGGAATTCAGATAATTATTATTCTAATGAACAGTTTTGTACTAGTGAATTCTTTAAAGCCTTCAACCGAAGAGAATTTTATTGATGTATCTGCTGAAAATATGGATATAGTTAAATCGAATTTAATTGATCATCCGACATATGCTCCATTATCATATACACCGAAAGCATTACCTGAAACAGGAACAGGAATTAATTGGGGCAATTTTTCAATTATTGATCAACCTTATCAACCAATTACCCCTCGAGTAGCTATTGATTTTTATAATAATTCACACCTTTTTTGGTCAAATTATAAGAATGGTCGGTCTCTTTTCCATCAAATTGTCTATAAAAATGGAACTATCGGAGAACAAGAATTAATTTATAATCAGTTAAGTGGAACAGAAATAAAGTGTGATGCAGTAGCTGATGTATTTGGTAATATTCATTTAGCTTTCTCTTGGGGAAGTGGTACCTCTGGTCAAAAAACTTTCTATAAAAAATGGTCAAATGGATCTTGGAGCGAACTTGAGCGAGTGGATTTTGGTATGGATGAAAATGGAGGAGCAATACCTGCACATTCACCAGAATTAGCTGTTACTAATAATGGGATACCACACATTCTTTGGTCAGGCAAAGTATTATCATTACCGAATTTATTATACCGACCCATTTATTACCAAAGAAGAATAGGACCAAATCAATGGAGTCAAGTAGTACATACAAGTTACGCTGAACCCGGTAATTATAAAATGATTATAACTCCTAATGATGTTGTACATGTTTTACTTTCACAAAGAACGGGAAATACCTATGTAGCGTATCAAGAAATTAACTATTATGATAAGGATATTGAGGAAAATAATTGGGGATTACAAGAGAATCTATTATCTGAAGTAATGGAAAAAACAGCTGTAGTTGTACCAACACCTGAAATGATCGCGATAGATAATACAGTATACTGCTATTTCTTATCTATTAATAGTTTTACAGCTGGATTATATAATATTGTTAAATCAGGTCAAACTTGGAGTAATTATAATTTATTAACAACTAATATTTCAATTTATGGAACAATAAGATTGTCAGGAGCAGCATCAAAAAGAGGGGACCTAATATTAACATGGCCAAAGAATGATTATAATGGGGGTTTATTCAGAGGAGGAATTTTTCATCAAACATATATTAATGATATAGATGAATATTCAGAGCCTTATTATATAAATGAAGAACAAGTAACAGGTGTAGAACCAACTTTAGTTTATAATCAGAAAACTGATACATTACATTTAGTTTGGTGGGATTATTTAGCTGGAACATCTACAAAAGCACTCTTTTATACAGAAGGATTCTTTGATACGGATATGGATGGATTATCAAATGAAGATGAAGTAAATATCTATGGTACAAATCCAATTAAAGCTGATACAGATGAAGATATGATTGATGATGGGGAGGAAATAAAATTAGGATTAGATCCACTAAATCCTGATGAAGATTCTGATCTAATTTTGGATGGTTGGGAGATTAGCTATGGATATGACCCTTTTAACAGCACCGATGCAGGAATTGATTTTGATTTAGATGGTCTTACCACATATTATGAATTTACTAATCAAACAAATCCAAATTTAAATGATACAGATACAGATGGGTTATTGGATGGAGAGGAAGTAACTGTATATTTTACTAATCCTACAAAAGCTGACACCGATAATGACCTTTTAACTGATGGAGTAGAATTATTTACTTATTTTACAAATCCGTTGAATAATGACACAGAAAATGATGGTATGCCAGATGGCTATGAGATTTTTAATGGACTGGATCCGTTAGTAAACGATTCACTGGATGATCCTGATTTCGACACCTTAACCAATTACTTTGAATATACTGTTGGAACAAATCCGAATTCAAACGATACAGATGCAGATTTGTTAACTGATTATGAAGAATTATTCATTTATTTCACAAATCCATTACTATTGGATTCGGACACAGATGGGTTAGATGATCATTATGAAATAGTAATCGATCCTCTTGATACTAGATATTTAACGAATAATATATACCAAACAAATCCATTAAAAAGTGATACAGACATGGATTCACTTTCAGACCTTTTTGAAATAAATGTTTCACTCACGAATCCAATAAAGAATGATACAGATAATGACTTGATGTTAGATGGATATGAATTGCTGTTTGGTTTAAATCCCTTTGTTGATGATTCTGCAGCTGATTATGATAATGATAGATTATCTAACTATCTTGAATTTTTATTATCAAGTAATCCATTCGACGCAGACACAGATGATGATCGAGTCACAGATTATGAAGAGTATATTCTCGGAACTGATCTTAATAAAATTGATACGGATGGAGATGGTTTGACAGATTATCTCGAGTTCAAATATTGGCATACAAACGCTACTAATCCAGATACGGATTACGATGGTTTAAATGATTTATTTGAGCTCTATGTTTTCGGTTCTAGCCCTACCAATCCAGACACAGATGGAGATGGTCTTATAGATGGCGATGAAGTTTATATTTATGGATCTCATCCTGCTTTTGTTGACACAGATGGAGATGGGTTAACAGATCCTCAAGAAGTAGCATTTGGTTCTTTCCCCTATATGATGGATTCCGATGAAGATGGTATGCTGGACTTTTTTGAATATACTTATGGTTTTAATCCTCTTATTGATGATTCCAAAAATGATCCTGATGGTGATAATTTAATAAATCTCGATGAGTTTTGGTTCAATTCTAATCCACTAATAAATGATACAGATGGGGATATGCTTACAGATTACGAAGAGGCTTACATTTACCTCTCTTCACCAATTAGACAAGATTCAGATTTTGATGCAATTGGTGATTATGATGAAATAATGGTCTATAATACTTCACCTATTGATCCTGATTGCGATGATGATAATTTAAAGGATGGACAGGAAGTATTGCAATATTTAACAGATCCTCACTTATATGATACTGATTCAGATAGCTTTAGTGATTATGAGGAAATTCAAGCTGGTACTAATCCTTTAGATAGTTCAAGTAATCCCTCCCATCGAAATTTTATTATCATAATTTCTGTTTTCAGTAGTATTGTTGGAGGTTTGCTTTTCTATTATCTTACTCCTATTCTATTCCTCCATTTAAGAAATAGAGGAGAAAAAGAATGGATGAGACAAGGCATCTTAATTCGACAGAAAAAACATGATGAAATGTTAAATGGTAAAAATGATTCACCTAAATGATCTTTATCAGAATCTATCACACGAATTTCATTGCCTTTATTCTATTCTTTTGATAAATGCTTAATTGTAGCCATTAATATATTAGCGTTTTTTTGTAAAACATAAGTATTCGTTAGAATTCCTTTTGTTGTTTTAATTTGGATTTTTTTTAGCACATTTGCTTCTATAAGAATTTTCAAGTGTGATTCGATAGTTGATCTATGTAAAGACATTTTTTGGGCAATCTCATTCGTGTTAACTATCCCTCTTTGGACATAATCAATTATTTCCAATCTTGTAGCAGAAGCAAATGCTTTCATTAGATTTTCTAATTCTTTATAAGTACTCATCAGTAGTCACTTAACAATTGGTTTAAGGTTCAAATTCACTGATACCTTTCCAATATATCTATTATACTTTCATAAAAATTCTTTGACTTTTGCCAATATTTCCAAAAGTATTTCTGTTATATCTTCTTCTAACTTCAAGGTTGCAATATCATCCAATGGTGTTACGCCTTTATTTATAATAATGAGTTTTGCACCATTATTCAAAGCATTATTTGGTAAATCTGCAGCGGGGAAAACTACTAAAGATGATCCGACAACTATAAAAACATCAGCATTTCCTGTGTGAACTTTTGCTAAGTTAAAATCTCTTTCTGGTAAAGGATCATCAAAATTAACAACAGTAGAGATTAAACGTCCATTACATTTAGGACAAGTTGGTTGTCCAGTTAATATAAAACTAGTTCTATATCCTGGACCCCAGATTTGTCTATCCCATCCTGCTTCTTTATATGTAGCTCTAAAATCACAAGATAAACATTCCATAAATTGTGCATTTCCATGTAATTCTGAGAGAATTTTCGGTTTAATACCAGAAGTCAAATGTAAATTGTCAGTATTTTGAGTGATTAAACATTTTAATAAGCCCATCTCTTGCAATTCCACTAAAACATAATGACCATCGTTTGGTTTAACTTCTACCCATGATTTATCAATTTTTGGTGGAGGAAGTCCTTTATCTCTTCTTGTCCACACGCCATTTGGTCCCCGAAAATCTGGTATTCCTGAAGCAGTACTTATCCCTGCCCCAGTAAATGCTACTAAATGTTTTGACTCGAGGATCCAATGGGCTATCAAAGAGATTTTTTCTTCAAGAGATTTTTGTTTGATATTTTTCATTATAATTTGATTCCATTCAAGCTAACTATTAAATATAACTAAATTTAGTTTGATCATAGTTTTGTTGCAAAATTTCTTGGATGGTTTTGTAGGAAGCTTCCAGATAAATAGACAAAAAGGTTGGATTATAAATCTCGAGTGTAATAGATTCACTATATTTTATTTCTTTCAAATAACTAAAGAATTTTTGAAAGTTTATGCTCCCAGTACCAATTGGTAGATGTTTATCATAACTTTCAGAATTTCCACCAAAATTATCGTGTATATGGATATGTTCAAGCTGATTTTTGAAACCTTTTAACATCTCATAAATATTTTCTTCTGGATTTTTTATTTTTAAATGTGGAAAAATAATATTTGCATGACCTAAATCAAATGTGAATCCAAGATTTGGCAATTTTTTGAAGACAATTTTTAAATCAGCAACAGACTCATCAGTATTTTCCAAAAGCATTTTCACTTTATATTGTTGAGCGATATTCGTCCACTCTGTAATTGCATCTATTTTTTTATTGAAAATTTCATCTGAAGCTATTCCACTTGGATTTTCTGTTTTCCCAAAAGTTCCATGAAAAACAATCTTATTGGTTATACCTAATTGTCCTATTAAGTTGATTTGTTCTGAAAGATTATCAATATAGGAAGTCCAGTGTTCAGAATCTTTGATCAATTGTGAGTTTAAATGGGATAAATGAATTATACTGAACAAATCATAAGAATCTAATATTTCTCGTACAGCAATTAGTTGAAGTTCTAATTCTTTCATATCATTCCAAAAGTCACCTATATAGAATTCAACAAAATTAAAACCAATTTTTTTTGCTGTTACCAAATCAGCTATCTGTAATTTATCCAGTACGTATGATGCACCAAATTGCATTTATTTTTTCTCCATTTAATAATTCAAGTATATGATTATAAACGCCTACTATATTCTTAATTTTACCCTATTAAATAATCAGCCCATTTTTTATAAGATAGTTTATTTATTGTTAATAATTTCATTTGCTTTTGACTTTTTCTGGTAATCAGAAATATAGAGTTTTTTCCATCGAATATAGAATAATCCACCTATAGCGAATAATAATTCTACTCCACAACAAATATAGAGAATTAAACTTGATGCTATAAGCTCTGATATAGCAGTTACAATTACTAAACCGAGTATTAACGTTAGTGATGATAAAAACCAATCAACCGATTGTATCTTTCCTTGTTTCTTGTAAGGAACTTGCTCTTGAATGAGTGTTTGATACGTGGTATCATACAAACCGAAAGTTATTCCAAAAGGCAGCATTACTACAAATATCATTACCCATGGATTTCGAACGTAACCCATTAAACCTATAGAAATTCCTTCTAATATAAGTACCAATGTCAATAAAACTACTTTACGATTTATCTTGCCTATTTTTAGTAAAACAAGGGAAGCTAAAATACCGCAAAATGAAACAATTGAATCCATTGCTCCGAACCATCTTGGGCTGAGATTCATTTCGCTTTGCAAAATAATAGGCCACATAATATCCAAACCTGCAAAAGCGATACTTACTAAAGCAGCGATAATTATAGCATAGGATACTTTCTTGATTACTTTAAAGGTGTCAAGACCATCTTTTATTTCTTTCATAGTTCTACTCCATCCTTCCCTTATACTAGTGACTTTTTCATGAGGTTGTTTTGGTGGTTTTTTACCAATGAAAACTAAAACAACAAACAATATTGTTGAAATAATTGTCATCCCTATAGCAAAATAAAATCCAACTAGATAATTAATAGCAACAAGTAAGCCTGCTATTAAAGGACCTATAACTCCAGAGATTTGAAGAACTGTGGAGTAAAATGAATTTGCTACCAATAAATCCTTTTTCTTAAGAATTAGTTTTAGATAAGCATTTTTTGATGGTAAAAAGAAAGGCCAAATAGAGACTCTTATAATAAAAAAAGCTATTAGAAGCCAGAGGAAGTGCACTGGATTAACAATTCTGTAGATTATTGTATGCCCATCCAAAAGAGTATCTTGAGCATAAGATACTATGTATAGGTAATTCCTTAAAACATAAACGATAGCTAAAATAGCTGCGGTCAAAACACGAACTATAATAGAAATCATCATAATTTTTCGTTGGTCAAATCTATCTACCATGACACCAGCAATCGGGGCTAAAATCACATTTGGAACAATAGTTACTATCTGAAAAATGCCTATTAAGAATTTGCTTTCACCGCTTGTTGTCAAAATTAAATAAATCAATATAATGTATACAGCATATCCACCAAGGTTTTCCATTAAATGAGCAAAAAAAACTAGTAGAAATGATTTATTTTTCAAAACTTCCTTAAGTGATGGTTTACCTACTGGTTCTTCCTCGTCAACCTCTTCTACTACTAAAATTTCATCATGAATGGCTGTTGATTTAAAATCACTTTTATCAGGGAGAACCATCTTTAAGGACCTAGTGAAGCTATAAATCTTCATTCATCCTTTTTTCATATGATTTAAAATTATTTGTTTTTATCTATAAAAAATAGGTTTTTTTAGTATTTATCTGGGAATTCTTTATATTTGAGGATTCTACAATAGACATAAAAAAGAGAAGATAATTAGTGATTTAAAATGATGTCCTTGCCTAAAATTGGATTCCTTTTCGATGTGGATGGCACTTTGACATCATATAGAAGAAATGATTCGTTTATTGATTTATTACTAATAAATGATTTAGATTTGATACGAAAAATGAAGTGTCCTTTAGGATTTGTTACTGGAAGAAGCATTGAATGGGTTAAAAATACCTTTTTTGAGCATGTAAATGAATCATTGAAAGAATATATTTTCGTATCAGGTGAATATGGCTTAGTTAATTTTTATCAAGGTAAAAAAGCTAAATATAGAATACCAAAAGAAACCAGAGAATTACTGATAAAAGTTAAGGGTGAAGCTATCAAAGCGATTTGTGATTATAAAGAACTTGAGCCTTGTGAAAGTTACCAACAACCTGATAGTAGATGTCTATGGATTGAACCTAAAGAAACTATGGTCACTATCCGATCTTTGCCTCTATTTGGATTAACAACTGACAAATATGAACGAATCATTAATCCGATAATGGAACAATATTCAGATAAATTGAAAGCTATACCAAACAAATATGCTTTGGATATTTTACCCATTAATATTAGCAAGAAAATTGCTGCTGAGAAGGTAGTTAATGTATTAGATCCAAAAAAAGAAGTTGTTCATTGGTTTGCTTTTGGTGATTCTGAAGCTGATCGAGAAATGAGCTATATTAGCAGAAAAAATGTTAATTTCATTATGGTCAAACAAGGTATTACATCTGAAACGCATTATATGATTGAGAAAGCTTTAGCAGGTAAATTATCAAAGATAGAAAATGAAATATAAAAAAAGAATTTTATCGTATCAAAATTGCTATAATGATTATTGCTGCTATTGCAAAAAATGTGATGATAGCAACCACTATTCCGCTTGTAGAAGGTTTTGTTTTTAGATTGGTCTTAGCTACTTTTACTGTATAATTGGTATCTACATCTGAAATCATAAGTTGCCCTCTTCTCGGATCTTGTGCCATTTTTTATTCCTTCATTATATAATAGCTGATTAGCTATATTAAGCAGAGCATAAAAAAACTCAATTCATTAGATATTTATTGAATGACATTTATTATAGTAATTAACATGGCTGTTACTGAAATTAAGAATGATAATGTGGCAATAAAGAAGCTAATAAAACGTTGTTTCTCAGCTATGCGAGCAGCTTCAATATGAGTTTTAATCATATCTCTTATTGTTTCTGCAAGTTTCATTAAAATGCTATCATCAATTGATCGCATTCTTTGTCTTGAAATTGGTTTTTCACTATCTCTTATGCGCTGCATTTGTTCATGAATCCCCCCTTGATAAATTGCATTTATGAGTGTTTGCTTAAACTCTTGTGGTATCCATCCATCACAAAAAACCATGACACTTCGAACACTGACTCTGACAAAATGCTCTTTAAAACTGAAGAGATTAAACCACTTTCCTCTTTCAGGCAAAGTATATGTAAGAGATGTTGTAGGAATGGAAAATATTGGATCAACTGAATTTAATTTTGAAGCAATATATTCATCTTTGATCATTTTCTTACCATTTCGAATTATTATTAATGGATAATAGAAAATATCCTTTACTTCCCAAGGTTTTTCACCAATGCCTTCAGGATCCAAAGCTGTAACTTTAAAACCTTTCAAATCCTCAAAAACAAATTTCAAGTCTCGAAGTATATCATCTCTATGAGCTCGTAGCTTGAAGAAATCCTCATTACCAATTGTTAATCGAATTATTAATCGACGATTATAAAAACCAATAAGGGGTGATCTTCGAAGATCAATATAAGATTCATATGGATTAATTTCAGCTAATTTAAAAGACTCTTCTAAATGAGGCATATCAATTTGCTTTATAGTTCCTTTTAAGAAGAAATCTTTTTCTGGAAAGAATTTCTCAAAAGAAAGAATTATCTGATCCCAAAGTTCATATAGTTGTCTTTCAGAAAGATTGGAAATTGGTAATCCAAAATCAAATAAAGCCAATATATACCAAGCAACATAATTTTCATCTTTCGCCATTTTCTAACAACCAGAACTGTAAAATTACTAAGGATTATTAAGTTATTAAGCTTAACCTAAAAATTCAGCTAGTTATTTACTTTTTAAGAGATACAATAGAATTTTCTCTCGTCCTTCAATAACACTATCTATTAAATCAAATGAGTAATTGATGTCATTAATTAGTGATATCATCCCTTGAATATTCGTATATGATGAAACTACCAAATAACATCTTCCATTTGGTTTTAGGAACAAAGGCAAGTTAGATATAAATAACCTAATAATTTCTAATCCTCCTCCACCACCAGACCATGCTTTAGCAAGATCGCTTTTTTCATTTACCGGTAGATATGGAGAATTGAATAATATAACATCAAAGTAAGGTTTGATTCTTATAAAAGAACTAAATAAATCACAATTAACTATATGCAAATCAACTGTGTTATAAAAAGCATTTAATTTAGTACATTTAGTAGCAGTACTATTAATGTCTGAAGTAAAATATTCTGCTATGGGAAATTTTTTAGCTAAGTAGATTGATACGTAGCCAGTACCTGATCCCAATTCTAGAATTTTATCATGATTACTAATAGAAATGTTTTCAGCTAGAAGAAAGCTATCCTCAGCTGGATCATAGACATCTTCAAAAATTCTAATCTCAAGATCATCTATTGTTTTTTTCATTGTTTTTCGTCCTTAAATAGAAGCTCGCTTAAATTTACTTCGGATAGTAAAGCTGAAAGATCTTTTGTTATACAAACAAGCTTATCGACAGAAAGCTCTCTAACTCGTAAATTGGAAAGTTCAATTTTTTCAGCAATTAGATTTCTAAAATCAATTCTATCATCTTTGGGAATTCGTCTTTTGAAATAATCATAAAGTACTGATGAAACAATTTTATTCTTTGTATTGAACAATATTCTAGAAACAATACGATACTCTTCCACAGGTACAGGTAAATCAATTTTTTTCAAAGTAATTTTAACAATAGCACTGTCAACCTTAGGCATAGGATAGAAAAAACCTCGAGAGACTCTTTGAAGTATATCGACATTAGCTTGATATTGTAAATTTGCTGTTAATCTAGAATAATCTTCTGAATTTGGTTCTGCAACCATTCTTCGTGCAAACTCATATTGATACATTAATATTGCTATATCAAAATTCATATCAAGTATTTTGAATGTTAATGGAGTTGAAATGTGATAAGGTAAATTAGCAACTATTTTATTTGCTTCAGGGAAATCTATCTTTAAAGCATCCCCTTCAATTATTGTAACATTATTTTTGGATTTAAATTTATTAATAAGATATTTTGCTAAATTAGAATCATATTCAATACAAAAAACTCTTTTAGCTACAGAAGCTAGTTTTTCTGTTAATAAACCAGTTCCCCCACCTATTTCTAATACTATATCATTATCACTTACTTGGGCATATTCAATTTGTTTGTTAAGAATTTCTTCGTTAATAATGAAATTTTGACTTAAACCTTTTTTTGGATACGTTCCAGCTTCCAATAAAGCATCTCTAGTCTTTATTATAAGTTCACTCATATGATAGTCACAAATATTTCCATTTATTAAGTCTTTTTAAATTAAATTAGAATATATAATTATCTAATCCAAGATAATATTTCTCAATATCTTCTACTATTTATTTTAATATTTACAAAAAAATAAAAAAGTAAAAGTAAGAAATAATCTTACTCTTCACATGGATTTTGAACGGAAATACTAGCAGTTTCTTCTCTTAAAGGTCTACGTAAAACTTTACCTACTGGACTAAGAGGTAATTCTTTGCGATATTCAAAGACTTTTGGTACCTTATAAGGAGCTAAGTTTTGTTTACAATAAGCCTTCAATGTTTTCGAATCGAGTTCTGGAGCACCAGAAGCAGCAACTAACACAGCTTTGATAACTTCGTTTAAGTTTTCATCTTTAAATGGAATGACTGCTGCAAGTGAAATGTCTGGATGATTACACAAGCAAGTTTCAACATCCAAAGGCCAAACTTGATATCCAGAAGTAAAAATGCAATCCTTCAAGCGATCTACAATGACAAAGAATCCTTGTTCATCCATTTTCACTACATCGCCAGTTTTCAACCAACCATCTGAAGTAATAACATTTTTAGTTTCTTCAGGTTTGTTCCAATAACCTTTCATTATTTGTGGACCTTTAACTAATAACTCTCCTTCAGTTGTGAGTTTATTTTCTGAGTTAAAAGTTTCTTGGATATCCTCACCAGTTTTTAAATCAATTATTTTTGCTTGAGTATTAGGTATAGGAATACCTATTCCTAAGCGTCTTATGTGTTTATCAGCAGGATTAATATGAGTTACAGGTGATGCTTCAGTAAGACCAAAACCTTCTACTAATAAAGCGCCAGTTTTTTCTTCATATTTATTCATAGTATCTGGATGTAAAGCACTTCCACCTGAGATACTAATACGTAATGATGACCATTCATAATCTGATACTTTAGGATGTTCAGCAATTTTTTGGAATAGAGTCGGTACACCCATAAAGAATTGTATCTTGTAATTTTGAACGAGTTTCATTATTGTCTCTAATTTCCTTGGATCAGGTGTAAGAACAATCATACCACCAACAGACATTGGCCAAAGGAAAGATGTAGTGAGACCAAAGATATGTGAAAAGGGTAAAGCTCCCAAATGAGTATCTTGAACACCAGGATATTTACCACCAATCCATTCTATCCAATAATCAATAACTTTAGCTTGAGAAACTAAATTGTAGTGAGTTAACATTGCTCCTTTTGGTGTTCCAGTTGTTCCCCCAGTATATTGTAAAGCAGCTAAATCTTCTTGTGGATTAATTTTTATTTTAAGTTCTTTATCCTTTCCATTCTTAAGAACATCTTTGTATTTTAATTCAGTTTCATTAGGTTTGAGATTTTTCCTGGCAATAAGATTTTTGTAAAAGAAACCTTTCAAAGAAGACAATTCATCTGCAACAGAAGAGACTATTACATGCTCAAGATCAGAACGTTCTCTAACTGCACGTACATTTTCTAAGAATAAATCTAAAGTAATTAGAATTTTTGAACTACTATCTTTCAATTGAAATTCTATTTCTTTAAGAGTATTCAATGGACTAATTGCAGTAACAACAGCACCTGCGTAAAGGGTGCTTAAATAGCTAATAACATACTGTGGACAATTTGGCATGAGTATAGCTATTCGATCGCCTTTTTTAACACCAAGATCAACTAAAGCATTAGCTAATTTCATAATTTCAAGCTTTGCTTGAGCATATGTTTTTGTTTTCCCTTCAAAAACTAGAAAGGTCATATCACTTGCATTTGCAGCCGAATCAAAAAAAAGATCTGCTAAACTTTTATTTTTGGGAATGTCAACCTCAGTGGGTATATTCTTATGGTAGACTGAATTCCATCGAGCCATAATTTTTGTCTCCTGTTTTAATTATAGTTGTAATAGTTAAAGAAATTAATTATTTCTATTGCAATGATAAACATGTTGCTTTAAAAATTTCTTGTAGTAGTTATTTATAAGTATTTTTTAATACTTTTCCCTAAAAAAATACCTTTTTTAAAAATTCCTTTGGCAAATTTTGATTTCAAATATTATATATGAAATAAATAATTCCTTTTATGATAAATAAGTAACTATTATTAGCCTTATAAGGAAAGTGAATAACCTAATAAAGAAAAGGTTTAAATATTTTTTAGTGAAGTGAAATAATAGCAGGTAGGTTTATCCTATGAACTATCAACTAGATTAATTACAATTGCTTTCATCTACTATTTAGTAGAATTTAGCATAAAAATACTTGAGAAGCATACCATTGAAAAATGGGGTATGATTCGTTCGGAGGGTGGGTCTATTGAATAAAAAGTAGACACCCAAATTAATGATGAGACTGAAGTTTCATCAAACAATACTAAAACACCAAAAACAAATCAAAAAAACAGAATCCTATATTTCTTTAAAGAAACAAGAGGAGGATCTTACCTCTTTAATATTGGTAAAATACTTCTTCCATTTATAGCAATTGGATTATTGTATGAGATAATAGCAGTAATTTTAAATGCCACTGTTCCAATTTTAGATTCTAAAATTTTACCACCAATGCATGATATTATTGTATACGCTTGGAATGCTTTATTTCCTGGAGCAGATTCCTACGCACATTTAGTGTTTTTTGATATCGGTTGGAGTTTCTTACGAGTTTTAATGGGGTTTGGTATAGGCGTAGTATCAAGTGTTATCACAGGCATTCTTATGGGATTGAGTAAATGGTTGTATCGATTTTTGAATCCAATATTTAGTTTATTAATATCAGTCCCAACTCTAGCTTGGGTACCTATTCTATTAATAATAATTGGACTTAATACGAAAACAATAACAATTGCGCTTAGCTGTTTCTTTCCAGTAGTTTATAGCACTACCAATGGTAGTAGATCCATAGATAGGAATCTTATCTGGTCCGCTCAAATAATGGGAGCAAATAAATTTGAAATATTTATTGACGTTCTTTTACCTGGATCATTAATATCTTTAATTATAGGATTAAGACTAGCAATAGGTTATTCTTGGAGAGCAGTTGTTGGTGCAGAAATTCTTGTATCCCTAACTGAAGGTATTGGTGGATATCTTATGGGTGGTAGATCTGCAAATTTACCTGTGTAAATATTAGTAGGGATATTATTAATAGCTCTTGGGGGTTTGTTAATAGATGCAGTATTAATGGAACCACTAGAACTTCTAACAATTAAGAGATGGAGTTTAATTGAAAAATCAAAAGGAAAATAAGTGAAAAAAATATCTGAAGGAAAAATCAAGATTAAAGCCACAAACCTAATGAAGGTTTTCAAGGAAAGAAAACAAATAGTTGTTGCTCTCGAGAATATGAATTTAGAAATTCAAGAGGGAGAATTTGCGGTAATTGTGGGTCCTAGTGGTTTATGGTAAATCAACTTTCCTTAATATGATTGCTGGCTTTGAAAAGATAACAGAAGGAGAGCTGCTTCTTGATAATGGGCCTATTTTAAAACCAGGTAAAAATCGTGGTTTTGTTTTTCAAGATTTTGCACTATATCCTTGGAAAACTGTTAAAGGGAATATTAGGATGCCTCTTGAAATCGGTGGAGAGAAATCTGATAAAGAAATTGAAACAGCTGTTAATGAATACATTAAATTTGTAGGATTAAAAGGATTTGAAAATGCTTATCCTCATATATTATCAGGTGGTATGAAACAAAGAGTGGGATTGGCTCGAGCATTGGTTTATAATCCTGATGTCTTGCTGATGGATGAACCATTTGGAGCATTAGATGCTCAAACGAGAAAATTAATGCAACAAGAGCTAATACGAATTTGGGAATTGGAATCTGAACGTGGTAAGAAGAAGACAGTAGTATTTATCACTCATTCTGTCATAGAGGCTGTATATTTAGCTGATAAAATCTATGTTATGAGTGCAAGACCTGGTCATATAAAAGCAGTAATTGATGTACCAATAAAACGACCTCGAAGTTATACGGAAGAGAGTTATGTAGAAAAAAGAGAAGAAGTTCTATCCTATCTTGAGGAAGAAGTTACTAAAGCAGATGAACAGATGCGAAAAGTTGGAACAGTTCATTTTGATTAAATAATAATGTTCATTTAATCTAAAGAATACACTTCAAAATTTCTTTCTTTAATTATTTTATAAAGTTTAATTTACTAAATGAAGGATATATTGGTTTTACATGATAATTAAATTAATTATGCATTTTTTTTATTAATTTGTAATCCTCAAGACTTAAGTGCTACGAAATTAATTGTTATATGTGAATTAAAAATGAAAGAATATGATGTTATAGCTATAGGCACAGGTTCTGCTATGAATATTGTTAGCTCACTTCTTAACAATCAACCTGATTTAAAAATAGCTGTTATTGACAAAGATACACCTGGAGGTATATGCCTTACAAAAGGATGTATACCAACCAAGATTTTATTATACCCTTCTGAAATTATTCAAAATATTAAAAGAGCAGGGATATTCGGGATAGACGTAGAAATTAAGAAAATTGATTTTAAATTTATAATGGAACGAATGCGTAAAATCATTGGTCACGATATGAGTAATATAAAAGCTGGATTATCAGAAACTAAGGAATTAGATTTTTATCAAGAAAAAGCTGAATTTATTGGTCCTTATACATTAACTGTTGGGAAAGAAAACATAAAAGGTAAAACCATTCTTCTATGTACAGGATCTAAACCAAAAATCCCCTTAATAGTAGGTTTAGAGAAGATCAATTACTATACAAGTGATAGTATATTACAAATTAATGAATTGCCTAAATCTATCTGTATAATTGGTGGCGGATACATCGCAGCTGAATACGGTCATTTCTTTTCTTCAATGGGTTCTAAAGTAACTATTATTGGACGTAACCCCCAATTTTTACCACAAGAAGAACCTGAAGTTTCAGATTTAGCCTTGAAAGAATTAAGGAATAATATAGAAATCATAACGAATGCTGAAGTAAGAGAAATTGATGGTTTGAAAGACGGAAGAAAGAAAATTATTGCCGTAAATAGAGAAACAAGGAATAAAATAGCCATAGAAGCTGATGAAGTATTAGTAGCAGTTGGTCGAAGTGCTAATACAAATATCCTTCATCCAAATAAAAGTAGGATAAGCACAGATGAAGATGGATGGATAATTGTAAATGATTATCTTGAAACAACAAAATCAAACATTTGGGCATTTGGAGATGCGAATGGCAGATATTTATTCAAACATGTTGGGAATTATGAAAGCTTGATAGTATATTATAATGCTTTTCATAAACAAAAACTGAAAGCAGATTATCATGCAATTCCACATGCAGTTTTTACAGAACCAGAAATTGCTAGTGTTGGGATGCTAGAAGCAGAAGCAGTAAAGAAATTTGGAAAGGCAAATATACTCATTGGTTTTCACCTATATCAAGATACAGCAAAAGGCACTGCTATGGAATTGAAAGATTACTTTGTGAAGATAATCGTCAATAAGGAAACCATGGAAATTTTAGGCGCGCATATAATTGGTCCCCAAGCTTCAGTTTTAATCCAAGAAATAATTACTCTTATGTATACTCAGGAGCAAAGTGTCTTACCAATAATGAGGGGAATGCACATTCATCCAGCTCTACCTGAAGTTGTTGAACGAGCGGGATCAAATCTAATGTCAATTGAACAATATCATCATAAGTTGAAACATTTGGGTTTTGAAATATAATAGTTAAGTGAGAAAAAATTTTTTCTCACTCATAAAATATTAATGCAAAACATTTTAAGAAATGATTGCAAAAATAATGAGAGATAACTATGAATACTGCTACTAATTCTAAAGAACCATTAACTATTTTAAATAAGCAATATCGATGGTCACTATACGCATTTCTTATTGATATGATAAGTTTCACATTATTAAATGGTTTAATTCTTACCTTATTGATCTTACATCGTAATGTTGATTCTTCTGTATCAATTAAAAACTGGGTGATTTCTTTAACAGGTATATTATTGGAATTATCAGCAGGAGGAATTGCTTTTCTTGACTCCTATAGAAAAAATCCAAAAGAAAGATTGTTTGGTGCGAGGATATTTAATTTGCCAGTTTATACATTTACACTAATCATTACTGCAACAATCTTCTGGAATAGTGTATATGTTTTTCCAATCGTTTATGGTGGTGTTTGTGGGGGATTTGCTGGATACTTAGCTGGAGGATTAGCTTATCCTAATTTCTTTATTAAAGTTAAGGATATTATATTTAGAATAACTTTCGGTGGATGGATAGGAGTATTCTTAGGAACAATTTCGGGATCAGTTATAGCTTACATTATAGAATTTTATGTAAACGATTTTCCAGGAGGACCTTTTGGAGGAATATTTATGGGCTTTTGGGGTGGGGCATTGATTTCAGGACCCATTGCTACAGTTCTATTAGCTTTATTACAAAAGAAGGAAAAATTCACCCTTTTCTTTACGAAACTTCTTATTTATGGTACCATAGAGGAAGTTGCTGATGATTTAGAGAAATATTTCAAATCATCTGATAACACAGAATTGGATATTAATTTTTGTGATATTTTTATAGAATATAATGATGAAGAAGTTAAAGCAAAAAATGAATCTGATAAAACTGTTTGGAAACGAATTTTACGTGTTTTGATCTTTATTGTTTATTTAGCTAATCCATGGGAACAAGATATGGATCAATATCGTATTGACACTTTTAAACAAATTTTCACCTTAGCTGCTCAAAAGAAAGGCTATTCAATTTCTGAAAATATAATTACTGTTTAACTTTCTTCTTTATCTATGAAAGTTTTAATAGGATTATATTTCTTATTTTTATAATATGAGTTGGTTCAAGTGGAATTTGCTATCATTAATACTAAGCTTCTTACTTTTCAAGGTAACAACCTTGGAATTATAGATGATGGTGGTCTTGGTTTTAAAGAAGGGGAAATATCTTTCGTTGGCAAAATGGATGATTTTCATTATCATTCTGCTGAAAAGGTAATAGATGGGTCAAGACATGTAACTATGCCTGGTTTAATCAATGCTCATACCCATACAGGATTAACACTTCTTAGAGGGGGAGCTCAAGATTTACCAGAAATAGAATGGATGAATAAAGGTTTGGGACCTATCACTCGTCACATGACATCAGAGGATTTTATTGTTGGTTCAAAATTGGGTGTTGTCGAGGGATTAATGTCTGGAACAACTACTTTCTGTGAATATGCTTCAAACGTTGAAAAATTAGTTGAAGAGGTTTATCTACCCTTCAATACTCGAGTTGTTGCTACTGAAACAATAAATGAGATTAGTCCAAAACGAGATCATTTGAAACCTACTGATCTATATGAATTTGATAGAGAGAAAGGTGAACGAGCATTTAAACAAGCTGTTCAACTAGTTTCTAAATATAAGAATACTGAATTAGTAACTAGTATGTTTGGTCCACAAGCATTAGATATGATCTCATTAGAATTCTTACAAATAATCAAAGATGAAGCCATTAAAAGAGAAACAGGTTTACATATGCATGTCGCTCAAGGAGAACGAGAGAGATTACAAATAAAAGGAAGATATGGAAATGATATCACTACTGTAAAAGTATTAGAGAAAAATAGATTTCTTGATGAAAATCTTATAGCAGCTCATTGCCACGATACCACCATTCAAGAACGTGAGTTACTAGTTAAACAGGGAGTTAAGATAGTTTGTTGTCCAAATTCAATTAGTATGATTGATGGTATAGTACCTCCTGTTGGGCATTTTGTTTCTCTTGGTGGAAAAGTTGGTTTAGGTTCTGACCAAGCACCAGGTCCAGGATTGCATAATATGTTTAGTGAAATGAGGAGTATTAGCCAATTAACCAAAACAATGCATAAAGATCCAACACTTTTACCAGCTTGGGAAGTTTTACAATTGGGAACAAAAGGTGGAGCCCAAATTTTAGGATTAAATAATAAAATAGGTTCTCTAGAAGTAGGAAAACAAGCAGATATTATTATGATAAATCATACAAGACCAAATCTTTCACCGGTAGTTACAAAACCATTTAGAACCTACATCCCTAACATTGTTTATTCTGCTACTGGATATGAAGTAGAAAACGTCTTTATTCAAGGGAAAGAAATTATTGTGAATAAAAATTTTGTTTCAATAGATGTAGAAGAACTAGTGAAAGAAGCAAATAAACGGGCTGAAAAGATTTTTAATGATGCTATTGATGATTGGAAACAAGCTGGATCAAAATTAATAGAACATGTTGAAAGAGGTTTCCTCTAAAGAAATTTACTTGTTGAGTTTAACTTGTTCAGCATGTTTCAGATACATTTTATATGTTTGTTCTTTTTGTTCTGTTTTAAGGCGAACAATAAACTCATCAAGATTATCATACCATGTTTTCAAAGAGAAGTCTTTTCCCTTATCCTTCTTTTCTATTCGCTCATCGTATCTCATACGAAGATATTTACCTAAAGTCAAATTATAGGGGGTTAAGAAGTATTTTCGTATAAAGAACTGAATTGCTAAAAATTGTGAGAAAGAAACAGCTAATCCAATGATAACAATTGGCCATAATCGAAAATCTTTGACAATTGCAAAATACATAGAAATAGGAATGGATGATAAACCAGTTATCAATAGGGGAATAGCTATAACAATAAAACCAATTTCAAAAAATATGAAATTTCTATTATGAACTCTTTCTTTTGCTGTTAATTGCTTTAAGCTTGGTTGCTTACTTCTTTTCTTTTTGAAATGAAAGCGTTGCATAGAGCTCATTTTTTATTGACCTTCTTGTAAGTAATATATTTACATTATTTATTATTTCTATGATTATGAAAATAAAGTATGAAATTTTGTTTATTAGCTATTTCTAAAGTGCTTTTTATGAGAAAAATTTTTTAGCATTTAAGAAATACTTCAAGAATCTAGTATGATATGAATGATCAGAGGAACATTATTTTGAATGAAAATAAGATTATTCCAACAATTAATTTCAAAATTCATCTTATCTTATTTTTTATTACAGCAACATTTTGGGTTCCAGTCTATAATCTTATTTGTTTACTCAGACTTAACAAATTAGCTCGTATAACAGTTTCAGATGGTGTTCCATCTATAAGAAATAAAAGCATAGGCTTATTTTTCCTCAGTTTAACGTTTATTGGGGTATTTTTTACAATCTTTCGACGTTTTCAATTGTTTCATAATTATATAGAGAAATTAGATTCACATCTAGAAGTAAATTTTGTTGATAAACAAAAAGAAGATCAAGAATCGTTTAAAAGATTGAACTGTTTGAAACCTTTGCCATATTTGGGTTTTGTTATTACGACATTATTAATGATAGGAATTCTTGTAACATCTTTCACAGTAACGATTTACCATTTAGTAGTTCCTACATGGGGAAGTGATGTATTAATGATACTATTTCCGATAGGCATGAGTTCAATATTCACAAGCATAGGATTTTGTGTAAGATCTATAAAGGAAGAATCTAAGTGGGTTAAAGCATTTAATGCTATAAACAAAGATGTAATGGATATAAAAAATAGAAAGGAATTATTAGTTTAGTTAAACTATTGCCTTGTTAATTTTTTTCAAGTTGAGTACAAGATAACATAATTTTACCAAACCGCTCTTTGGAAACACATTCACGGCAATTTGTGCAAGATGATTCTTTTTGACCATTCATAAATCTAATTGGTAAATCAGGTTCAATTATTGTTGGTTTACTAATTGATATAAAATCTACTAAATTCTCTTCTAAAACTGCATCCATAGCATCTCTAGATCGAAAACCATCTACTAAAGCTAAGGGGACAGATGGAACAGTTTTTCTTATCTTTTCTGCATGACCTGCAAAATTAGCTTCATAATATTTTTTATCTTTCGCAGGTTTCCCCCTTATTTTCCTTATTTCATTATCTTGTTTTGGTCCTCCACCTGATATTTCAATTAGATCTATTCCTTTCTCATCAAGCCAATGAGCTACTTGAATTGATTCGGTAATTGTTATTCCTTGTTCAGAGGCAAAATCATCACAATTCATTTTTACAGCGATTATAGGAGCATTTCCAATTCTCTTTTTAACGGCGTCAAAAATATCCAATAATAATCTTGCTCTGTTTTCTAATAAACCACCGTATTTATCATTTCGTTTATTCACATTATCAGATAAAAATTGACTAACAAGATAACCATGAGCTCCATGAATTTGTATACCATCAAAACCTGCTTGAATAGCTAATTCAGATGTGTTTGCAAAAGCGTCAATAATTATTTGAATTTCATCTAATGTTGCTTCTCGAGCATTCCAATTTTCTGTTTTATAATCAGAAGCAGTAATTCTTTCAATAATACTCGAGTAACCGGCATGATTTATTTGAGCAATAATAGGAATTTCTTTTGAATGAGCTAATTTAGTTATTTTCTTCATTTGTGGAATGTGTTTCTCATTTGTTAATCCTGATTGTCCAGTATGAGCTTTCCCAC
The DNA here is from genome assembly GCA_035528035.1 of Bathyarchaeia archaeon. Classification (GTDB taxonomy): domain Archaea; phylum Asgardarchaeota; class Heimdallarchaeia; order JABLTI01; family JABLTI01; genus JABLTI01. The sequence continues at coordinate 427,002 of DATKZI010000014.1, forward strand.
TTTCAATAACATATGAGTGACCTTTTACGATAAACCCTAGACCACCATTTACTAGTCTCTGATAATAATCTAGAATTGGTTGTCTTAATATTCCCTCTTCATCAGACCAATAGGAAGTTGTTGCTGATCGCATTAATCTATTCTTTATCTCCAAATTTTTCAATATAAAATTATCAAATAATTCAACCATTTTAATCAACTATTAATTCATTGATATAATTCTTCTTTAATTTAATGTAGAAATAAACTGAAAAAAGATAGATAGAAAATTTACTAGCTTGTTATACAAATTGTGCACTTTGAACATCTAGTATCTTTGGTATCCCAACATTTTTGACAAATCAAGAAGCCACACTTTTCACATCGATGGAATTTTTCATCTAGATCCTTCTTTAATTCTGTAAAGACATCTTTAAATGATTTATTTTGTTCATCTCTTCCTTCTTTGATTTTTCTAGAAACATTAATTTCATTTGTACAACAATCACAGTAGAAATGGATTACCATTTCATCATTTTTTACAGAATAATTGAAACCTTTTGGTAATTTAGGATCAAATGTTTCATCAACCATTTCAAGCTTACTTCCTATCGAATGATAATAGATAATTTAAGTATATAACATATTACTTTTTTTTAAAAGATAATGCTTTAGTTTCTAATACTTTTTCTTAAAGAAAAGGTAATTTAAATTGTAAAAAAGAAAAATTGCTGTAAATTTTTTTGCTATGATGATGTATAGTGTTAAAAATGTCTGACAAACTGATTGATTTGATTTGGAAATTAGATATTGAAAAAATGAATGATCATTTACCAGCTGAAATTAAATCATTAAAGGAATTGTTATTAGAAGAGAAACCACAAGTTCGAACTAAGAAAAGCCAAATTCATTTGATCAGAAAGAAAGACTTAGAACTGATAAAACAATTAATCCCTGAATCTGAATGGGAAGACCTTAAATTGCCAATAGTTATCTTAAGAAGAACTTCTCTTGATAAGGGATTGTATTCTGTATCAGGAGGATTACGCGAATTATTCATAGTCCACAGAGTCAGTGGTAGAACTAATGAGGATTTTAACCACTTTAAACTTGAGAATCATGAATCGTATATCTGGAAACCTGAAGCTTTTACTGTAGCAAGGAAAATTAGTACTTGCGTTATTATGGGTTATGTTTGAAGGAGAAAAAATAATGAATGAAGCAATTTTTACTGAAACAATAGAATTATTACAAGAACTAATACGAAATGAGTGTGTTAATCCACCCGGAAGTGAATTAAAAAGTATAAAGACTATTGAAAGTTTCTTGAAAAGAAAGGGCATTGATTGTGAGATTTTTGAGTCAGCACCTAATAGAGGTAATTTAATTGCCCGGATAAAAGGAACTGGAACGGGGTCTAATCTTTTATTTGGACCATCTCATGTTGATGTAGTGCCAATTGATAAACCTGAAGATTGGAGTGTACCACCATTTTCAGGTGATATTAAAGATGGTTTTGTTTGGGGGAGAGGAACCCTTGATATGTTATTCATTGTTGCAGCTCAAGTTCAAGCATTTAGTGTTCTTAAAAAAGAAAATTTCAAACCAAAGGGTGACCTCATTCTAGTAATTGTTTCAGATGAAGAGATGGGTAGTAAAGTAGGAATTGAGTGGTTACTTGAACGTTTTCCTGATAAACTCAAAACATCATATGCTGTATCTGAGTTAGGTGGAATTCATTTATCTGAAAATAATGTAGGATTTTTTGTAGGAGAAAAAGGTGCTTCTTGGCTCCGTATGAGTTTTCTTGGCACACCACAACATGGTTCTATGCCTTACAAATGTGATAGCGCTATAATAAAAGCTTCAGCTGCTGTACAAAAACTAGTAAAATATAACACTCCTGTAATTACTAAATATATGAAATCTAGTTTACGAGGTTTTGGTTATAGTGCATTTATTAGATTTTTAATAACGAGAAAAATCCTTTTACCAATGTTTCTAAAATTAATCAATAAGAAAGATCAAGGATTAGCTAAATCAATTCATAGTTTAACTAGGATGACCATTTCACCTAATGTTCTTACTGGTGGTTTAAAAGCAAATATCATAGCAGCTAAATCTCATATCGATTTAGACATCAGAACCCTACCAAATCAGGATTTTGATTATATAATGAAACATTTACGAAAAGCTTTAGGAAAAAAATTATTCAAAGAAGCTACAATTGAATTAATAAAAGAAGAAGGATCAATAACTTCCTTTGGTAATTCAAGTTTATTTAACTCTGAATTGACATTGGCAATTGAGAAAGCAGTAAATAAAATTTATCCTGGGTCTCTATTCATTCCAATGCTTTTACCTGCAGCAACTGATTTGAGGTTTTTAAGAGAGCATAATGTTCAATGCTGTGGATTTTCACTATTCGATCTAGAATCTACTTTTAAAGATATTTCAGCTAATGCTCATGGGATAAATGAAAGGATTTCTCTAAAAACAATTGAACAAACAACACTGATTCACTATTATCTTGCAAAGGAGCTTTTATAAGGCTCCTAAATTTTTTGTACTGATTTCTTCAATCTATTATTAACTAATTCAATAGCTATTTCATAAATCTCTTTAATCTCTGAATCATTAATTCCTAACCAATTAAATAATAATTTATCTAGAGCTAATCTATCCTCCAATTTTAACTCTGAAAATAAAGAATTTATCTTATTTTTTAACATCACATTAGTTTTTTCTATAATTTTGTTGCGCAATTTTTCCGGTAACATACTAGGATCAATTATTGGTAGAACTTTAAAATCATTAATCGAATATTGTAAGGCTCCTTTTCCTAGTGATGTTCTGCCAAATATCTCAAGCATGATATAATTAAATGTAGAATTTAGAAGACCTAAAAGTAATATTAAATCCTTTTTTATAGACTGATTTAGAAGCAGACCGTAAAAGGTTTGATCTTCTATAATTCCTGAATCTGAATAACAAAAAAAGAATCGACGATCAAAAAAGCGTACACAAAAAATATCCGCTGGAGGGATTTTCGGGAGAGTGTACCAATAAGGAAGATGAGTTTTTACGGAAGGAACATTAGGCCATAAAATACCTTCCTTTGTTTGCTGTTTAGCTTGTGTAAGTTGATTTTCACCCCATTCAATATACTTCAATGCTCCTATTTTGTTTTCATTTCTAAGAATTTCTTTAGATTTATCACAAATGAAAATCTTGTACTTGAGTGAATCTTCAGAAATATAATATGATGAAATTTTCTTAGGACTTTTTAAGAGTGGTATAAGAAATTCAGATTCTATTGAATACTCCAATCGGGTCTCTTCATTGACAATGAAAAAATCATTTAAACCTGTTTTTATTGGATATCTAATTATTCCAATGGAATCAAAGTTTGTTAATTTTTCTTGATTATTTTCTAATATCTCAACAATTTTTCTTGGAGCTCTAAAATAATATGAACTCCATTTATTTTTGTAGCTTTTATTATTAGCTAAATTAGCATAGAGAATTTTCTGTTGTATATTAAGTACATCAATTTCTTTTGTAGGAGCATGTGAGATTTTCTGTGAAATGAAAGAATTTGGATTATTTTTGATAATTTCATTGATAGATTTTTTGAAGATTTCAAAACGAACGTAATTATCCTCAGATAAATGAGCATTCAATTCTTTAGTTAATATTACTATGACAGTATTTATTGCACTACTGAAAGATTTAGAAAAAATACTTGTCTGTATAGAATTAAATTTAAAATTCTCTAGCAGGATTTTCCGAAAATTATTACCAAATTTAGAATCCAACCAAGAATTTGATGTGATAAAACATAATAGCCCATTTTCTTTCAACAAACTTAACGCTCTATAAAAGAAAAATACATAGAAATCACTTTTACGATTTTTGGGAATAATTATTTTATTATCAAAAAAAACTTCAAGTCTATCAATTATGAATGATTTATAATCATCATTTATTATTTGTGAATCATTTGAGATTGTGAATTGTTCTTGCCTAATATAAGGAGGATTGCCAATAACGATATCAAACAAAAAATCTGTTTTATTGAATTTTATCTTAAAATCCTCAATTAAAGCATTACTTTTAAACAAATTGCATGAAAGATTTTTTTCTAGTTTTATTTTATTTGCTAAAAGATAGGCGTATAATCTTAGTTTAGCAATAGCTAGTGCTTCGTTGTTTATATCCAATCCAAAAAGATTTTTTTGGATTAAAAGTAAAAATGTCTTATCTTTATCAAATGGCTTTTTTGCTAGTGCTAATAGTTCTCGATTTAATCTAAATAAAAGTTGGATGAAACCAACAATAAAAGCACCTGATCCACAAGCAGGATCAATTATACGAATCTCATTAATTTGCGATATAAGAGTCTTGATTTCGTTTTCAGTTAATTTCAATAAAGCTAATTTATCATAGTTCCATATTAATTGACCCAATTTTATTTTATCAATTTTTGTTGTGTTAGATAAATGATAATATAATGCTTCAGCACACATAAATTCAACTTCTAAATGTGAGGTATAATATGAACCACTTTTTTGCTTTGTTTCAAGATGAAGTGATGTTTCAAAGATTAAGGAAAATATGTATGGAGTAACAAATTGATGTGATTCTGAATCCTCTAATAATGAAAAATTAAAAGGTGAGATAAGCTCTTCGGATATCAGAGGCAAGATTTTGTGTTTTAGTTTGTCATTAAAATATCCTTTGAAAGCATTCAAAGGAAGAAATACTTCTTTATCGAATAAAAAATTAAGTTGGAATTTATCAATTAATGCTTTCTTTACCAAGAAATAATAAAATTCTCTAAGCTGAATTTCAGGGACATTAGAGTAATTGCTTAAAATACGATTTTCTATTGAGAGATACTTTTCGATAAATTGTTCTAAAACTGAAAGCTCATTAGAGTGTTTTATAATCATAATATTTTCAAATTAAAATGCTTCATTTTGACTAAAACTATTTTGGTTTCTTATCAGTCAAACTATGAAAGCAAATATATGTGAAAAACTAAAATGTATATTAGGAGATTATTAATAATCCAGATAATCAGTAATTGAGAGGATTACTTTGAATCATCAAAGTGCATTAAAGAGGTTTAAACAGAAATTTAGTTTAGTAACTACTATTAGCCTTTTCTTTTTTGCAGGTATTAACCTAAGTCAGACTACAGTGACGAAAGCTAATTTTATTTTAGAGAATGATACCAATATTTCTACTAGTTTCAATTCTAAGGCTGGTGAATCTCTAACGAATCCTATTGATATTACATTAGGTTTGACAATGGGTTCATTTAATGGTTCTTTAGATGATTATTACTATAGAATATACTTGGCTGTTTCTTATGGATTAATTAATTTCTCTTTAACTGGGGAGAATGAAACAGATTTCGACTTAATAATCTATGATCCAAATAAAGATCCTTATGCGGGTAGTATGAATCCTACTTCGCAAGAAGAACTAATTACTAATTTAAGCATTGATGGATATTGGTTTATTCGTATTAGAAGATTTATTGGTTATGGAAATTTTAATTTGACAGTATCTCTTTATGTTCCAGAATTTACTTCAGAAACACCATCCTCAACACCATTTGAGCTTGGTATAGGTTTGATTGTGAGTTTAATTATTATTGGAGTTTTATTCACGGGAGGTGGAATCTACATCGGTATAATTTTCATAAAAAGAAAAAAACAAGAAGTAAGTTCAGCTGAAAAAAGAACCGTTATTGAAACTTCAAAATCTAAAACCGATATTGCAGAAGAATTAATTGAAAAACCAAAGGAAAAGGAGAAAAAAGAGAGAATAATTGATAAAGAAAAATTGGCTAAAGAGTTAGATGAAAAAGAATTATCAGGATATTCTTTTACAGCAAAAGATGAAAATGAATAAAGGTGCAAATTAAATGTATGTTGTTTGTGTTACAGTATATGTAAAAAATGAGTTTGTGGAGAAATTTATCGAGGCATCATTAGATAATGCTATGAACACAAGAAATGAATCTTTAAATTTACGATTTGATGTTCTACAATGTTTAGATGACCCAACCAAATTTTTCTTATATGAAGTATATCATGATGAATCGGGATTCATAGCTCACAAGGAAACTGAACATTATAAAAGATGGCGTGAAAAAGTTGAACCAATGATGGCTAAACCTCGAGAAGGAGTTAAGCATAAGAACATCTTTCCAACAACAAAAGATGCATTTATTGCTAAAATATAATTGCTTCAGATTAGTGGTGTTAAATTGAACGATAATAATTTGCGGTTTGATTTCTTAGCAACACCTCAAATAATATTTGGACAAGGTAGATTTGAAACAATAAAGGAATATTTAACGACTTTCGGAACAAAAATATTGGTTGTTGGTAGTAAAAGAGCATTGGATCAGCCAATAATTAAAGATGTTTTTTCTATTCTTACTCTTAAATCTGGTTTTGAATTTGAAACAGTAATAATTCATGGAGAACCTGATACTGAACAGATAGATGCTGGAGTACAAATTGGTTCTCAACAAAATGCTTCTTCAGTAGTTGGTATTGGAGGAGGAAGTGCTATTGATGCAGGAAAAGCTATTGCTGCGCTACTAACGAATGGTGGGAAAGCAAAAGACTATATGGAAGTCATTGGTAAAGGGATGAATATAATCAAGCCACCCCTTCCTTTTATAGCAGTGCCAACAACAGCTGGAACTGGAAGCGAAGTAACAAAAAATGCTGTTATATTATCAAAAGAAGATAAATTGAAAGCAAGTATACGAAGTCCTTTACTTGTACCCAAAATAGCGATAATAGACCCAGAGTTAATGGTTTCGTTACCAAAAGAGATAACAGCTTATACTGGACTAGATGCATTAACCCAATTAATTGAAGCCTATACCTCAAATAAATCACAACCACTAACCAACGCACTAGCAAGAATAGGAATTCTTCGAGCTTCTAAATCATTGATCTTTGCTTATGAAAATAGCAAAGATATTGAGGCTAGAGAAGATATGGCTATGGCTGCCATGTTAAGTGGAATCTGTTTATCAAATGCAGGATTAGGTGCAGTTCATGGATTAGCAGGTCCTATTGGTGGTATGCTGAACATTCCACATGGATTGATTTGTGGTGCATTATTACTACCTGTTATCAATGTAAATATTGGTACTATGCTTCTCCAGGTTCCTTACCCTGAAACTTTATTGAAATATGCTCAATTGGGTGAACTATTTGGTGGGTTAGAATTTGAACCTCTTAAAATACAAGTTATTCATTTAGTTAAGCAATTAGAATTTTTAATCAAATCATTGCATATAGCAAAATTATCGGATTATGGATTGAAAGAAAACAAGTTTGAAGAAATTATTAGTAGAGCCCAATTATCATCAAGTATGAAATATAATCCAGTAAAACTTACAGATGATGATTTATATAGAATTTTAACTAAAGCTCTATAATAAAAAGACCTTTTTCTGATTATATAACCTAAATACATAACTATTTTAAACCAAATTTGAAAATTAAAACAGTGTTTGGCATTATTCAATTTTGTTATCTATTTAGGTGACTTATCTATGTATACTAACCATTTATATGACAATCTACCAAAGAAGATAAAAGCATCAGCAAATGATAATCTAAATTATTTTCTTCGTAGTGGGACTGATCAGCAGATTAATTTTGTCTTTCATTTAGATGGCTATGTTGATCCTAAACTAATGAAGAAAGCAGTTCGATTAACAATGGATGCTGAACCCGTTCTAGGTTGCAAATTTGTAAAAACGAAAAGAAGGTCTTATTGGGTTAGACGAAATGATATAGATGAGTTGGATTATTTTGAATTAATAAAAATTGAGAATCCAGAGGTTGAAGTTAAAAAATTTATTTTATCGCAAATTAACCCTAGTTTAGATTCGCTTCTTAAAATAAGAATTTTTAGAGGTACAAAGGATATTTTAGTGATAAAATCCGACCATAGCGTTATGGACGGTGGTGGATTCTATGATTACTTATCGCTTCTTTGTAATATTTATAATAATTTAGTAGTGAATCCAAATTATCAAGTAACACCTAACCTAAATACAAATAGAGAATTAAAACAAGCTTTGAAACATCACAGTTTTATTAAGAAAATAAAATCACTGATTCTTGAAAAAGGCTATAGCCCAACTTGGTCATTTCCATATATTGGTAGAGGAAAAGAAAAGAAAAATTTTGTTTTAAAGAAAATAGATAGTGAGAATTTCCAACAAATTAAGGATTATGGTAAACAAAAAGGTGCTACATTAAATGATATGTTTCTCACAGCATCATTCAGGGCACTTTTTAAATTGAAAAAACCATTAGAAAACAAAAAAATGACCATAGCAGTTCCTACTGACCTAAGATCATTTATGCCAGAGAAAAAAGCTAATACGATCGCAAATTTGGTTTCTACAACTTTTGTAAGTTTAAAATATAATGCTGAAATGACTTTTGATGATATGCTTCATAGTATAAGCCAACAAATGATTAAGAAGAAAAAGATCCAACTTGGACTTGGTTTAATGTTTATGATAAATAATTTGTTCAGATTTAGATATATTACTGTTGAACGATTTGCCAATAAAATTTACCAAGGATTATATCGCAAAGGGAAAATGCATCCAATAATAACAAATGTTGGTATGATTGATTCAGTAAAAAGATTCTTTGGATCGATTAATGTTGAAGATGCCTATATTATTACCCCAATTAATTGGGCTCCAAATTTTAGTATGGGGATAAGTTCATACAACAAAAAAATCAGCCTAAGTATTGGTTATTGTGAAGATTCTTATGACAAACTAACAATTGAATTATTCTTAGAACTATTTTTGGATGAATTACTAAATCAATATACAAATACTAAGTAATCTATCTCAATTTTAAAAGAGAATTTGATAAATTTTCTTCTTTTTTCCAGCTAAGAAGATAGTTTTTGGAATAGATTGCTAAAAATAAAAGAAAATGCCTAAATGGTAGTATTCTCTTTATGATATAATTATAATGAATTAAAATAACTTAATATTAAGAAAAAATATTATTCATGAGATGATAATCTTGAAAGTCATGACTGTGGTTGGTGCAAGACCAAATTTTGTTAAAATGTTTACTCTAATCAAAGCAATTAAGAAAACAAAACATATCAATATCCTTGTGCATACTGGTCAACATTATGATTTAAATATGTCTGATATTTTTTTCAAAGAAATGGATATCAAAATGCCTGATTATAATCTTGAAGTAGGTTCTGGTTTGCATGGAGAACAGACTGGTGAGATTTTAAAAAGAATAGAAAAGGTCATTCTTTCAGAAGAACCTGATGTTGTTATCGTTCCAGGTGATACTAATACAACTATAGGTGCTGCACTTGCAGCTACAAAATTGCATGTTAAGGTTGCTCATCTAGAAGCTGGCTTGAGAAGCTTCGATCGGAAGATGCCTGAAGAAATAAACAGGATATTAACTGATCATTGTTCTGATATTCTTCTTTGCCCAACTGATTTGGCTGTTAAGCAATTAAAAAAAGAAGGAATTACTACAAACGTTCATCTTGTTGGGGATACGATGTTTGAATTAGCAAAACAAATGGAAAACAAAGTAGCGAATGTAAAACTTCCAGAGGAAATTCCAAAAGAATATATTCTTTCAACCATCCACAGGGCTGAAAATACCACTGATGAAAAATTACCAATAATTATGGAAGAATTGATGAATATTGATTATCCAATTGTTATTCCTTTGCATCCTAGAACAAAAAATAAATTGGTAAACTTAAATTTACTAGAGAAATTGGAAAAGCATCTAATTATTATAGAACCAGTTGGTTTTTATGAATTTTCAAAATTGCTAAAAGACTCTTTGGCTGTTATTACAGATTCAGGTGGGGTACAGAAAGAAGCATATTGGCATAAGAAACCATGTGTCACAGTACGAGATAGTACAGAATGGTGGGAGACAATTAACGCCGGAGGCAATATTCTCTCAAAGGTTAATGATATAACAAATAAATTAAAATTTATGATGCACAAAGAAATCATATTTAAAGATGATCTTTATGGTTTTGTCGACACAAGTGACAGAATTTTAAAAATCTTACAAGAGACTATTGAAGAACAATCTTAAAATTAGAAAATAGAAATAACACACAAATCATAAAAAAGTAACTAATAGGTTAGCAATTATCTTACCCTTCTTCCTTTATAACATTGTAACTAAGGAATATCTTGTATTAACAATTAATTCTCAAAAAATTATTTTACCTTTGTAGAATTGTTAGGAATTTTCTCTTTTTAAAAAGAGAACAAAAAAAAATAAGTATAATCCAAATAATATAACATAAAATTCATTTATATTATCTTAAGAAGATAATTGCTATGAGAAGTAAAAAATCAATTGATGACAAAATAGTAGTAATTATTCCTGCTAGAAATGAAGAGAAACATTTGCCAGTAACTCTGAAAAGTCTTCTAAATCAAACACTTAAGCCAAGTAAGATAATAGTCATTGATGATGGTAGTACAGATAAAACCACTAAAATAGCTCAAAAATTCTCTGATGAGGGGATTTATGTAATTACAAGAAAAGATAGAATAGGTGGTCCTAGTTTACTTGGCACACCAATGATGGCAATCCCTTTTAAAATAGGTTTCAAATTTATTGAAAAGCAAAAAATTGAATATGACTTTATGATGATTTCAGGAGCAGATTGCATTTATCAATCAGATTATATTGAGAAATTAGTTAATAGATTAAAAGAGGATAAGAAGCTAGTTGTTGTTTCCAGCTATCAATATGGTGAACCAATTAATAAGGATCATACAAGAGATGCTGGAAGGATAATCAAAAAGAATTTCTGGTAATATTATGGGGGGAAGTATCCTTATCCTTCATATCTTTGGGAAAGTGGTATAAATTTCAAAGCACAAATGCTAGGATTAAAGGTAAGGAGTTACACAGATAGCTATTACACATCACAAAGAACTAGTGGAACAAATGTCGACATGATAAATTATGGATTAATGCTAAGGGCAATAGGTTATCCATTTTTGATTGCTCTGGATAGAGCATTAAGAACTGCAAAGAGAAATGGCGTGAAAGCAGCTATCAATCTAATCTCTGGTTTTCTACTTAAACCTCAATATTCATTTGATGCTAATCAAGAGATTAGAGAATATCTATCCAAATATTTTATCCCAAACAAGGTCCGTTATTATTTCAATAAATCAAATTGAGTATAAATAATTGATTAACAAATAACTAATAATATTAAATAGCTTAGAATAGTACATTAGCTAGTAATTTAGGATGTAGATAATTTGTCCAGTGGTAATGAAGCACTTGCATTGTGGAAACAATTGTTACTGTCGATTGTGGGAGATGAAAATGAGATTAGTTTAATCTTAAAACAAATCTCACAAAAACTTGGCTTGTCCTTAAAAGAAATTGCTGAAAAAGCTGATATCCCTGCAAGTACACTTTACAAACTAAGCTCTACAGAATCAGATACGCGTCTTTCAACTATTCGAAAATTAGTGCAATATATTCGTAGCGAAGAAAAAAAGACAACCAGTGAAGCTATATATGTTGGATTAATTACTTCTCGAGATGTTTTGGATACTCTAGGTAGTGAATTCATAATTAATGGGAAAACCCATCGAGTTAGAGAATATTTAGCTAATACAATTGAAGAAGAGATTACTATGGGAGTTCGTGCTGTAAGGGAAGGTATTAGTGCAATTGTTTGTGGACCTGTCGCTGCTAATACTTTGAGAAAAATAGTAGAAATACCGGTAGTTGGAATTGCTTTTAGCAAAGAATCTTTCATTCAAGCTTTAGAAAAAGTCCAGCCTAAAATTTGATTGGTCTTTTATTATTAATTTCATCCAAATGACTTTTATCTATTGATTTTCTTTGTAGCAATATTTCAAAATCTCAAGGTATAGCATAATGGAATTCTGCTTGATCAACGATAGACCAATTTTCCATTGTTTGAAAGCTATTTTCCCACAGTAAAGCATCATAACCAATTAAATGTTCATCCATTACCAATAAACTCATAGGATAAATCATAACCACAGATGGTAAATCATCATAAAGGATTGCTTGAATTTGCTTCCCCCAATAGTTTTTGTTATCCAAAGTTAGAGAAGAAGTATAATTGCTTATTGCCCAGTCCATGTCTTGACTAGTATATTGATAGAAGTTATCACCAAATGGTGTGATAGATGAACTATCAAATAATCTTGTTGGATCCCAGTCAAGACCCCAAGATCAACCAATGAAAAGAATGTCAAACCCGCCTTCGTCATATGGTGGTATTGGATATTGTCCGGGATAACTCCACGTTCTTGGAATAATTTGGTTCCAACCGGTGTGGTCAAATATGTCAACACCAATACCAATCTTTGGTAGTTGTTCAACCATTAAAGTTGGTATTTGCCTCAATGTATATGAAGTAGGAGCCAGAACATCAATATAAAAAAAAGGCAGAGGATTCTCAGCACAATTAATATTCTCATTATTATCTGTTGCAAATAAACCACAACAGCAAATTACTAAGAATAAACAATAGACTTTATTTTGCCTTTTGGACAATCTTTTTCCCCTAAAAGAAATGTTTTTTTTAACCTAATAAAAGATTTACCCACTCATCATAAGGAATTTTAGTAATTTCAAATACCAAATACTTGTTCATTATTCAATAGCCTTTTTTCAAATAATTAGCTTTAAAAGACTGATTACTTAATACTCATTTATTGGGTGCTATAAAAATTATGACCTTGATTGTTGATGAGAAACAAAAAATTAGAGTTCCATTTGTAGAAAAGATAAAAGGATATGTCGATCTAACACGAGCTCATTTTGCTCCAGTTTGGCCATTGTTATTTAGTACTGGTTTAATGTTAGCTTTTAAAGAAAGTAATTTCTTTTCTTGGTCGCTATTGATACGAGTTGCTCTTATAGGACTTTTTGGTTTTGAAGCAGGAATGGTTTTGAATGATATCTGGGATAGGAATATCGACCAGATAGAACCAGATGACAGAATGACCAAATATTGGAGACCTTTTAAGGAACGACCAATTCCAACTAACAAAGTTTCATTGACTGAAGCGATAGTCGTTTTTTGCATATTTCTATCAATTACAGTCGGTTTAATAGCTACTTTACCTTTTCCTAATTTTCTTTATGTTTATGGCATAATGATTTATGCTTACCTAGTTGAAACATTTTATAATCTTAAAAAACGAAAGCAGAAATTTTGTTTTGCTCAATTACTAGGTCGAACTGATTTAGCAGTATTTCCAATTGCAGGTTATCTTTGCTTTGGAACTATAACTAATTTTTCTATCTTAATGATTTTTGCTTTCATCTATCCTTGGGCTTTAGCTCATTTAGGAGCAAATGATTTAGCAGATTTTGAAAATGACCAAGCTAAGAATTTAAACACTGTGACGGTACTCTATGGCATTAAAAGTAATATACTTTGGATTTCTATTGCTACATTACTAAACATCTCAATGATTCCAATTCTTTATATTTTTATGAATCTAGGGATCATAATGTTGAGTGGTGCAATCGTAGCTTCTGTATTCCTTATATTGGCAAATATTTTGATTATTATAAGAAAAACTCCGAAAATTGCACTTATAGTTCTTCCAATGTTTCATGCTTCATTGTTGATTTATACTACAACAATAATAAGTGATTGTGCAGTTTATTTAAGTTCTATTTTATAAAATTTTTATTTTTCTTCATCTCTCAGATAATATTTGAATTCATTTGTTCCCATAAAAATATGCAAATTGAGTGTTTGTTTTTGATCATCTGGTACCTTTTCTTTAATCAATTCCTCTTTTAGATTCTTTTTAAATTCAGTTAAATCAATTTGAAATTTCGCAAAAATCTCATAAAATTTAATTAAATGTTTTGTCTTTGAGAATTGTATTATTTCAGTGTTAAGCAATATATCAGCTGGTTCTATAACAAGATTTTTTCTAAGATAATCTTTTCCTTTCTTTTTTTTCAGTTCTTCTAAAATATTTAAAGCAACCGCGAAATCATTAATGATTAAATTTTGAATATTATGTAATAAAGTCATACGATTTTTTACCTCTAACTGTAATCTAGGTAAATTTTCCTTTGTTAATATCTCATTTAAGAAAAATTCTCTTGCATCCTCTTCAGTCCTTTCCCGGTAGAGTAGTATTTCTTTTAAAACTTCTACGTTTCTCATCTCCTCTTCTTCTTGTTTTTTATCAGTGATTTTTCTGATAAATTTCGATAGCTTATAGAATTTACCCCAACTTGTAGCTGTTGTTTCAGCATCTACATCAATTAGTCCATCTGTTAGAAGCTGTTTTAAATATCGTATAGTTGTTGTTTCAGGTCTGCCTACTAAAAGGCTCAATTTTTTCAGATTCAAAGGTTCATATAATTGTAATGCTGTAATTATACCAAATTTTACCTCATCATAAACAATATCTTCATATTTCTCAGTCATTTCTTTTGGTATTTCTTCTTGCTTGCTCATTTTTTTATCCTCATATTATATTTAATTGCTTCAATTTAAAAATCTATTCTATTATGAAAGTAATTCCATTTTGGAATAATATTTATATATGGGTTTGTATATATTCCATTTAGGAAATAGTTTCAATTTGGAATAAATACTATTTTGGAGTAAATTAAAAATGGAATTCGTGAATAATGTTGAAAAACAAACAGAAGAGTTAGTAGTTATTGATGAGACTAAAAGAAGATTCAAACATTTCCTCTTTTTATTCTCAGGACAACAAATATCCTTACTTGGTTCATCGATAGTATCTTTTGCTATAATTTGGTGGCTTACAATTACAACACAAAGTGAGTTAATGTTAGGAATTGCTTCATTAGTAAGTTTAGGACCTTATGTTCTAGTAGCACCATTTAGTGGAATGCTTGCTGATAAAGTAAATCGTAAAATGCTATTAATTATAATTGATGCTTCTCAAGCAATGTTAACTGTAACTTTATCGATATTATTTCTTACCAATAATATTTCTATAGCAGTAGTTTTTGTAATTCTTGGATTACGTGGAACAGCTCAAGCATTTCAAGCCCCGGTATCCATGTCTGTAACCCCTTCAATGGTTCCTCAAAAACATCTAAGTAGAATTAATGGTCTTAGCTATTTATTTAGTGGTTTAATTAATATTGTTGGTCCAGTTATAGGTGCAGCATTATTTGCTATCCCTGGAATAAATATTGGTATGATCTTATGGATAGATATTGGAACCTTTGGAATAGCATTAATTCCTCTACTAATTGTTAAAATACCTCCTGTTAGCAAACCCGATCAATTAACAGGAGAAATTAGTAAAACTTCTTTTATTGCACAAGTCAGTGAAGGTTTTAATGCTCTTAAAAGTATTAAAGGTATGATAGCTTTACTTTTTGGTGCGATGATTATTAATTTCTTCTTTTCACCATTGATGGCATTATTATCTCTCTTCATTAACAAAACTCATGGTGGTTTAGAAGGTGATTTCGCATTAGTTATTGGTCTATTACAAGCAGCAATTGTCATCGGTGGTTTATTCATGTCCTTTTTCAAGGGATTTAAAAAACCAGTTCTCTTTTTAGTATTCAGTGTACTATTCCAATCATTATGTCAAATAGCTCTTACATTTGTACCAACCGATCTCTCAAGCAGATTTTGGATCATTGGAGCAATATTATTTGCATTCGCTTTACCATTTGCTATAATTGATGTGACCTTCATAACTAGTATTCAGTTAATGGTTCCTAAAGAAAAACTTGGTAGAGTTATTGCAACAATTATGGCAATAACACCAGCCATTCGTCCACTAGGACAATTCCTCTCAGGAGTAATAGCTGAATTTGTAGGAATTAATGCTGTACTTATAGTTACAGCGGTGTTGGGAATAGCTAGTCTCGTATTAATTTATTTAACTACCCCATTAAAAAATTTGGATTCTGAGATTCATAAAACATTATTGAAAACTAAAATCGAAAAATCTACTAATGATACAATTATTGAAAAGAAAGAAGAAGAAGATAAGCAATTTAATTTAGTAGAATTCGGAGAAAAAATTGAACTTGATTTTATTCTAAAAACACATGATATATCAGAGCAAATAAGTGAAGGAGTAAAATAAGCTTAATTCATAAAAAACTATAAAAAAAGGTAAAAGTGAAAACTTTACCTTTTAATTTTTTTAAATAAAATTGAACAGCAACCAACTAATCCAAGTATTGATAAGATATATGGTAAATCAATACTGGCAGATGATGCATATGAAAAATAGATTCCTGTAGCTTCCATTTCTGCTAATGCTAATTCTAAAGAATATTCCATTGGTAATAATGATTCATCGAAAACTGTTGCAGCAGACGGACAACCAGTAACACCAGGCTCTCCAAGTCCAAATAATACTTCATTAACCAAATCTTCTCTTGGAACCATATAGCTAATGGCTCTTCTTATGTGTCTAGCTGATTCAGCGCTAGCAATGGGACATAACTCACCTGTTCCAAAATAAGGATTATTCATATTTATCACCATTTCTTGTACTGATGGATCTTTTACTAGTTCATATTTGCAGTTGGTTTCTGGAATCTCATCTAATTGAATGGTAAAATGTGAACAAATCATATCAAGATTTTCATTTTCCAAATCTGATAATGCGGATTCTTTATTGGTGTAAAACTCAAAATAGATATCCTCAAAATAGGGAGTTATTCCTGACCAATCATCGTAGTAGTTATTTCGTTTTAAGTGTATAAAATCATAAGTGGTGTTATATTCTTCCAGATAATATGGTCCAGTACCAACTAGCTTATTTGGTGTTAAAGAAGCCCAATTAGCTGCTTGTGATTTTTGATATTCAGCAGTAACATTTAACCAAATGTGTTTTGGCAAAATTGGTAAAGCTAAATTCCTATCTTGGAATACATATGGTTCCTTAAATGATATTTTAAGCTCAAATTCATCAAGAATTGTTATCGATTGAACTTCAAGATTTTTAGCCCAGATACTCTCTGAAGGGTTGTCAAATTCAGGATCCATTATAATGGTATAACTATACTCGATATCAGTAGCGTTCAATTTCACTCCATCAGCAAATTTAACATTTGGATTGAGAGTAATAGTATAATTCATACCATCTGTTGATTCGATGGTTGTAGCTAAATTTGGGATATATTGATGATTGTCATTAGGATCTGTACTTCGAGTAACAAGACCTGTATAAATTTGATTCAACCATTGTTCATCGAAGAGTGAATTGCAAGTATAAATGTAAAAATCATCTATTTCTGAAGGAATTGCATATCGAAATTCTGTTTGACCAGGGATAGACCAATTCTCCATTGTGTGATGATCATTTTCCCATAATACCCCATCCCAACTGGTAAATTGATCATCCATAACAACTAAATTCTTCGGATAAACCATTGATATTTCTGGAAGATCTCCATAAAGAATTGATTGTACTTCTGCCCCCCAATAATTTCTATCCTCAGCAGTTAAAGAGGAACTATAATTTGAAATAGCCCAATCCATTTCTTGACTGCTATATTGATAGACATTATTACCACTTGGAATAATTGAATCACTATCATAAAGTCCCTTGGGATTCCAATCAAGGGAAGAACTCCAACCTTGAAAGAGAATATCAAACCCACCTTCAGCATAGGTTGGAACAGGCAATGTACCAGGATATGCCCATGAACGTGAATAAATTTCAGTCCAACTCGTTACATCAACCAAATTAACACCAATGCCTATTTTTGGTAATTGTTCTTGCATTTCCAAAGCCCAAGGATTTGGTCCAGCCATATAAGTTGGTGCTAATAAGCTTATACTAAAAAAAGGTACAATATTTTCGCACTCAGCATTTACATTGATATTAACACCTATAGGCAAAACCAAAAAAATAATTCCTAATAACAAAATTTGACTTAAAAGTTTACTCTTCATTTTAATCCCCAAACAAATTAATCGATAAATAATGATCTCATGCTTGTTGTTCAACTTGATTAGTCATGTAATTTTAGGTTAAACAATTTAATAAAATCATTTTATAGTTTTAATTAGTGTGCAACTTTATAAAAAAGTGGTGATAATAACTTTAAATCAAATTAGTCGAAGAAAAATCCGATTTATATCGAAATTTCTATGTAAAATGGGCTTCTAATGGTATTCAAAAAAATTTTAAATGAGTCTAAATATAACTAAATAATTAGCTTGAGTTATTCAAACTAATTCTTAATTGTTTTTAACAGGGGATTATAAATTGTTACAAAAACAAGTTTTAAGATTTAAATCTCAAAAAAGTATTTTTTCTTTATTATTTATTATTTTGTTATTTCTAAGCAATTTTTCTTTTTTGCTTGTTCAAGGTGACGAGACAGCTGCAATTAATGTTGTCTTTGATGAATCTCATAATCCTATCTTTTACAGTGAAATGGTTGATATTCCTTTCGTTTCAGGAGCATACAAGGAATTTGCTGAGCTACTTGAAAATAACAGTTATAATGTAGATACTTTCAATAACACTCTTTTATATTATGTTGAGGAAACTTTTGATGAAGTAGATATCCTAATTCTTAGTTGCCCATCAAAAGCTTATATGCCTGGTGATTTCACATATATTGAACAATGGGTGCATAAGGGAGGATCATTATTTGTAATAACTGATTATGGTCCATATGGTAATGCTGTTTCAGGTTTACTAGAGAAATTCGGTTATGCAGAAAAAGGTGATGATATTAAAGATAGCGATGATAATTTAACCAGCACATCACAAACGAAATTTTATGTTGATGGATCAAATTTACACTCACATCCTGCATTGGGTGCTGTCTCTCGAGTAGAATTTACTAGTCCAGATGGTTTAATTGAGATACCCGATGATTCTGTTAGTTTGATAACAACAGATAATGATGGAACAGCTTATTGGGGTGATACAGGAATTTCTGCAAATAATGTCACCATATTGAGTGTATTAGAAGGTGGTTTAGCTAAAAAGGGAAAAGTTGTGGTTTTTACTGATGCTAATCCTTGGAATAATTGGTATGATACGGATAATGACACTATAATAGATTTCTTTGATGCTGATCATGCTGAACTTGCTTTAAACCTCATTAATTGGTTAGCGATTAAAAGTACTCAAGGTTTTCCAATTAGAAATATCTATCTCTCGATTTTTATTACTTTTAGTTGTCTAGCAATCATTACTAAAAGAAAAAAGAAATAAATTGATCTCTTATGATCAATTTTACTTTTTTTATTATACTAACAATCTACTATAAATTTTATTTGAACTTAAAGCATATAGTTAATTTTATTAAAAACAAAACCAATTAATGTAAAGTTAAATTGCTTATTCTAGGTAGATAAAGAATGAAATTTGGTAAAGTAACTCCAGAAATAATCAAGGAATTAAAGGATGCAGTAGGTAAGGATATTGTCTTTGATGAAGAAATTCATCGTATGGCTTACTCAAGGGATTGGTCACCCCGAGATGACAAGAATATCCAGTTGCCTGATGTAGTTGTGAGACCAAGAACTAAAGAACAGGCAGCAAAAATCGTTCAAATTGCTAATAAATATCGCATACCTGTTACACCTATGGGTGGATTAACTGGCATGGGTGGTGGAGCAGTTGCTATTTATGGAGGTATAGCTTTTGAAGCTAAAGGTCTCAATAAAGTCTTAGAAATTGATGAGAAAAATCTAATGGCAACAGTTCAAGCAGGCATTACTCTTTGGGATCTCAATCAAGAGCTTAAAAAATATGGTTTATATTTCCCTCATGAACCTGAAAGTAAAAAAGCTGCTACTGTAGGATCATCAATTGCTTGCAATAATGATTCCACCTTTGGTATCCGTCATGGTAGAATGGTTGATCATTTATCCAATGCTGTTATAGTTACTGGTGAAGGTAAAATTGTTAGAGTCGGTCGAAGAAAGGCTATGTGTTCTAATTCCGGTTATCAACTGAATTGGTTACTTGTTGGTTCAGAAGGAACATTAGGTGTTATAGTCGAAGCTACAGTTAAAGTGATTCCCATTCAAAAAACTCGCTTGGTTGATATGATCGTTTTTCCCTCATTAACAGATTCAATGAATGCTATAAAAGAAATTATTCATTCAGGTTTAGCATTGGAATCAGCTCATATTAATTGCAAACAAAGATTAAAATTTTACACCCATTCCTATACAGAAAAACATGGTCATGAACCTGAGGTTCCTGATTGGGCTGAAGCACTTTTGGGTATCTCATTTGCTAGTATGGAAGAGACTGATAAAGTTGTTAAATTCTCTCGAGATTATGCACTTGAAATCTGTGAAAGAAATAAAGGTCAGGTTGTAAAAGAAGT
>DATKZI010000015.1:0-4108 GCA_035528035.1 Bathyarchaeia archaeon
TTACTTGAAATATCAGGTCCTTTTTCCTTATCATCGGTTCTCACAGTAAGATTTACCCCTGCATTTTCGTATATTGCTGGTAATTTTTTTTGCAAACCATAAGGCCACCCATAAAAATTGTAATTGTTTCCTGCCTTGACACAGGCAGCTGGTTTATTTATTGAAAAGTCAAATCCTATTAAATTCATTCATTTTATTTTTAGTCAACACCTATATATCTATATCCCCATTTTTCTAACTGTTCAGCTGCAGCCAATTTATCATCTCTTTCAAAGTCAAAATTATCTCCTGAGCCATAAATAGTTCCATCTGGATTAATTCTCAAAACTATATGATCACCTTCATTATCACTCCATACTGCACCATTAAATATGTTTGCTTCTGGAAATGGAAGGTCTGATTCATTTATAATATCTTTATCTGTAATTCTTATCGTCTTTGTATCTTTTACATTTCTAAAATTAGGATGACGCATTACAGTTATAAGTTTGAACATTATAACATTATTTGGAGCTTGTAATGGCGCTCCAACTATATTTAAATTTGAATCAGCATTTTTTATGATTACTCTATCACCAATATCCAGTTGATTAAACATAAGGCTTTTTGCAACCTTATTAAATGCTGCTTTAACATTATCAGCTATTTCTTCATTAGAAATATAATCATCTTTTTCTCTTGCTTGACGTTCAGTAGCATGTTCAGTTCTTGAAACACCATAATCTATATCGACCTCTATTCTATCTTGATCGATAACATCTTCCATTAATGATTCGCGTACTAATTTAGCCTTCATATTCTTTATATGATTATTCTGATGGTGGGGTTATAGATTCCACAGATATATTTGGATTTGTTATAACTGGGTTGTCTCTAGTTTGTCTATCCAAAATTAATTTTATATCTCCTTTAATATCTCTTTGATCTAAACGAATAGTTTGTATATCATCATTCATTTTTTCAACTTTTTCATCAACACTATGAACAAATTCATCTCGTTTTTGTTGTGCCTCAGAATTTGCTGATCTTACTTCAGATCTTAGATCAAAGTAACTCCATGTTAATATTGTCATAACTATTCCAACTATTCCGGAAATTATCCAAATAGCCGTTTTAGCTGTCATTTTTATAACACTATTGGCTCCTATAACTTTTCCATCGACTTGAACATTTTTGTCTGGTATTGATTCTGGCATTTTAATGAACGTTCATATTAGTTACGGTAAAAGTTACCGTTGCATTCCCATTTTGATATCTCATCCAAGCTCCCCAAATCATTTGTCCAGTCGGACACAATATATATGGTGTTGTCAATACAAAATTTCCATTTATGTAAAAATTTACTTGGCTTAAATAAGTCCCTGCTGGATTTCCATTCCCATAATAAGAATTAGAAAAATATTTAAAATAAAAATAGTAATAATAGTTTCCATCTTCTGCTTGAATAGAATATTGTGATCTTATTACTTGATACCAATAAGATGCACATCCTGCACAAGTAGTTCCCATTCTCGCCCACCCATTTTGAATTTGGCTAAGAGTTATATTCATCACAGGTATTTGATCTGGATGAGGGACATAATAATTTTGTTGAACTTGTTGTTGAGGTGAAAAATTTTGTCCTAACCCAACAAATGCAAAAATAATAGCAAATAAAGCTGTTAAAAATAATTTTTTCATGACTTTTTATTTTCCTAATGCGATACCAATCGCAGTTGTTACTAATCTACTCGTTAATAATTTTCCTAAAGTTCCTTTTTCTTCAATTCCAAGAGCATGACAAATAGCTCTTCCAATTGCGGGTCCTACAAGAGCTCCAGCAGCTCCACCAATTAAACCACTAAGAAATCCTTCGTCAATTTCCTCTCCATTTTGAATTTTTTCTAAAATATTATCATAAGCATTTTCAGCTTCATTGATTTCTTTTTGTGTTAAACCTTCAACTTCTTCTGATTCAAAAATTTTAGAAGATGTTTGATATTTTAATTCTAAATATGTAGGTAATTTTCCCATTTTAGTTAATATTATATTTTTTCATCATATTCATGATATATTCCCATGGAATAAAAACACCTTCGTTTCCAAGTATTCCTTTACTCCCAGCCCATACTCTTTCATAAGGTCTTATTTCATGAGTATCTAATCGAGCTCCACTAATCCCATAAGCCTCATTTACTTTTTTAGCTCTCATTAATAATTCTTTATTTTATATATTAAGAGTTTCCAACGCTGTAAGAGGCATCATCTATTCTTCTTTTAATATTAAATCTATTATAACGTAAATTTAATGAAAAAGTATTAAAATCTGCAGCAGTTGTAGCATAACTAACATCAAATTGAGATAATCCAGTAGGAACAATTTTATTAAATTCAAACGCTACTAATTCAAATCCATGCATATCTAAGAAACTAACATACATTGAAGGCCAAAATACACCTTTTTCTTCATTATCATATCTAAGGTATTCTTCAATTTGTTCAAAAATAATCCAATAAGTTATAAAACCTTCAGATAATTTAAAAACTACTTCCATAGTTTTATCAAAAGTAGGTTCTAATTCCTTGCCTCCTTTATAAGCAATAATGAATTCTGATTGTTGCTGAGTAGGAGTAGGTAATTCAAGCGCTGGAAATGTAAGACTTTGTATTGAAGCATTAAAAAAATCCTCAATAGTTTGATATGGTAATTTAAGACGTTTTACTACAGGTTCCCATTTCTTAACTATACTAGGATAGAAGAAATGTGGCGGGAACCATATTGTAAACATGTTATTTTTAGCATTCAATATCATAGCTTATTATCTTTTTATAATGCTGAAATAGCATTCGGGCCATCAGGTTTTCTTGGTCTCTCCTTACTAGGATATCTAGGAGGAGGTGGATCACTTGATGGAGCTGGTTTAGTTATTCTTGCATTTTCTTTTGTAAGATCTACATTATCTTTTTCAAGAGTTCTAATTCTTCTGGTTAATTCTTCAACTTCTTTAGATGGTCTTTCTATTACTTTGCTTGGAGCAGCAATTCCAACTTCAGCTCCTGCAGTTCTATCTTGTTGTCTTTCTTGTTGTGAATCTTTATTTCCATCAGTCATACCAACTTGTTGAGTTTTAGACGCCTTTTTAGAAGTAGAAAGTTCTGATGCAATTTTATTATATCTAGTAACTAAAGCTTTATATTGTGATTTTGATGATGTAAGTTGTTTATTTAAGTTACCAATTTGCTGTATAAAATTTTGAGTTTCAGATTTCTCTTGTTCCCTTTTTTCATAACTATAATATTTTCCTTCATAGAAATTATAACTTGTTCCGTCAGGATTTTTAACAATTATAGAATAAGCTTTTTTCTTTTGTTTTAACAATGTATCTATTTGTGTTTTATTTAGTTTAAACTCTAATTCACCAATAGTTGTATTCATATTAGTTGAATATGTGGGCCCAACTTCTATTTTAGTATCATCATCTAATACAAACAATAATCCATAATTATAAGCACCTGATAAGTCTACATTTTCTCTTTGATTAGAATTATCTTCATTAATCTTTTCAAATTTGAATTTATAAACTGAATCTCCATTTTTTAATAAAATAGGTCCTAATCCTTGAGGATAAACTTCATTATTTTGATTATAAACAACAGTTGTTGTATCATAAAATACTTTTACATATTTAGTTTGAGGTTTAAGATTACCTTGAATTATATTAGCTTGTTCTGCTTCTAATCTATTAAATACTTTGTAAGGAATAATATTATCTACATTAATACGTGTAAATCTAAGACCATATTTTTTAGGATCAGTGGAAGAAAAAGAAGCTCTTCTAATAATTTGCGATCCATCCATTCTATTTGATAATCTACAAATATATTGTATTGTAAATGAAGAATCTATATCTGAATTTTTTAATACTGGTCTAAAATAATTAGCACTATTGAAATTATCTTCTTGAGTGAATGAGAATTTCTGAGTTAAAATACTACTAGAACCAAAGTGTTCATATACATACAATTCATGAATAAGAACCCATTTTGCGGCTTCTGCACCATAAAGATCTGAGAATTCTTGATAATTGTCATTAGGATTATTTGAAGTATAAAGAGGGATTCTTCCACT
>DATKZI010000016.1:0-2888 GCA_035528035.1 Bathyarchaeia archaeon
TCCTTTACACCCAACAATTTGTTCTGATTACGAATTTTCAAGTTGGGCAACCAATGAGGAAGAAAATATTCAAGATTTGGATATTGAAGAAGATAGATTGTTTGTTGGAGGGAAAAAATTCTATATTTTTGATCTAAGTAAACCTCAAAAATTGAAAAGGATAGGGCAAATAAATTTTGAAAACCAATATATTAATCAAACAACAGTGACAGAAACCTGTCTTTTCATAACTTTTAATGGCACCATCATAATCTATACCTATGTTGAAAGTAATTTAGGTCATAATTTACTGATAGTGTTTGGTATAGGACTATCTATTGTTATTGGAGTTAGAGTACTAGTTGTCCTAAAAAGGAAAATAGCTGAAAAGAAACAATCACTAAATAATCCTTAAGAGGGGGATCAGTGATTCAAATCCGCTCACGTCCGCCAATTCTTTCTTTATGAGAAATGAATTATCTCTCACTCGCTTCTAATGTTATTGATACTTTAATTCAATAATAGGGAATGTTAGCTATGATTAATATAGTGAATTCATTAATTCCTCCATTATGACTTTAGATCAATTAGCTAATGAACAACCAATTACCACAGAAGAGAAAATTAGAACATTTACAATTACCCCATGGTTAATGTTATTGTCTCGTTTAGTTCTCTTTATATTATTTCAAGCAAGTATTGCTTTAGGATTTTACTTAGCAAAAAATTCTACTCCTTGGGAACAATCTCTTAAATACTGGCCTCTTGGAATCATATTAGCTAATGTACTTTGTTTTATCTTTCTTTATTTCTTCTACAAGTCACAAGGTATTTCCTATTTTGCTAAATTTAAATTTCAGAAAGAATTTCTTAAAAGAGATCTACTGATCTCAATCGGTCTTTTGGTTTTATTTATTGTACTTTCAATGGCTCCAAACATTGGATTAGCTACCCTGTTATTTGGTAACCCTCAAGCGGGTTTGGAAATGATGGATAGTGGTATACCTCTATGGGTCAAACTTGTTAGTTTAATCATGTTTCCTCTAACTCAAATGTTTACAGAAATTCCTATGTATATGGTATATAGCGCTCCTGAATTAGAAAAACAAGGAGTAAAGTCATGGCTCGCTTTCCTTTTGGCTGCTTTGTTTTTATCATTCCAGCATATGGCTATGCCTTTGATCTTAGATGGATTAATTATCGCTTATCGATTACTAATGTTCATTCCTCTCGCACTATTTATTGGATTTGTTATTTGGAAGAAACCTCGCTTACTCCCTTATATGATCATAATCCATGGATTAATGGATTTGTCTCTAGTAATAACAATGCTTGTATTATAGAATTTTTTACAAAATAATAATTTGCTTCTGCGGATGAAGGATCGGTTTTCAAGACCGATCATGTCCGTTATTATACATTTTTCACTAAATTCTCATTTCTTATAATGCTCTCTTTTGCTAGAAATATTAATTAACACTTTAATTATTAGTTATTTGGAAATTGATTATTTAATAGAGAAGGTTACCATTAAATGCGGGATTTACTGTATCGCTTCCTTGATAGAAGGAAATATCTTTTCAAAGTAATTGTTATTCTTTCACTTGTTTTTCTCTCTTCTTTTACCGCTGCTCTTCTCCCTCAATTGATTAATCCCCACATTCTTGAGCAGTATCTAGGTCGTTTCGAAGATGAGATAAATCCAGGGCAATATTATCCTGACATTGAATTATATGGCTCAACTAAAGATCCAAGTTTTATTAATACTTTTAACCAATCTGTTGAACAAGCTTCTCTTAAAACTTATGGGATTTATCAACCAAATAACACCTATCTTTATGTTCGTGATTATGCCATTTTCAATTCTACTTATGGTTCTGAAACGCCTTCATCTGTTGCATTATATGGTATTTCTACTGATCTTTACAATCAGCTAAGATTCATAAGTTCAAATAGTTCCTTGGTTTCTGGTGCTATTTTACTAACAGAATTAACTAATTTATCATCTACTAATTTTCTTTTTTATCTTAGAAATAATGCTGTTTCTTTACAACCAAATAAGATTCTAGCTATAGACTCTTTTAAATCTAATTTTCCTCAACTTTATTTTGACATTGAAGGTGAAATTAGTGAACATACAAACCCGAATCCAGATATTAGGCCTTGGAAACCTTGCTTTTTTCTACAAATTGATGAATTCATTACTCTTTATGATGATATAATAATAAGTGATATGTGGGATACTTACCATCTTGAAGGTTCTTTGTTCTTTAATCAAGAACAACAAGAGATTATTCACTGGTCTATTGATAGAGAAATTCAACTTGATAATTTTGAAGAAAATCTCCTTGAGAATCTACAGATAATTTCACCATCTACAAAGTTACAGTTTTTAAATATCCATATTACTACAGATGGGGAGTTGATTAATATTATTTACTCATTTGTTAGAGGATTACAATTAGTCATCTGGGGATTATCTGTAATTTTAGTTATTATTTCTCTCGCAAAAATTCAAAATAGTAATGAAAATAAGGAATTTAGAATTCTCTTATCTGGTCAAAAATGGGCTAAACGATTGGTAAATTTTGTTCTTGAAGATTTACTTGTTGTGGTGATTAGTGCTGTTTTTGGTCTAGGATTTACTTTTCTATTAACAAAATTACAGCTGCTTTTTGGTTTAACTATCGAATTGGATAAATCGTCTTTTATTGAATTAGGCATTATTGTTGCTGTTATATTTACAATAAACTTTGCAATATATGTTGATTTTGATTTTTATCTCAGAAGAAAGATCTTCAAACAATCTTTAGAGTATACCTATCGACCATTTAGCTTAATCCCAAAATATCTTTACTTTTTACCTCTCCTTTTGGTAATGTTAGTACTGTGGTTATTGAATAGAAACC
>DATKZI010000017.1:0-65751 GCA_035528035.1 Bathyarchaeia archaeon
GGTCCCAATGGTAGTAAAGCAACATCCACTTGGCCAGCAATGTCTTCATATTCTTCTATGTTTTTTGAATCTCCTGCATGGAAAATTGTAAATCCATCTATATCTATCAAGTAACTTGTGTAATTGCTTTCTCTTGGATGACTTGCTGGGTAAGGATCTAATGCAAAAGTGTACATATAAAAAGCTGTAACTGTGATAAACCCAACTTGAAATTGATCTTCTGGTTTAACAGCTAAACCATCAAACAATGAAATGGCTGAAGTCATAATTGCTGGAAAAACGTTTAACGTACCATTTTTCTGAACTCGATTTATTGAACCATATTCATAGTGATCTCCATGATCGTGTGTTATAAGCACTGCGTCAGCTGGATAATTGCTATAATTTGATGGAAGATTAATTGGATCAACATATATTCTTAATCCTCTTGTTTCAATCATTACTCCAGCATTATCGAGTAGTGTGAAGGTCACTGAATTATAGTTGTTCACAGGTATAACTATTGCAGGTATCCCAGCTGCCGTTATTCCTAAAATAACTCCTAGACTTATGAAAATTTTAGCTTTAGTTGTGAGGCTCATAATTTATGTATTATATTGACAATAAAAAGCATTCTTATAGATTTGAGAATTGATTCTTTTCATCAGTGAGAATGAATTTTACAGTATAATTTGTTAAATTTTATAAATAATTCCTTATCAATTACTTCTCGATTTTTTCTGCTATGATTTTAACAAAAAAGCGTTATTTTATAAGATTAGCCTTTCAGTAACTAATTTTGTTAATGAATTGCTAATCTATTTTTCTTTGATTACTTTGCACCTTTGATCCAAACATCATACCATCGCGATACTGTACCACTATCTAAACTTTTATCTTCTGGGTTTTTAAGGTCTTTAGGTGGGAAGAAACGTTGATGGAATAATTCTTTGACATCGTCTTCAGTCCTTCCTTCTTCAACTAAGTCTTTCATAGATTTCTTCATCAATTCAAAATTAGCCAATGATTTTTCTACATAAGATTTATCTGTTACAGGACCATGACCAGGAATAATAATATCTGCATCTAGCGTTAAGATTTCTTTGTATACATCCATCCAAATATCTGGATTACAGCTTGAGTGCCCACCATAAGGATTTGAATCTACAAATAAATTATCACCTGCAAAAAGAGCTTTATAGCTTGGACAATAAATATAGGTAGAATCATTTGTATGCCCACCAACATGCTTTGCAATAACCTTTACATCACCATCAATTAATTCAAATTGGTCTAGAAAAGTTTCAGTTGAAAGAGTCATTTCAAAACCTTCTAATGCCTTTGGGTCCTTTAAATGACTTTGTTCCTTCGCAATGTTTTCTTCAGTAAGGTATTCTTTCAACATTTTCAAATAATCAGATTGTATTTCAGGGCTAATGATTCTACAATCGGAAAAAATTTGATTGCCAAAGGTGTGATCTCCATGAAAATGAGTTATAAATAAAACAGCGAATTTTTTACCGGTTTCTCTTTCAACCCATTCCCTAAATTCTTTCATCTTCCCTAGGTGTATTCCTGTATCTATCATCACCAATTTTGTTGGAAGCACTAATGCTGCAGCAACTACATCATAAAAAGATTCATCTGTTGTAAGATAAATATAATCGTTTATTTTTTCAAAACCCATAATGATCAGCTCATTAGGAGAACTTTATTTTATTGTTTTAAACTCTATTACTAGTCTATATTTCTTGATTTTTTGAGATTTTTATTAAAAAATTTACTGGTATTATTCTTCAACTACAAGATATATTTTTATCCGAGAATTTCTCTTTATCGTCATCAAATCAAATAGGATTATGTTATTATGAATTTAAAGAATAAAGCTCTACTAATTAGCTCTCTACTTACGATTATTTTTTTTAGATCTTCCTATTACTTGGACTGATTTGCAGCAATATCAATTATGGCAAAAGATTGATATTATTTTTCTTAATCAGTATCCTTTCCTGACCTTATTCAAAACCATCCATCTAGTTCTTGGGGGAATTCTTTTCGCTTGCAGTTGTTATCATAGTATTATTATAGTTTCCCTTAACAAAGAAGCTCATAGTGCACGAAATAACCCAAGTGTTTTGTTGACTACAGGTTACTATGAAAAAGTTCGTCATCCAATGTATTCTATGTTCACATTAGTTTTTGTAAGCCTATCCTTTGCTTTATGCTCAAGCTTAGCGATTGCTGTAGCTGGATTTGTTGTTTTAGTTTTAATAGGTTTGATGTTAATTGAAGAGAAAAGAATCCTAGAACCCACTTTTGGGGAAGACTACCAAACTTATTAGAAAAATGTTCGAAGATACTTCCTACAGAATTGGCAATGGATTTTAATTATTCTCCTATTATCTTTCAATATAATTGGTATCTTTTTTTAATTAAAATTACCTCAATTTCAATCAGTATAAAAAAATTAGAATATAACGTTAGAATACTAATATAAAATTAGATATAGAAATAAAAAATAGAAAGAGAACCCCTTAATGGGGTTTATCGTTTTATCTTTGTGGTCTTAAGAGTAAGAGGGTTATAACAAATGGGAGTATTATCAAAACAATGAACATTAACCATAGTAAGAAATTACTATGATTAACTCCACCTTTCTCAGTTTCAACTTCATATTGTAGAATTTCCGATGTTCCGGTATTATAATACTCATCTATTGCTTCTACCCATATTTTTACTTTGTCTCCAACAGATGCAGCTTCAAGAATAAAGCTAGCAGTCCAAGTTGTTGTTGTCAATTGAGTCATGTCAATAGAGAATGGTGTTCCCTCTATTGTATAATGAAGTTTAACAGTAGCTATTGTGCTATTATCTTCAATTTCTACAGTTACTGTTATATTCATATTTCTTGTTAGTGGTGATACTGGGAATACTGTTATAGTAACATTTGGTGCAATCAAATCATCTGGGATTATTCTTATGATATAGTTCTTATCTTTATTATTTAATTCCAGAATGTTATTTCCACTATCATTCAACCATATGTTGAAATGTATTATTGTGAAGATTGGTAACGTTTGAACAAATTCATATTCATAATATTGCCATGAGTAACCGTCAATTGAGGATTGTGTTTTTACCATTAATGCTTCGTCCCACTCGCTTGTGTCTATTTGATAATTAAGTCGACATTGATTAACTGGACTTTGTTCAGTAACGTTTACTTTAACAATAACAGAGTTGTCTACTACCACTTGGTTATCAAAGATTACTTCTCCAGTTGGTTTAATATGATCTGGATAGACCGAATACCGTATATAATAATCCAGAGTCTCATTCCGAAACACCTGATAATAACCGTGAGTATCATAAACAATAATTTCCCATGAAATTTTTGTTCCTACTGGAACCATGTTAAAAGCATATGTTAGATTATACTCTTTTTGGTTAAATGGACCTAATGTTACGTTTTGCCAAACATCATCATATGCGAGATGAATTATAATAGAAGAAATATTATAATTCTCACCAAGATAAGGTGCAGTATTACCATCAAATAATGTGGCATTAATGAGAAGAGTATCATTTGAATCTATGTAACTTGGTATTGGCTCTTTGTAAGTGATTTTTGGACCAACATTTACAACTGTAAAAGCTTTTTCTTCAGAATTCAATGCATTACTACTATCAAAAGCTTTAACTTTTATTGTATGTTCTCCTCTTGAATCTCGTGAAGGAATCCAACGCCATTTAAAGTTAGTTTGATTCTCATTAGTGTTTTTGATTGTATGTTTTAATAGACTATCAATGTAAAATTCAATTTTACTGATATTTGAAACATCAGTAATTTCAACTTCAACATCGAAGAGACCCCAAACTCTTTGGAGGGCCACATTTGGATTAATGAAAATAATTTCTGGCAAACCTGTATCAATAAAGATATAACCTCCTGACCATTGAGCAAGATCACTGTAAACATCAGTGCTTGTTATAGCTAGTATGGTTACATTATAATAAGCTGAATCATCATATGTCCCATCGGACAAAGTTGGTGAAAGGATGTGGGTTTCAATTGTTTCTTCAGTTTGTCTAGTTAATGTTTTAGTAGCATTATAACTATCATAACTGTTAGCAACAATAGTATCTAGTGATTGATTTACATACAATCGAACATATTTTGTATAATAATCATAAGTAAAGCCTACAAGGCTTATCTCCACATATACATCTATCTTCCAGCTTGAGGTGGAGGTAACTTCAGTAATAACTACTGTAGGACTTTCTGCTGCTGCTGTATTGTCTATTTGAAGAGCTATTAGAGATACAAAAGGCAACACCAAAAAGATTACTGCCATCGTCTTTAGTTTCTTTGATTGGAAATTCAATTTCTTTCACCCATGATAGATTTTAGGATTTGTCAACCTGTACATTATCAGTAATTTTTTATCTTTAATCGGTCAAGTGATTATTAATGTTTTTAAAGTTTTCACACATTTGAAGAAGTGATGTCTTCAAAAGGTTTATGATATTTTGAATTAAAGATAAACATAATTAGAGCTTATTTAAGGTCTTTGATGGTTTGATAAAAAAGATGATTAATAAGATTTATTAACACTAAACAAACGTTTTCAGTTAATTTAACGGAGGATCCCTTCATGGGTAAAATTCGATCCGATAAGATAAAACGAACTTCAAAAGAATTAGTAGCAAAGTATCATACCAACTTTACAACAAACTTCGATAAGAATAAATTACTAGTGTCCAAATTAACCAATGTTCAATCAAAGCGTATGCGTAATCGAATTGCAGGATATGTAACTAGAATTATGGTTCAAATCGCTGACGGTAAGGTTCAAGTAATCGAGAAATTAGCTGTAAGCAGTGGAACTCAGTTCCAATAATTCTTTCTCTTTGTTTCTCGATACTTTTCCCTAATTTCCTTTTAATAAGGGAAATTATTTTTATTTTAAACAGAATTAGGAAAGATTACTTAAAACTTCATTTTTGACTCTTTGGAAGTCTTTTCTAGCTAATTCATTTGTTGAACCCATACCCATTAAGAGAGCATAAGTGTGTTTAATATTTCCAATGGGGAATGGAGGGCTTAATACCCCATCAAAAGCAGTTACTTTTTCATATTTAGCTATTTTATTAATTTCATAAGGAATCATTATTTTGGAGAATGTTGCGTAGCCATTTAATTTAATCGGTTTTTCGCTTTTACCTTTTTCAATTATTGAAACTAGTTCTCTAGCTAAATTTTCAGATGCTAAATTATTAATGGCGATAAAGGGAATTGTTACTCTGGGATTAACTTCAATTACAAAAACACCTTCATCACTTATAACTAAATCAACACCAACAAATCCTTTGAGATCCATATGCTGAACTAATTCAGTAGAAATAGTTATTATTTCGTCATGATTTTCAGGAATGTCATAAGGAACAGAACCACCAATATAATTACCAATACTTTTCTTAGAGTCCATTCTAAGATTTTGATGATTAATTGATAAGGGAACAACTGTCTCTCCATTAACTAAAAGACTAGTGCTAACGGGTATTCCTGTAATGAATTCTTGAACTATACAATTGTCTAACCCAGAAACTGAATGAGCAGATTGAATACCATATCTTAGTTCATCGATAGTTGAAACCTTTGTGAGCCCCTGACAACCCATACCATCAATTGGTTTTACAATAAGTGGAAATCCCAAAATACTTACATCTTCAGCTATTTTATCAAAAGATTCATTGCAATTGGGGGAAAATGTAGCTGGAACATTCATATCTAATTCTTGTGCTAAGTTCATGGTTTTTAGCTTATCAGCAGCTAATTCTATAGATTCAGGTTTACTACCCAAATATTTTGAGGGGGCATTTATCATTATTGTTGCAAGATCTTGAAGTGTTCCTTTTGATTCCGGAGCTAAGGTAAGAGTATAATCACAGGTCTCTGCAAAAGATTTAATCCCATTTACAAAATCTTCATGAGTAGCAACAGAGATAAAATCATGAATTGGGGAGATTCTTATGTATTGCATTAAACGATGATCAATAAGGGTAGCAATTTTAAAACCTAATTGAGCAAATTGCTCTATACAACTCCTTAGAATTGCATAACCTTCAGCTAAACGTTCTAAAGGTAAATCCTCTTCAGCAAAGCCTCCGCCAACAATATAATCAACAATAAGAATTTTTGTCATTGTGCAGAACCTCTAACCTATAATGTGTCACTCGAGAGCAAAGTGCATTTAAAACTCTTTTTGCTATACTGAAATGAAAAAAAAGAGGCTTATCTTTTTAGTACAGCAAAGTAGTAGTTTTGATTCTTTTTGTCATAATAAGCCATTTCTTGATCAATGACTGATACAAAGTTTAAATCTAGCCTTTCTTTTGACCAACCAGTTAGACTTGCAACTTCCTCTTTAGATGTAAATCCCTTAACGGAAGCAATGCTCAAAATGGTTAGAAGATCAGATTCAAGTTCAGCTGGTTTAAATGTAATTAAAATCGATTTGTTTTTCATTTTATACATTTTTGGTATTAAACCTGAAACAGCTAATGTCTCAAGAGCTTGTTTAATGTCTTTTTCAGAAGTAATCCAATTTAATCTTTTATTAGCAAAAATATTACAGAACTCTTTGAAAATTAATATTCCACCAAATTTACTGCTTTCTTCCAAACCTACTTCTAAAACTTCTTTGGCTAAAAATTGGTCAAATTTTTCCTTATCTTTAAATCTCTTTCTATCGACCTTCTCACCAACACCTATTAATTCAGGCATACCAGCCTCTTTTCTAAGCTTTACTAATCGAGCATCAACAGCATGAGTGCCTTTTATTTCCTCTTTGTATTTTTGTTCTAAATCCATAACGCCATCTTTTAGAACATCTTTTCGTTTCTTCTTATCTTCTTCTTCTATGTCTGATAGATTATTTGCAAAATTCTTGTAGGCATCGGTTATTTTATCCTTCTCACTCAATTGTGTAACCTCAAATAATTAATGATTTCTCAGTATTTAACTGTTGATAAATAACAATTCATGTTGATTAAATATACATTAGAAATACACTAACTTAAATATTTCATTTTATTATCATTTATTTCATCAATTTGCGCTAAAAAGAAGTCTTATTTACTAAATTAATAGGAATACTTTTTTTACCTTTCAAATAGTTGTCAATATATTGTTAGAGAATAATTAACGATTAATACCATTATAGATGGTTGTGAAAAATATTTGATTAAAATTACTATATTCGGTGCCGCACAGGAAATTGGTAGAAGTGCAATCCTAATTGAAGACAAAGACACAAAAATTCTATTAGATTGTGGTTTGAAAATTATGCCTAATAGTCCAACAGAGAAACCTATAGGACTTGACCCACATGCGAAAGATATTCAAGCAATAATTGTATCACATGCTCACTTTGACCATACAGGATACCTTCCAGGTATGGTTCGACACGGTTTCAAAGGACTAATACATATGACTAGTCCTACAATAGATATAAGTTCAATTCTTTTTAGAGATCATTTGAAAATAGAGGGAGAAAGACATTGGACCGAAGAAGATATGTATGATACTCTCTATCAAATTAGAGGGCATTATTATGAACAAAAATTTGAGATTGTTGATGGAGTTTCAGCTACGTTCTATGATGCAGGACATATTTTAGGTTCAGCTAGCATACTTCTTGATTGGAAAGGACAACTTATCTATTATACAGGAGATGTTAATACTTTTGAAACACCTTATCATGATACGTGTAAATATCCCACTCTTGAAGAAATGGCTATAATTATCTCCGAAGCAACTAATGGTTTGCGTGATTTACCTAATAGAGAAACACCCAATACTGATTTAATTGCGGCTATTCATAAAACATACAAGAGAGGTGGTGTAACAATAATTCCTACCTTTGCTTTGGGTCGGGGACAAGAAATAGAAGCGATTCTTGCTCAAGAATTTGTTAATAAAAATTTCAATCTCTTTATTGATGGCATGATTTTAAAAATGAATGATGTTTATCGTAGATATTTTCATGAATTCTGGGTTTCTAAGAAAATTCTTGATTGGTGCAAAGAACAACGTGTTGAGGTTCCTTTTGATATAAAAAATTTCATACCAGTATCTCGCAATTTAGCAGATGATCTTGATACCTATAGAAAAATGATTGTCTCTGAGAATAAACCCAATATTGTTATATCTACTTCTGGAATGCTAGAAGGAGGACCCATTCATTCATATCTCCATCATGCTGCTGAGAATCCTAAAAATCTTATAGCAATTTCTGGTTATCAAGTTGAAGGAACTCTTGGAAGAAAAATAATTGACGGAGAAAGAAAAATAAAATTATTTACTTGGGGAAGTAAAAAAGGTTTTGACGTTAAAATTAATGCTGAAGTTACCCAATTTAAATTTTCAGGCCATGCACAAAGAAACGAATTAATTAAAATGCTTAAAGCAATAAATGCCCCTAAGATAATTTTTGTTCATGGTGTAAAGGAAGCCTCGTTATCATTGAAAAATGATCTTGAAAAGAATAAAATTATTCACATTCCTGAAATAGGGGATCAAATAATCATACAAAATTAAAGAAAAAATGTAAAAAAATTATCTTCCCTTTAATAACCAGCTTAAAGGGATATTTTGATATTTTCCATCGGGAAGAACACGTCCTATGGTTAAGGGTAAAACATTTTTATATAATTCTTCTTCGGAAATCATAATAGGATCTGTTAAATCATTTTTATTTTTAATTAATATTGGTGCACCTAATGATATTTGCAAACCCCTAGCACCTATTATTCTTGCTTTCTCAAAGCGTGTAAGACGTTTTGGACCTATAACAATTTCATCAGAAATTACTTCTAAATTTTTAGGATGTTCTTCAGACATATGGCGACCTCAATTGCAATGAATAGCAAACCTAAGATTTCGTTTTAAAGTTTTTCGTATCAATTCTATTATTTTTTCTCTTTTCTACCATTTTTAAATGTCTATTATCTAAAGTACATTTAAAATAAGCTCTAAATAGCATAAATTTTAAGTTTCAATAAAATAATTATCTTATAAAAATGTGAGGGTTTATTATGGTTGATAGTAAAGTAGAAGAAGCAATTACAAATATTAAAAATCATATTTTGGATTTGGAGAATAAATTACAAGCAAAACAAACTGAAATAGACAAATTAAATATGAGAACTGAAAATCTTTCTGAGGAAAAGGCATCTGCCGCGGAAAAATTGAAGCAAATGGAAAAAGATATGGCTGAACTCTCTTCAGTCTATGAGGAAATGAAAGGTAAAAAAGATTTTGAAATTAATAT
The DNA here is from genome assembly GCA_035528035.1 of Bathyarchaeia archaeon. Lineage (GTDB taxonomy): Archaea > Asgardarchaeota > Heimdallarchaeia > JABLTI01 > JABLTI01 > JABLTI01. The sequence goes on from DATKZI010000017.1 coordinate 9,315, forward strand.
CCAAGAAGTAATGAGGTTATATGTTATTTTAACTGAACAAGTCTTAGATGGAAGCTCGCATATTAAAATATTAACTTTGCTTCATGGTGCTAAAGAGAAAATGACTAAGGATGAAATTTCCAAAGCAAGTGGCATACAACCAGCAGCAACTTTACGAGCAATTTTTGAGCTTAGAAATAATGGTTTAGTAGAATATGATGATACTACTGAGAAAGTAAAATTAATTAGACGATTGTTTGGTTGAAAAAAGAATTAATCTTAAGAATTTAAATAAAAAAAGATAGGAGAGGATAATTTATCCTCACAATTAAAATGCTGATAATAATGGATTGTGACTACTCCGTCGGAACCATGATTCAAGGATATATTGTACAGCATTTGGTTCCTTATCAATAACCTCTCGAGCCCGTTCTCCCATAATACGGCAAACAAGGATCAATTTGTGAATTTCTTCTTTTCGAGACCAATCAATCAAGTCAAAAATTGTTTTATAGGTGACAGGTCGCCACCAAAGAAGCATATAGATTCCTACAGTTTCACCTTGAGTATTTTGAAATACATAGTTGAGCCTTTTCCTGTTTCCAAATGGTACATTTTTACGGTATTTTACGCCACGTTTGTCCAAGTAACTTTCTATCTTTAGTTTAACTTCATTATCAGTTAAGCCTGTCCTGTCCAATCTCAAATGAGACCTCCTCAGCACGCATCCGTTAATTTGCGCAAACAAAGCGCTCCTCATGTTCACGCATGATTAACTTTTTACCTAACCCGATAAAAATCTTTTGTATGCGACATTATTTAAAAAATTAGATTAATATTTAATTAAAAAACATTTTAAATAAAAATAAATCATATATTTTTAATATAGAAATGGTAATTTACTATTATGAAAAGCTATTAAAAATCAAGATTACTTTTCACTTTGATAAAAAGAGGTATAAAGAAAAATAGCAATAACAAAAATAAGATGTGTATAATATGTCAGAAGAGAAAAATGAAACAAAAGCTGAGGTTATAGAAAAAGAAGAGGAAACAGAAGAGATATCTGAAACAGAAAAAATTAAGCTAAAAAATATTGCTAAAATTGAAATATTAATTAAAGAATTAGATAAAATAGATCGAAAAAAGGATCCTAATATCAGAATTTGTCCACGATGTTTCAGTTTAAGGATTAAAATGGAAGATGTAATAGCTAAGATGGGAATGGGGACTGGATATCCTACTTGTTATTGTATGGATTGTGGTTGGAGATCAAAGGTTTGGCTTTATTTGGATAGAACATTATCTGAAGAAGAAAGAGAAGGATTTCTCAAGGAAATCGTTAAAGAAAAAACCAAAAAATAATTATCTTTTATTGAGATTCATTTTTCTTTTCTTTATTTCAATAGTATTGCTGATAGATAAGCTACTACTTGTCTTTTATCACCTGTTACATCACCGCTAGTAGCATATTTTAATATTTTAGCTGTTTTTACACCATTATTTTTTGCTGCAAGTAAAACAGATGCCACCGGTGCAGGTCCACACATTGATATCATATTTTCCATAACTGTATTAAATAATCCAAGATAGTTCATCTTTCTAATATTTTCAATAACGTGTGAATCTTTGGACATAGCAGATGCTTGACTTTCATAATGTGAGAGATCTGTACTAGCTATCAAACAATAATCATAATCGGATAAAACCTTGCTTAAAACTGTGCCAACACGCTCGATTACTTCTTTAGATTGATCCTTTAAGCAAATTGGGATAATTGGGACATCTTCACCATACATGTATTGCAAAAAGGGAACTTGAACTTCAATACTATGTTCAAGCATATGAGCAGATGTGTCAGCTCTAAAATGAGGTTGTTTAGTTATTTTTTCTACAATTTCACTAGGTATAGTAGCTTCACCTAAAGGTGTTTTCCATTTACCTTCAGGAAAAACACTGATTGGGGGACCTAAATTCCGATGGTTGGGACCAATGATAACGAAAAATTCTGGTTTGCCATCTTTGTATTGTTCTAAATAACCATGAGCAGCAACAGGACCTGAATAAACGTATCCCGCATGTGGTGAAATCAAACCATATATTTTTCCAGTACGAATAGGAACAGTGGTCTTATCTGGCAACTCACCTGGACCAATATTTTCATCTTTAAAACATCGCTCAATCATTTTGATTAATTCATTTTTAGTTCCAGGATAGAAACTTCCGGCAACAGCTGGTTCACGCAGCAAATTTATTCCTCCATTAAGAATCAAATCTTCTTATGAAAACGTAGCATTAATCTTTTATTAGGTTTTTTTATTTAAATATTATTTGTCTTCACTTTATTAAATAACTACTTGTGAATAGTCATCGAAGCAATACATTGGTATGCTGAAAATTCGAGCTAAATCTTTAACTCGTCTAACAATTTCGTTTGATATATCATCAAAATAAATTTTAGCAAGTATATCAGCAATTTCTTTCATTTCAAGCTCAGACATCCCCATTCTGGTAACTTCTGATGTACCTAAACGAATACCACCATCAAAGAATAATCCTACTTTTTCTGCTCTATCTCGAAAATCCGATGAACTTTCATAACTTGATATCTCTAGGATTATTTGGTGACTTTCTGTAAAATCAAGGTGTTTAAATTTCACAGGTAAACCATTTTCAGCTAATGCTTTTGCTAAAGCTTTTGAATTCTTTACTATTTGTTGAGCATATGCTTGTCCGAATTCTATCATCTCTAAAGTAGCCACCCCCAAAGCAGCGATTCTGTTTGGATGATTATTATCAACTAAACGAATGCCTTTTTCTATATTCAAATCTAGGATAGATGAAAAGATATCATTTTGATTCATATCGTTTGTTAAAATTAATCCTCCTTGTGGACCTGGAAATGATTTATGAGTTGAACCTACTAAAACAGAACAACCTTCATCTAAAGGATCTTGAAATTGCTTGCCTGCGATTAATCCCAAAACATGTGAACCATCATAGGCAAATGTTATGGTTTTCCGATTGGTAAATTCATTAACAATTTCTTTGATTGGATGAGGGAATGGTATAAAAGATGAACCAAAAATAACTAGACTTGGTTTTAATTTTTTAATAGCCTCAATATTATCTTCGATGAGGATATTCATATCATCCATAGAATAATTAAAAGGAATTTTTTTCCTTCCAAAAAAATCAACGTCTAAAGGATAACCACCATTTTCACCAGCATTTACAAGCATTATCTTATTATTTGGTTTTGTTAGGCCATATACTAATGCAAGATCGCATATGTTACCCGATAAAGGTGAGATATTAGTATAATCTGCATCGAAAAGCTCTCGAACAAAACTTTCAGTTTTAGCTATTATTTTACGTATAAATGTTGTACCGCTGTAAAAATCGGCTGAATATCTATTTCCTAAATCAGATGCTAGCATTGATCGAACAAGAGGTGAGGAGCAATTTTCACTAGCAATTAAATTAATTCCTTCTTTTCTGTAAAACTTATGAGCTTCTACTAACTCAACAAAATTATGAATTGGCAAGACTAATCATCTAATAAAAGATTATTTTTTCAGTCTTTTAAGCTTTTATGGTTAAATCTAAGGATTTAATTGATGGAAGATTACTTAGATATAATTGAAAAAATCATAAAATAAGTCTAAAGCAAAATGCTAATTAACTATTTGGAATTTATCTAAAAAAGGATGGCCTATCTGTGTTTAAGAAGAATAGCATTTCGAAAAAAAGCACTGCTTCAAATAAAAAAGAAAAATTAATTGAAGAAAATGTTTTGATTGAGGTAAAACAATCCCTGGAATCAATATCAAGTGTTTTGAACAAAACATCTGCTAAGTTACCTTCTTTAGTTTCTACTAGAGGTATAATAATTGACGATATTAATGGTCTTCTTCAAGATAAATTTAAAATAGATTCAGAAATAATCATAATGCTTGAAGAATTTTTTACCAAACTTGTTTTACTCCTAAAGTATAGATCAAGTTATGATGAAAAATTAAGTAAAATCTCAAGGCAAATTAAAAAATTGAAAGTAATAGAAAAAATGGGTGAATTTAAAGGCAATTTACAGCTTTTAGGGATAACTCTTCAAGAAACAGAACAGATTGTTAAAAATTATGAAAATATGTATAATATTTTGTTCACTGAACAAGCATTATTGCAATTTCAATTAATGGAACAATTATCAATGTTTAGAGAAAGGGATGTTCCCGATTTTAGTGAAATGTTTAATTTAAGTGTTGAAACATTTTTTAAAATAAACGAAAAAATTTCTAGTCTAAAAGAGTAAGGGTATTTTATGAAATTACTAGTTGTTGGTTTTAACGCAAGACCTTTAGCAAAAGCAGCTGTACAAGCAGGACATGAAATAGGAGTTATAGATTATTTTGGAGATATAGATTTGCTAAAACTAACGAAAAATTGCTTTACTGTCTTGCGTCAAAAACCCAATGAGCCATTACACAGACCATTACATAGGAAACCTGCTGAATATCTATATTATCTCGCTGAAATCATGGCTGATGAACAGGGTGACTTTGATGGAATATTATTAGGTTCAGCTTTTGATAGATACCCAGAAATAGTTGAAAAATTCGGGAGGATTGGACCAAAAGTTTACGCAAATGAAGCAAAGAAATTCGCTATAGTAAGGAACCGAGAGAAGATAAATGCTTTAGCCAAAAAAGCAGGGTTCTTTATTCCAACAATCAAGAAAATTGCTAATTTGGATGAGTTAAAGAAAGAGATAGATGATTTTATTTTTCCAGTTGTTACAAGAAGAGATGGAGGAGGAGGGGGAGCGGGAATAAGAATATGGCAAACAAAAGATGAATTAATAGAACATTTTTCTGAACGAGAAATTGATGTTGATAAGGAATTATGGATCCAAGAATATATTGATGGTATAGATGCAAGTGCATCAGTTATTTGTATGAATGAAACTGTTCAAATATTATCAATAAATAGACAACTAATTGGGGATAAGAAATTAAATGCTCCAGGTGATTTTGCTTATTGTGGAAATGTTGTTCCTCTTGATGAACCAAGTTATATGAACAATAATCAATTTATGAGAAAATTAGTTGCTAATATTAAACAGCTATTTTCTGAATTGAAACTTATAGGATCAAATGGAATCGATTTTGTAATAAAAGATGATAAAGTATATTTTATGGAGATTAATCCTCGATTCCAAGGAAGCATTGAATGTGTTCAATATGCTACTGGATTAAATGTTGTTCATCTTCATTTGGATGCTTTTGAAGGAGTGTTGTATGATTTGCACGAAACCCCAAAATACAAAAGATATGGACTAAAGGGCATTCTTTTTTCAAATCTAGAACAACCATTTCCTGTGAAAAAATATCCAAAAAGCAAATGGATTGTTGATCGTACTCAATATAATACTTTGCTAGAAAATAATGATCCTTTTTGCAGTATTATAATGCCAGTTAAAAATCCAAAAAAAGGTTTTGTAGAAATTTACCATTTAGCAGAAAAAATCATGGAAATGAATCAAGAGAATAAATCTTGACTCATTTTTTAATTAATCTATAATTTACTTAGAGCTTGATCTATATCTTCAATCAAATCATCTTTATCCTCAATGCCCGTTGAATATCTAATGAATCCGGGATTTATACCTATAGACCTTTTTTCTTCTTCAGTAAATTCAAGATAGATCATACTTCCAGATGCTTGAGCAAGTGATTCAACACTTCCCAAACTACTAGCACGTTTGATAATTTTCAAAGAATTGAGAAATTTACCACCATCTGCATCACTTTTACCAACGCAAAAACTTACCATTCCGCCATACCCGAACATTTGTTTTTTAGCAAGATTGTGTTGAGGATGACTTGGTAATCCTGGATAGTAAACTTCTCTAACTTTAGGGTGATCTTCTAGGAATTCAGCAATAGCTTGACCATTTTCATTATGCCTTTTTACACGAAGTTCTAAGGTTTTCATTCCTCGTATTGATAACCAAGCATCAAATGGGGGCATCACACCGCCAAAATACACTGCAGTATTCATAATATCAGCACGATCTTTAACTGAAGCCACAATTCCACCGCATAATACATCACTATGACCTGAAAGATATTTAGTTGCACTATGAACAACTATATCTACTCCGAGTTTGAGTGGTTGTTGATTTATTGGGCTAGCAAAAGTATTATCAAAAACATACTTAGCACCAACTTCTCGAGAGAGTTTGCCTATTTCCTCAATATCACATAAAGAAAGAGTAGGATTAGCTGGACATTCCATGTAAATCATTTTTGTCTTTGAAGAGAGTTTTTCTGCAACATTTTCAACCTTGGTAGCATTAACAAAATGGATAATGAAACCCCATTTTTTTAGATATTGATTAAAAAGATGTCTCGTTCCTGGATAACATCTATCAGTAACAATTATTTCATCCCCAGGATTTGTGAAAGTACAAATTGTAGATGATATCGCAGCCATACCCGAACTGAAACCAATACCAGCTTCACCATTTTCTAGGAGAGCAATTTTCTTCTCAAAGACAGAGCGGGTTGGATTGCCATGTCGGGAATAAGCGAAACCAGATTCACCATGATAAAAAACATTAGCCCATTCTTCAGCAGTATCGTAAGCAAATGTTGTTGAAAAATCAATATTTGTTACTACCCCTCTTGTTAATGGATTAATCTTTTCTCCTGCATGGACTACTTTTGTGCCGATTCTTTTTCCTAAATCAGCTTGTACTTCAGATTTTACCTCTTTAATTCCTATACCTTTAGATGAATCTTTCTCTTGTTTGTGCATAATTATCACCGATGATAATATAGCAATAAGAAAGATTTATCAATTTTTTTCTGTTCAGATAAGACAACTTATTTAAATAGAGTTTATTTACGAAAATATTAGCAAAAATGAAAAAGATTGGAGAATTATATTATGTCTTCCACGAGTAAAGAAGAAAAAGCCAAATCGCTATTTGAATCTCGGCTCATGTCAATTTTATTAATGATATGTTTGATGATAATGTGTGCTCTATTTATCGTAATTATATGGACAACATCTGGTAAAGATTCTGCTCTAACTGTCATTATGTATATGGGCATTGGCATTGGTGGAGGAGTAATAATAACACTCATAATATTACTAATTTCGCGAAGACAGAAACTTAGTAGAAATATTCTTCTTTATTTAACTGGTGGAATTCTAATCTTATCTTTAGTGATCTCACTAATTCTTAAATTTAGTATTCCAGATCCTGAATTGAGTAGCTGGGCATTTTTAGATGCAAGCTCTGTAGGATTAGGATTAACTACTGGTATAGCAATATTCTACTTGATCCTTGCAATGTTTAATAGTAAATTAATAGCTAAAGAAAAAGAAAAAGGTCAAATAGAAAATAAAGAAGATTTAAAATTTGATGAAAATCAAGCAGAAATTAATAAATAGCTAATTTAGAAATCAACCGAAAGAATAAAATGTGATATATATTCGACATCAAGTGTAAAATAATTATTATTGAGGTAAGAAAAAAATGAAAACTATTGTTAGTGTTGATAGCCCTGCATTGAATGGTCCAAGACGAGGAAGAGGGTTTAGTAAAGATGAACTTGCAGAGATAAAGATGTCCATCAAGGATGCACGAAAAGCAGGAATAATTGTAGATATTCGAAGAAAGTCAAAATACGATGAAAATGTTGATGCTTTAAAAGTTTACAAAGAAAATAATATCAAAGCTCTTGCTGAAAAAGAAAAAGCTAGAATTAAAGCTCAAAAAGAAAATGCTAAAGCACGAAAAGATGCTGAAAAACGCAAGAAACTTGAAAGCATAGAAGGTAGTAAACGAGAAAAAGAAATCGAAGCTGAAAAACTAAAAATTCAAGAGGAAATTGCTAAACGTGAAGCTGAAGAATTAGCAGCAGAAACTGCAGCAGAAGAATTATCAGAAGACGAAATAGCTGAACTTGATGAATTAGAAGGAGAAACTCTCACAACAGCTGAAGGTGAAGAGACATCGGAAGAAGAAGTTCTAGAAAAATTAGAAGGCGATTTAGCAGAGTCTCTCGGAGAGCAACCAGCTAGTATTGTTACTATTGAACAAGATGGTACTAAACGCACTGTTAAAAGAGTTCGAAAAACCCCCACAACAACAAAGGGTGTAACTGATAAAGCAGAGAAAAAGGAATGATATCTTATTCATTCCATTATCTATTTTTTATATTGATATTGTCATCCTAGAAGTAATAAGATCAGGCATAATAACATTCATTGGTGTAGCAGGTATAGTTACTTCTTGGAGAACACTTCCAATAATTAATGTTGGATCCTCAAGGATACGATAAATATTTCCGGAAATAAAACAAGGCATGATAGGGTTTATTATTTCACCATTTTTTATTTCATAACCTTCCACAACTGAAACAACAAAATCACCAGTGAAATAATTAGCATCTTGTGCCCCACTAATTTCTTTAACATAAATTCCATTTCCTAATTCATCAAATAAATTAGTAGTTATACTTTTCCTTGCCTTGACAACAAAATTAGAGGCAGTAACCGTGGGAGCATAAACATAACTTCTAGTATCCAAATTTAACGAAGTTACTCGATAACAATTACCAAGATAAACATCTTTCCATTGATTTTCTGTACAGGAGAAATTCATTCCTAAAAGTCTTTTACATTTACCACCTGAAACAACTACTCGAGGTTTACTTGGATACCCTTCATCATCAAAACTGAAAGTGTTTTGAGCACCATTGTATGTAGGATCATCTATTAATTGAAGATTTGAATTGAATTTACATGTATTAAAAGACTCATGATATTGACTTCCACTAATATAGCTAAATGAAGGAATAAAAGCAAAAGCCAGTATTTGCCCTGCTGCCTCAGGACTAAGCATAATTCCTTTTGGACGTCCTGTAGATATTTTCTTGCGACTTTGTTGAGAATAAGCTGTTTTAATTGATGAATTAAATAGTATTTGCCAATTTTCAAATAATTGTCTTGATGCAAGATGGCTCGAACCCATTCCTATAAAATCACCTACTTGAATGGTTGTTAAAATATTTGCTTTCATCCGGGTCCCAACTTCTCGTTTCCACATTCGTTCTGAATTAGCTATTAACCTTTCTTCTGTTTCTACTATTACATCTCCATCAAGATTTTTTACTGGTTTGGATTTCTCTATCGAGATAAGAATTTCACTAATTCGTTCACAAAGTTCTTCAATAGTAATATCTATCAGATTATTATCACGGATATTTTGTACAGGAGTAATATATTTCTTATCAATAAAATTCCCTTTAACGATTTGAGAAGAATCTCGAGCATTTTGAGCTGAAAGTTCAACAATTTCTTTGATATGCTCAGGAGAATTAGATGAAACAAAACTAAGTTGATTATTCAATATAGAACGCAAAGCAATGCCTGAACGTTCTTGTTCAATAATATTCTTTATTACACCCTTTCTAATCTCTATACGCTTCAAATTTTTCTTTTGTAAAAAAACTTCTATAGCATCAAGACCGATAGCATGAGAAATTTTCATTGCTTCTTCTGCAAATAATTCAATCATTTTATATTTCCTTCATTCCAGTAAAGTCTATCTTTCTTATTTGTCTTTGAGCAATATTAGAGATAACTGACATACGTTTCAAACTTACTTGAGGTGATATTGCTCCTACACTAACTCTTTGTCCATTTTTTCCACAATAGGAAGGAAAACTACCTAGATCCTTCGTCATGCCATTTATATCGCCAAGTACTGTATAGAGATTACCAACAATTGAAAAACCAGTAACAAAATCACTTAGCTCTCCTTTCTCTATTTTCCTACCATATTGAGCATCAAGCTGAAAATTACCATGGATAGTATCGGCATTTCCACCAAATGAATCACAAACATAAAGACCATTTCTTGTAACTTCCAAAAGTTCTTCAAAGGTGTAATTCCCAGGTTCAAAGAAAGTATTACTTTGCCTTACTTGAGGGTAATATAATGCACTTTCTGCTCGACCATTACTTGTTGGTATAACATTTGATTCACCAGCAGTTTCTCTAGTTTGTAAAAAATCAAATAAAATACCATCTTCTATAATTAATGTACCTGATGCTTTTACTCCTTCATCATCAAAATAATACTCACCATATCCTTTGAAACTTGCATCATCTATTATTGTAACTTGTTCAGAACCAATTTTACTACCAATTTGATTATTCAAAGGTGAAAGGTCTGATAAAATTAAATCAGCTTCAACAGCATGACAAAATTCATGACATAAATTCCAACCCATTTCTTCATTTAATATTACTGGTTGTTCCTTAGGTTTGATCAATTTTGCATGAGCAATTTCTGGTAATGTTTTGATAAAGCTATCATGAAACTTATCAAAATCATTTTTCTCAAATAACTCTATACCCCCTACACCACCAAAACCAACACTTCTGATCTTTTGAAAATTACTTGAACCACTAACCGAGGAACCTAGAAATAATGATGCTCTTATCAATATCTGCTCTATTTCTGAACCTTCTGAGTTAAGGAATAATTTCTGAGTATGATTCTCAAGTAATTTTAAATCGAGAACATTAATTTCTTTTACAGAAGAAGTTTTTTTATTGATATTATTTAAGAGAGTTATGCGATCTTTTTGCTCAAGAAATTGTGGATCTTTTTCACATGAATCAGAAACACTAGTTTTTCTAGAAGAAATTTTTGCTAATTGTATTGGAGGTTTAGAATTATTCGCCGCTGTTTTTTTCGCACATTTTATTGCATCATCAACAATTCGTTTAATAGAAGAATTATCTAAAGAGGAGGAAGAAGCAAACCCCCAACAATTCTTGTAAAGAACACGAACACCAATACTTTTTTGTAAATTAGTATTAACCCCACAAATAGAATTATTTCTTAAACCAACATAGTTTGAAAAAGTATTTTCAATTCTCACATCAACGTAATCAGCATCTGTTTTTAAAGCATAATTAATCACATCACTGGCAGTTGAAGAGAGAGTCATAATGTAACCCCTAAATATTCAAGTACATATTAATCAGTAATAATTACTTCTAGTTATATAAAAGTAAACAATAAGAAGATAATTATTAAAAATATCCTAATGAGTCATATGATGAGCATATCGCAAAATAATCATCGTATCATTTACTGCTTGCTTTGCATCTTTCATACTGAAATTTGTCAATGGAGTACCATCGGATTTATTTTCTAAATCACGAGCTAAAGTAAAATAGATATTAATATTATGGCAAGCGTTTGTTACATCTTCTGGTACTTTATGATTACTATTAATTACGCGCAATAATGCAATTAAATTATCACCAAAAGTAGATTCATCAATATTTGAAAGAATAGATTTTAATGCCGCAGCAGTTGCTTGATTTAAAGTAAAACAAGCCCAGGAATATTTCTGATTATTAATGAGAATTTCAGCTATATCATATAATTCTTGGGAATATTTTAACCAATCTTGTTGTCGAGACATTGTTAATCAACTTAGTTTTTAATTTTCTTTATTTGTAAAAATATTGAATTTTTTAGATAAATAGTAAATAGATGTCTAAATGATAAAGAGAATAAACAATAGTGGTTAGAAACCACTAACTGTTTATGAATATCAATTTTCGACTAATAATTTAACGATAAGATTTTTGATATCGAGCTCTGGCTCCAGGACCGCCAGCTTTCTTGACTTCTTTTCGTCTTGAATCGGCTACTAGAATAGCTCTATCATAGTACATATACTTGCTTCTGAGTGTAGGATCTTGTGTCCATTTTACTAAAGCACGACCAATAGCTGTTCTTGCTGCGTCAGCTTGACCTATAACTCCACCACCATGAGTTCGAACATTAATATCTATAGTCTTGGTAACTTCTTCGCCTGCTAACACTAATGGTTCTAGAATTTTCATTCGGGTTAATTCAGATGGATAAACTTCAAGTGGAACAGAGTTTATACGAACGCGACCTTTACCAGCTTTAATAGTAGCACGAGCGATAGCTGTTTTTCTTTTGCCAGATGTTAAGATGATTCTTTTTGAGGACATTGTCATTATCACCTATTGTTTTATTATTTATATGTTGGATCTAAGTCTGAGTCGTAATTCCAACCCAACTCTTTGCAAAGCTTAGCGACTGTTATTTTTTTAACTGTTAACTTTTCAGAGTCAGCTTCAGCTACTTTAATTTTAGTAGCTTTTTCAAATTCTTCAGGAACAGAAATCCAGCATTTTAAGCGGTGATAGGCGTCCTTTCCTTTAGGTTTTTTAAATGGTAACATGCCCCTAATAGATCTTCTAACAAATCTATCTGGTTGACGATAATGGAAAGGTCCACGTAAAGGATTATATTTACTTCTTATTCCTAATTTCTCCTTATAGCTCGAAATAATTGAAGCGGGATTTCCAGAGATCACTATTTTTTCAACGTTAATTACGTCCACAGTTTCACCTGTTAGCAATCTTTTAGCAACATTTGTAGAGAGACGACCAAGGATGGCTCCTTCGGCATCAATAACAACTTTGTTTGACATTTTCTTTTTTCACTCCGAGCTTATTAGGTAAGGATATGAACTTTTGCAAGCTCTGCTGCTGGTAAATTCATTAAATCTATTAATGAAAGTGTTTTTCCACCAGCTTTGGTTATTTTTTCTACGGCAATTTCGCTGAAATTTAATGCAGCGATAGTATAGCTGCCCTTTATCTCACCAGAAGCTAAAACCTTTCCGGGAATAACGATCAATTCATCTTTCTTAGCATAACGACTAATTTTGCTAAGATTGACAACTGGACGTTGCCTTCTAGGTTTACCAAGCCTTGTGGAGAGAACAGTCCAAAAAGTATGCTTTTTATCTGCAGCACCTTTCTTTCGTAAATCGCGAATTAACGCGACGGTATTTGGATCTGATGGCCCTGTTGGTTTTGGCATTTTCTCACAATCCTCCGTCTTCATAAATGAAAACTATTTTGGATATGAACCTATGATTTTTTCTTAAGATATTGTTCTAAAGCTATTTTATATTCGTTCTCGAAGTCTTTTGCTTTATTTTTGAGGATTTCGGTTGCTTTTCTAAAAGTATCCAATGGTGAAATTGCACCAGTTGTTTCTAATAGAAAGATGAAATCTCCATCTACATGACCCATTTTTAAGGAATCATAAGTGCAAGCATTTGTGCAAAGGTCGCACAAAAGGCATTCTAATGGGTCTGTTAAGGTTACTATTTTTTTAGTGACGTTCAAGATATTTTTTGGACATGCTTCTACGCAATCCATACAGCCAGTACATTTTGAGGGATCTTGTTCTACTTTGGGATAATATCGGTAACTACAAGTTACTGCTGGAGCCCATTTAGCATGATCTTTTCCTCGACCCATCATAGCAATTGCTTCCAAAGTTATTTTTTGACCTGGACCTAGTTTTGCTATAGGTATTTTATCAGATACTGGTCTTATTTTTGGATCATCTGAATGCAAATCCTTAGAATAAGCTACACGAGTTTCATCTAGACTTGCTTCGACTTCAAGAGTTAGTGGAACACTACAGAATTGACAACCTTCACCACCACAATTTTCACATTCTTTTGCGATTGTGAATTCATCAATTGGTGTTGTTAGAGGTATTAAACCAAGTCTATGAGCTACCATTTCATCTAGTACAGGAGAAGTATTTTCAACTAAGATAATATCCTCTATTGCTAGAGTTGGTACTTCTGACATTATGGTTCTTCTAAGTGAATTAACAAACGTATAAGTGCTTCCTTTGAGGAGGAAACGTAGCTTGTTACCTTTATTTTCAATGACCTCTAATTCCATGGTTTATCACAACATCTTCATTTGTCCTTATTACTTTTAAAATTGGACAAAAGATACTTGATACGTATCATTTCTCGAATGTCAGAAAATTACTTATAAAGTTTTTTAAGATAATGAACTTAAATAATAGTATTAATATTTCCTAAAGAAAGTAATTTAACATAGTAATTATATAATTTTACATCCATATGGAGATAATCGATAATGCGCGGAATGATTGTCGGAAGGTTTCAACCCTTTCATAAAGGTCACCTAAATGCAGTAAAATATATCCTTTCAGAAATGGATGATTTAATAATAATTATTGCTGCTTCTCAACAAAGTCACCAGCCTGATAATCCATTTACTGCTGGAGAACGTTATGCAATGATTCATGAAGCATTAGTAGATGAACTGAAAGATATTACTCGAGTGATCATTATTCCAGCAAATGACGTAAGAGATAATGGGTTATGGGTTGCTCATTTAACAAGATTAGTTCCAAAATTTGATATAGTATATACTAATAATCCTCTAACAGCTTTTCTGTTCCAGCAAGCTGGTAAAGAAGTTAGGAATCCACCAATGTATGATCGAACTGACTATAGTGCTGATCATATTCGTGATTTGATTTTAGAACATAATAATTCGTGGAAAAAGCTAGTCCCAAAAGCTGTAGCTAAAGTTATTGAAGAGGTTGATGGAATCAATCGAATTAAAATAATCAATTCAACAGATAAAAGTTAAGAAAATTTATGTCGATAAACTTTCAGATTAATTTTCCCTTTTACTACTTCAACACCTTCATTACGAAGCATTTGTATTTTTTCTTGAACAGCACCAGGTTCTCCACCTCTAAAATTACCAATTGATCCATCAGATTTGATAACTCTATGGCAGGGAATAAAGGGACCACAAACATTATTCCTCATGGTTGTACCAACTGCTCGAGATGCTAAAGGGGAGTAATTAGGATTTCTTCTAGCTAATTCTACAGCTAAATCTCCATAAGTAGTAACTTTTCCTTTTGGTACTTCAGCTAAAATACGTAATATAGCTTGTTGATAAGAGCTTAATGTTGCTAATTTTTTCTCATCTTCTGGAGTAATAATATACATTATGAACACCATTTTATTTTTAATAAATATAAAACAAATAGAGATTAAATAAATATGTAAAAGTAAGGATTATTTTTGATGGTTTTGTATGGTAGTTGGTTCACACGAAATAGTTCCAGGTTTTCCTTCTTGTCCATCCACGATAAACTCAGCTCCAGTAAATTTCTTAACAATTTCTATATTTGTTATTGTATGAAGAGTTATTTTAGTTGTATCAATAATCGATGGAAAATCAGACAAACTCATCCATAAAATGAGTTGATCGGCTAAGTGATAATCTATTGGTTTTTGTGTTGCTATCTGTTCAAGTAGTCTTTTAGCTGCGATTTTACCGACTTCCTCTGCTGGAAGACCTTTTTCACCTAAACCATCACCAGCTAATATTGTACCGTAATTTGTATAAGCCCAGAGAATAATCCCCGTACCTGGCCCTACGTGAGTATCATATTTTGGTTCAGGACAATCTCGTTCAATATTCTCTAAAGTATAATCATGCTTTTTTAATTCCTCTTCAGCAGAAGTAATCATTCTATCGACAATATGAGAAGGCAACTGAACAGCATGAGCTTTAGCATTTATTCGTTCAATCTTGAAAGGCTCTTCAAATTTATACATTATTGGTTGCAAACGTATAATTGGATTTACATCACAAGATAAAGTTCCACCACCTCTCGGATAATGCCCTCGTCTACCTTGACACAAAGTGATATCAAGACCCAATCGCTCCAGCATAGGTAAATAAACAAACCGAATATAATCAAGTGGAGGAGCCATAGGAACATCAGTTCCTCCTTTAAGGAGGAGCTTAGTAGGATTAGGAGCATAAGCAGCCACAGGAATAAGCGCTTGAAGCATTAAAGTAAGACTTCCTGCTGTTTGTACATCTATTTTATATTCTCCTCCATTTATCTTTCCAGGATAGAATGTTACTTGACTTGAACCTAGATTGACTCCTGTCATTTCAGCATTGCAAATTTCACCAATGCTTTTAATGACAAAAGTATGTTGATTGCGTAAACCAGGTTTTGATCGTTTTGCTCGTATGTTAAATATTTCAACGGGTTTCTGAAAAATTGTTGATAAAGCAATGGTGTTTCGTACAATTGATCCACCACCCTCTAACAAAGAGCCATCTATTTTTATTAAATCAGTCAAAAAATATCCACTCAACGCCACTTTCTTTCTTTGTTTTGCCTTCTAATTCTGGTTCTATCTTTTTATTTTGAGTTGAATATAATTTCTTTTCAGGTATTTTATCAATTATTCCAAGAATAATTTCTTCTAATATTGATCTATTAGCCTCAATTGTTGCTATTGCTTGATATTTCCCTACTTTTTGAAATACTTGCTCTAGTTGCTCTTTTGATAAAACATCTTCTTTGTTAATAAAAACATAAATTGGAATTTCAGAGAATTTTTCTTTTATTTCATTAAGTAAATTTTGTTGATGCTCTAGTGATAATGGAGCATCTTCAGTTGGGTCGTATAAGAAAATAATGCTATCTGCCAAATATTTCAAGGCTAGGATGCTTTTCATTTCAATATTGTTTCGTTCATATAAGGGTCTATCTAATAGGCCAGGGGTATCTAATAATTGATAAGAGGTAAATTGTTGTTTTCTATGACCACAGATCAATTCTTTTGTTGTAAAAGGATATGAAGCAATTTCTGGAGTTCCTGTTGATACTAATTTAACAAAACTGGATTTACCAGCATTCGGTGGACCTGCAAAAGCAATTGTTTTTTCATTAAGATTGAAATCAGGCAATTTTGATAATTGGATTTTGGCTTCAATAAGATCGTTGAGAGGTTCACTCAAATTCTTTATGGTAGAACCAACACGCCCTATTGTCTCGCCTCTTATTTTTTTAGCCTCATCAGCAGTAGTACTATTTCCTAGTTTCTTGGATATCGCCCTTTCAATACTTCGCAAAGCCCATCGAGTATGATTGATTCTTGAGAGGGAGGTTTGAAGTCTTTCAACACCAAAAAGAACATCAATTAGTTCTTTATGAAATGGATGAAGAGCATCTATAATTGGGAAATTATTTACAATGGTCATTAATTGATTTTCTAATTCTGGAAATAGGTATCTGAATTGCCTAAAATAAAGGGTTTTATAGAAGGAGTAATCAGAACGACGTTTTTTATTTCCTTTAGTTGGGTCCAATTGAATCTTTTTTAATTTAGAGAATATAATATCAGCCAATTTTTCGGATGTGGGAATATGGGGGATTCTTTTGAATTGGCTCATTATTAACACCTTATTTGATAATTTCTCATTTGACTAATTACAAATACATTTAGCACAGTTCACTGGACTTAAAGATTACTTATTACTTAGAGGAATGTAAGATATTATTTTTCTTGTTCTCGTGAAATATACTCTGAAAGAATTTCATCAAGTAAACGTTTTCCTCTGAAGGTATGTTTACCATCTTCTTGATGCTTTTTAACTCCTTCGAGTACTTGCTGTATATGAACGTTTTCAACTGGTTTAAAAGTAATCTCAGCAGCAGGAATAAATTTCTTAATTCCATCAGCAATCTCTTGAGCTGTTACCCAAATTCCATCCACATTAACGATTTCAAAGTGAATTTCCTTGCTTCGCCAGAGATTGATCAAAATTTGAATAGCATCTTCTATATAAATAATTGGTACAGATGTTTCTGGTGAAACATCCGCAATGTAAGGTCTTCCTTTTACAGCTTCTTCAACCATTTGGGTTGGGTATTTAGTTACCCCTAGGAAAGGACTACGACCTGGACCAACAATAACAGGAAAACGTACAGCTCTAAAATTAAGGGGAAATTTCTTAGAATAAATTGAACCAATAATTTCAGTACAAATCTTAAAGGAGCTATAGATAGTCCAAGGATCCATAAGATCCTCTTCAGTAAAGGGTGGTCTTCTATCAGGACCAAAAACTGTTGCTGAGCTTGGATATATAACAGTTTCAATACCATGTTTTTGGGCAGAGTTTAGAATATTTAAGGTGCCTTCTACATTTACTTTGAAGGCTCTATAAGGATCTTCTTCGGTCATTGGAGGTAACATAGCTGCTAAATGAAAAACAGTGGTAAATTGATACTTTTCACATAAAGATTCAATATCAGCTATATTAGAAACATCACCTTGAACTAAGATGACACCTTTTATCTTATCTTTAGCTTTTTCAATGTCAAGATCGAGAATTACAACCTCTTTCTCAGCTTCCAATAATCTTTTTGCTAGATGTTGACCGAGAAATCCTGCTCCACCAGTGATTAGTATAGCCATTTTTCTTACCTTCAATAGTTTAGTCTTAATACTAATATTCTTTTATTTATAGTTTTTAAAACTAACTCTTGATTTTATTTGTTATTTATCTTTAGTAAAATCCTTTAGGATAGGTTTGTATAAATCTACTCGTCGATCTATGAAGATATGATTCAAAGAAGTAACCATTTTGTTTCTTGCTACACTTGGATCTATCTCAACAATTTGCACTTCCTCTTTTTCTTCTGAAGATTGTGCTAATAGTTCCATTTTAGGACTAGTTATCTGACTCATACCAGTAAATTGAACTCGTGATTCTGGTCTTATATCTTCACCAATTCTATTGGCTGTAATTGTGAAAATTCTATTTTCTATTGATCTACCAAGCATTGTTTTTTGTGCATAGGGTAAAACTAAATTGGCTGGGTGACAAATGATCTCAGCACCATTCAAAGCTAAAATACGAGTAATTTCAGGGAAAATCCAATCAAAACAGATAATGATACCTATTTTTGCTAAACCAATGTCATAAATTTTCAGAGGACCATTTCCAGGAGTAAAAAAGTTTTTTTCAGTATTAAAAAGGTGAATCTTTCTATATACATCAATAAACCCATCTGGACCAATCAAAACTGCTGAATTGTAGAACTTCGAATCCAAAGCTTTCTCACAGATCCCTGCTACAAGATAGGTATCAGTTTCTTTTGCTGCTTTTTCCCATGCTCTTATACTGGATCCATCAGGTATCTTCTCACCTAGACGTTGTAATTCGCTAATGTCTTCAAATAGATAACCAGTAGTGCAAAGCTCGGGTAAGACCACTAAATTAGCTTCGCTACTTTCTTCAATTAGCTCAATTGTTCTTGCAAGATTTTTTTCTCTCTCACCAAATATTGGATTAGTTTGTATAAAACCAATTTTCATTAGAAAATACCTCTAAATAAATTACTTAGTTAATTCGCTATTAATATAATTTTTCAGTAAGAAATATAATAAAGAAAACAAAATTTCTCAAAAAGAGAAAGAAGTACTGGGTAGAAACCCAGTCTATAACAAAATAAAATACTACTCCGCAGCAACTTTTTTCTTCGTTAGAGTTTCTTTGATACCAAAAATCAAGAGTCCAGCGAAAATAACTGCAGCAGCTATTCCTGCTATTTGCCATAGAGGTTGTTGTAAAGCTAAATAGATAGCTCCACCTATGATACCTATAGCAGCAATTATGAAAGCCAATCCCCAAAATCGATGAGAACGCGATACGGGATATTCTGCTCGTAAAACTTTACCCCTTGCGGCATCAACCAATGCTTCTCCTTTCCAGTTGCCATAATTATAGACAACTCGATAGAAGGGTACATGGAGATAGGAAACTTCTTTCATATTGATGTTTTGATTCATACCATCTATTTTGAAAATTTCACGATAGATTAGCTGAGAGTGACGAGCTTTTACTTGATCTTCAGCCATTCGAAAAGCATCTTGGTAACCGATTTCAGTATCATAAATTTTTCCGCCTTCCGCTCTTACAGCACTCATATCAAATGCTTCTTTTGCACCGACCGGTATTTTTTCGTCGCGTATTTCCTTGTGTTTTTCGCCATAGCCAAAGATAAGACAAGTTTGATCTAAATCGATTGAACCACGTTCAGGTCTTGTTTGTATGTCAATGCTTCTACTCCACATTTGACTATGACCACCTGGACAATATTTTCCAAGCCCTTGATAATCAGTATGGCCATGGAATTTGAACATCCAGAATGGCATCATCCGTAATTCAAATTCTGTAAAGACTGCTTTATCAGCGAAGTCTGTTGGAACGCCTACATATTTAGATAGATATTCTGGAATAAGTTCTTGTAATAATGAGCCACTAAAATAAACTTGTAACATGTGATGATTTTGGAATGTTTTCCCTGTTTGTAATTCATTGGGTGTACCACAATATTCGCAAGTTACTACTGAAGCAAATGGTGGAATATTATTCTCCGCTTGACAATTACCACATTGAAGTTTTCTTGATTGGGTTTGTTGTTCGACTGCCATTTTAATCATCTCCCATCCATCCTGTGTCCACATTTTTCACAGAATGTTTGATTTGGTTCAAGTGGATCTCGACAATTTGGACAGAACTTAGGCACAGGTTGTCCCGTTGCTACTGCTGAAGTTTGTTGCACCATCGCAGCTCTTTGATCAGGAGCTAGCTGTTGGAAATCAAACAAACTAACTTTACCTCCACTAGATTTTATCTTATGTGGTTTAAAGGACCGCACTAGTAGGAATATTGCTAGACCAACTAATATTGCTGCTAAAACACCAAAGACTATAGCATACCATACTTGATCTTCAATACCACCATACAGATTAAATCCAACTTGCACTAATGGTGGTGCACCAATGAAAAATAGTAAAGCGAAAAAGATCATAAGCTTTCTATTCTTAATAGGTTGCTCTTCACGTAAGAGTTGACCAGTTCCCCAATGATAAGCAGCTCTATAAGATCTTCCTTGAATTTTTCTTCTTATTAGTAACAAAGGTTCGTGTAGTAAAGTAGGTGGACCTAATGGCTTAAATTGCACTTTTGTATCAAACACTTCATGCATTTCAGATTTTGCTCTTTGATAAGCAGCTTCATAAACAGTTTCACCTGCTTTTTTTGCTGCTTCATCTTGACCCCATTCAGGGCTTAAAGCAACTAGAGAACGAGAAGTATCCTTACTTGCCAAGTCTTTGATATATTCCGGACTGAATGGTATTGGCTGCCCTCCTACACTTCTGGTAACAGAAGAAATTAGTTCACTTGCTCCAAACATAGTTATTTCTTGTCGTGCTAGAAATCTTACCGAATGACTGCCTTGGTGGTAAATTTTCCAAGGACGATATTCAACAATCGTTTTAGTTTCAGTATAGGTCTGACCACCACGACGAACTGTTTTGGTTTCGGTTCGTTCTCTTCTCTGATATCCAGCAGCTTCCATATTGACATCCGCTTTTACATCAAAGAAAGGAATTAGAATTAATTCCATTTGACGCACAATACCAGGTCCTGGAGGAGGAGTTATAGGGATTGGTTTGATTATTGCGTGAGGAGAGATTTTACTTTCAGCAACAATTTCTCCACAGAAATTGCATATTACTAGAAGAGATTCTGCTGAAGGTTTCATAGGAGCCCCACATGTTGGGCACATTAATGTTTTGACTAACGCATGTTCTTGAGTACTCAAATGTTTTCACGCCTAATTAACGCTTATAATATGATTAGGATGGTTAAGATTCATCCAATAAGAGATTCTATAAGCTTATAATAAATTAAGATTGCGTTTCTGGATATTTATTCAAAAAGTGCTAATTATTGATCATTTCCAGTAATTTTTGATTTAAATAATTTCAATCTCAATGAATTTGTAACAACAATAACTGAGCTAGAAGCCATTGCAATCGCAGCCATCCAAGGTAGTAATAAACCTAATGCTGCTACAGGTATAGCAATTATGTTAAAGATAAAAGCCCATAAGAGATTTTCTTTAATAATCCTTAAAGTTGCTTTACTCAGATAAATAGCATCTACTACTTGGGTTAAATCACTACGCATCAAAGTAACTGATGAGGTTTCAATAGAAATGTCTGTACCAGAAGCTACTGCAAAACCAATATCTGCTTGAGCAAGAGCGGGGGCATCATTGATACCATCACCAACCATTCCTACTTTATGACCTTTTTCTTGTAATTCTTTAACTATATTTGCTTTTTCTTCAGGAAGAACTTCTGCGTAAATTTTGGTTATTCCAGCTTGTTTAGCAATTGCATTTGCAGTTCTTTCATTATCACCTGTGAGCATTACAACTTCTTTACCCATTTTATTCAAGATTTTTACTGCTTGTTTTGAAGATTCTTTTATAACATCAGCAACAGCAATTAATCCAATCACGCTAGTATTTAGGGCAACTATCATGACAGTTTTACCATTGACTTGTAATGAATCCATTTGTGTGAGTACTCTTTCAACAACATTAATATTAATTTCAGATAATAAACTTACATTACCTAGAATAATTTTATTGGTCTCTACAGTTGCAACGATTCCTTTGCCAGGAATAGCATTGAATTCTTTAGGATCTGTTAACTGAAGATTTTTCATAGAAGCATATCTTACAATTGCTTCACCTAAAGAATGTTCAGATCCTTTCTCAGCACTTGCAGCAAGTCGTATGATTTCGTCTTCTGTGTAATCAAAATTAATAACAATTACATCTGTTACTTCAGGAACACCCTTAGTTAAGGTTCCAGTTTTATCAAAAACTATAGTGTCTATTTCCAAGGTTTTTTCTAAAGATTCAGCATTTTTGAATAAAATACCTAGTTCTGCTCCTTTCCCTGAACCTACCATAATACCTGTTGGAGTGGCAAGTCCTAATGCACAAGGGCAAGCGATAACTAAAACAGCAATAGTATTCAATATTGCATGTGTATACCAACTTACAGTAATGTCAAACCATGTAGGTTGTATTCCAAAGCCACCAAGAAGAAGCCAGATAGCTAGGATAATAAGAGCTATTATTATAACTGCAGGAACGAAATATGCAGATACTTTATCAGCTAATCTTTGAACTGGAGCTTTACTACCTTGTGCATCTTCAACCGATTTAATGATTTGAGATAGCATTGTATCTGAGCCAACTTTTTCAGCTGTAAATTTGAGATAACCATTTTTGTTAATTGTAGCACCTATAATCAAATCACCTGGTTTTTTATCAGCCAATAAACTCTCACCAGTTATCATCGATTCATCAACAGCAGAAATTCCATCTATGATGGTTCCGTCAACAGGGACTTTTTCACCAGGTCTTACAGAAACGATATCACCAACCAAAACATCTTCAATTGGTATATCTATTTCATTCCCATCACGAATTACTCGTGCAGTTTTTGCTTGTAAACCCATAAGTTTAGCAATTGAATCTGAAGTTCGACCTTTAGCTATAGCTTCTAAAAATTTACCTATAGTTAAAGCTGTAAGTATGATTGCTGCTGATTCAAAATAAATGTCTCTTCTTCCTAAACCTAATGAGACTAAACTGTAGATAAAAGCAGCACTACTACCTAATGATACCAACACATCCATATTTGAAGTGAAATGTGTTACTGCTTTGAATGCACTCTTAAAAAATGGCCATCCAACAAAGAAGTAAACCGGAGTAGTAAGAGTTAACAGCACCCATGGTTGCCAATTTTGATCCATAAAAAATGGAATCATACCAAAAATCATTATTGGTACAGAAAAAATAACACCAAAAATCAATCGATTTCGATATCTAAGTCGTTCTTCCCTTTCCAATCGACGTCTTTGACTTAAAGCATCTTCTTCAATAGATTTTTCAACATCATAACCAACTGAACGAATAGCATTCTCTAACATTGATATATTAACAATGCTTGGATTAAATTCAATTGTTGCTTTTCTTGTAGTTAGATTTACAACAGTTGAAATTACCCCATTAATTTTCGTTAAAGCTTTTTCAACATTCATTGCACATGAAGAACAAGTCATTCCTGAAACAACAATTTCAACCTTTTCTTTTCTAATGCCGTAACCAACACTCTCAATAGCATCAGCTAAATCAGCTTCTGAAACAAGAGATGGATCAAAACTAATAACAGCTTCATTGGTTGCTAAGCTTACGACTGCTTCAGTTACACCATTTGTTTTATTTAAGGCTCTTTCAACAGCACTACTACAAGAAGCACAGGTCATTCCTGTAACGCCAATTTTTGTTGTTTTTTTTGTTTTTTCAGTTTCAGACATAATTTCTTCACATTTAATCTTATCGAATTATTTTTCGCTTTCTACTTTATAACCTAAAGTTTCAATTGTATCTACTAACTTTTGTTTTTTAATCAATGACTCATCAAATTCGATAACAGCTGAACCTTCTTTGAAATTAGCCTCAGCATTTTTTACTCCATCTAATCTTGATACTGCTCTGCCAATTGATGCTGCGCATCCATTGCAGCTCATGCCACTGACTTTAAAAGTAATTTTTGTATTTTTTCCCATGAAAATCACCCGTTTTTATTACTAATTATATTAATCCTTTTTTTGGTTATCAATCCCACCATTTACAAATTAATAGAAAATATAGTAAAATCATTATTTATTGCTATAAATTAATCTAATTTACCTAATCTATTTTTTCCTTTATTAAGAAAAGAAAAATTAAATTTTCTTCCCAAAGACATCACTATATGCAAATAACGCTGGACCACCACCCGAATGTAAAAATAATACTGAAGCGTCAGGTGGTATTTCTTCTGATTTAACAAGATCAATTAACCCTACCATCGCTTTGCCATTATAAACAGGATCCAAAAATATTCCCTCTAATTTAGCTATTAGTTTAACAGCATCAATCATTTCTTTATTAGGTATACCATATCCTTCCCCTGAATATTTATCCATAACAATAATTTCTGAATCACCAATTACTAAATCAAGTTTCCATTCTTGCTCAAAATCAGCGATAATTTTTCTAATTTCATTAATAATTTCTTTTTTACTGTCCCCGACCCCAATTCCAACAATTTCCATTTCTGGAAAATATAATTTTTTACCAATTAAAATACCTGCTTGTGTACCTGCACTGCCGGTTGGGTGTATAAAATAATCAAATATTACATCCATATTTGCTGATTGTTGAGCTATTTCCTGAATACATAAAACATAGCCAAGGACACCGATTTTATTGGAACCACCTGTAGGAATAATATAGGGGTGTCTTCCACTATTTCTTAAATTCTCAGCAAGTTCCACCATAGCTATTTTTCTATCTGCTGAAGTCCTCACACGATGTATCTTAGTATCTAAGATTTGATTTAATAAGAGATTACCCGTAAAACCATCACCGATATGAGAATCTGATAATACTAATTCACAATCTAATCCTAGTCTTGCTGTACAAGCAGCTGTTTGTAAGCAATGGTTTGAGGTTACAGCTCCTTCTGTTATAATAACATCAGAACCTTTCAACAAAGCATCTGCTAATAAAAATTCTAATTTACGATTTTTATTTCCACCAAAAGCTATACCTGTTAAATCATCACGTTTTATATAGATTTTTGCTTTGCCTAAATATTCGGTTAATCTTTCCATAGGTATTAATGGAGTAGGTAACAAGCAATGTTCAATTCTTGGAATGGATTTAAGATCGAAATCTAACATAAATACTAATTATTGTTTAAACTTTTATTATTAACGCATGAAAAATAAATAATTTACCACTAACGGAGTCAGTAAGGAAACTTTATTATAGATATTAATACTATTTCTTTACTTCATTTGAATATAATATAATTCAGGAGAACCAATTTGGTATCAGACAATGTAATTGCTGTACTCTTGGGAATACTGGCAAATTCAATTTATAATATAGGTTTAGTTTTTAAAAAGAAAGGAACTTGCACTTTACCGGACATAGAAGAACAATCCTTCTGGCAAAATATTAAAAATTTTGCGAAATGCAAAGCATGGGTTTTCGGTTATTCTTTGACACTCATCCAATGGTTCCCTTTAATGTATGCAATTAAAATTGGATCTCTCTCATTAGTAGCTCCAACAATGGCAGTTGGATTTGTTGTTTTAATTATCTTTTCTAGGATTTTTCTTAAAGAACCCATCTCAATTATGGAAATTTTAGGTATAACCGTGATAATGGGTTCAATAATTGCATTATACTCAATATCTCATTTAGAATCAGGTAAATTCACTTTAGATGATATGTTAACAAGATTTAGCTGGCCAAAAGGATATGGTACACTAATTACCATTGGAATAATTATAGCTGTACTCCTTGCAGTAACAATCAAAAGAAAATATCCACAAGCAGGAGGACTAATGGCTATAGCTTCAGGGTGTAGCTATGCATTTGCGACAATTTTCGCAAAAGGAACAATAGGTAGTTTACAGTTTGGTTCCCCGGACTTTTTCAAAGATTCTCTTGGCAGGTGGGAGTGGTGGATTTTTCTAATTGTAATGCTACTAGGTTATTTTGTAGCTTTTACTTCCCAACAAATGGCTCTGCAAAAAGGGAAATCAATTGTTGTTTCACCAACACTAGATATTATGAATTTATTTACACAAGTAATGGCTGGAGTAATTGTTTTTGCTGAATGGTATGAAGTTTGGCCAACGCTTTACCTTTGGCAAAAAGTAATAAAAATTGGATCAATAGTGCTAATCATTATAGGGGTTGCTATGCTTTCATTCTTCTCAGCAAAAGATGAATTGAAAGATACGAAAGCAGTCGTAGAAGAAAAAATAGAAGAAGAAGAAATTAAGAGTGAAGTTCGGCAAGAAGATGAGGATACTACTAATTTGGGTTTAGAGAAAAACATCATGAAAATTGATCAAGAAATATCAACAACAAATTATGAAGAAGCTAAACAAATTACCATCAATCCAAATAAGTAAATCTTATTTACAATTAATTTATATAACTAGAGAATTTCTTTTTTTATAAATGGTGGAACCAATTGTTTGAAGGAGAAAAAATTAGATTAAGGTCAATTGAACTTACAGATGTAGATGATATTTTAAAGAATTTCAATAATTTAAAGCTTAGAAAATTCCTATCTACACCTTTTCCCTATGCTAAAGAGGAAGAAGAAGATTGGATAAGAAATACTTGGCAAAATAGAAGACAAGGTAGAGAATATCAATTTGCCATAGAAGAAAAAGTATCAAAAGAATTTCTAGGCACATGTGGTTTATTTGATATTGATCGAATTGTACGCTCATGTGAATTAGGTATAGCAATTCATGCTGAAAAGAATTGGAGTAAGGGGTATGGAACCGATACCATGAACGTTCTTTTGAAGTTTGGCTTTGAATATATTAATCTTAATAGAATTCAGTTACGAGTCTTCGATTTTAATGAAAGAGGTATTAGAACATATGAAAAGGTTGGTTTTACTAATGTAGGAAAGTTACGTCAAGCTCATTTCTTTGATGGAAAATATATTGATGTTATTTTCATGGATATTCTATATGATGAATGGATAAAAAAAAATAAAGAATAAAGAAAATTAATTATGATTTTCTTTATCTTACAATAAATCAATTATAAATTGAGCAATTCTAGAGAAATAATCTGATTCTAAATAAGATTCAACATGAGCTCGACCATCAACCCGCCATAGTAATTTTGTTGTTGTTACTGGTATTGCATTATAGATTGCTGTAGAACAATTAGGATCAATATCGATATCATCATTTCCATGAATTATGTAGGTAGGTATTGTTATATCAGTAGCGTTAACTGCTGGGGAAATATCTGCAAAAGTAAAACCATAATGATTTTCCATCATTTTAATGGTAATTTGACCAAAGATGGGCCATGGAAAACCAGAGCGAACGGGATAAGCTTGTTTGATCATTTTATCGCCAAATCCCCAGGATGAATCAGCAATAATTCCTGCAACATCATTGTACTGAGCAGCATAAAATAGTAAAGTAGCTGCGCCTTGGCTTTCAGCGAAAATGAACACTTGTGAATCATTTACTTCAGGTTGGTTTTTAACATAATCAACAGCTGCTCGAATATCTTTCACTTCATCAATACCCCATGTCAATCCTAATTCAGTATCTGGAGATTCTCCACGATTTCGTGAGTCAAAAAAGAATAAACGATAATTACTGTCATAAAAACCTTCACCATAATGATCTAGCATCCATGCCTTTGAATGCGTAGCTCCATGTAATACAATTAAGGTAATATTTGAACTGGGATCAGAAGTGTTTTTTGGTTCAATATACCATCCACTTAAATCTAAACTATCACTTGTTGTGAATGTAACATTTTCATAAACCATACTTAAATCATGGGGATAGAGATACATTGCTTCATGATCAGGATGCAACATAGTATTTTTTCCAACAACAGGTATTATTACGAAAACAACTAATGAACCTGAAAGGATAACAAGAATACTAAACTACCAATGAAACCTTTAACCACTTTTTCATTTTAGAGGACCAAATATCGTATAATTTATGTGAATTTAAGCTTTAGGGAAAAATATAGTAAAAATCATTTATCACTAGGAAATAACCCTTCAACAAATAATGGTAATGTTTCTTCAGCTTTACCAAAAATAGAGAAATCAGCAAATTGAGTTATTGGTGTTCTTTCAAGATTAAACTCGATTACTAAAGCATCATTTGATTTAGCAATAAAAGGAAAATCAGCTACTGGATAAACCAAACCACTTGTTCCAATGACCAATAAGATATCACAATTGGTAGTTAGAATTTCATACGCCTTCGAGATAACATTTCTATCAAGTGATTCTCCAAACCAAATTACTCCAGGTCTAAGAAAATTACCACATGAGCAAAATGGAGGAGTTTTTGGTGTTGTTTTTAATTCCACACTTTCCCCACATTTCTGACACCAAGCATGAAAAATATCCCCATGAATTTTCAAAATATTCGTTGACCCAGCTCGTTGATGTAAATTATCAACATTTTGAGTGATTATCCATTTTAGTAATTCTTTTCTTTGAAGAGTTGTTATTGCGATGTGTGCAGGATTAGGTTCTTTTCCTAAAATAAGATCAATGCGCCAAGAATACCATTCCCAAACAAGCTTTGGATTGTTCCGAAATGCTTGTGGAGTTGCCAAATCCAGTGCATTATAATTTTTCCATAATCCATCTGCCCCTCGAAATGTTGGTATACCCGAACCTTTTGAAATCCCTGAACCTGTTAAAGCAATAATTGATAAATCACTCTTTTTTGTTTCAAGTAAATTCTTTACTTTTGATAGAGCATTTTCTATTGTTTTTCCATTTTCTTCAAACATAGATATCTAATAATAACTTGACTTATGAGCTTTTCAGACTTTCGCTAATAAAAATTAAAAACTAGAATACCCCATAATATGGAGGAGCAACAAAAAAAATGACATTAATCCTGTTCGCTTTTTTTTATCCCAGATATTGAATGATGTTCGCCCTTTTCCTATTTGCGACGGCCAATCCAACTTTACTCCTCCAAATTATGAGGGAATATCTACCCAACAACACAATTGGTTTACTTATATAAATAAGTTTGGTTTATATAGAAAATTATTATTATCGAAAAAAATAATTGAAAATCAAAATTATTTAGAGATTTTTTCACGAAAAGAAGCAAAGAATTCTGTGAGATCAATATTTCCTCCTGAAATCATTATCCCAACACGATGATCTTTTACATCTATTTTACCTGAAAGAATGCCTGCTAATGAGACTGCTCCAGAAGGTTCTACAACAAGTTTCATTCGTTCCCAAAGAAATTGCATAGCATTAACTATTTCTTCTTCTGTTACAGTTATAATATCATCAACATAAGCTCTAACTATTTTGAAAGTATTTGGACCAAGTTGTGTACGCAAGCCGTCAGCAATAGTATTGGGGTTTATTGATGGAAAAATCTTACCCGCTTTGAAAGATTTAAATGCATCATCAGCGTTTTCTGGTTCTACTGCGATAACTTTTGCAGAAGGTAAAAGACCTTTTGTAGCTATCGCTGTTCCACTCAAAAAACCGCCTCCTCCAACTGGAGCAAAAATATAGTCTAGTTTTCCCACTTCTTTTATAAATTCGTAGGCAGCAGTTCCTGCACCCTGAATGATACGCAAGTCATCAGAAGGATGAACTAGAGTGTATCCATATTCTTTAATGAGTGGTTTTACAGCTTCTTCTCTATCACCTGGTTTCGATCCACAGAAGACTATTTCAGCACCATACCCTTTTGTAGCAGTGACTTTTACTTTGGGAGCGTTTTCAGGCATGACTATTACTGCTTTTACTCCCACTGTTTTTGCAGCTAAAGATAAAGCTTGTGCGTGATTTCCTGAGGAATGAGTTATTACTCCACGTTTTTTTTCTTCATCATTCAATTGAAGGAGAGTATTAATCGCTCCTCTAAATTTGAAAGCACCGATTTTTTGAAAATTTTCACATTTAAAAAAGCAATTACATTGTAATTGATCATTCAAAGTTGTAGATGTCATTATAGGTGTTTTATTGACAAAATCTTTGATTCGACTATATGCTGCTTCTACTTCTTCAAACATGATAACTTAAAGGAAATCATTAAACAATTAAAACTTTCGTTATCATAAAATATTTTGTTTGAAATTGTAAAGTTATTCCTAAATAGCAAAGTTTAATTTGGATTTACAATCTTCTAGTATAAAATTCTTCATGGTTGATGCTCACAAATGGATACGAAAATTGTTGCAATTGAAGATGATATCGCAAAAGATAGAAAATTAAGAAGAGATATCATTATCTGGGAAGCAGTAGGTTGGTTAATTATTTTTGGTTTCGGTAATCTATTTCACTTTTATTATGAATGGGTTCCTTGGAAGGGTTATGGCTGGTTTTTTGCAATAAATGAAAGCATGTGGGAACATATAAAATTAGCTTTTTGGCCGGCGCTAATATTCTATACTATACAATATTTTGTTTTAAGAAAGCGAACAGAGAAGATCATTGTAGCAAAAGCAATAGCATTATATGTTGGTCCTATAGTAATGTTAGCTTTCTATTACACGATGGTTGGTGTTTTTGGTGAAGAAATTAAATCAATCTGGCTTAGCATTATAACTTTTATTTTCGCAACAGTTATTCAGCAGCTCTCAAGTTATGCATTACTAACGATTAAACCTGTAATAGATAAAAAGAAACAAAAAATCCTTGATATAATTTCATTAGTAGTTGTTGGATTATTAATGATTGCAATGATAGTTTTTACTTACGTTCAACCACAAATAGATCTTTTCTATGATACCTATAATGCAACCTATGGATTCCTACCTACAACCTAAAAATCACTAGAAACCATCATACTTTAATTTGATGTTAATTTTTCTTATTTTTTAATAAATAAAAAATGAAAATCTTAAATAATTAAAGAACTAACTTTTTACTTGTAAGAATAATAGATAAATTAGGGTGATATTTATGCATTTTAGAACCATAGATGAAATTGAAGAACATAAAAAAACCATTAGAATCTGGTACATTGTAGGCGGTGTAGCAATCTTTAGCTTGGGAGCATTATGGCATTTCATATTTGCTTGGACAGATGGTTGGGCACCAATAGGTTGGTTATTACCTGTAAATGAAAGTGTTTGGGAACATGTCAAGTTAATGTTTTGGCCAGCATTGATCTTTTATGGGATTGAATCTATCTTCCTTTATAAAAAGACAAATAATTATCTTATAGCGAAAACTACTACCTTTTATTTCATACCAATAATGAGCATAAGCATTTTCTTTACAGTTTATGGAGCAACAGGTTTCGAGAGTTTCATTTTTGATACGATTGTTTTAGCATTATTAACAGTAGCATCGCAGTTTATTAGCTATAAGATAGTAACAGCTGAACCAATAGCTGAGAAAAGACATCTTGTTTTAATTATTATCGCAATTATACTAACTGTCTTACTTGCAACGCTATTAATTGTCT
Organism: Bathyarchaeia archaeon; assembly: GCA_035528035.1. Classification (GTDB taxonomy): domain Archaea; phylum Asgardarchaeota; class Heimdallarchaeia; order JABLTI01; family JABLTI01; genus JABLTI01. The sequence goes on from DATKZI010000017.1 coordinate 41,004, forward strand.
TTACATACGTAACACCACATATACCTCTCTTCGAACATGAATTTGCTAATGAAACAGGACTTTATGGTATATTACCTAATTACTAAAATCATTAAAAGAAGAAAAAATTGACCTTTGCAAAAAAGCATAGGTCATATTAATTATTTCATTATTTTTATTAGAGAACTTTTTCTTTAAAGACAATATTCATCTTTTCAAGTTCATTAAGAATTGGAGTGTATACTTCTGGACTAGTTGGAATGATAACCCCTGTTCCTTTTATAGTTCCTTCAAGCATCATTCTAACTGCTATAGCTACTGGTAAGGATACTGTTCTAGCCATAGAAGAGTCACCATTTGGTATACCATAATCCAATAAGGTTGAAGTAATAGTTTCTTTTTTACCATCAGGGTATTCAGCTTTGAATTCATGTAACATAATAATCATATCTTGTTCTCCAGGATTAAAGCCACCTAATTTTTCTAAGAAATGATCAGCTAAAACATCTAGATAGGAATTTCCTTTGGGTATTGGATTGTTACTGAATAATCCTAACCATTCCAATCTATTCAAACATTTGGCATCTTCTGATTTACCTAATTGTTTTGCAACTTCACCTTTGATGTTTTCACCGGAATAGTTCAATATTTTTTGTAACATTTGCTTCCAAGTTAATCCTTCTAAACCTTCTTTTGCTTCTTTATCCATTAAACCTAAATCAAACAAGGCTTGAAGCGTTTCACACCAACCAGGATATCTAAATGTTCCTCTGAACATTGTTTTAATACCTTCAAGGCCATAGAGATTAATATATTGCATACTATCTCTATTAGGATAAGCTTCCAAATCCATACCTTCAACTTTCATAGGCCAGTGATGATTGAAGAGATCACCACTTTTGATGTCAATAACTTTGCCATTTTCCAAATATTGAGCAGCATTGGTTCCAGCTAAAATAACACCTTTTGGAGACCAGGAAAATTTGTAGCCCATAGGATTAGTATTAGAGTTAGGGGCAGGCAAACCACCAGTAATAGAACGGAAACTAGTTACCTTACCACCTTTTTCTTTAACATTATGAATAATCCTCATTGCAGACATATGATCTGTTCCAGGATCAACACCACATTCATTCATAATAAGAATACCAGCATTTTTCGCATCAGTATCTAATCCTTTCATTGCATCACTAACATATGAGGTTGTAGCCATATGTTTGCCATTTTTTATACAAGCTTTAGCTATATCGGGATGATAAACATAAGGAAGTAAACTTATAGCTAAATCAGCATTCTGGATGAGCCCGGATTCATCAAGTGAATCTTTAGTAATATCAAAAGCTACAGCTTTGCCATGTGGATGGTTATCAACAATTGCTTCAGCTTTGCTTACTGTTCTTGAAGCAACAGTAACTTCAAAACCTTTATCCAATAAATATCTAATTCCTGGTTTAGCAACTAAACCAGCACCAAAAACAACGATTTTTTGCATAGTAAACATTTCCAAAATTTTTTAGTAATATATTTCTATGTTAGAAGTAACTATCTATAATTAATTAAATGTTTTTTCTCTTTTCAGATAGTGGTAAAACAACTATTTTGATTAGCTTTTCAATAGTAATCATAAAAATTAGTGGATGGACGATCCTCAGTTCGCAACCCATCCGATAATTGTCTGCCATGAAATGGCAGTGATTTCATCTACAGTCATTTCTAACTGTATCACTGAGGAAACAAGTATATATACACAATTTTTAGATTAAAGGTTATTGCTGATTGCTATTAATTTTCAAGTAACTCTTTAATGATACGGGTTTAAATTCATCTAACTTTTCCAAATTAACAAACTGACATCGTTTCTTTGACCCACTATGTATACTGAAAGGTAATCGAATAATCCTTCTGGTATCTAAAGTGATTGGTGCATCAATTAGGATATTTTCTTCATGTAAAATCCTTTTAACAAATTCTAATTTTACATCTTGAGCTTGCCCCTCTCGCATTCTAGGATTCTCATAAACTTCTTGTACATAATCACGAACATTAAAATCATAAACATAAATATGAAAACCCTTTTCTCCACTAAAAACTACTTTGATGTTTTTAAAGTGACATTTTTCATGTAGAAATTCAACCAATTTTTTTGCTTCCCGTTTAGCTAGATCGAAGTTCCCAGGAGCATCTATATCAAAGTAAAGCTCACTATAAAGATAACAATTACTTGCAACCTCATAGCCAGGTTTTTGTTTTTTCTTGAATGATCTAGGACCTAGATTTTGAGGGTCTAACCAACAACTTGTAGTATAATAAACATCAGCAGGTGTATATCTCACGAGTAATTTTCTTAGTTTATCTATAGAATTAATTCGATCTTGAATTTTCAACACTCTGATTTTTTTGTTCAAACCATAAACAAAAAATCTGAATTGTCTTTGAGTAGAATTAGGTGGAAGCCAAAGCTCAGTTTTTTCGTAATATTTTCTTAAAATAGCTCTTTTCCTTAAAATCCTTCTTTTGCGAAAAAACCATTCTAATTTCCAAAAAGGATTCCTAGGCATAACTATCCACCAAGATTTTAACTCTCAAATTTTGTTATAGAATTACTGATATTCTATAAATAAAATAAAGTGGTTTTATTACCACTTACCATGTTTCTTTAAAGCTTCAACAAGATTGGCATCTTCAAAAACTAATGTTTTGGTGAGCTCATTAAATGCTTTATCTGACCAAACATTTACTTTTTTACCGGACATAGTTGAAAAAGTACCAAAATGAGTTCTAAAATTATTCATTAAAGTTCCTTTCATTTTTTCATATTCACTTCTTGAAGAAACTTCTACTCTTGTTCTCATAGACAAACGATTATATCTTTTAGATTTTAATCGAATGGTACATTTAACTGGTAGAGAATTAGTCTCATCTGAGGAAATAGCTCTTCTTGTACTTGAATCATCATCTCGTATACTACTATCTGATGAATTGCCATCGACAGCTTTTTCAAGGTCATCAGCTATTTCTTTTACTGCTTCCTTAATTTTTCTGAAGAACACTGACATCATACCTCATTATATTAATGATTTATTTTTTCGAGTTTAAACCTTTAAAGTTATTTATTTAAAAATTAGAGAAATAGTTAGTGAAAATAAAGAAGTAATACTTTAACTTCCTTTTACAAAAATACTTTTTCTTCTTTTAAATAACTTATTTATTTTACTGATCTGAAGATTTTTCTAATAAGTGAAATATCATCAAGAATAAATGTTTCATTAGAAATTTGATTTATAGAACCAATTTCAGGCTTAATATTAAGTAAGGTTTCTGAGGTTATTTTTGCTCTAATTGCTTCTATAAAGTCAACAGCATTAATTATCAAATAAGGTCTATCATGAAATGGAGTTATTTTTATCTCAATAGAATCAGTGATTTGCAAATCATTATGTATAGTTGCAACAAAAGTATATGCTTTTACTAGAAATTCCTGTTTTTTAGACCATTCCTTTTCCACTAATGCTTTCCTAAAAATTGGGCTCAATTTTGTGCTACAGTTTAATTTACTGAAAGCTGTTCCTAACCATTTACTGTAAGGAGCATATCTTTTTTCCATTAGAAAACATAATTTCATTAATTTAGCTATTTGATTAGTTACTAAAATCTGCAATCCTAATTCATCTTTCAATTCAGCAGCTCTTCCTGGAAAAGCCATTTCTTCAGCTATTATACTCCATTGTTTCATCATAAGATACAACCAGATTTCATTAGGATAATAACTGAATTTCTCTCTAATTTCTGAGAGCTTCATTAGACCATCGTAATAAACAGCACCACTAGTGATAGCTAGCAATCTCTGTTCAGGAAAAGACAACCAATCAAATACAGAAAGATCAGAATAAGGTTGAAGACCTAGAAATTTCTGGAAAAAAGAGTCTATAGTATGAATTTCTATTCTGTGATTTACTAGTCCTTTAGTATGAAATTCATTTACTCTTACACCTTTTTCATCAGGTTCTCCAAAACAGGTAGAATAACCATGAAATTCATGTGGCAATTCATTTGAAAAACAATATAAGATTTCATCTTTGAGCTCCAAGTAATCTTTTTCTTCTAGAAATAATTCAAGTCTAAGACCCCAGTCATGATCCATTGAACGCACAGTGTCAAATCCTAAAACATCAGAACCAAAACCAATTCTTGCAGCTGAATAATTGAGTTTAGGATAATTCCTATTTAAAATTGGTTTTATAATAGAAGAGAAAAAGATTCTATTAAGTTCTAATCCAGGAATAAAAGAAGGCATAGAATCATTTCCTATAGAAAAAAGAAAGAAAGCAAGGTGATTACTTTCTTAAGAACTCACCTATGTATTCAAATGGGGGAGTTAGTTTACCCTTCCAAAGAATTACCGCACGCTTGATTTCATCTTTTAATCCAGACTTTTCAAAAGAATCCTTGAAATTCGTTTTTGCCATATTTGGAATAAAAGGTAATAAAGTATTACTGAAGAAATCTGAAGCATCTCGAGGTATTTCAGTTGGCAAATGATCAATAGCTAATATTGCAGGACCTTTTCCGTTTACTCCATCTGTTGCAGTATCTTTGAAAGGATCATAAACATAGTATGGTCGTTCAATATAAGATATCCTAATATTTCCTTCAATCCCACCTTCTATATCACAAGAAATATCGCCAATAAATCGTAATCTTGGGGGAGATTCTCCACTAAATAAATCTTTTAGTTCATTTTTAGTGATGGAACGAGGATATTTTGCTGACCAATAAGCACCATTTACAATTACAGTAATATATTCCAGATATTTTTCGGCAAACAATCCTTCGTATTTCTCTGGATGGTCATAATAATCCTGCAATTCAAAGGAAACAGAATCATCTTTTGGATAAACCATATGTTCTTCTTTAAAGACTACTTTGTAGATAGTGTGTTTACATTCTTTTTTATTGGGGTTTTTAATTAATGCCGCTAAGTCCTTTGGGTTTATTTCTTTAACGGGTAAGATTTCTAAAATAGATTGTGCACCTTGAGAGACATTACCATATCCTAAGAAACCAAAAACAAGAGGACATAAACGCTCAGGAATACCATCTTTTTTTATTAAATCAGCAACTTTGGCTATTTCTTTCTTTGCTTCATCTAAATCGAAATAGTTACAAGCTTGTTTTATCTTCAAGAAAGGTGTATTTAAACCATCAACTTCCTTTAATCTTAATCCGAAACCATGGAGAGTATCGACCATGCCGGCATAACCTGCGTGACGACCAAAGAAAATTAATCGACGATTTTTTTCATCAGTTACTTTTTCATAATCGATCATGGTGCAACCTTTCTCAATCATATATTTGAGCATAGGCATGTTATCTTTTTGCCCTTTGATAACATGATGGAAGCACATATAGGCACCATCAGGTTTGAACATGTCTAAAGTCATTTCTTTAATACCAAAAATGATTGGACAGTCTGAGAGATCTTCCTTAATCAAACCTCCCACTTGTATATATTCTTCATTAGTAAAAGCACGAGTATCACAAGGTTGAAGATAAGCTTGAATATCAAATTCTTCTTTTAATTGTTTAACAGCAGCAGGAATTAAAGGCGTTCTTCGTTCTCCATGTTTTGTTTCTCTTCGTATTCCAATTTTATAAGTCATTATTATCAGCATCCCAATTTATTATTAAATAAGCAAAGAATGATTCCTTGCTTAAATAATTTATCGAGTGCTGAATGAGTGTGATTATTTTTTAAATCTCCTATAACTTTCCAGTAAAGGAATGTATTAATCATCACCAACTAATGCTACATGAATAATGTGAATAGCTAATATTGCAGCAAAAAGTAATAGACTTCTATGAACATAAAGAACAACCTTCCAGAGTTTTTTAGTTCTTTTTGGAGTAATGATTTTGAACCAAAGAATTAATCCTGTTAAAATATAAAAGATATAAATCCCAGCGCTTGCCCAACCAATAGTTGAAGCTGCACTATCTCTGGATAAAAGGATACCATGAGCTATAAGCACACCTAAAGCAGCTAAACCACTGAAATAATGGATATATAATAATGGTTTTCTTACTGCACGAAAAACTTTTGCTACGAAATCCTTGAAACTACTTAACTTACCTTCGTTTGAGATTTTTCTTGTAATTTTAAATGACTGATAAAATACAATATATATTGTACTAACAACTAATAATCCTACAGCAGCCCAACCTAGAGAATTAGCAGCATCATTTTCATCATCGTCATCGTCACCATCATCCGCTGAAACTTTTGATATCGAAAATTGCATAACAACTAAACCAACTATAAGTATTAGTAGTAAGAAGAACAATTTCTTGGATTGATTTTTTTGGAATAATTGTATTGAAGTATTTGGCGACAATATTTTTCTCACAGTCTAGCATTTCATAATCGTATTTAAAAAGGGAATTAATTTATTTCTAAAGTCAAAAGAAAAAATAGCTAAAAAGTAATAATTACAAAAGATCATTTATCAAAAAGATAAATTTTTCCAAAAGAGATATTAGTTATTTAAGATAATCATGATTTGGGAGGGGTTAGAAATAACCAAACGATTTATCACGTTCAATGATTTTAGGCATAATCATTACTGTAGGATTTACTGCATTTTTATCATTAATAATAACAGCTATGATTATTTATGATGGAGGTAATTTTGATGAGCCAAACTTACCAAAATATAGTTTTTACAAAAATTTCATAAGTGATTTAGGAAGAATATATACTTTTGACGGTGAGTTAAATATTGTACCAAGAATACTTTTTCAAGTATCAGTTATTTTTGGTGGAATTGCTATCCTTACACTCTATGCATTTTTAATTGATATTTTCAGAAAAGAAAAACGATTAAAAAAAATAGGAATAACTGGCGCAAGTTCAGGTATATTATCAGCAATATTTTGTATGATGATAGCCTTTCTAGCTTTTGATATCTATAACAAATTACCTGTAATTTGCATGTTCATTTTTGGAATATTTATTATGTTAGCTAATTTTATACTATTCTTTACTATAAGAAAAATCAATGAATATCCCAATTTTTACAAAGTGCTATTTATTGGTTGTAATTTCCTTTTATTGGTATTTATAGTAATAAATATCGCTATTGAACACGATAGTCCTTATTGGCAGGAGATAGTTAAAATTGTCGGGCAGAAGATTGTATTTGCTATAAATATCATAAATTTAGGACTCCAAGTCTATGGTATAAATAAGTATGCAATTGCTTATGATAAAAGTCAAGCTTTACTTGCAGAAACAAGATTGGAATAAGACTTTAAATTTCAATATTCAAGAAGTTTACTTATGACAAAAATACTTATTTTTAATGGTAGCCCGAGAAAGAAAGGAAATACAGCAGCACTCATAAAAGAATGTCTAAGAGGAATGGGTGAAGCTGGTAATGAAGCAGAAGTCTTTGTATTAAACAAAATGAAAATTAAACCATGTCAATTTTGCGATTGGTGTATTAAAAATAGTGAATTAACATGTGTAAAAAAAGATGATATGAGTGAACTATATCCAAAATTACTCCAAAGTGAAGTAATCGTTTTTGCAGTACCGATATTTTGGTTTACTGTTTCAGCTCAAATGAAATTATTTATGGATCGTTTGTATGCATTACATACAAAAGAAGGGTATGCTCTAGTGAACAAAAAAGTAGCAGCAATAATGGTTTATGGCGATGATAATGTTGAGAGATCAGGAGTAAATAATGCTATTGGAACAATGCATGACCTTTTTAGATATATGAGAAGTGAAAATTTAGGAATTGTTCATGGAACAGCTTGGGCAATTGGTGATGCAGAAAAAAATAATCAATTGATGAGTGATGTATATAATCTAGGCAAAAAAATCGAAAAAAACATTAGCAAGTAAAAGGTGCTTTAAAAAACAGAAAAATAGTTTAAATCTATTAGATTTAACTATTTTATTTGTCAATATCATCTTGATAATAAAATCCTTCAGTATCAATTTTCTTAATAGTATGGAGTACCATTTTACTGAGTGAATCTTTTTCCAGTTTTAAAATACTGCGTGAATATTCTTTAGATTTTACTAGTTCTTTATCACCAAAAAGTATCATGAAATAAAGCTTATTGAGAAACAATCGAATATTAGTTCGAGCATTTAAACGGACATTACAATTACTTGTATTATTTTTAATATCAAATCCCATAGATTTTATAAAATAGGATTCAAACTGAGCCAACCAATTTCTAAAATCTTCCAATGAAATTAAGTTCCTTAATAAAATCACAGTAATTATTCTACTTAAACGTCCATCTTCATAAGCGTTAAAAACAAGACTTGCAGGTTGAAGAAGTTTCTTGGCGATTGTATTTAAAATCTTTAAATGACCATCTTTTTGAATATGTGGTGAAAAAGCATATTGAATAAAAAGATCAGCAAAATGAGCAATTGAATGAGCCCAACTTTTAACCTCTATATACCCTCGAAGATCTCGTTCACCAAGAAATGATTCTATTGTTTGATTGAGCCAACCATTTAGAATTTCAGAAGTTAAAAATGATTTCCGATTCTCAATCTTTCCTTTATAAAATAGTTCATCTGCCTCCAAAACACCACAGAGAACTAATGCAGAAAACGATCGGAGAAATACATTATTAGATTTAATTTCTCCAAGACCATTTGATGAATTTTTAATCATTCGATTCCCTAGCTCAAGAAGCTCTGCATCAGCGAATATCCCCTTCCTACACCATTTATAAAGAATCATGAAGCTGTTATCTCGAATATCAAGATTAAGTGAACCTAAACTCTTTTCCAAATCAGAAGCTATACTGTGATAATCCTCATCCTCAGGAACAGCAAAGTCATGTTCTATTATTGAAAGTATTTTTTCTAATTTCATATCTCATCAATAGAACAATTTAGAGATTTTAAATTACTGATAAGTCTAGAAATAAAAAGTGAATTAGTAGATTAGTGAAGATAAAAATAAAGGAAAAATAATTAAGAAAAAATAGATGGTCCGGTCCCGGAGATTTGAACTCCGGACATCTCGGTTTCTGCTAAAGCAGCGAATACAGGCTGACTCCAAATCACCGCATCATTGGAGCGACAAAGTCTACAGCCGAGCACTCTAAGCCAAGCTGAGTTAGGACCGGATTATTGTGTTATCTTTTTTGATAAACTAACCATTTTAAAGATTTCTGTCTAATACAAAAATTCGCTTTTCTTACTAATTTTCCTTTTGTTTAACCAAAGATATTTTTAGCTCTATCTGCTGGTTTCAAAATTAGTTCCTTCAATTCTTTATCGATTGTTTTTTTCACTTTTATTAATTCATTTGTCATTACTGGTGTATCAACCATCATTCTTATTAGTTCAATTTTTTTCTCTATCTTTGCTAATCTTCTCTTCACTTCTGATATATCTGTTCCTTTTTCTACTATACAATAGAGTAATAATGGTTCCTTACTTCCTGGATCCAAATCGCTTAATAGAATTGAAATCTTTTTCAACTTGATTTCCTCCCCTCTATCATTGAAAGCTTCTGAAGCAAATGATTGTATTGCTGTTACAAGGCTGGTTTTTATTATTGGATCTACCCCACTTTCATCTGAATAATAAACACTTCTTACTAATGGTAATCCATTAACTATTAATCCTGCTTCCAATATAGCCATTTAGTATCCCTTTATCTAATATACCTGTTTTTAATTCTTAAACATCTTGTAATTGATTTCTTGTTTAATTGGATAGTTGAGAAATTATTATTAAATATTTATTTTTATCGCTTTAACTTTTCAATGGATATTTTCTATAAAATAGCGAAAAAATTCATTCTTTTTAGAAATTTTACTGAATAAATCTTCAAATTTTATTTTTTTCCTTTTCAACTAAATTATCTCCATAAGTAATAACTTATTTATACTAAGATTAAATTATGAAAACTAAACTGTTAATGGTTGATTGATATGAATTTCCGCAAAGTATTCCTTGCTGCTTGGAGTCCTATAAAAGCTATTTTCATTACCTGGAGCTCTTTACTTATGATCATTGCTTTCATTTATTTTATCTTCTTTGACCCTAAAGGAGTTTTAAATATCGTTGATGAATATCCGTTAACCTTTAGAGTTATTAATATCATTATTTCAGGTTTGCTTTTCTTATATTGGCTTGTCGTTTGGAATATTATGATAAAAGCTTTCTTTAAAGAAGATTTAAAATACCTTGAAAAGAATGGTTTGAAGTTGGCAGAGTCAAATGGTTAATAATAAGGTTGTATGGTTTGATGTTTTAACACCAAAACAAGCTATGTTATTCATTGCTATTGGTGAGAAATTAAAGACCCTAGGTTTCCAAACACTTTACACTACAAGAAAACATGATTACATTCAAGATATTTTTGAGTTCTATCAAATCGAACCTGTATTTCTTGGTAATTATGGAGGAAAAACCTTAGAAGGTAAATTACTTTCAAGTGCTGAGAGAGTAGTAGAACTTACCAAAGAGATAATTAACAAAAAAGATAAACCTCTTATAACAATAACCTTCTCCTCTCCAGATGCATCACGAGTAGCTTTTGGTTTAGCTATCCCTCTAATAATTTTTAATGATACCTCGCATTCAAAACACGTTGGACAACTCACCTTTTCCTTAGCAAAATATCTTATAACTCCTGCTTGTATACAAGTCAATGATTTCATCCAATTAGGAGCCAATCCTAAAATCATTCACACCTATAATGGTGTTGATGAAGTAGAATATATTTCAGGTGAAAATTATAATAAATATCTTTCATTAAGAGCAAATAGTAAAGAAAGATATCTCGTATTTAGACCTGAAGAAAGTTTTGCTGCATATATGAAAGATAAAGAACAAAAAGATTACCTCGAAATCCTTGAAGATGTAATTACTTACTATCCAAGAAAGATTATTGTCTTACCAAGATATGAAGAACAAAGGGAAATTATTCAAGAGAAATTTGAAGGGAAAGTAGAGGTTCCTGAAAAAGGCATTTTTCTATTAAATCTTTTAGCTGGAGCTGATGCAGTAATAACTGGCGGGGGAACTATCGCTCGAGAAGCAGCTTTATGTGGTATTCCATCAGTAACTTATTTTTGGCGACATTTAGAACCACAAAAATTCATTGAAGATTTAGGCTTTCCAAGTCATTCAGTTCAAACTTTAGCTGATACTAAAAGATTAGTGAAGAAAATTTGCATTAATCCAAATAAATTTTCAGTTGATACTAGTAAATTTATCACTAAACTGGAGAAACCTAGTGATATTTTCATGAAACTTATGAAACAGGATGATCAACTTAAAGATTATTTTAAGTGACTTTTTCCTGATCATCGTTAGTTGGATCAGAATTATTTTTTTGTTTAGGTTGTTTAATCCATGGATAGGGAACTGGTCTTTCCTTTCGTTTTTTGTAAGCTTTGAAAAATCGTCTGATTTTTGAGGGAATAATTGGGTGTCTTCCACCAATTGGTATTGATTCTTTTCTTAAGATCATTGATAAAACATCTTGCCAGGATTCTGGTTGCTCTAAGAAATCCGTCCAAGCATTACCTATCTCTTCTGTAGAATGCCCATCGCTACCTGCTATCATTGGTAAATCTAACTCTTGAGCTACTCTGAATGCTTTTTGGTTAAATTTATTTAATGTTATACAACCATTAAAAACCTCAACTGCATCGATATTAAGATGATAAATTTCTTTTTTGATTCCTAATCTAATTGCATCAAAAGGATGTGCTGGAACAGCTATTCCACCCATTTTATGGATAATATCAACAGTTTCCTTAGGGGTTAATCCTACCTCTATTTCTCCTTCAAGAATTCCATAAGCAAGAATATGGCCTTTACAAGTAGAAACTTCAATGCCTGGTATAATGATTAAATCAGTTTCTATTTCTAATGCTTCATGTAATCCTCCAAAAGTATCATGATCAGCTATTCCTATGCCATCTAAACCTAATTTTTCAGCTTGTCGAATAATCTCCTTTGTTGAATCTACCCCATCAGAGTAATTCGTATGAACATGCATATCTATTCTGACCATTCTTATCATCTTGAATTATTTATTATTGTTTAAATATTTGTAGTATGGAATCATTAGTCGATTAGTTTCCCAACCAATCTTGTTTTCTGTGCAGCGATTATTTTGACTTTATACCAATTGCCAATTTGTATAACGGGATTTTTTACTACTATTGTTTTGTATGCTTTATTTCTAAACAATATACCTATATTATCATTATCTTGTCTCAACGCTAATGCTTTTCCTTCCCACCCTAACCATTTCCTATTTCGTTGTAATGAAATTTCATTTTGAATAATTGTTAATTCTCTCGAGCGTTCTTTTCTTATCTCAGTAGGTATTTTTTCAGTTGATTTACTTGCCAGTGTGCCTTTTCTATCACCATATTTTGATATATTTACTATATCAAAAGCAGCTGCATGCAATAATTCCTTAGTTTTACGAAAATCTTCATCCGTTTCCCCAGGAAAGCCAGTAATAATATCAGTTGATAAAGTTAATTCTGGTATGGATCGAAGTTTTTCATATAGCTCCCAAAATTGTTCTATTGTATATTTTCTTTTCATTTTTTCCAAGATTCTATTGCTACCAGTTTGTATTGGTATATGAAGAAATGCATAGACTTTTGGTTGTTTAAGAAACTCAATTATTTCATCTATAATTTTTAATGCAAAATCGATATTCATCATTCCAATTCTAATCATAAAATCACCAGGTAACGCTGTGAGATTTTGAACGACTTTAGGTAGATTTGAGTTAATATCATAACCATATGATGCAGTATCTTGAGCTGTTAGCCAAATTTCTTTACAACCTTCCATTAAAGCATTTTTTGCTTCTGATAAAATTTGACTTTCCGGTTTTGAAACTAAAGGGCCTTTAGCTATTTTAACTATGCAATAAGCACATTGACCAGAACACCCCTTAGATATTTCAATTATACCAGTATATTTCCAATCCCGATCTCTTTGTACTTCTTTACAAAATATGTTATCTCTAGATAAAAGCTCGAATAATTCCCCTGAAAGGAGTTTTTGAGCAGCCAAACAAACATCACCAAAATGATCCACTCCAAGTAAAGCAGCTGAGGGGATATTTTCATGACACCAATCAATTAATACTTGAGGCAAACAGCCAGTTACGATTAAAGGAATTTTTTTATTTAATACATTTAATAGATTTTTAATTTTACTTTCAGTAGGTGCTTTTACAATACAAGTGTTTACAACAACAAAATCAGCTTGTTCAATTGAATTAATTTTTTCATACCCACATTCACTTAATAAAAAGCTCATCAATTCTGATGCGGAGGTATTTGCTGTACAACCGAATGTTTCTATGAAAAATTTAGTCAAGATAATCCATCCGAAATTCGTCTATTAATTTTCTTTGGTTTTTATTCCTTTTAAAAAGATATTTTCTTACTTGACCAAATATTTATTCTTAAATTAGATTTCTACTTTTCCGTAGGATTAAAATAGCTAAAAGTAATTGCTAACATTGATTTTAATGAAAGCAGAAAAAATCTTTACCATAGCAAGTTTAGTTACTTTCTTTGCTCTACTTCCAGCATTAATAATAATTCAAGTAAAAGTTTTGAAACTTATGCCTGAGATAACTTACTTGTTTATTATAATGGATATTCTTCTCGCTGGATTTATGGTATTAGAACTTGTTTTAATGCTTAGAAAATGGAAAAAAGAAAAGAATCAACCTTCTGAGGATGAAGAGGAAACACCAAAAATTGTTCAGATTGAACAAGAATGGGATAAAAACTCAACGAAAGAAGAAGACAATAAAGAACAAACAGAACTAACGAATGATGGTAGATAATATTATGACTGAAGAAAGAAAAAATGTTAGGATCCATCCAACAGCAATAGTTGAAGATGGTGCAAAAATAGGCGAAGGAACAAGCATTTGGCACCACGCTCATGTTCGATCAGATAGTATTTTAGGAAAGAACTGCATACTTGGCAAAGATGTTTATATCGATGCTGGAGTTAAAATAGGTAATGGTGTTAAAATACAAAATAGAGTTTCTGTTTATCATGGAGTAACAATAGGAAATAATGTTTTCTTAGGACCACATATGGTTTTTACCAATGACTTATACCCCCGAGCATTCAATCAAGAATGGAAAACCGTAGAAACAAAGGTTGGAGATGGTGTATCAATTGGAGCAAATGCAGTGATCATTTGTGGAGTAACATTGGGTGAATTCTGTATGATTGGTTCAGGTAGTGTAGTAACAAGGGATGTACCACCACATGCATTAGTTTTTGGCAATCCAGCTAAAATACGAGGGTATGTTTGTAAATGTGGTTTGAAAAAGTTCCCAATACCTCCTGAAGGAGAAAAAATCGATACTTCAAAATTCATCTGTGAAAATTGTGAGAGAATTATGCAAGGTTGGGTAAAATAGCAATTTACCTAACATCTTCTTTTCATGAAAAAACTAATAAAAAAAAGAAAGAGAAATGGACTATTTATTAGTCCCTGCTTTCATGTTCTATTAAGAGACGTAGATTAATGATTTCTCTGTCTATATCTCGTTCAAATTTCTCGATTTGTATTTGATAATCTCTGAGGATTCGAATATAAGCATCTTTTGAGATTTGTTTTTCACGGATATATCTAATTCGTAAGTCTTGAATACTTCGTTCAATACTTGTGCGTTTTTCTTCATTGATCTCAATTTTATTGATAACGGCTGAATATTTACGACCTTTTTCTTTCAAGGCTCTCTTAGTTGTATCAAGATTTTTGACAAGTTCTCGCATTTTACTCTCGAGAATCTTTCTATGTTGATCGTATTCTTTAGCCTTAACCTTCTTTCTTCTTCGATCCTCATCTAAGTCGCCGATTCTCTTCTGTAAGGCAGTCTTTTCTTCGTACTTCTCTACAAATGATTGGATCAATTCAAGAGGTATTTCCTCTCTTGCTTCTTGAGTAATAATTACTTTCTGTATTACATCCTTTCTGAGAGTTCTTACACCAATATAAGCAAGGCAAGCTAAGAAGATAACAAATGAGAAAATCAATGGTTGAATGAAATATGCTAAATCATTCATAAAATATCCAACGTCAAGAGTAAGGTCATGGAAGGTACTGATGTTTGTTCCAGTGAATGTTATTGTTTGTTTTCTACCTATATTTAAGAAAACACCTGTTTTACCTTGTGTATAATCTACACTTTTCCTACCAAAATTAACATATTGGAAATTTGCACCTTGTGGGAGAACGATTGTAAGTTCAAAATTTCGCACGTGGAAATCACATTTGGGTATTGCTAATGTTTCCATTAAATACTCAGTTTTATTGTAATTCAAAACATCTTCAAGATTTAATCTATACTTCAAATAATATGTTCCAATATCTCCACCCATTAACGGTAAACGTAAATAGGCACTGATTCTATTGTTTTGTACCAATTCAGGAGAGCCCACTTTTTGTTCTAATAGTCCTAATTCATCAGCTACAGTATAAGATTCCGGTATAACGTTGTTAATCCACATATGAAAACGCGATAAGGCAAATGTGGAATGAAATTGATTTTCATATAAATCATAGATTTGTCTATCTTTCTCTGTAGGACCATAACCGAAATTCTTGAGAGTTAATTCTTCGTAAACTTGAATATAATTCCAATTATCTATTACAACAGTTCGTTTATAGTTTAAAGCTTCAATTGGTGGATAGATTGCAAGAGTGCACCCTATTGTTGCTTTATTAGGATAATCGTTTTTATTCTCTGCAGTATATATTGCTGTAAAATTAAATGGATCTATGTTGTGTAAGTCTGTAAATATAACAGACGCTCCTCCAATTGTCGCATCTGTAGGGGTTATAGCAGCTGAAATAATTTCTCCTTCATTGGATTTAGCGAAGGATGAAACACTTCTCTTTATCTCTGTTGATAATAATGGAACTATACTATAATTGAAGTAGCAACCTGTGTAAATATAACCTGCATAATCACCAGTTGATGGAACAAATAACTCTGTTGTATAAGGTCTGAGCATTGTAGCATGAACTCTGATTGTATAAGCTGAATTATTATTTAGAACAGGAGTTAGTTTTACTGCATAGAAATTATAGTATCTATTACTATATTCTTCATAAACCTCAGTATTGTTTAATTTATAAGCTCCTGTATTATCTACTTCACCATCCTCGTCTTCATGAATCCACATTGTTTGAGCTTGTATGTGAACTAAATTCCTACCCCAAATGTTTGGTAAAGCAAATCGGAAAACGGGCATTGTGATGTTATCATTCTTAATAATTGAATAAGTATCATTTACTGTTACATAACCAAAATCAAGAAGAGTAACTAATCTTGTAGTATTAACATTTAGATCCCACAAAGCTAAACTAGGAAGATTTGTGTCATTATAGGCTTGTAGGACAAAAGAATTATCTGTACTCAGTTCTGCTTCTTTTAAATAAGAAGGAAGAACTGCTTCATTATTTGGTTGGTTTTTCCAACCACTGTTTACTTGAGCCAATGTAACTACATTTAATGCTATAATCATTAGTGCAAAGATAATTAGCACTTTGTTTTTCCGACTTGTCATGTTCATAACCTTTCTTATTCTAGGTGATATAATAGCGATACTCTGCTATTTTTAACTTTTTACTAATATTTGTTTCTCTTTTTTCAAGATTAAGAGATTAAAATCTTTTTGATGATATGGAGTTTTATCAGTTTAAAGGTTTACGAAAGAAATTACAATTTAAATTAATCTATTATAAAGAATGAAATAAAAGAAAAAGTTGAAGAAATTAACCAGCAAATCTTGTTATAAGGTTCTTTCTTCCAGAGCGTTGTAATTTTTCCGCGGTTGCTTTTCGACAAGCATCATTACATCTAGAATTAGATAATGCCTCGGTTTTCTTTGAGATACCTTTGAGTAGTTTAGCCATTTGAATAATATTTGGCACAATGGAGGAAATTTTAGCATTACGTTCTAACACGACAGCAAAAATCTTATCAGTACCTATCTTCGAAACACCCACTAGTATATCTTCTGGCGCAATGAATTGTACATTAGCTTCAGGAGGTAAGATAAAATCAATTTGATTACCAACTAATCCTAATAGTGATTTAAGAGCTGTTAGTCCAACTTCGCCATTTTCATTCTTTGAACTTGTGAAGATAGAATTTCCGAATAAATTATAGATGCCTATACCCAGAACTTCTTCATTATATCCCATGAATTGACCTAAGCTTAAGCTAATGTCACCTTCAGTGGTTATAGCAGCAAGTTCTGCATCGATTTGTTCCAATAGTTTGTTCACCTCAGCAAACTCCAACTAATTAGTCTACTATCATTAGTATGGAGTCTAATCCTCTTTTAATACAGTGAATATTCCCAGCTGTACCGAGATATTACATAGATAGAGACCTTGTAACTAGTTCTAATTTATGGCAAATTTCCTAATAAAAATCTTCTGGGGATGAATTTTTATGAGAAAATTCCACCTTCTAGTATTTATTATCTCAAATTTATTTTTATTGAAAGAAAAAGATAGTTAAAATTATTTAATATTGTATAAATGGATTATAAATCAATTTTTCTTGTTTCACTTTTTATTTTTCCTTGATTATTAATGAAAAATCGATTTATTATTAATTCATTTTGTAAAATACTTATTGTTATTATACCAGTATCAACTGTCCAGTAGGATCCCCCAGACGCTCCTGAAGAAGTTCCAGGATTAAGGATTACAGTTTCTGAATCGAAATTAAATTGGCATTTATGTGAATGCCCTGTAAATAACACTTTTACTTCCAATTCTTCTGCTACTTTTTTTAGCTGTTTAATATCTCCTCGTGGAGAAATATCTGTACCATGATAAACACCAAATTTTATTCCATCAATTTCGAATGTCGGTTTATCAGGCAATGGAAACTGATCCATATTACCTTTACAAGCTATGAGATTATCCTTTTTTTTCAAATAGAGCTCAAAGTGTTTCACAACTGCTGGAATTGTATAATCTCCTGTTAAAACAATATAATCCCATTTTTTACTTTCAAGGACAAGCTGAAAGGTAGGATGAAGCATTGCTGCCCGAGAGGGGATATGTAAATCACCAGCAACAAAGATAGTTTTAGTCATTTTAACCAGCTGTATTGAGAATTATAATTGAGAAATGGTAGGTCCGGGCGGAGTCGAACCGCCGTCTGGAATTCCAAAGACTCCAATGATTGGCCAGCTACACTACGGACCTATAGAAGTTCTTCGAGTTTTTTTTCGTTTTTTGTTTTTTAAAAGGTTATCCTTTGGTTTTTTTAATACTCTTCTTTACATAAATTTCTTTATGATGTAAAAAGCAATAAATAAATTCTTTTCTTTTTATTTCTCTGCAATAAAATTCTAAAAAGAATGAATTTATATTAATAATTATTAAGTTATTAATCCAATCCTTTTGAGATTCCTAGTTCATCCCAAAATTCATTAGGATCATCTTCATCCTCATCACGGAATTTTACTTTTCTTTCTCTATCAACATTCTGTTTATCTTTTAATCGGTTCCGTAAATCTCTGATAGTAATGTGCTTATCTTCACTTATCCAAGGATCTTGTTCTTGAGATAATACTAGTGGACTACTGATAGTGCTAACATCACCAACGATATCATAAGGTGGTATAGATATATTCGATTGTTTCTTTCGAAGGCCTATTAATTGATCACTTTCTACACCAGATATTACTATTGTAATTCGTAGTAAATCGCCTAATTCATGATCCACCTTAGTTCCCCAGATTATTTCAGCATTTGGCTGGATTTGTCTTCTAATGATTTCTACAACACTACTTGCCTCTTTTAAGGTCATTTTTGCTCCGCCAGTGACATTAATCAATGCTGCGGTGCCTGTTTTATAATTAACAGAAATCAATGGATTTGACAATGCTTTAGCAACAGCTTTTACTGCACGATCTTCACCTTTTGCTTCACCAACTCCACAAACAGTTACTCCACCTTTTACAATTATTGATTTCAAATCAGCATAGTCAACTGATATTATCCCTGGTTGAGTCACTGTATTAATTATTGAATGGATATAGTTGGCTAAAACTTCATCAGCTACACTAAACGCTTCCTCAATTGGCAAATCTGGAACTATTTTAAGTAACATATCATTTTCAATGATTACTACAGTATCAGAATACTTTCGTAATTCCTCCAACCCTTTTTGAGCGGTTCCCTTTCTACTTCCTTCATGGGTAAAAGGTAATGTAACTACGCTAATAACAATAGCACCAGAAGCTTTAGCTGCTTCAGCTATGACTGGCATAGCACCTGTGCCAGTTCCCCCACCTAAACCACATGTTAAGAAAATGATATCTGAATCTGATACTATTCTTTGGATTTCTTTGTAGGATTCTTCTGCTGCTGCTTGTCCTTTTTCAGGTTTCCCACCACTACCTAACCCTCGAGTGGTTTGTCTACCAATTAATAATGTTGAATCACATTTAACTGAATCCAAATGTTGAAGATCGGTATTTATACAAATACACAAGGCATCTTTTATACCTGTAGACATAAGACGATTAACAGTATTATTTCCACCGCCTCCAACACCTATGACATAACAATTAGTTTTACCTAATGGTTTTTTCACAATAGGTGGAGGATTCCCTCTATTTATATCCTCAACGTATTTTTTTAGACCTGAATGGTCATTTTCAAAAGTATCATTATATCCTGATCGTTCCAAGCAGCAGCACCGTTACGATAATTTTTTCAGCTATTCTTTTAGACAAATTGAGATGATAGGTGAACCTACATTAGCTCACCAATTATTATCTCATAATAAACTGGTAATTATTTATTCAAAAGTCAATGTGTTATCTACAATCCTATCAAGGTAATACGCTGATATGTCCGAACGGGCGTTCCAACAACATTTTTGAAGGAAAAGAAGTAAATTTCCTATATGTATCAGGTCCGGCTAGGGAATTCTGATTCACATAGGAGCTCAAGATATGTTATGTCAAACTCAAATAAAGAAGTTTCTGATGACTCAGCAGTAATGAAAGATGCCAGAATTGAATTTAGGATCAGCACAAAAGAGAAAGAAATTTTTGAAGAACAAGCAAAAAATAATAAAATGAGCCTATCAGAATATATTATTTCTATTCTGAGAGCAGATGTTTTGAAACAGGATATGCTGGAAAATCTAACACCAGGAGGACAAGGAGATTATTCAATCATTCTCAGAAGGATTGATCAATTGGAACAAGCATTGAATCAAGATCTAGAGGAGAATACTTCCATTCTAAAAGAATTAAGTAAAGAACATCGAGAGGACTTGCTTATGAGTAATATTAGAGATAAGGTCTATTGGATGCTACTACAAACACAATTTCAAAAAAATACTCACAAAGAAATTAAAGAATTACTCATACAAAAAGATCTAACATTACAGGAATTTCTAGAAGAATCTCCTGGGCGAATGTTTACTGCTTTAGATCTTGCGTTAGAAAAATTACAAGAAGATAACATCTGTATCCTTTCAGAAAGAGGAAAAGTTTTGTGGAAAAAATAAAAAAAAAGAATTATGAAAAGGAAACGATCGTTTTTCCCTTCATAGCTTTTTTGTATGCTTGTTGTTTTTCTTTTTCTTTAATCCCTAAATAAATGAGTGTTGTTTGAATGCTTGAATGACCAAGTAACCAGGCTATGAGATAAATATCAATACCAAGATCAAAGAATAGGATCGAAGCAAAAGTTCGGCGAAGTCGATGGGCATGAACTCTAAAGTCCAACCTTTTGGTGATGCGAACATAGTAATCTTGAAGCCAAGCTTTACTGACTTTTCTTCCGGTGTTTTTATTGATCAAGAAATGATCTTCAGTTGAATTCAAGGGAAGCATTTTTTGTCTCATCTGTAACATTTGTTTAAGAGCTGAAAGTTGATATTCGAGAATAGGTATTCTGCGGGTTTTTCTGCCTTTACCTTTATGAATTGTAATGAGTTCTTTCTCGAAGTCAATATCTTGAACTTTTAGATTTAAAATTTCGGAAATCCTAAAACCAAAATTGAGGAGAGTTAGAGTAGCAATCTTAAGACTAGAATGACAATTGGTTTCTTCAAGGAGTTGGGTAATTTGTTCTTTAGATAATCTAGTCTTCTCTTCACCAATTTCAAATTTAAAATTCTCAACATATTTCCTTAAGCGTTTCACTTCAATAGCTGAATAATGACCTTCATCAGCAGCAAATTCATAAAAATAGAGGATGTATTTGAGATAAGTTTTGAAGGAGATCCTTTCTATCCGGAGCTTTTCATTTTTGTTTTCAACTTTAAATTCAGCATAAGCAATTAGGTCAGTCAATGTTGCTGTTAAGAGAGTTTTGGACCGTTGTTGCAAGAATTGAGCATATCGAGAGATCGATCTTTCCCGTTTATATTGAGAATGCCTTGATAATGTAGCTATGCTGGAAAGATAAGAAAAAAAAATCTCAGAAGATTTAGTCATCGCTTGTTTTCTTGCTCCTTAATCTTCCTAGCTAATACATTGATAGTATTATGCTGCACATCGAGTCGTTTATGGGCATTAATCAAAGATTCTTCTAATTTCTTAATTCTTGCAGCATTGTTTTGAGTAAGGTCCTCTTGAAGAATCGCTTCCAAAGGAGATTTAGATTCACCGTTATTCATCAAGTATCCTTCCCGAAAATTTCATCGATAGCTCGCTCACCTTTGACTCGAGCATCTTGTAAGTCAATCACTTCTTTTAAACCAACAAGATTAAGACTAAGAATGAATTCCCCGGAAGAACTTTTTTCTTGGAGGAGAATCTTTCTATCAGCTAATCTACTACCAGCTTTGGAAACGAGTGTCTTATCAGCATACCCTAAAGCACGTCTGATCTCTTCATAACTTGCTTCTGATTTCTCAATTAGAAGAGCAATAATTCCTTTTACTGCTTTAGCAGAGACACCTGAAGCAATTGCTTCCTGGATCTCTTTCTTAATGGCTGGATGGCGAATAAATGAGAGAGCATCATCTGCAGAAATAGCAGCAACTGGTGATGATAAATTAATAGGCTCTAATTCAAGTGCTTTTTCTTTGAAGCCTAGAGAATCGATTGTCTCAAGTAGTTCTTGTAATTGATAACGCAATTTCTCCTTGACTTTAATGAATTCATTTTGCTGATCAATAGTATTAGTTAGAATTTCATATTGCTGCTGTAAGTCTTGGTATTGTTTTTCAAGTGATTTCTTTTCTTTCTCGAGAGAATGACGTTCATCCAAGACTTGTTGTAAGGCTTCATTATCAGGGGAACCAGAAACAACCTTGAGCCTACCAACAAGATCAAGATTTTGATTCAATCGTTTGATATCCTCTTCTTTCTCTTGAAGTCTTTGCTCCAATCGTTGCACTTGTTGCTCAAGATTAACTATTCTATCCTTTCGCTCTTGCTGCTTTTGTTGCTCTTGTTCTGCTTGTTTCACCAGGTCCTTGATGATCGATTCAAGAGATCTATCCTTTGAGCGTTCAAGCTTAATGGTTTCTCCTAAAAGAGGAGTTTGTGCTAGGTCCTTGATTCGCATTTTCCTGAATTTAACTAATTGTGAATTCTTGCCATCATAGATGAAAAATTGATTCTCAAGTTTCATCACTGCAGTTTTCTCAATGTTAGCATCAGTGAGGAAGTCTTTGATCTGGTCCAAGTCCGTCTTGTGAATAAGTTTGCCAAAAAGCCACATATTGCATTGGGTAATGATCGCCTTCGAAATATCTGCAGGGCGTTGAGTAATCCAGATGGAATTAATACCACGTTTTCTTCCACGCTTAGCGATATCGATTGCTAGGTCAACTGATTTAGGATCTTGTCCCTTACTTAGAATTTGAGGAGCGATTAATTGACACTCCTCAACAATGAAGAAAAGAGATCTGCGAAACTTACTGGCTGAAGCAAAAAGCTTTTCCTGGATCATTGCAGCATAGATATTTCTTTCGGAAGGTAAGAGTAAATTTAGATCATAAATGGCTATCAAAGGTTTTTGACTGGTAAGAACAGCAGTAATTGTTTGATCAATAATTGCATCTGAAAGAGGGATATCAGCAAAGCTTCCTCCAACAATCACTGTTGGATAAAATTCCCGAAGACTAGCATATTCTCCTTCAGGGTCCACAATAACCAGAGGATATCCTGCAGTAATTAATTCTTCACAGAAAACTTTCGCAACATAGGATTTTCCTCCGCCTGGCATAGCTGTCAAGAAGATCCTTAATCCTTCTTTCTCATAGTTTTCTAAACTGAATGGAAATCCAAGCTCTAACATGTAACATCCTCCTTAGTGATGCCTTTCTCCAACTGCTGGAGCAATTCCTGCACTCGAGCAGATTTTGTTGCTGGTCCAATGATGCAATCCTTAGCATACCCGGTGCTACGAATTTTTGATTTACAAATGATAACTCGAGAGACATCACTTACGCGTTTCATTGTTCCATCAGGATAAAGAACAGCATTCCAGGAACAACGTTCAATTTCAAAAAGGTCATCTGAAATCATGCTGCTACTCACCTCCAACAACTGGAATTTGATCAGTTATTCCAGGAACAAATTGTTGAACATGAATCCACTGGTCCGAATCTTGTGTAATAAGGAAAAGTTGTCCACCAAATGGATTGCGAATTGTTCTATAAGCCATCTTTGCTTCAAGTGCAAGACTATCTCCCCAAATGATCATTCCATCGATATTGAAGAATAGGAAATTTAAAGCACAGACCTTCACACATCGAAAGTCAATATCTTGAGCGAGATAGAATCCTTCAGGTTTCAATTTGTAAGCTTCAATAAGCATTCTTCCTGAACCTGCACAAGGATCCGCGACGAGAGGACTGATCTTTGCACAATTTGTGAAGTTAATTTTAGCAAGTAATTGGCAAATAGCTAATGGAGTGAAGAACTGACCAAAACCAGTATAATTCAACGAGAGTCTTTCATAGATTTCTCCAAGTAATTCTTCATTTGTTTCTTGCATGCCCTGCATAAGTAAACTAAGTGCTGCAGCAAAATGATCTGCTTCCCTTTGCCCTTTCGGTAAGTCATTCTTGTAGCGATGGATAACTTGCAAGTAATTTTTTTCTCGTTCAAGATGTTCCTCTTCAACTGAAACCGATTGTAGAGCATAGACCATTACATCAAGCCAATCTGAGAAGACTCGAGAGATATCATACCCTCGAGAAGCAATTAGCTCAAGTAGGTTGATAATTTTAGCAATGTAGGCAGTCATCGCTCTGATCCCTCCTTGGATTTTTGTTTCATTTGGATTTTAATGATAATACCTTCATCGAAATATTCCAGGGCAGAATATTGTTCTGGTCGACATGTAGGATTAGTGAGCTCCACTTCCACTTGATCTGGTAAATCATTGTCTATGCGAATTTTCAAAGGATAAGTTAAATCGATAGAAGAATAACTAGCAACACTTTTTTTGATTCTAATATCTTTGATTTTATTCAATGACTTTAGACCTCCTCCATTATTTTTGTAATAATAGTTGCTGCAGAAACGAGTTCTGCATCCATATGAGTAAGCAAATCCGAAAGTTCTTCATCATCGATGTTTGCTTTCACATCTTGTAATTCAGTATAGATGTCAAGAAGAAGATCTTTCAAAGCATCAAGTGGTTCTTCCTTATATTCATAGGATAATTTCAATCGAGTAATTACTTGAGAGAAATCAAGG
>DATKZI010000018.1:0-11084 GCA_035528035.1 Bathyarchaeia archaeon
AGGTGGTTACATGAAATTACGAAAAGGAAAAGTAGTGAAACTAAGTCTATTCATGTTCCTGATTATAATTTTTATTCTACCACTAATGAATTAGTTGAAGTGATAAATTTGGAAGTAAATAGCAACGAAATTGATAAGACACACACTAATACAGATCAACAAATAGTAGTAAAAGAACGATATTTACATAGAATGAATTACTATTTAACAGCATTTTTTATCGCATTAGCCATATCAATAGGAATTATGTTATTTGGAAAGATAATCTTTGACGTAACAATAAATCTAGTAAATGTCTATCTATTTTACACTTTACTAACCATCCCACTTTTTATCTTCAGTTTGAATATACTAATCTATTTACTACCTATTATTGAATTCATAATAAAGAAAAAGAACCAACCTAGTGGTATTAAATTCGATATAATTATTGAAGAACAAAAAAAACCCACTATGAGAAAATATTTGGTAAGAAAAATCTTTCTTATCACTTTTTTTGTTTTAGGAATTATAGCTACGTTAGGAAATATCATTCTATTTATTGTAGAAAGTGTGATTTAATAGTAAAGTATTTTCTACTAATTTTTTTGCTTTTTAAATTGAAATAAATAACAATTTAAAAAATTAAAACAAAAAAGGCATGATATCAATACTGATGCTCGGTCACACACTGCTTCTGTAAGGTCTAGAAGACCAGTTTGGCAAGGATACGATAAAGTAAGTTCTACAAGTGAAATGTTAAAACATTAAGAAAGATATAGAAAAAAAATCAAAGAATCCTCAAAAGATTTCTTTGATAAAAATTATTTTATGGAAGCTTATTTTTATTCTGAATGACATTTATAACAATTACTATTATAAATCCAACAAAGATTGCCCCAGTTACTGATAAGAAGATAACCTCGAAAGAGTCTATTTTAGCACTAAAAGGATAAATATGTTCTGGGAAAGCAGGATTTGATACATCAATAATATAAAGTTGATTCCTTTCTTTAGAGTTGGTAATATAGACATAATCATCTACAACAACTAATGAGGTAAATAGTTGATTTTCATAGTTAGGTAATTGAAAAACGCAAACCTCAGTTATATTTAACATGTCAGTAGCATCGTAGATTGCTAATCCTTTATCATATAGTAAATAGATATAATTATTGAAATAATATATGTCCTCTTCTGAAGAAAGAAAATTATTTGTACTAACATAAGTTATTATTTCAGGTTCACCTGGAATTGAAATGTTTGTAACTCTGAAACCTGATCCTGACAAAATCTCAAAAATATAATCACCAATTTGACTAATAATTCGACAAGAATTATAGGACCATGTAGAATTATATATTGGATCGGTATGATCGGTAACATTTACTATTGCAAAATCACCTTGCCAGTTATAAGCATAAGCAAATCCTTTGTGTACAACTAAGAACATAAGGAAATAAGGGCATGGAACACTAACTTCTCCGATTTTAACTATACCATATTTTTGAGCATTATAAATTGTTACATTCTTATCTTGAGTAACATACATTAAACCATCTTTAACAACAATATCTCGAATGCAATATTCAAATTCAGTATCATATACTTTAACTATATTTGTTGGATCACTACAATTGTATGCATATAATACATTATCAAATGTAACAAAGTAGGCATATCCATCAGCAACATAAAAGTTTGTTGTGCTTGTTGGAAAATCAATTGTAATTTGCGAAATCGTTAATGGTTTCTTGGGATTAGTTATATTTGTTAGAACAAGATTGCCATAAACATATTGGTAAAGAATGCCATCCTCATAAGCAGTAAAATCTTCACTCTGTCCTTGATTAGTGCAACTCATTATATCATACATACTTGAGTGGTTATCCATATTTAATGCTGAACCATTTATAGTAGCGGGTAAAAAAAATATAAAAATAATAAAACATGACAGATAGAATTTCCTTTCTTTCAAATTTAATCCAACCAATTCTTATCCTCCAGAAAATAATCTCTACAAAAAAATGCTGTAAGCAGTTATTTAAAGATATAGAATTAAATCAGAAGAATTAGGTATACAATAAATTTAGCTCATTCTAGTGTTAGATGATGAATTATAAATACCTAAATACTTACTCATTACCTGAGAATTCAATATAAATGATTTTTTATTTGAACTTAAGTGCGTATAAAGGAATGGAAAGCTCGTATGATTTTACATTAATATGCTACTATTGTAGCACTATATCTGGAAATAATAAAATAATAATGTGCAATCTCTGAAGAAAGTTTAGAAGCAGTTTAAATGAAGAAAAATAGCAATTGATGCTTCAGGTCACACACTTCTTCTGTAAGGGCTAGAAATCCGGTTTGGTAGAGAAATGCTTCAGTGATAACAAAGACTATGTAAAATTCTTATCTGAATAAAGGACCTTTAGCAACAAAATACTGTTGACTATAGTTTCTATTATTCTTTTTTTTATTTATGATAGAAAATTAAGAAGTAATCTTATTAGCTTCTAAATAAGTATATGAGATATTATGAAGAGAAGTAGAAAAATAGCTTTGATAACTATTCCAGTTGTGTTAGTAATCGGTCTTCTAGCTGGCAGCTTAATTTTCTTAAGTCAATCCTACAAACCGATGAATGAAGCAATACTTGCTATGGAATCTGATTCGGAAGTTACTGTTGAATCCTCTAAGGATTGGATCACCTTTATACCAACTAATTTTACCTCAGAAATAGGATTCATATTCTATCCTGGAGGTAATGTTGAGCCTGAATCTTATGCAATAATTGCTCGAGGAATAGCTGAAGGAGGATTCTTTGTTGGTATAATTAAAATGCCTTTTGATTTAGCTGTTTTTGCTCCAAACAAAGCATCTGAATTAATTGCTTATTATGGAAACATTTCTACTTGGATAATAGGAGGGCATTCTTTGGGTGGATCGATGGCAGCTCAATTTGTTTATAATAATCCTGATACCATCGCTGGGTTGGTGCTTCTTGCTGCTTATCCTGCAAATGCCAATAATATTTCAAGTTATACTCTTCCTGTCCTCTCAATGTATGGGTCATTAGATGGGGTGCTATCAACTCCAATCAATGAAACAAAATCGCTATTACCAGCAAACACAGTATATATAGAAATCATTGGTGGAAATCATGCTTATTTTGGTTCCTATGGAGAACAAAAAGGAGATAATCAAGCAAATATTTCGAGAAGTGAACAACAACAAATAACAATAAATGAAATTTTAGCTCTCATTTTGAGTTTGTAATCTAAGTATTTATGTGTAAATCCACTTGTCAAGCACTAGTTTAGTATTGGTCCTAACTACGAGTAATTATTCTCGAGAGAAGAATCATTATAACACTCTCAAAAAGTATCTTTTAGGTAATGATCATTATAAGAAGAAGAATCTGCACACACCCCTTCAGCATAACATTGCTTTGTTGGCTTCCTTCATTAGAAGCTTGATTCATCAAGGAAGCTAAATAACTATTCTTCAAAGTGTATTATCTTATAATAAGCTTCATGGTAAAATTAATGCATAAAACTCACGCCTCTTCTGAAAGGATTAGAAGATCAGATCAGTTATGAGAAGCAAAAGAGGAAAATTTGAATGTCGATTGAATTTATTGATTATTTTACATAGATTGTTTTGATATTGACAAATTCCTTGATACCATAATGAGACAATTCTCTTCCATAGCCACTTTGTTTAATTCCACCAAAAGGCAATCTAGGATCTGATCTAACAGAGGTATTGATAAAACAACTTCCTGCTTCAATTTCCTCAATAGCCATTCTTTCCCCTCTTGCAATATCTTTGGTAAAAATAGCTGAACCTAAACCAAAAGTTGAATCATTTGCTATGGAGATTGCTTCTTCATCATCTTTAGCTATAATGATACTTGCTACTGGACCAAAAAGCTCCTCATCATATGCTGGCATGCCCTTCTTTAAATTTGTTAGAATTGTTGGCGGATAAAAAGCTCCAGGACCATCAGGAATGAAACCACCTAGAAGCAGCTCAGCACCCATTTCTATACTTTTTTGAACTTGTTTGTGAAGCTCATCCCTTAAATCATACCTAGCTTGAGGACCAACATTTGTTGACGGGTCGAATGGATCACCCATTTTCATTGATCCCATGTATTCTACAAATCCTTTTACAAAATCTTCTTTCTTTGCTTCTACAACAATAAATCTTTTTGCTGCTATACAACTTTGTCCAGCATTAATTAATCGGCTATTTACACAAGTCATAACAGCTTCTTCATTATCTGCATCCTCAAGAATAATATAAGGATCACTACCACCTAATTCTAGAACGGTTTTTTTGAGCATTTCACCTGCTTTAGATGCCACTGCTTTACCTGCGGGAGTACTTCCAGTTAATGTAACAGCTTTTACAACATCATTTTCAATTACAGCTGCAACTTGTTTGCTACCAATAAGTAATGTTTTAAATGCATATTCAGGAAAACCTGCTTTTCTAAAAACTTCCTCAATAATTAAAGCAGAACCAGGAACATTAGAAGCATGTTTTAAAATACCGACATTACCAGCCATAAGAGCTGGTGCAGCAAATCTGAATACTTGCCAATAAGGAAAATTCCATGGCATAACTGCAAGAATAACTCCTAAAGGTTGAAAAACTACAAAACTCTTTGTTGCTTCCGTTTTAACTACTTCAGGTTGTAGAAATGCTTCAGTATTTTCAGCATAATATTCACATATCCAAGCACATTTTTCAACTTCACCAACAGCATCCCTAAAGATTTTCCCCATTTCGACAGTGAGCATTTTTGCATATGCATCTTTATTTTCTCTTAAAATTTTAGCAGCTTTTAACATTAATTTCTTTCTTTCACTAATAGCAACTTTTCGCCATTTTTTGAATTCTGCATTAGATTTCTTTAATATTTCAGAAACCTCTTCTCGGGTAAATTCTTTATATTCCTTTACTTTCTCACCAGTAGTGGGGTTTATTGAGATAATAACCAGCATCTTCACCTTCACAATACAGTAACTACTTTGAATGTAGTGCTATATATTTGTACGGTTTTTACAAATTAAGTTATTATAAATGATACTTGAATTCAAGCTCTTTTGTTGGATCTATCGATGGATCAATTATACAAACCAATTTAAACAACTCATCAATAAGGACTTTGACATTTTCAGAATAATCTATAGGCAGATCGATAACATGAACTCCTGTTGAGTTCAAACAATTTTGCAAAAGAGGTAATAAATCTTCAGTCTTAGAAAGTCTATAACCTTTTGCACCATAACTTTCAGCATATTTTACGAAATCTGGGTTTGTAAAATCCAATCCCCAATCCTCAAATTTCATAATTTTTTGTTTCCATTTTATCATCCCATAACCACCATCATTGACAATTAAAACAGTTAAATCAAGATTTAATCTAATGGCTGTTTCTAATTCTTGGGAATTCATTAGAAATCCACCATCTCCACAGATAGCTAGAACTTTCTTGTTTGGATAAACAATCTTTGCTGCTAAGCCAGATGGTAAACCTGCACCCATAGATGCTAAAGCATTATCCAGGATAATCGAATTTGGTTCATAAGCATAATAATTTCTTGAGAACCATATCTTATATATTCCATTATCTAATGTAATAATTCCATCATCAGGAACAGCTTTTCTGACATCAGCAACTAATCTCTGCGGTTTAACAGGAAAATCATTACAATCTGATCCTTGTTGGGTGTGTCTATCGACTTCTTTCTTAACTTTCAAATAATATTCAAAATTCCACTTCTTATTAACTGTGATATTGTTAGTTATTTTTAAAACAGAATTTGCGATATCACCAATTACTTCAATTTGAGGAAAATAGACATCATCAATGTGAGCTTTGAAGAAATTTATGTGAATAACTTTTGATTCACCATGGCGCATGAAGAAAGGAGGTTTTTCAATAATATCATGACCAACATTAATAATTATATCAGCTTTACGAATTGCGCAATGAAGATAATCATTATCTGATAAAGCTGCTGTTCCCAAAAATAGAGGGTGCCTTTCATCCACTGCTCCTTTAGCCATTTGAGTATTGAAAAATGGAATTCCTGTTTTATTAATAAAATCCTCTAAAGCGTTTTGTATTCGTTTCCTATTTGCTCCTGCACCGATTAATAATAAGGGATTCTTAGCTAGTTCAATCACTTTAATAGCAGAATTAATAGCCTTATCATCAGCAGATGGTCGTCTAATATCATGTTTTTCAAAAATAATAGTTGTGGTTTCTTCCCTAGCTATATCTTCGGGCAATTCTATATGAACAGCTCCAGGTCTCTCTTCTTCAGCTAATCGGAATGCTTCTCTAATAATAGAAGGGATTGCATTACCATTGACTATTTGTTTTGTGAAATATGTTAGAGGTTTCATCATATTGACAATATCAACAATTTGAAATCTGCCTTGTTTGCTAGTTTTTATCGGTTTCTGACCGGTAATCATCACTAAAGGCATACCACCCAATTGAGCATATGCAGCAGCTGTTACAAGATTTGTCGCTCCCGGACCAAGAGTTGATAAACAAACACCAGCTTTACCTGTAAACCTTCCATAAGTAGCGGCCATAAAACCAGCAGCTTGCTCGTGCCTTGTGAGAATCAATTTGATGGAAGATGTTCTGATTGACTCAAGTAAATCTAGATTCTCTTCCCCAGGAATACCAAAAATATATTCCACTCCTTCATTTTCTAAAGCTTTTACGAAGAGATCTGAAGCTTTCATTTTTTATCAACAACATTAACTAATATATTATATAACTACTAATTTATTACTATAGCTGATTTTAGACAAAATATTATGAATCGATTGAACATGATCTAAACCAGGGGAATTTATTTAATCCTCAATTCTTCTTGAAAGGCGAGAAAATCAGGTCGATTATGATACTGAAAGGTTATTTCTATTTTTTATAGCTGATTAATTTTATCGACAGCTATAAAGAATACTGATTATTGTAAATTTAGGTTCTTCTTAAATTCAAAAGTATAATCAAATATGTATTTTAATTAGTATTAAAACAATTTTTGAGGAATACTCGAAGAGTAATATATTATGCAGTAGCTCCGTTCTTTGAAGTTATTTCTTTCTCTTGTTTTACTTTTGCTAATATTTCAGGAGTTATTTTTCCTTCAGCTATCAATTTGTTGAGAGCTTCATCATCAAGCAAACCTCGTTCAAGCAAAGCTAAAGGAGTTAACTCAACTTCTTCTTGTTCATCCACAAATTTCTGAAGATCAATTTCTTCAAGTCCTTGAAAAGCGTAATATGTTCTGTAAACATCAGCATAGATTCCATCTAATTTCATCAACTCTGTGTGATTACCTTCTTCGATCAGTTTTCCATGATCAAGAACGATTATTTTATCTGCATTATGAATAGTTGATAATCGGTGTGCTATGACAAATGTTGTCCTGTTTTTGAACAATTTTTCTTGAGCTTCTTGTATTAAAGACTCTGTATATGTATCCAATCTAGATGTGGCTTCATCTAGTATGAGTATTTCAGGATCCGCTAACATAGTACGTGCAATAGTGATCATTTGTCTTTGTCCAGCAGAGAGTTGTTTTCCGCCTTCATTTACAATTGTGCTATATCCATTAGGCAAGGCTTCAATGAAAGCATCTGCTCCTATTAGCTTACAAATTTCAAATACTTCATTATCTGAAGCATCAGGTTTCCCATAGCGAATATTCTCTATAATTGATGATGAAAATAGATATGGCTCTTGAGGAATAAGGCCAAGAGTATTTCGTAGTGATGTTTGGGTAATATCTCTTATATCTTGGTCACCAATTTTTATTGAACCTTTTTGTACATCAAAAAATCTTGGGATAAGCATACTCGCAATCGTTGTTTTTCCAGCTCCTGTTTCTCCTACTAATGCAACAATTTCTCCATCATTTGCTGTAAAACTAATATCTTTTAAAACCCAGTTATTATCATTGTATGCAAACCAAACATTGTCAAAAGTTACTGATCTATCTCCTGACTTTATAGGAACTGCCGTCTTTTTATCAGATATAGCTGAAGTAGCCTCTAAAACATCAATAACCCGATCCAAAGAACCTAATGCTGATTGTAATTGTGGAAATGAGAATGATAATATAATTACTGGTAGTAAGAACAGATTTGCCAATGTTACTCCAAGGAAGATTTCTCCAGGACTTAGATTTATAGCTCCCCCAGCTAATAAAATTGCTGCGGTAGCAATTGAAGCTATCATGCCAATTAATGGAAAAACAATGTTTACCATTAAACCAAATTTTATGTTCATTTTATAATGAGTTTCATTTAGTACCCGCATTTGTTGTGCTTGACCTCCTTCTTGAACAAAAGATTTACTTACAGCTATTCCAGAGATACTTTCAGCCATTTTACCAGAAACTTCACCAAAAGCTTGGCGAATATTAAGAATGATCCTTCTGCCTATCTTACTAAAAACGAGACTTAGAATAAGTGCTGCAGGTACTGTTCCAATTGTTATAAGTAATATTTGCCAACCAGTTCTAACTATTAGAACAATTAATGTTGCAATCAATACCATGAATTGTATACCAACATCAACAATTACTTGGATGCCTGATCCAATTTCTTCTGTATCACTAGTTATTCTAGCAGTTATATTACCACTTTGCTCTTTCTTCAAATAAGACATGGAGGAATTTATCAGCTTATGGTAGATTTCTTCTCGAATATTTTTAATCATATTAGCACGGGCTCTTGCAAGAAAACGAGTACTAATAGATTGCAATATAAATCCAATTAAACCTAACCCAATAAAAATTCCAGCAAATATTCCAATAACTGATAATAACGGAAGTGATTGTCCTTCTATTATCTCAACAAAAATTTTACCATCATCTATAGTTATTGTATCAGGATTTATTGAATCAATTCCTTGCGAAAGAATGAGGGGGTTTACAAGTTGAATTGCGGCATACAGTATACTAATTACGCCTGTACCAATTAATAAACCAGAAAATCCTTTCAGATATTTTAATAATTCCCGAGTTAGTTGGCCAATAGGTCTAGTATTCTTCTTTTCTTTGGATGCAACTCGGCTAACAGATGATCCTTCACGACTCATTTAATTTACCCCTCCAGATTTTAATATATCATTCACTTGCGAATCGCTTGGAAGATGACTTAGCATGGACTGGTATTTAATACAGCGACCCAACAATTCTTGATGAGTTCCAATATCAAGAATTTCCCCTTTTTCTAAGAAAATAATCAAATCTGATTCAACTAGAGTGGATAATCTTTGTGTAACGATGATAGAAGTTCTACCTTTTATGAGCTCTTCCATTGCTAAACGTAAACGAGCTTCAGTTTTTATATCAACAGCACTTGTCGAATCATCCAGTAAAAGCAGCTTAGGATTTGCTAATAAAGCTCGAGCAATAGCAATTCTTTGCTTCTGTCCACCAGACAGTGAAACACCTCGTTCACTAATAGGAGTATCAAAACCTTCTGGAGATGCTTCAATGAAGCTTAAAGCTTGAGCTCTTCTTGCTGCTGTTTGTAACTCTTCAAAAGTAGCATCAGGTTTTGAGAATAAAATGTTATCTTTAATCGATGCTGAAAATAAAAAGATATCTTGTTCGACAAGTGTAACATCTCTCCTCACATCTTCTGTAGCCATATCTTTAATGGCACACCCATTTAGAAAAATTTCACCTTCAGTGGGATCATATAAACGTAACAATAATTTGAGAATACTACTCTTACCAGAACCAGGACCACCAATGATAGCTACTCGAGACCCAGGAGGAATTGTAATGTTAATGTTTTTTAGGACAAATTTCTCAGTATTAGGATAATTAAAATAAACATTTTTGAAAACGATATTCTTATCCCAATCAGCAACAAGAGGCATTGAAGGTTCCTCTAACAAGTCATCATATGATAAAATATCCCAGATTCTTTTAGCATTAACTAGTCCAGCTTGTAACATTAGAAGACGCATAGGAACCATGAAATTAAATGTAAGTAGGCTGAAAAGTAAAGTGAGCATAGCAGCAAGATCACCAGAAGTAATAACCCCTTGGGGTATAAGATAAATTCCAAATCCAAACGAAATACCCATTGCTATTATAATCAGCAATGATGGCCAATAAAAAGAACCCAAAAAACCTTCTTTCTTAACATAACCAGCATAATTTTCATTTATTACTCTAAACTTATTTTCTTCGGTGTTTTCATTATTAAATGAACGGACAACTTCAATCCCTCGGAATACTTCTTGTGAAGAAGAAGAAATCTTTCCTAATTCTGTAGATAGTTTTCTTCTTACTGGACCAATTTTGGAAGCATATCTCCAAGCTAGAAGCACATAGAGCACAAAGCTTACAGTTACACCAACACCTATTTGCCAAACCCCAACTCCAATGTACCTGGTTCCAATTGGTATTTTAACAAAGAAGTAAACACAAGTTAATGCGATGCTAAGAAAAGTACTTAATAACAATCGGAATGCGGGTTGGTATGCAAGACGAATTTGAGTAACCTCATTCATCCCCATAGATAATAAAACACCAGAGTCTTTTTCATCATGAAAAGCCATAGAATGCTCCTGGATAACTTCGAAGAATTCCTGACGAATATCCCGTTCAATTCTAAAAGCAGCTACAGACCAAATATAAGAACCGAAAAAACTCACAGCCCAATTAATTACAGCAGCAATTATAACTGATAAGCCAATCCACAGAAATATACTTGAGAATCCTTCTTTAGTAAAAATATCAATCCCCCAACCTACAAAAATACTAGGAACTAGGCCCAATATACTCGAAATAAGTAGAAAAAATATAGAAACAAGAAATATACCTGGATATCTTCTTAAGCCTGACCAAAACCAATGGTTAGCTGATCGATATTTTTCTGTTAATAATTTTTGTTTTGATAAACCAATAATAGTGTCAGAGACATCACATGGCTCCCCTTCTATAACCAAATACATCACCATCTAATCTTAACTAAAGATACAAATTAATAATATTAATACTTATTATATAGAAAATTAGGAAATTAAGACAAAAAAT